>NZ_JBHSIT010000001.1:0-1274497 GCF_042652125.1 Actinomadura gamaensis | reverse complement strand
CGCGATCACCGCCCCGGCCCCCGCACGCAGCCCCGCCCCCCGCGCACGGGCACCCCTCGCACCCGCCCGACGCGCCCGGCCCTCACGCCCACGAACCCGCGCGTCCCGCCCACGCCTCTCGCGCCCACTCCCCTCCCGCACACGCCCGTCACCCGCACGCGCGTCGCGAGCAACTTCATCGCGCCCACGCGCCCCATACCCCCCCGCGCCACGCGCCCCCTTAAGACGCCCCCCCGCCTCAACCGCAACCCCCTCACGCGCCCGCGCCCCCCACACACCCGCATCACGCGCACGCACGTCGCGTCCGCGCGCATCCCGCGCGCCTCCGTCGCGCGCACTCGCGTCGTGTGTGCTGGCGTTGCGGGTGGGGGTCTCGTGCGGGCGGGGGGTGGGGGTTGCTGGGTGGGTGAGAGGGGGGTGGTGCGGGAGGCCGTCGGGGACGGTTTGGCGGACAGTGCGGTCGGGTGGTGGGGAAGGGAGCCGCGGGGTGGGCGGACGTCCGGCTAGGCGGCGTGGGGCGCGGATGCGGCGGGGTGGTCTGGGGCCGCCGGGCGGGTCGGTCCAGAAGGACGACTCGTCGGAGGCGTCCGTCCTGCGGGGGTGCCGTGGTTCTCGTCGCGCCATGCCCTCTCCTGCTGGAGGGGCGCGGGGGCGGGCGTGCGTCGCCGGGCCGGCCGGTGCCGTGATCGAGACGTGCGGGGACGGCGTGGTGGAAGCCCGCTCATGCTTCCGCCGTTCCCCGGAGGGGGCGTCCGGTGTCGCGGGTCGCCCCCGTCACTCCGGGAGCATACGCCCCGAGAGCCGTGTACTTCGGGGATGCCGCCGAATCCGGGGATTCGGCGGGCACACCCCGCTTGGTGCCTCTCGCTTCGCATCCCGGTACGCACCGGCCGGGCAAAACGTTCAGTCCGGCTCAGAGCGAGCGCAGGAACGTCGCCGCCAGCGGCGCGGCGACCTTGGGTCCGGAGTCTCCTTCCAGGACGAACACGGAGAACGCCAGGTCGCCCTTGAAACCGATGAACCAGGCGTGGGACGCGCCGGAGTTGTCGTATTCGGCCGTCCCGGTCTTGCCCGCGGTGCCCGCGGGGAGTCCGGCGGACGCGGCGGTGCCGTTCGTGACGACGCTCCGCATCATCCCGCGGAGGGCGTCGGCGGACGGCACGTCGTGCGGTGCCGGCGGGCGGACGTCGCCCGGCTCCAGCATGGACGCGGGCAGCAGCCGCGGCGGACGCCACGTGCCGTCCGCGACGGCGGCGGCGACGGTGGCCATGAGCAGCGGCGTGGCCTGCACACGGCCCTGGCCGATGGCGGACTCGGCGAGGTCGGCGCCGGGCTTGACGTCGGGGAAGTCCTTGTAGGAGCCGCCCGCGCCGGTCAGGACGGGAGCGCCGAAGCCGTAGGACTTCGCGGCGTCGGCGAGGCCGCCCGGCCCGAGCCGGTCCACGGCGAGCCTGGCGAAGGTGGTGTTGCAGGACTGGGCGAACGCGTCGGTGAGGCTGGCGTTGCCGACCGACGAGCCCTCGTGGTTCCGGATCGTCCGCTGGGCGGTGACGACGACGGCCGGGCAGTCGGCGGACGACGACGGCGAGAGCCCCTTGGAGATCAGCGCCGCCGCCGTGACGACCTTGAAGGTGGAGCCGGGCGGGTAGCTCGACACGAACGCGCCGCGCCCGCCGAGCCGGTCGGCGACGGCCAGGATCTCGCCCGTGGACGGACGGATCGCCACGATCGCCGCCGCCTTCCCCGACGGGGAGGCCGCTACCGCGCGCTCAGCGGCGTTCTGCACGCGCAGGTCCAGCGTCGTCCGGATGCGCTTGGTCGGATGCCCGCCGAGCACCTTCAGCCGCTGCGGCGGGGCGTTGCCCTGCTGCACCTCGACCGCCCAGGCGGTGTCGTCCTCGGTCTCGTCGTCTCCGGTGTCGCCGTAGGCGTCGTCGAGGGCGCTGACGTACGGGTCGAGCGACCCGCCGTCCGGAAGCGGCCTGCCGTTCGCGGCGACGAATGCGGCGGGCGGCTGGTGGACGGCCGTCAGCCGCCACGACGTCGGCAGTTCCTTCAGGCCCGGATAGAGCGTTCCGGGCGTCCACCGGACGCGCCAGCGGTGGCCGTGCTTCGCCAGGACGAGCGTGGACCGGAACGTCCAGTCGCCGTGCCCGGCGAGGTTCCGGGTGACCGTGAAGTCGGCGCGCGCCCCGTCCGAACCCGTCCGGACGACCGGTTGCGGCGTCAGCGCGACCGACATCACCGACAGTCCGGTGGTCAGCGACCGGTGCCAGGAGGCGAAGTCGGCGGGCGGATCGCTCACCAGCCCCCGCATCTTCGACAGATCGCCGTTGCTCCACGCGGCGAAGTACGAGGCGGCGGTCTTCTCCGGCCCGCCCTCGTCCCTGCCGGTCAGCCGCCACGCCTCGAACCCGCCCGCGCCGAGTGCCAGCACCAGCACCGCGCCCAGGCATCCGATGCCCCGTCCGCCCATCCCGCCTCCCCGTGTCCCGACCCTGGAAGGGGATGATCCCCAGTAAAAGATCACATTTCAAGGGTCAGATCACCCGTCAGTCCCTAAGATCGGGCGTCGTCAGGGCCGCCGTCGGGTCGGCGGCCATCCCCCGAAAGGTCCCTCAACCTTGCGTCGAATCGTGCGCTCGGCGGCGCTGTCCGCCGTCGCCCTCACCGTCTGCGCGGTCCAGGCCGCGCCCGCCCTCGCGGCGGCCGGTCCCCCGGCCGCCGTCCCCCCGCCGCAGAGCGGCGACCGAACCGCCGACCAGACCGGCGTCCAGACCGATGCGGCGACCGCCGACCCGGTCTACCTCGTCCACGGCCTCCAGCTGCGCGGCGGCACCGACTGCGCCGCCACCTGGAAGCAGGCGGACGCCCAGCTCCGCTCGGCCGGGTTCCACGGCCCGCTCGTCACCTGGGGCTACTACTCGGGCGACACCCACTGCACCCGGCGCGTCGGCGGCTCGCTGAACACGCCGGTGCTGGAGCTCGGCCGCCGCCTCGCCTGGGACGTCTACTCGCACTACTCGCGGCACGGCGTCCCGGTGCGGTTCGTCGCGCACTCGATGGGCGGGCTCGTCGCGGCGACCGCGCTCGCGGGCGTGAAGGCCCGCCCGCACGGGTCCGGTTCCTGGCCGCCCTACCTGCTCGTCAAGGACGCGGTGACGCTCAGCACCCCGTTCCGCGGCATCGCGGGATCGTGCGCCGCCAAGTACCGGCAGTGCCGCGACCTCAAGCCCGGCAGCGCGCTCCAGGGCTGGCTCGCCAAGCAGTCCCTCCAGGGACGCGGCGGGACGGACTGGACGCTGGTCTCCGCCGCCGAGGACACCCGCGTCCCCTACCGGTCGGCCCTCGCGGCCGCCGCGAGGCACAAGGTCGAGTACCTGTCCGGGCAGGGCATCACGCACTACAACCTGCACCGCCTGGACAGCGGTCACTCGTGGCGGATCAAGTACTCCGACAACGGCGGCGCGTCCTACAAGACGACGCAGCGCGGGCCCTCACCGCTCCGGTACACCGCGATCGCCCTCACGAGCAGCGGTCACTGATCCGCACACCGCGCAGGCACCCCGCACCTGCGCCTCGCGCGTAAGCACAGGCCGCTGACCGCACACCCTCACACAGCGGCCCGCCCGCCCGGCAGCAGCCCAATCGGCCGATCGTTAGGACAGCAGGCCATCCAGCCGGGCGGATTGAACTTCCCAACGCCATTCGCGTTCGACCCAGGCGCGTCCCTTGTCGCCCATCGTGCGCGCGCGTGAGAGATCCCGCAGAAGGTCCATCAGGGCCTCGGCTACGGCGCGCACCGAACGTCCTGGGACCACCACGCCCGTCTCACCGTCCAAGACGGCGTCGGGCGCTCCCCCGGAATCGCCCGCGACGACCGGCAGTCCCGTAGCGGACGCTTCGAGATACACGATCCCGAGCCCTTCGACGTCCAGCCCATGGCGGCGCGTACGGCACGGCATGGCGAAGACGTCCCCGGCGTCGTAGTGCGCGGGCAGCTCCTCCCACGGGACGCTTCCGGTGAACACCACCGAACGGGACACGCCCAGCTCGTCCGCCAGGCGCGAGAGGTCGGCGCGGTAGGGACCTCCACCGACGAGCAGGAGCGCCGCGTCCGGGACGGCGCGCAGGACGTGCGGCCACGCGTGGATCAGCGCGTCCTGCCCCTTGCGCGGCACGAGGCGCGACACGCACACCACGACCGGACGGTCCGCCAGCCCGTGCCGCGCGCGGATCTCGTCCCCGCCGGCGCCCGGACGGAAGACCGAGTCGTCCACGCCGGGCGCGAGCCGCGCCATCCGCCCGACGGCCGCCGGGGACAACGCCCGGGCCATCCGGGAGCGCGTGTACTCGCCCAGGTAGGTGAGCACGTCCACGCCGTCCCCGATGCGGCGGAGCAGGCCGCGCGCGCCGGGCAGCGACGCCCAGCCCGCCTCGTGCCCGTGCGTGATCCCGACGATCCGCCCGGCCCCCGCCCGGCGCAGCGCCGGTGCGAGCAGCCCCAGCGGCGCGGACGCGCCGAACACCACCGAGTCGCAGCCCTCGGCGCGCAGCAGGTCCACCGCGCGCCGCTCGACGTCCCGGTCGGGCAGCATCAGCGACGTCGGATGCCGCACGACCGGGAACGGCTGCGCAGCGTCGAACTCCGCCGCGCCCTTCCACGCCGGGGCGTACACCACGACCGAGCCGGGCGGGCGCCGGACGGCCAGTCCGTGCACGAACGCCTGGATGCCGCCCGGCCGGGGCGGGAAGTCATTGGTCACCACGAGCGTCCTGGTCATCTCCCTGCCAGGATCCCACGCCGCCGGTCGCGGCAATGATCCGCGTCCCGGACGTCCCGCCGGCAGGACGGTCCCCGGAACCCCGCGGAAGCGGCGAGGCCCGCCCCCGGAGCGTTCCGGGGACGGGCCTCGCCCGTGGCAATCTCGCGAATCAGTGGCCGAGCTGCTTGGGGCCCGAACCGCTGCCGACCGCGTGGTCGTCGTGTCCCTCGCCGTGCCCGTGGCCCTCGCCGTGCTCCTCGATGGGGATGTCGTCGAAGGTCGCGGCGCGCTGGAGCCGCGAGCGCAGGTGGCCCATCGGGCCCTTCTGGCTCGGGGCCGGGATGCCGTTGGCGTCCGTGGCGGGCGCCTCGGGACGGGCGTTCTCCTTGGAGAGGATCTTGATCCGCTCCTCCTCGCGGGCGGGCTCGTGCTTCTCGCTGAACCCGCCGTCCGGCGCCATCACGATGATGCCGGCCTCGACGCCGTGCCCGATCACGTCCGCGTCCTTGCGCTGGAGGCCCAGGCAGATCCGCTTGGTGACGATGTAGGCGAGCACCGGCCCGATGAAGATCGCGAACCGGAAGAACCAGGTGGTCGCGAACAGCGACACGTGGAACTTGTCGGCCAGCACGTCGTTCGCGCCCGCCAGCCACATCAGGCCGTAGAAGGTCACGGCCGCCATGCCGATGCCGGTGCGGACCGGGGCGTTGCGCGGACGGTCGTTGATGTCGTGCCGCCGCCGGTCACCGGTGATCCACTGCTCCAGGAACGGCCAGGCCATCGCGCCGCCGAAGATGATGCCGAGCGGCACCAGCGCCGGGATCAGCACGTTCAGGCTGATCGTGTGGCCCGCGATCACCCATTCGGTGCCCTGGCCGGGCATCATGCGCAGCGCTCCCTCGAGCACGCCCATGTACCAGTCGGGCTGGGAGCCCGCCGAGATCGCGCCCGGGTCGTACGGCCCGAACTGCCAGATCGGGTTGATCTGGGCGAACGCGCCGAGCAGCGCCAGCACGCCGAAGGTGAACAGGAAGTAGGCGCCCGTCTTGGCCATGAAGACCGGGTAGAACGGGTAGCCGTAGACCTGCTCGTTCGACTGGTTCTTGGACGGCATCGCGGTGTGCTTCTGGTGCCACATGATCATCATGTGCGCGGTCACCAGACCGAGGATGACGCCCGGGATCAGCAGGATGTGCAAGCTGTACAGGCGCGGGATGAGGTCGCCGTGGTCGCCCGCGGGGAACTCGCCGCCGAACAGGAACATGTAGATGTAGGTGCCGACCAGCGGGATCGCCTCGGCCACACCCTGGGTGATGCGCAGGCCGGTGCCGGAGAGCAGGTCGTCCGGCAGCGAGTAGCCGAACAGGCCCTCCAGCATGCCCAGGATGAACATGTTGATGCCGATGAGCCAGTTCAGCTCGCGCGGCTTGCGGTACGCGCCGGTGAAGAAGACCCGGAGCATGTGCGCCAGGATCGACGACATGAACAGGATCGCGGCCCAGTGGTGGATCTGCCGCATGAGCAGACCGCCGCGCACGTCGAAGGTGATGTGCAGGGCCGAGTTGTACGCCTCCGACATCTGTACACCCTTGAGCTTGGTGTACGAGCCGTTGTAGACGACCTCCTCCATGCTCGGGTGGAACCAGAGCGTGAGGAAGGTGCCCGTCAGCAGCAGGATGATGAAGGAGTACAGGGCGATCTCGCCCAGCATGAACGACCAGTGGTCCGGGAAGACCTTCTTCACGTTGCGCTGGAAGAAGTTGGTCGAGCCGAGCCGGTCGTCCAGGAAGTTCAGCGGTCCGGCGACCGCCTTCGGTGCTTGTGCGTCGCTCATCCGCGCTCCCAGAAGCTAGGACCGATCGGCTCCGGGAAGTCGTCGGTGGCGATGAGGTAGCCGTCCTCCACGCTCAGCGGAAGCTGCGGCAGCGGACGGTGCGCCGGGCCGAAGACGACCTTCGCGCCGTCGGTGGCGTCGAACGTCGACTGGTGGCACGGGCACAGGATGTGGTGGGTGGTCTGCTCGTACAGCGCCGCCGGGCAGCCCACGTGCGTACAGATCTTGGAGTACGCCACGACCCCGTTGACGTGCCAGTTCTCGCGTCCCTTGACGGGCTTGAACTGCTCTGCCGGGACGTTGATCAGGATCGTCACGGCCTTGGCGATCTCGTTGGACGCGTGCGCCGACTCCTCGATGCCCTCCGGCAGCACGGTGATCATGCCGCCGGGCGAGTTGAAGTCGGAGACCTTCAGCGGGGCGTTGGTGCCGTCCACCACCAGGCGGACGCCCTTCTTGCCCTCGGCCTTGGCCTTCTTCACGGCCTCGCCCCAGAAGGTGTGGCGCAGCCGCTTCTCCGGCAGCGGGCCGAGGTCGCGGAGCAGCACCAGCGGCGCGAGGCCGAGCGGCGCGGCGGCGAGCAGCAGCGTGCGGCGCAGCAGCGGGCGCTTGGTGATCGCGCTGTCCTCGGCGCCGGCCAGGAAGTCGGCCTCGAACGCCGCGCGCGTCTCCGCGCTCGACGCCATCTCGTGCCGCTCCTGGATGATCGGCTTGCTGGTCATCAGGCGCCGCACCCAGATGGTGACGCCGATCGCCAGCAGGAGGAACGACAGCGCCATGGTGCCGCCGAGCCACAGGTTGGACTCGCGGGCCCGGCTGATGCCGTGCATCCCGCCGTTCCGGCCGCTCCAGCCGATGTAGTAGGCGATGAACGCGACGCTGGCGAGGAACGCGAGCACGAAGAAGGTCGCGACGACGCGCTCGGCGTTCTTCGCGGACTTCTCGTCCAGCTCGGCCCCCGCGCCCGCCGGAGCGGGGTAGGCCTCGTCATCGTCCCTGGCCAGCAGGATGCGCTCCCCCGCCGGCGACGGCGTGCCCACCACCCGGCGGGCCTCGCCCTCCTCGCGCGGCTCCGGCGAGCCCGCGTTGTCCTTGTTGTCGCTCATGACTTCTTCAGCTTCTTCGGCTTCTTGGCGGTGATCCACATCGCCGCGAGCACCATCAGGCCGACACCGACCAGCCAGCCGGCCAGGCCCTCCGAGACCGGGCCGATGCGGCCGAGGCCGTTGCCGCCCGGGTTGGGCTCGTCACGGGTCTGCACCAGGTAGGCGATGATCGCCTGCTTGTCCTTCGGGGTCAGCGTGGTGTCGTTGAACACCGGCATGGCCTGCGGGCCGGTCATCATCGCCTCGTACATCTGCGTCGGCGTGACGTCCTTCGGCGACAGCGGCGGGGCGTACTTGCCCTGCGTCAGCGCGCCGCCCTGCCCGGTGAAGTTGTGGCACTGGGCGCAGTTGGTGCGGAACAGCTTGCCACCGAGCGCGACGTCACCCTTCGTCGGGTCGACCTGGTCGGCCGTCGGGACGGACGGGCCACCGCCGAGCTGGGCGATGTACTCGCGCAGGTCGCGCAGGTTCTTCTCGGCCTGGGCCTTCTGCTTCTCGGCCGCCTCGCGCTTCTCCGGCTCCGAGTAGTCGGTCTTGACCTGGGTGTCGAAGGCGGGAACCGGCCGCTTGCGCGGCATCTGCGCACCGGGGTTCATCGCGGGCATGCGGCCCGTGCTGACCTGGAAGTCGACGGAGGCGGCGCCCACGCCGAGCAGGCTCGGCGCGATCGGCTTGCCCTTGGCGTCCTTGGTGCCCTCGGCGTTGAGGCCGTGGCAGCTTGCGCAGTTCTTGTTGAACAGCTGCCTGCCGTTGGCGAGGTCGGCCTGGGCGTCGGCGGTGCCTGCCGCCTCGGCGCGGTCGGTCTTCGGCGAGAAGCCGGCGTAGAGGCCGGCGATCGCCGCGAGGGCCGCCAGCACGACGGCGTAGCCCGCCCAGGGGCGCCGTCGCCATGCGGTGATCCTTTTCACGGAAATCCCCGTTCGGGTCTTGTCGTCGTTGGTGGTCGGACGGATCACTTCAGGTCGAGCAGGTAGATCGTCGCGAACAGGCCGATCCAGACCACGTCCACGAAGTGCCAGTAGTAGGACACGACGATCGCGCTCGTGGCCTGCTCATGAGTCCAGCGCTTGGCGGCGTAGGTGCGTCCCAGCACGAAGAGGAACGCGATGAGGCCGCCGGTGACGTGCAGGCCGTGGAACCCGGTGGTCAGGTAGAAGACCGATCCGTACGCCGAGGACGACAGCGTGAGGCCGTCCTTGGTCACCAGGCTGGTGTACTCGAAGAGCTGGCCCGCCACGAAGTAGGCGCCCATGAGGAACGAGAGGACGTACCACTCGCGCAGTCCCCACTTGCGGAAGTCGAGCAGGCCGCCGGTGCGTCCGACCTTGCCGGCCTCGGCCTTGAACACGCCCATCTGGCACGTCACCGAGGACAGCACCAGGACGGTCGTGTTGAACGCCGAAAGCGGCAGGTCCAGCTTGGCGCCGGGCCAGGCGTCGTGACCGTGCTGGCCGATCGTCACGGAGCGGATCGTGAAGTACATCGCGAACAGGGCCGCGAAGAACATCAGCTCGGACGACAGCCAGACGATCGTCCCCACGCTGACCAAGTTGGGACGGTTCGCCCGAGCGTGAGGTGTTGTCTCTATCGCGGATGCTGTTGCCACGAGCAGCATTATTACGGCACCCGTTCAGTGACTGACGCATGACCCCCCTTCTGGAGTTCCCGAGCGTGTCACCGGACCCGCCCCGACCCGCCCGTCTCGTCCGCATTTATCCCGCTTCAACAGCACTTTTGGGCCCGGGAAGTGGTCCCCGCACCCGCCCTCTCGTGCGCGCGCGGCCGAACCGGTAGCCTTGCCTGCCATGAGCGACGCCCCGGAGGGTCCGATGAAGGTGCTCGTCTACAGCGACGACGCGAACACGCGCGAGCAGATCCGGCTCGCCATCGGACGCAGGCCCGCCGCCGACCTTCCGGCGGTGGAGTTCGTCGAGATCGCCACCCAGCCGGCCGTCGTGGAGCGGCTCGACCGGGGCGACATCGACGTCGTGGTGGTGGACGGCGAGGCCCGCCCCGCGGGCGGCCTCGGCGTGGCCCGGCAGGCCAAGGACGAGGTCTACGACTGCCCGCCGATCCTGGCGATCATCGCGCGCCGGGACGACGGCTGGCTGGCGACCTGGTCGCGCGCCGACGCCGTGGTCGCCCTCCCGCTCGACCCGATGGCCGTGGCCAAGGCCGTCGCCGACCTGATGCGCTGGCGGGCCGACAACCGCCTTCCCGCGCTCTAGTAACGACTCGCCGGGGAGGCGGGGGATGTTCCGTCCCCCGGCCCCGTCCCCGGCCGGACCGGGCGGGACCGCCCCGGCCGCCCCGCAGGACCCGAACCTGGGGGAACACCGATGGACGCCCGACCCAGCGCCCGCGCCGCCGCACCGTCCGGCGTGTCGCCCGGCGGCCCGCTCGCCGCGGCCCCGGAGGCCGCGACCACCTGGCCCGCGCTGCTGAACGCGCTGCTCGACGGCACGTCGCTGACCAGCGCGGAGACCGCCTGGGCGATGGACCAGATCATGTCCGGCGAGGCCACCGACGTGCAGATCGCCGGGTTCGCCGTGGCGATGCGCGCCAAGGGCGAGACGGTCGCCGAGGTGGCCGGGCTCGCCGCGGGCATGATGGCGCACGCCACGCCGATCAGCGTGCCGGGCCGGTTCGCCGACCTGGTCGGCACCGGCGGCGACCGCGCGCACACCGTGAACATCTCGACGATGGCCGCGATGGTGGCCGCCGCCGCCGGAGTGAAGGTCGTCAAGCACGGCAACCGCGCGGCCTCGTCGTCCTGCGGGGCGGCCGACCTGCTGGAGGGCCTCGGCGTCGCGATCGACCTGCCGCCCGAGGCGACCGCGCGGATCGCCGAGGAGGTCGGCATCGCCTTCTGCTTCGCGCCGCTGTACCACCCGGCGCTGCGCTACGCGTCCCGGACGCGGCGCGAGCTCGGCACCCCGACGGTGTTCAACTTCCTCGGGCCGCTGACCAACCCGGCGAGCCCGACGAGCCAGGCGGTCGGCGTGTTCCACCCCCGGATGGCGCCGATCATGGCCGGGGTGTTCGCCGAGCGCGGCTGCTCGTCCCTGGTGTTCCGGGGCGACGACGGCCTGGACGAGCTGACCACCACGGGGACCTCGGCGGTCTGGGTGGTGCGGGAGGGCAGGGTCACCGAGACCGTGTTCGACCCGGCCGACCTGGGCATCCCCCCGGCGCGTCCGGAGGACCTGCGCGGCGCGGACGCCGCCTACAACGCGCGGGTCGCGCGGCGCTTCCTGGACGGCGAGACCGGCCCCGTGCGGGACATGGTGCTGCTGAACGCGGCGGCGCTGATCGTGGCCTACGAGGGCGCTCCGCTGGCGGCCAAGCTCACCGACGCGCTGCGGGACGCCTGCGTGCGCGCGGCCGAGGCGGTGGACTCGGGGGCCGCCGCCGCGCTGCTGGACCGCTGGATCGAGGTGTCGCAGGCCGCCCGCTGAGGACGCCTGGAAGATCGTTCGGGTTCGGCCGTCCGCGCGCCCGCGCGGGCGGCCGATCTTGTTGCGCTTGGGTCACGGTTGTTCAATTTTGGATTAGTTCGGCCCGATCCGTTACATGATCATCGGCGAACGAGTTCCCGCCCCTCACGGAGAGGACCCTGCCCGATGCCCGTCTCCAAGGTCCGCGCGACCGCGTCCGCGGCGGCCGCCGCCGGCCTCGCGCTCGCGCTCGCCGCGTCCCCCGCCCACGCCGCGTCGCCCCGCCACGCCTCGTCCCCGGCGGCCCTGGCCGCGTCCGGCGTGAACCAGAACGTGCTGCTCTCGAAGGCGCAGCAGCCGCCCGTGGACGAGACGTGGGGCGACAAGCCCTACATCAACCCGTACTTCCAGCCCACAGTGAGCGGCCCGTCCTGCTGGGACTACGGCCGGGCGACCGGCGCGCAGGACGGCCTCAGCGCCCGCTACTCCACCCCGACCTGGTACTACAACTACAACGAGGTCTGGGTCTTCCCGGACAGCGCGCGCGCCGCGTCCTTCGAGCAGCAGTGGAAGACCCTGCTGGCGAGCTGCGTCGAGCGGAACAAGCCCGGTACCGGAGGCGAGGGCGCCATCTACGTCACCGCCGTGACGAAGGTCGGGACCGAGAGCGGCGTGGACGTGTGGCGGCTCACCACCGGTGTCAACGGGGGCGGCGAGACGCAGCACTTCCAGGTCGCGCTCGTCCGGCAGGGACGCGCCGCCTACGCGATGGACCTGCTCGACTACCGCCACGGCGAGCCCGCCCCGATCCCCTTCGCGGACTCGATCACCGCGATCAAGCAGAAGCTCGCCACGTACTACCCGTGACCTGCCCTGCCATGACCTGGGCTGCCCGTGAGCTGAGCCGGCCGTGACCTGAGCCGGCCAGAGGTGACCAGGTTTTGACGCGACGGGCCCGCCGCGTCCCCTCCCCGGGGATGCGGCGGGCCCGGCCCGTGCGGACTCTCAGCCGGCGTCCGGGAGGCCGAGCGAGAACGCGACCTCCAGGTCGTGCTGGGAGTAGGTGCGGAAGGCGATGTGGGTCTCGGTGTCCCGGACGCCGCGGACCTTGTTGAGCCGGCCGGGGATGACGTCGTTCAGGTCGTCGTGCCGCCGGACCCGCACCATGGCCACCAGGTCGTGCCGACCGGTGATCGAGTAGACCTCGCTGACCCCCTCCAGGGCGGCGATCTCCTCGGCCGCCTCGTGGACGCGGTCCACGTCGGTCTTGATGAACACGAGCGCGGTGACCACAGATCCTCCCGAAACCGTCGTTGCCGTCCGAGCCTATCCAGTGACCGGCGCGGCCCGGCCGCCGAGCAGGGCGGCGAGCGCCCCGGCGGCGTCCGGATGCCGCTCCACCAGCGCGGACGCCTCCGCGTGGACGGCTCCGGCGGGCTCCGCCGGCGCCTGCCAGACCGGTTCCAGGCCGAACAGGGCGGCCGCGGCGTCGCAGGCCGCCGGATGCGCGGCCAGCAGCTCCGCGACCGGCCCGGACGCCGCCGGAACGCGTCCGGCAGCGGGTTTCGGCTCCGCGACGGACTCCCATGGCGGCGTCCAGGCGTCCAGGGCCGGGAGCGAGCCGGGGAAGGTGCGCCCGGCCTCCCTGGTCAGCACGGGGACCAGCTCCGGCGCCTGCTCGCGCAGCGTCGTGACCAGGCGCGGCAGCCATGGCAGCAGGACGTGGTCGGGCAGGCTCCCGAACGCCTTCGACATCACCTCCACGACGAACGGCGCGAGCATGGGAACGGGTTCGAGCGCCTGGACGAACCCGCTCAGGTAGCGCGGGAAAGCGGGCACGACCAGCGGGTTGCCGAGCATCTCGTCGCAGCGGGCCCGCAGCTCGGCGCGGCTGAGCGTGCCGAGCTGGAGCCGCGCGGCCCACATCAGCGCGACCTTGCCCGGCAGCTCGGGATGCGCCTGCGCGACCGCGATCTCCAGCTGGGCGCGGTCGCAGCCGAGCGACAGCGCCAGGCTCTCCATCCCGAACAGGAAGCCGAGCATCGCCGCGACCTGCCGGACGCCGGTCTCCTCGTCGGTGAACGCGGTCGGGAGCAGCGTGCAGTAATGCGCGTACCCCTCGGTGACGAACTCCTTGCACCAGGCGGGCAGTTCCGGCTCGCTGGCCCGGTAGTGCGCGAGCAGGCGGCGAACGCGTTTCAGGACGTCCGGCGCGTCGTCCACGGTGCGTTCGGCGGACAGCAGCTCGACGGCGCGCGCGCCGAGCTCGTCCACGAACCGGCGGCCGCCGAGCAGGACGAGAGCGTCCTCCACGGCGGCGAGCGCCGTCGAGGCGGTCGCGTCGGGGGCCCACGCGGCGCGGCGGAGCCGCTGCTCCAGCACCTGCTCGACCGTGACGCCCTCGTAGCCGAGCTCGACGAGCCAGCGCTGGTCGCGGCCGAGCGCGAGGTCCCAGCTCTCCTGGACGGACCGCTCCCCCAGCGCCCGCGAACCCATGATCGGCCGGACGGTGCCGTCCGGGAGCAGCCGCCGCAGCATCCACAGGACGTCCGAGCAGGCCCGCAGGTGCGGTTCGGAGCGCAGGTCGAGCAAAGCCCGCTGGACGGTCCGCTTCGTCAGGTCGAGCCCGAGCGGTTCGAGCCGGTCCAGGACGTTCTGGGCGAGCGGCGGCAGCGCCGCGTACCCGACCTGCCCGACCCGGTCGCCGCCGAGCAGGATCTCGCACAGGCGCCGCACGTCCCGGCGGCCGGGGACGGCGTCCTTCTCGATGCAGGTGACCGCCGCGTCCTGGAAGTCGTACGGGGTCGGACGGTTCCGCCCGCGCATCCCCGCCAGCAGGACGGACGTCTCGACCACCGCGATCGCGTCGGCCGTGCTCGCCAGGTAGCCGTTGCGGCGGGCGAGCCGGACGATGTCGACGGCCCAGGTGAGCAGCTCCTCCTCGTCCAGCTCGCCCGGCTCGGGCGGGGTCGTGAGGAAGCCGGACAGCCGGTCCTCGGCGGGTGTGGCGGCGAGCTGCGCGGCCTTCGGCGACCTGCGGCTCGTCCCCTTCTGCCCGGCCAGCCGGAACGGCGCGACACCGCTGCGCCTCAGCGCCTTCTGCCACGTCGCGGCGGCGATCGACACCGAACCCTGAGCCAGCCCGAACTGCGCCTCGATCGCCGAGTGGCTGGACGGGATCAGCCCGTACAGCCAGCGGGTCTTCGTCGGCTCGGCGATCTCGTACGGCGCGTCCGAGCGGACGCCGAACTGCTCGACCCGGCTGGCCGCGTGCAGCGCCCCGCAGACGTACAGGGCGTCGCCGGGGTCGGTCCCGGACGCGGCGAGGTGCTGCCGCATCCGCGTCCACATGTACCGCTCGCGCTCCTCGCTGCGGGCCAGGTCGCCGGTGTCGCGCAGCCGCCGGAACAGGCTCCCGACCAGCAGCATCACCTGCCGGTAGGCGTCGTATCCCGCGCCGCTGAGCGGCTGCTCGACGTACTGGTCCCACCACTCCGACCAGTGCCGGACGCGGCCGTGGCGCAGCAGGTGCTCCTCCAGCTCGGCGAAGCCGGGACGCAGGTCGCCCAGCTCGATGCCGACCGCGTCGCCGTGCAGGGCCTCGCCGTCCGCGTCGTCGCCGTCCTCGGCCTCCGGGGATTCGGCAGCGGACGCGGCGGGTGTGCCGGGCTGGTCCGCCTTCGGGGCCTTCGCCTTCCGGTCCTCGCGGGACGCCGGGTCGGTCTCCTCCCACTGGAAGAGATGATCGGTGGACCAGTCCACCGCGACCAGCTCGACGCCCGGCGTCTCCAGCGCGTAGGCGATCGCCTGGTACTCGGCGGACGCCTCGGTGATCGGCGCGACCACCGACAGCGGCGCCCACTCCTCGTCGAACCCGTCGATGTCGCTGGCGAACGCCTGGAGCGCGACCGGGAGCTTGCAGTTGCGCAGCTCGTCCAGGAGCGGGCGCATGTCCTCGCACAGTTCGAGGTAGACGACCTTGGGCCGCTTCTCCCGCAGCCGCCGCGCCATCGCCAGCGCGGACGACGGCGAGTGGTGGCAGACCGGGAAGATCTCCAGCTCCTCGGCGAGGGCGCGGTCCACGTCGTCCACCATGCCCGCGAGGATCTCCGCCGCCGCGCCGGGCGCCTCGGCGAACCGCTCGGCGGCGTCCCGCAGCTGGCCGCGCAGCGCCTCGAACGCGCTCACGAGAGGGCCGCGATCGCGTCGCGCCCGCCGTCCAGGAACTCCTTCCACGGGCCGCCCTCCTTCTTGCCGCGCCCCTCGACCACGCCGTGCCAGAACTTGTTCAGGATCGCCAGGTCCTCCGGGCTGCGCCGGGCCAGCGACCCGACCAGCGAGGACGCCAGGGTCGCGGCGCGCAGCGTGTCGTCGCCGAAGAAGCGGCTGTGCAGGATCGCGTCCTCCAGCACGCCGATCTGCTCGGCCGTGGACAGCGCCGACTCCAGCCGCTCGTCGTCGCTGGTCGCGGCGGCGGACGCGGCGCGCAGGTCGGCGAAGCTCTGGAGCAGGATGTCCAGCAGCGTCGGCGGCACCTCCAGCTCGATCCGGTGCCGGCGCAGCAGCTCGGTGGTGCGGAACCGGACGATCTCCGCCTCGCTGCGCTTGTTCGTCACGACCGGGATGCGGACGAAGTTGAACCGCCGCTTCAGCGCCGACGAAAGGTCGTTCACGCCCCGGTCGCGGCTGTTGGCCGTCGCGATGATCGAGAAGCCGGGCCTGGCGAACACGATGTTGTCGTCGTCCAGCTCGGGGATGGAGACGTACTTCTCCGAAAGGATCGAGATCAGCGCGTCCTGGACGTCGCTGGTCGAGCGGGTCAGCTCCTCGAACCGGCCGATCACTCCGGTCTCCATCGCGGTCATGATCGGGGACGGGATCATCGAGTCCCGGGACTGCCCCTTGGCGATCACCATCGAGACGTTCCAGGAGTACTTGATGTGGTCCTCGGTCGTGCCCGCGGTGCCCTGGACGACCAGGGTCGAGTTGCGGCAGACCGCGGCGGCCAGCAGCTCGGCCAGCCAGCTCTTGCCGGTGCCGGGGTCGCCGATCAGCAGCAGCCCGCGGTCGGACGCGAGCGTGACGATGCTCCGCTCGACGAACGTCCGGTCGCCGAACCACTTCTGCGGGATCTCGCGGTCCAGGCCGTCCGCGGGCTCGGAGCCGAGGATGAACGTCCGGACCATCTTGGGGCTGAGCCGCCACGCGAAGGGCTTGGGGCCGTCGTCCACCGACTCGAGGTAGTCGAGCTCGTCGGCGTACTTCACCTCGGCGGGGGCACGCAGCATTTCCTGGTTCTCTGCGGACTCGGTCATGGGGGCTCCTAGTCGAGGAAGTTCTTGAGTTCGGACACCAGCTTGCGGATCCTGCCGGAGATCACCGGGGTGCCCATGGCCTTGAAGCGCTGCCGGAACCACGGGTTGACGACCTGCGTCCCCGAGCTGGTCACCGAGCCGACGGGGATGACCTTCACGCCGGACCGGTGCAGGGACTGGAGGCCGTCGAACAGCGGCTGGGAGCGGTCGAACTCGTAGAAGTCCGAGATCCACACCAGCACGGTGTTCCGCGGGTCGGTGATCTTGGGACGGGCCATGGCCAGCGCCACCGGCCCGTCGTTGCCGCCGCCCAGCTTCGTGCGCAGCAGCACCTCGAAGGGGTCGTGCACCCAGGGCGTGAGGTCGATCGCGCGGGTGTCGTAGGCGATCAGGTGGACGTCCACCTTGGGCAGCCCCGCGAAGATCGACGCCAGGATCGTGCAGTTGACCATGGAGTCGACCATCGACCCGGACTGGTCGACCACGACGATCATGCGCGCCGGGGTGGTGCGCTTGGCGGTGTGCTTGTAGAAGAGCCGGTCGACGTAGAGGCGCTCGTCGTCCGGGCTCCAGTTGGTGAGGTTCTTCCAGATCGTCCGGTCGAGGTCGAGGTTGCGGAACACCCGCTTCGGCGGGACGGACCGGTCGGGCGTCCCGGCGCTGGTCTGCTGGACCTGCGTCCGCAGCACCTCGGCCACCTCGTCCACGTACCGGCGGATCAGCGCCTTGGCGTTGGCGAGCGCCACGCCGGACAGGTTCGACTTGTCGCGCAGCAACTGCTCGATCAGCGACATGCTGGGCGTGAGCCGCCGGGCGAGCTTCGGGTCGGCGAGGACCTCGCGCAGCCGCATCCGCTTGACCAGGTCGCCCTCGATGTCCCGGAGGATCTTCTCGACGTCCCCGGCGTCGAAGCCGGACCCGCCGGGCGCCGGACCGAAACCGCCGCCGGGCCTCTCGCCCTCGCTCGTCCCCCCGTTCCCGCTCGGCCCCTGGCCTTCTCCCGGGCCCTGCCCCTCGCCGGAGCCCTGCTCTCCGCCCGAGCCATTCCCCTCACCGGAGCCCGGGCCTTCGCCGTTGCCGCCGCACAGGGCGCGGCGGAGCCGGTGGGCGTCGCGCTGCCACGCGGCGAGCTGGTCGGCGCTGACGTTGCCCTGGCCGGTCTGGAACACGTTGAGCAGCAGCTTCGAGAGCAGCGCGGCGTTGCGGACGGCCTTCTCCGACGGGCCGTCGTCGCCACCGGCCCGGACGGCGAACAGGCCGTCGAACTCGGCTTCGAGCTCGGGGAAGCGCTGGAGCAGGGTGTCCATGGACACGCCGGGGTCGAGCAGCGCCGGGGGCAGGCCCACCGCGTCCACCACGGCGACGCTGGACGACTCCAGGGCGGGCTGCTCCTCGGCGTCGAACATCCGGGCCATCAGCCGCCAGTACAGCGCCTGCCTGCGGTTCGCGTGCACGCGCTTCTCGTGTGCGCGGTCATCGTCGTCGAATTCGGTCATTTGCGCAGCAACCGTCCCGCCCGCTCGCGCAGCACGGCGACCGCGTCACCCGACCGGGCCTGCGCCTTGACGATCTTCGGATCGGTGGGGCCGAGCGCCCAGTCGCCACCGTGCGCGGTCACGGGCTTCTTCTTCACCGTGGCCTGGACGGCGAGCGGGCGCAGCGACCAGCCCGCCGAGTCCCAGCGGACGAGCCCCACGCAGGCCGTGGACGCCGCCACGAGCTCGGGCGTCAGCGGGCCGGCACCGGGCAGGTTCCCGAACTCGACCCGCAGCCGGTGGTCGTCGAGGAGCAGGTCGGAGCCGTCGATGCGGTAGCCCTCCAGGAAGACCGGTTCGGCGATGCGGACCGGATGCCGTTCCAGCGGCGGGACGGGCGGCGCGACGGCCTCTTGCAGTTGGAGGCGGGCGGTGGCGAACGGGTCGGCGGGCTCGCCGGGCTCGGCCGCGTCCTCGGACCAGATCAGGTCGCCGCCGGGCAGCAGGGCCATGCCGTCGATCTCCACGGCGCGGCGCTCGGCGAGCGCGGCCAGCAGGACGGGGTGGCCGTCCAGCAGCCGCCAAACGGCCGGCCCGACGATGGTGTCGACCTTCCCGGCGGTGACGTTCGTCCGCACGAGCCGCCGGGTGTCGCCGCTCTCCAGCACGCCGTGGACCTGCACCTGGGCGGCGGTCGGGTGCTCGTGGACGTCCGCGCCGAGCGGCAGCAGCCGCCCCGAGACCTGTTCGGCGGACGCGCCGGAACCGCCGTCCGGCCAGGTCAGGAGCATGGCGCGGGTCCAGAGGTCGGCCCAGCGGCGGGACGGGACGCGATCCATCGTCGCGACCGGGCTGGACGCGCGAAGTTCGGCGGCGAGGCCGTCCATCAGCACCGCGACGCGGCGCGCGCCGGGGTCGGCGAGCAGTGCCTCGACGGTCGGGTCGACCGCCGAGACCAGGTCGTGGCCGACGCCGCGCCAGCCCGTCACGGCGACCTCGTGCAGCCAGGAACGGGCTCCGGCCAGCAGGTTCGTCCCGGCGGACGGCGGCGGCGCGGGACGGTCCCACTCCGCGCGGACGCGCCCGGCGGCGGTGTCGAAGCGGTCGAGCAGGGCGTCGTGGACGGCGCCGAGCAGCGCCGCGCGACCGGCGGCGAGCAGCCCGAGGCCCTCCTCGGACGCCGACCCGCCGCCTGCCTTGGCCGCGGCCTCCGCCACCGCCGGCCCGAGCGGCGCGGCCGACAGCGCGGCGGCCAGGGCGTCGAGCGCGGCGGCCTGCGGCTCTCCGAGCCGTCCGAGGCCGTGGGTCAGGGCGCCGTCGAAGCCCGCGACCAGGTCGAGCGCGTCGCCGACGCCGTCCGGGAGACCGCCGGTCAGGGCGGCCAGGTGCACGGCCAGCATCAGCCCACCGCCCCGGCCGGGAACCACTGCATCTCGGGCAGGGGCGTGGTCACGGCCGGCAGCTCCAGGTAGGCCAGGTGCCGCAGGAACCGGTTGAACACCACCGCGGCCGGGGCGCTCTCCTTCGTCCCGTCGCGCAGGCCCGCCGACAGGTCGTCGCCCTCGATTCCGAGGAACTGCGCGACGCGTTCGTTTCCGTATTGCAGTGCGGCCTCGGCGACGAGCGCCTGGAGATGCTTGCACATCGAGCCGCCGGTCAATCCTCCGCACGGTCTGTTGTTGTTGGTGCTGCAACTGAAGGAATGCGTTTCGGCGGCAATGGACGAAACGTAAACCCGGGCGATGTCGGAACCGCTCGACACCACTCCTTGCAGGCGTCCGTCCGCCATTTCGACGAACGGCACCTTCGCCAGTTTCCGCGCCTTGGCGGAGGGCGTCACCCGCACCACGGCGGACCGCTCCCACGCGAGGTCATCCGCGTCCTCGTTCGACATGCCGCAATCATCCCAAGGGGGTACGACAAAAATCCGGGGATCGCGGCCCGCCGAAGAGGAATCAGCCCCGGGACAGCGCGGCGATACCGCGCGACGGCCCGGCGCGCCGGGCCAGGAATGCGAACAGCATCCCGCTCACGAAACCGTAGATATGCGCCACGTAGGCGACGTTGCTCTCTTTGTCGCCGAGGGAGAACCACTGGAGGACGAACCAGTATCCGAGCACCACCCAGACGGGCAGCCGGACGAAGATGACCGGCGCGACCCAGCTGACGATCCGGCCGCGCGGATTCAGCACCAGATAGGCGCCCAGCACCCCCGCGATCGCCCCGGACGCCCCGATCAGCGGGACGGTCGAGTCCGGCGTGGTGTAGGCGAACCCGTACACCGCGACGAGCCCGAAGACCAGGTAGCTGAGCAGGTACCTGAGCCGTCCGAGCCGGTCCTCCACACCCATCCCGACGACGAACAGCACCACCAGGTTGCCCAGCAGGTGCAGCCAGCCCGAGTGCAGGAACATCGAGGTGAACGCCGACGTCCACGGCGTCTTGGTGAAGGTGGACTGGCCGCACTCGTGCGCGATCTGGGCCGGCATCGGCTGCTGCTCGCCGGTCGTCAGCTCCTTCGGGACGGCCCCGTACTCCATCGTGAACTGGGCCGCCCGGCACTGCCGGACCTCGTTCTCGCCGTACCAGCTGGCGAAGTGCGCCATCGGCGTGAGCAGGAACACCAGCACGTTCGCGGCGACCAGCAGGTAGGTCACCCAGGGGACCCGCCGGGCGGGCTGACTGTCGTACAGGGGCAGTGCCATGTGTGGGGGCGTCCTGATCGGGAGGCGGAAGCGGCTGACTCGGGCAAGCGGCTGACTCGGGCAAGGTGTAGCAAACCCTAACGCTCGGACGGGTCGACGGCGGCGTAGGCGTTGTCGATCCAGCCGCGCAGCGACTCCGCGCCGTGGGCGGGGCAGGTCCACTCGCCCTCGACCTCGACGAGCCGGACGCCCGGGCCGTCCATCCAGCGCAGCACGCACTCCATCTCCTCCGCGCCCGTGCCGCCCGCGCCGGTCATCGCGCCGGGGGCGCCGCCCGCGCCGGGCAGGACGGTCTCGGCGGTCGCGATCAGCGCGTCCACGTAGGGGCGGGGCGCGGCGCGCGGCGGGACGGTGCCGGCGGCGGCGAGCCGCCCGTACCGGACGACCGAGAGCTCCCAGCCGCCGTCGAACGCCGGACGCGCCGCCACGACCTGCGGCAGCCGGGCGAGCGCGGCGAGCCGCTGCCCCCGCGCCGCCGCCCGGACGAACGCGGCGAGCCGGTCGCGCTGGGCGGCGGCCTCCTCGTACCGGTACTCGGCGGCGAGCCGGGCGATGCGCAGCCGCGCCGCCGCCACGACCGGCCGGACGTCGCCCTGCATGACGGCGCGGGCGGCGTCGGCGTGCTCGGCGTACTCGTCCTGGTCCTCGTGGCCGACGCAGGGCGCCCCGCAGCGTCCGATCTCCGCCAGCGCGCACACCCGGCCCTTGCCCTGCTCGACCAGGCGGAGCGACAGCCGCTGCGTGCACTGCCGCAGCGGGATCGCCTCGTGCACCGCCGCCTTCGCCTCCTCGGCCTGCCGGGACGACGACAGCGGCCCGAGGTAGACCGCGCCGTCGTCGCGGCACTCGCGCACGATCGACAGGCGGGGGAACGGCTCCGCGGTGAGCTTCAGCCAGATCGCCCGCTCGGGGAACTTGGACCGCCGGTTGTAGCGGGGCTTGTGCTCCGCGATGAGCCGCAGCTCGCGGACCTCGGCCTCCAGCCCGGTCGCGCACACGATCGTCCGGACGCGCTCGGCGAGCCCGACCATCTCCCGCGCGCGCCACCGCGTCTCCGAGCCGGTGAAGTAGGACCGGACGCGGGTGCGCAGGTCGGTGGACTTGCCGACGTAGAGGATCTCGCCGTCCGCGTCCTCGAACAGGTAGACGCCGGGCGCGCTCGGCACGTTCTCGGCGAGGTGCCGCTTGCGGCGCTGCTCGGGCGTCGGGGCCTTCGCGAAACCCTTCAGCTCCTCCAGGGACGTGACGCCGAACGAGCCGAGCCGCTCGATGAGGCCGTGCAGGACGTCCACGGTGGCCTTGGCGTCGGCGAGCGCGCGGTGGCAGGGCTCGGTGGCCGTCCGGAAGTAGCGGGCGAGCGTGGCGAGCTTGTGGTTCGGCACCTCGTCGCGGGTCATCACGCGGCGGGCGAGGTCGACGGTGTCGACGACGGGGAAGGACGGCCAGGCGTACTCCAGCTTCGCGCACGCCGCCTTCAGGAACCCGATGTCGAACGGCGCGTTGTGCGCGACGAGCACGCTGCCGCGCGCGAACTCCAGGAACGCCGGGAGCACCCGCTCGATGCGCGGCGCGGCCACCACCATCTGCGTGGTGATGCCGGTCAGCGCCGTGATGAACGGCGGGATCGGGCCGCCGGGGTCGACCAGCGTGCCGAAGTCGCCGAGGTGCTCGCCGCCGCGCACCTTCACCGCGCCGATCTCGGTGATGGCCGACTCGGCGGGCGAGCCGCCGGTGGTCTCCAGGTCGACGACGACGAAGGTGACCTCGGCGAGGGGCGTGCCCAGGTCGTCGAGGGTGCCCTGCACGGGCGGGCCCTGCGGCGGGACGCCCGGGACCGCGCGCGGTCCCTGGGACGACGCCTCCGGCGGCGGGGGGACGGACCCGGGAACGTGGTGCGCGGACGTCATGACGGCGACCGTAGGACATCGCACCGACAGAACGCACCGACAGAACGCACCGGCAGAACGCCCGCCGGGCTCGGCCCCGGGTCCCGGTGCGCCCGGACCGCTAGGCTTGGCCCCGGTCTCCGCCGGTTGAGGCGGGTGACCTCGGGAAACAGACATCCCGAGAACGGTCGGCCGAAGGAGCAGATCATCGACAGCGGCCCGGAGGCGGCGGAGCGCCCGCCCCGCCCCCTGCCCGAGGCGGTCCGCCAGAGCGTGGTGGAGGCCGCCGCCGAGCTGCTCGGCGCGCTGCCGCTGGACGAGGTGCCCGCCCCGCTGCGCCGGTTCGCCCGGTTCGAGCGGCGCAAGCGCGCCAAGCTCGCCGGGCAGCACATCGCCGCGCTGCTGGAACGGGACGAGGCGTTCCGGGCCCGCGTCGCCGAGGCCGAGCGGGAGACGCATCCCGACCTGGCCGCCGCCGTCGAGGACGGCGCCGTCCCGCCCGCCGCCGACCCGGTCCGGGTCGCCGCGATCGGCTACCTGCTCCGTCCGGAGGGCTGGGCCGACCTGGTCGAGAACGCTCGCGCCGAGCTGGACCGGTCGGCGTCGCTGACGGAGGGCGAGCGGGCCGAGCGCCGCATCGCCGAGCTGCGCGCCGAGCTGTCGGCCGCCCGCGCCAGCCGGGGCGCCGACATCGACCGCGTCCGCGGCGAGCTGCGGGACGCCAAGGCCGAGATCGCCGAGCTGCGCCGCAAGCTGCACGAGGCCCGGACGAAGGCGAAGGTGGAGCGTGCCCGCGCCGACGCGCTCGCCGAGGCGACCGAGCGCGAGCTCGCCGAGGCCCGGGACGCGCGCGCCGCCGCGGAGAAGGAGCTGCGCAAGCTGCGCGCCCGGCTGGACCGCGCCGAGGCGGGCGCGGAGGCCGCCAAGCGCGCCGCCCGCGAGGGCCGCAACATCGACGACGTCCGGCTCCGCATGCTACTGGACGCGCTGGTGGACGCGGCGCAGGGCGTCCGGCGGGAGCTGGCCCTGCCGTCCACGATCGGGCGTCCGGCCGACCTGGTCACCGGTGGCGAGGCCGGGTCACCGCCGCACCGGGCGCTGCCCGGCCGCGCCCTCTCCGACGGGGATCCGCAGCTGCTCGACCGGCTGCTCCAGCTCCCCGGCGTCCACCTGGTCGTGGACGGCTACAACGTCACCAAGACCGGCTACGGCGACCTGCCGCTGGCCGACCAGCGCTCCCGCCTGCTGTCCGGGCTGGGCGGGCTGGCCGCCCAGACGCGGGCCGAGGTCACGTGCGTCTTCGACGGTGCCGAGCTCGACGCCCCCGTCGCGACCGTCGCACCGCGGGGCGTCCGCGTCCTGTTCAGCCAGTCGGGGCAGACCGCCGACGAGCTCATCGGCGAGCTCGTCCGTGCCGAACCGGGCGGACGCGCCGTGGTGGTCGTCTCGTCCGACCGGGAGGTCCAGGACGCCGCGCGGCGGGCCGGGGCCCGTCCCGTCCCCTCTCCCCTGCTGCTGAAGCGCCTGGGCCGCTCCTAGCCCCGTCAGGGGCCTTTGAGGGCCTTTTGGGGGACACGCCCGACGGGGCGTGATCGTCCCGGAGAGTTCTGTCACACCCCCGGCGTAGCGTCCCTGGGCGTCGGGAAACCGCCGGACCCCGAAGGGAGTGGCGTGATGTTGATCGAGTGTGAGGAATGCCGGGGGCGCGAGCACGGCTGCGGGGAGTGCGTCGTGTCCGCCCTGCTGGAATCCGCTCTCCGGGACGAGACCGCCGATCAGGGCCCCGAACAGGTCGTGGCCTACGTGTCGGACGGGATCGTCGAGGAGCGCGTCCCGCTGGACGCGCGGGAGCGCCGGGCGCTGGCCCTGCTCGCCGATCTGGGGCTCGTGGCGCCCCTGCGCCGGGGACGGATCCCACGCGCATCGTGAGCCCCGGGTGACCCACGGTAGGCGAAACGGTCGCAAGTAGATCAGATAGTTAGGAATCGGTTGTGACCGGTGTGGCCCCTCGCTAGTGTCGTCCGCTGACGTCTTGGACGAGAGGGGCATATCGAACGTGGCCAGTGTTCCCAAGCGTGGCACCACGACCCGCCGTGTGTTGGCGACAGCCTGCCTCGCCGTGGCGACCTCGCTCACCCTCCCCCCGGCCTTCGTCAGCGCCGCCCCTGCCAAGCCCAGCGTTGACGAGGTCAAGAAGAAGCTCACCAAGCTGAACGAGCAGGTCGACCAGGCGGTCCAGCAGTACAACAAGACCCAGAGCGACCTGAAGGCCGCGAAGAAGAAGCTGGCCGCGGCGAAGAAGGCCGCCGACGACCAGCAGAAGAGCTACGAGAGCCAGCGCCGGCAGATCGCCCAGATGGCGGCCACCGCCTACAAGAACGGCGACACCGACTCGGTCACCGGCTTCGTCTCCGCGGGCAACCCGCAGGTCGTGCTGGACCAGGCCGCGGTCATCGCGCAGCTCTCCCGCAACCGCACCGGCGCCCTCGCCCAGTTCCTCGCCGCCGCCCAGCGCGTGGCGCGGGAGAAGGCGCAGGCCCAGCAGACGCTGGACGACGTGACCGGCAAGCTCAACCAGCTCAAGAGCCAGAAGGCCGGCCTGGACAAGCAGGTCAAGGAGCAGAAGAAGCTCCTGGACAAGCTCGGCGGCCAGGACCCGACCGACAAGGGCGGCAGCGGCGGCGGTGGCGGCGGCGGTACCTACAACGGTCCCGCGAGCGGCAACGCCCGCACGGCGATCAATTTTGCCTACGCCCAGTTGGGCAAGCCCTACCAGTACGGTGCGGACGGCCCGAGCACCTACGACTGCTCCGGCCTGACGGAGAAGTCGTGGGCGGCGGCCAACGTCGACATCGGCCGCGACACCTACGCCCAGTGGGGCAACCTGCGGCACGTCAGCCGCAGCGACCTCCAGCCCGGCGACCTGGTGTTCTTCAGCAACCTCGGGCACGTCGGCCTCTACATCGGCAACGGCAAGATGATCCACGCGCCGCACACCGGCACCGTGGTCCAGATCGCCGACATCACCTCGGGCTACTACCAGTCCAACTTCTACG
The DNA here is from genome assembly GCF_042652125.1 of Actinomadura gamaensis. Classification (NCBI taxonomy): domain Bacteria; kingdom Bacillati; phylum Actinomycetota; class Actinomycetes; order Streptosporangiales; family Thermomonosporaceae; genus Actinomadura; species Actinomadura gamaensis. Next base: position 1,248,917 of record NZ_JBHSIT010000001.1, on the reverse strand, counting down.
GGGCCGCACGCCCCTGACAGCAGGCGAATCCGGCGGTCCGCCGCCGCCAGAACCGTTGAGCCAGGTCGCTGACCTGGCTCAACGGCGTTTTGGGGGATGATTTGCCTTCTGATTGATGTTTGCTACCTTGTGGGCACTCGCGGCGTCCCCCAGACGCCGTTCTCCTCGCGACGCGCCCCACGCGCCGCGGAACCGGCGGGACGCCGTCCAGGCGCCCCCGTTCCCCTCGCGACGCGCCCCACGCGCCGCGTCCCCCGGCAGGCTCCGGCCCGTCCGTGCGCACGCGAACGGCGTGCATGGCGCCCAGCGCGCGCCGCGGCGGAATGAACCCGGCCCTGCCGACGTTGAGCCCCTTTCACACGGGCTTTGCCTTTCCCACAACATCACGCCGCTCGTCCGCACGCGGGACATCAGGGTCCCGTCGTCCGGCCTCATCTCGCCCCGGGACGAGACGGCAGCGCCGAGTCCGCGCACAGCGCGGAGCCGGGGACCCACCAGCGCCCGAGGCGTCCGGAGCACGTCAGGACGGCCCAGAGCGGCGCAGGGGTGAATCGGCGGTCTCGCCCCCATCTCAGGGCCTCAGCGGCCCGGTCCGGGACCTCCGTAGGGCAGCTTCCACGCCCGAACCCGACAGCTAACCCGGTAGGCGTCTGGAAGAAGGAGAAACCCCTGTCCAGCAACGCTGTCAGCAGCAACGCCCGCCCCGTGCGGATCCTGGGCGGCCTCGCGGTCGCCACCGCCGTGGCGACGCCGGTCGTGATGGCCGGCCCGGCCCCCGCGCAGGCGGCGACCGCCAAGCCCGTGAGCGTGGTGGTCAAGCAGGCCAAGCACAAGACCTGGGCCCAGCGCGAGGTCCTCGCCCAGAAGGCGCTGAAGTACGCGGCGTCCAAGAAGGGCAAGCCCTACCGTTACGGCGCCGCGGGCCCGAACGCCTTCGACTGCTCCGGACTCGTCCAGTGGTCGTACCGCAAGGCCGGGGTGCAACTGCCCCGCGTCACCACCGCCCAGTACCGGGCCGTGAAGAACAAGATCGCCTGGAAGAACCTGGCCCCCGGAGACCTGGTGTTCTTCAACGGCAAGGGCCATGTGGGGATCGTCTACAAGAAGAAGGGGCGGACCCTCTACATGATCCACGCCCCGCACACCGGCGACCACGTCCGCGTGGTGAAGCTCGACAGCTACCGCAAGAAGACCTTCGCGGGCGCCGTCCGCCCCTACTAGGGCGGAAGTCCGCAGGGCCCGGCGGCCCCGAATCCGCCGCCGGGCCCCCCTCCGCTCGCCGTTCAGCGCGAGCCGTCCCCTCCAGCGGGACAGTCCATCTTCAGCAACGGACGCGCCTCATCGAGGGCGTCCGCCGCCGAGTCCGCCGTGACGTGGAACACGTCCGGGCGGAGCCGGGGACCCACCTTCACTGGGGTGAATCGGCCGATCAAGGCCGTAGGGCAGCTTCCACGCCCGAACCCGACAGCTAACCCGGTAGGCGGCAGGGAAGCCGAGGAGAACCCAGTCGTGTCAGGTAAGCACCGCAAGAACCCCCTGTTCCTCTCTCTGCGCACCACCGGCGGCCTCGTCGCCGGGGCGGCCCTGGTCGGCACCGTCGCCGCGACCGCCGCGCACGCCTCCGTCGCCGACCCGAGCGCGGCCCGCCCGCAGGCCGCCTCCATGCGCCTGGCGGACGCCGCCATGGCCCAGAACACCGTGCCGCTGGCGAAGAAGAACGCCCCGCGCGAGGCCGCGGCCGTCCGCCCGCAGGCGAACGGCTCCGCCGCGAAGGGCGCGCAGAAGCCCGCGACGGCCCCGGCCGCGCGCAGGCTGCCCACCGCCGCCCAGGCGATCAAGACCGCGACCTCGCAGGTCGGGATCAGCGAGGACGGCGCCGGCAAGACCAAGTTCCAGCAGTGGTACATGGGCACCGACCGGGCGAAGCAGACGCTCGCCCGCGACGGCGGCTCGCTCGGCGAGTACGCCGCCGCCGAGTGGTGCGACATGTTCGTCTCCTGGGTCGGCCAGCAGATCGGATTCTCCGACCAGTTCGGCGCGGACGCCTGGACCGTCGCCCACGCCAAGTGGTTCCAGCAGCAGGACCGCTGGGGCACCACGCCCAAGCCCGGCGCGGTCGTCTTCTTCTCCTGGGGCGGCGGCAAGAGCGTCGAGGACATCCAGCACGTCGGCATGGTCATCAAGGACAACGGCAACGGCACCATCAAGACCGTCGAGGGCAACACCGGCGGCGGCGCGGTCGAGATCAAGACCCGCCCCACCGCGACCGTCGTCGGCTACGGGTACCCCGACTACGCCAAGTGACCGGCACTCCCGGCCGCGCCCTAGGATCGCCGCATGAGCGACGAGCGGGCCGAGGAGACCGACCCCGCCCCCGCGTCTGACGCGGGACCAACCCGAGAGCCCGCCACCGTCGAGTCACCCTCGCGGCGGCGGGCTCTCGCGCTGCTCGCGGGCGGCGGCGCGGCGGCCTGCCTCGCCGCCGGGGCCGGGATCTACGCGCTGACCCGCGGCTCGGACGGCTCGTCCCCGACGGGCGGCTCGTCCGCGCCGGACGGGCCGGACGGGCCGTCGCCCTCGCCGGTCGGGACGCCCGATCCGCAGGCGGTCGCCGCCGTCCTGGCGAACCGGGCGCGGGCCGTCCGGGAGCGGAACCGGATCGCGTTCCTCGCCACGGTCGCCGACGCGCCCGCCGCGTTCCAGCAGGCGCAGGCCCGCCTGTTCGACAACCTCCTCAAGCTCCCGCTGGACGGCTGGGAGGAGCGCCCCGGCCGACCGCACGGTGACTCCGGTGTGATCCAGGTCTCCATGCGGTACCGGCTCGCCGCGTTCGACACCGGTCCGGTCGCCCGCGCCCGGTACCTGGCCTTCGCGCCGCGCTCCGGCGGCTGGACGATCATCGGGGACGGCTCGTCCGCCCGGCTCGCCGACGACGCCGACATCGTGGACGCCGGGCCGCTCACCGTCGTCCGCAAGGGGCCCGTGCTGGTCGCGGGCGACGCGTCCGGGCTGGACGAGGTCGCCCGGCGGCTGGTGGCGGCCGTCCCCGCCGTCACCGGCGTCGTGGGGACGTCCTGGGCCCGCCGTGCCGTGGCCCTGGCCCCGGCCGACGCCGTCCTGGCCGGACGGGTCGCCGGAGGCGGCCAGGACGTCGCCCAGTTCGCCGCGCTGGCCGTCGTCGCCCCCGGCCCGGACGGCTCCCCCGGCCAGGACCGGATCGTGGTCTCCCCCACCTTCGCGCGGCTCAACGCGCTCGGCCGTGACGTCGTCCTCACCCACGAGCTCACGCACGTCGCCACCGGCGGCGCCCGCGACGGGCGCACGCCCATCTGGCTCATCGAGGGCTTCGCCGACTACGTCGGCTACCGGAACACGAAGATCACGGCGAGGGCGGCGGCGCGCGAGCTGGCGGCGGACGTGGCCGCCGGACGCCTCCCCACCGCCCTCCCGTCCCGCGGCGACTTCGACGGGGCGTCCGGGCGGCTCTCCCAGGCCTACCAGGAGGCGTGGCTCGCCTGCCGCATGGTCGCCGACCGGTACGGTGAAGCCACCCTCGTCCGGCTCTACCGGGCCGCCGGGCGCGAGCCCGAGGCCGCCGCGCTGCGCCGGGTCCTGGGCATCCCTCCGGACGCCTTCACCGCCGACTGGCGCGACTACCTGCGCAAGGAGCTCTCATGAGCGACGCCACCGCCGATCCGCGCGACCCCTCCGAGACCGCGCCGCCCGCCGCGGAGGCGGGGGCGTACCGGAGGCCGCGGACGGCGGCGGCGGTGGCCGCGGCGGTGCTGTTCGCCGCCGTCGCGGTGGTCATCGCCGTGACGACGCCCTGGAACCCGCTGCCCGGCTCCGTCCCCGGCGGGCACGTCCGGCCCGATCCCGCGCCGGACTTCAGCCCCGCCGAGATCCACCGAGCGGCGGCGTTCGACCACGCGCTCAACTGGCCCGCCTACCTCCGCCTGGTCACCGCGCTCGTGGTCGTCCTCGGGCTCGGGTTCAGCCCGCTCGGCGCGCGGCTGCTCGGCAGGCTGACCGCGCGGACCCGCCGCTGGCCGCTCCGCGTCCTCGTCGGGACGGTCGTCCTCACCTCGCTGACCTGGCTGGTCTCGATGCCGTTCGCGGCGTGGGGCGAGTCGATCCTGCGCGACTACGGCCTGTCCACGCAGAGCTGGACGGGCTGGTTCACCGACCAGCTCAAGTCGCTCGGCGTCACCTGGGTCACCTACGCGATCGCGCTGCTGCTGCTCGTCGGGCTGATCCGCCGGTTCCCGCGCTACTGGTGGACGGGCGCGGCGGCGGGCGCGTGCGTGCTCGTCGTCGCCGCGTCGTTCGCCTATCCGGTCATGGTCGAGCCGGTCTTCAACAAGTTCCACTCGCTGCCCGCCGGGAAGCTGCGGACCGACCTGCTCGACATGGCCCGGCGGGACGGCGTGCCGGTCTCCGACGTCCTGGTCGCCGACGCGTCCCGCCGGACGACCTCGCTGAACGCCTACGTGTCCGGGTTCGGCTCCACCCGCCGGATCGTGGTCTACGACACCCTGCTGACCTCGATGTCCACGCCCCGGATCGAGTCGATCGTCGCGCACGAGCTCGGCCACGCGAAGAACGACGACGTCCTGCACGGGACGCTCATCGGCGCGCTCGGCGCGGCGGGCGGCGTGTGCCTGCTCTACCTGCTGCTGACCTCGCCCCGGCTGCTCCGGCGCGCCGGGATGAGCGCGCCCGCCGCGCGGCGCCCGGGACGGGAGGAGGCGGCGCGCGACCCGTCCGTCCGGAACCGGGGCGCGGCCGATCCGCGCGCCCTCGCGCTGACGCTCGCGCTGATCGCCCTCGCGACGCAGGTCGAGGGCCCGGTGCAGAACCTCGTGAGCCGCCACATCGAGGCCCGCGCCGACGCGCACGCCCTCAACCTCACCCGCGACCCGATGACCTTCGCGACCATGCAGCACGAGCTGTCGGTGCGGAACATCTCCACGCTCACGCCGGACGCCGTCGAGACGCAGCTCTGGTCCGACCACCCCACCGGCCCCGAGCGCATCGCCATGGCCCGCGACTGGGCCCGGATGCACCACGTCGCCGAGCCGCCCCCGCTCGTCCACCACTGAACGCGGACGGGCCGCCCGGCGGGAAGCCGGACGGCCCGTCCGCGCGAGCCGGAACGAAGCCGCGTCAACCGATCACCGTCTCCGGCCTGCCGCCGATCATCGATTCGCACCGGCCGCCGATCATCGACTCGGACAGGCCGCCGGTCATTGGTTCGGGCCGGCCGCTCCCTGCGCGGTCGGCGCGCCGCTCGGCCCGCTACTCGGCGGGGAACCGGGCGCCGGAGGCGTCGCGCTCGGCGAGGCCGCCGCGTCCGTCTGGGAGCCGCCCGCCGGGGCGGGAGCGCTGCCCTGCGGACCGACGTTCAGCGCCTGCTTGAGCGCGCTGCCCGCGACCCACTGCTTCCACTGCATCTGCCAGAAGCCCCAGCCGTTGTCCGGCTCCAGCTCCCGGTCGGTGCCGGTGATCCGCACCGGGTCGCCCCGGTAGGAGAAGTTGTAGAACCAGCGCGCGTTCTCCGGGCTGGCGTTCACGCAGCCGTGGCTCACGTTCGAGTTGCCCTGGTCGCCGACCGACCACGGCGCGCTGTGCACGTACTCGCCGCTGTTGGAGATCCGGACGGCCGCGTAGACCGTCTCGCGGTAGTAGTCCGCGCAGCCCGGCCCGCACCCGGTCGTGGACGAGTCCATGATGACCGGGTCGTCCTTCTCCATGGTGAGGTGCTGGCCGTTGGTCGTGGTGTACTTGCGCTCCCCGCCGCGTCCCATGCTGACCGGGATCGTCCGGACGAGCCTGCCGTTGCGCCGCACGTACATCATGTGCGTCACCGCGGACGCCTTGGTGATGTGCGAGTCGCCGACGCGGAAGCCGGCCGCGACGTCCTTGGCGCCCCACAGCCCCTTCCCGGCCCGGACGCCGCTCAGGTGCGCGCGGAACGACACGTTCGTGTGGGCGGGCCAGAACTTCTCCGTCCGGAACACCGCCGTCTGGTCGTCGAACCAGTGCCACGCCCCCGCGACCGGCTTGTCCGACCGGACGTCCAGCGACCGCTCGACCGCGGCGCGGTCGCCCACCGCCTGCTCGAACCGCAGGACGATCGGCATCCCCACGCCGACCGTCTCCTTGTCGTCCGGCCCCTCCAGGGACGCGTCGATCGTCCGCTTCACCCTGGACGTGCTGAACTCGCTGCTGACCGTCCGCGTCCTGCCGTCGCGTCCCAGCGCCGTCGCGGTCACCGTGTAGTCGGTGCCCGGATCGAGCGTCCACCGGGACCTCCAGTGGGTCCGGTCGGCGCTCAGCACGCCCTCGACCGGATTCCCCTTGTGCGCCACGGTCACGTTCTCGACCGTCCCGCGCTGTGCCGCGACCTGGATCACCGAGTCCGGCCGCAGCCGGTCCCCGCCGTCGCCGGGCGAGACGCTCAGTCCCACCCCGCCGTCGCCCCGTCCCGCCCCGCCGTCCGCGCAGCCCGCCAGGCCGGCGGCCAGCGTGACACACGCCGCCGTCCCCCGGGCGAGCTTCAGTGTGGCCCGGCGGCGCCGGCCCGTTCCCTCAGCCATGCCGACCCGCACCGTCTGAACCCCCGCTAGTCGTCACTCTCCGTATGTGATCTTGCTCGGAGGGTGTCGTACCCCGGACGGGCGCCCATTATGTAAGGGCCTGTGCCCGCGAGACGCGGACACAGGCCCCTTTGAAGATCGCTTTACCGGAGCGGTACCCCGGACGGCGCGACCACCGCCGGATCAGTGCGGGACGGACGGCTCAGCGCGAGACGGACGCCTGCGGGACGGACGGCTCAGTGCGCGAAGTGGCCCCGGTAATACTCGAAGACCAGGCCGATCGTGGAGAGCAGCAGCCCGGCGCCGCCGAGCAGCACCATCCACCAGCCGAACACCATGCCGAGCGACACGAACGCCGCCGACCCGCCGATGTACAGCGGCCACCACGAGTGCGGGCTGAAGAAGCCCAGCTCGCCCGCGGCGTCGCCGATCTCGCCCTCCGGGTCGTCCTCGTACAGCGGGCCGCCGTTGGCGCCCTCGAGGCGGCGGATGGTGAAGTGGATGTAGAAGCCGATCAGGCCCGCCAGGCCGATGGCCAGGGCCAGCGCCGTGGTGCCGGTCCAGTCCTTGGACCAGAGCCAGTAGACGACGTCGGTGGCGAGGAAGAAGACCGCACACCCGTAGAACATGAACGCCTGAACGCGCATCGGCTACTCCTCCGTTTCCGTCGCGGGCTGCGCGGACGTGGTGTCCGAGGCGAGCTGGACCCGCCGGTTGGACATCTCGATCGGCTCGCCCTTGGCCCCGACGTGCGGGTGGTGCAGGTCGAAGGCCGGACGCTCGGAACGGATCTTGGGGATCGAGTTGAAGTTGTGCCGCGGCGGCGGGCACGAGGTCGCCCACTCCAGGGACGAGCCGTAGCCCCACGGGTCGTCCACCTCGACGCGCTTGCCCTTCTTCCACGTGATGTACACGTTGTAGAAGAACGGCAGCATCGAGGCGCCCAGGATGAACGAGAAGATCGACGACACCTGGTTGAGGCCGGTGAACTGGTCGGCGTAGTCGGCGTACCGGCGCGGCATGCCCTCGGCGCCCAGCCAGTGCTGGACCAGGAAGGTGCCGTGGAAGCCGATGAACAGCAGCCAGAAGTGGATCTTGCCGAGCGTCTCGTTCAGCATCTTGCCGGTGAACTTCGGCCACCAGAAGTAGAAGCCCGCGAACATCGCGAACACCACGGTGCCGAACACGACGTAGTGGAAGTGCGCCACCACGAAGTAGGAGTCCGAGAGCTGGAAGTCCATCGGCGGGGACGCGAGGATGACGCCGGTCAGGCCGCCGAACAGGAAGGTGACCAGGAAGCCCAGCGACCACAGCATCGGCGTCTCGAACGTGAGCTGCCCCCGCCAGATCGTGCCGACCCAGTTGAAGAACTTCACACCCGTCGGGACGGCGATGAGGAACGTCATGAACGAGAAGAACGGCAGCAGCACCTGGCCGGTGACGAACATGTGGTGCGCCCAGACCGTCACCGACAGGCCGGCGATGGAGATGGTGGCGAAGACCAGGCCGATGTAACCGAACACCGGCTTGCGGCTGAACACCGGCAGGATCTCGGTCACGATGCCGAAGAACGGCAGCGCGATGATGTACACCTCTGGGTGCCCGAAGAACCAGAACAGGTGCTGCCAGAGCAGCGCGCCTCCGTGCGAGGCGTCGAAGACGTGCGCGCCGAACTTGCGGTCGGCCTCCAGCGCCAGCAGCGCGGCGGCGAGGACCGGGAACGCCAGCAGGACCAGGATCGAGGTCAGCAGGATGTTCCAGGTGAAGATCGGCATCCGGAACATGGTCATGCCCGGCGCGCGCATGCACAGGATCGTGGTGATGAAGTTGACCGCGCCCATGATCGTGCCGAAGCCCGACATGGCCAGGCCCATCACCCACATGTCACCGCCGACGCCCGGCGAGCGGACCGCGTCCGACAGCGGGGAGTAGGCGAACCAGCCGAAGCTGGCCGCGCCGCCCGGCGTCAGGAAGCCCGCGATGACGATGATCGAGCCGAACAGGAACAGCCAGTAGGCCAGCATGTTCATGCGCGGGAACGCCACGTCCGGCGCGCCGATCTGGAGCGGCATGATCACGTTCGCGAAGCCCGCGAACAGCGGGGTCGCGAACATCAGCAGCATGATCGTGCCGTGCATGGTGAACAGCTGGTTGAACTGCTCGTTGCTGGTGATCTGGAGCCCCGGCTTGAACAGCTCGGCGCGCATGACCAGGGCGAGCACGCCACCGATCAGGAACATGATGAAGGACGTGATCAGGTACAGGTACCCGATCTTCTTGTGGTCGGTCGTCGACATCCAGTCGGCGATGATCCGGCCCTTGCGTGTCCTCCCCGCGACGACCGTCGCGGTCGGCGCGTGGCTGATCGCGGTCACTTGACACCCCCCGCCGCCTTGGCCTTCTGGTTGGCCAGCCACGTGTTGTACTGGTCGGGCGAGACCACCTGGAGCTGGAACAGCATCCGGCTGTGGTCCACACCGCAGAGCTCGGCGCAGCGGCCCTCGTAGGTGCCCTGCTTGCGCGCGGTGAACTCGAACTCGTTGGTGTATCCCGGCATGACGTCCTTCTTGTAGAGGAGCGCCGGCACCCAGAACGAGTGGATGACGTCGTTGGCGTGCAGCCGCACGCGGATCGTCCGGTCCGAGGGGACGACCATGACGGGCTTGGCGCCCGCCGGGGCGTTCGGCGCGACCGGCGTGCCGACCACGGACGCGACGGTCTGCTCCTGACCGCCCTGCTTCTCCTTGTAGTCGAACTGCCAGCTCCACTGGAAGCCCGTGACGTCGACCGTGACCGCCGGGTTCTTGGTGGTCTTCTCGACGTACGACTCGTCGCGCGCGGTGAAGTAGAACAGCACACCGATGATCACGAACGGCACCGCCGTGTACAGGATCTCGATCGGCATGTTGTAGCGGACCTGCGGCGGCAGATCGTCGGAGCGCTTGCGGTGGAACAGCACCGCCCAGATGATCAGGCCCCAGACGACGGCGCCCACCGAGAACGCAGCGATCCAGGAGCCCTGCCAGAGCTTCAGCATGCGCTCGGCCTGGTCGCTGATCGGCTCGGGCATGCCCAGGCGGGACGCCTGACCGCTGCACGCGGTTGCGGACAGCGCCAGCAGACCTAGCGCGCCGGCGCTTTTGATTGCGCGGCGACTGCGCACAGGCGTACGCCGCTCCCCAGAGCGGGTCGGACTCACGGAATGCCTTCCCCACGGATGAGAGCCCAGGGAACTCCCGGGCGGTGAGATCAGTTGTTACACGTTTGGGGGACACATTAGCGCGAGGGTCCGCGACTCCCCCGCCGGGGTGCCCGGTTAGGGTTCTGGCGTGGCTCCGGTTCGCGCACTCCGTCCCGCCGTCCCGCCCGGCCGTGGCGCCCGGCGGCGCCCCGCGCGCACGGCGTGTCCCGAACCCGGTTCGAGCGGGAATGAGGCGCGGTGAACGGCTACTTCGACGCGGCGTCCACCGAGCCGCTGCACCCGGCGGCGAGGACGGCCCTGGTCAGCGCGCTGGACTCGGCCTGGGCCGATCCGGCGCGGCTCTACGGCGCGGCGCGCTCGGCCCGGCTGGAGCTCGACCGCGCCCGCGCCCGGGTGGCGGACGTGCTGGGCGTGCGGGCCGACGAGATCGCGTTCACCACGTCCGGGACGCAGGCGGTGCAGCTCGGGATCCTCGGCGCGCTCCGCTCCCGTCGGCGTGTCGGGCGGCATCTCGTGGTGAGCGCCGTCGAGCACTCCAGCGTCCTGCACGCCGCCGAGGCCCACGAGCGGGACGGCGGCGAGGTCACCGTCGTCGGCGTGGACGAGACCGGACGCGTCGATCCGGCCGAGTTCGCGGCGGCGCTGCGCCCCGACACCGCGCTCGCCTGCCTCCAGTCGGCCAACCACGAGGTGGGAACGGTCCAGCCGGTCGCGGAGGCGGCCGAGGCGTGCCGCGCCGCGCGGGTGCCGCTGCTCGTCGACGCGGCCCAGTCGGCCGGCCGCCTGCCCGTGCCGGACGGCTGGTCGCTGCTGACCGCGTCCGCGCACAAGTGGGGCGGGCCGCCGGGGGTGGGCGTCCTGGTCGTCCGGAAGGGCACGCGCTGGCGCTCGCCGCTGCCGGAGGACGAGCGCGAGGGACGGCGCGTCCCCGGCTTCGAGAACGTCCCGGCGATCGTCGCGTCCGCCGCCGCGCTGGAGGCGTTCGCCGCCGACATGGCCGCCGAGGCGCCCCGGCTGTCGGACCTCGTGGACATGATCAGGGAGCGGGTGCCGGCCACGGTGCCCGACGTCCAGGTCGTCGGCGACCCGGTGCGGCGGCTGCCGCACCTGGTCACCTTCTCGTGCCTCTACGTGGAGGGCGAGGCGCTGCTGACCGAACTGGACAGGCTGGGTTTCGCGGTCTCGTCCGGCAGCTCCTGCACGGCCGATACGCTGCGTCCGAGCCATGTTCTGGAGGCGATGGGCGTGATTACGCACGGGAACGTGCGGGTATCGCTGCCGCGGGGGGCGGACCCGTCCGCCGTGGCGCGGTTCCTCGCCGTGCTGCCGGACGCCGTGGCGCGCCTGCGCGCCGCCGCCGGGGTGACCGGCGCATGACACCGACGTACACCGCGAGGACGGGAAGGCGGCCGCTCCCATGAGGTTCCGAGGTCGTTCGCGCAAGGACGACGCGCCCCCGCAGGCCGCGCCGCCGCCCCCGGCCGCGCCGCCCGGAGCCGCCCCGCCCGTCCTGGTCATCGACGCGCTGGGCCGCAAGTGCCCCATCCCGATCATCATGCTGGCCGAGCGCATCCGCGAGATCCCGGTCGGCCAGATCGTCGCCGTGCTCGCCGACGACCCCGCCGCGCACACCGACGTCCCCGCCTGGTGCCGCATGAAGTCCCAGGAGTTCGTGTGGGAGGAGACCCTCCCACACGGCGGCTGGGGCTTCCACATCCGCCGGTCCTACTGACGGCGAAGGGCCGGGACTCGCCCGGCCCTTCGCTCGACGCCCCGGCTCAGGCCAGGTGCGGAGCCACCACGCCTCAGGCGCGGTGCGGATCCCCGGCTCAGGCCAGGTGGGGAGCCACGTCGGCGGCGGCCTCGTCGCCGTAGGCGGCGGTGAAGCGGGCCAGGAAGCGGTCCTTGACGATGGTGTACTCCTGCCCGCCCGGAACCTCCAGGGCGTGCGCGGCCACGAGGTTGCCGACCTGGGCGGCGCGCTCCAGCGGGAGCCCCCAGGCGGTCGCGGTCAGGAAGCCGGCGCGGAACGCGTCGCCGCCGCCGGTCGGGTCGACGACCTTCTCGACGACGACGCCGGGGACGTGGAGGCCCTCCTCGCCCGCGCGGTCGATGACCGTGCCCTTGGCGCCGAGGGTGGTGATCCGGACGCCGACGCGGGCCAGGATCTCCGCGTCGGACCAGCCGGTCTTCTCCTCGCAGAGGGCCTTCTCGTACTCGTTGGTGAACAGGTACGCGGCGCCGTCGAGGAGGCGGCGGACGTCCGAGCCGTCCATGCGGGCGAGCTGCTGGGACGGGTCGGCGGCGAACGGGATCCCGCGGCTGCGGCACTCGTCGCTGTGCCGGAGCATGGCCTCCGGGTCGTTCGGGCTGACCAGCACGAGGTCGAGCCCGCCGACGCGGTCCGCGACCGGCTGCAGCTCGATCTCGCGGGCCTCGCTCATCGCGCCGGTGTAGAAGCTGGCGATCTGGTTCTGGTCCTCGTCGGTGGTGCACAGGAAGCGCGCGGTGTGGTGCAGCTCGGAGACGTGCACCGACTCGCAGTCGACGCCGTGCCGCTCCAGCCACGACCGGTAGTCGGCGAAGTCGTCGCCCACCGAGCCGACCAGGTAGGACGTCAGGCCGAGGCTGCCGATGCCGAAGCAGATGTTGGCCGCGACGCCGCCGCGCCGGATCTCCAGCTCGTCCACCAGGAACGAGAGCGACACCCGGTCGAGCTGGTCGGGCATCAGCTGGTCGGTGAATCGACCCGGGAAGGTCATCAGATGGTCGGTCGCGATGGAGCCAGTTACGGCGATGCGCACGGCGTCGCTCTCCTCGTGGTGTGGCGTCCGGCTTGTCACCGGCTGTTGGACAACCCCAAGAGGCTACTTCCCGAGACGGCCGCGCGCGCAACCGAAGCGCCACGTCCGGGTCGGGTCACCCGCCCGGACTTCAGGACGCCTTCAGGCGGACATGCGGAAGGGCCGGTGCGGGGTGTCGCCCGCACCGGCCCTTCCGGCCCGTCCTAGTTGAACGAGTCGCCGCAGGCGCAGGAGCCTGAGGCGTTGGGGTTGTCGATCGTGAAGCCCTGCTTCTCGATGGTGTCGACGAAGTCGATCGTGGCGCCGCCGAGGTAGGGGGCGCTCATCCGGTCCACGCGGACCGAGAGGCCGTCGAAGTCCTGCACCTGGTCGCCGTCCATCTCGCGCTCGTCGAAGAACAGCTGGTAGATCAGGCCCGAGCAGCCGCCCGGCTGCACGGCGACACGCAGGGCGAGGTCGTCGCGGCCCTCCTGCTCCAGCAGGCCCTTCGCCTTCTCTGCGGCGGCGTCGGTCAGGATGACGCCCTGCTGCGTGGTCTCCTGCGTGGTCTCGCCTGAAACCGTCATGTGTTCAGCTCCCGGGTCTCACTGCGCCGCCGTGGCGACGTTCTTCACCTGTTCGTGAGGACGGCCGGCGGAACCGCTCGGGGCGCTTCCGCAGTCTCCTGTTCGAAGAACAACGTACCTCGGCTCCTGGCCATTCCACCTCCCGGCGGTCATTCCCGGGGAGACCTCGGTCACACGGGGGTGCACTTCTCGTCAGATGTGCGATTATGTATCGTCAAAGCGACGATAAGCTCCGTCGCAGGAGGGAGCATCCCGTGACCACCCCCGTACGCGATCTGCCGTTGCTGCTGCTCGGGACCGGTTCCGACCCCGCCAGCGAGCGCGGCGTGGACTGTCCCGGCGAGCTGCCGCCCGCGTCCGACCCGGAGCTCGTGGAGCGCGCCCGCGCCGCCAAGGCCGCGCTCGGCGACAGCGTCTTCGTCCTCGGCCACCACTACCAGCGGGACGAGGTGATCCGGTTCGCGGACGTGACCGGCGACTCGTTCAAGCTCGCCCAGCAGGCCGCGGCCCGCCCCGAGGCGCCCTACATCGTGTTCTGCGGCGTCCACTTCATGGCCGAGTCCGCCGACATCCTCACCGCGGGCCACCAGCAGGTGATCCTGCCGGACCTCGCCGCGGGCTGCTCCATGGCCGACATGGCGACGTTCGACCAGGTGGAGGAGTGCTGGGAGGTCCTGGAGGACGCCGGCATCGCCGACGACGTCGTCCCGGTGACCTACATGAACTCCTCCGCCGACATCAAGGCGTTCGTCGGACGGCACGGCGGCGTCGTCTGCACCTCGTCCAACGCCAAGCGCGCGCTGGACTGGGCCTACGCCAAGGGCTCGAAGGTGCTGTTCCTCCCGGACCAGCACCTCGGGCGCAACACGGCCGTCCTGGAGATGGGCTTCTCGCTGGACGACTGCGTCGTGTACAGCCCGCACCGGCCCGAGGGCGGGCTGAGCGGGCAGCAGCTCCGCGACGCGCGGATGATCCTGTGGCGCGGGCACTGCTCGGTGCACGGCCGGTTCAGCCTGGACTCCGTGGAGGACGTCCGGCGGCGCGTGCCCGGCGTCAACGTGCTCGTCCACCCGGAGTGCAAGCACGAGGTCGTCACCAACGCCGACCAGATCGGCTCGACCGAGTACATCATCAAGACGATCGAGAACGCCCCGGCCGGGTCGTCCTGGGCGGTCGGCACCGAGCTGAACCTCGTGCGGCGGCTGGCGAACGCGCACCCGGACAAGAACGTCATGTTCCTCGACAAGACGGTCTGCTTCTGCTCGACCATGAACCGCATCGACCTGCCGCACCTGGTGTGGTCGCTGGAGGCGCTGGCGCGCGGCGAGGTCGTCAACCGGATCGAGGTGGACGCCGACACCGCGCACTACGCCCGCGTCGCCCTCGACCAGATGCTGGCCCTCCCCTAGCGCCGGAGCACCGGCGAAGCGGGCCCGCGAGGCGGGCGGTCACCCCGGTTCGGGCGGAGGGGTCACAGAGCGGAGTTCTCGACCCACCGGACGAGCAGGTCGTGATCGCCCGCGGTCGCGACGCCAGGGTCGTCGATCCTGCGGCGGCCCCACAGGAACAGGTACAGGTCGCACGCGCGCGCCCGGACGGCCGCGTCGGCGTGGACGTCGTCGGACGCCGTGGAGCGGCGCCAGCCGAAGCGGTCCTTGTCGAGCTCGACCGTCCAGCGGTCGCCGGTGTCGTCGGCGGTGAACGCGAGCGTCTCGCCGTCGCCGCGCAGGTTCTCCACGTTCGGCGCGAACGGCGCGGCGTACGGCAGGTTGACGAGCATCTCGTCCATGCCGTCGACGGCGGCGCCGGCGTCCAGCTCGTAGCCGAGGCCGAGCGTGAAGCACAGGTCGGCGCGGTGGACGGCGGTCTCGTAGACCATCCGCCGCGACCAGAACCGGGCGTGCTGGTCGTCGCCCCAGGACCACATCTCCGCGTCCGGGTCGGCGGCGCGCAGCGTCCGGACCAGCGCCCCGCCGCCCTCGGCGAACCACGGGACCTGCTCGCCGTCGGCCTGCGGCGGCTCGCCCGCGTAGTGCCGGGGGCTGCGCGGCCGCTCCGCGACGGTGCGGACCAGCCCCTCCGCCCAGCGATGCGTGGTGCCGAGATGCCGCAGCAGGTCGCGGACCGACCAGCCCGGGCAGGTCGGGACCGGCGCGTCGAGGTCGGCGCCCGCGAGCGCCGCCGTGAACGCGGCGATCTGCCGCTCCGTCTCGTCGCAGTACCGCTCGTGCGTCCACATGAGGCGTCCTCCGGGGGGTGGACGGATCGGGTCGGGCGGCGGCGGGTCGCGGCCGGGGGCGGCTCAGAGGCCGGGCGCCCCCCAGACCGGGAACCAGCGGCCGAGGTCGTCCTCGAACTTCAGGTCGGCGCCCACCGCGCCGCGCGCCTGGATCTCCAGGGCGTTGTCGCGGCGGTCGCCGGGGAGCGGCGCGAACGGGTAGAACGTGCCGCGCTTGTACAGGTAGACCAGTGCCAGGCGCTGCCCCTCCGGCCCCTTGAAGCCGACGAGGGAGCACAGCAGGTGCGGGCCGAAACCGCCCGCCTCCAGCGTCGCGTTCACCGCGTGCAGGTCGGTGACGAGGCCGGCGACGTCCTGCGGGTCGTGCCGGGACAGCAGCCAGGTGTAGCCGTAGGAGTCCTGGCTGACCTCGACCTTCGGGGTGTCGCCCGAGTTCAGCAGCTCGACGGCGTCCTTCTGGAGCTGGGCGAACGCGCCGCCCTCGGCGGCCCGGAAGCAGACCGAGCCGAGGCCGGTCGGGGTGAACCCGGCGGCGGCCTCCAGCGTGACGGCCGCGGTGGTGAGCCCGAACAGCGCGTCGAGGTCGGGCTTGACCGGCTTGGACCGGCCGAGCAGGGCGTCCAGGAAACCCATCACACTCCCCTGCTGAGCTCGCCGGAGATCTTGTTGAGCTGCTCCAGCCGCTTCTCCAGCGTCGGGTGCGTCGAGAACAGCTGCGAGACGCTGAAGCCCTTGCCGAACGCCGGGGTGAAGAAGAAGGCGTTGAACGGCTGCGCGGCGCGCAGGTCGTTGGTCGGGATCCGGGCGATCTCGCCGGTGACCTTCGTCAGCGCGCTCGCCAGCGCGGACGGGCGCCCGGTCAGCAGCGCGGCGGCGCGGTCGGCCGACAGCTCGCGGTACCGCGACAGCGCGCGCGTCAGCAGGAAGCTGATCGCGTACGCGACGGCGCTGACCGCGACCACGGCCATGACCATCACGGCCATGTTGTTGTCGCTGTCGCGCCGGTTGTTGAAGCCGCCCCACAGCCCGAACTCCAGCCCGATCCGGGTGAGCAGCCCGGCGCAGATGCCGAGGAACGAGGCGATCGTCATGACCGCCACGTCACGGTGCGCGACGTGCGCCATCTCGTGCGCGAGGACGCCCTCCAGCTCCACCGGGTCGAGCCGGCGCAGCAGCCCGGTGGTGACGCAGACGACCGCGTTCTTCTGGTTGCGTCCGGTGGCGAACGCGTTGGGCACGTCGGTGTCGGCGATCGCGACCCGCGGCTTGGGCGCGTCCGACATCGCGCAGATGCGGTCGATCACGCCGTGCAGCTCGGGCGCCTCCGTCGGGGACACCTCGCGGGCGTGCATCGCGAACGTGGTGATCTTGTCGGAGAAGAAGTACTGCACGAACAGGAAGACCAGCGCGGCGGCGAGGCCGATCACGCCGAGCTTCGGGGAAATCACGAAGAACGCCGTCACGAACGCGACGTAGACCAGCCCCAGCAGGAACATCGTCACGAGCATGCGCGACGTCAACCCCCGGTCGGAGGCGTAACGCGTGCGGGCCATCTCTCTTCTTCTCCCGTCCCCAGTGGTACTCACCGGTACAACGCCTCGGCCCCGACATTCGTGCCGGGACCGGGACGTCGCCCTAGTCGGGGATGAGTCCCTCGTCCCCGAGCATCGCCCGCACCTCGTCGATGTGCGCGTCGGCCGGAGGCAGGATGAGCTCCGACGGCTCCAGGCTGTCGGGGGGCAGCGCCTTGCCGACCTTGCGGACGCTCTCCAGCAGGCTGTGCAGCGCCTTGCGGAACTCGTCCTCGCCGCCCGCCTCGATCGCCGCCTCCAGGGCGTCGTCGAGGGTGTTCAGCACGGCCAGGTCGGCGTCGGCGACGTCGAGCTGGCCCTCGCCCATGATGCGGACGATCACTGGTGGCCTCCCGGCTGCTGCGGGAACCCGCCCTGCGGGTTCTGCGGCGCGGGCTGCTGCTGGTGCTGCGGCGCGGGCTGCTGGTGCTGCGCGGGCGCGGCCTGGCCGGGGTTCAGCTCCTTGGGCGCGCTGCCCTGGCCGAGCTCGGCCTTCAGCGCCTCCAGCTCGGCGTCGACACCGGGGCCGGAGCCCATCCGGTCGAGCTCGGCCTGGATGTCGTCGCGCGGACCGGAGAAGTCCTCCAGGGCGCCGGACGCCAGCAGCTCGTCGATCGCCCCGGCGCGGGCCTTCATGTTCTCGGTCTTCTCCTCGGCGCGCTGGATCGCGAGGCCGACGTCGCCCATCTCCTCGGAGATGCCGGAGAACGCCTCGTTGATCTTCGTCTGCGCCTCGGCCGCCGTGTAGGTGGCCTTGATCGTCTCCTTGCGGGTGCGGAAGGAGTCGACCTTCGCCTGCAGCCGCTGCGAGGCGAGGGTGAGCTTCTCCTCCTCGCCCTGGAGCTGCTGGTACTGCGCCCGCAGGTCGCCGAGCTGGGAGTCCAGTCCGGCGCGCCGGGTCAGCGCCTCGCGGGCGAGGTCCTCCCGCCCGACCTGCAGGGCCTTGCGCCCCTGGTCGGTCAGCTTGCTCTGCTGCTGCTCCAGCTGGTTGATCTGGAGCTCCAGGCGCTTGCGCGAGGTCGCGACGTCCGCCACGCCCCGCCGGACCTTCTGCAGCATCTCCAGCTGACGCTGGTAGGAGTAGTCCAGGGTCTCCCGAGGATCTTCCATCCTGTCCAGGGCTTTGTTCGCCTTGGACTTGAAGATCATCGACATTCGCTTCATCACGCTCATCGCGCGGCGCCGGTCCCTTCGTGCTGGCTGGCCCGGACAACGCCGGGCCCAATGACCACTGCTGGGGTTCTTATCACCCTACGCGTTAACGCGCGAGGCAGTCACGATGTTCGCAGCCGGTAGGCTGAACTCCGTGTTCCGACGTCGTACTCAAGAAGCCCCCGAGGCTCCTCCCGAAGTAGTGGTCAAGCCGGGGGGCAAGGGCCGTCCTACGCCCAAGCGCCGGGACGCCGAGAAGCGGCGGCGCCAGCCCATCACCGCGCCGCAGAACCGCAAGGAGGCGTACAAGCGGCTGCGCGAGAAGCAGGCGACCGACCGCGCCAGGGCCCGCGAGGGCATGGCCAAAGGCGACGAGCGGTACCTCCTCAAGCGCGACAAGGGCCCCGTCCGCCGGATGGCCCGCAACTACGTCGACTCGCGCCGCACCGTCGGCTCGTACCTCATGTACCTGCTGCTCGCGCTGGTCGTGCTGAACTTCCTGCCGATCCCGGCCGTCCGCCTCGCGATGCTGTTCGCGCCGCCGGTCCTGCTGCTCGTCGTCTTCCTCGAAGGCCTCCTGCTCGCCCGCGGCGTCACCAAGCTCGCCGCCGAGTCGTACCCCGACGAGGACCGCAAGGGCCTCGGCCTCTACGCCGCCATGCGCGCCATGCAGATCCGCCGCCTCCGCGTCCCGGCCCCCCAGGTCCGCATCGGCGACACGAGCTGGAAGAAGGAGTGACCTCCCGGGAGGCCTGAACGCCTCCTGGGATCTTCACCCGTGATCCCCCTAAGCTTTCGACCATGGAATTTCGACGGCTTGGGCGTAGTGGACTGAAGGTCAGTGAGATCGCTTACGGGAACTGGCTGACGCATGGTTCCCAGGTCGAGGAGGACGCCGCGCGGGCGTGCGTGGCGGCGGCGCTCGACGAGGGCGTCACGACGTTCGACACGGCCGACGTCTACGCGGGGACGCGGGCGGAGGAGGTGCTCGGCCGCGCTCTGAAGGGGCAGCGGCGCGAGGGCCTGGAGATCTTCACGAAGGTCTACTGGCCGACCGGCCCCGGGCAGAACGACCGGGGCCTGTCGCGCAAGCACATCTTCGAGTCGATCCACGGCTCGCTGAAGCGGCTCCAGACCGACTACGTGGACCTCTACCAGGCGCACCGCTTCGACTACGAGACGCCGCTGGAGGAGACGCTGCGGGCGTTCGACGACCTCGTCCGGCAAGGCAAGGTCCTGTACGTCGGCGTGTCGGAGTGGCGCGCGGAGGAGATCGAGCGCGCCCTGAAGATCGCGGACGAGATGGGCTTCGACCGGATCGTGTCGAACCAGCCGCAGTACAACATGCTGTGGCGGGTGATCGAGCCCGAGATCGTCCCGCTGTGCGAGCGCGAGGGCGTCGGCCAGATCGTCTGGTCCCCGATCGCGCAGGGGGCGCTGTCCGGCAAGTACCTGCCCGGCCAGGCCGCCCCGGCGGGCTCGCGCGCCACCGACGGGAAGGGCGGCGCGGACATGATCGCCCGCTACCTGGACGACGACGTGCTCCGCCGCGTCCAGGAGCTGCGCCCCATCGCGGACGATCTGGGCCTGACCATGGCGCAGCTCGCCATCGCCTGGACGCTGCAGAACCCCAACGTCTCGGCGGCCATCGTCGGCGCGTCCCGCCCCGAGCAGGTCCGCGACAACGTGAAGGCGGCCGGCGTCAAGCTCGACCCCGAGGTCCTCCGCCGCATCGACACCATCCTCGACCCGGTAGTGGAACGCGACCCGGCCCGCACCGTCAGCCCCGCAAAGCGCCCGTAGGGCTGGAAGCACCGGCCCCTTGCCCCCGTAGGGCCAGCCACCCGTCCATCGACGCCCGTAGGACCGGAACACGGCCCATCGCCCCCAGAGGATCGGAGCACCGGTAGATCGACCCGGCCTAAGGCAAGGGCACCGGTCCAATAACCCACCCGTAGGGCCCGAGTAACACTGCGTGTTCTCCGCGCCGCCGGAGCGCTAGCGGAGGCGGCGCGGAGAACACCCCGCAGGGCCGGGCCCGCAGCGAAGCGAGGAGGGCGGCCCGAAGGGCCCCGGGGGGTGTGGGGGGTCGTCCCCCCACAATTAGGGGTCGCCCCCCACAATTACTCGTGAAGGCTCATTTTGTAGACGGTCTCCTCGCCGTCCAGGAGGACGACCGTGTCGACGCCGTCCTCGCGCAGTTCGCGCCAGTGCTCGCCGAGCCAGGTCTCGGCGGCGGCCTGCGTGCCGAAGGTCTCCTCTTCGGCCTCGCCGGACGCTCGGGTCCCGTCGGCCTTCTCCAGTCGCCATCTCCACGTCATCGCCACTGCCCTTCCGCCGCTTCGACCTGCCCGGTAGCGGTGAGCGTAACCCGTCGGCCACCCCGCGCGGCCGGGAGTGGGCGGGCAATAGGGTCGGGGATGGGATGAAGATCGAAGTGGTGGGGCGCGCGGGGCCGGAGGGCTGGCCCGCGGACGGGTGCCGGTGCGCGTCGTGCGGACGGGCGCGGGCGGCCGGGGTCCGGTGGGAGCCGACGCGCGTGATGATCGACGGGGTGGCCCTGGCGGAATGCCCTCGCCTGGACGTCGCCGGTGGCTGGGACGTGCGGGTGCCGTCCGGCCATCGGGTGCTGGTGGCGGGCGGGGTGGGGCAGCGGCCCGAGCCGGCGGCGGGTGTGGTCTACGACGCCGCGCTGCTGGATCTGGTCGGGAGTCCCGAGCATCTCGGGTGGTTGCGGCGCGCGGGGGCGGTCTCGGAGGCGACGGACGTCCGGGCCGTGTACGTGGATCATCGGGTCGCCTCTCCGGCCGAGTTCGAGCGGCGGATGGGGTTCTGGACGCGTCCGGTCGAGGGAACGCACCGGGCTCTGGTGCTCGGCGGGTCCCGGTCGGGGAAGTCGGCCGAGGCGGAGTTGCGGCTGCTCGCCCGGCCGGACGTGACGTATGTGGCGACGGGTGTCGGCGATCCGGCCGATGCGGAGTGGACGGCCCGGATCGAGGCGCATCGGGAGCGGCGTCCGTCCTGGTGGCGGACGGTGGAGACGACCGATCTCGCCCGGGCGCTGGCCTCCGCGGACGGGGCGGTGCTCGTGGACGGCATCGGGTCGTGGGTCGCGGCGGCCATGGACGAGACGGACGCCTGGGACGACCCGTCCCGTGTCCGGAGAAAGCTGGACGAGCTGGTCGAGGCCTGGCGTTCCACGGCCGCGTACGTGGTCGCGGTGAGCGACGAGGTCGGGATGTCGCTGGTGCCGACGACGCCGGTGGGACGGGCGTTCCGGGACGTGCTCGGCACTCTCAACCAGCGGCTCGCGGCCGAGTCGGAAGAGGTCGCCCTGGTCGTCGCCGGTCGGGTCCTGGATCTGCCGTGAGCGCGCGGGACTGGGGGGCCGGGGCGCGGCTCGGCGTGACGTTGCTGAGCGTCGTGCCGCTGCGGGCGGAGCGGGTCGACCGGGAGGCGGCGCGGCGGGCGATGATGCTCGCGCCCGCGGTCGGGCTCGTCGTCGGCGGGGGCGCGGCCGTGACCTTGCTGGTGGCGGGCGGGCTCGGGTACGGCCGCCTGCTGGGCGCGGCGCTGGCGGTCGCGGTGGGCGCGGCGCTGACCCGCGCCCTGCATCTGGACGGCCTGGCGGACCTCGCCGACGGCCTCGGCAGCCGCAAGCCCGCCGAAGCCGCGCTGGAGATCATGAAGAAGTCGGACATCGGGCCGTTCGGCGTGGCGACGCTGGTGCTGGCGCTGCTGATCCAGGTCGCCGCGCTCTCGTCGGCGCCGGCGCCCTGGGCCGCCGCGCTGGTCGCGGCGGTCGCCGGACGGCTCGCGCTGCCGTGGGCGTGCCGAGCCGGGGTGCCGTCCGCGCGGCCGGGCGGGCTCGGCTCGCTGGTCGCCGGATCGGTGCCGGCCGGAGGCGTCGCGGCCGTGACCGCGGCGGTGCTGGTCGCGGCGGGCGGCCTCGGTTTCGCGGCGGACGGCCCGTACGGCGCCCTGCGGGCCGCCGCCGCGGTCGTGGTGGCGCTGGCGGCGGCGCTCGCGACGCTCCGGCACGCGGTCCGCCGGCTCGGCGGGGTCACCGGGGACGTGCTGGGCGCGCTCGTGGAGGTCGCGACGGCGGCCGCCCTGCTCGCGCAGGCCGTCCGATGAGGGCAATGCTTGATCCAAAAGGGCGAAACCGGTCACCCGGAGGACTAACATCGGAGGACGTGACGACCATCAGTCTTGACAGCGCAGTCCTGACCGCTCTCGACACCGACGCGATCGTGGTCGGCGTCCACCCGGCCGGGGACGGCGTCCGTCCGGCCGGCGCCGACGACCTCGACACGGCCCTCTCCGGCCGGCTGGCCGACTCCCTGACGGCGCTCGGCGCCACCGGCAAGCCCGGTGAGGTCGTCAAGCTGCCGACGCTCGGCGCCCTGCCCGCCGCCCTGATCGTCGCGGTCGGGCTCGGCGAGGCCGGCGACCTCGACGCCGAGGGCCTGCGCCGCGCCGCCGGCTCGGCGCTCCGCGCGCTCGCCGGGAAGCGGAGGGTCGCGGTGGCGCTGCCCGCCTCGTCCGCCGCCGAGGTGGAGGCCGTCGCGCTCGGCGCGCTGCTCGGCAACTACGGCTTCGCCGCCTACCGCACCTCCGAGCGTCCGGGCCCGGTCGAGGAGATCGTGCTCGTCGGCGCCGAGGACGAGGCCGCCGTGCGCCGCGCCGAGACGCTCGCGTCCGCGGTCACGCTGGTCCGCGACCTGGTGAACACGCCGCCGTCCGACCTGTCCCCCGAGGACTTCGCCGAGGTGGCCACCAAGGTCGCCGCGGAGAGCGGCCTGGAGATCGAGGTCCTGGACGAGAAGGCCCTGGTGGACGGCGGTTACGGCGGCATCGTCGGCGTCGGGCAGGGGTCGGCGAACCCGCCGCGCCTGGTCCGGCTCGCCTACACCCACCCGGAGGCGGCCAAGACGCTCGCGCTGGTCGGCAAGGGCATCACGTTCGACTCGGGCGGCCTCTCGCTGAAGCCCGCCGAGGGCATGGACTGGATGAAGTCCGACATGGGCGGCGCGGGCGCGGTGCTCGGCGCGCTCGCCGCGATCGCCGAGCTGAAGCCCGCCGTGAACGTCGTCGGCTACCTCGCGCTCGCCGAGAACATGCCGTCCGGCAGCGCGCAGCGGCCGTCGGACGTGCTGCGCGTCTACGGCGGCAAGACCGTCGAGGTGCTGAACACCGACGCCGAGGGCCGGCTGGTGATGGCCGACGCGATCGTCCGGTCCGGCGAGGACGAGCCCGACCTGCTGATCGACGTCGCCACCCTGACCGGCGCGCAGCTGGTCGCGCTCGGCACCCGGACCACCGGCGTCATGGCCAACGACGACGACGTCCGCGAGAAGGTCGTCGCGGCGGCCGTCGCCGCGGGCGAGCCGTCCTGGGGCATGCCGCTGCCGGAGGAGCTGCGCAAGGGCCTCGACTCGTCCGTCGCCGACATCGCCAACATCAGCGGCGAGCGCTGGGGCGGCATGCTCGTCGCGGGCGTGTTCCTCCGGGAGTTCGTGCCGGACGGCGTCCGCTGGGCGCACCTCGACATCGCCGGGCCGTCCTACAACAAGGGCGAGCCGTACGGCTACACGCCGAAGGCGGGCACCGGCTCGGCCGTCCGCACCCTGGTCGCCGTCGCCGAGGCCCTGGCCGCCGGCGAGCTCTGAGGTTTTTCCGCCCGGCGGACCCCGACCGGGCCCGCCGGGCGTACAAGGGAATAGGTTTTCCCTGACGGCGGGGCGTCACCGCGCCCCGCCGCCGGGTGACCCGCGAAGGCACACCAGCCGTAGACGCGAGGCGCGAGGCACACACCTGCCGTAGGCGCGTAGGGCGGAAAGGGAGCGACATTGGCTGACAGCGGCCCCTTCGACATCGTGGTCCTGGGAGGCGGGAGCGGCGGCTACGCGTGCGCGCTGCGCGCGTCCGAGCTCGGCATGCGCGTGGCGCTGGTCGAGCGCGACAAGCTCGGCGGCACCTGCCTGAACCGCGGCTGCATCCCCACCAAGGCGCTGCTGCACGCGGCGGAGGTCGCCGACCAGACCCGCGAGGCGGCGGCGTTCGGCGTCCTGGCGACGTTCGACGGCATCGACATCGACGGCGTCCACGCCTACAAGGACAAGGTCGTCTCGGGCACCGTCAAGGGCCTGACCGGGCTGATCAGGTCGCGCGGCATCGAGGTCGTCGAGGGCGAGGGACGGCTCGCGTCGCCCACGTCCGTCGAGGTCCGCGCCGCCGACGGCTCCACCCGGACGCTGGAGGGACGGCACATCGTGCTGGCCACCGGCTCCGCCCCCCGCACCCTGCCCGGCCTGGACGTGGACGGCGAGAAGGTCATCTTCAGCGACCACGCCCTGGAGCTCGGCCGCGTGCCGTCGTCGGTGGTGATCCTCGGCGGCGGAGTCATCGGCGTCGAGTTCGCCAGCGTGTGGCGCTCGTTCGGGGCCGAGGTGACGATCGTCGAGGCTCTCCCCCACCTGCTGCCGCTGGAGGAGGAGAGCAGCTCCAAGCGGTTGGAGCGCGCCTTCCGCAAGCGCGGCATCAAGTACGAGCTGGGCGTCCGGTTCCAGGGCGTCAAGACCACCGACGCGGGCGTCACCGTCACGCTGGAGAACGGCACGGCGATCGACGCGGAGCTGCTGCTCGTCGCGGTCGGGCGCGGGCCGGTCTCGGCCGGGCTCGGGTTCGAGGAGGCGGGCGTCGCGGTGGAGCGCGGCTTCGTCCGGGTGGACGAGCTGTGCCGCACCTCGGTGCCGACCGTCTCGGCCGTCGGCGACCTGATCGACACCCCGCAGCTCGCGCACGTCGGCTTCGCCGAGGGCATCCTCGTCGCCGAGCGGCTGGGCGGGCTCGACCCGGCCCCGATCGACTACGAGGGCGTGCCCCGCATCACCTACTCCGACCCCGAGGTCGCCTCCGTGGGCATCACCTCGAAGGTCGCCGCGGAACGCGGGTACGAGATCGACACGGCGGTCTACGACCTGGCCGGAAACCCCAAGAGCAAGATCCTCGGGACGCAGGGCGAGGTGCGGGTGATCGCCGAGCGCGGCGGCCGCGTGCTCGGCCTGTCCATGGTCGGCGCGCGGGTCGGCGAGCTGATCACCGAGGGTCAGCTGATCTACAACTGGGAGGCCCTGCCGAGCGAGGTCGCCCAGCTCATCCATCCGCATCCGACCCAGTCCGAGGCGGTCGGCGAGGCGCACCTGATGCTCGCCGGCAAGCCACTGCACGTGCACGGCTGAACGGCCGCGCCGGGAATATGAGATCTCGAAGGAGTATCTGAGAGCCATGCCGGTCTCCGTCACCATGCCCCAGCTCGGCGAGAGCGTCACCGAGGGCACCGTCACCCGCTGGCTGAAGAAGGAGGGCGAGCGCGTCGAGACCGACGAGCCGCTTCTCGAAGTCTCGACCGACAAGGTCGACACCGAGATCCCCTCTCCCGCGTCCGGCATCCTGACCAGCATCACCGTCGCCGAGGACGAGACCGTCGAGGTCGGCGCGGAGCTCGCGGTCATCGGCGACGAGGGCGACGCCCCCGCCGCCGCTCCGTCCGCCGAGCCCGCCGCGGCCCCGGCCGAGGAGGCGGCCCCGGCCGAGGCCGAGGAGCCCGCCGCCCCGGCGCCCGCGCCGCAGGCGCAGGCCCCGCAGGGCCCGCCGCCGTCGTCGTGGCCGCCGCCCGCGCCGCAGCAGCAGCCCGCCCAGCCGTCGCAGCCGGCCCAGCCCCCGGCCCCGGCTCCCGCGCCGTCCGCGCCCGAGCCCGCCCCGGTCACGCAGGCGTCGTCCACGCCGACCGCCGCCTCGCAGGACGGCCAGGGCTCCGGCGAGGGCCCGTACGTCACGCCGCTGGTCCGCAAGCTCGCCGCCGAGCACGGCGTGGACCTGAACGCGGTCAAGGGCACCGGCGTCGGCGGCCGGATCCGCAAGCAGGACGACCTGGAGGCGGCCCGCGCCGCCCTCGACGCCGCCGCCGCCCCGGCCCCGGCCGCCCCCGCCGCGCCGGCCCCCGCCGCGCCGTCCGGCCAGGCCCGTCCGGCCGCCCCGGCCCCGGTGTCGTTCGCCGCGCCCGCCGAGCAGCTCGCGCTGCGCGGCAAGACCGAGAAGATGTCCCGGATCCGGCAGACCATCGCCCGCCGCATGGTCGAGTCGCTCCAGGTCTCGGCGCAGCTCACCACCGTCGTCGAGGTGGACGTCACGAAGGTCGCGCGGCTGCGCGAGCGCGCGAAGGCCGACTTCGAGTCCCGCGAGGGCGTGAAGCTGACCTTCATGCCGTTCTTCGCGCTGGCCGCCGTCGAGGCGCTCAAGCAGCACCCGAAGCTGAACGCGGTCATCAACGGCGACGAGGTCACCTACCACGACGTGGAGAACCTCGGCTTCGCCGTGGACGTGCCCGAGCGCGGCCTGATGGTGCCGGTGATCCACAACGCCGGCCAGCTGAACCTGGGCGGCCTCGCGCAGCGCATCGCCGACCTCGCCGAGCGGACCCGCACCAACAAGGTCAGCCCGGACGAGCTGTCCGGCGGCACGTTCACGCTGACCAACACCGGCAGCCGGGGCGCGCTGTTCGACACCCCGATCCTGAACCAGCCGCAGGTCGGCATGCTCGGCACCGGCGCGGTCGTGAAGCGCCCGGCCGTCATCGATGACCCGGAGCTGGGCGAGGTCATCGCCGTCCGGTCGATCGCCTACCTGGCGCTGACCTACGACCACCGGCTCATCGACGGCGCGGACGCGGCCCGCTTCCTGGGCACCGTCAAGCACCGCCTGGAGGAGGGCAACTTCGAGGCCGAGCTCGGCCTCTGACCTCTTCTTCTTCCGTTCGGCCGGCTGGAGCCCGCCGTCCCGCACCGGGGCGGCGGGCTTCGCCGTTCGTGGCGTCCGTCTCGCTACATAGGTTGCGTTCCTAACTAGGTGGCCATATCGTCTAGGTGGCACCGAGCACCATCTGAGGAGCGACCATGAACGGACCGTCCACCGAGACCCCCCGCCCGCGCGCCGCGGTCGCCTTGCTCCCACTGGCGGGCATGTGGATCGCCCTCGGCGCCGTGCTGTTCCACGGGCCGGCCGCCG
Source organism: Actinomadura gamaensis (assembly GCF_042652125.1). NCBI lineage: Bacteria > Bacillati > Actinomycetota > Actinomycetes > Streptosporangiales > Thermomonosporaceae > Actinomadura > Actinomadura gamaensis. The sequence continues at coordinate 1,221,715 of NZ_JBHSIT010000001.1, read as the reverse complement.
TGGCGGTCGCCGGCGCCGGTGCGCTGGTCGGCGCGGTCGTCCTCTACCGGACGATCCGTCAGGCCGACGCGGCGCAGCGCCGCGCCGCCCGGCGCGCGTCGTTCCGCGCCACGGCCGCGGGGATCGCCGCGCTCGCTGTCGCCGGGGCCGTCTACGCGATCGGGGCCGCGACCGGCGGAGGCGACGCGTCGGCGACGTCCTCCGGTGTCATCGCCGGGGTCGGCGCGATGGCGCTGGCCCTCGGCGCCGTCCTCGTGGCGGCGACCCGCGCCGGACGCCGCTGATGGCGGCGGACCCGCGGGCCAACTGGCTCAAGGGGGTCCTCGACCTCGCCGTCCTCGCGTCGCTGCGGCACGGCGAGAGCTACGGCTACGAACTCGCCAAGGCGCTGGACGAGGCGGGGCTCGGCCAGATCAAGGGCGGCACCCTCTATCCGGTCCTGAACCGGCTGGAGGAGGCCGGACTCGTCGAGGCCGAGTTCCGGGCCGCCGAGCGCGGCCCCGGACGCCGCTACTACCGGCTCACGGACGCCGGACGGGCGGCCCTCGCCGAGCAGGGCGCGTCCTGGCTGGAGTTCCACGAGGCCGTCCGCAGGCTGCTGACCGGGGGTGAGGGATGAGCGAGCGGTATTTCGACGACCTGGCGGGCGCGCTGCGGCGGCTCGGCGTCGCCGAGGAGCGGATCGGACCGCTGGTCGCCGAGCTCTCCGGCCACGTGGCCGAGTCGGGCGCGGACCCGGAGGACGAGTTCGGCCCGGCCGTCCGGTTCGCCGAGGAGTTCGCCGAAGGCACGGGTTCCGAGGCGTCCTCGGGGCCGGAGCCGGACGCGGAGCGCTGGGTCTGGTCGGCGGACGCGTCGGTCGACCAGGCGATGATGAACCGGTTCGGCGCGCAGGGCTGGGAGATCGAGCGCGTCGACCACCTCGGCCGCTTCGTGAGCCGCCGCGACCTGGCGTCCCCGACGCGCTGGGAGTACCGGCGCGACGTGGTGGGCCGCCGCGAACGCGCGGCGCACGCGGCGGCGCTCGCCCCGGACGGATGGGAGCCCTGCGGGCACTGGCTGTTCCTGGCCTACTCCAAGCGGCCGCTCGCCGCCGTCGCCGGTCCCGCCGCCGACATCGACGAGCCGGCCGGACGTCCCGGCCGCAGCTACTACTTCACGCGCGAGCTGTGGATCCCGGTGGCCGTGCTCGCGGTCGCGCTGGTCGTCTCGGGCGTCATGATCGGCGTCGCGTTCGCGAGCGGCGGTGGCGGAGGCACGATCAAGGGCCTGCTGTACGGCCTGCCCGTCGGACTGGTCGCCGGAGGCGTCGCCGGGGTGCTCGTCTACCGCAGGAAGCGCGCGGAACTCCGGCGCGCTTCCCGCGAACGATGACGTCCCGCGCGCGTCCAGGCGCTTCGGACAGGCCAGGCGAGCCATGCGCGTCCGGGCGCTTCGGACGAGCCGGGCGAGCCATGCGCGTCCGCGCACGTCCGCGCACGTCCGTGCGCTTCGGACAGGTCGGGCGCGTCCGGGCGCTGCCGGATGAGCCGGGCGCGTCCGGGCGCTGCCGGACGGGTCGGGCGTCAGCTCTTGCGGTCGGAGAGCGCGTAGGCCGAGCCCGCGGAGACCGCCGCGACGGCCAGCACGGACGGCCACGCGCCGATCTTCTTCGCCAGCGCGTGCGAGCCGCCGAAGCCCGCGACGTACACGGTGAGCAGGGCGGCCGTGCCCTTCGGGCCCGCCGTCCGGTGCCACTCGCGCGCGCAGTAGGCCCCGGCCGCGGCCAGGACGGCGCCGCCGAGCGGGCGGCGGCGGGTGAAGCGGGCGGCGGCGTAGCCGCCGACGAGACCGGAGGCGGCCACGGCCGCGGTGGGGATCTTTGCCATGTGCGGAGGCTATCCCCGGCCGGGCCCGCCCCGGCACCTAGGGTGGGGGCATGAAGGTCGCGGTCACGGGAGCCTCGGGATTCATCGGCTCGGCCCTCGCCGGTTCGCTGGCGGGCGACGGGCACGAGGTGGTCCGCATGGTGCGGCGCGAGCCGTCCGGGCCGGACGAGCGGCGCTGGGACCCGTCCGGCGCGTCCTCGGCGGACCTGTCAGGCGTCGACGCGGTCGTCCACCTGGCGGGCGCGGGCATCGGGGACCGGCCGTGGACGCCCCGCTACCGCCGGACGCTACTGCTCAGCCGCGTCCAGGGCACCGCGACGATCGCGCGGGCCGTCGCCGAGGCGGGCGTCCCGGTGCTGGTCTCCGGCTCGGCGATCGGCTTCTACGGCGACACCGGCGACCGCGAGGCCGACGAGGACTCCCCCAACGGCACGGGCTTCCTCGCCAACCTCGCGCGCGCCTGGGAGGACGCGGCCCGGCCCGCCGCGCAGGCGGGCGCGCGGGTCGCGTTCGCCCGCACGGGGCACGTCCTCGACCCGGGCGGTGGCCTGCTGGGCAAGCTGCTCCCGCTGTACCGGGTCGGCCTCGGCGGACGGCTCGGCTCCGGCCACCAGTACTGGTCCTGGATCTCCCTCGCGGACGAGGTCGCCGCGCTGCGCTTCCTGATCGACGAGGAGGTGTCCGGACCGGTGAACCTGGCGGCCCCGAACCCGGTCACCAACGCCGAGTTCACGCACGCGCTGGGCGTCGCCGTGCACCGGCCGACGCCCCTGCCCGTCCCGGCGTTCGCCCTGCGCATGGCGCTGCCGGGCTTCGCCCGCGAGGCGATCCTGCCGGGGCAGCGGGTCGTGCCGCGGCGGCTCGCCGAGGCCGGTTTCCGGTTCGCCGACCCCGAACTGGGCGCGGCCTTGCCAAGAATCTTCAAAAACACGCCTCCCGACGATCGCCGGCCGTACCGTGATCGATGAGGCGCGTCACCGTCGCGCGCCCTGAGGAGGGAAGCAGATGAGCACGGACGGCCAGCCGCACATCCTCGCGATCGGCGGGGGATCCTTCATCCGGGACGACCGGCGCGGAGCCGTGCCGAGCCCCCTGCTGCGCTACGCCTGCGACCTCACCGGCCAGGACCGGCCGCGCATCTGCTTCCTGGCCACCGCCATGGGCGACCGTCCCGAGAGCCTGGCCTTGTTCTACGCCGCGTTCGGCGAGCTGGACGCCGAGGTCAGCCATCTCGCGCTGTTCCCGATGCCGAACGTCGCCGACATGCGCGAGCACCTGCTCTCCCAGGACCTGATCTACGTCGGCGGCGGCAGCGTCGCCAACCTCATGGCGCTGTGGCGGGTGCACGGCCTGGACGAGATCATGACCGAGGCGTGGCACGAGGGCGTCGTGCTGTCCGGGCAGAGCGCCGGGGCGCTGTGCTGGCACATGGGCGGCAACACCGACTCGTTCGGGCCCGAGCTGGAGCCGTTCACCGGCGGCCTGGGCCTGCTGCCGTACTCCTGCGGCGTCCACTACGACAGCGAGCCGCAGCGCCGCCCGCTGCTCCAGCTGCTGGTGGGCGAGGGCGTCCTGCCCGGCGGCTACGCGGCCGACGAGGACGTGGCGCTGCACTACGTCGGCACCGAGCTGGTCCAGGCGGTGACGTTCACCAGCGGCCAGGGCGCGTACCGGATCGATGCGGACGGCCCCGGCCGGGTCAAGGAGGTCCGCATCGACCCGCGGCTCCTGACCCGCGAGTAGGGGCATAGGCTGGCGGGCGTGAGCGATGTTGACGTACGTGACGCGGCTCGTGACACCGGGAACCCCGCGCCGTCCCTTCCGAATTTCGACATCGACGCGCTGACGGTGGTCCACGCCGGTTTCGGCACCGCGGCCGTGGACTACGAGGCGGGCTGGGAGCTCCAGCGCCGCACCCACGCGCGCCGCGCCGACGGTGAGATCGGCGACACCGTCCTGCTGCTGGAGCACACGCCGGTCTACACGGCGGGCAAGCGCACCGAGCCGCTCGACCGGCCGTTCGGCGACCCCGGCGCGCCGGTCGTCGAGGTGGACCGCGGCGGCAAGATCACCTGGCACGGGCCGGGGCAGCTGACCGGCTACCCCATCCTGCGGCTGCCCGACCCGGTGGACGTGGTCGCCTACGTCCGGCTGCTGGAGCGCATGATGATGGACGTCTGCGCCGAGTTCGGCCTGGAGACGACCACCGTCGAGGGCCGCAGCGGCCTCTGGGTGCCCGGCACGCCGGACCGCAAGATCGGCTCGATCGGCATCCGGGTCTCGCGCGGCGTCACCATGCACGGCTTCATGATCAACTGCGACTGCGACATGTCATGGTTCGACCGGATCGTCCCGTGCGGCATCCGGGACGCCGGGTCCACCAGCCTCACCGCCGAGCTGGGCCGTCCGGTCCCGGTCGCCGAGGTCGTCCCGCAGGTGGAACGCCATCTCGGCGCCCTCCTCGGCGCGTCGGAGGTCCTGCACCGCACCACCGCCCAGCTCTCCCTCTGACCGCCCCTACCCGCGAGGGCGTCGGGGCGTCAGGGGGCGCGGAGGAGTTTGACGACGGCCTCGCCCTCGCCGGCGGCCACGCGGAAGAACGCGGTCAGGCGGGCGTAGGCGGGCCGCAGGCGTTCCTCGGCGTGCGGGTCGTCGGCGTCCTGGACGCCGCCGGAGCGCATCGCGTCGGCGTCCAGGCGGCCCGTCAGGGAGGCGAAGGGCGTCGCGTCGAGGTGCGCGGCGGCGGCCTTGACCCGCTCGGGGGCGAGGTAGATCACGTCCGCGCCGGTCGCGTCCGCGCCGTCCTCGGTGAGCAGCCGGCCGCCGCACACGACGTCGGCCTCGGGCTGCCGGCCGTCCCAGGCGTCCCCGGTGAGCAGCCAGTGCAGCACCTGCCAGTCGCCGCCGAGGTCGAGGACGCGGCCGTCCTCGGCGCCGGACGACGCGACCAGGCGGGCGGGGTCGATCTCCCCCTCGACCACGGGCGGCACCCTCAGATACGACAACGCGAGACCCACGGCGGTCCTACTCTCCACTTGCGACTGCGTGCGGCGACAGGCTGTCACCCTAAAAGAGATCCACAGCTACGCAGGGTGGAAACGCGGGAATCGGCCGGGGCGGAACCTCAGGTGAGCTTGCGCACCTTGACCGCCGTCCCGTACGCGGCCATCTCCTGCCCGAGGTCGCCGAGGTCGTTCGCGTCGAACCGCATCGCGAGGACGGCGTCCGCGCCGCGCTCCCGGGCCGCCTCCATCAGCCGGTTCTGCGCCTCGATCCGGCTCTCCTCCAGCATCTTGGTCATGCCCTTGAGCTCGCCGCCGAACATGGACTTCAGGCCCGCGCCGATCTGCGACCCCAGATGCCGGCTGCGGACGGTCAGCCCGAACACCTCGCCGAGCACCTCGGTCACCTCGTAGCCCGGCAGGTCGTTCATCGTGCTGATCAGCATGGTTCTCCTCCCGTCGGCCGCCGCGAGAAGGTCCTACCCGCGCGCGCCCCGGCGCCAACCCGGCCCGCCGCGCCCCAGACGGCCGCTCCCGGACGGTTTGCCCCGACGCGTCCAGACGGCCTCTCACGGACGGCCCGGCGGAAAGCGGAGCGCGCACGCCCCGGCCGGGAAGCGGAGCGTGCACGGCCCGGCAGGCGGGCGCGCGGACGGCCCGGCGTGCGGACGAAGCGCGCAGGGCCCGGCGAGCGGAGCGCCCACAGCCCGGCGGATTGAGCGCGCACGGCCCGGCGGATTGAGCGCGCACGGCCCGGCGGACGGAGCGCGCGCGGCCCCGCGGGTGGAGCGTGGATGGCTCGGCGGGTTGGCGCGCGGGCGGCCCGGCGTGCGGGGACTGGAGATCGGGACGTACCCTGTGGGGGTGACGACGGCGACACCCGAGGGGCGCAAGCTCCTCCGCATCGAGGTACGGAACAGCCAGACCCCCATCGAGCGCAAGCCGGACTGGATCAAGACCCGGCTGAAGATGGGCCCGCAGTACCGCGAGCTGACCCAGCTGGTGAAATCCGAGGGTCTGCACACGGTCTGCCAGGAGGCGGGCTGTCCGAACATCTTCGAGTGCTGGGAGGACCGCGAGGCCACCTTCCTCATCGGCGGCGACCAGTGCACGCGGCGCTGCGACTTCTGCCAGATCGACACCGGCAAGCCCGCCGAGTTCGACCGGGACGAGCCGCGCCGGGTCGCCGAGTCCGTGGCGACGATGGGGCTGCGGTACGCGACCGTCACCGGCGTCGCCCGCGACGACCTGGAGGACGGCGGCGCCTGGCTGTACGCCGAGACCGTCCGGCAGATCCACGCGGCCGTGCCCGGCTGCGGCGTCGAGCTGCTGATCCCCGACTTCAACGCCGACCCCGGCCAGCTCGCCGAGGTGTTCTCCTCGCGGCCGGAGGTGCTCGCGCACAACGTCGAGACCGTCCCGCGGATCTTCAAGCGGATCCGGCCCGGCTTCCGCTACGAGCGCTCGCTGGAGGTCATCACGCGGGCGCGCGAGGCGGGCCTGGTGACCAAGTCGAACCTCATCCTCGGCATGGGCGAGACGCGCGAGGAGGTCTCCGAGGCGCTGCGCGACCTGCACGAGGCGGGCTGCGAGCTGATCACGATCACCCAGTACCTGCGTCCGTCGCCGCGGCACCACCCGGTCGAGCGGTGGGTGAAGCCGGAGGAGTTCGTCGAGCTGTCCGCCGAGGCGGAGGAGCTCGGGTTCGCCGGCGTCATGTCCGGGCCGCTCGTCCGGTCCAGCTACCGGGCGGGGCGGCTGTACAAGCAGGCCGTCGAGGCGCGAGAGCGCTGAGCACGAGCACTATCCTTAAGGACATGTCGAACAAGCCCACGGACGGGGCCCAGGAGCGTCCGGGCCGCCTCAAGCAGATCCGCATGGTCGCCCAGGTCCTCCACCAGGCGAACCCCAAGGCCCTCCCGATCGTGTTCGCCGCCGCGCTCGGGACCCTGGTCGTCGTCGTCGCCATCGGACTGTTCGTCGGCAGCCTGTGGTTCTTCATCCCGCTGGGCGTGCTCGCGGCGGTCGCGGTCGGCATGATCGTGTTCGGGCAGCTCGCGCAGCGCGCCCAGTACTCGGTGCTCGCCGGGCAGCCGGGCGCGGCGGCGGCGGTCCTGAAGAACACCCGCGGCGGCTGGTCGGTCACCGAGGCCGTCGCCGGCAACCGCAACCTGGACATGGTGCACCGCGCGGTCGGCCGTCCGGGCGTCGTGATCGTCTCGGAGGGTCCGCGCAGCCGCGTCGGGCAGCTCCTCGGCGCGGAGAAGAAGCGCATCTCGCGCGCCGTCCCGTCCGTCCCGATCTATGACATCCAGGTCGGGGACGAGGAGGGCCAGATCCCGGTGGACAAGCTCCAGCGGCACCTGATGAAGCTCCCCCGCAACCTGACCAAGGCGCAGGTGCAGGACGTCAACAGCCGTCTGGCGGCGCTCCCCCGCGCGATGCAGATGCCGAAGGGCCCGATGCCCAAGGGCGCCCGCATGCCGCGCGGCCCCAAGCCGAAGATGCGCTGACCCCCGCTCCGCACGACGAACGGGAGGGCTCCCCGGTGGGGAGCCCTCCCGTTTTTCGTACGGACGTTCGGCGCGGCCGTTCTGGTGCGGACGCTCGGCGCAAACGCGTCCCGCTCACCCGTTCGGCGCGGACGTTCTTGTGCGGATGCGCGTCGCAGACGCGTCCCGCTCAGCCGTTCGGCGCGGACGTGCTGGTGTAGAGGTCAGTCGGCGCGGACGACGACGGTGTTGGCGGCGCGGTCGTGGAGGCCGCGGTGGTCGCGGTCCCAGATGAGGGCCGGGACGACCAGGACGAGCAGGAACGTCCGCACCAGGGCCCAGAGGAAGCCGACCGGGCGGCCGTCAAGCCGGACGACGCGCAGCCCGCACAGGCGCTTGCCGATCGTCATGCCGAGAGTGGCGGTGAGCAGCCACACCATGGCGGCGAAGACGCCGGTGTTGGCGAGCGAGCGGGTGCCGGGGCTCCAGTGCAGGGCCTTGGCGAACAGCGCGCCGACGAGGGCGGCGACGAGCAGGTCGAGCAGCAGCGCGACGATCCGCCGGCCGTACGTCGCGACGGAGCCCGGGCCCTCCTTCGGCAGCCCGAGCCGGGCCCCCGGCGTGCCGAGGTCGACCCCGGCGGACGCCGCGCCGCCGAGCCATGTCTGGGTCCACCTGGTGGCGGTGGTCTCCCGCTGCTTACCGCTTGCCATGGCTCTACGCTATCCGGTCCCCGGGGCCGTCCGGATGCGGGTCGGCGCGGGCGATATGGGGCCGCGTGACCGACATCACCCAGTGACGCTTAACACAGCCGAAACACACGGGACACGGCCGGGTAACGGCTCCCTGAAACGCTGCCGGAGCCAAGAGCGCCCCCAAGGAGGCTGAATGTTCAGCAGCGCCAAAGAGGTCCTGGACTTTATCGACCGCGAGGGCATCCGCTTCGTGGACTGCCGGTTCGTGGACCTGCCCGGGAAGATGCAGCACTTCACCTTCCCGGTGGAGAGCTTCGGGGAGGGCGTCTTCACCGAGGGGCTGATGTTCGACGGCTCGTCGGTGCGCGGCTTCCAGGAGATCCACGAGTCCGACATGCTGCTGCTCCCGGACCCGTCCACGGCGGTGGTGGACCCCTTCCGCCAGCACAAGACGCTCATCCTCAACTTCTTCGTGCACGACCCGCTGACGGGCGAGCCGTACAGCCGCGACCCGCGCAACGTGGCGAAGAAGGCCCAGGACTACCTGCGCGGTACCGGCGTGGCCGACACCTGCTACTTCGGCCCCGAAGCCGAGTTCTACATCTTCGACGACGTCCGGTTCGAGACGAAGGCGAACGCGGGCTACTACTACCTCGACTCGATCGAGGGCGCGTGGAACACCGGACGCGAGGAGGCCGCGGGCAACCTCGGCGCCAAGCCCCCGTACAAGGGCGGCTACTTCCCCGTCCCGCCGATGGACCACTACACCGACCTGCGCTCGGAGATGGTCGAGCAGCTGCTCCGGTCGGGCATCCACGTCGAGATGCAGCACCACGAGGTCGGCACGGCGGGCCAGGCGGAGATCGACTTCCGCTTCGACACCCTGCTCAAGACCGCCGACCAGCTGATGCTCTACAAGTACATCGTCAAGAACGTCGCGCGCGCGGCGGGCAAGACGGTGACGTTCATGCCGAAGCCGATCTTCGGCGACAACGGCTCGGGCATGCACTGCCACCAGTCGCTGTGGAAGGACGGCTCGCCGCTGTTCTACGACGAGGTCGGCTACGCGGGCCTGTCCGACAACGCCCGCTACTACATCGGCGGCCTGCTCCGGCACGCGCCGTCCCTGCTGGCCTTCACCAACCCGACGGTGAACTCCTACCACCGCCTGGTGCCGGGCTTCGAGGCCCCGGTGAACCTCGTGTACTCCCAGCGCAACCGGTCGGCCTGCATCCGCGTGCCGATCACCGGCTCGAACCCGAAGGCCAAGCGCATCGAGTTCCGCGTGCCCGACCCGTCCTGCAACCCGTACCTGGCGTTCTCTGCGATGCTGATGGCCGGCCTGGACGGCATCAAGAACAAGATCGAGCCCGCCGAGCCGGTCGACAAGGACCTCTACGAGCTGCCGCCGGAGGAGGCCCGCGCGATCCCGCAGGTGCCGGGCTCCCTGGAGGCCGTCCTGTCCGCGCTGGAGGCCGACCACGACTACCTCCTGGAGGGCGGCGTCTTCACTCCGGACCTCATCGAGACCTACATCGCGATGAAGCACGAGTTCGAGATCGACCCCATCCGCCTCCGCCCGCACCCGCACGAGTTCGAGCTGTACTACGACGTGTGACCTGAAGGGGCGCGCTGACCTGCCACATCGTCAGCGCGCCCCTTTCTGGTCCCAGGACGTAGAACCCTCGTCGGTGTCCTCGAACCTCACGGCATCTCCAACTCGCTACGAGGCCTTCGTGCCGCGCTCGTATTCGCGGCGGCGGACCCCCGCCCGCTGCACGATGTCGCCGTAAACGCGGACGGCTTCCGGATCCTCCGCCCGGCCGAAGGCGCGCTGGGACTCGGTGACGATCGCGTCGAGGAACTTGTTGTACGCCCAGAGCTGGAGCGAGAGCCGCTGGTCAGGGGTGAGCGTGGCGAGGTCGGGGAGCGTCTCCGAGTCGGGCAGGTCGTCCCGGCGGCGGCTACACATCGCGTCCCTCCCGCCGGACGGGCGCGGCGGGCGATCCGGCCAGGAGTTCCGCCGCGCCCGCGTTCACAGCCACCGACCCTCTTCGTCGGCGAAGATCTCGGCCAGCCGTGCGCGCAGCTCCCCGGGGGTGTCGGCGTCCGCCGCCGACGCGCCGTGCCGCACCTGCTCGCCGGGACGCGGGCCGCGCGTGGCCCAGTACCGTCCCGTGCTGGAGACGATGATCGACCAGTCGGGAAAGTCGCGTTCCAGGCCGGCCAGATCGGACCGTCTCGCCGAGGCGAAGCCCGGCGCACCCTTACGCTCGTTCATGGGTCGGACCTCCTGCGTCCGATCAAGGCCCCGGTCCGCTGTTCGCCCAGCGGACCGGGGCCGTCTTCATTGCGGGGGCGTGTCGGCCGCGACCGGCTGAGTCGCTCTGGCCGCGACCGACACGCGTCGACGGGACGGCGAAGGATCGCCGGGCCCGCACCTCAAGTGAATCCGCAGCGCAGGACGCGGAGGAACGGGAGAATGAGGGTGAGAGGGGGTGACCCACGGTCACCCCGTCGTTCGGTGAGAGGTGCATCGCAACATGTCCACCGACAAAAAGGGCGTCGGCGCGCGCCTGCGTGCGGCGCGCGAGGCTCCGCCGTACTGGTCGCGAGCGGAGATGGCCCGCCGCCTACGGGCCGCCGCCGACCCGGCCGACCGGGACGGCCTGCCGCATGTCCCCACCCTCGCGAACATGATCAAGCAATGGGAGCGCGGGGACCACACCCCCGGAGGCCGCTACCGCAAGCTGTACTCCCTGGCGACAGGCAAGAGCGAAGACGAGCTGTTCGGCGGTTCCCGGAGCCCGGCGGTAATCCTGGCGGACGATGTCGCGTTGGACGACGAAACCGAAGCGCTCGAGCTCGCGCGCCGCATCGCCGCAAGCGACGTGGGAGACGAGACTCTGACCGGGCTAGAGGCGACCGTGGACGAATTGGCCGTCGCCTACCCACGAACACCGCCTGGGGCGCTGCTCGTGCGGGCGCGTCGCCATCTGTCGTACGTCACGGCTCTCATGGACGCCCGGATGACGCTTTCCGAGCGGCGCCGCCTCCTGGTGATCGGAGGATGGCTTTCGCTGCTCGCCGCGACCTGCGACATCGACCTGAGCCAGGATCACGCGGCGGCGGCCCGTCTCAGGACGGCTGGGCAGCTCGCCCGACACGCCGAGCACCGCGAGATCACGGCGTGGTGCCTTGAGACCAAGGCATGGCAGGAACTCACCGCCGGGAAGCTGAACCGCGCCGTCGAACTCGCCAGAGCAGCACAAGAGACCGCCCCGGACGGCAGCTCGGCCTTCATCCAGGCGACCGCGCAGGAAGGACGAGCTTGGGCGCGCCTCGGCAAGGGTCGTGAAGCCCGGAACGCGCTAGGGCGCGTGCAGGAGCTCGTGTCGGCGCTGCCAATGCCTGACCGGCCGGAGCATCACTACCGTTACGACCCGGCCAAGAGCGAGGCCTACACCGCGACGACGCTCTCATGGCTCGGTGACCCCGCCGGCGAGCGCTACGCCCGCCAAGTGCTCAGCCGATTGGAGACCGGTGTGAACGGTCCGGCCCGGCCGCGCCGGGCGGCCTCGGCACGTCTCGACCTGGCGTTGGCGCTCCTTACCGCGGACCAGCCCGACGAAGCCGCACACACGGCCCTTGAGGCGGTCACGAGCGGGCGACTGGTCCCGTCCAACTACTGGCGAGCCGCGGAAGTCCTCACGGCCGTCAGGCGACTCGGCGTGCCCGAGGCGACTGAGCTCGGCGAGGCGTACCGAGAGCTGTGCGTCCCGTCCTCGGGGCCTGCCCTCAACGGCGAGGCGAAGTAGTCCGAGCCTGCGATGCACCGTGCCCCGCACCCCGCACAGGAGGGCGGGGCACTGTCGTCGCTGAGCGGGTTGGGGCAGGTCGGTCCTGCGCTCACGCCTGGCGAGACTACGACGTGCGAGCCACAGAGCCGTGACCGCTTGAGGGCGCTTTAGCGAGGTCGGGGAGGCGCCCTTAGGAGTTCGGGCAGGCTCCTTCCTCGGGCTACTCCGCCGGGGTGGGAACTTCTTGGGGGTGGTTCGTGTTGGGATGGGACGGATGTTGGAACGATCAAGGAGAGCGCCATGGCCGAAGTGCGGGTCGAGCGGACGGCGGACGGCGGGTTCGTCGGGACGAACGGGCGCGGCGCGTCCGTGGCGATCGGGACCGGGGACGAGGACGGCACGTTCACGCCGGTCGAGCTGCTGCTGACGGCGCTGGCCGGGTGCGAGCTCGTCACGGTGGAGCCGCTGACCGCCAAGCGGGGGCACCGGATGGTGCGGCTCGCGGCGGACGTGAAGGCCGACAAGGTCGAGACCAGCAAGCTCGGCACGATCACGATCACCTATGACGTGGAGCTCCCCGAGGGCGACGAGAAGGCGGCCGAGGTGTTGCAGGCCGTCGCCAAGCGCGTCCACGACAAGTACTGCACGGTCGGGAACGCGCTGAAGGAGCCGATGGTCGTGGAGCAGGTCGTCCCGGTCGAGTGAGGGCGGTCACGAGCAGGTCTTGCCGCTGGGCGGGACCGTGCCGTCCAGCAGGTAGGAGTTCACGGTGTCCACGACGCAGCGGTCGCCGGTGAGGTAGGCGCCGTGGCCCTGGCCCTTGAGGGTGAGCAGGGCGGCCCGGCCGCCGATCTCTTTGGTCAGGGCCGGGGCCCAGGCGTAGGGCGTGGCCGGGTCGCCGACGTTCCCGACGACGACGATCGGCGCGGCGGACGGCGCGGAGACCTCCTTGGCCGCGTCGTCGCCGCGGTAGGGCCAGCCGGTGCAGCTGAGCAGGCTCCACGCGGCGGACGGCCCGAAGACGGGAGAGGCCTTGCGGAAGCGGGGCAGCTCGCGCCGGACGTCCTGGACGGTGTAGCGCTCGGTGGTGTCGGCGCAGCTCACGGCCGTGTAGGCGGCGAGCAGGTTGGCGTAGTGGCCGTCGTCCTCGCGGCCGTTCTGGAGGTCGGCGAGCATGAGCAGGAGGGTGCCGTCGCCACGCTGGGCGTTGGCGAGTCCCTGCGCGAGGATCTTCCAGGACGTCTGGTCGTAGAGGGCGGCGGAGACGCCCGTCTCGCCGAGGGACTGGGTGAGCTGCCGCTTCTGCTGGGTGGGGAGCGGACGGGCGTCCAGGCCGTCCAGGAGTTTCTGGACGGACGCGACGACGGCGTCCTTGTCGGTTCCCATCGGGCATTGCGTCGCGCCGAGCTTCGCGCAGTACTGGGCGAAGTTGCCGAGGGCGCGCTGGAAGGCGGCGGCCTGCTGGAGCGCGAGGTCGATCCCGCTGATCCTGGTGTCGACGGCGCCGTCGAGGACGGCGCGTCCGACGTTGCCGGGAAGCTGGTGGGCGTTGTTCGCGCCGAGCCACGTCCCGTAGGAGATGCCGAAGTAGTGCAGCTTCGCGTCGCCCAGGACGGTCCGGACGACGTCCATGTCACGGGCGGCGGACGTCGTTCCGACGTGCGGGAGGAGAGCACCGGAGTTGCCGGCGCAGCTCCGGATGTAGGCGGCATCCTCGTCAATGAGGGCCTTTTCCTCGGACGCGTCGTCCGGGGTGGCGTCGGACGCGGTGTACCGGTCGAGGGCGCGGTCGTCGAGGCAGCGCACCGCGGTGCTCCGGCCGACGCCGCGCGGGTCGAAGCCGACGAGGTCGTAGCGTTTCGCCAGGCCCTGGAACTGGCCGGCGGACTCGGCGAGGGTGTCGGTGCCGCTCGCGCCGGGGCCGCCGAAGTTGAAGAGCAGGGAGCCGATGCGATGGGCGGGGTCGGTCGCGGGGAAGCGGAGCAGGGCGAGTTCGACCGTCGCGCCGCCGGGCTGGGCGTAGTCGAGCGGCACCTTGATCCGGGCGCAGCTCGGCGTGCCGTTGCGCCCGGTGGTGATGGGCGGGTTGGTGGGGAGCCCGGAACAGGGACCCCAGGACGGGCGCTGTCCGGTGATCGAGGCGGGCAGCGGAGGCGCCGCGCGCCCGGAGGAACCGGACGGGGACGCCGCCGAGGTCACCTCCGAGGACGAGGCTTCCCGGGCGGCGGAGCGCGTGGCGGAGGGTGTCGCCACACCGTCCGCGCCCGAGCATCCCGACAGGCCGAAAAAGGTCAGCGCGAGGGCGGTTGGCACCCCGAGATGCCCCACTGGCACCATTTGCAACATTCGTCCCCCCAGTCGTTCCGCGGGGGGCGATCCATGATCTACCCCGGGCCTCCTATGCTGACTCCCGTTCCCATCGAGTTCGCGCCGCCTCCGGGTGCCAGGGCCCCTCACCCTGAAGTCCGGACTTCCCCGCCGAGGCGTACTACTCAAGTCTGAGATGAAGACCATTCGTCGCGGTGATCTCAAACGGGTGGCCGCGCGGCAAAGATAGGTAGCATGGCCCAAACCGCCCCAGCAGCTCCCCGCGGCCAGACCGAGGAGACCGCCGCCCCGACCGGGCGCGTGCCCCTGCCCCGACGGGAATCGGCGCAGTCCCACCCGTCCGCCGGCCGCCTGACCCGGTTCGCGCGCGTCCTGCGCGCCGGCTATTCCGGCGCGCCGCCGCTCTGGCGCGAGCTCGTGCTGATCGCCCTGTTCTACTCGGCCTACACCCTGACCCGGATCGTCCTGGTCCAGGACGGCACCGGCTCGGCGTTCCAGCACGCGAACGACATCCTGCGGCTGGAGCGCGGGCTCGGCATCGACGTGGAGCTCGACCTCAACCGGTGGCTGCTGGACGTGCCGTGGCTCGCCAAGGCGGCGAACCTGTTCTACGCGAGCATGCACTTCGTGGTCACGACGAGCCTGGTGGTGTGGCTGTACCGGTACCGGCCGGGCGAGTACCGGTGGCTGCGCATGGCGGTGATGATCGCGACCGGGCTGGCGCTGATCGGGTTCTGGCTGTACCCGCTGGCCCCGCCGCGCTTCCTCGGCAGCGTCGGGTTCGTCGACCCGGTGACCGCGCTGCACTCCTGGGGCCTGTACTCCGGCGACTCCGCCGGGACCATGACCAACCAGTACGCGGCGATGCCGTCGATGCACGCCGGCTGGTCGCTGTGGTGCGGCTTCGTCCTGGTCCGGCTCGGCACCCAGAAGTGGGTGAAGGCGCTCGGGGTGCTCTACCCGGTGACGACCGTGCTGGTCATCCTGTCGACCGCCAACCACTACATCCTGGACGCGGTGATCGGCATCGCGCTCATCGCCGGATCCCTCGCCCTGTCGTGGCTGCTGTACGAGCGCACCCCGCAGGGGCTGCTCCGGGCGCGCGCGGCCGTGGGGACCAGGGTGCGGACGGGTCGGATGCGGGTAATGGTTCGCCTTCGGGCCGTGGCCGGTGCCGGGTCCCCCGACCGAGTCTGAGATGCTCAGATCATGGCCAGGACGGCGGATCTCTCAGGGACCGGGCCGGGTCCGGCCGGGGCGCCCGAGCCGGCGAGCGGCGTCACCAGGCCGCGCCTGTGGTCCGAGCTCGCCATCGTCCTGATCTGCTACTTCGCCTACGAGCTCGTCCGCAACCTGGTCCCGACCGAACGCGCGCTCGCGCTCGCGCATGGCCACGACCTGCTGAACGCCGAGTCCAAGACCGGCCTCGACGTCGAGTACTCGCTGAACCGCCTGTTCGTCGAGCACGGGTGGATCGCCGTCCCGGCGAACTACTTCTACTCGACGATGCACTTCATCATGACGATCGGCGTCCTGGTGTGGCTGTACTGGCGGCATCCGGCGTCCTACCGGGTGAGCCGGGCGGCGCTGTTCGTGATGACGCTGATCGGCCTGCTCGGCTTCTGGCTGTACCCGCTGGCCCCGCCGCGGATGCTGGCGGGCTTCACCGACACGGTGATCAGCTTCGGCACCTGGGGCATCTACGACTCCGGTCCGACGGCCTCGGTGTCCAACCAGTACGCGGCGATGCCGTCCATGCACACCGCCTGGTCGCTGTGGTGCGCCGCCTCGATCATCGCGATCACCCGCCGCCGCTGGGCCGTGGTGCTCGCCGCGCTCTACCCGGTCGCCACCATCCTCATCATCATGGGCACCGCCAACCACTACCTGCTGGACGCCGTGGGCGGCGCGACCGCCGCCGCGCTGGGCTTCGGCCTGGCCTACGGCGGCGCGCGCGTCGTCGTCCCGCGCTTCCGCCGCTCCCCCGGCCGCGAGGCCTGCGGCTGACGTCAGCGAGGGCGCCGCTTGGGGCCGCGACCGTCCGGAAGCGGACGTCCAGGTCCGGACGAAGCCCGGAATCAGCCGCGATGCCGCCATCGACCGCGATGCCGCATTCGACCGCGATGCCGCGATGAGCCGGGGTCGGCCGCGATCGGGCGGGGTCAGCCGTAGAAGGTGCGTTCGACGACGGTCCGGGCGCGGCGGGCGTGGCGGCGGTAGTCCTCCAGCAGGTCCCCGGCGGACGGGTAGCCGAGGACGTGGGCGACGGCGCTGCGCTCGTGGTGGTGCTCGGTCGGCAGCAGGTCGGACGGGCGGCCCCTGACCAGGACGATCGCGGACCGGATCCGCGTCGCGAGCCGCCAGGCCTCGGCGAGTTCGGCGGCGTCCTCGGGGTCGAGCAGGCGGGCGCCGACGGCGGCGTCGAGCGCGGCCAGGGTGCGGGTCGTGCGCAGCTCCGGGACGTGGTGGGCGTGCCGGAGCTGGAGGAGCTGCGCGACCCACTCGACGTCGGAGAGGCCGCCGGGCCCGAGCTTGAGGTGCAGGCGGCGGTCCACGCCGCGCGGCAGCCGCTCGGACTCCATCCGGGCCTTGAGCCGCCTGATCTGCCGGACGGCGTCGTCGCCCACGCCGTCCTCGGGCCACCGGACGGGGTCGATGACGGCGCGGAACCGCTCGCGCAGCCCCGCGTCGCCGACGAGCGGGTCGGCGCGCAGCAGGGCCTGGCTCTCCCACGGCTCGGACCAGCGGGCGTAGTAGGCCGCGTAGGACGCCAGGCTGCGCACGAGCGGCCCGGCCTTCCCCTCGGGACGCAGGTCGGGGTCGATCCGGAGCGGCGGGTCGGGCGCGGGCAGCGCGAGCAGCCGCCGGATCTCCTCGGCGACGGCGTGCGCGGCGGACGCGGCGTCCCGCTCGTCCGCGCCGGGCTCCGGGTCGTGCACGAACATCAGGTCGGCGTCGCTGCCGTAGCCGAGCTCGTGGCCTCCGAACCGTCCCATCGCGACGATCGCCACGGCCGTCGGCAGCGGCCCGCGCCGCTCGACCTCGATCTTGCCGATCGCGGCCCGGAGCGCGGCGTCGAGCGTGACGGCGGCGATGTCGGTCAGCGCCTCGCCGACCTCGACCGGGTCGAGCCGTCCGAGCAGGTCGGCGACCGCCACGCGGAACAGCTCCCGCCTCCGCACCGCCCGGACCGCCGTGACCGCGTCCTCCGCCGAGACGCTCGCGGCGGTCGCGGCCGGCGAGTCGGGGTCGGGGGTGTGGCGGCGGACGGCGGCCAGGGCCTCCGCGCGCAGCGCCGGGGCGGGACGCGGGCGTAGCTCGGACGCGCGGCCGAGCATGGCGACCGCTTCGGGGGCGCGCAGCAGCAGGTCGGTGGCGTAGCGGCTGGACCCGAGGACGCACGCCATCCGCTCCGCCACGGTCACGTCGTCGCGGAGCAGGCGCAGGTACCAGGGGGTCGTGCCGAGCGCGTCGCTGACCTGGCGGAACCCGAGCAGGCCCGCGTCCGGGTCGGGGGCGTCGGCGAACCAGCCGAGCATGACCGGGAGCAGCGTCCGCTGGATCGCGGCGCGCCGGGACACCCCGGCGGTCAGGGCCTGGATGTGCCGCAGCGCCCCGGCCGGGTCGCGGTAGCCGAGCGCCTCCAGGCGGGCGCGCGCGGCGTCCGGGGTGAGGCGGGCCTCCTCCTCGGGCAGCCGCGCGACGGCGAGCAGCAGCGGACGGTAGAACAGCTTCTCGTGGAGGCGGCGGACCTCGCGGGCGTGCCGCCGCCACAGCGCCGTGAACTCCCCCACCGGGTCGGTGCGCAGGCCGAGGGCGCGGCCGAGGCGGCGCAGGCCCGCGGGGTCGTCCGGGACCATGTGGGTGCGGCGCAGCCGGTGCAGCTGGACGAGGTGCTCGACGCGGCGCAGGAACCGGTAGGCGGACGCGAGCGCGGCGGCGTCGTCCCGCCCGACGTAGCCGCCCCGGGAGAGCGCGGCGAGCGCGGACAGCGTGTCGGCGGCGCGCAGCGACTCGTCCGACCGGCCGTGGACGAGCTGGAGGAGCTGGACGGCGAACTCGACGTCCCGCAGCCCGCCCGGCCCGAGCTTGAGCTGCCGGGCGGCCTCGGCGTTGCGCTGGTTCAGGTCGGCCTCGACGCGGCGGCGCATGGCCTGGACGTCCTCGACGAAGCTCTCGCCCTCGGCCGCGCGCCACACGATCGGGCCGATCGTCTCGGCGTACCGGGCGCCGAGTTCGGCGTCCCCGGCGACCGGGCGGGCCTTCAGCAGCGCCTGGAACTCCCAGGTCTTGGCCCAGCGCTCGTAGTAGGCGCGGTGGCTGGCGAGCGTCCGGACGAGCGGCCCGGCCTTGCCCTCGGGCCGCAGCGCCGCGTCCACCTCCCAGAGCGCGCCTTCGGGGGTGGTGGCCGAGCACGCCCGCATGGTCGCGGCGGCGAGGCGGGTGGCGGCGCGCAGGGCGGCGTCCTCGGGGTGGCCGTCGCGCGCCTCCGCCACGAAGATGACGTCCACGTCGCTGACGTAGTTGAGCTCGCGCCCGCCGCACTTGCCCATGCCGATCACGGCGAGGCGGCAGGTCCCGTGCTCGGGGACCTGCGCGCGGGCGATCGCCAGCCCGGCGGTGAGGGCGGCCGAGGCGAGGTCGGCGAGGGTGGCCGCGACCTCCGCGACGTCCAGCTCGCCGGTCAGGTCGCGCCCGGCGAGCATGAGGAGGTGCTTCCGGTAGGCCACGCGGAGCGCGCCGAGGGTCTCGGTGGACGCGTCGCGCGCCACCGGCTCGCCGGCGTCCGGATCGGCGCCGACCGCCTCCAGGAACTCGCGCCGGGGCTCCGGGCCGTCGGGGGGCTCGTCCTCGGCGTCCTTTTCGGACATGTCCTTACGGGCGCGGAGGACGCGCCAGTGGGACGGGTGCCGGGCGAGGTGGTCGGCCAGCGCCGACGACACGCCGAGGACGGCCAGCAGCCGCTCCCGGACGGCCGGCTCGGTGGCGAGCGCGGTCGCCAGGGCGGCGGCCTCGCCCGCGCGCTCGGCGCCGGTGAGGAGCGGTAGCAGCCCGCGGAGCGCGAGGTCCGGATCGGGCGTGGTGCCCAGGTCGTCCAGCAGTTCGGCGGTGACGGCGGGCCCGGCCTCGGCGAGCAGCCGCTCGGCGCCGGCCGCGTCGCCGAAGCCGAGCCGGGCCAGTCGGGTCGGCAGCGAGGGACGGCGGTCGGGTGCGCTCGGCGTGCTCACCCGACCACCGTAATCCGCCGGGGCCGTCCGGGCGCGGCGTCCGGTTCAAGATCACGAAATGGCCACGGCGCGAACCTCGGGCGATCTTCGGGCGAACTCACCTCTGGAGGGGGCGCGCGTCCCCTCCGCTCCCCCCGAGAACAGGAGTCCGTATGAGAAGACGCACTCTCGCCCTGGCCGGTTCGCTGGCCGCGGGAGCCGTGACGGCGGGATCCGCCGTCGCCTTCACCCTGGCCGACACGCCGCGCGTGTCGGCGGCGCAGGTCACGGGCGCCGCCGCGCACAGGCCGGCGCAGCCGGGCGACTTCAACGGCGACGGGCGGCGCGACCTCGCGCTGCCCAACGACGAGGGCAACGGCGCGCAGGCGCACCACGGCCGCGTCATCGTCGTGCCCGGCGGCCCGCGCGGGCCGCTGCCCGCGCAGGCGGACGGCGTGACGCTCGGCCGCATCGGGCTGCCCGCGCAGCCGGAGTCGGCCGAGAGCTTCGGCGGGGCGGCGGCCAGCGCCGACTTCGACCGGGACGGGTACGCCGACCTCGCCGCGTCCGCCTGGACGCAGGACGAGAAGACCACCGGCGTCGTGATCGTCTACGGCGGCCCGAAGGGGCTGACCGGCAGGCACGTCGTGCTGCACGGCCCCGTCGCGGGCGATCTCGTCGCGGCCGACTTCGACGGCGACGGCAGGCCCGACCTCGCCGTCCTGGACCGGGACGCCGCCTCGGACGGCGCATTCCACTACCGGACCTACGCCAACCTCGGCGCGTCCGCCGTGAAGCCCGTCGTCACGAAGGTCACCAAGTCGGTGTCCGACAGCGAGTCGCTCCACGGCACCGCCGCCGACTTCAACGGCGACGGCAAGGCCGATCTCGCGCTCACCTTCGAGTCGTGGGAGGACGAGGGGCCGCGCAAGGCCTCGTTCGGCGAGGTCCGCTACGGGTCGGCGAAGGGCCTCGGCGCGCCGAAGCGCTTCGGCACGACGTGGCCGTACGTGCAGATGGCCGCCGGGGACGTCAACGGCGACCACCGGGCCGACCTGGTCGTCCGCAAGTACGCGGCGAAGGGGCCGTGGCAGATCGCCGTCCTGTACGGCGGGAAGGCGGGGCTCGGCAAGCCCGTCACGTTCTCCAAGGACACGCCCGGCGTGCCCGGCAAGGCGACGCGGTCCGACAACTTCGGCTACGCGCTCGCCGTCGGCGACCTCAACGCGGACGGCCTGGCCGACGTCGCGGTCAGCGCGCCGCGGACCGACCTCGGCGCGGCCAAGGGCGCCGGCGCGGTCACGGTGCTGTACGGGACGCGCAAGGGCCTCACCGGCAAGGGCGCGCGCTCGGTCAACCTGACCGTCGCGGGCATGCCCGCGCGTCCGCAGAAGGGCGAGGCGTTCGGCACGAGCCTCGCCGTCCAGGACCTGAACGGCGACGGCCGGGCCGACCTGCTCATCGGCTCCGACACCCGCACCTACCCGAACAAGGACTACTACGGGGCGATCTTCTACCTGCCCGGCGGCAAGGGCGGCCCGCTGGTGAAGGGCTCGTCGTGGATCACCCCGGCGACCCTCCGCGTCAAGGGCAACGTCCAGCTCGGCTCGAACATCATGCGGTGACGCCCAGCGGCCGGGCCGGGCCCTCGCCCCGCCCGGCCGCACCCGTCCGGCCGCACCCGCCCGGCACGTCCTACAGGACGGAGATGAGGCGCTGGCGTTCGAAGTCGGTGACCTGGCGGCGGTACTCCTCCCACTCCTGGCGCTTGTTGCGCAGGAAGAAGTCGAAGACGTGCTCGCCGAGGACGTCCGCCATCAGCTCGCTGCGCTCCATCGCGCGGATGGCCTCGTCGAGGCTCTGCGGGAGCGGCTCGATGCCCATCGCGCGGCGCTCGGCCGAGGTCAGCGCCCACACGTCGTCCTCGGCGCCGGGCGGGAGCTCGTAGCCCTCCTCGATGCCCTTCAGGCCCGCGCCGAGGATCGCGGCGAACGCCAGGTACGGGTTCGCGGCGGTGTCGAGGGAGCGGAACTCGATGCGGGTCGAGTGGCCCTTGGCGG
The DNA here is from genome assembly GCF_042652125.1 of Actinomadura gamaensis. Classification (NCBI taxonomy): domain Bacteria; kingdom Bacillati; phylum Actinomycetota; class Actinomycetes; order Streptosporangiales; family Thermomonosporaceae; genus Actinomadura; species Actinomadura gamaensis. Next base: position 1,200,263 of record NZ_JBHSIT010000001.1, on the reverse strand, counting down.
GCTTGTACATCGGGACGCGGATCAGCGCGGACCGGTTGTTGTGGCCCCAGCAGATGTAGGACGGGGCCTCGCCGCCCGCGCCCGCCGAGAAGCCGACGCCGCCCCACAGCCGCTTGTAGGAGTTCACCCACTGGTTGCAGACGGCGGTGATCTCGGCCGAGTGCCGCAGCACGCCCGCGATGAAGGCGCGGCCGACCTTGGAGAGCTGGAACTCGGCGCCCGGCTCGTAGAAGGCGTTGCGGTCGCCCTCGAACAGCGACATGTGGGTGTGCATGCCGGAGCCGGGGTGGTCGGTGAACGGCTTCGGCATGAACGAGGCGTACACGCCCTGTTCGAGCGCGACCTCCTTCATGACCAGCCGGAACGTCATGATGTTGTCGGCGGTGGTGAGCGCGTCGGCGTACCGCAGGTCGATCTCCTGCTGGCCGGGGGCGCCCTCGTGGTGGCTGAACTCCACCGAGATGCCCATCGACTCCAGCATCATGATCGCGTTGCGCCGGAAGTCGTGCGCGGCGCTGTGCGGGGTGTGGTCGAAGTAGCCGCCCTGGTCCACCGGCTCGGGCTCGCGGCCGTCCTCCGGCCGGTCCCGGAGCAGGAAGAACTCGATCTCCGGGTGGGTGTAGAAGGTGAAACCGAGGTCGGCGGCGCGGGCCAGGGCGCGCTTGAGGACGTAGCGGGGGTCGGCGAAGCTCGGGGTGCCGTCCGGCATGAGGATGTCGCAGAACATGCGGCCCGCGCCCGGCGTCTCGCTGCGCCACGGCAGCACCTGGAAGGTGGACGGGTCGGGCTTGGCGATCATGTCGGCCTCGTAGACCCGCGCGAAGCCCTCGATCGCCGACCCGTCGAAGCCGATGCCCTCGCCGAAGGCGCCCTCCAGCTCGGCGGGCGCGACGGCGACCGACTTCAGGAAGCCGAGCACGTCGGTGAACCACAGGCGGATGAAGCGGATGTCCCGCTCCTCCAGCGTGCGGAGCACGAACTCCTGCTGTCGGTCCAAAGCCCTCTCCCTCGTGCGACGCCGTCCCCGGTCGGCGGTGGACGCCGGGTCCGGCACTGTGCAGTATGACCGGCCGCTGTTACCGCGACGTTACGTCGCGGCGCCCGTCCCGCGCGGCGGCTGCCCAGCGGAAACGCCGCCGATGCGAGCGTTACGGACATGGTGCCCCGTGTCGCCAACTCTGCCACACGGCGGACGAATCGGCACAGCAGCGTCCCGTCCCCCCGGTCCTTACCCTCCCGGTCGTCGCCCCCGGCCCGCGCCCGAGCCGGCGGCGGGTCGGGGGTCGGCGGCGCGGGCTAGCCGTCCACCTCGCCGACGCGGGCGGCGGCCGGGTCGAGGACGCGGGCGAGGAAGGTCCGGGTGCGGGCGTGCTCCGGGCTGGTGATCACCCGGTCCGGGGCGCCCTGCTCGACCACGACGCCCTCGTCCATGAACACCACCCGGTCGGCGACCTCGCGGGCGAAGCTCATCTCGTGCGTGACGACGACCATGGTCATGCCGTCGGCGGCCAGGGACCGCATGACGCCGAGGACGTCCCCGACCAGTTCGGGGTCCAGCGCGGACGTCGGCTCGTCGAACAGCATGACCCGCGGGTCCATGGCGAGCGCGCGGGCGATGGCGACGCGCTGCTGCTGCCCGCCCGAGAGCCTCTCCGGATAGGCGTCCACCTTGTCGGCCAGGCCGACCCGCTCCAGGTTGGCGCGGGCGACCTTCTCGGCCTCCGCTTTGTCCCGCTTCAGCACCTTGCGCTGCGCGACCATCACGTTGCCGAGGACGGTCAGGTGCGGGAACAGGTTGAACGACTGGAACACCATGCCGATGCGGCGGCGGGCGGCGTCGATGTCCACCTCGGGGTCGGTCAGCTCCACGCCGTCCACCGCGACCGTCCCGGCGGACGGCTCCTCCAGCAGGTTCACGCACCGCAGCAGGGTGGACTTGCCCGAGCCGGACGGCCCGATCACGCACACCACCTCGCCGGACTCGACGCTCAGGTCGATCCCGCGCAGCACCTCCAGCGGGCCGAACGCCTTGCGCAGGCCCCTGATCTCGATCGCGCTCATCGCCGTCCCCGCTTCTGCCGTGCCTCCAGCCGCCGGGCCAGGTAGCCCAGCGGGATCGTGATCAGCAGGTAGCAGACGCCCGCGACCACGATCGGGGTCGTGTTGCCCTGCTGGCTGGCGAGGTCCCGGCCGAACTTGGTGAGCTCGCGCTGGGTCAGCATGACGCCGACGAACAGCGCCAGCGAGGAGTCCTTGAGCAGCGACACCAGCGTGTTCGTCAGCGGCGGGACGACCACCCGGAACGCCTGCGGGACGACGATCGTCCGCATCGCCCGGCCCTGCGACATGCCGAGCGAGCGGGCCGCCTCGACCTGCCCGCGCGGGATCGCCTCGATGCCGGCCCGGACCGTCTCGGCGATGTAGGCCGCGTAGACCAGGCCGAGCGCGAGGGCGGTCTGCCCGTACACGCCGCCTGGCACGTTGCGGCCGGGGAACGCGAGCGGCACGCCGACGCTCACGAAGATGAAGATCAGCAGCGCGGGCAGGCCGCGGAACACCTCGATGTAGCCGATCGCGAACCACCGGTAGGGCAGCACGGACGACAGCCGCATCAGCGCGATCACGAGGCCGAGGACCATGCCCAGCGCGAACCCCGTGATCGTGAAGACGATCGTGTTGCGCAGCCCGTACTGGAGGATGTCGGGGAACAGGCCCTTCGCGACCGACCAGTTGAAGAAGTTCCGGTGGAGCGAGCCCCAGTCGGCCAGGGCGACGACGAGCACGACGACCAGGACGAAGACGCCGTACTCGGCGCCGAGGACGAGCTGCCTGCGCCGCCGCCGGCTCATGCCGGCGCGCGGCGGGGCGGACTCGGAGGTGGTCGCCACGTCAGTGCCCCTCGGGCATCGGACCGATCCACTTCTCGTAGATCGTCTTGTAGGAGCCGTCCGTGCGGGACTGGGCGATGACGCTGTCGATGACGTCCTTCAGCCCGTTGTTGCCGCCCTTGCGGACGGCGAAGCCGTACTGCTCGCCGGTGTTGTAGTTGCCCGCGACGCCGTAGGCGGAGTTCGCCGGGTCCTTCAGCCAGCCCTGGACGACCGGGTAGTCCTCGACGATGACGTCCACCTTGCCGGTGCGCAGGCCGTTCAGCAGCGCCGCCGAGTCGTCGAACGACACCGAGTCGATCTTCGCGCCGTGCACGAAGTCCTCGCCGGTGGTGGACGCCTGGGTGCCGACCTTGACCTTCTTCAGGTCGTTCACCGACGCGAACGTGACGCCCTTCTTCGCCATCGCGGCCTGCGTGGCGTCGAAGTAGGGCTTGGTGAAGTCGATGAACTTCGCGCGCTCGGGCTTGATCGTCATGCCCGCCGCGGCGACGTCGCACTTGCCCGCGTTCAGGGCCGCGCCGGTCTTGATCGTCTCGAACGGCGTGTCCACGACCTGCTGGGTGACGCCGAGCTTCTTGGCCACCAGGTCCATGAGGTCGACGTCGAAACCGACGACCTTGCCGCCCTTCTCGAACTGGAACGGCGGGTACGGCAGGTGCGTGCAGGTCGTCAGCTGGCCCTTCTTCACCAGCTTGGCGCCCTGCACGGTGGTGCCGCCGTCCTCGCTGCCACACGCCGAGGCGGTGGTCAGCACCAGCGCGGCGACCGCCGCCACCAGCGCGGGAAGTCGCGGGATGCGTCCGGACACGTGAGCCTCCAGGGGGTTCTTGACATGTGGTGACGATTTCTACCACGCCCGGACCTGCGCGAACCCTCTTGCCGATCTTCGACACGGCGCCCCGGGACGATCGAGACCGGCGCTTGACGAACGGCCGGAGGCGGCGCTCACCGCGCGGCCGGAACCGGCACTTGTCGGACGGCCGGGAGCGGCACCTGTCGGGCGGCCGGAAGCGGCACTTGTCGGACGGTCGGAACCGGCACTTGTCGGACGGCCGGGAGCGGCACCTGTCGGGCGGCCGGAAGCGGCACTTGTCGGACGGCCGGGAGCGGCACCTGTCGGGCGGCCGGAGGCGGCACTTGTCGGGGAGTCGGAACCGGCGCTCACCGGGCGGTCGGGAGCGGGCCGATCCATTTCTCGTAGAGGCGCTGGTAGGAGCCGTCCGCGCGGGCCCGGTCCAGGGTCCGGTCGACGAAATCGGTCAGCGCGGGGGCGGTGTCCTTGCTGATCATGAAGCCGTACTGCTCGCCGGTGCCGAACCGTCCGCGCGTGACGAAGTCGCGGTTGGCCGGGTCGCGCTGCCAGCGCAGGACGATCGGGTGGTCCTCGACGACGACGTCCACCCGGCCCGCGCGCAGGGCGGCGAGCAGGGCGTCCGGCGTCTTGAACGAGACGGTGTCGAGGTCGGCGTCGCGGAGGTACCGCTCGCCCTGGGTCAGCGCCTGGGTCCCGACGCGGACGTGCGCGGCCTTCAGCGCGGCGGGCGTCGCGTAGGCGGGGCCCTCGCGTCCGACGACGATCTGGACGACGTCGAAGTACGGCTTGGAGAACCCGACGTCGGCCGCGCGCGACGGCGTGATGCGGATCGCGGCCGCGGCGATGTCGCAGCGGCTCGCGCTGAGCGCCGAGCCGGCCCGCAGCGGGTCGTACCCGGTCTGCCGGACCTTCAGCGGGACGCCGAGCCGCTTGGCGACCAGCCTCATGAGGTCGATGTCGAAGCCGACGAACCGGCCCTTCCGGAGTTCCTCGAACGGCGGGTTCGGGACGTGCGTGCAGACCGTGAGCCGCGAGCGGTCGACCAGCGCGACGCCCTTCACCTCCCCCTCGCGCGCGCCGCATCCGGCGGCGCCGAGAGACGCCGCGAGCACGACGGCGGCGGCCTGCGAGAGGCGGGCGGGGGAACGACGGAACACGCTCTGCTCCTTGTGCGCAGGGGATCTCGATCGACTATCCCACGGCCCCGGAACGCTCCGGGCCGCCGGACGCGCGGCCGGCGCGTTTCCCGAATTTTGACGTGGCGGTCGTCCGGCGGAGGCGGGCGTGATCACTAGCGTGGGGGGTGTCGTGGACGTGTCACTGCTGCTCTCGCTGACCGACCGGGTGGCCTCGCTGGCCACCCCGTCCGGCATGCATCCGGGCGCGTGGCCGCTGGGCGAGCGGCTGGCGGGCTGGACCCGGTCGCGCGGCCTGGTGTTCGGCGACCCGGACACCTCGCCGCTCGGGCGGGCGCGCTGCGACCGGCTGGCCGCGCGGCTGTTCCCAGCCGCCGACCTGGACCGCGTCGAGCTGTTCGGGCACTGGCTGACCTGGACGTTCGCGCTGGACGACATGCTCGACCAGCCGCCGCTCGGGACGAGCGCGACCGCCGTCCACGAGCTGTACGACGACCTGCTGCGCGCGCTGCGGCGCGGCGCCGCCCGTCCCGGCGCCCGCCCGCTGGAGAGCACGCTGGTGGAGCTGTGGCGGGAGACGTCGGCGGGCATGAGCCCCGAGTGGCGGCGGCGGTTCCTGCTGCACCTGGAGGAGCACCGCGCGGGCTGCGCGGAGGAGGCGGTGAACCGGCGCACCGGGCGGGTCCCGACGCCGAAGCACTACCCCGCCGGACGCCGCCGGGCCTGCGGGCCGCACCTGTTCGACCTGGTCGAGCCGGTGCTCGGGGTGGAGCTGGCGGCGCCGGTGCAGACCGTCCCGCCGTGGAAGGCGCTCGCCGAGGGCACCGCCGACCTGCTGGCCTGGTGCAACGACCTGGCGTCCTACCGGCGCGAGCGGGAGGACGGCGACGCGCACAACCTCGTGGCGGTCCTCATGGACGCCTACGGGTACGGCGACGAACAGGCCGCGCACTGGGCGCTGGACCGGATCGAGACCCGCGCCGCCGACGTGGCCGCCGCCGCGCGCGTCATGCCCGACGCGCTGGACCGCCTGGCGCTGCCCGAGGCGGAGCGCTCCGCCGCGGCGCGCATCGTGTCGGCCCTGCTGGACGCGCCCCGCGCGCATCTGGACTGGCTGATCGAGTCGGGCCGCTACGACCTGTCCCGGTCCGTCTCGGCGGCGCAGTCCGAGCGTCGCCCGCTCGGCCTGCTCGACGCGCTCGCCTCCCTGCGCTGACCTCGGGGCGGCGGCGCGGCGGTCGGCGCGGACGGCCCTGCGGACGGCGCGGACGGCCCCCCGGACCGCGCGGAGGGCGCGCTGGTCAGCGGGAGGGCGGCGCGGCGGTCAGCGGATGCGGGCCAGGTCGTCGCCGGTCGGCGTCCGGACGTAGACGACGCGGCGGCCCATCCGGTGCCCGGTGACCAGGTCGCAGGAGCGCAGGACGGACAGGTGCTGGCTGATCGCGCCCGGCGTGACGCCGAGGCGGCGGGCGAGCTCGGTCGTGGAGGACGGCGCGTCCAGCGCGTGCAGGATCTCCGCCCGGACGCGTCCGACCAGCGCGCCGAGGGATCCGGGGGCGCGCTCGGGCCGGGTCTCCCAGACCGTCGCGACGCCAGCCGCCGGGTAGCTCAGCATCGCCTGGTACGGCGGCGCCATGACCTGGACGCGCGGCCAGCTGAACACGCTCGGCACCAGCAGCAGGCCCCGGCCCTCCAGCCCGCCGTGGTACTCCCACGGACGGCTGATGCGCAGCACGCCGTTCTCCCAGGTCACGGTCTCGTGCAGGTCGGCGAAGACGGCCGCCGCGCCGCGTTCGGTGAAGGCGCGGGAGCGGCGCAGTACGTCCCCTTCGAGCAGTTCCTGGATACGCGCCCAGAAGGGACGGATCGCCACCCGGTGGAACGCGTCGAGCTGCTCGGCGAGCGCTGCGAGGGTGCCTTCGGGGTCGGCGGTCAGGTCGCGCTGGTCCGGCGGGGCGGGGCCGCGCGGGCCGTCCGGGAGCAGCGGTGTGCCGCGGCTGCCCGACCAGCGCAGCTCCTCGACGACGACGTCGCGCGGGGTGGCGCGGATCGTCTCCAGCTCGGCGGCGAAGTCCGGCAGCGGGGTGCTCGGCGGCGGGGTGAGGAAGTCGGCGACGTAGCCGGTGGCGGGCACCATGATCCGCAGCAGGCCGAGGTCGAGGCCCTCCAGCCGCGGCCGGACGGCGCGCAGCCACGGCAGGTGCAGGGCGCGGCGGGACGGGTCGGCGAGCACGCGCAGCGCGCCGACCGCCTCCCAGACCGGCGAGAACGCGAACCGCACCCGGGCCGCGTCGTCCGGGGAGAACACGAACTCGATCATCACTCCCCCGCCCTTTTAGCTGAGCCTAAATGAATGTTACGGACGGGCAGTCGGCCCGAGCATCGATGTCGTGACCACGCTCGACGAATCCCTCCAGGAACCCGGCCTCGCCGCCTCCCCCAACCGCCTGTCCGCCTTCCTCGCCCCCCGCCTCGGCGGCCTGCCGCGCGCCTTCTGGGCACTGTGGACGGGCACCCTGATCAACCGCCTCGGCACCATGGTCGAGCCGTTCCTCGGCCTCTACCTGACCACCGCGCGCGGGCTGTCGCTCGCGCAGGCGGGCGGCGTGATGACCGTGCTCGGCGCCGGCTCGCTCGGCGGCCAGTTCCTCGGCGGGACGCTCGCCGACCGGATCGGACGGCGGCGGACGCTGCTGCTGTCCACGCTCGGCACCGGCGGCGCGATGCTCGCGCTCGGCTACGCGCAGGGCATGGTCGCGCTGGTCGCGGCGGCGGCGCTGCTCGGGCTGCTGATGGACATGTTCCGGCCCGCGTCGCAGGCGATGGTCGCCGACATGGTCCCGGCGGCGGACCGGGCGCGCGCGTTCGGCCTGAACTTCTGGGCGGTGAACCTCGGCTGGGCGGTCGCGATGGTGTCGGCCGGGACGCTCGCCCGCACCGGCTTCCACACGCTGTTCTGGATCAACGCCGCCACGGCCGCGGCGTTCGGGACGCTGGTGTGGCGGGCGGTGCCGGAGACGCGTCCGGCGCGTCCGGCCGGGGCGGACGCGGACCCGCGGGGCGGCTTCCTGGACGTGCTGCGCGACCGGGTCATGGTCGGCTACACGCTCGCGGCGATGGCCTACGTGTTCGTGCTGATGCAGTCGATGACGACGATGCCGCTCGCGATGCGCGAGCACGGCCTCGGCCCCGGCACCTACGGCTGGGTCATCGCGATCAACGGCGTGGTGATCATCACCGTCCAGCCGCTGGTGAACGCGTGGCTGACGCGGCGGGACCACTCGCTTGTGCTGGCCGCGGGCATGGCCGTCGTCGCGGTCGGGATCGGCTGCACGGCGCTCGCGTCGCGGCCGTGGGAGTACGCGGTCGCGGTCGTCCTCTGGTCGTTCGGCGAGATCATGGCCGCGTCCGTCCTGCAGGCGATCGTGGCGGGCCTCGCCCCCGACCACCTGCGCGGACGCTACAGCGGGCTCTACGGGCTGGCCTGGTCCGGCGGGTTCATGCTCGCCCCGCTCGGCGGGACGCAGCTGCTCGGGCTCGGCGGCTCGGCCCTGATGTGGCCGGCCTGCGGGGCGCTCGGGCTCGCCGCCGCGGCGGCGCAGATCGCGCTCGGCCCGGCCGTCCGGCGGCGGACGGCGGTCCAGCCGGACGCGTGACGCCTGACGCCGCGAGGCCGCACGCCCGCACGCCCTCGCGGCCTCGCGGCCTCGCGGCCTCGCGGCCGTGGGAGCCTTGACCGCCCGCCGGTGTTATCGTCATAGTGACGATACCCGGTCGGTGATCGGGGGACGGCGACCTTCTAGGGTGGATGACGTGGCACAGCTCAGGATCGCACTCGCGCAGGTGAACCCGACCGTCGGCGACCTCGACGGGAACGCCGCCCTGATCGTCGACTGGTCCCGCCGGGCCAGGGACGCGGGCGCGCACCTGGTCGCCTTCCCCGAGATGATGCTCACCGGCTACCCGGTCGAGGATCTCGCGCTCCGCTCCTCGTTCGTCGAGGCGTCGCGGCGCGCGCTGGAGCGGGTCGCCCGGCGGCTCGCCGACGAGGGCCTCGGCGACCTGCCCGTCGTCGTCGGCTACCTGGACCGGCGGACGGTCGACCTCGTCCGGCCCGGCCAGCCCGCCGGCTCCCCGCTGGACGGCGCGGCCTGGCTGCACGGCGGCGAGGTGCTCGTCCGCTCCGCCAAGCACCACCTGCCCAACTACGGCGTGTTCGACGAGTACCGCATCTTCGTGCGCGGCGACACGCTGCCGGTCGTCCGGGTGAACGGGGTGGACGTCGCGACCGTCGTCTGCGAGGACCTGTGGCAGGACGGCGGCCCGGTCAGCGTCACCGAGACCGCCAACGCGGGCCTGCTGCTCGCCGTCAACGCCTCCCCCTACGAGCGGGAGAAGGAGGACTTCCGGCTCCAGCTCTGCGCCCGCCGCGCCCGCGAGGCCGGCTGCGCCCTCGCCTACGTCAACATGGTCGGCGGCCAGGACGAGCTGGTCTTCGACGGCGACTCGGTCATCGTCGCCGCGGACGGCTCGCTGCTCGCCCGCGCCCCGCAGTTCACCGAGCACCTGCTGGTCTCCGACCTCGCGCTGCCCGCCGCCGACCCGGCGCTCGAACCCGGCCGCGAGCCGGTCGCCGCCCCGGACGGCACGACCATCACCATCGAGCGGCACGTGCTGTCCGGCGAGCCGGTGGCCGCCTACCCGGTCCGTCCGCAGGAGTGCGCCGAGCGGCTGCCCGACCTCGGCGAGGTGTACGCGGCGCTGGTCACCGGCACCCGCGACTACGTGCGCAAGAACGGGTTCCGGTCGGTCATCCTCGGGCTGTCCGGCGGCATCGACTCGGCGCTGGTCACCACCATCGCGTCCGACGCGATCGGCCCGGAGAACGTGCACGTCGTGCTGCTGCCGAGCCGCTACTCCACCGAGCACTCGGTCACCGACGCCGAGGAGCTGGTGAAGCGGCAGGGCGTGCACTCCCGGATCGTCCCGATCCGCGGCATGGTCGACGCGTTCGAGGCGGAACTGGAGCTGCACGGCCTCGCCTCGGAGAACCTCCAGGCCCGGATCCGCGCGAACGTCTGGATGGGCCTGTCGAACGAGCAGGGCCACCTGGTGCTGACGGGCGGCAACAAGAGCGAGCTCGCGACCGGCTACTCCACCCTCTACGGCGACTCGGCGGGCGGCTTCGGCCCCATCAAGGACCTGGTCAAGACCATGGTCTGGGCCCTGGCCCGGTGGCGCAACGAGCAGGTCGGCTCGGACCTGCCGTTCCTGCACCCGTTCGACACCGCGCCGATCCCCGAGGAGATCATCGTCAAGGAGCCGTCCGCCGAGCTGCGCCCGGACCAGAAGGACTCCGACTCCCTGCCGCCCTACGACGTCCTCGACCCGCTGCTGGTCGACTACGTGGAGCGCGACATGGGCCGCGAGCAACTCGTCGCCGCGGGCCACGACCCGGACCTGGTCGACCGCGTCATCCGGCTCACCGACCTCGCCGAGTACAAGCGCCGCCAGTACCCGCCGGGCCCGAAGGTCACCCCGAAGAACTTCGGCCGCGACCGCCGCCTCCCCATCACCAACCGCTGGCGCGAGAACCCCTGACCCGCCCCGCCCCCGGCCGGGCGCGGACACCCCGGCCAGGCGCGGACACCCGGCCCGAGCGCGGATGCGCCCGGGCCCGGCGCGGACGCCGCCGGGGCGGGGGCGCGTCGCCGCTACTCGCGGTGGTGGTTCTCGCCGGGCCAGTTGGGGATGGGCTCGTCCGGCTCGGGGGCGACGCCGGGGACGAGCTGCTCGCACCAGACGACCTTGCCCGCCGGGGTGCGGCGGGTGCCCCAGCGGTGCGCGAGCTGGCTGACGACCAGCAGGCCGCGGCCGTTCTCGTCGTCGTCGAGGGCGTGCCGCAGCCGGGGCAGCGCGGCGGAGCGGTCGAGCACCTCCAGCGTGAGCGTGCGCTCCAGCAGCAGCCGCAGCTCGATGCCGCCCGGCGCGTACCGCAGCGCGTTGGTGACCAGCTCGGACGCCAGCAGCTCGGTGGTGTAGACGAGGTCGTCCAGGTCCCACTCGGCGAGCTTGCTGCTGACCAGGCCGCGCGCCCGGCGCACCGAGGCGGGGTCGGTCGGCAGCGGCCAGGACGCCATCCGGTCGGCGGGCATGCGGTGCAGCCGGGCCAGCAGGACGGCGATGTCGTCGCGGTGCTGGTCGGCGTAGACGCCGGCGAGGGTGGCCTTGGCGAGGTCCTCCATCGGGCGGCCGACCGTCTCGGCGGTGAACAGCGAGCGCAACCGGGCGAGGCCGTCGTCGATGTCGCGGCCCCGGTTCTCGACCAGGCCGTCGGTGTAGATGACGAAGACCGAGCCGTCCTCGACGGTGAACTCGCGGGACTCGATGGTCGCGCCGCCGAACACGCCGAGCGGCGGCGCGGGCGGGATGTCGAGGTAGGCGTTGGTGCCGTCCGGGGCGGCGACCAGCGGCGGCAGGTGCCCGGCGGACGCGACCTCCAGCGTGCCGGTCGTCGCGTCGTACACCGCGTACACGCAGGTGGCGAAGTGCGGCTCCTGCTCGCCGAGCTCGATCATCAGCTCGTGCATGACGTGCAGCGCGTCGGCGGGCGGCAGCTCCAGGTTGGCGAGGGTGTGCAGCGCGGTGCGCAGCCGTCCCATGGTGACCGCGGCGCGCACGCCGTGCCCGGCGACGTCGCCGACGATGAGCGCGACCCGCGCGCCGGGCAGCGCGATCGACTCGTACCAGTCGCCGCCGACCTCGACCAGCTTGGAGCCGGGCAGGTAGCGGTGCCGGACCTCGACCGTCGCGGGCGCCGACAGCCGGTTCGGCAGCAGGCTGCGCTGGAGCGCGAGCGCGGTGGCGCGCTCGCGGGAGAACCGGCGCGCGTTGTCGATGACGATCGCGGCGCGGGCCGCGAACTCCATGCCGATCTCGACGTCGTAGGCGTCGAACCGGCGGTGCCCGGCGACGCGCGTGCAGGCGATGAAGCCGAGCAGCGTGTCGCGCGCGATCATCGGCAGCAGCACCATCGACACCTCGGACAGCAGGTGCCCGACGGGGTTGCGGCGCCACTTCTCGGCGATCTCGCCCGCGTCGTCGCGCCGCACGTGCGGCAGGTGGACGGGCCGGGCGGTGTCGAGCACCTCGCGGTACGGGGTGCCCTCGGGGAAGACGAGCACCTCGCCGACCGGGAAGGTCGCGGTCCAGGCGGGATCGTCGTCCTCGGAGGTGACGGCGATGCGGCGCATCACCGCCGAGCCGGTCTCCTCGTGCACCTCGTCCGCCGCGATCAGGCTCTCCAGGATCAGCACGGACGACACGTTGCAGTAGTGCGGGACGACGACCTCGACGATGCCGCGCGCGGTCTGGTCGAGGTCGAGGGACGCGCCGAACCGGGTCAGGGCGTCGTCCATCAGCGCGCGGCGCATGAGGGACGGGTCCTGGAAGCGCTCGCTGGGCGGCAGCGCCACCCGGACGAACAGCAGCCCCGCCGTCCCGTCGCCCACCATCGGCTGGGCCGTGACCACCGCGTCCACGCCCCGGCCGTCGGCGTGCCGCGCGGCGAGCACGGCGGTGCGCTCCTGCCCGGCGGCGGCGGCCTCCAGCAGACCCTCCAGCTCGGCCTTGGCGTCGTCGGCGACCAGTTCGGTCGCCGGCCGCCCGATCAGCTCGGCCGGGTCGTGCCCGAGGACGGCCGCGCAGTTCGGGCCGCACTGCACCAGCGTGCGGTCGGCGTCGAAGCCGAGCACGAGCGTGCGGGACGGGGAATCGCCGACGGGCGCATCGCCCCGCGGCGCCATGACGGATCTCACCTGACGCTCCAGTCAGCCGGTCCTGCATCCACTCCCCCAGCCCAGTATGAGGCATCCTTCACGGGGTTGGGGAGAAGATCACGCCCTGCGGGCCGAAAACGGCATCGAAAAACGGACTTCCCGGTCAATCCGCCGAGATTCCGCGGAGGACGGTGTCCACGACGTGGTCCGCGAACCCGTCCGGCAACGGGTCCGGAGGCTTGTGGTAGGCGAACGCGCCGACGAGCATCGCCACCGCGACGTCCAGGTCGAGGTCGGCGCGCGCCTCGCCGCGCTCGATGCCGCGCCGCAGCACCTCCCGGTAGACCTCGCGGCGCGGGGTGATGACGTCCTGCTTGTAGCGCGCGTACAGCTCGGGGTACTTCTCCGCGCCGCCCACCACGTTCCAGAAGCAGCGCGACGCCTTGAACCCCCGCTCGACCGACATGTGCCGGGCGAGGGTCAGCAGGTCGTCGCGGAGGCCGGTGCCGGGCAGCTCGGGCAGCGGGCCCTTGAGCGAGCCCAGCGCGCCGACGATCAGCGCCTCCTTGTTGGGCCAGCGCCGGTAGATGGTGGTCTTGGCGACGCCCGCGCGGGCGGCCACCGCCTCCATCGAGACGCCGTCCACGCCGGACTCCTCGGCGAGCAGGTCGACGGTGGCGTCCAGGATCGCCTTCTCGGCGCGCTCGCTGCGCGGCCGTCCGGGGGCGCGGGACGCCCCCGGACGGTTCTCGTCGCTCTCCGCCGGCCGCCCGGCGGCCGGCTTACGCTCAGTCATCGCGAGTCACATTCTCACACGCTCGCGCGATCCTTGCCGTCCGCCGCGGGCTCGGCCGCCACGGCGACCGGCTCGGCGGACGTCCCGGCACCGCCGGCGGCGGGACCGGCGACCGGCTCGGCCGCCGGATCGGCCTCGGCGGCCGTCCGGCCCGGCATCCAGCGCAGCACGACCAGCGCGCTGAGCAGGGCGATGGCGGCGGCTGCCCCGGCCGCGACGTGCACCGCGTGGACGAACGCCTCGTCCGCCGAGCCGACCAGGGCGTGCGCGCCCGGCATGACCGCGCCGGCCTGGTGGGCGCCCGCGATCGACTGGCCGACCGCGTCGCGCGCGGCGGCGGGCAGCGCGGCGAGCTTGTCGTGCAGGTCGGACCGGTAGACCGAGGAGATCACCGAGCCGAGCACGGCCACGCCGAGCGCGACCGCGACCTGGCGCGCGGTGTTGTTCAGCGCCGAGCCCGCGCCCGCCTTCTCGCGCGGCAGGGCCGACATGACGGCCTCGGTCGCGGGCGGCATGACGTTGGCCATGCCCGCGCCCTGCACGAAGAAGATCACGCCGAGCACCCACAGCGGGGTGTGGACGTCCAGGAACTGGTAGCCGACGAGCGCGCCCGCCACCGCGACGAGCCCGACCGTGCAGACCGCCTTGGCGCCGAACCGGCGCACCATGGACGCGCTGCGCGGCGAGAAGACGAGCTGCGCGACCGCGAACGGCATGACCATCGCGCCGGACTGGAGCGGGGTCAGGCCGCGCACCGACTGCATGTAGAAGTTGGAGAAGAAGAACACGCCGCCGGCGGCGAAGAAGCACAGCGCGATCGCGGCGACCGACGCGGACAGCCGCGGGTCGCGGAACAGCCGGACGTCGAACGCCGGGTGCTCGGTGCGGGCCTCGTGCCAGACGAACGCCGCGATGACGAGGACGCCGAACGCGATCGGCGCGAGCACGTCGAGCGCCGTCCAGTGGCCCTTGTCGCCGCCCCGGATGATGCCGTAGGACAGCGCGACCAGGCCGATGATCGACAGCAGCACGCCGAACGGGTCCAGGCCGCCGCGCTCGGGGTTGCGCGACTCGGGGACCAGGAACACGATCGCCGCCGCGCCCGCGACGATGACCGGGACGTTGATCAGGAAGACCGAGCCCCACCAGAAGTGGGCCAGCAGCAGGCCGCCGGTGATCGGGCCGATCGCGACGCCGAGGCCGACCGCGCCCGCCCACAGGGCGATGGCGCGCGGGCGCTCCTTCGGCTCGAACACGTTGGTGATGATGGACAGCGTCTGCGGCATGACCGCCGCGCCGCCGAGGCCCATCAGCGCGCGGGCCCAGATCAGCTGGGTCGGCGACTGGGCGTAGGCCGAGGCCAGCGAGGCCAGGCCGAAGATCGCCATGCCGGCGAGCAGCACCCGCTTGCGGCCGAGCCGGTCGCCGAGCACCCCGAAGGTGAACAGCAGCCCGGCGAACACCAGCGTGTAGGAGTTGATCGACCACTCCAGCTGGCTCTGGGTCGCGCCGAGCCCCTCGTGCGGGTCGGCGATGGTCTTCAGGGCGACGTTCAGGATGGTGTTGTCCAGGACCACGACGAGCAGACTGACGGTCAGCACGCCGAGGACGTACCAGCGTCGCCGCTGGATGGTCTGGGGATCCACGGAACTCCTCGGGATCGGTTTCAGGCGGGGGAATCAGATTGCGCTACGGAAGCGTTGCGCAATGAGCGTACGCCGGATAATTGAGATACGCAACCGTAGCGTTTCGAAACCCCGGCGGGGGTGCGGGCCGAGCCCCCGACACGACGCGGGTCGGCCCCGGACGTGACGCGGGGAGGGCCCGGCCGGGGTGCGGGGAGGGCCCGGACGTGACGCGGGCGACGCCCCTGCGGGGAATCGCGGGGGGTTCCGTGGCGGTTGTTCTGGTGGGATCATCGGTCCCGTCCGGGTACGCCACCGTGGCGCCTCGAGACTGGAGGTACACCGTGTCTTCTGACGTGTCCGCTTCCACGCCGACGTCCCCCGCCCGACCGCAGGGAGCCGCCCAGCCGACCGCCCTCTACGGCGGCCAGGGAACCCGCCGGGTGACGGTACGCGACATCGCCGCCGCCAAGGCGCGGCACGAGAAGTGGCCCATGCTCACCGCCTACGACGCCCTCAGCGCGCGCGTCTTCGACGAGGCGGGCATCCCCGTCCTGCTCGTCGGCGACTCCGCCGCGATGGTCGTCTACGGCTACGACTCCACCATCCCCGTCACCGTGGACGACCTCGTCCCGCTCGCCGCCGCCGTCGTGCGCGGCGCCAAGCGGGCGCTCGTCGTCGCCGACCTGCCCTTCGGGTCGTACCAGTCGGGCGTCGCCGAGGCGCTCGCCAGCGCGGCCCGGTTCATGAAGGAGGCGAACGTCCAGGCCATCAAGGTCGAGGGCGGACGCCGCGTCCTGCCGCAGGTCGAGGCCATGGTCGCGGCCGGGATCCCGGTCATGGGCCACCTCGGCCTCACCCCGCAGTCGGTGAACGCCTTCGGCGGCTACCGGGTGCAGGGCCGCGGCGAGGACGGCGAGCAGCTCATGGCCGACGCCAAGGCGCTGGAGGCCGCGGGCGCGTTCTCGGTCGTCCTGGAGTGCGTGCCGGACGAGCTGGCCCGCCGGGTCACCGCCGCGCTGTCCATCCCGACGATCGGGATCGGCGCGGGCGAGGGCACCGACGCGCAGGTGCTGGTCTGGCAGGACATGGCCGGGCTCACCCCGCACACCGCCAAGTTCGTCAAGAAGTACGCCGACCTGTACTCCGTCCTCGGCGACGCGGCGCGCGAGTACGCCGAAGAGGTCGTGGCGGGCGCGTTCCCGACCGCCGAGTACAGCTACAAGTAGACCCCGGCGGCGTCTCTCAGGCCCTGTCGGCGCCCGTTTCCGCGCGGGCTCCGGCGGGGCCCTGCCCGTTCCCGGGCGCGCGCTGCTCCGGGACGGCGGCGCCCTGCCCCTCGTCGCGGATCTCCTTGCTGAGCGTGCGGACCGCCGCCTCCAGGACGTCCGGGCCTGCGACGTTCATCAGCAGCAGGCCGAGGTTCAGCGTCTTCTGGCCGTCGGACATGTCGCTGCCCGCGAGCGCGTCCACGGCGGTGCGCAGGTCGGCCTGGTCCTCGGCCGAGACGTTCTGGAGCAGGCCGAGGCAGTACGTCGGCAGCGCGAGCTTCGCGCGGGGGAACGAGACGCCCTCCATGATGCGGCCGACGTCCGCCGCGCGGCTGCGCGCCTGCACCCGGTCCACGCCCCGGTCGGCGGCGGCGAGCAGCGAGGCCAGCAGGGTGGACGGCCCGACCGCGACGTCCTCGTCCCCGACCCGGACGGTGAACACCGCGCTGCGGAAGACCATCATCGACCCGAGGCTCGCGACCAGCACCTGCGTCGCGCCGAGCATGCTCGGCGAGTCGACCCCGAACTCCCAGTGGAACGTGCGGATGAGCAGCAGCGAGCCCGCGCCCGCCGCGCCGTTGATCAGCACGTACGCCCAGGTGCTCGGCACCCGGACCAGCGTGATCGGACGGTCCCGGTACCGGCTGACCAGCTCGGCGACGCCGACCAGGCAGGCGAGCACGACCGTGATCAGGTACCCGGTCACCGGCCTCCCCCGGCGTCCCCTCGGCGGGCCGTCCCCGGCCGGCGGGCCGTTGCCGCTCGGCGGGCGGTCACCGGTCGGCGGGCGGCGCGAGGCGCACGATCTCGTCGATCTCGCGTTCCACCGTCACCAGCCCGCGGTCGCGCAGGGACTCCACGGCGTCGGCGATCTCCAGCAGGCCGAGACCGGTGCCGTGCTGCAACTGCTCCAGGGACTGCGGCCGGCCGCTCTCGGCGAGCCGGGCCAGGACCCGCCGGCAGGCTTCGGAGAGGTCCGGTTCGTCCGGGTCGCCGTCGCGCCCGGCGCCCACCCGGTCGGCGCCGGGCTCGGCCGCCGCGCGCGGCCCGCCGCCGCCGTAGGTCTCGAACTGGCGTCCGGGCGGACGCAGGAAGGCGCTCCACGGATCGGCCGACCGGATCTGCCTCATCTTCACCTGCCCTGTCGTACGGCGATCATAGGACGCGGTACGGCTGCGGCGGAACCACCGCATCATGGACCGGAATGCCCGCGCCGCGCCGGTTTCCACCCCGGGCTCCGCGCCGGGTGGATCGGAGTCGGCCACGCCGTCCACGTCAGCACTTGGACGGCCACGGGTCAGCTACCGCTCCGGTGACTCTCGCGAAATCGGTCACACCGCGACGGTCCCGGCGCCGGCCGAGTGCCGGGGCGCCGGTGTCGCGCTCGGTCGAGCGGGCGAAGCACCGGCGCTCCGCTACGGACGGCGCACTGCATACGGCCGCTGCATACGGCCGCTTCGACGGGCCGCTACCTACGACTGCCGCGTACAGCCGTTTCGACGGGCCGCTACCTACGGCTGCTTCGTACGGCGCGCAGCGTAGGGGGCGGAACGCCGCGGGCCGCCAGCCGGTCAGACGTCGGTGACGCGCAGCCCCGCGTGCGCCTTGTAGCGGCGGTTGATGGAGATGAGGTTCGCGGTGAACGCCTCGACCTGGTGCGCGTTGCGGAGCCGCCCGCCGTACACGCCGCGCATTCCGGGGATGCGTCCGGCGAGGGCCTGCACGATGTCGGTGGCCTCGCGGTCGTCGCCGAGGACGAGGACGTCCAGCTCCGTCTCGTCCACCTCGGGGTCCAGCAGCAGGACGGCCGACACGTGGTGGAACGCCGCGACGACGCGCACGCCCTCGGTGTTCTGCAATACGGCGGCGGCCTGCTCGGCGGCGCTGCCCTCCTCCACGGGCAGCGCGTAGGCGCCCTTCTTGTCGAACCCGAGCGGGTTCACGCAGTCCACCACGATCTTGCCCGCGAGGACGTCGCGCAGGCTCTCCAGCAGGCTTCTGTGGCCCTCGTAGGGGACGGCCACGATCACCACGTCCGCGCCGGACGCGGCCTCGGCGTTCGCCGCGCCGAGCACGCCCAGCTCCGCGCCGAGGTCGGCGGCCGCCCGCTCGGCCCGCTCGGCGCTGCGCGAGCCGATCGTGACCTTGTGCCCGGCGAGCGCGAACCGGCGGGCCAGGCCCTTCCCCTGGTCCCCGGTGCCCCCGAGGATCCCGATGCTCAGGCCGGAGACGTCGGGCAGGTCGTGGGGGCTCTTCTTCGGCTGATCAGTCATGGCGTCGAGTCTGCCAAACCGCCGGCGGGCCGCCGCGCCCGGACCCGGCCGGTCCGGACTCCTCACCTCGGAAACCGCGCGTCCCCACCGGCTCTTGGGCCACGATGGACGGCATGGACGCCGAGCACGTCATGATGCTGCGCGAGGTGCTGGCCGCGACGGGCTGGCTGGAACGCACCGGGGAGTTCGGCCGGGCGCTGCGCGGCAGCGCGCGCACCCCCGGCGGGCTGCTGCTGGTCGGCACGCCCGAGGACGAGCCCTGGCACCTCGCCGCCCACCTCGACGACGAGAGCAGCCTGAACGCCCTCCCCGGCCTCTCCCCCACCCTCGTCCGCTGGTCGCCGCCGCCGGGCGCGCCCGCGCACCTCGCGGTCGGGCTGGACCGGCTGGAGGAGGCCCGCCGCGGCGAGACGCTGCTCGTCGTCGCCGAGGACGAGGCGCCCGTCCCGCTGCTGGAGCGCGTCGACGACGCCCGCCGCGTCGGCGCGACGATCCTCGCCATGGACGGCGGCGACCGCGACCTGGAGGGCCTCGCGCACGAGGCCCTGACCGTCCCGGCCGCCGACCCCCTGGTCACCTTCGACGGCGCGCAGCACCTGGTCAGCGCCGCCGCCGGCCAGGACCCCGGCCGCCCCCGGCGCGGCCTGCGCGACCGCCTCGCCCGCCTCCTCGACGCCGTGACCGGCCCCGTCGTCGACTGACGTCGCGCGCCGCCGGGCCTGCGAGAATGCGGCCATGGCGCTGATCGACCTCACCCACCGCATCACGGCGGGCATGACCACCTACCCCGGCCTGCCCGGCCCCCGGATCACCGACCACACCACGCGCGCGGCGTCGCGGGAGCGGTTCGGCCCGGACGTGGCGTTCCAGATCGGCGAGATCACCATGGTCGCCAACACCGGCACCTACCTGGACAGCCCGTTCCACTACCACGGGGACGCCGACGACCTGGCCGCGCTGCCGCTGGAGCGGACCGCCGACCTGCCGGGCCTGGTCGTCCCGCTGCCCGCCGGGCGGCGCGCCCTCACCGCCGCCGACCTCGCCGGGCTGGACGTGGCCGGACGCGCCGTCCTCGTCCGCACCGGCTGGGACCGGCGCTTCGCGACGCCCGGCTACGGCGCGTCCGACCACCCGTTCGTCGCGGCCGACGCGGTGGACGCCCTGGTCGCGGGCGGCGCCGCGCTGGCCGGGATCGACGCGGTCAACATCGACGACATGGCCGACCCGGCGCGTCCGGCGCACACGCGGCTGCTGGCGGCGGGCATCCCGATCGTGGAGCACCTGACCGGGCTGGACCGGCTGCCCGCCGGCGGCTTCCGCTTCCACGCCGCGCCCGCGCCGGTCCAGGGCATGGGGACCTTCCCCGTGCGCGCCTACGCGGTGGTCTGAGGCCGGCGGTCAGTCGTCGTTCTGGGCGTCCCAGGCCTCGTTGCGCGCTCGGGCCTCCTCCAGGGCGCCGGCGGCCTGCGCCTCGGTGGTGTAGGGGCCCATGCGGTCCTTGTCCGGGCAGCCGGGGCCGTGCTCCACGCGCAGGTGCTTCAGGCAGAACCACCACGCGTCGTCGTTGTCGTTGCTCGGGGCCATGTCCCCCTCCTTCTCGATCACGTCTCCGGAGTCGTCCCCCGTTACGGCTGACTACACTCGCTGACTATGACGACCCACCTCCTCCGGCCCGGCCACGTCTCGCCCATGCGCAAGGTACCCGCGAACATCCGACGCCCCGAGTACGTGGGCAGGAAGAGCCCGAAGACCGGGGAGCCGGACGTCAAGACCCCCGAGATCATCGAGCGGATGCGGGTGGCGTCCCGGATCGCCGCGCAGGCGCTGGAGGAGGTCGGCCGGCACGTCCGGCCGGGCGTCACCACCGACGAGCTGGACGTCATCGGGCACGAGTACCTGATCGAGCACGGCGCCTACCCGTCCACGCTGGGCTACCGCGGCTACCCCAAGTCGCTGTGCACCTCGATCAACGAGGTCATCTGCCACGGCATCCCGGACGACACCGTCCTGCGCGACGGCGACATCATCAACGTCGACATCACCGCGTTCATCGACGGCGTGCACGGCGACACCGACGCGACGTTCCTGGTCGGCGAGGTGGACGAGGAGTCCCGGCTACTGGTGGAACGCACCCGCGAGGCGATGATGCGCGGCATCCGCGCCGTCCGGCCGGGACGCGCGATCAACGTGATCGGGCGGGTCATCGAGTCCTACGCCAAGCGGTTCGGGTACGGCGTCGTCCGCGACTTCACCGGGCACGGCATCGGCACCACGTTCCACTCGGGCCTGGTGATCCCGCACTACGACGACCCGAACGCCACGACGGTGATGCAGCCGGGCATGACGTTCACCATCGAGCCCATGCTGACGCTCGGCACGCACGAGTGGGACATGTGGCCGGACGGCTGGACCGTCCTCACCAAGGACCGCAAGCGGACGGCGCAGTTCGAGCACACGCTCCTGGTGACCGAAGACGGCCACGAGATTCTGACGCTCCCGTAAGCGAATTCCGGGAAGCACGGCAAGACGGGACGCCGTCCCCAGAGGAATCCGCCCCCGGCCGGGAAGAGCTCCCCCATGAACGCTCCAGCGCCGTTCGAACCGCCCCGAGTCCCGTCGGACAGCATGCCGCCCGGACGGGCGGCGCTGAGCGTGACCTGGGCGGCGCTGCCGTTCCTGACGCTGGGGTACGCGACGCCGTTCACGTTCGCGGCGGCGGCGCTGTGGCGGCGCAAGATGCACCTGGTCTGGGCGACGCTCGTGTACGGCGGGCTGTTCGCGGGGCTGATGCTCGTCGCGCCGGCGATCCCGACCGACACGGGCGCGCAGCGCGTCGCGGGCGTGGTGATGTTCGTGCTGGCGATCATCGGGTGCGCGCACGCGTTCCTGGTGCGCCGCCAGGTGTTCGACCCGGACGGCCTGTCGGGCATCGGCAACGAGGCGGTCGTGGAGCGCGTGCGGCAGCAGCGGCTGCTGCGCGCCAAGGCCCGCGACCTCGCCGCGCAGGACCCGGGGCTCGCGCGGGAGCTGCGGATCGGCCGTCCCGACCTGCCCCGGCAGTACAACGACGGCGGCCTGGTGGACGTCAACCACGCCCCCGCCGAGGCGCTGACCATGCTGCCCGGCATCACGCCGGAGCTGGCCGGACGGATCGAGCGCGTGCGCGCCGACACCGGCGGCTTCATGTCGGCCGAGGAGCTGTCGGCGCTGGCCGCCCTGCCGCCGGGCCTCACGGGCGAGCTGGCCGAGTTCGCCGTCTTCATCCGCTGACGGAGGCCGCTGCGCCCGTCCGTCCGCCCGCTCGCCCGGGCCGCCGTCCGCCCCCGGGGACGGCGGCCGGACGGGGTCAGTAGGCGACCGTGATGCGGCGGCCGACGGCCTTCGGGTCCTCCAGCTCGTCCACGAGGGCGACCGCGTAGTCCTCGGCGCTGATCTCGCTGTTGCCGTCCGCGTCGGCGAGGAGCCGGTCGCCGCCGAGGCGGAACGTCCCGGTGCGCTCGCCGGGCTGGATGACGGCGGCCGGGGAGATGTACGTCCAGTCCAGGTCGCCCGCCTCCTTCCGGACGACCTCCAGGAGCTCGCCCTGCGCGAGGGCCTCGTTCTTGTAGAGCGCCGGGAAGTCCGGCGTGTCCACCAGCCGCTTGCCGGGCGCGACCTCCAGGCTGCCCGCCCCGCCCACGATGACCAGGCGCCTCACCCCGGACCTGCGGGCGGCCTCCAGGACGCCGCGGCCGTCGGCGAGCAGCGGCGCGACGGGCTCCGAGCCGTCCCGCGGCGGTGCCACGGCGAGGACGATCGCGTCGTGGCCGCGCGCGAGCCCGGCGACGGCGTCGGCGTCGCTCGCCTGCGCCCTGGCCGTGCCGTCCTTGCCGCTGCGGCTCACCCCGGTGACCTCGTGGCCCCGCGCGCGTGCCTCGGCCGCGACGCGCGAACCGACCATTCCGGTGGCACCGATCAGCAGGATCCTCATGCTGTTCTCCCTTCGTCGGATGCACGGTATCCATCGGATACTGGTTACTACAACGAACCATAGGTACCCTGTGGAAACCATGAAGGACTCACTGCGTCCCGGGGACGCCTTCGACCCGGACTGCCCGACCCGCCTGGTGCTCGACCGGATCGGCGACAAGTGGTCGGTGCTGATCGTCCTGTCCCTGCTGGACGGACCGCGCCGGTTCACCCAGCTCCGCGACCGGATCGGCGGAGTCACCCCCAAGGTCCTTACCCACACGCTGCGCGGGATGGAACATGACGGCCTGCTCGTCCGCCGGGTGTTCGCCGAGGTCCCGCCGCGCGTGGAGTACGAGCTGACGCCGCTCGGGCACTCGCTGCGCGCGCCCATCCAGGCCGTCGCGGACTGGGCCGAGGCCCACGTCGGCCAGGTGATGGCCGCACGCGCCCGTCAGGACGCGGCGAAAACGGATGCGGCGGAAGCGGACGCGGCGCGCGCCGCCGCGGTCGGGACGGCGGCTCCGGAACCGGCCACGCGCGTGTCGTGACAGGTCACGGCGGCGCGGTCATCCTGGACTGAACGGACGGCTCCGGCCTTCGGCGCGCCGTCCGCGAAAACGATCATTACCGGGATAGGGTCCCGCCGTACCGAGCAAGCCGGACGGACGGGCGGGGATGCGCGCATGATGGGGCACACGCACGCGTTGAGCGGGGCGTTGGCGTGGCTGGCGGCCGTCCCCCTGCTGGAGCGGACGGACCTGCTGCACCAGTACGCGATCCCGCACCTGGACACCAAGCAGCTCGCCGCCGGGACGGTCGTGTGCGCGGGCGCGGCGCTGCTGCCCGACATCGACCACCACAACGGGCGCATCGCCAACACGCTCGGCCCGATCTCGCAGCACTTCTGCAAGTGGGTCGGGAAGGCGACCGGCGGGCACCGGCACGGCACGCACTCCATCCTGTTCGCGGTCGCGATGGGCTGGGGCGTGGACTGGCTCGCCACCCACCAGCACTACGCGTGGTGGGCGGTGCTGTTCATCATCGTCGGCTTCGGGCTGCGCGGCATCGGGCTGGACTTCGAGGGCAAGGAGCCGCAGTCCGCGCTGGCCGACTGCGCGCTCGCCGCGATCGCCGTCTGGTGGATGCACGACCTGGACATGAGCTTCGTCGGCTGGGCGATAGGCGTCGGCTGCATCGCGCACATCATCGGCGACTGCCTGACACCCCAGGGGTGTCCCGTGCTGTGGCCGATGCCGTGGCGGTTCGAGGTCCCCGTCGTGCCGCGGACGAACGGCAAGGTCGAGCACATGGTCATCGTGCCGCTGCTGATCCTCGGGACGGTGATCCTGGCCGTCCGGTCGGCGCTCGGCGAGACCGCGACGCAGTGGCTGAACAAGGGCTGATCAGCGGGCCATGAGGTCGGCGAACTGGCCGCAGTCGTACCGCAGCCCCGCCTGCTTGAGCTTGCCCTCCAGTTCCCACCTCGGGGGCGCGCTCGCCGCGGACGCCTTCGGCGGGATCTCCACGGTCACCGGGTAGTCGAGGCGGACCTGCTTGACGTTGGGAGCCGCGTTCGCCGTGCAGACGACCTGCCCGAGCGTGATCCGCGGCCAGTTCACGTCCGCCTGGTTGACGTGGACCGTCAGCACCCCGGAGCCGTCGAGGTAGGCGGCCGACAGGTCGACGCCCGCCGGGATCGTCGTCGTGAGGCCCTGCTGGACCTCGCTGTCCACCAGGCGGACGGAGAGCTGCTGGAGGCCGAGGTAGGGCGCGCTCAGCAGGCCGGGCCTGGCCGTCCGCACCAGGCGGCCGTCCTTGACCAGGTAGATCGCGATCGGGTTGGGCTGGCCGGTCGGCTGCGGCGCGTCGCCCGCGCCCACCACCTCCGTCGGCCGGACGCCGCATCCGGTCACCGCCGCCGCCAGCACCGCCAGCCCGGCCGCGAGCACGCCCAGCCTCCTCACTCCGCGCCTGCTCGCTCCGCGTCCGCTCACCCCGCGCCTGCTCACTCCGTGCCTGGTCGCTCCGCGTCTTCTCATTCGGTCGCCTCCTCACGCGCCGAGGGCAGCCACAGGGTGAAGACCGCTCCGCCGCCGGGGGCGTTGCCGGCTTCGAGGGTGCCGCCGTGCAGGAGGGCGTTCTCCCGCGCGATGGACAGGCCGAGGCCGCTGCCGTCGCTGCGCGTCCGGGCCTCCTCCGCCTTGACGAACCGGTGGAACACGAGCGGGAGCACGTCGTCCGGGATGCCGGGGCCCGCGTCGGCGACGGTGAGCTCCACGCCCCCGCGCTCGGGCCGGAAGGACACCCGCACCGGCGGCCGCCCGTGCCGCAGGGCGTTGCCGACGAGGTTCGCGACGATCACGTCGAGCCGCCGCGGGTCGAGCCGGACGACCAGGTCGGCGGGCCCTTCCACGGCGGCCTCGCCGGTCCAGCCGCGCGCGTCCAGGGTCGCGGCGACCGCCTCGGCGAGCAGCACGTCGTCCAGCACGAGCGAGGCGGCGCCCGCGTCGAACCGGCTGATCTCGATCAGGTGCTCGACCAGGTCGCCGAGCCGCCGGGTCTCGGCCGCGACCAGCCGCGCGGCCGCGTCGCCGTCGTCGGCGAGCACCTCGGTCATCGCGACCATCGAGGTGAGCGGGGTGCGCAGCTCGTGCGACACGTCCGCGACGAAGCGGCGGGACGCGGCGTCCTTGGCGCGCAGCTCGCCGACCATCCGCTCCAGCGCCTCGGCCGTCCGGTTGAAGGTGCGGGCGAGGTCGGTCAGCTCGTCCCGGCCGCGCTCGCTGACGCGGGTGGAGAAGTCGCCGGCGCCGAGCGCGCGGGCCGCCCGGCCGAGGCCGCGGACCGGGCGCAGCACGCCGCGCGTCGCGGCCAGCGCCATGGCGAGCGCCGCCAGCACCGCCAGGCCGTCGGCGATCACGAGCGCGCGGGTGAACGAGGCGAGCTCCTGCTCCTCGTGCCGCAGGCTGACCGTCATGACGACGAGGATCGGCGCGTCGCGCCACATCTCCATGCCCCGCGCCGTGGCCCCGACGAGCAGGTAGACGTGCCCGCGCCAGCGGACCCGCTGGAACACCAGGCCGCGCAGCGTCCGCTGGACGAACGCGTCGCCGACCGGCGGGAACGCGCCGCTCGGACGGGGCGGCCGGGGCGTTCCCCGCTTGACCGTGGACGCGGCGACCGGCGCCGTCCAGACGACTCGGCCCTTGGCCCGCAGCCCGCTCTGGATCTGCTCGGCGACCGTCCCGGTCGTGCCGGGCGGCCGGTTGACCGGGACGGTCCGCTGGAGGACCTGCCGGAACTCGATGAGCTGCGCGTCCTGCGAGCGTTGCAGCAGCGCCCGCCGGACCAGCACGTAGGAGATCCCGGACGCCACCAGCGCCGCGAGCAGCGCCACCGCGAGGAACGCGGCGGTCAGCCGGGTGCGCAGGCCCATCGGCCGCAGCCGCGCGGGCCGGTTCGCCCAGCGCCTCGCCACCAGCGCCGCCGGGAGCCTCGGCACGTGCCCCGGCAAGAACCTCGGCGCGGGACTCATGGGGCGGTGAAGCGGTAGCCGAAGCCGCGGACGGTCTGGATGAGCCGCGGGTCGGCGGGCTCGTCCTCGATCTTGGCGCGGACGCGCTGGACGCAGGCGTCCACGAGCCGCGAGTCGCCGGGGTAGGTGTGCTCCCAGACCGCGGCGAGCAGGTGCTGGCGGGTCATCGCCTGGCCGGGGCGGCGGGTCAGCTCCAGCAGCAGGCGCAGCTCGGTCGGGGTGAGCCGGACGTCCCGGCCGGCCTTGGTGACCTTGAGGGCGGAGCGGTCCACGACCAGGTCGCCGTAGGCGGACCGGTCGGTGTGGGACTGCTCGGCGCGGCGCAGGACGGCGCGGATCCGGGCGTCCAGGACGCGCGGCTCGACGGGCTTGATGACGTAGTCGTCCGCGCCCGCCTCCAGGCCGAGCACCACGTCGAGGTCGTCGCCGCGCGCGGTGAGCAGGATCACCGGGAGGGTGTCGTCGCGGCGGACGCGGCGGCAGACCTCGATGCCGTCGATGCCGGGGAGCATGACGTCCAGCACGGCGATCTCGGGGCGGCGGGCGCGCAGCGCGTCGAGGCCGTCCTCGCCGGTCGCGCGGGCGGTGACCCTGTGCCCGAGGCGCGTCAGGGCCAGCTCCAGCGCCGCGCGCGCGGACGGGTCGTCTTCCACGAAGAGGATGCTCGCCACCCGGCCATTATCCGGGCATGTCGATCACCACCCGCGCTGTGTCACGAAATCCGGACATCGCCCGAACATGATCACAACGCTCCGCCGGGACGTTGGGGTCATGTCACAGGTGATCGCTCCCCCGGCCCCGTCCGCCGTGCCGGCCGCGCGCCGCCGCCGCTCGCTGCCGTGGCCGCTGCTGCTCGGCTGCGCCGCGCAGGTGCTGCTGCGCCTCTGGCTGGCCCGCGCCCGCACCGGCCCGGTCGCCGACCCGGACGAGACCGGCTACCTCGCCGCCGCGCGCTGGCTCGCCGGCGGCCCCGGCGCGGACCTCTCGCACAACACGTTCTACCAGGCCGGTTACCCGCTGCTGCTCGCCCCGGCACACTGGTTCTCGCAGTCTCCGGCGACGGTCTACGCCGCCGTGATCGCGATCAACGCGCTGGCCGGGGCGGCGCTGTTCCCGCTCGGGTACGCGGCCCTGCGACGGTTCGGCCTCGGCCGGAACGCGGCGCTGCCGCTGTCGTTCGCGGCGGCGCTGCTCCCCGCGACGACGTTCTTCGGCCTGTTCGCGCTGACGGACGCGGTCCTGCCGGCGCTCCTGCTCGGCTGGCTGCTGCTCCTCGACCGGTTCGTCCGGACGGGCCGGGCGGTGGACGGCGCGGCGGCGAGCCTCGTCGCGGTGTACGCCTACTTCACGCATTCGCGCGGCGAGGTGGTGCTGGCCGTCCACGTGCTGGCGCTGCTGGCGACGCGGCGGCGCGCGATGTGGGCGGGGCTGGTCGCGGTGGCCGGCGGGTATCTGGCGGCGTCCGCCGTGAACGACGCCCTCCGGCACGCGCTCTATCCGAGCGGGACGCGGGACCTGGCGGCGCTCCTGCACGACCGCCTGCTGAGCGTGTCCGGCCAGGCGTGGACGATCTCCGGCATGTTCGGGCAGGTCTGGTACCTGGTCGTCGGCACGTGGGGGCTGGCCGGGATCGGGCTCGCCGCGACGTTCGCCGCCCTCGCCCGCAAGGACGCCCGCCTGATGGCCGGCATCCTCCTGACGACGACGTTCGGCATCGCGTACGCGTCGGAGGCGGCGCTGCCGGACGAGCACCGCGTCGGGAACTTCGTCTACGGCCGCTACCTGGCGTGCCTGGCGCTCGCGTACGTCCTCATCGCGCTGGCCGTCCTGTTCCGGGCGACGGCGCGGGACGCGCTGCGGGCAGCCGCCGCCGGGGGCCTCGTCGCCGCCGGGACGGGCGCGGTCGTGCTCGTCTACGCCGGCGAGCGGCTGCGCACCCACCAGTTCATCGGGTTCGACTTCCCGGAGACGTCGTTCCTCACGCAGGACCGGACGGACTTCCGGCTGGCGGTCGCGACGTTCGCCGCGTACGGGCTGCTCATCGGGCTGCTCGCGGCCCGCTGGCTCGGTGGCGCGCGGACGGTCGCGACCGCGCTCGCCGCGGTCAACGCGGCGGCCCTGGTGCACATCGCCGGCGACGGCGAGCGCGTGCGGCCGGTGCCGCCGCTGCCCGCCGCGTCCGAGCGCGGCGGTGTCGTCATCGACTACTCGGTGCACTGGACGGGGCGCACGAAACTGATCGACCCGGTCTGGTGGACGCGCATCGGCTGGATCGACGCGCGCCACCAGTCCGCGCCGCACGGGGTGTGCACGGTGGTCGTGCCGCGCGGGCCGTCCGGGGCGGCGCTCGACCGCACCTGGCCGCACCGCCCGGCGGGCTGGCTGCCGCGCGAGGGCGGCTACGGCGTCGGACGGTGGGTCGCCTGGTACGACCCGCGCTGCGGGACCTCGTAGCGGGGGCCGCCGGTCAGAACCTGGTCACGAGGGCGATGCGGTCGTGGTCGATCAGGAACCCGTCGGAGACGAAGGTGACCTCGCCGCCGTAGTTCAGCTGGGCCTCGATGAGGTTGTCCACGACGTCGTCCACGACGCCCTCGCCGACGACCCGGCCTGGGCTGGTGTCGTCCAGCGGGTCGACCGTGCCGTTGCGGCCGCGCAGGCCGGGCACGTGGTAGCAGCGCTCGACGACCAGGTGCTCGCCGCGCCCCTCCTCGACCAGCGGCAGCACCTGGCTGATCCCGGCGGCGTACCGGTTCAGGCCGCGCGCGGCCTCCAGCTCGGTGAGCACCGCGACCTCGCGCAGGTCCTCGTAGGCGTGCAGGACGGGCCGGGCGAGGTCCATCAGGACCGGCGCGGTCGCCTGGTGGTACGCGCCGTCGATGCGGCCCGCGACGGTCAGCTTGCCGCCCGCCTCCTCGTCGAAGAACGCCTGGTGCCGGGTGACCCCCGCGATGATCACCGGCCGCCGGTCGTGGGCGTTGATCTTCTCCAGCGCCTCGACCGCCTTGCGGATGAACAGCCGGTGCGGGCGGTCCCCGTGCCGCGCGCCGCGCGGCGACGCCCTGCCGACGCCCTCCTCGTCCAGCGGGTTCGGGGCCATGGGGAAGCCGTCGCGCTCGACCTGCGTCAGCGACTCGCCCCGGCCGTCCCACAGCCGGATCTCCTTGTCCGACAGGACGAGCAGCCAGTAGCGGGTTCGGCGCGTGTAGGCGGCGACGAGGTCGCGGGTGGCGAAGGTGGTGTCCAGGATGACGCGCTCGTCCACCGTCTGGTCGATGGTGAAGGTGTGGACCTCGCCGCCCGGCGCGGCGAACAGCACCAGGCCGTCGGCGGCGTACGCCAGGTCCACGTCGCCGGCCGCCCGCTCCAGCCGCTCGTAGAGCGCCTCGGCCTCCTGGGACGGCACCTGCGGGTCGTCCCTGAGGCGGCGCCTCACCTCGGCCAGCAGGTTGCGCAGCCTGATGGGGTCCTGCTTGTTCTCCGGCGTCGTGCGGTGCGTCGGCATGAGCACCGACACGGCCGGGTAGGAACGAGGCCGGCGCAGTTCGGACAGTGTGGCGGCGTCCATGATCCCCCGATCGACGAAATGCTTGCCTGTCTGCACTTATTTCTAACGAACCGCAGGTAAACGAGGTATAAGCCGCACTCCACGATCCTTCCCGTCAAGCGCCGGGCAGCCGAAGATCAACTCTCCGTACCGGACGGACCGCGCGCGGTCATGCGCGCGGACTTTCGGGGGACAACCCCTCCGGGAGGTTGGTACCGATGCAGATCAACGGCAGGATCCGGACGGGCGCGCTCGTGACGGCGGGCACTCTCCTGCTCGCCTCGTGCAGCGGCGGCGGCAGCGGCAACGGCGGTGGCGGCGGCAACGGGGGGAAGTACAGCGCGAAGGCGGGCGTGAACGCCGCCGCGCCCAGCTCGCCCGCGACGGTCCCGGCGGGGAACGCCGCCGCCCAGGTCGAGGCGCAGTACGAGAAGGTCGTCGAGACCGTCCTGCCGTCGGTGGTGCGGATCACGACGGACTCCGGCGAGGGGTCCGGGGTCGTCTACGACACCGCCGGCGACATCGTCACCAACGCGCACGTGGTGGCGGGCGCGCGCAAGATCCAGGTGTCGGCGGCGTCCGGCGGCCGGCCGCTGGACGCGTCGCTCGTCGGCGCGTTCGCCCCCGACGACATCGCGGTCGTGAAGGTGAGCGGCGGGTCGCTGCGTCCGGCCGCGTTCGGCGACTCGACCAAGCTCAAGATCGGCCAGATGGTGCTGGCGATGGGCAACCCGCTCGGCCTGTCCGGGAGCGTGACGCAGGGCATCGTGTCGCAGCTCAACCGGGAGGTCTCGACCAAGCGCGAGGGCGCGTTCCCCGGCGCGACCATCGGCGACGCCATCCAGACCAGCGCCGCGATCAACCCCGGCAACTCCGGCGGCGCGCTGGTCACCATGACCGGCGAGGTGATCGGCATCCCGACCGCCGCCGCGTCCGACCCGCAGATGGGCGGCGCCGCGGTCGGCATCGGGTTCGCCACGCCCAGCGCCACGGTGAAGAGCATCGCGCCGCAGCTGATCAAGGACGGCAAGGTCACCAACTCCGGACGCGCCGCGCTCGGCGTGGTCGTCCGGACGATCCTGGACCCGAACAGCCTCCAGCAGTCCGCGGTCGGCGTCGTCAGCGTGACCAAGGGCTCCGGCGCGGAGAAGGCCGGGATCAGGGCGGGCGATCTCATCCTCGCGATCAACGGCACCCCGACGCCGAGCCAGACCGAGCTGACCGAGGCCCTCGCCAAGCTCAAGCCCGGCGACACCGCCAAGGTGGACGTCCAGGGCGCCGACGGCGCGAAGAAGACCGTGAACGTCACGCTGGGCGAACTGCCCGGCTCCTGACGGCGGCGCTCTGCCGACTCCTGACGCCGGCGCTCCGCTACGCGCCCGGGGAGATGAAGCCGGTCTCGTAGGCGAGGATCACGGCCTGCGTCCGGTCGCGGGCCTGGAGCTTCGCCAGGACGTTGCCGACGTGCGTCTTCACCGTCTGCGGGCTCACGAACAGCTCGCCCGCGATCTCGGCGTTGGAGCGGCCCCGCGCCATCAGCCGCAGGACGTCGGCCTCGCGCTCGGTCAGCCGGCCGTGCCAGTCCGCGGCGGCGGCCCCGCCGCCCGGCGCGTGCTCGGCGGCCAGCGCGCGGATCGCGGCCGGGAACAGCAGGCTCTCGCCGAGCACCACGGTCCGGATCGCCTGGAGGATCTCCTCCGGGCGGGTCCGCTTGAGCAGGAAGCCGTCCGCGCCCGCCTTGAGCGCGTCGTAGACGTACTCGTCGTTCTCGAACGTGGTCACCACGATGATCTTCGGCGGCGTGCCGCCCGCGGCGAGCAGTCCGCGGGTCGCCTGGATGCCGTCCAGCCGGGGCATCCGGACGTCCATCAGGACCACGTCCGGGGCGGTCCGGGCGACGGCGTCCGGCACCTCCGCGCCGTCGCCCGCCTCCCCCACCACGGTCAGGTCGGGCTCGGCGTTGATGATCGCGGCCAGCCCGGCGCGGATCAGCCGCTCGTCGTCCACGAGGAGAACCTTGGTCGTCACGCCCCGGACATTAGCGGCAAGGAGACTTCCATGCGCCATTCGCACTCGTTCGGACCAACCGCCATGTCTCCGCGCAGGACGGTCACCCGCTCGCGGATGCCGCCGAGCCCCCGGCCCCCGCCGACCCGCGGACGGCTCGGCGCCCCGCCCAGCGGGTTCGCCACCACCACGCGCAGCCGGTCGTCCGCGACGGTGATGCGCAGCGTCACCGGCACCTTCCCGGCGTGCCGCAGCGCGTTCGTCAGCCCCTCCTGGACGATCCGGTACGCCTCCCGCGACACCGCCGCCGGGACGCCCGCGACGTCCGGGTCCACGGTGTGGTCCAGCTTCACACCCGCGAGCTTGGTCTGCTCGACGAGCCGTCCGAGGTCGGCGAGCGTCGGCTGCGGGGTCGTCCGGGCCTTGTCCTCGCGCAGCAGGCCGAGGACGTGGTCGAGGTCGGCCAGCGCGGCGCGGGCGCACTCCTCGATCGCGGTGAGCGCCTCGCGGGCGAACGCCGGATCCCGGTCGAGCACCCGCGCCGCCGCGCCCGCCTGGAGCGTCACCACGCTCAGCGCGTGCCCGACCGAGTCGTGCAGCTCGCGGGCCAGCCGGTTGCGCTCGGCGAGCTTGGCGGCACGCTCCTCCAGCTCGACGACCCGCTCCTCGGGCGTCGGGCCGAGGAAGCGGGGCGCGAGCGCGGCGAGCACCCGGCCCGCGACCACGATCAGCCCGAGCAGCGCGACCACGCAGGCCAGCCCGGCGGGCGGCGCGAGCCACTGGTAGGGGCTGTGCTTCCAGCCGTGCAGCGGGCTGCGCTCGTCCCCGACGACGCCCCCGCCGAGCACCGGGAAGATCAGCAGCACCGCCGCGAAGGGCGGCAGCGCCAGGCTCGCCGCGCCGATCACGACCCCGACGTGCAGGTGCATGCTGAACCACAGCCCGGTGCCGAGGCGGGCCCGCAGCGTCCGGGCGACCGGCACGTTCATCCTCGTGATCGGCCCGCCGACCAGCTCCTTGACGGCCGTGCCCTCCATCTGGCGCACCGCGGCGACCATGCCGGTCACGACCGCCGCCGGGACGGGCAGCAGCACCACCGCCAGGCCCGTCCAGGGACCGTCCAGCGGGGACAGCCCCGCCAGGAGCATCAGCAGGAACCAGTACGGCATCAGCAGCGCCGCGCCCATCACCAGATAGGCCCAGCGCCGCCAGGTCGTCCGGTCGGTCACCGCGCGCAGAAGTCGAACCACGCGACGATCCTTACAGACCCGGTGACCTGCGCGCCTCCCCCGCTCGGGGGGTGCCGGGCCCGCCCCGGGAACAGGGCTCCGCCACCGCAGGGCTCCGCCACCGCAGGGCCGCGCCACCGCAGGACGGCGGCACTCCCGGACGGGGGTCAGCCGTCGCGCTCCTCCTCCCTGCGGGCGAGCTTCGCGAGCCGCTCGTTGTAGGCGGCGAGCTCGTCGTCGGACGCGGACCGCTCCCCGCGCGCGGCGGCGCGGTCGGCGTGCCGGTCCTCGCGGCGGGCGCGGCGCTGGTCGTCGAAGAACCACTGGAAGGCCAGGAAGATCAGCACGATGAACGTTGGGATCTCGCCGAAGCCCCACGCGATCGCGCCGCCGGTGTGCTGGTCCTTCAGGATGGTGGTGCCCCAGTCCGGGTGGACGGCGGTGTACCAGGAGTTCGCGATCGGCGCGCCGAGGTTCATCAGCGCGATGCCGAAGAACGCGTGGAACGGCATCGTGACGAACAGCAGGATCAGCCGTCCGGGGTAGGGCAGCTTGTGCGGGGCCGGGTCGACGCCGATCAGCACCCAGTAGAACAGCGACCCGGACGCCAGGAAGTGCACCATCATCGCGATGTGCCCGAGGTGGTTGCGCATCGCCGACTCGAACAGCGGCGTGAAGTACAGCGCGAACGTGGACGCCACGAAGATGATCGTCGCGACGCCGGGGTGCGCGACGAACGACACGAACCGCGAGTGCAGCAGCGCCGTCAGCCACTCGCGCGGCCCCCGGTCGCCGCGCACCTTCGCGGGCTTCAGCGCGCGCAGCGCGAGCGTCACCGGCGCGCCCACGACCAGGAAGATCGGCGTGAGCATGGACAGCACCATGTGCTGGACCATGTGGACGCTGAACAGGATCGGCGCGTACTTGGCGACGCCGGTCTCGGTGACCGCGACGATCGTCAGCAGGCCGACGAACCAGGAGACCGTCCGGCCGAGGGGCCAGGAGTCGCCGCGCCGCCGCAGCCGGACGACCCCGGCGACGTAGACGAAGCCGAGCACGAGCACGAGCGCCGCGAAGAACAGGTCGAACTGCCAGAGCCCGGCGAGCCGGGCCGGGGTGACCTTCGGCGGCAGGTCGTAGCCGATCAGCGACTTGACCGAGCTCTCCACCCCGGCGGGCGCGGGCGGCGCGGTGCGCGCGAGCGCGACGGCGAGGCCGATCGTGGCGGCCATGACGGCGGCCTCGACGGCGGCGAACTTCGCGAACGCCCGCTCCTCGCGGCCCTCGATCCTCGGCAGCGTCCGCTCCCGGTGCCACCAGCCGAACCAGCCGAGCACCGCGAACGCGACGATCTTGCCGAGCGCGAGCCGGCCGTAGTCGGTGCTGACGAGCTGGGCCGGGTCGGGCAGCCGGGCGATCACGTTGACCAGCCCGGACGCGCCGACGATCACGTAGCACCACAGCGCCATCCGGCTGAACCGGGACGCCATCAGGCCGAGCCGGTCGCGTCCGGCCAGCGCGTGCGCGGCCAGGATCGCCAGCCCGCCGACCCACGGCGCGACGGCCGCGACGTGCAGCGCGACGCCGGTGACCGCGACCGAGTGGTTCGCGGCGGACGCCGAGTGCCCGGTCAGCGGCGCGGGCAGCAGCGCGATCAGGGCGAGCGCGAGCAGCCCGAACGCGGCGGCGGGGGTGGTCGTGGTGCGGGCCAGCAGCGCGACCACGACCGTGATCAGCACGACCATCATCAGGGCGGTGCCCTGCGGAAGCTGGCCGACGTAGGAGCTGAGCTCGCTGCCGGTGACGATGTCGCCGACCGGCTGCCCGAGGACGTCGGAGACGGTGAACACCAGGTTCGCGGCCGCGGCGGCGGCCCAGAGGGCGGCCAGCCAGGACGCGCCGCGCAGGTAGCCGAGCGACGCCGGGGACAGGCTCGGCCGCCCCGAACCGCCCGCGCCGGTCACCGGCAGCAGCGCCGTCGCGGCGATCAGCGCCCCCACGGTCAGCGCGGCGGCCAGGTCCATGACCATCCGGGAGAACGGCAGGCCCCACCGGGTCAGCGCGCCCGCGTCGCCCAGCCCGGGGATGATCTTCTCGGTGACGGCGCCGCCCAGCACGAGCGCCGCGACGAGCGCGACGACGGCCGCGACCGCCGCGACCAGGGCCGCGCGGACGATCCGGAGGGTGCTCGCGTTCACGGTTCCCTACTCACCGGACGACGGGTGCTTGCGCTTGGCGCGCGACACGATGAGGACGCCGATCCCGATCCCGACGAGCGCGCCGACACCGATCATCACCCAGCGGGCCGTCCCGGACGAGGACTTCTTCGCCTCCGCCCTGGGCGCCTTCTCCTGGTTGGTTCCCGCGACCTGATCGCCGGGGGACGCGGCGGTGGGTTCGGCGGTCGGGGTGTCGGCCCCGGCCGGAAGCCCGCCGTTCGCCTGGTCACCACCGCCCTGCGTGGCGGTGAACGTCAGGTCGGAGTTCTCGATCCGGTGCCCGTCCGCGCCGACGACGGCGTACGCGACGGTGTAGTCCCCGGCCGGGAGCGGCCCGGCGACCTTCTGCGTCACCGTGGTGCCGTCCCGCTGAGCCTCGCCGGACTGGTACTGCTTGCCCGCCCTGTCCTTGACCAGGACCTTCGCGAAGCTGATCTGGTCGCTGAACACCAGCTTCACCTCGCCGACCGAGGCGGCGGAGGCGTCCTTGCCCGGCGTGCTGCTCACCAGCCGGGTGTGCGCCAGGGCCGGCGTGGCCAGCAGCGCGCCGAAGCCCGCGGTCAGCACCGTGACCAGCGCGGCGAGCACGCCGAACCGGCGCGAGTTGGAGGTCTTCATGGCGGGCCGGATGTCTCCAGAGTCGAACGGTGAGGGACCTTCACCACCCTACTGACGCTCCGCCATGACCGTGTCCCGGGTCGTCGATCGGACGATCTCCGTGATCGTCCGGGGACCGTTCAGAGCGTGGTGAGGACGTGGGAGCGTCCGTTCCGGGCGAACTCGGCGCGGATGGCCTCGGCTTTCGCCGGATCCAGGGGCTCGTAGGCGAGATCCCGGCCCGGACGCCACCAGATGTCGCCTGCGGTCCAGCGGTCGCGGCGGAGGGGGCGTTTGTCGAGTTTGCCGGTTGCTGTGAGCGGCATCGCCTCGACGACGCGGACGAAGCGCGGGGCCCACTTCGTCCCGAGGTCCGGCTGGGCGGCGAGGAACGCGGCGAAGCCCTCGGGGTCGAAGGGGCGTCCGTCCAGTTCGAGGGCGGCCATGACCTGGTCGCCCGTCCGGGGGTCGGGGACGGGGTAGACCGCGCACATGACGACCGGGTCCCAGCGGGCGAGGACGCGCTCGACCGGCGCGGCGGCGAAGTTCTCGCTGTCCACGCGGAGCCGGTCGGCGCCGCGCCCGGCGAAGTAGAAGTAGCCGTCGGCGTCGCGGTAGCCGAGGTCGCCGCTCCAGTAGAGGCCGCCGCGGAGGCGTTCGGCGTCGGCCTCGGGGTTGTTGTAGTAGCCCTCGAACGCCTTCGCGACGTTGAGGCCGACGATCTCGCCGATGGCCTCGCCGGGGTTGAGGAGGCCGCCGTCCGGGGCGAACCGGGCGGGCGGGCACTCGGCCCCGGTGTCCGGGGCCATGATCGCCACCTCGATGCCGGGACGCGGGAGGCCGAGCGCGTCGGGCGGCGTGTCCGGGGTCTTGTTGATCGAGATCGCGCCCTCGCTGGAGCCGTAGCCCTCGATGATCCGGCAGCCGAAGCGCTCGCCGAACCGCGCCATGTCCTGGGCGGACGCCTCGGTTCCGAAGGCGGACCGGAGCGTGTTGTCGGCGTCGTCCGGGCGTTCCGGCGTGGCGAGGATGTAGGCGAGGGCGCGTCCGACGTAGTTGAAGTAGGTGACGCCGTAGCGGCGGACGTCCGGCAGGAACCCGGAGGCGGAGAACTTGCGGCGCAGCGCCACGGTCGCGCCCTCGTGCGTGGCCATCGCGAGGTTCGCCATGACCGCGTTGCCGTGGAACAGCGGCATCGCGACGTAGGTGACGGAGTCCGGGCCGATCCCCAGGTTGGACGCGGAGGACCCGATGTCGGCGAGGCGTCCCTGCCCGCAGACGACGGCCTTGGGCGCGCCCGTCGAGCCGGACGTGAACAGGAGAAGCAGCCGGTCGGACGGCGCGACGTCCGGATCGTCCTCGGGCGGGTCGGCGGGGAGCATCGCGCGGTAGGCGTCCGAGTCGACCCGGTGGACGGGGATGCCGAGGTCGAGTCCGTCCAGCAGCGGGGCGTGCGCGGCGTCGGTGAGGATCGCGTCGCAGTCGGTGTGCCGGATGTCGGCGGCGAGCCCGGCCCCGCGCCGGGTCGGGTTGACGCCGACGAGCGTGCTGCCCGAGAGCGCGGCGGCCCCGATCCAGTACACGTACTCGGGGACGTTCTCCAGCAGCACCCCGAGGTGCCGGGGACGCCCGGACGGCACGGCGCACAGCTCGGGAGCGAGCGCCGCCCTGGCGCGGGCCGCGCGGACCACCTCGGCCCAGCTGTGCGCCTCGTCCTCGAAGAGCAGGCCCGGACGGGGGTCCCCGGAGCGCGCGAGCAGCGTCGCGGCGAAGGTCGCGTGCGGCACGCCCCGAGCGTGTCACCAAGCGATCGCTTGGTCAAGAGTGGTCAGCAGTCGCACCCGCAGTCGCAGCAGTCGCAGCATCCGTTGTCGCAGCAGTTGCAGCAGTCGCCGCAGCCCGAGCAGTCGGTGCAGCCGCAGTCGCCGCAGTCGCAGTCGCAGTTCCGGCAGCACCAGCAGCGGTCGGTGCACGGCCGCCCCGCGTGCTCGCTCCACTCGGGCTGGAAGACGCCGCAGGTCAGGCAGACGAGCGTGCCGGTGAAGCACGGGATCGGCCAGCCCGCGCGCGGCGGCCTCGGCCCGCGCCCGCCGCCTCCGCCGAACCCGGCTCCGCCCGGCGGGAACCATCCACCCCCGCCGCCTCCCCCGCCGTGGGGCGGCTGGCCGGGCGGCGGGCCGTAACCCTGGCCGTAGCCGGGCGGCGGCTGCTGACCGTACGGTCCCTGCGGGTACTGGACCTGCGGATACGGCTGGCCCTGCGGCGGATACGGCTGGCCTTGCGGGTAGGGCTGGCCTTGCGGCGGGTAGGGCTGCCCGCCGGGCGGCGGCGGGTACTGGCCGTGGGCCGACTTCGGCGCCTTGCACGACTTCGCGTGCTTGTGCCTGCTCCGCGCCTCGGGATACGGATCGAAGACGCGGTCCACCGTGCGCCGCAGCTCGCGGTTCAGCAGCGCCCGGACGAGCTGCGGCTTCTCCATCTCGACGTCCGCCAGCGCCAGCCGAAGGCCGTGCAGCGCGTCGTCGCAGTGGCGGCGGGCCTCGGCCGGGGACGTGCCGGTCGCGAGCAGCGGGTTGAACGCGCCGGACGCGGCGTCCCGGCCGATGTCCTCGACGGCGTCGACCAGGTGCGCGAGGCGCCCGAAGAACCGGCCCGCCTCGGCGAGCGCCTCGGCGTTGGCCTCCCGCCCCGCGATCACCGCGGTGTGCGCGAACACGGCGGCGGTCGCGGTCTCGGTCGGCTCGGTCAGCTCCAGCAGCCCGAGCCCGCCCGCGCGCTCCAGCTCCGGCTGCCGGGCGACCGCGTCGCGCAGGACGGACGGGTCGAACCCGAGCGCCGCGCCGGTCCGCTCGCCCGCCGCGTCCCACCGGTCGGCCATCCGGGACGCGGCGGCCGCGACGAGCCGGCGCGAGTACGGTCCGTCGCCGTCCGCCAGGTGGTCGCGCGTCTTGCCGGCCGCGAGCAGCAGGGACGCCGCGGCGGCGAGCCGCGCGCCCTCGGCCTGCGCCTTCACGACCTGCGCGCCGCGCATCCCGCGCAGCGCGCAGGGCCCGGCCGCGCGGCGCGGCGAGGTCTCCGGGGCCTGCGCCTCGACCAGCACCGAGACGATCAGGCCGTCGTAGTTGGTGACGAGGCGGGCGGCCTGCCCGTGCTCGCGGCGCAGGGTCAGGCACAGCCCGCACAGGTGCGCCATCCAGTCCTCGAACAGGCTTCCGCGCAGCACGTGGCGGCAGGGCCGCACCACTCCGAACATCCCGGACCTCCCCCGACCGTCGATCGCCGCGCGACATTATGCCGGGAACGCGACATCCAGGATCAAGATCGGCGGATCACCGTCCGGTCAGACTCCGGCGCAGGCCAGGGCGCGCCCGTAGGCCGCGATCCGGTCGTCGTCCGGGGAGCCGTTCTCGGCGAGCAGCTCGGCGAGGTCGAACCAGGTCTGCGCGGCGTGCCGGGACGACTCCATCCGCTCCAGGCAGCCGGCGGCGCGGGACAGCGACGCGGTCGCCCGCTCCCGGTCCCCCAGCCGGACGCACGCCTCGCCGAGGACGGTCAGCGCGACGGCCGTGGCCCGGCGCGGCGCGTCCCCGAGCAGGTCGAGGGCCTCCTCGGCGCGCGCGACGGCCTCGGCCGGGCGGCCGAGCGCGGACTCGGCGCGGGCCAGCTCGGTCAGGCACCACGCGACGTCCAGCTCGCCCGCCGCGCTCGTGTTGATCTCGCCGCGCACGCGGACGAGCAGGTCGCGGGCGCGGCCGGCCTGCTCGGGCCGGGCGCGCAGCAACAGCCCGGCGTAGTTGACCCGGAGCCGGGCGAGGTTGCGCAGATCGCCGTCCGGGGCGCCGTCGATCTCGCCGAACTCCCCGGCGATCTGCAGCGCGCGCTCGGCCAGCTCGACGCCCTCCTCGTAGGCGCCGCGGACCTCGGCGACGAACGCGGCCTCCCAGTAGGCGGCGACGCGCGCGGCCGGTCCCGCGCCGCGGTCGGCGCGCTCGACGAGCTGCGCGGCGAGCTGCCGCGCCCGGACGAGGTCGCCGCGCTCGATGAACGCCGCCAGCAGCGCCGCGCCCAGGTGGACGGCCGAGTCGGTGGTGTCGGCGCCGGTCGCGGCGAGCTGCCGCAGCGCGTCCTCGGCGACGCGGACGCCCTCGCTGATGTCGCCGCGCTCGCGCAGGCAGCGGCTCAGCGCGACGTGGACGCGCGTCCACTGCTCGGGGTCGTGCTCGGCGGACGCGCGGGCGCTCAGCGCGCGCAGCTCCTCGATCGCCCGCTCCAGATCGCCGGACGCCTCCAGCGCGAGCGCGTGCCCCCACCGGGCCTGGTGCAGCATGTCGGGCAGCGCGACCGCGTCCGGGCTGGCGAGGACGTCGGCGAACCGGGCCCGCGCCTCGGCCGCCGCGCCGTTGCGCAGCGCGATCTCGGCGTAGTCGAGGGTGACGCGCAGCTCGTCCACCACGTCCTCGCCGACGCCGCTGACCAGGTAGGTCGGCGAGCAGCTCAGCTTGGTCGCGAGCAGGTCCACCACGCTCGGCGCGGGCACCCGCTTGTCGCTCTCGATCAGCGAGATGTAGCTGTCGGACAGCTCGGGGTACGCGAGCTGGGCCTGGCTCATGCCCTGCCGGATGCGCAGCGCCCGGATCCGCTGCCCCAGTGTCTCCCGGTCCATGTTTCCAACCACCCGCCTGCCAGGTCCCCCTCGCCTCGTGCGTCCGCACGCCGCGTGGAGAAGAAAACGTGTCGATCATCCAGTGTGCCCGGATCGCGCCCGGTCAGGTCGTGATTCGGCGGATCCCGACCGTCCCTTTCGCACCGGCCTTTCGCATCAGGCAGGCTATAGCGGACGACCCGGACCGCGCCGCCCCGCCGGGCGGGCGGTCACGGCCCGTGACCGCCTCCGCGCGTCCTTTCGGCCGGACGGCCCGCTGCTGCTGTACTTGCGGCCATGACCGTGTCCACCCATGTCCTCGACACCGGCGCCGGGACGCCCGCGGCCGGCGTCCCGGTCCGGCTCGACCACTACGACGCCGACTCCTGGCGGCTCGTCCAGGAGGGCGAGACCGACGAGAACGGCCGCTGGGAGCTGGCCTCGCCACCGGACTCGGAGCCGGTTCCGGAGATCGTGCCGGGCACCTACCGGCTGCGGTTCGGGTCGGGCCGCTACTTCGCCGCGCGGGACGTCCGGTCGTACTACCCGGAGATCACCGTGATCTTCCTCGTGACCGCGGCCGGGGAGCGGCACCACGTCCCGCTGGCGCTCGGCCCGTACGGCTACACCACCTACCGGGGGTCCTGACCAGGCCCGATCCGACCCGCCCGGAGGCCGGTCAGTGACCTGCCCGTAACAAGGGGACGGCTAATCTGTGCACGCCGCACGGCCATCCGCACCGCGCGCACCGCAACCATCCCCGCCCGATCCCCGCACCGGAGCACGCCTGATGTCGCAAGCATCCGCCGACGCCGTCCACGCCACGCCGCCGCCGGGCCCGCGCGGCCCGCTGGACCGCTTCTTCGACCTCTCCGGGCGCGGCACGACCGTCGCGCGCGAGATGCGCGGCGGCGTCACCACGTTCTTCGCGATGGCCTACATCATCCTGCTCAACCCGATCATCCTGGGCGGGGCGAAGGACATCAACCACGAGCAGCTCTCCGGCGCGCAGCTCACCTCCATGACCGCGCTGTCGGCGACGATCGGCACGATCATCATGGGCCTGGTCGGCAACGCGCCGATGGCGGTCGCCGCCGGGCTCGGCATCAACGCGGTCGTGGCGTTCCAGGCCGCGCCGGTGATGACCTGGCCGCAGGCGATGGGCCTGGTGGTGATCGAGGGCGTGGTGATCGTGCTGCTCGCGGTCACCGGCGTCCGGGAGCGGATCATGAACGCGATCCCGCTCGCGCTCAAGCACGCCATCGCCGTCGGCATCGGCGCGTTCATCGCGCTCGTCGGCCTCTACGACGCCAAGTTCATCAGCTCCAGCCCGGTGAGCCCGCCGCTCGCTCTCGGCACCGGCGGCAAGCTGATGGGCTGGCCCGCCGTGGTGTTCGCCGTCGCGCTGATCCTGATGGTCGTGCTCTACGTGCGGAGGGTGCCGGGCGCGATCCTCATCGGCATCGTCGCCGCGACCGTCCTCGCGGTGGTCATCCAGTCGAACGCCAGCGTGCCCAAGGACGGCTGGGGCGTGGTGGTCCCGGACGTCCCCGACAAGCTGTTCGCCGCGCCCGACTTCGGTCTGCTGTTCAACGTCGACATCTTCGGCGGCTTCGGCCGGGCCGGGTTCATCACCGCGCTCGTCGTCCTGTTCACCCTCGTCCTGTCCGGCTTCTTCGACGCGATGGGCACGATCCTCGGCCTCTCCGACGAGGCGGGCCTGGTGGACGAGAAGGGCGAGGTCCCCGGTCTCGGCCGCATCCTCACCGTGGACGGCCTGTCCGCCGCGCTCGGCGGCCTGACCAGCTCGTCCGCCAACACCGTGTTCGTCGAGTCCGCCGCGGGCGTCGGCGAGGGCGCCCGCACGGGCCTGGCCAACATCGCCACCGGCGCCCTGTTCGCCGTCACGCTCTTCCTCACCCCGCTCGCCTCGGTCGTCCCGGCCCAGGCCGCCGCCCCCGCCCTCGTCCTGGTCGGCGCCCTGATGATGACGCAGGTCGCGAAGGTCACCTGGGACGACCTGGACATCGCGATCCCGGCCTTCCTGACCATCGTCTTCATGCCCTTCACCTTCTCCATCACCAACGGGATCGGCGCCGGGCTGGTGGCGTACACGCTGATCAAGCTGGCGCAGGGGAGGATCCGGGAGACGCACTGGCTGATCTGGGTGATCACGCTGGTGTTCCTCGTCTACTTCGGGCTGCACCCGATCCAGGAACTGCTCGGCGTCAAATAGTGGCGTCCTGGCGTGAGCAGGGGGTAGGGAACTAACCGAAGCGCTGTTCCCCCGGCGTGAAAGGCGTGGCTGCCCGTGTCCCTGCCCGAACCTCCCGGCGAGCCTCCTCCGCGCGGTCACGTGCTGCTCGCGCCCGACCGGTTCCGGGGCGCGCTGCCGGCCGCCGAGGTCGCCCGGCGGCTCGCCGCCGGGCTGCGGCTCGCGCGGCCGGACGTGCCGGTC
This sequence comes from Actinomadura gamaensis, assembly GCF_042652125.1. Taxonomy (NCBI): domain Bacteria; kingdom Bacillati; phylum Actinomycetota; class Actinomycetes; order Streptosporangiales; family Thermomonosporaceae; genus Actinomadura; species Actinomadura gamaensis. The sequence continues at coordinate 1,157,494 of NZ_JBHSIT010000001.1, read as the reverse complement.
GTGGAGCTGCCGGTGTCCGGCGGCGGGGACGGCACCGCGGAGGCCGCCGTCGCGGCCGGGTTCCGCCGGGTGGAGCTGAAGGTCTGCGGGCCGGCCGGACGGCCCGTCACCGCGTCGCTGGCGTTCGACGGGCGGTGCGCGGTCGTGGAGATCGGCGAGGCCGCGGGGCCGCGGCGGCTGCCGGACGGCCCGCCGCGCCCGCTGTCGGCCACCTCGCTCGGCGTCGGGCAGCTGATCGGGCACGCCGTCCGGCTCGGGGCGCGGCGCATCGTGCTGTCGGCCGGGGCCTGCGCCGCCCCGGACGGAGGCGCCGGCCTCTTCCAGGGGCTCGGCGGGCGGCTGCTCGACGGGATCGGCCGCGAGCTGCCGCTCGGCGGGGCCGCGCTGCGGTCCCTGCACGCGCTCGACCTGCGCGGACTCCCGGATCTGTCCGGAATCACGATCACGCTGATCGGTGACACGAGCCGTCCGCTGCTGGGACGGACCGGGGCGGTCGTGTCCGTCCTGTCCGGCGGGGTCCTGGCGCACGGTCTCGGGCGGACGCAGGCGCGGATCCTCGAAGCGGGGCTCGTGCGGTGGGCCGACCTCGCCGAGTCGGTGACCCGCAGGCGGGCGCGCGACCTGCCCGGCGCGGGCGCGGCGGGCGGGGCCGGGTTCGCGGCGCTGGCGCTGCTCGGCGCGACCGTCGAGCCGGGGCCCGGGGCCGTCCTGGACCTGGTGGACTTCGCGGGCCGGGCGCGCGGCGCGCGGCTGGTCGTGACCGGCGCCGAGACGATCGACACGGGCACGCTGCGCGGCGGGGTGGCCGCCTCGGTGGCGCGGGCCGCGGCGCGCGCGGGCGTCCCGGCCGTGGCCGTCGCCGGACGGCGCGGGCTCACCGGCGAGCGGCTGCGCCGCGCCCGGATCCAGGCCGTCTACGCCCTCACCGACATCGACCCCGCGCTGGCCCGGACGCCGAACGCCGCGGGCCCGCTGCTGGAGAGGCTCACCGTGGCGATCGCCGACGAGTGGCTCCCGCCCGCGGGCGCGCGCCTCTGATCAGCCTTGATCGCGGCGAGGCCGCCCTTTACATACTGTCAGCTGATTCGGGAATGACTATACAGACTGGACATGGCACCAGGGTGGCGGCTACCCCCACCCTTGAGGCGTACCAGCTGGTCACAACCTGTCAGCGTTGACGGAGGGCAACATGAAGGTCGGCGTTCCTCGCGAGATCAAGAACCATGAGTACCGGGTCGCCATCACCCCGGCCGGGGTGCACGAGCTGACCCGGAACGGGCACGAGGTGTTCGTCGAGCGCGGGGCCGGGGAGGGCTCGGCGATCCTCGACGACGACTACACCTCGGCCGGGGCGAAGATCCTGGAGAGCGCCGACGAGGTCTGGGCCGAGGGCGACCTGATCCTCAAGGTCAAGGAGCCGATCGCGGCCGAGTACCACCGGATGCGCGAGGGCCAGACCCTGTTCACCTACCTGCACCTCGCCGCGTCCCGCGAGTGCACCGACGCGCTGCTCGACCGGGGCGTCACCGCGATCGCGTACGAGACCGTCCAGCTGCCGGACCGGTCGCTGCCGCTGCTCGCCCCGATGTCGGAGGTCGCGGGCCGGCTCGCCCCGCAGGTCGGCGCGTACAACCTGATGAAGTTCAACGGCGGGCGCGGCGTGCTGCCCGGCGGCGTGCCGGGCGTCGCCCCGGCCAAGGTCGTCGTCATCGGCGGCGGCGTGTCCGGGCTGAACGCGGCGCAGATCGCGGTCGGCATGGGCGCGGACGTCACCATCCTCGACGTCAACGTCGACCGGCTCCGGCACATCGACGCGATCTACCAGGGCCGGCTGAAGACCCTGGTCTCCAACGCCTACACGCTGGAGCAGGAGTGCCGCGCGGCCGACCTGGTCATCGGCGCGGTGCTGATCCCCGGCGCGAAGGCCCCCAAGCTGGTCTCCAACGACCTGGTCGCGCACATGAAGGCCGGCTCGGTGCTGGTGGACATCGCGATCGACCAGGGCGGCTGCTTCGAGGACTCCCGCCCGACCACGCACGCCGACCCGACCTTCCAGGTGCACGGCTCGGTCTTCTACTGCGTGGCGAACATGCCGGGCTCGGTGCCGAACACCTCCACCTACGCCCTCACGAACGTGACGCTCCCCTACGCGGTGTCGATCGCGAACAAGGGCTGGAAGGACGCCCTCCTCGCCGACCACGCGCTCGCCCTCGGCCTCAACACCCACGCGGGCAGCCTGGTCTACGGCCAGGTCGCCGAGGCGCACGGCATGAGCCACGTCTCGCTGGAGTCCGTCCTCGCCTGACGCCGCTCCACCCCGGACCGACGGCCCGCGTCCGGTCGCCTCCCCACAAGGCGTCCGGACGCGGGCCGTCCCCTTCCGCGCCACCCCGTCTCCTTCCGCACCGTCTCCTTCCGCGCCCGCTCCTCCCGCACCGTCTCCTTTCGCGCCCGCTCCTCCCGCGGTCGTGTGACGACACCCACGGCTCAAAAGGCGCATCTCAGATGCGAGTTCTCCTACGCTGAGACCATGCGGCTGACCAAGGCGACCGACCTCGCGCTGCGCGTGGTGATGTGCCTGGCCGCGACCGATCCGGAGCCGAGCACGGCCCGGCGGGTCGCGGCGGACATGCGCGTGCCGTACAACCACCTCGCCAAGGTGGTGGCGCGGCTGCAACGCCTCGGCATGGTCGAGACCCGGCGCGGACGCGGCGGCGGGCTCGCCCTCACCGAGGCCGGACGCGGCGTGACCGTCGGACGGCTCGTCCGCGAGCTGGAGGGCGCCGGCGACGTCGTCGAGTGCGAGGGCGACGTGCCGTGCCCGCTGCGGCAGGCGTGCCGCCTGCGGTCCGCGCTCCGGCAGGCGCAGGAGGCGTTCTACTCCTCGCTGGACGGGGTGACGCTCGCCGACCTGGTCGCGGCCCCGACCGGACCCGTCCTGCTCGGACTCGTCGGGCGTCCGCCCGCCGGGTGATCAACTCCCCCGAAACTCCCCCGCGCCGCGTCCGCCGTTGAATCAGTAGATCAAATACCAATTTGGAGGCGCCATGCTCTCCCCCCGGTCCACCGAGGTCGTCCGCGCGACCCTGCCCGTCGTCGGCGGCGCGATCGGCACCATCACCGACGTCTTCTACCAGCGGCTGTTCGCCGCGCATCCCGAGCTGCTGCGGGACCTGTTCAACCGGGGCAACCAGGCGGCCGGGACGCAGCGGCAGGCGCTGGCCGGGTCGATCGCGGCGTTCGCGACCGCGCTGGTCGAGCGCCCGGACGTCCGCCCGGACGCGATGCTCGCCCGGATCGCGCACAAGCACGCGTCCCTCGGCATCGCGCCCGAGCAGTACGAGGTCGTCTACGAGCACCTGTTCGCGGCGATCGTCGAGGTGCTGGGCGACGCGGTCACCGAGGAGGTCGCCGCAGCCTGGTCGGAGGTCTACTGGCTGATGGCGAACGCGCTGATCGAGACCGAGCGGCGGCTGTACGCCGAGCGCGGCGCGATCGCCGGGGACTCCTGGCGCCGGTGGACGGTCGCCGAGCGCGTCGAGGAGACCGCCACCACCGCGACGTTCCGGCTGCGTCCGGCCGACGGCGAGCCCGTCGCGCCGTTCCGCGCCGGGCAGTACGTGTCGGTGCGCGTCCCGCTCGCGGACGGCGCGCGGCAGATCCGGCAGTACAGCCTCACCGACGCGCCCGGCGCGCGGGAGCGGACGATCACCGTCAAGCGCGAGCAGGGCGACCCGGCCGGCGAGGTCTCCAACCGCCTGCACGACACCGTCCGGGCCGGGGACGTGCTGGAGCTGTCGGCCCCCTACGGCGACCTGGTCCTCGACGGCCACGACGGCCCGCTGCTGCTCGCCTCGGCGGGCATCGGCTGCACGCCGATCGTGGCGATGCTCAAGGAGCTGGTCGAGCGCGGCCACTCCGCCCCGGTGATCGCCGTCCACGGCGACCGGACGCACGGCACCCACCCGCTGCGGGACGAGCGCGCCGGGCTGATCGGCAAGCTCGCCGCCGGCACGGACCTCACCTGGTACGAGGCCCCCGAGCGCCCCTGGCCGGCCGAGCGCACCGGCCGGGTCGACCTGTCCGGCGTCGCGCTGCCGGACGGCCTGCGCGCCTACCTCTGCGGACCGCTGCCGTTCATGCGGGCCGTCCGGGCGCAGCTGGTCGAGCGGGGCGTACCGGCGTCGGCGATCCACTACGAGGTGTTCGGACCCGACCTCTGGCTCGCCTCCGCCTGACCCGTAGGGTGTCCCCCATGGGGGAACTGATCATCGTGCGGCACGGCGAGACCGAGTGGAGCCGGGACCGCCGGCACACGGGACGCACCGACGTCCCGCTGACCGGGCGGGGCGAGGAGCAGGCGCGGGCCCTCGCCCCGTCCCTGGCGGACGTGCGTCCCGTGCGGGTCGTCTCCAGCCCCGCCGAGCGGGCCCGCCGCACCGCCGAGCTGGCCGGGCTGACCGTGGACGAGACCGATCCCGACCTGTGGGAGTGGGACTACGGCGGCTACGAGGGCATCACCAGCGCCGAGATCCGCGAGTCCCGGCCCGGCTGGTACCTGTGGGACGACGGGATCGTCCCGGGCGACGCCGACCATCCGGGCGAGAGCGTCGAGCAGGTCGGCAAGCGCGCCGACCGCGTGCTCGAACGCGTCCGGCCGCTGCTGGCCGAGGGCGACGTCGTCCTCGTCGCGCACGGGCACGTGCTGCGCGTGCTCACCGCCCGCTGGCTGGGCCTGGCCCCGTCCGAGGGACGCCTGTTCGCGCTCGGCACCGGCACCGTCTCCGCCCTCGGCGACGAGCACGACCGGCCGGTCATCACGTCCTGGAACGTCCCGCCGCGCTGACGCCCGCACCCTCACCCCGGAGCGCCGCCCGCCGTGATCGCGGACGTTCCGGGAGCAGCTCCGGCGAGCGTATAAGATACCCCCTGGGGGGTTTCCCCCGGGGGTATCGTGGCCGAGCCCCCGCACGCCGGCGACTGTGAGGACGACGATGGCGACCAGCGAGACCCCGACCCGCGGCTACACCGCCACCAAGGACCAGCTCCAGACGCGGCTGCGCCGGATCGAGGGCCAGGTGCGCGGCATCGAGCGCATGGTCGAGGACGACCGGTACTGCATCGACATCCTGACCCAGATCAGCGCGATCCAGGCCGCGCTGGACAAGGTCGCGCTGGGCCTGCTGGACGGGCACGTCCGGCACTGCGTCGCCGAGGGCGCGCACGAAGGCAAGTCCGACGAGATGTCGACCGAGCTGATGGCCGCGGTCGGCCGCCTCATGCGCCGAGGCTGATGACCGCCGTCGGCCGCCTCGTGCACCGAGGCTGATCCCCGCCCTCGCCAGGTCCAGGGGGTCGTCCGGACCGGTTCCGCCTCGCCTTGAAGTTCGCCATGGCCCGTGGTGTGCTGCGAAGAGCTCGAACTTCGACGGGTGCGGGGGCGTCCGAGCCCGGCAAGGGGACCGCCATGGCCGACGACCGGCTCGACCGCGACGTGATCGTGCTCGGCCTGGTGGTGGTCTGCGGCACGGTGATGGTGATCCTCGACACCACCATCGTCAACGTCGCGCTGCGCACGCTCGGCACCGACTTCCACGCCGGGCTCGCCACCATCCAGTGGGTCGTCACCGGCTACCTGCTCGCGCTCGCGACCGTCATCCCGCTGACCGGCTGGGCCATCGACCGGTTCGGCGCGCGCCGGGTCTGGACGACCTCGATCGCGCTGTTCGTGCTCGGCTCGGCGCTGGCGGGGTCGGCGTGGAGCATCGAGACCCTGATCGCGTTCCGGGTCGTGCAGGGCCTCGGCGGCGGGATGCTGATGCCGACCGGGATGGCCATCCTGACCATGGCCGCCGGGCCGCGCCGGATGGGCCGCGTGATGAGCATCGTCGGCGTCCCGATGCTGCTCGGTCCGGTGTTCGGGCCGGTCGTCGGCGGCTGGCTCGTCCAGCGCGCGGACTGGCGGTGGATCTTCTTCGTGAACCTGCCGGTCGGCGCGGCGGCGCTGCTGCTGGCCTGGTGGAAGATCCCGCCGGGACGGCCCCGGGAGGACGGCGCGGCGCTCGACCTGCGCGGCCTGGTGCTGCTGTCGCCGGGATTCGTGCTGCTGATCTACGGGCTGTCCCGGGCGAGCGGGAGCGGCGGCTTCGGCCACCCGGCCACGATCGCGTGGCTGACCGCCGGGGCCCTGCTCGTCGCGGCGTTCGTCGCGCACGCCGCGCGGCGCGGCGACCGCGCGCTGATCGACGTCCGGCTCTACCGCGACCGGACGTACGCGACCGCGTCGGTCGTCGCGTTCCTGGTCGGCACGGTCATGCTGGGTTCGACGCTGCTGATCCCGCTGTACTACCAGGTCGGACGCGGTGAGGGCGCGCTCACCGCCGGGCTGCTGATGGCCCCGCAGGGCATCGGCGCGGCCCTGTCCATGCCGCTCGCCGGGATGCTCACCGACCGGTTCGGGGCGGGACGCGTCGTCCCGTTCGGGGCCGTGGTGCTGACGCTCGGGACGATCCCGTTCACCCAGCTCCACGCCGGCACGTCGTTCGCGCTGCTCGGCGGCGCGATGTTCGTCCGGGGCCTCGGCATCGGCGCGACGATGATGCCGTCCATGTCGGCGGCGGTCGCCACGCTGGACCGCGCCGCCGTGCCGCGCGCGTCGAGCGCGCTCAACATCATCCTCCAGCTCGGCGGCTCGTTCGGCGCGGCGCTGCTCGCGGTCGTCCTGTCCCGCGAGCTCACCGAGCGGCTGCCCGCCGCCGGCAGGGCGCCCGGGGGCGGCGTCGGCGGCGACATCCCCGCCCGGATCCGCCCGCTGCTCGCCCCGCACCTCGCCGACGCGTTCTCCGTGACCTTCTGGGTGGCCCTGGCCCTCGGCGCGGCCCTGGTCGTCCCGGCCTGCCTGCTCCCCCACCGGGGCACCCGCGACCTGAACGCGGACGGGCCGCCACCGCCGGGCCTCGGCTAGGACGCGAGGGGCCAGGAGGCCGGGGCGGACGCGTGTTCGCGGGTGAGCTCGCGGGCGCGGCGGGCGTCGGGGCCGTAGCGGTACCGCTCGGGGACGACCCGGGTCGTCCGGTAGAGGCCCTTGAGGGTGAGGGTGGCCGCCAGGTCGGACGTCGGGAGGCCCGGCAGGCCGTACTTGCGGCGCGCCCAGCGCGGGAGCGTGGAGACCACGAGGACGCCGACGGCCGGGGCGGCGAGCTTCAGCGGCACGAGCCTGCTCGGAAGCGCCGGGTTGAACATCCGCCGGAAGCCCTCCTTCGCCTCGTCGCAGGCCCAGACCCGGTGCCGCATGTCCGCGTAGTAGTCGCGCATCTCGGCGACCGACGACGGGACGCCGGCGGGGTCGAGCCCGACGACGGCGGCGGCCCGGCGCTGCTCGTCCACGAACCGGTCGGCGTCGGCGCGGCTCAGCGGGACGCCGGAGCGGCGCGCGATGTCGAGGTAGGAGTCGACCTCGCCCATGTGGACCCAGAGCAGGTTCTCCGGCTCGTCCACGCGGAACGGCTCGCCGGTGCGCATGTCGACGCCGCTGAGCTTGGAGTGCAGCTTGCGGATGCGCCGCCCGACCCGCTCGACCTCGTCCCGGCTGCCCCAGGTGCGCACCCGGACGAACTCGACCGTGCGTCCGAGCCGGGCCCAGGCGGTCGCCGGGTCCATGAGCTCGGAGTTCTGGGCGGTGCCCCACATCGAGTGCGGGTGCAGGGCCTGGAGCAGCAGCGCGCGGATCCCGCCGACGACCAGCACCGGCTCGCCCATCACCCGCCAGGTGACCGAGCCCGGACCGAACAGGCCGTGGTCGTCCGCCGGCCCCGCGAGGCCGGGCTGCTCCCCCGAGCGCGCGTCGATGTCCATCGGCTGCCCCTTTCCCGGACGGTTCTCGCGCCGGCCGGCGCCGCTCACACGCCCACGAGGAAACCACGACCGATCCGGCAAGTAACTACTTATTTCCCGGATATGGCGGGACTCACACCGATCGGCGACCGCGCCCGGGACGTCCGTCCCCCTCCGGGACCGGGGTGGGGACGGCCGTCACCCTCCGGGTCCGGGGCAGGGGTCAGGCCTCTTCGGGGTCGGGTTCGGGCGGGCCGGTCTGCTCGGCGACCCAGGTCAGGTAGTCGAGGCTGCCCGCGACCACGGGGGTGGCGATGATCTCCGGGGTGTCGTAGGAGTGCTCGTCGGTGATCAGGCTGGCCAGCTCGTCGAACCGGTCGACGGTGGTCTTGAACACGACCATCCACTCCTCGGCCGACTCGATCCGGCCCTCCCACCAGTAGGTGCTGGCGATCGGCCCCACGAGCTGGGCGCAGGCGGCGAGCCGGTCGGAGACGGCGGACCGGGCGAGCTCCGCCGCCTCCGCTCGCGAGTCGGTGGTCGTGGTCACCTGCACATATGCGTCGGCCATGACCGTCTCCTTCCCCGTGGGCCCGGGCGTAGCCGCGCGTGCACCGGTCGGCGTTCCGGACATTCCGTCAGCGTTGCGGCCAAACCACCAGCGCGCTGCCGCCGTGCCTGCGGACGGGCTCCGCGACGGCCTGCACCAGCCCCGGCGCGAGGAACTCCAGTCCGGCCGCCGCACCGATCTGGCCGACCGGCGGACCGGGGAACACCTCCAGCCGGTGGCCCTTCGCCGCGAGCGCGCGTCCGTACCGGTCGATGAACGCCTGCTCGGCGAACACCTGCGGCGTGTTGCGCTGGGTGGCGCGGGGCGCGGCGAGCGCGGCGGGCAGGCTCATGCCGAGGTCGATCCGGTTCAGCAGGATCTGCAGCACGGTCGTGATGATCGTCGAGCCGCCGGGGGTGCCGACCGCGAGCAGCGGGCGGCCGTCCCGGAGCACGATCGTCGGGGACATGCTGCTGCGCGGCCGCTTCTCCGGTCCGGGCAGGTTCGGGTCGGGCGCCTGGCCGGGGGCGGGCGGCTGGAAGTCGAAGTCGGTCAGCTCGTTGTTGAGCAGGAAGCCGCGTCCGGGGACGGTCAGCGCGCTGCCGCCGAACTGCTCGATCGACAGCGTGTAGGACGCGACGTCCCCCCACCGGTCCGCGACGACCAGGTGCGTGGTCTGCGGGCCCTCCATGGCGAGCGCGCGGGTCGTGTTGCCCGGCGGCTTGCACGGCGGGTAGTTCCCGTCCGGGTCGCCGGGGGCGACGGGCGCCTGCGCGGCGGCGTCCGGCTTGATGAGGCAGGCGCGCTCGCGGGCGAAGCCCTGCGACAGCAGCTCCCTGACCGGGACGCTCACCTTGTCGGGGTCGCCGACGTACCGGCCCCGGTCGGCGTAGGCGAGCTTGGACGCCTCCAGGTAGTAGTGCAGCGCGGTGACCGGGTCCTTCGGGCTGAGGTGGAAGTTGCCGAGGATGTTCAGTGCCTCGCCCACGGTGGTCCCGCCGGACGAGGACGGCGCCATGCCGTACACGTCCAGGCCGCGGTAGTTCACGTGCGTCGGGTCGCGCCACACCGGCCTGTAGGCGGGCGGGTCGGCGTTCGTCATGAGGCCCGGCCGGACGTTGCGCGCCGCCTTCGGGTCCTTCGGCGGGTGCTGGACGGTCCGGACGATCTCCCTGCCCAGCTCCCCGCCGTACAGCCAGGACGGTCCGCGCCGGGCGAGCTCCCGGTACGTCCGCGCGAGGTCGGGGTTGCGGAAGGTGGAGCCGACCTGCGGCAGCTTCCCGCCCGGCAGGAACAGCTCGCGGGTCGGGACGATGTCGCGGAACCGCGCCTCGTTCACGGCGGTCTGGTCCTGGAACTCCTGGTCCACGGTGAAGCCGTGCTCGGCGACGCGGATGGCGGGCTGGAGCAGCGAGGCCATGGAGCGCGTGCCGAACCGGCGCAGGCCGGTGTCCCACTGCGCGACCGTGCCGGGCACGCCGACGGACAGTCCGCTGGTCACGGCCTGGTCGAACGGCAACGGCTTGCCCGTCGCCGGGTCGATGAAAGAGGTCTCCTTCATCGCCTTCGGGGCCTTCTCGCGTCCGTCGATCGTGTAGACGCGGCGGCTGCGGGCGTCGTAGTAGGTGAAGTAGCCGCCGCCTCCGATGGCCGAGACGTAGGGCTCGGTGACGCCGAGGGTCGCGGTGGCGGCGACGGCCGCGTCGAACGCGTTGCCGCCGTGCCGCAGGACCTCCAGCGCGCTGCGGCTGGCGTCGAGGTCGACGCTGGAGACGGCGCCGCCGTATCCGGTCGCGACGGCCTGCTTGCCGTCCGGCGGGCGCGGCGCGGGCACGGGCGCGGACGGGGCGGCGGCGGCGCGGCCGGGGACGGCCAGCGCGGCGACGGCCACCGCGGCGGCGGTGGCGGCGGCACCCCGGCGGACGCCCGGGCGGCTCGTGAACAGGCGGCGTGCGCTGCGATTCGACGCGGCGGGGAACGACACGGGACCTCCTCCGGAACCGGCGTCACCCACCGTGTCACCGATCTCGCCCGAATGCCAGCATCCCGACCGACCCCGGACGGCTCGTGAGGGCCGTCCGGCGCTTGCGCGGCGGAGGCGCACGGCCCGTCCCGCCTCCGTTCACGCGGTGTCCGGTGTCCGCCACGTCCCACGAATCTCAGGGAAATCGTTGCGGTTTTACCTGTTCGTGGTGAATTCTTAGGGACTTCAGCAGTGCTGTCTCGCGAACAGCGGCGCGGGCCGGGCCCTGGGGAAACATCGCCTAAGACCTGGGACTTCCGCATGTCCAACAACATGTTCCGGCGGCTGCCGGTAGAGCGTGCGACCGGTGAGGTGCACGGCGGCCGGCACCGCCTGCGGGTGGTGTACCGCACCCGCGATCTGATCGTGCTCGGCCTCGGCGTGATGGTCGGCTCCGGGATCTTCAAGATCTCCGGCCAGCTCGCCGCGCAGACCGCCGGGCCGGCGGTGATCGTCTCGTTCGTGGTGGCCGGGATCGTGTGCCTGCTGGCCGCGCTGTCCTACGCCGAGCTGTCCTCGATCATCCCGGTCGCGGGCAGCGCCTACTCCTTCTCCTACGTCGCGTTCGGCGAGGTCTGGGCGTGGGTCGTCGGCTGGTCGCTGATCCTGGAGCTGCTGCTCGCGGCGTCGGTGCTCGCGCGGGCCTGGTCCCTGTTCGCGACGCAGATGCTGCACGACTTCTCCGTGCCGATACCGGGCGCGCTCGGCGGCGTCATCGGGCAGGAGAAGGGGTTCGACGTCTTCGCGCTCGGCATCCTCGTGCTGATCGTCGCGATGCTCGCGATCGGCAGCCGGATGAGCATCCGGACGCTGTGGTTCATGGTGCTGGCCAAGCTCATCGTCATCGTGCTGCTGATCGCGACCGGGCTGAAGTTCTTCGCGCCGCACAACCTGACGCCGTTCGTCCCGCCCGCCAAGGCCGCGCCGGACGACAGCGCGCAGACCGTCCTGGACGCCCTGACCGGCGCGATCACCGGCGGCTCGCCGCACGTGTTCGGGATCTGGGGCATCCTCGCCGCGACCCCCGCGATCGTGTTCGCCTACATCGGCTTCGACCTGATCGCGACCGCCGCCGAGGAGACCGACGACGCCCCGCACCGCGTCCCCCGCGGCATGATCGCCTCGCTGTGCATCGCCGTCGTGCTGTACCTCGGCGTCGCGGTCGCGATGCTCGGCATGGTCTCCTACAGCCGCCTCGACCCGAACAAGCCGGCGCTCTCCAACGCCTTCGGGATGGTCGGCGCGAGCTCCATGGGCAAGATCGTGGACGTCGGCGCGGTGCTCGGCCTCACCACCGTCATCCTGGTGGTGCTGATCAGCCTCACCCGCGTCCTGTTCTCCATGTCCCGCGACGGCCTGCTCCCCCGCTCGATCTCGGCGGTCGGCAAGTACCGCGTCCCGTCCCGCGCGACGCTGGTCGCCGGGGCGGCGGCCGTCCTGATGTCGCAGACCATCAACGTGCTGACGCTGGAGCACATGGTCGTCATCGGGACGATGTTCGCGTTCCTGTTCGTCTCCGCGTCCGTCCTGCGGATGCGCCGCGACCGTCCCGACCTGCACCGCCCGTTCCGCGTCCCGGCCGCCCGCCTCACCGCGATCGTGACGATCGTCCTCGTGGCCTGGCTGATGCTGAACCTGGAGCTGCGCACCTGGGCCTACTTCGGCATCTGGATGGCCGGCGGCATGCTCCTCTACCTCGTCTACGGGCGCCGCCGCAGCCAGCTCAAGCTGCTGCTGGAGCAGCCGCCGCCCGCCCGGATCTCCGTCCCGTACCCGGTCCCCGCCCCGACCGGCGCGCCGATGACGCCGGGCGCGACCGGCCCCATGTCCAGCAACCCGAGGATGGCCGCGCCCGCCCCGCCGCCGCCTCCGAACCGGGCGTCCTTCGAGACGCCGTACTACGAGCAGCCGTACGAGCGCCGGCCGTACGACCGTCCCGCCTACCAGACGCCTCCGGGCCACGACCCGTTCGAGGTCCCGCCGCAGCGCCAGGCGTACCAGGAAACCTACGGCTCCCAGGCGGGACGCGGCTACTACCAGGACGACGAGGACGTCATCGGCCTGGGCTACGGCCGCCCCTCGGACCCGCGCGCATCGGCGGACGACCGTCCGCCCGCCGCTCCGGGACCGTCCGGCCGCTACGCCACCGGAGGCCGCAACCAGCAGACGGGTGGCTACCAGACGCCCCCGCAGGCGACGGGCCCCTACGCCGCGCCGCACGACTCCCCGTCCGGACGGCACGCCAGCGGCGGCTACAACGTCCCGCAGGACGACCGCTACAGCCAGGGCTCCAGCCGCCACCGCAGCGCCGACCAGCAACCGGACGAAGACGACTACCCGCCGAACGCCGGCCGCCACCACTGACGAGCGGGGACGCGGTGCCACCGCGTCCCCGCCCTCACATCTCGAACCAGACAACCCACCGCCCGGACGAATCAGGTTCCGCCCCGGCGCGCCTGGCAAGCCCCGCCACGATCACCAGCCCCCGCCCCGACTCGTCCGACCACTCGCCGGTTCGCCCGTCCGCCGAGAAATGCGGCGCACACGCAGCCCCGCCATCGTCCGCGATCTCCACCCGGACGCGGCCCTTGTCGCCGTCCGACGTCCGGACGGTGACGTCCACTCCTCCCCCGGCACGTCCCGACGCGGTATGCCGCACCGCGTTGGTGACGATCTCGGTCACGACGAGGTCCAGGTCGTCGGCGTCCACCGACTCGCGCGGACCGACCCATTCACGCACCTGGTCTCGCACCGCCCGCACGTCCAGGCGCCCGTCCCGCTGGGGTGACATCCGGCGTGCTTCGACGGTGTTCCAGGTCATCACCGAGCGCCCGCCGCGATCTGGTGCGCGGCCCGGGCCGTCCCGTCCGCCGTGGCCACGTGCCCGCCGCCCCAGCAGAACAGCCACGCGCCGCCCGCTCCCTGCATGCTGAGCACCGCGAGCGCCCGCGCCCCGTCCCGCACCCGGACGTAGAGGACGGGCTGCCCGTGCGCGGCCATCGTCAGCGAGACTCCGCGCCCGAGCGCGTGCAGTTCGACCATCAGGTCCACGAGCAGCCGCAACCGCACCGCCGTCACGTCGCCGATTCCTGGAGGCACGCCGCCCACCGCCACCGGTAGGTTGTCCATGTCCGACTCCTTTCCAGTCGGTCAAGGCCCCGGCGGGTGTGCCCGCACCCGCCGGGGCCGCTTGCGTTGTGCAGTGCACACAGATGAGCTGCTGCGCAGACACCACCAGCCCGCTTCTGCGGTCGTCGGCCCCCAGGTTCCCCGAGACGCCGAGTACGCCGATCTCGCCGCGCCTCGCCTCACGCTCTGTCATGCTTCCACTACACACCACTATGCATAGCATGAGATTGCAGGGCTGCATAGTGCATCCCTGTAAACTGCCTCGTACTGGAGGTACTTCGTGGCAGGCCACAGCCCAACCGCGCGACGTCGCCAGCTCATCGCCGAACTCAAGCAACTCCGAGAACGTGCAGGTCTCACACAGGAACAGGTCGCCGAGCGGCTCGACTGGCATCACACCAAGGTCTTCCGCATCGAGACCGGGCGGTCGGGCCCTCACCCCAACGACGTTCGGCTCCTTGTGGACGTCTATGGCGTGAAGGATCCTGCCGAACGAGAGGCGCTCGTCCAGCTCGCCAAGGAAGCGCGTAAGCGGGGGTGGTGGTACTCGTACCGGGACGTCCTGCCCAGCAAGTACGAGTTCTACGTGGGCATGGAGTCCGAAGCCTCCGTAATCAACACCTTCGAGCTCGCCGTCATCCCTGGTCTTCTCCAGACCGAGGAGTACGCGCGGGAGCTTTTCCGGGGCGGCCCTCTGGAACTCGAGCAGGAAGAGATCCAGAGGCGCTTGGAAGTTCGAATCATGCGCCAGCAGATACTTGCCAGGCTGGACCGCCCTCAACTGTGGGCGATCCTCGACGAATCCGCCATCCGTCGCCTGGTAGGTGGGCCTTCGGTGATGAAGGCCCAGCTCGAGCACCTCCTCGAAGTCAGCCACGGCAAGACGACCCTCCAGGTTGTGGAGAGCCGCGTCGGCGCGCATCCCGGCACCACAGGCTCGTTCGTCGTGCTCGGCTTTCCGGACCCGGCGGACGTGGACGTCGTCTACATGGAGACCATCGGAGGCAACCTTTGGGTAGACAAGCCCGAGGAGGTCACCCAGTACGCCACTGCCTTCAACCACCTGAGAGCCGTGGCGCTCAGCCCCGACCGCACCCGCGATATGCTGAAGGCAGCGATCCGCGAGCTTCGTTAACCGTCGGAGGGGACGCGGGATGAACATCTCAGGCCTGCCCCACGCAGCCTGGCGCACCAGCAAACGCAGCCAGCAGAACGGTGCCTGCGTCGCAGTCGCTCACCTTCCACGCATGGTGGCCGTCCGCGACAGCAAGAATCCCACCGGGCCCATCCTCACACTCGCCTTCGCCGACTGGCACCGGCTCGTCCACCAGATTAAGAGCGACCAGCACCGTCCGGCCTAGGAGATCGCGCCATGGGCCTCGCTCACGCTCTTTGGCGCAAGAGCAGCCGTAGCACCCAGAACGGCGCATGCGTCGAAGTCACCAGCCTGAACTTCGGGCTGGCCGTTCGCGACAGCAAGGACCCCGCCGGCCCCGTCCTCGCGCTCGCAGCCGCCGACTGGCACCGGCTCGTCCAGCAGGTCAAGGACGGGCTGCACCGTCCCGCTTAGGGGAATCGCGTTGTCGAGGCAGTGAAGGTCCAGGACAACGCAAAGACTTCCCAGGACCGCGCTCGTCTCCAGCTTCGCTTCCCGGACGCCCAGGATCATGGCCGGGTACCGGGGTGTGAGGGGGACGTATGGGCGGCAGAGTCAGCCGGGGTGCGAGCACGCGCGGGGCGGCTTGTCTGGCGGTGGTGGTCGGGGCCGTCTCGGTGGTCGCGCTGCCCGCCGAGGCGGGGACGGCCGCAGGAACGAGCGGTGCGCGGGCTCGGGCGGCCAACGCGTCGTTCGTGGATCGGCTCGGCTGCGGCGACGCGCTGCACACGATCTTCAGCTACAACGGCGTCAACGGCAGCAGCTCTTCGAGTTCGACGAGGCTTCCGGCGTACGACGCCGGTTACCCGGACGCGTCGCTTTCGGGCGCGCATGTGGAACCCGGCGCCTGGGAGACCATCAACTACCCGGCCGGCCACGGCGGTTCCCTGGACCCCCACTGGCAGGGGCAGGCGCTGCTGCCCGACAACCAGCACGAGCCGCTGACGGCCACCTACGACCTCGGTTACGCGCAGCGCCTGTTCTTCAGCGTGGTCGACCTGGACGCCTACGAGCATCTGCATATCGTCGGCTACCACAACGGCAAGCCCGTCGTGCCCAAGGGCATTCCGCGGGGCGGCGACAATCCCAAGGTGTCGACCGGCGGCGGCGGACTCGACATCGCCGACACCACCGGCGTCATCGATCCCGGTCCCAACGATTTCGCTCCCAGCAGCGTCGTGGACGTCGTCTTCGACGAACCGGTCGACAAGGTCGTGATCGTCAGCGACGGGGATCCGAAGGGCACGGCGGCGATCACCCGGTTCTTCGGCTGCCGGGACACCGCCATCACCAAGAAGGCGGGCAAGGGGAAGCGGGTCTCGTCGTCCCGCAAGCGCGTGACCTACGCCTTCCCTTACACGGTCACGGTCAGGAACCCCTACGGCAACATGCCCGCGCGTCCCCGCGTCACCGACGACGTGGCCCGGGTGTTCGGCAAGGGCAAGGTCGTGGCGATCACCGAGACCAAGGTGAGCGGACCGCGTCCGGCGTGCACGCCCGTCAAGGGCTTCTTCGCGCGGAAGAGCGACGAGCTGCTTCCCGGCGCGGGTTACCTGGCCGGCGGGCAGAAGTGCACGATCAGCTACGTCGTCAAGGTCTCCTATCCGCGCTGCGTGAACCCGCCCAGGGCCACCAACACCGCGACGCTGTACGAGTACCGCAAGTCCGCGGTGGTGGACCGGGCGCGGGCGAGCGTGAACGTCGGCCCGATCCCCTGCGCGCCGCCACCGCCCAACTGCCGGTGCCGTCCGTTCCTGCCCGCGAGCCAGGTGACGGATCTCGACGGCCGCATGCCGGTCTCCGAGGGCCGCACCCCGGACTCCTACGGCCGCACACCGGACTCGGCGGGACGGCAGGACTGAGCCTGCGGCGACGGTGACGAGGACTTCGGCCTCGGACGCGGGGCGGGCGATGGGACGGATCGACCGGTGGTGGGCGCGGCTCTGGGTGTCGGTCCGGGGCCGGGCCACCGTCCTGACGGTGCTCGTCGCGGCCGTCGTGCTCGGCGTGACGTTGACGCTGGTCACCATACTGATCACGAACCTGGAGCGGGAGCGGGTCTACCGCGGGACCGGGGATGCCGCCCGCGAGGTCGCCGCCCGGGTCGTCAAGGAGCGGCTGCCCGGCCCCATTCCCGACCAGGCGCGCGGAGTGCGGCTCCTCCAGATCGTGGACCCGCAGGGACGGGTCCTGGCGGCGTCCAGGGAGTTGCAGGGCAAGCCCGCGCTGGTCTCCGACCCGGACGTCCTCGTGTGGACGGACCGCACGCGTTGCCCGCGGTTCCTGAAACCGTGCGTCACGGTCCGCGGCGTCCATCTCGCGAACTCCGCCTACGGCGACAACGTGATGGTCTACGCCGCCGCGCGCGTCCCGGGCCAGGAGCCGAACTGGCCGCTGCGCGCCGGGATGGCGCTGCTCTACCTGGTGGCGCTCGCCCTCATCGCGGGCTGGGTGTGGTGGCTGATCGGCACGGCGCTGCGTCCGGTGATGGCGATCCGCGCCGACATGGTGCGGTACGGGCTCGACGAGTCCGGTCGGCGCGTGCCGGTGATGTACAGCGGCGGCGGCGAGCTCCAGCGCCTCGCCGAGACGGTCAACGACACGCTCGACCGCCTGGACGAGGCGAACACCCGGCAGCGCCGCTTCCTCTCGGACGCCTCGCACGACTTGCGCCAGCCCATCACCGCGCTCACCGCCGAACTGGACCTCGCCCTCGCCGAGCTGCCCGAGGGTCCCGCGCGGGAAGGCGTCCAGGCGGCCCTGGCGCAGGCCGAACGTCTCGACGCCATCGTCGCCGACCTGCTCGAACTGTCCCGGCTGACGACGAGCGCGCCCGCGCCCGTGGAACTGGTCGACCTGGCCGAGGCGGTGCGCGGCGAGGTCGCCCACCGCCACGGCCGCGTGCCCGTCACGACCAAGCTCCAGGACGGCGCGCTCGTCCGCGCGAACCCGATCCGGCTGGCCCGGCTGCTGAACAACCTGGTCAGCAACGCCGAACGGCACGCCGAATCCACCGTCGAGGTCGTGGTGGCGGTCGAGGGCGCGGACCCGGCCGTCGGGGACGCGACCGTCCGGCTGGAGGTGAACGACGACGGGGAGGGCGTCGCGCCCGAGCAGCGCGAGAGGATCTTCAGCCGGTACGCGCGGGGTCCGGTCTCCCAGGCCCGCGATCCCGGCGGGACGGGCCTCGGCCTGCCCATCGCCCGCGAGATCGCCCGCACGTACGGCGGGTCCCTGACGCTGGGCGACAGTGCGCTCGGCGGCGCGAGCTTCGTGCTGCGCCTGCCGCTCGCCCCGTCCCGGGCCCCGAAGGACTGAACGCCCTGCTCGCGGCCGCCTGAGCCGGTTACTTCTTGGCCAGCGGGCCGAGGTACTTGGTGAGGTCGTCGAGGATCTTGTTCGCGGCGGTCGGGCCGATGCCCGTCATCCAGATCTCGTCGTCCACGACCTGAGCGTGCCCGGCCTTGACCGCGCCGAGGCGCTGCCAGAGCGGACCGGCCGTGACCTTGGCCTGCTCGTTCGCGGCCTTCGCGCCGTAGGCGGCGACGAACACGAAGTCGCCGTCCGCCTGGTCGATGCGCTCGGGGCTCAGCGGCGCGAAGCGCTTGTCGGACTTGTCCTTCAGCAGCTGCGCGTCCGGACGGGACAGCCCCGCGTCGTGCAGGACGATCCCGGAGAACGAGTCGGGCCCGTACTGCCGGATCTCGTCCGGCATGAAGCGGATGACGCTGACCTTCAGCTTCGCCGGATCGCCGAACGACCTGCCGACCTGCGCCGCGCGGTCCTCGTACGCCTTGAGCTTCTGCTGCCCCTCGGCCTTCTCGCCGACGGCCTCGGCGTCCAGCAGGAAGTTCTGCTTCCAGGTGACGCCGACCTTGTCGGTGAACACGGTCGGGGCGATCTTGGAGAGCTGCGCGTAGTACTTCTCCATCCGGAACTTCGAGCCGAGGATGAGGTCGGGCTTCAGCGCGGCGATGGCCTCGACGTCCGGCTGCTGGGTGGTGCCGACGCTCTTCACCTTGCCGAACCCGTCGCCGAGGTACTTCGGCATCCCGGCCTGCTGGTCCGGGACGGTCGCGCCGACCGGCGTGAGGCCGAGGGTCGCGAGCGTGTCGAGCTTGTCGGTGTCCAGCACGACGATCTTCTTCGGATGGTCGGAGACCTTGGTCTCCCCCATCGCGTGCTTGACCACGTGCGTCGCCCCGGACGCCGACGAGCCGCCCGACCCGCCGCACGCGCTCAGCGCCAGCGCCGCGGCGGCGGCGACCGCCAGTCCCTTCACCAGTCTCACGTGACGTTCTCCTTCACTCAGGCCGGGGCGTCCGGCACGACCATGGGCGCGCCCGTGACCGGGCACGGGACGACCACTCCGCCGAGGCCGAACACCTCGGACAGGCACGGCTCGTCCATCACGTCGGCGGGGGCGCCCTGCCGCACGACCGCGCCGCCCTTCATGACGACCAGGTGGTCGGCGTACCGGCACGCCTGGTTCAGGTCGTGCAGGACGGCCACGACCGAGTGGCCCCCGTCGCGGTTCAGCCGCCGCAGCAGATCGAGCACCTCGATCTGGTGGGCGAGGTCGAGGTAGGTGGTCGGCTCGTCCAGCAGCAGGGCGTCGGTGTCCTGCGCGAGGGTGAGCGCGATCCAGACCCGCTGCCGCTGGCCGCCGGACAGCGCGTCCACCGGACGGTCCCGCAGGGCGGTGAGGTCGGTCAGCTCCAGCGCCCGCTCGACCGCCTCGGTGTCGGCGGCGCTCCACTGCCGGAACCAGCGCTGGTGCGGCTGGCGCCCGCGCGCGACGAGGTCGGCGACGGTGAGGCCCTCGGGCGTGACCGGCGACTGCGGCAGGACGCCGAGGCGGCGCGCCAGCTCGCGGGTGTTGATGCCGTGCACGTCCGCGCCGTCGATGAGGGCCGCGCCGCCGCGCGGGGCGAGCAGCCGGGCGAGGGTGCGCAGCAGCGTGGACTTCCCGCACGCGTTCGGCCCGATGATCACGGTGAACGCGCCGCCGGGCAGCTCCAGGTCGAGCCCGGACAGGATCGTCCGGTCGCCGTACCCGACGGTCAGGTCGCGCGCGGCGAGCGTGACCGGCGGGCGGACGGGCGCGGCGGTCCTGGCGGCGGCTTTCACGGGCGCTCCGGTCTTCTCGGGCGCTGCGGTCTTCTCGGGCGCTGCGGTTTTCTCGGGCGCTGCGGTCTTCTCCGGCGTGTCGGTCATGCGTTCTTCCTCCGGACGAGCAGCCAGAGCAGGTAGGGGCCGCCGAGCGCGGCGGTGAGCACGCCGACCGGGAGCTGGACGGGCGCGAAGGCGGTCCGGGCGATCAGGTCGGCGACGACGGTGAGCAGCGCGCCGGTGAGCGCCGCGCAGAGCAGCGGCGGACGGTCCGCGCGCAGCAGCCGCCGGGCGAGCTGCGGGGCGGCGAGCGCGACGAAGTCCACGGCCCCCGCCTGGGACACCGCGAGCGCCGCGAGGACGACGGCGACCAGGCCGAGCAGCAGCCGCCGCGCGCCGACCCGGACGCCGAGCCCGCGCGCGAGGTCGTCGTCCAGCCCGGCGGTGTCGAGCGCGCGGCCCGCCCACAGCAGGACGGGCGACAGCACCAGCAGCGGGACGAGCAGCGTGAGCGTCTCGCGCTGGCCGAGCCCGGCGAGGCTGCCGGACAGCCAGACGCGGGCGCGCTCGCCGTCCGCCGGGTCCGCGCCGACGATGAAGACCTCGATGAGCGCCTTGAGCGCGAGCGCGACGGCGATCCCGGACAGGACGAAGCGGTTGGCGGTCAGGCCGGTGCGTCCGGCGAACGCGAACACGGCGGCAGCGGCGGCGAGCCCGCCCGCGAGCGCGGCGGGGCCGAGCCAGCTCGTGCCCAGGCCGGACGCCATCACGGCCGTCGCGGCGAGGCCCGCGCCCTGCGTGACGCCCATGACGTCCGGGGCGGCGAGCGGGTTGCGCGTGACGGACTGGAGCAGCGCCCCGGACACGCCGAGCAGCGCGCCGACGGCGAGACCGACCTCGACGCGCGGCAGGCGCAGGTCCTGCACGACCAGCGTCGCTGGACCGTTCCCGGCGAGCGCGCGCAGCACGTCACCGGGCGCGACGAACGTGCTCCCGATGGCGAGCGCCGCCAGCGCCGCCACTGCGGTGAGCACGGCCAGCACGATTCCGAACACGAGCGCCCGCCGCCGGACGGCGAACGCGACCGGCCCGAACCCCACCACCAGCGTCCCCGCCGCCGGATGCCGCACGGCGGTCATCTCGTCACCGTCCGGCAGGACCGGGCGACCGCCGGGCGCGCGGTCGTCCGGGGGGTGGTGTGCGGGCGGGCGGGATGGACGGCGGTCACGCGGTCACCGTCCTGGCGCGGCGGACGAGCAGGAGCAGGAAGGGCGCGCCGAGCAGGGCGGTGACGACGCCGGCGCGCACTTCGGCGGGCGGGACGACGAGGCGGCCGATGACGTCGGCGGCGAGCAGGAGGGTCGGGCCGAGCAGGAGCGAGACGGCGAGCGTCCAGCGGTGGTCGGCTCCGACGAGGAAGCGGGCGAGGTGCGGGACGGCGAGGCCGACGAAGCCGATCGGCCCGGCGGCGGCGACGGCGGCGCCGGTGAGCAGGATCGCGGCGACGGCGGCGCTCAGCCGGACGCGTCCGACGTTGCGCCCGAGGCCGCGCGCGACGTCGTCGCCGAGCGCGAGCGCGTCCAAGCCGCGCGCGGACGCGAACGCGACGAGCACGCCGAGGACCACGAAGGGCAGCACCCAGCTCGCGACCTGGGGCGGGCGTCCGGCGAGCGATCCGACGGCCCAGAAGCGGAACGTGTCGAAGGTCTGCTGGTTCACCGTCAGGACGCCGACGACGACGCCGGTGAGCGAGGCGTCCAGGGCGGTCCCGGCGAGCGCGAGGGTGACCGGGGACGCGCCGTCGCGGGTCCGCGCGGACAGCGCGTACACCAGCGCGCCCGCGAGGGCGGCGCCGACGACGCCGAACCACAGGTAGGACGGCAGCGAGGTCACTCCGAACACACTGATCGCGATGACCACGCCGAGCGACGCGCCGGAGGTCACGCCCATGATCCGCGGGTCGGCGAGCGGGTTGCGGGTGAGCGCCTGCATGAGCACGCCCGCGACGGCGAGCGCGGCCCCGGCGGCGAGGCCGACGACCGTGCGCGGCACGCGCAGCGAGCGGACGATCAGGTCCTCGTCGGTGCCGCCTTTGTGGAGGAGCGCGTCCCAGACGTGGCCGGGGGCGATCGAGCGGCTGCCGAGCGCGAGGCTGGCCAGGACGGCGAGGGCGAGCGCGAGCGCGGCGAGCGCCAGCACCGCCATCCGCCTGCGCAGCATCGCGCCGCTCACCGCCGTCCATAGGAAGAGTCAGCGGTTAGGTAAACCTAACCTTATCGATCCAGGTCGAGGGTAGGGCACGGCCGTCGTCCACCTCAAATCACCCTGGACGCCGGACGCTTCGCGCGCTATGTTCTTCTCAAGTCGAGATTGACTCAAGTCGAGAAAGACTCAGAGGGAGAACGATGACCCCGGCCGAGCCGCCCCAGGACGAGCGCGACTTCCTCGCCGCCTACGATCCGCGCGACTACGACCCCGTCTCGGTGACGGTGGACGTCGTGGCGCTGACCGTCCGGGACGGCGGGCTGAACGTCCTGCTCGTCCGGCGCGGCCAGGCCCCGTTCAGCGGGATGTGGGCGCTGCCGGGCGGGTTCGTCCGGGGCGTCCGCGACGCCGAGGACCTCCCCGCCGCCGCGCGCCGCGAGCTGGCCGAGGAGACCGGCCTCGACCCGGCCGAGCCCGGCGGCCCGATGGCGCGCCTGCACCTGGAGCAGCTCGCGACCTACGGCGCGCCCGGCCGCGACCCGCGGATGCGCGTGATCTCCGTCGCCTACCTGGCGTTCGCGCCCGAACTGCCCGACCCGCGCGCCGGCGGCGACGCCGCCGAGGCCGCCTGGGTCCGGGTGGACGAGCTGGGCCTCAGCGAGGCCGGGACGCAGCACCCCGGCACCACGCGCAAGCTCGCGTTCGACCACGCGCGCATCCTCGCGGACGGCCTGGAACGCGCGCGCGGCAAGCTCGAGTACACGCCGCTCGCCACCGCGTTCTGCCCGCCCGAGTTCACGATCCCCGAGCTGCGCGCCGTCTACGAGACGGTCTGGGGCGAGGAGCTGCACGCGGGCAACTTCCACCGGAAGGTCCTGTCCGTCCCCGGGTTCGTCGAGGCCACCGGAACCACCGCCGACCGCGAGGGACGGCGCGGCGGCCCCAAGCCCAAGCTCTACCGCGCGGGCGACGCGCGCCTGCTGCACCCCGCCCTGCTCAGGCCCAGCCGCGAGGAGGAGATCAGATGACCCGCGAGGAGGCGGTGGCGCCGCCGACGCGCCAAGCGGCCGAGGCGTTGCGGACGCGCCAAGCGGCCGAGGCGTTGCGGACGCGCGAGGAGGCGGTGGCGCTGCTGGAGCGCGCCGCCACGGCCGCCGACGTGTTCGGCCCGGACGCGGGAGAGGCCGCGCGGCTGTACCGGCGGCTGGCCCGGCTCGTCCACCCGGACGCCACGCGGGACGGCTCGTCCCGGCACTTCGCCCGCCTCTCCGAGCTGTGGCACGCCTACAACGCCGCGGCGACCCCGGTCATCGAGGTCGGACCGCACCGGTTCCGCCTGGGCGAGACCGTCGCGAGCGGCGACCTCGCCGAGCTCTTCGCCGCCGAGGACGGCGGACGGCGCGTCGTCCTCAAGATGCCGCGCGACCCCGCCGACAACGACCTCATGGCCCGCGAAGAGGAGGCGCTGCGGACGCTGCGCCTCAAGGGCGACCCGAAGTTCCGCCCGTACGCGCCCAAGCTGGTCACCGCCTTCCGGCACCGCGACCCGGACGGTGGCGAGACGCGCCGCGTCAACGTCCTCGCGCCGCTCGACGGCTTCGTCACCTTCGCCGACGTCGCCGCCGCCTACCCGGACGGCCTGCACCCGCGCGACGCGGCATGGATGTGGCGGCGGCTCCTGGTAGCGCTCGGTTTCGCCCACCGCGCGGGCGTCGTGCACGGCGCGGTCGTGCCCGAGCACGTGCTGATCCATCCCGAGAAGCACGGGCTCGTCCTGGTCGACTGGTGCTACTCGGTCACCCGTCCCGGCGGACGCGTCCCCGCGCTGGTCGACCGGCACGCCGGCCTGTACCCGCCCGAGGTCCCGGCCCGCGAGCCCGCCGTCCCCGCGACGGACGTGTTCATGGCGTCCCGCTGCATGGCCCGGCTCCTCGGCGACCGCGCCCCCGAGCCGATGCGCCGCTTCGCCGCGGGCTGCGCCCTCCCCTCGCCGCACCGGCGTCCGCGCGACGCCTGGCGGCTGCTCGCCGAACTCGACGAGCTGCTCGACCGGCTTTACGGCCCCCGTACGTTCCGTCCGTTCACCATGCCCGTAGGAGGCAGCCATGGGTAGTGGCAACTGGTCCACCAACGTCTACGACGCCAATCGCGCCTACCAGGCCGCGAACGGCATCAGCGCGTTCCAGTACAGCGACGGCGGCGCGACCGCCGTCCACCCCGACCTGGATCCGAAGGACGCCGGAGTGCGCGAGGCGCGCGACTCCGACGAGCACCCCGAGTCCCTCGCGATCTCGGTCCTGTTCGACGTCACCGGCTCGATGGGCACGGTGCCGCGCACGCTCCAGACGCGGCTGCCCGACCTGCTCGGACTGCTGCTGCGCAAGGGCTACGCCGCGCACCCGCAGATCATGTTCGGCGCGATCGGCGACGCGCACTGCGACCGCGCGCCGCTCCAGGTCGGGCAGTTCGAGTCCGACAACCGGATGGACGACGACCTCGGCAGGATCCTGCTGGAGGGCGGGGGCGGCGGCCAGATGAAGGAGTCCTACGAGCTGGCCATGTACTTCATGGCCCGGCACACCGCGATCGACTGCTACGAGAAGCGCGGGAAGCGCGGCTACCTGTTCATGATCGGGGACGAGCTGGCCTACCCGGCCGTCCGGCGGTCCCAGGTCCGCGACGTGATCGGCGACGACCTGCGCGCGGACCTGCCGCTCCCCGCGCTCCTGGAGGAGCTGAAGCGCGTCTGGGACGTCTACTTCATCATCCCGGACGGCGCCTACCACACCGGCGACGCCCGCCTGCGCGACTTCTGGCGCGAGCAGTTCGGCCAGAACGTCCTCTTCCTGGACGACCTGGACGCGGTCTGCGAGACGATCGCGCTCACCGTCGGCCTCGGCGAGGACGCCATCGACCTCGACCAGGGCCTCGCCGACCTGGACGAGTTCGGCTCGGACGCGGGCCCGGCCGTGTCGAAGGCGCTCACCCCGCTGCGCCGGCGGCGGAGGGCGGTCGCGGTGTCGGGCCCGCCGTCCGCGCTCCGGCGTCCGGGCCGCGGCTCGGGCAACCGGCGGCTCTGATGCGCCACGTCATCGTCGTCGACCTCGGCTTCGGCGACGCCGGAAAGGGCGCCGTGGTCCACGGACTCTGCACCCGGGCCGCCCGTTCCGCGCGCGAAACAGGGACCACGCGCGAAACAGGGACCACGCGTGGAACGGAGGCCGCGCACGGGACAGGGACCGCACATGGAACAGGGGCCGCGCGTGGGACAGGGGCCACGCGCGAAACAGGGGCCGCGCGCGAAACAGGGGCCGCGCGTGGGACAGGGGCCGCGCGGGAAACAGGGGCCGCGCGTGGAACGGGGGGCGCGCATGGAACGGGGGGCGCGGGTGGGACTGGCGGGCTGCGGTGGGGCGGGGAAGGCGGGGTGCACACGGTCGTCCGGTTCAACGGGGGTGCGCAGGCCGCGCACAACGTGGTGGCCTCGGACGGGCGGCACCACACGTTCGCGCAGTTCGGCTCGGGGACGTTCGTGCCCGGCGTCCGGACGCACCTGTCCCGGTTCATGATGGTCGATCCGCTGTCGCTCGCCGCCGAGCACGAGCACCTGCGCGCGCTCGGCGTGCGCGACGCGTTCGCGCGGCTGACCGTGAACTGGGACGCGCCGCTCACGACGCCGTACCACCGGGCCGCCAACCGCGCGCGGGAGGCGGCGCGCGGCGCGGCCCGGCACGGCTCGTGCGGGATGGGCGTCGGCGAGACGGCCGCGTTCGCCCTCGCCCATCCCGACCTCGCTCCGCGCGCCGGGGACTGCCTCGCGCCCGCACGCCTGCGCCGCCGCCTCACGGCCGTCCACGACTGGTACCGCGCCGAGTTCCCGGCCGATCCAAGCACACGCGACCCTCGCGGCGAGGCGGTGCCGAGCGTCGATGACTGCATGACGGCGTTCCTCGCGTTCGCGGCGAGCGTGCGGATCGTGGACGACGGGTACCTGCCGCGCGTCCTGCGATCGGAACGCGTCGTGTTCGAGGGCGCGCAGGGCGTCCTACTGGACGAATGGCACGGTTTCCACCCGTACACGACGTGGTCCACGACGACGTTCGCGAACGCGGAGACGCTGCTCGCGGAGGCGGGTGAGGAGGGATATCGGCTGGGCGTGCTGCGCGCCTACGCGACGCGCCACGGGCCCGGCCCGTTCGTGACCGAGGACCCGGCGCTGACGTCCGACCTGCCCGACCCGCACAACGGCGCCGGCCCGTGGCAGGGCGCGTTCCGCGTCGGGCACCTGGACGCCGTGGCGCTCGACTACGCCGTCCGGGCCGCCGGAGGCGTGGACGGCCTGGCGCTCACCCATCTCGACGTCGCCCGGAACCGTCCCGACCTGGGCATCTGCCGGGCCTACGCGCTGGACGGCGAGACCGTGCGCCGGTTGCCCTCCGAACCGGGACGCGACCGCGACCTGGACCGGCAGGCGGCGCTCACGGACCGGCTGCTCCGCGCGCGTCCGGTCATCGAGCCGCTCGGCGATCCGGTGGCGGACGTCGAGAACGCGCTCGGCGCGCCGGTCGTCCTCCGTTCGTACGGTCCGACCGCGAACGACCAGATAACGAGCCTTTACGGAGAGCGTCAAATCCAGCACTCACTGTAACCAAGAGGGGAGAGGCCGATCACCCCGCCGTGACGGTTGCGCCGAGAAGGATGCGGCCGGAGCCGGGATTGCCGTCCGATGGTTCCGTCACCCGGAATCCTGGAGGCGGCGATGCACCTCCCCCACTGGTCGCCGATCCCCGCCCACCTGCCGGTCGGCGGGCGGTCGCTGGCCATCCTGGCGCTCGGCGCGACCCTCGCGACCGGCGGCGCGCTGGCGGTCCCGTCCGCCGCGTCCGCGTTCACGGCGACGCCCGGCGAGGCGCCCGTCGCCCCGAGCGCCGGGTCGCTCATGCCCGGCACGCCCACGGGCGACTTCCCGGTCTCGTCGTCACCGCCGAGCGTGCAGGCCACGTTCGGCTCCGTCGAGGAGACTCCCGGCGTCCGGCCGCCTCAGCGTCCAGGCGCGGCCAAAGCCCCCGCGACCGGCCAGAACGCCGACCGCGGCTCCGGCCCGAGCGGCCGTGACGCCGCGACCGGCCCTGCCGCGGACCGGCCGTCTGCCACCGCCCGCACCATGGACCGCCCGCGCACGGACGCCTTCGACGACACCACCTTCCAGAAGGACCTCCAGGACGCCCAGGACGTCGTGGACGGCTTCTGGCGGCGGCACTGGACCGCGGCCTTCGGCGGACGCTACGACCCGCCCGGCGTGCTCGGCCCCTACGACGGCGCCCACCCGGCCACCGCGCCCCGGTGCGGCGACCGCCGGCTCGAACAGGACAACGCCGCGTACTGCCCCGACGGCGACTACCTCGCCTGGGACGAGCACCTCATGCGCGGCGGCTACGGGCGCGGCGACGCCTGGGTCTACATGGTCATCGCGCACGAGTGGGGGCACGCCGTCCAGCACCGGATGCCGGCCGCGCTGGTCTCCGACCGCACCGAGCTCCAGGCGGACTGCCTCGCGGGCGCGGCGCTGCACGGCGCGGCCCGCGACGGCGAGCTGCGGTTCGACCGCGGCGACGCCGAGGAGATCGTCGCCGCGTTCCAGCGGATCGGCGACGGGGCCCCGTGGACCCGCTCGGGCGACCACGGCACCGCGGCCCAGCGCATCGCCCAGTTCACCGCCGGCGGCACCGGCGGCGTCCGCGCCTGCCTCCCCTGACCCCCTCGCCCTTCCGAGACCCCCTCTCGAAGCCCCCTCCCGGACGCGGCCTCCCCCGCCGGGCGCTCCCCCGGAACTACGGCTGGACGACCTGCCGGACGACGATCTCGTCCAGCCGGCGCTCGACGATGGCCCCGACGGGCCAGTCGCGGACGAGCGTGCGCAGCCCCGCCGCCTCGTGCTCGGCGTGCGAGCCGTCGTAGCCCTGCTGCTCCAGGCTGCTGCGGATCGCCTCGACGTAGTCGGCCTCGGTGAATCCGGGCACGTCGCGGACCATGGCGGTGGTGGTGGCGCGGTGCGAGTTGAGCCCGGCGAACGCCCGGGCGCAGCCGCAGCCGCCGTCCGGATCGCCCGCGTCGCGGTCGCAGACCACGCCGATGTGGACGAGCTCGCCCTCCACGCACCAGGCGAAGTCGTTGTCGCGGTAGCCCTGAGAAAGGTTGGTTGCGGTGAGCAGCTTCACTGGCCGACCCCTTCCGTGACCCGCCCACCGTACGACGCCGGTCGGACATTCCACCGGCGAACGGTCGGTCGGGCCGGCCGCTTCCCAAACTCGATCACGCCATGTTGGATGGTTCCGGACGGCGTGAAGGACCGCCGGTGACGCTCCCTCGAGTGAGGAACCGACCGTGACGGACGAGACCCCCGCGATCCAGCACGATGTGCCGCAGACCGCTCGGATCTGGAACTACTGGCTCGGCGGCAAGGACCACTTCCCCGTGGACCGGCAGGTCGGCGACGACATCCTCAAGGTGATCCCGGACATGGCGCTGATGGCCCGCGCCACCCGCGACTTCCTCAAGCGCGCGGTGCACCACCTGGCCGCCGACCTCGGCGTCCGGCAGTTCCTGGACGTCGGCACGGGGCTGCCGACCGCCGACAACGTCCACCAGGTCGCGCAGCGCGCCGCGCCGAGCGTCCGCGTGGTGTACGTGGACAACGACCCGCTCGTCCTCGCGCACGCGCGCGCCCTGCTGACCAGCTCGCGCGAGGGGCGCACGGCCTACCTGGACGCCGACCTGCGCGAGCCGGAGCGGATCATCGCGGGCGCGGCCGACACCCTGGACTTCGAGCAGCCGGTCGCGCTGCTGCTGATGGGCATCCTCGGCCACATCACCGACTACGACGAGGCGCGGGCGATCGTCCGGCGGCTGACCGCCGCGCTGCCGAGCGGCAGCTACCTCGCCGTGTACGACGCGACGAACGTCGTGGATCCGGCGACCGCCAAGGCCGCCGAGATCTGGAACGCGTCCGCCGAGCCTCCGTACGTGCTGCGGAGCCCGGCGCAGATCGAGGGCTTCTTCGAGGGCTTCGAGCTGCTCCCGCCCGGCGTCGTCTCGTGCCCCCTGTGGCACCCGCCCGCCGCCGACATCGGCGAGATCACCCCGATCGACGAGTTCTGCGGCGTCGGCCGCAAACCCTGACGGCGGCCGTCCGTCCTCACCGTTCGTCCCGCCCCGCCGTCCACAGGGCCTCAAGGCGCCGGCCGCGGGGTGAGGTCAGGAGATGTCGAAGCAGCCGTCGAAGCGCCAGAGGGGGTTGGTGACGTTCGCGCCGTCCGCGGCGGTGAGGGTGGGCGTGCCGTTCAGGTCGGACGGGCCGTCGCCGTCGGCGGTGTAGCAGCCGTTCGGCTGGACGTGCAGCTGGTAGTTCGCGGTCGCGGTGATCGCGGGGCCCGCGTTGAACCAGGACAGGGTGCACGTCCAGTCGTCGCCCGCGCCCTTGGTGGCGGCGTTCGGGCCGGTGCCGCGGGCGCAGTCGGCGCGGGCCTTCACCGACGCGACCGTGACCTCGCGTCCACGCAGCCGCTGCTGCAGGACGTACAGGTGGGCGAAGGTCGGGGCGACGGCGGCGTCCACCCGGTCGCGGGTGATCCCGGTCGTGTCGCATCCGGCCGCGGCGAGCAGGGCGGCGGCGGTCAGGACGAGGGCGAGGGCGCGGCGCACGGCGGTCATCCTCCGGTGATGTCACGGCGGCGGAGCAGCGCGTACGCGCCGCCGACGCACAGGACGAGGTAGCCCGCGCTGACGGCCGCGCCCCACAGCAGCGGGCCGCGGAACGGCGGGTCGGCGAACAGGCCGTGCCAGGTGCCGAACGGCGTGCTGAGCAGCAGCGTCCGGACGGGGACGGGCAGGTCGACCATCGAGCCGAGCTGCATCACCAGGCCGATGACGACCGGGCCGCCGATGCCGAGCGCGCCGTTGCGGCCCGCGACCGACAGCAGCAGGCCGAGGCCGGTGAAGCCGAGCACCGGCGGCAGCACCGACGCCCAGCTCGCCAGGACGAGCGCGGTGGCGCGGCCCGGTGCGAGCAGCGTCCCGGACAGCCCGACGAGCGGCTGGTGGCCGACCACGAGCACGCCCGCCAGCAGGCTGGACGCGCCGAGCAGGACGGTCACGGCGATCGCGTAGGTCAGCGCCGCGAGCGTCTTGCCCGCGAAGATCTGCCCGCGCGACCGGGAGCGCGTCAGGATCGTCCGCCAGGTGCCGTGCCGGTCCTCGCAGGCGAAGATGTCCCCGGCGACGACGCTGGTCAGCGCGGGCAGCGCCCACTGCCCGGCGAAGCCGAGCACCACCAGCGGGACGGCGAACCCGCTGTCGTGCACCCACCGGCCGAACAGGGTGTCCTGCGGCGTCGTGGTCTGCACCTCCAGCGCCGCGACGAACAGGAACGGCGCGACGACGCAGGCGAGCGCGACCAGCCGCGTCCGGACCTGCCGGACGAGCTTGGCGGTCTCCCACCGGTACACGACCAGCGTCCCGCCGCGCGCCGCCGCGGCGGCCCCGGCGGGACGGACGTCCAGTGCGGTCATCCCGGCACCTTCTCCAGAGTCGGGGCGGCGGCGGGCTCGGCCGGTTCGCCGCCCGTGAGGTCGAAGAACAGCGACTTCAGCGCCGAGGTGCGCTGCGTCAGCGTCCGGACGGGGATCCCGGCGCGGCCGAGGCCGACCACGTACTCGTCCAGCCGCTCGCGGGTCGCGCGCACCGACAGCGGGCCGCCGTCGCCGTCCTGGGAGACCTCCAGTTCCGGCATCCCGGACGCCAGGTCGAGCGCGGCCGGGTCGTCGCCGGTGGTCAGCCGGAACTCCGGCGCGGGCGCGCGCTCGCGCAGCTCGGCCATCGTCCCGTCGAACGCGGCGCGGCCCGCGTTCAGGATGGTCACGTCGTCGCAGAGGTCCTCGACCTCGTCCATGTCGTGGCTGCTCAGCAGGACCGCGACGCCGTCGGCGGCGAGCCGTCCGACGAGCGCGGCGACGTCGCGCATGCCGGCCGGGTCGAGGCCGCTGGTCGGCTCGTCCAGGATCAGCAGGCGCGGGTCGCGCAGCAGCGACGCGGCGATGCCGAGCCGCTGCCGCATCCCGACCGAGTAGCCGCCGACCTTCGCCCGCACCGCGTCGCCGAGGCCCGCGACGTCCAGCGCGGACGCGATCCGGGAGCGGGCGTCGCCGCCGTCCAGCCCGGCGAGCAGTTCGAGGTTCGCGCGGCCGGTCAGGTACGGGTAGAAGCGCGGGGCCTCGACGAACCCGGCGACGCCGTCGCGGGCGCGCGCGCCGTGCTCGGCGTGCGTCCGCCCGAACAGGCGCAGGGTCCCGGCGTCCGGGCGGACGAGGCCGAGCAGCATCGACAGCAGCGTGGTCTTGCCGGCCCCGTTCGGCCCGACGAGGCCGTGCACCCGGCCGGGCCCGACCGTGAGGTCGAGCCCGGCCACGGCGACGGTCTCGCCGAAGCGCCTGGTCAGTCCGCGCGCCTCGACGGCCGCCGCCACGGGTGCCGCACCGTGTGCCGCACCGGGTGCTGCGGAGGCGTCAGCCATGGTGCGGAACCTGCGCCCGGTTGCGCGGCAGGTCGGTGTCGCCCGTGCTCTGCGGGGTGTCCTGCGGGAACCTGGCGAGCACCTCGTCCGGCGTCATGACCTTGGTGTCGCCCGGGTACGGACGCTTCCAGCCCGTGCTGGCGTACCAGGTCAGCCGGTTGAACGGGGCGAAGGCGAGGTTGTCCTCGGACGCGAAGTCCTGCTTCTGCGACCAGGCCAGCCACGCCTTCTCCACCGGGTCGCTCACCTGCGCCGCCGACTTGTTCATCGTGTCGAGCGGGATCTGGTTCGGCACGGCCGAGTAGGGCGTGAAGTCCGGCTGGTCGGTGAACGAGTCGAACATCGGCACCGCGGCGAGGTCGAGCTGGTTCATCGGCGGCAGGCCGAGGATCTGCTCGATCGTCCGGGTGACGTTGAGCTGGCTGTAGTAGGTGTGGTCGACCGCGCCGCGCCTGGCGTACGGGCTCGCGATCATCGTGACGTTGCGGTGCCCGTCCACGTGGTCCACGCCGTTCTGGGAGTCGTCCTCGATGACGAAGACGGCGCTGTCCTTCCAGAACGTCGAGTGCGAGATCGAGTCGATGATCCGGCCGGTGGCCAGGTCGTTGTCGGCGACCATCGCGGACGGCGTCGGGTAGCCGGGGCTGACGCCGTTGGTGTGGTCGTCCATCACCCAGAGCATGTTCAGCGCCGGGAGCCTGCCGCTCTT
The DNA here is from genome assembly GCF_042652125.1 of Actinomadura gamaensis. Classification (NCBI taxonomy): domain Bacteria; kingdom Bacillati; phylum Actinomycetota; class Actinomycetes; order Streptosporangiales; family Thermomonosporaceae; genus Actinomadura; species Actinomadura gamaensis. Next base: position 1,125,209 of record NZ_JBHSIT010000001.1, on the reverse strand, counting down.
CTCGTACGCGGCGAGGTCGCGCTGGAAGATGTCGGCGCGGTACTGGTCCGGGATGATCGTCTGGAAGTTCGGGAAGTCCGGCGAGAGGATCTTGCCGAGCGACGGCACGTCGGTCTTCGTCGTGCAGGTGCCCATGGGGAGGTGCAGGTCGCCCTGGGCCTTGCCCTCAAGGATCTTCGAGTCCTGGTACCACTGCTGCCAGGTGCCGGGGCAGTCCTTGCCGTCCTTGGTGTTGAACCACTCGGCGTACTCGCCCCACACCTTGGCGTCCAGGCCGTGCGCCCGCGCGTTGTCCCAGAGGAACCCGGACTTCGGGTACACCATGGCGTCCGGCTGGCCGTAGTCGCGGACGTAGTTGGCGTACGACCGCTCCAGGTAGTCGTTGACGAAAGCGGCGTCCAGCCAGGTGTGCCCGGACGCGGAGTTCGTGCCGTCGGAGTACAGGTTGTCGATCAGCGGGAACTGCCGGGCGAGCGCGTGCGCGTTCGGCGTGACCTTCGCGCCGAACTGCGCGAGGTCGGCCTTGCCGTTGCCGCGCGGGTCGTCCCCGAGCACCTGGTCGTAGGTGCGGTTCTCGCGGACGATCACGAACACGTGCTTGATCTTGGACGGCGAGCCGGTGCGCACCGGCACCGCGACCGGCGCCTCGTGCCGCGAGCCCCTCCGGTTGCGCTCGCGCAGCCCGAACCACTGGTTGTTCGCGAACACCTTGGAGGTGTAGGCCGCCATCTCCTTCGGGGACGGCCGGTCGATGAGGCCGACCGTGCCGACGTCGGCGTACACCTGGCGTCCGGTGGCCGGGGTGGTGCCGGGGCCCTCGCTGATCGTCCGGTCCGGGCCGAGCGCGCCGACGCCCGCCTGGCTCGCCACGACGAGCTTGCCGAGCGCGGCGTCCCAGTGGAGCGTTCCGGGGTACCAGCCGGTCGGGATCAGGCCGTCGAACGCGGGCTCGCGGTGGCCGCCCGCGTACTCGTAGACGGCGACCGCGTTGTCCCGGCCGAGGCTGACCGCCAGGTGCGTGGCGTCGAGGAACTCCAGCGCGTTCGGCGAGCTGCCGTAGGGCTGGCCGGGCAGCGGATTGACGTTGAACGTCCGGACGACGCGTCCGCGCCGGGAGTCGATCACCGACACGGTGTCGTCGCTGGAGTTGGTGACGAGCACCTCGGTGCCGTGCGCCAGCAGGCTGGACGGGTCGAGCCCGACCTTGTAGTGCCGCACGACCTTCCCGGACGCCAGGTCCACCTCGGAGACCGTACCGCTGTTCGCGCGGCCGTCGCGGCGGTCGGCGACCACGGGCGAGTCGTAGCTGAGGTTGGTGTGGTCGCGCGCGGTCGGGACCCGGCCGCCCTCGTTGCTGACGAACGCGTGCTGCCCGACCACGACCACGTCGCGCGGCGCGACCCCGACCTTCGTCGGTGCACCGAACGTGTTGGTCGCCGGGTCGAGGACGGCGATCCGGTCCCAGCCGCTGAACACCACGACGATGTGCTGACCGTCCGGCGCCCAGGCGAGGCCGGTCGGAAGGGGCTGCGCGGCGCTGCCGTCCGGGCCCTTCGGCACGGACGCGTCGGCGGGGATCGCGATGCTGACCGGCGCGCTGAGCTTCCCATCCGCCGCGACCGTGAAGCGCAGGATGTTCTTGGACTGGGTCGCCCACAGCGTGTTGCCGTCGCGCGAGTACAGCAGGCCGGTCACGCCGACGTTGCCGCTGCCGACGCCCTTCGGCGGCGTGTACTGCTGGAGCACCTTGTGGCCGACGAGGTCGACCACTGTGAACAGGCCGTTGCCCGACTTGGTCAGATCGACGGCGGTCTTGCCGTCCGGGCGGACGGCCAGGTCCATCGGCCGTCCGGACTGCTCGACGCTGACCCCGGCGGGCGTGACGTACTGGTTGTTCGAGGTGAGGACGGAACCGTCCGCCTGGCGGCCGACGAGGTGGTCGGTCAGCGGCTTGTTCGCGCCCCCGGCCCCGGCCGCGTACGCGGCGGACGAGACCGCGAGCACGGCGGCGGCCGTGCCGAGGAGGGGAAGGGGGAGGGACTTCCGGCGCATCAGGGCCTCCGGATCAGGGACGACTGCCCCGCGAAGGTAGACCCGCCTCCCGGACCCCTGGCGCAACGACACGTGAAGTCCCCGTGAACTCCCCCGCCTCCCCCGCCGTTCACGCGGTCCCCGCGATCCCCCGGCGGCCCTCGGTTACAAAGGAACGCTATCGTCCCTTTGCATGGAGTCGTTGGGACCGGAAGATCCGGAAAAGGTCGGCCCGTATCGCGTGACGGCGCGCCTGGGCGCGGGCGGCATGGGCCGCGTCTACCTGGCCGAAACCCCGGCCGGACGCCGGCTCGCGGTCAAGGTGATCCGCGCCGAGCACGCCGCCGACCCGAACTTCCGCGCCCGCTTCGCCCGCGAGGTCGAGGCCGCGCGCAAGGTGAACGACTTCTACACCGCGTCCGTCGTGGACGCCGACCCGGAGGCGGCGGCGCCGTGGATGGCGACCGCGTACGTGCCGGGGCCGTCGCTCCGGGAGCTCGTCGCCGAGCGGGGCGCGCTGCCGCCCGAGCGCGTCCGGGCGCTCGGCGCTGGCCTCGCCGAGGGGCTCGCCGCGATCCACGCGTGCGGGCTCGTCCACCGGGACCTGAAGCCGGGCAACATCATCGTCGCCGAGGACGGCCCGCGCATCATCGACTTCGGCATCGCGCGGGCGCTCGACGCGAGCGTGATGACCGCCACCGGCGCCGTCATCGGCACGCTCGCCTACATGTCGCCCGAGCAGATCGAGGCGGACGAGGTGGGCCCGCCCAGCGACGTGTTCTCCTTCGGCGGCGTCCTCGCCTTCGCCGCGACCGGACGCGGGCCGTTCGAGGCGTCCAGCCCCGGCGCGATCGTCCACCGCGTGGTGAGCGGCGACCCCGACCTCGACGGCGTGGACCCGCCCCTCGCCGCGGTCATCGCCCGCTGCCTCAGCAAGGACCCGGCGGACCGCCCGACCCCGGCCCACCTCCTCGCCACGCTCCGCACCGCCCCGCCCGAACCCGTCGTCGCCGCGGTCCCGACGTCACCCGCAGTCGTGCCGCCCGCAGCGCCCGGACCTCAGGCAGCGGCGCCTCACGCGCCCGGCCCTCAGACGGCGCGGCCTCAAGCGCCCGGCCCTCAGGCGGCGCGGCCTCAGACGCCCGGGCCTCAGGCGCCCGGGCCTCAGGCGGTGGGACCTCAGGCGGTGGGGCGCCCGGCCCCGGCCGCGGCGCCGGGCGCGCCGGTGCAGCCGGTGACGGTGCCGCCGCTCCCCCGCAAGCCGGGACCGACGCAGCAGCAGGTGCGGCGGCGGACGGTCCTGGCGGCGGTCGCCGGGACGCTCGTCGCGGGTGGCGCGGCCACGCTCGGCTGGGCGGAATTCGGCGGCGGCTCGCCCGCGCGGTCGGCGTCCGGCGCGCTGAAGAAGGCGGCCGGGATCGACGAGACGGAGCCGTCCGGCGGCCGGTACCGGCTCCTGGACGGCCCGGACCGGATCTACGAGTGGCGTTCGACGGCGTTCTCGCCGGACGGCCGGTACCTGGCCGCCGCCGGATGGACGATGGCCGCCGGCGACGTCGCGGTCGTGGTCTACGACGCCGCGTCCGCGAAGGTGCTGTACCGGTTCCCCTGCGGCAAGGAGGGGGCGAACTGCGTCGCGTTCTCCCCCGACTCCGCGCGCCTCGCCGCGGCCTGCTCGGACGGCGCGGTCCGGATCTTCGACGTCCGGACGGGCGCGTCCCCGCTCACCCTGAAGGACGCGAGGAAGCGGGCGATGGGCGTCGCGTTCTCCTCGCGCGGCCGGATCGCCGCCGCCACCGAGGACGGCGCGTTCCTCTGGGACGCCGCCGGCCGCCTCGTGACCAGGCTCAAGCGCGGCGACGACAAGTTCCCCGGCGAGCTGTACGCCGTCGCGTTCACCCGGGACGGCCGGACGGTCGCCACCGTGGGGGCCGACCAGTACGCGCGGGTCTACGACGGTGTCACCGGCGAGCGGAGGTTCGAGCTCGGCACCCCCGGCGCGACCGGCCTGGCGTTCTCCCCCGACGGCCGGACGCTGGCGGTCGGCGAGTACGGCGGCACCGGCGGGAACGTGGTGCGGCTCTGGGACGTCCGGACGCACGCCGAGCTGGCCCGGCTGGACGGCCACAAGAGCGTCTCGGGCGTGGCGTTCTCGGGGGACGGCAGGCGGCTCGTGAGCGCGGGCGACGACGGCGGGTCCTCGCGCCAGGGCACCGTCCGGGTGTGGGACGCGGCGTCCCGGACCCGGCTGAAGCTGCTCGGCACGCCGCGGCACGCCATGAGCGCGGCCCTGGACGCCACCGGGACGACCGTCTTCACCTCGGGCGCGGTGCGGCCCCTGCTCTGGAGCGGGGTTTAGGGCCCGGAACAGGGGTTTCGGAAAAACAGGAGGGGAGATTCCCGGCGGGCATTGAATGTTCATGCAGGAGAGTGCATACTCTTCCTATGTCCAAGGTGCTCTCCTCCCTGCCCGTCGGTGAACGCGTCGGGATCGCCTTCTCCGGCGGTCTCGACACCTCTGTCGCGGTCGCGTGGATGCGCGAGAACGGCGCGGTGCCCTGCGCGTACACGGCCGAACTGGGCCAGTACGACGAGCCCGACGTCGCCTCCGTGCCCGGCCGCGCGTCCCTCTACGGCGCCGAGGTCGCGCGCCTGGTCGACTGCCGCGCCGCGCTGGTCGAGGAGGGCCTGGCCGCGCTGGCCTGCGGCGCGTTCCACATCCGCTCCGCCGGCCGCGCCTACTTCAACACCACGCCGCTCGGCCGCGCGGTGACCGGCACCCTGCTGGTCCGCGCGATGCTCGAGGACGACGTGCAGATCTGGGGCGACGGCTCCACCTTCAAGGGCAACGACATCGAGCGGTTCTACCGCTACGGCCTGCTCGCCAACCCCGAGCTGCGGATCTACAAGCCGTGGCTGGACGCCCGGTTCGTCGCCGAGCTCGGCGGCCGGCAGGAGATGTCGCAGTGGCTGCTGGAGCGCGACCTGCCCTACCGGGCCAGCGCCGAGAAGGCCTACTCCACCGACGCCAACATCTGGGGCGCGACGCACGAGGCCAAGGCCCTGGAGCACCTGGACGCCGGCGTCGAGACGGTCGAGCCGATCATGGGCGTGAAGTTCTGGGACCCCGCCGTCGAGATCCCCGCCGAGGACGTCTCCGTCGGCTTCGAGCAGGGCCGCCCGGTCACGATCAACGGCAAGGAGTTCGCCTCCGCCGTGGACCTGGTGCTGGAGGCCAACGCGATCGGCGGACGGCACGGGCTCGGCATGTCCGACCAGATCGAGAACCGGGTCATCGAGGCCAAGAGCCGCGGCATCTACGAGGCCCCCGGCATGGCGCTGCTGCACGCCGCCTACGAGCGGCTGGTCAACGCCGTCCACAACGAGGACACCATCGCGACCTACCACGCCGAGGGACGGCGGCTCGGCCGGCTCATGTACGAGGGCCGCTGGCTCGACCCGCAGGCGCTCATGCTCCGCGAGGCGCTCCAGCGGTGGGTCGGCTCGGCCGTGACCGGCGAGGTCACGCTGCGGCTGCGGCGCGGCGAGGACTACTCGGTCCTGAACACCACCGGCCCGGCGCTCAGCTACCACCCGGACAAGCTGTCCATGGAGCGCACCGAGGACTCGGCGTTCGGCCCGGTGGACCGGATCGGCCAGCTCACCATGCGCAACCTCGACATCGCCGACTCGCGCGCCCGGCTGGAGCAGTACGCCTCGCTCGGCGTGGTCGGCGCGTCCCACCCGGCCGCGCTGCACGCCGGGGTCAGTGCGGGCACCGCGCTCATCGGCCCGATGGACGAGGGCGGCGCGGACGCCATCGCCTCGCGCGGCACCGCGCCCGCCGACGAGGAGCTCCTCGACAGCGCCGCGATGGAGTTCGGCACCGACTGATCCGCGTGATCTTCGCCGGGCCGAGCGGGTCCGGTCAGTCGCCGCGGGGTGGGTCCGGCCAGTCGCCGCGGGGTGGGGCCGGCCAGTCGCCGCGGGGTGGGTCCGGTCAGTCGCCGCGGGGTGGGTCCGGTCAGTCGCCGCGGGGCGCGGGGTCGGGGCGGAGCCAGCCCTGGGTCGCGGCGTGCCAGCCGAGCTGCATGCGCGTCTGCACCCTGGCCAGGCCCATCAGCGCGGCGACGCGACGCTGGACGGTCCGCAGCGAGATCCCGAGCTGCTTGGCGACCGCGTCGTCGGTGTAGCCCGCGAGGAGCAGTTCGAGGAGCCGGGCGTCCGTCTCGTCGAGCGGGCCGTCGGCGGCGGTCTCGGGATCGCCTTCGGTGCGGACGGGCGTGGCGCGCATCCACTCGGCCTCGAACAGCGCGAGCAGGGCGTCCAGCAGCGCGGACCGGTGGACGACGACCGCGCCCGCGCCGTCCGGGCCGGGGGTGGCGAGGATCGGCAGGAACGCGGACCGCCGGTCCACGATGATCAGCTTGAGCGGGACCTCGCCGACGAGCCGGACCCGCTCGCCGTCCGGGATGGTCGCGAGCGCCGCTTGGAGCCCGCCCTGCTCCTCCAGCGCGGCGCGCTCGGCGACCACGCGGTACCGGACGCCGCGCGCGAGCGCCTGCTGCTCGGCGGTGTTCTCCGCCGCGCTCACCGCCGTCGCCGGGGCCTTCACGAACGCGAGCACCTCGCTCTCGGCGCCCATCTGGAGCAGCCGGAACCGCTCGGCCACCTGCCGCTGCCCCTGGACGACGTCGATCAGGCCGGAGATCCCGCGCCGCGCGGAGGCGGCCTGGTAGACCTCCTGCAGCGCGTCGATCTGGAGCTCCGCGCGCTTGATCTCGTTCCGCTGCTCGGCGAGCAGCGCGCCGAGCGCGGCGGCGGGCGGCGCGGCGACGAACCGGGTCAGGTCCTGGCTGTCGTGCGAGGCGAGGCCGCGCCGCTCCAGGGTGGTCAGCAGCGCCCGGGTCTCGGCGACGGGGAGCCGCAGCCGCGCGGCCAGCTCGCCCGCGGACGCGGCGGGGACGGCGATCAGCTCGCGGTAGGCGAACGTCTCGTCGGGGGTCAGTCCGAACACGCGGCCCAGCATGGCAGGCCGGGTGGCGCGTCCACGCCAGGGCCGGGGCGGCGCGGTGACGGGAACACGCCATGGCGTGAAACCGCCATGATCTTCGTATTGAGGGTGACGGGGCGCCGCCATGATCCTCGGGGTGATCACCCGTAGCCCCGGAGGTACCCCTCATGAGATCTCCCTCCCGCGGCCTCCCGGCGGCCCTGCTGCCGGTGGCGGTCGCCCTCGGGGTCGGCGTCGCGCCACCCGCGCTCGCCGCCGCGCCGTCCCACGCCGCCCCCTCGACGCGGCCCGCTCCCACCGCCCCGAAGGACGCCGCCGCCAAGGCGAGCGTCACGCTGATCACCGGCGACGTCGTGACCGTCGGCTCCACCTCGGACGGCAGGACCGTCGCGACCGTCGCCCCGGCCCCCGGATCGTCCGGCGGGGCCGAGATCCAGACGGTCGGGAAGGACACCTACGTCCTCCCGGACGCCGCCAAACCGCTGCTGTCGCAGGGCCAGCTCGACCGGGAGCTGTTCAACGTCAGCAAGCTCGTCCGGTTCGGGTACACGGACGAGTCGGGCGCCGGCCTGCCGCTGATCGCGTCCTACGGCGCCCGGACCGCCCGGTCCGTCCCGGCGGGCGCGACGAAGAAGCGCGACCTGCCGAGCATCAACGCCGCCGCGCTCCAGGTCGGCAAGGGGCAGATCGCGGGGTTCTGGGCGTCGATCGCCCCGGCCGCGAAGGGCGTCGCGCCGCGCGCGCTGTCCGCCGGGCTCGGCAAGGTCTGGCTGGACGGCAAGGTCAAGGCGTCCGACGAGGTCGGCAATCCGCAGATCGGCGCGCCCGAGGTGTGGCGCAAGGGCCAGAAGGGCGCGGGCGCGACCGTCGCCGTGCTCGACAGCGGCCTGGACGTCTCGCACCCCGACATGGCCGGACGCGTCGCCGACGGCAGCACCTCGTTCGTCCCGGGCGAGGACATCACCGACAAGGTGGGGCACGGCACGCACGTGTCGTCCACGATCGTCGGGACCGGCGCGGCCTCGGACGGCAAGCAGTCCGGCGTCGCGCCCGAGGCGAAGGTCGTCATGGGCAAGGTGCTCGGCGACGACGGCTACGGCCAGGACTCGTGGATCATCGCGGGCATGGAGTGGGCCGCGTCCAGGGCCCGCGTCGTCAGCATGAGCCTCGGCGACCCGAGCGTCACGGTCGCGGGCGACCCGATGGCGCAGGCGGTCGACAGCATCAGCGCGCGGACCGGCGCGCTGTTCGTCATCGCGGCGGGCAACTCCGGCACCGCCGGCGCGGGCACGGTCAGCAGCCCCGGCACCGCCGACTCGGCGCTGACGGTCGGCGCCGTCGACTCGGGCGACGAGCGCGCCTACTTCTCCAGCATGGGCCCGCGCGGCGGCGACCACGGCATGAAGCCGGACCTCGCCGCGCCGGGCGTGGACATCACCGCGGCGCGGTCCAAGGACTCGCCCGGCTCCGGGACCTACGTCCGGATGAGCGGCACGTCCATGGCGACGCCGCACGTCGCGGGCGCGGCGGCGATCCTCGCCCAGCAGCACCCGGACTGGAAGGCCCCGCAGCTCAAGGCCGCCCTGATGTCCACCTCGACCGAGCTGAAGGGCACCTCCGCGTTCGACATCGGCACCGGACGGCTCTGGCTGCCCGGCGCGGTCGGCGACGTGTCCGCGACCGGCTCGCAGTTCTTCGGCTTCCACTCCTGGCCGCACACCGGCGCGGACCCGGTCACCAAGCCCGTCACCTTCACCAACACCGGTGACACCGCGCAGACCCTCAAGCTGAGCACCCACGCGACCGGCCCGGACGGCAAGGAGGCCGGCGGCCTCTACAAGCTGTCGGCGGACCAGGTCACCGTCCCGGCGCACGGCACCGCCGAGGTGAACGTCACCGCCGACGCGGACGACGCGCCCGGCACCGGGAACTTCTCCGGCCAGGTGGACGCCACCGGCGCGGACGGCAAGGTCGTCGCGCACACGGCCGTCGGCCTGGTCAAGGAGGACGAGCGGTACGACCTGGACGTCAAGCTCACCGGCCGCGACGGCAGGCCGGTCGGCGGCGAGCTGTCGCTGTACCGGTACGGCGACCAGTTCGTCCAGCCGATCACGGCCGACCCGGCGACCGGCGCGGTGCCCGAGCAGCGGCTCGCCCCCGGCGTCTACTGGATCAGCGGCTACGTCGCGGTCCCCGGCGACCGCGGTCCCGGCTCGACGGGCGTCGCGTTCCTCAGCGAACCGCACCTGAAGCTGACGAAGAACACGACGCTCAAGCTCGACGCGGGCAAGGCCGCCCGGCTGACCGTCCGGACGCCGAAGCAGGCCGTCCCCGACTACCGGCGCATCGGCGCGTACCACGACTCCGGCATCGGCGGGCAGTTCGCGGCGTTCAGCACGTCCTACTCCTTCCCGAACTCGCTGGACGACCTGTACGCCCTGCCCACCGGCAAGGTCGCGGGCGGCGCGTACGACTTCGCCGTCCGGTACCGGCTCACCAAGCCGTATTTGAACGTCTCCGGGACCGCCGGGGTCGGCGCCCTCGACCCGCTGTACTTCCAGGGCTCGGTCCGCCTCGACGGACGGGTGGACCTGCCGATCGTGTCCGCCGGGAACGGCGGCGCGGACGACTACAAGGGCGTCCAGGCCAAGGGCGCGGCCGTGGTGATCACGCGCAGCGACAAGGTGACGCCGACCGAGGCGGCCGACGCCGCGAAGAACGCCGGGGCCGCGCTCCTGCTGGTCGCGAACGACCGTCCGGGGCGGTTCACCAACGTCCTGCCGTCCGCGGTGCCCGCCGCGTCGGTGACGCAGGCCGAGGGCGCGAAGCTGCTCGCCGGTGCGCGCAGGCACGCCCGGCTGGTCGGCTCGGCCACCGAGTTCGCCCCCTACAAGTACGACCTGAGCCGGTCCTACCCCGGCGGCATCCCGCCGGGGCTCGGCTGGGACGTCCGCGAGCGCGGACTGGCGCGGATCGACGAGCGGTTCACCGGCGACCCGAAGCAGGTCGCCTTCGAGTCCCGGTCCGACTGCCGCGACTACCAGTGGCCGCCGTGCATCGGCCCGGTCGACCCGCAGGGCCTCGGCCGGACGCGCGTGAGCTACGTGTCCACCGAGCCCGGCAACACCTGGTACGCCGACGCGGAGGACCCGGCGGGCTGGAGCCAGCGCTTCGAGCGCCGCTCCTACTCCCCCGGCGCGTCCACGCTGGCCTGGTTCGACCCGGTCACCCGGCCGCGCCTCGGCCAGGGCTACTGGGGTCCGTTCCGGACCGGCGACTTCTTCCAGGTGAACGTCCCGACGGACGGCGGCACGTACACGACCGGCGGTGACGAGCGGGGGCGGATCGCGTCCCGGCTGTTCCAGAACGGCAAGCTGGTCGCGTCGTCCACCTCGCAGGCGATCCAGCGGGCCGTCCCGCACGTGGACGGGCCGGCGGCGTACCGGTTCGAGCAGGACACCGCGAACACGTCCCGGCGGCTCTCGACCGCCACGCGCAGCGCGTGGGAGTTCACGTCCACAGGGAGCGACGACAAGGCACTGCTGCCGATGCTCCAGCTCGGCTACGCCGTCGGCACGGACGTGAGCGGCAACGTCCGCGCGGGCTCGCACGGCTCGATCGCGCTCAGCACCTGGCAGCAGCCGGACGCGGTCGGGACGGGCAAGAAGACCACCGGCGCCACGCTGGAGGTGTCGTTCGACGACGGCAGGACGTGGCAGGCCGTGCGGCTCGACCACCGCGGCGCGACCTGGACCGGCCGCGTCTCCTACCCGAGGACGCCAGGCGGGTTCGTCTCGCTCCGCGCCACCGCGCGGGACGACGCGGGCAACACGGTGAAGCAGGAGGTGATCCGCGCCTTCGGGCTGAGCTGACCCGCCGAGAGCTGAGAGCTCAGAGCTGGCCGCTGACTGCCGACTGCCGGCGAAGCCCGGCCGGACCCGCGCGGTTCCGGCCGGGTTTCGCCGTTTCCGGGGTGCGCGCGGCGGTCCGTCCGACAGAATGATCATTTCATTGTTTGCGCTTACGCTTAAGTGTTGGCAGGCTGGGCGGCAGGCCGGCGCACCCACCTTGCGATGAGGAAGCCACGTGAACGGATCGATCCGATGCTGACCGGGTTCGGCGCGGGCGCGCTGCTCGGCGGCGTCACGCTCGCCGGAGCGCTGGTGGACGGCCTCGGACGCGGCGGCCCCGGCCTCGTGCTCGGCGTGAGCCTCGTCGCCGGGTCCGTGCTGGCCGTGGCGCTGGTGAACGTGCGGCGGGTCCGGCTCGTCCTGCCGATGCCGCCGATCGCCTACGCGGTCGCGGCGGCGGTGGCGGGGCTGCTCGGGGACGCCCGGTCGGCGAGCGGCGGCGTGGGCCTCGCGACCGCCGCGGGCCGCTGGCTGAGCCAGGGGTTCGTCGCGATGGCGGCGGCGACGCTGCTGGTCGTGGCGGTGGCCGTGGTGCGGGCGACGAGCACGCGGACGCGCTGAGCCGACCGGAAGGGGAACAGTGGGACCGACCACGCACCGAGGCCGCCCCGCGGGCCGCCCGCCCGGCGGCAACGGAGGCGGCCGTTCGTCAAGCGGCGCAGGCGGACGTTCGTCCGGCGGCAGGGCGTCCGGCGGCGGGGCGCCGGGCGGTGGGGCGCCGGGCGGTGGGGCGCCGGGGGGCGGGGGGACGCGCGGGCGGACGGTCGCGCCCGGGCCGCCGCGCCGCCGCGCGCCGGAGCGGCACCGATCCGCGCCCGGAGGGGTCCGCCGGGTGCTCGGCGGGCTGGCGTACGCGGTCGCCTGCGTGGTCGCCGCCGCGATCCTGGTGGCGAGCGGGCTGGCGTACCTGGTCCTGGACAACCTGCGCGGCCTGGGCTCCTCGCACGCGATCGGGAACGGGCCGAAGTCCACCGACGGCGCGACGAACATCCTGCTCATCGGGCTCGACTCGCGGAAGGACCAGAACGGCGACCCGCTGCCGAACGCGATCCTCAGGCAGCTGCACGCGGGCAGCGCGCGCGGCGTGAACGAGGAGGGCGTGGGCGGCTACAACACGAACACGCTGATCCTGCTGCACGTCCCGAACGACGGCGGCAAGGCGACCGCGTTCTCCATCCCGCGCGACGACTACGTGGACTACGCCGACGCGGTCGGGCCGCAGCAGCGCGGCAAGATCAAGGAGGCCTACGGCGTCACGAAGGCGTTCACCGAGGACAGGCTGATGGCGCGGGGCGAGCACGACCGGCACCGGCTGGAGCACGACGGGCGGGAGGCCGCGCGGAAGGCGACGATCTCGACCGTCCGCAAGCTGCTCGGCGTGCCGATCGACCACTTCGCCGAGATCAACCTCGCCGGGTTCTACGACCTCGCCACCACGCTCGGCGGCGTGGACGTCTGCCTCAAGCATCCGGTCCGGGACCGCTACTCCGGGGCGGACTTCCCCGCCGGACGCCAGCACCTCGACGGGGCGCAGGCGCTCGCGTTCGTCCGGCAGCGGCACGGCCTGACCAACGGCGACCTCGACCGGACGCACCGCCAGCAGGCGTTCCTCGCCTCGGTCACGCACCAGCTCAAGCAGGAGGGGATCTTCGGCGACCTCGGCCGGATGCAGGGCCTGCTGAAGGTCGCCAGGAAGGACGTCGTGATGGACTCCGGCTGGGACGTCCTCGGCTTCGCGCAGCAGGCCAAGAGCCTGACCGGCGGGAACGTCGAGTTCCACACGCTGCCGATCGAGGGTTTCGGGACGCGGAACCGGCAGTCGGTGAACCTGGTCGACCCCGACAAGATCCGGACGATGGTGCACGACACGCTGAACCCGCCGAAGCAGTCCCCTGCGCCCGCATCGAGCGGCGACGGCAGCGGCGGCAGCGGTAGCGGCGGCGGCGCGAAGACGACCGTGGACGTGCTGAACGGCGGCGGGCGCGCCGGGCTCGCGGCCAAGGTCGCGGGCGCGCTGTCCCGCGGCGGCTACGCGACCGGGAAGGTCGGGAACACCGCGCCGACCGCGCGCACGACCGTCCGGTACGGCGCGTCGGCCGGGTCCGACGCGAAGAGAATCGCCGCCCTGTTCGGGGTGAAGGCCGTTTCCGACGCGTCGCTTCCGGCGGGCGGCGTCCGGGTGGTGCTGGGTCCGGGGGCGATCGTGCCGTCCGTCGCGTCGTCCGGCGGCCGGAAGCCGGCGCCCGAGCCGACCGCGACGCTGCCGACGACCGGCGCGCAGGGCGGCGCGGTCAAGGGCGGCGGCATCCCCTGCGTCGACTGAACGCGCCCAGGCCGCCGCACGGGCCGCCCGCCCGGGCCACCGCACGGGCTACCGCCGGGCCGCCGCGCTGGCCGCCATGGGGCCGCGTTTGACCGTTCCGTTGCCCTTGGCGACCGTTCCGTTGCCTTTGGCACTGGCGGTGGCCCCCTGACATGCGAGAACGTGGACGGATGAACGACGAGGCCGCCGCCGACTTCCCGCGCGCCTGGATCGAGTTCACCGACCCGGCGGACGCCGGGCAGGTGTACCGCTGCGACCTGACCTGGCTGACCTCCCGCTGGAACTGCCTGTTCGCGCGCGGCTGCCAGGGCATCGTCGCCGGGCGCGCCGACGACGGCTGCTGCTCGCTCGGCGCCCACTTCAGCGACGAGGACGACGAGAAGCGCGTCAGCGGGCACGCCGCGCGGCTCACCCCGGACGTCTGGCAGTACCACCGGACCGGCACCCGCGACGGGTTCACGGCGTCCACCCCGGACGGCGGGCGGCGCACGCGCATCCTCAACGGCGCGTGCGTCTTCCTGAACCGGCCCGGCTTCGAGGGCGGCGCCGGGTGCGCGCTGCACGCGCAGGCCCTCCGGGACGGCCGCGAGCCGCTGGAGTACAAGCCCGACGTGTGCTGGCAGCTTCCCGTCCGGCGGACGTTCGAGTGGCGCGACCGTCCGGACGACACCCGCGTCCTCGTCGTGACGATCACCGAGTACGAGCGGCGGACGTGGGGACCCGGCGGGCACGACCTGCACTGGTGGTGCACCAGCGCGCGCTCGGCGCACGACGCGCCCGACCCGCTGTACGTCACCTACCGCCCGGAGCTGGTCGCGCTGATGGGCGAGCCCGCCTACCGGGTGCTCGTCGACATGTGCGAGAACCGCCTCGCGGCCCCGCTCCCGGTCGCCCCGCACCCGGCCGACCCGCCGGGCTAGGGCCGCACCACCGCACGGCCGCGCAGACTCCCCTTGTCGAGTGCGGCGTAGGCGTCCTCGACGCGGTCCAGCGGGAAGACCTCCACGTCGTTGCGGATCGCCCCGCGTTCCGCCAGCGCGACGACCTCCCGGACGTCGGCGATGGACGATCCCTGGAACGCGAACACCTCGCCGTCGCGGGGCAGCGTCCCGGACCACGGCGCGCGCAGGCCGCCGCCCGCCGCGCCGACCAGCCCGAACGCCCCGGCCGGGCCGACCATCGCGACGCCCGCCGCGATCGTGGCGTCCGCGCCGACGAAGTCGAGCACGGCGTCCGCGCCCCGGCCGCCGGTCAGCTCCGCGACCCGCGCGGCGGTGCCGCCGTCCACGCCGGGCAGCGCGTCGTCCGCGCCGAGCTCGCGGGCGTGGTCGAGGCGCGCCGGGTTCGTGTCGATCGCGACGACGCGCGCGCCGCCGAGCGCCCGGAGGAACTGCACGGCGAACGCGCCGAGCCCGCCCGCGCCGATCACGACGGCCGTGCCGTCCGGGTGCAGGCGCGGCAGCACCCGCCGGACGGCGTGGTACGCGGTCGCGCCCGCGTCGGTGAGCGGCCCGGCCGTCGCGGGGTCGAGCCCGCGCAGCGGCACCAGCTCGCGGACGCTCCCCGCGAGGACGAACTCGGCGAGGCCGCCGTCCCGGCCGTAACCGCGTCCGGCCAGGCCGTCCGGGCACGACGCGTCCAGGCCGCGCGCGCAGAGCCGGCACGTCCCGCAGGACGCGGGCGACACCAGCGCCACGGGGTCGCCCGGCCGCACGGCGGTCACGCCCGCGCCGACCTCGGCGACGCGCCCGGCCGTCTCGTGCCCGAGCGTGAACGGAACGCGCCAGCCGATCGCCTCGCCGATCTCGGCGGAGATGCCCGCCATCGTGAGGTCCGAGTGGCACAGCCCGCACCCGGCGACGCGCACGAGCACCTGGCCGGGCCCGGGCTCGGGGACGTCCGCGTCCACCAGGCGCGGGGGTTCCCGCCAGCCGACGATCCGGTACGCCCTCACGGAACCCCCAAGCTCGCTCGGTGATCTCACCCGCCACCCTAGCGCTCGCTTGGTTACTTCCGCCGGACCGCTCCCGCTCCCACGCCCGCCGCCGCAGCGGCGTTCGGCGCGGCCGCAGCGGCGTTCCGCGCGGCCGCGTCAGCGTTCGGCGCAGACGGGGCAGGGCGCCTCGGTCAGCTTCGACGGACGGCCGCCCCGGACGTCCCCGCCGAGGCTGATGACGCGCCCGACGCCCAGGCACGCCTGGCACCCCGGCATGATCTCCGACCCCGGCTGCTCCCACACCGGCGTGTACGCCCGCGCGGGGGCCGGGTCGATCCCGCTGGTCGTCCCACCGTCCTCCCCGACGCATCCCGCTCCCCGGCAGAAGAAGCAGGCGAACCGAAACGGCCCCAGTCGCTGTTCCCCGACTCCGTCGCAGCCGGGACAGTCCTTCCGGTCACTCACACGAAGCCTTTGCCCGGGCCGTCGCGCCCGGAACCGTGACCGCGCGGAAGGTAGGGAAACCCCTGTTGGGCCGACCGCTAGGCTCGCGGCCATGGCCCCTGCCCCCACCCACGCGGTACGCGCCGCGACGCGCGCCGACCTGCCCGCGATCCTGGCCCTGCTCGCCGACGAGGACGCCGTCACCGACCCCGCGGCGGTCGAGGTGACCGACCGCCACGAGCGCGCCTTCGCCGCCATCGACGCCGATCCGCGCAACGAGATGCTGGTCCTGGTCGAGGACGGACCGGACGGCGCCGTCGTCGGCTGCCTCCAGGCGACCTACGTTCCCGGCCTCGGCCGGGGCGGCGGCGAGCGGGCGCTGGTCGAGGCGGTGCGCGTCCGCGCGGACCGGCGCGGCTCCGGCCTCGGCCGGACGCTGATGGCGGACGTGACCGAGCGCGCCCGCGCCCGCGGATGCGTCCTCGTGCAGCTCACCAGCCACAAGCGCCGCCGCGACGCGCACCGCTTCTACGGCTCGATCGGCTTCGTGAGCAGCCACGAGGGCTTCAAACTCGCGCTCTAGGCCCGGCCCTCCCGTCCGGCGGATCAGCGGGTCTCGACCGCCGCGGGGTCGGGGGCCGGGGCCGGGGTGGGCGCGGTGGTCCGCCGGGGCCGGGCCAGCGCGGTGTGGACGATCACGGTGCCGAGCAGGCTGACGGCGGCGAGCGCCCACAGGCTGACGTGCAGGGCGTGCGTGAAGGCGCCGGCCAGGTGGGTGCGGTCGCCGCCGGTCAGGTCCCCGGAGGCGACGCGCGCGGCGAGGGCGTGGGACGGGACGCGGGTGCCGACGAGGCTGACCAGGACGGCCCCGAACACCGCGATCACGATGGCCTCGCTGCCGACGCGCATGGTGTTGAGGAACCCGGCGGCCATGCCCGCGCGGCCGGGCTCGACCAGGCTCAGCGCGAGGCCGTCGTTGATGCCGAACGACAGGCCCGCGCCGAGGCCGACCGCCAGCAGCGGCGGCGCGATCACCCACGCGGACGAGCCGGGCTCGATCACGGTGAGCCAGGCGTCCCCGCCCGCGAACAGCAGCAGCGAGAGCCCGAGCAGCAGCCGCGCGGACACGCCGCGCGTGACCAGCCAACCGGCGACCGGCGGCGCGGCGAGGACGGGACCGGTGAGCAGCAGCATGACCGTCCCGGCGCGTCCGGCGGACATGCCGCCCGCGCCGACGAGGTAGGTCGGCAGGTAGGTCAGCAGCGTCACGAATCCGAACGTCGTGACGACCGGGACGAGGCAGAGCGCGAGGAACCGGCGGTCCCGGACGAGCGTCAGGTCGAGCAGCGGGTCGGCGGTCCGGGCCTGGTGCGCGGCGAACAGCGCGAGCAGCACGACGCCGCCGGCGAGCAGCCCGAGCACGGCCGGGCCCGTCCAGCCCCACTGCGGCCCCTGCACCGCGCCGAGCACCAGCGCGCCGAGCGCGGCGACGAACAGGACCGCGCCGAGGACGTCCATCCGGGGACGGCGCGGGGCCCGCGACTCGGGCACGAACCCGACGCCGGAGAGCGCGGCGATCAGCAGGGCGGCGTGGAGCGCGAACGTCGCGCGCCAGCCGAGCCCGCCCACGAGCCAGCCGGACAGCGTCGGCCCGGCGGCCAGGCCGAGCCCGGCGGCGCTGCCCATGGCCGCGAACGCGCGGGTGCGCGCGGCCCCGTCGAACGCGGTGGCGAGGATCGCGCCGCCGCTCGCGAAGACCCCGGCGCCGCCGATTCCCGCCAGCGCGCGGGCCGCGTCGAGCGTCCCGATGCCGGGCGCGAGCGCGGCGGCGACCGAGCCGGCCGCGAACAGCGCCGCGCCGAGCGCGAAGACCCGGCGGCGGCCGAGCAGGTCCGCCGCCGAACCCGCGACCAGCAGGAACGCGGCGAAGGTCAGGTTGTAGGCGTTCATCACCCACTGGAGCGGGGCGCCGGAGGCGTGCAGCGCGGTGCCGACGCCGGGCAGCGCGACCGCCGCCCCGGAGATCGACATCGGCACCGTGACGAACGCGGCGAGCACCACCGCGAGGGTGATCGCCGGGCGGGACCGCCGGGCGGTTTCGGTCGGGCTGCTGGGCACTGGACGCACTCCGAGTCGTGGGTTCGAGGGCGGCCCGATGGCCACCGAGGGGATAGTGCCACTCGGTGGCAAAAGCTGTCAAAGGGCGAATGCGTCCTGGTGGTAGGCTGGCCGGCGTGCCCGAGGACCTCCGCGACCTGCCCTTGCGCGAACGCAAGAAGCGGCGCACCCGCCTCGCCCTGGCCGAGACCGCGCTCCGGCTGTTCGTCGAGCGCGGCTACGACGCGACCACGCTCGACGACCTGTGCGACGAGGTGGAGATCTCCAAGCGGACGTTCTTCCGCACCTACCCGTCCAAGGAGGACGTGGCGCTCGCCGCCGACAGCGACCTGTGGTCGGCGTACCTCGAACGCGTCGCCGAGCTCGACACCGAGGGCCCGCTGGTGGACCTCCTGCACGCGGCCCTGCACGACACGCTCGCCACGATGGGTCCGGACTGGGACCGCCGGTTCCTCACCGCGCGCCACCTGTGCGACACCGTCCCCGCGCTGGAGGCGCACAGCCTGCGCTACTGCCACGAGACGACGCGGGCGATGATCGACCAGGTCAGCGCGCGCCGCGCCGTCGACCCGTCCGACGTGCGGCTCCGGCTGGCCGTCGAGATCGTCGTCTCCGCCTGGCGCACCGCCGCGCTCACCTGGACGGCCCGCGAGGGCGAGGGCGGTCGCGCCGGGCTGACGACCCTGCTCACCGACACCTTCGCCGAGCTCCCCGCCGCCCTCGCCTACGCCCCCTGACCCCTCGTCCACGCCCCCTGACCCCTCGCCCACGCCCCCTGACCCCTCGTCACGTCTTCTGGCCTTTCGCCCGGCGCTCCCGGGACGCTGCTGCCGATCCCACCGGCAAGGGGGCCTAGGTCCACCCGAACCGGCGGTCAGGGCCCCCTCCTCCGGACGGCCGCGAATCGCAGGATGGAACCAGACGCCCCCGCATCGGCGGGCCGGCCGAGATTCCGAGGAGCGACCACCATGGCCATCACCGACGAGCAGACCCCGCACCCGTCCGCCGACCAGCAGACCCCGCAGGCCTTCGCCGCCCCGGAGGCGCCGCGTCCAGCCGGCGACGCCTCCCCGGCGTCCCGCTTCGCGCCGCGCGCGGCGACCGTCTCGTGGTTCGGCCCGGACCGTCCGGTGCTGCGCTTCCTGACCGCCGCGTGGCTGGTCGTCAACATGGTGAACGTGACGGTCTGGGCGGCGGTCTGCGTCACCGGCCTGCACTGGGAGAGCCCGTGGTGGCTGTGGACGTTCGCCCCTCCCGGCGCGCTGCTCGCCGGGTTCTGGTGGCTCACCGACGGCAAGCGCTCCTGAGCGCCGGAACCCCGCCGCCGGGACGGCCCGGGACGACCGGGGCGCGTACGCTACCTGATCGGCGCGCGGGTCCGGCGGCGTCCCGCCGGGCGGGAGGCGTCGCGCCGGACGGGAAGGGGTCGGCGGATGGCGCTCAGCGAGGACGAGGCGCGGCTGGTCGAGCTGGTCGCGGAGTTCGTGGACGAGCGGGTCCGCCCGCGCGTCCGCGAGTTCGAGGAGGACGACGTCTACCCCGCCGAGTTCGTCGAGGCCATGAAGGACCTCGGGTTCTTCGGCCTGCTCGCGCCCGCCGAGCACGGCGGCACCGAGGTGAGCATGGCGTGCTTCGCGCGGGTCACCGAGGAGCTGGCGCGCGGCTGGATGAGCCTGGCGGGCGCGATCGGCGGCCACTCGGTCATCACCTACCTGATCCGGACGTTCGGCACGGCCGAGCAGCGCGAACGGTACCTGCCGAGGCTGGCGGACGGCTCGGTCCGCGCGACGATGGCGCTCACCGAGCCGGGCGGCGGCAGCGACCTGCAGGCGATGCGCACCCACGCCGTCCGGGACGGGGACCACTGGGTGGTCACCGGCGCCAAGACCTGGATCTCCAACGCGGCGCACTCGGGCCTGATCGGGCTGCTGTGCGTCACCGACCGGGACGCGTCGCCCGCGCACCGCGGCATGAGCGTCCTGCTGGTCGAGCCCGGCGAGGGCCTGACCGTCTCCAGGAAGCTGCCGAAGCTCGGCTACCGCGGCATCGAGGCGTGCGAGCTGGTCTTCGAGGGACGGCGGGTGCCCGCCGGCGCCGTCCTCGGCGGGACGCCGAACCAGGGCTGGACGCAGATGATGCGCGGCCTGGAGGTCGGCCGCGTGCAGGTCGCCGCGCGGGCGCTCGGCGTGGGGCAGGCGGCGCTCGACGACGCGATCCGCTACGCGCAGGAACGCGAGTCGTTCGGCAAGCCGATCTGGAAGCACCAGTCGATCGGCAACCTGCTCGCCGACATGGCCACGCGGATGCGCGCCGCGCGCCTGCTCACCCTCGACGCCGCCGAGCGGCTCGACGCGGGCGACCGCGCCGACATGGAGGCGGGCATGGCGAAGCTGTTCGCGTCCGAGACGGCGATGCAGGTCGCGCTGGACGCGATCCGCGTGCACGGCGGCTACGGCTACTCGAAGGAGTACGACGTCGAGCGGTACTTCCGGGACGCCCCGCTGATGATCGTCGGCGAGGGCACCAACGAGATCCAGCGCAACGTCATCGCCGCCCAGCTCATCGCGCGCCACCGCATCTGACCCTCCGCACCGCAACTGACCCGCGGCACCGCAACTGACCCGCGGCACCGCAACTGCGTCACGCGGTGCCGGATCCGAGCCGCTCGGCGCCGGACCTCTTCCGCACGCGCTTGGCCGCGACGTAGAGGAAGACGGCGGACGCGACGGCGAGCAGGACGTGCCCGGCCAGGTTGATCGCACCGCCGGAGCCCTCGTCCGGGGTCTGCCCGAAACCGTCCCACACGTAGGTCAGCGTCGCTCCGGCCGCGAGCGCGAACACGTGCGGCCGCCCCCAGCCGCGCGCCCGCGACCAGTAAAGGCCGAGCGCGAGCGCCACGACCGCGACCGCCAGCGCCGCGCCGACGCCCCACCAGTTCGCCTGCAAAACGATCATGAACGCGCTGGTCAGGACGAGCGAGGCCGCTCCGGCGACGAGCGGGCGCGGCGCGTTCCGGTCGGCGCGGCCCGGCCCCGGCCGCCGGATCCGGAACACCGCGACCACCAGCAGGACGATCGCCGCCGCCGTCCCGGCGAGCTCGGGCCACGGCGCCATGAAGTGCGTGTCGGAGTACGTCCCGCCGCCGACGATCACGATGCCGAGGCCGAACAGGGCGGCGGTGACGGCGAGTCCGGCGCGTCCGAGCCACGGTTCGTCCGCGCGGTCCGGGACCATCCCCTCCATCAGCGCGATCGGGACGGTCACGCTCCACACGCCGTGGACGGCCAGCACCGACAGCAGCCCGAACACGCCCGTCCCGAGGAACGGCACGTAGGTCACGTGGACCATGTCGTAGTTCCCCGAGTAGTGCCCGTTGAAGATCATCTGGTCGAGCAGGCCCTCCTCCAGCAGCGCGTACGCGGCGCCGAGGAGGAGGATCGAGCACCAGCCGCGCCGGGTCCGCCGGACGACCTCGCGGATCAGCAGCGTCCCGCCGCCGTACAGCAGCGCCATCATCGGTATCAGCCCGATCGCGTCGATCGAGGTCGCGCCGAGCAGCATCTCCCCCACGATCGGCGACAGGAAGAACAGGCATACGGCCGGCAGCACTCGTCTCATGCCCTGGACGCTACAGAGCGTAGTCGCGCCTGGTTGCGACCGTTGGTCGTGCCCGACCCGACCAAAGTCGCCTCTTGGAACCGACGAGAGCATGGGAGCCCCCGGCCCCCATGCCCTGCGAATCGGCTAGCGCGGCATCGCCACCGGGACCAGCGGTCCCCGGCGGGCCTTCCGCGTGGCCCCCAGGCCACCCGCCAGGCCGCCGACGACGCAGGTCGCCAGCAGGCCCGCGTACTGGACCGGCGACCAGGCGAACCAGGCGTGGCCGGTCATGGACTTCCCCAGCGGGAGCAGGGAGACCACGGCGATCACGGTTCCGAGCAGCGCGCCGACGCCCGTGGCGAGCAGCGACTCCCAGCACACCGTCCGGACGAGCTGGGCGGGCAGCGCGCCGAGCTGCCGGAGCAGCAGCAGGCCGTCCCGCCGGTCCGCCATCGCCACGGCCGAGGCGTTCACGACGGCGAGCACCGTGAAGACGGCGGCCGACCCGACCATCAGCGGCGCGACCCACGCGGCCGGGCCGTGCCTGCTCACCCCCTTGAACGCGTCCTCGGTGCTCACCGCGAACAGGAACGTGCAGGCCAGCGCCATCGTCAGCATGACGGGCGCGACCATCGGCCAGGCCCGTCCGGGCGCGGCGAGCAGCGCGGAACCGGCGAGCCGTCCCGGCACCCGGTCGATCCGGACGAGCACGGCGCCCAGCCCCCGCGCCAGACCGTGCAGCAGCGCGGGGCCGAGCGCGCCGACGCCCGCGCACAGGAGCATCGCCGTCCCGAAGACCGCGGCCTCGGCGTCCTTGTACGGCATCCGCGACGTCTCGGACGTCAGCCAGAGCCCGAGGAGCAGCGCCGTCGCGCCGAACGCGGCCCGCGGCCACGGCATGATCCGCTTCTCGACGTGCGTCTCCCGCAGCACCTCCAGCGGCCGCATCCGCGCCGCCCGCCGCGCCGCGCCCAGCGCGGCCACGAGCATGACCGCGGGCCCGGCCGCCAGCGCGAGGACGAACGGGACGGGCGTGATCACCACCGGGACGCCCGTCGGCGCGAGCCCGACCTCCCGCACGAACCACGCCACGATCCCCGCATACGGGACGGCCAGCACCGACCCGGCGACGCTCGCCGCCAAGGCCAGCGCCAGCGCCTCGGTGAGCACGAGCGCGCGCAACTGCCGTCCGGTCATGCCGATCGAGCGCAGCAGTCCCCACGTCCGCCTCCGCCGGGACGCGTGCAGCCCGAGCATCCCCGCCACGACGAACACCGCGACGAACGCGGACACGAACGCCGAGAGGATGAGGAGACCGGTGACGCCGTCCAGTTCCTCGTGCGGCGCGGCGGACGCGACGAGCAGCGCGTTCCCGCCGACGAGCACCACCGCGGCCGCCACCGCGGCGAAGCAGGCCGCGAACCCGAGCCGGTCGTGCCGGACGTTCCGCCGGGCCAGTCTCATGATCAGCGGAGCCCTCGGGGCCCCGCCGGGTCGAATTCCGCTCATGCGAATGATCATCAGCCGGGCCCCGGCCGCGCCTCTTCGGCCGTTCGGGCACGGCTCCGTCCGCCTCGGGGACGACCCGTCCCCGACCCGCCCTCGGGGTCCCCCTGAGCCGTGCGCCCCGGGCACCGGTCGCAGTGAGTCCGCGCACACCGGCGGCGCAGCTCTGTTGAACGCGTTCAAAGCGGGGCTAGGGTGCGCTCATGAAGGTGGTCATCCCCGGCGGGACCGGGCAGGTCGGAGCCCTTCTGGACCGCGCGCTGACGGCGGCCGGACACGACGTCGCGATCCTGACGCGGCGTCCGGACGGACCGCGCGAGATCGCCTGGGACGGCCGCACCCTCGGCCCCTGGGCGGACGAGATCGACGGCGCGGACGTCGTCGTCAATCTCGCCGGACGCAGCGTCAGCTGCCGCTACACCCCCGCCAACCTCCAGGACATGATGGACTCGCGGGTCCGCTCGACCGAGGTCGTCGGCGCGGCGATCGCCCGCGCGTCCGCCCCGCCGAAGGTGTGGCTCCAGGCGAGCACCGCGACGATCTACGCGCACCGGTTCGACGCGCCGAACGACGAGGCGACCGGCGAGATCGGCGGGCACGAGCCCGGCGTCCCGCGCTACTGGGAGTACAGCGTCCGCATCGCGCGGAACTGGGAGGCCGCCCAGCGCCGCGCCGACACGCCGCGCACCCGCCGGGTGGCGCTGCGCACGGCGATGGTGATGAGCCCCGACAAGGGCGGGATCTTCGCGCACCTGCTCGGCATGGTCCGGCTCGGCCTCGGCGGCCCGGTCGCGGGCGGCGCGCAGTACGTGTCCTGGATCCACGAGCACGACTTCGTCCGGTCCGTCCTCTTCCTGATCGAGCGGGACGACCTCGACGGACCGGTCAACATCGCCGCGCCGAACCCGCTTCCCTACCGCGCCTTCATGAGGGACCTGCGCGAAGCCCGGGGCGTGCCGATCGGCCTCCCGTCCACGGCGTGGATGGCCGAGCTCGGCGCGCTGGCCCTGCGCTCCGACACCGAGCTCCTGCTGAAGAGCCGCCGCGTCGTGCCCGGCCGCCTCGCGGACGCGGGCTTCACCTTCGACCACCCGACCTGGCCCGAGGCCGCCGCCGAGCTGGTGCAGCGAACGTTTCGTCGGCGGCGTGTGGTCTAATCGCCGCAGCTCGGCCCCGGTGAGCAGATCGGGCAGGACAGGAAGGCGCACATGACGACTCCCCCACCCCGCAGCAGGCGGCAGCGTGACGACGACACGCGCCACCGGTTGGAGCACGACGTCGACGTGTGGGTCGCCACGGCCGACCCCGCCGGGACGCCGTACCTGGTCCCCCTGTCGTTCATGTGGGACGGGACGCACGTGCTGTTCGCGACGCTCGCGAACAGCGCGACGGCGCGCAACCTCCGGTCCGGTGGACGGCTGCGGCTCGGGTTCGGCCCGACGCGGGACGTCGTCCTGATGGACGCGGTGCTGGAGGAGGTCGTCCCCGCGACCGAGGTCCCGGCGGAGCTGGGCGACGAGTTCGCCGTCCGGGCGGAGTTCGACCCGCGCAAGGAGGCCGGGAAGTACCTGTACTTCCGCGTCCGGCCGGAGCGGATCCAGGCGTGGCGCGAGGCCGACGAGCTCCCCGGCCGCGACCTCATGCGCGACGGGAAGTGGCTCGCAGACTGACCCCACCGGCGCCCCCACCGGGCGCGCGAGAGTCGCCCGGCGCGTAGGAACTGCGCGCAGGGACGGTCCGGGGCGTGCACGGACGATGCCCGGGGGCGCCGTGGCCGGTAGCGGCCCGCCGCCGTCGGGCCTTCCCGGCGCCACCGGCGTCACTGCCGTCCCGGCTCACGGGCCGGAGCGCCCGGCGGACGAGTTCCGGGCGCGCACTATTCGGTCCGCCGCTGTGCCGGCGTCCGGCGGCGGGTTGAGCGCGGACGCGCGGAAGGGGACAGTGCGCTGAGTCCCGGCGCGAGGGCCGGGACCAGGGCGAGCGGGAGGCCGCCGTGGGCTTCATGCGGATCAAGAACACCGGGTTCAGTGCGGCGATCGTCCACCCGGCCGCGCCGTGGCGGGCCATGTTCGTGCGCGGCGACCGCGTCGCCGTCACCGCGGCGGACGGCACGGTCACCGAGGGACCGATCCAGGACTGCGACTGGGGCGACTTCCGGTACATCGACCTGCCGTACAAGGACGTCTCCGAAGGCGCGGTCGCGCTGCCGCTCGACCAGGGCTCCGGCCAGATGCTGCTGTTCAAGCTCAACTGGCTGCTGCACTTCCACTGGACGAGGGGCACGCTCGCCGAGAAGTACGCGCTCGACTTCTCGCACGGCGGTCCCACGCTGAACACGCTGCTCCCGGCGGGCTACCGCGACCAGATCGACGCGCTGCTGATGGACTCGGTCGCCGAGGGCGCGCCGTGGCGGACCCACGTCTTCAAGCGCGACCGGGTCGCCACCATCGACTGGGCGGCGGGCTGCACCCGCGACGTCACGATCCTGGAGGGCGTCCAGCCGACCGCCGGCTGGCCCCGGCTCGCCCCCGAATGGAGCTCGGACTTCGACCACGTCCTCCCGCTGCCGGACGCGGACGGCGGCGCGCGCCGGACGCTGTTCGTGAAGGGCTCCGCCGGCTGCGTGTTCAACTGGGAAACCGGGCCCGAGAGCACCGGTGAGCTGACGTCCCTGCTGCCCCAGCTCGCGCGGATCCCCGCCCCGTACACCACGCAGTACCGCCCGGTCAGCGGCCGGTGGACGGGCAGCGCCGCGACGTCCCCGGCGGGTCCCCGCTACGAGGCCACGATCCGCCTCGACCTGGACGGCCCCACCTCCACCCAGCTGGTGAGCGGCGACTTCTTCGACGTCAGCGGCGGGACCCGCAGTTACGCCGCGTCGTTCAAGTGCAAGCCCGAGGTGTCCGGATCGCCGAACGGCCTGGTCATCAAGGGAATCCCGTCCTGGTCCAGCGACATCGGCGTCTACCACGTGCGGATCGTCGTCCCGCGGGTCGCCGCGACCGAGCCCGCGTCCCCCGCGATGCTCGACGTGAACCGGCCCATGGGGACCGACTATCCCGACACGCTGACCTTCGAGTCGCGCTACTTCCGCACCGTGGAACTGGAGACCGACACGATGGCGGGCAGGGCCGCCTTCGCGTCGTACGACACGTCCCGGCGGCCCGTCCCGCCCGGCTACGCGAACCGGCGGATCTCGGTGGTCTCGGCGTTCGCCGAGGCGGGGATCGAGATGCGCCCCTCGGCCGCCACCGACCAGATCGGCGCGGACGAGTCCGGCGCGGACCTGCTGTGGTCCACCGCCGAGCTGCACACCGCGATGGTCGCGCACTTCGCCGGGTACGCCGACTCCCCGCAGTGGCGGATGTGGACGTTCGTCGCCAGCAGGTACGTGGACACCGGCGTGGTCGGGACGATGTTCGACCGGATCGGCCGGAACCGGCAGGGCATGGCCGTCTTCCACGACGCGGAGGACGCGGCCGGGGAGCTCGGCACCTACGAGGAGCCGCACACCTACGTGCACGAGCTGGGGCACACCTTCAACCTCGTCCACTCCTGGGACAAGGCGCGGGTGGGCGCGCGGCTCGGCCCGTTCGACGGCTACGGCGACCTGTCCTGGATGAACTACCCGCACCTCTACCGGGACGCGACGTCCAGCGGCACCGGCGCCTACTGGGCGCGGTTCCGGTTCCGGTTCAGCGACGACGAGCTGGCGCACCTGCGGCACGCCTACTACGACGCGATCGTCCCGGGCGGGGCCGACTTCTTCGTCGCGGGCTCGTCGGCCAAGCTCGCCGACGACCGGGTCACGGCGGCGATGTCCGAGCCGCTCGCCGACGACTCCGGGCTCGTCCTCACCCTGTCGGCGCGGCCGTTCCTGTTCGGCGAGCCGGTCCTCGTCGAGGCGAGGCTCAGCCGGGACGGGCGGGACGTGTCCGTCCATTCGGACCTGTCCCCGGCCGCCCAGAACCTGCGCTTCGCCATCACCGCGCCGTCCGGCGGCACCCGGCTGTTCCGGCCCCTGTTCCGGGTCTGCTCCGGCCACGACGGCGCCACGATGACCCGCCTCACCGTGTCGCAGCCCGCCGTGTACGCATCGGCCTACCTCGGATCCGGCGCGGACGGCCCGTACTTCACCGACCCCGGTCTCTACCGGGTGCGCGCCGTCTACACCGCGCCGGACGGCTCGCGCGTCGTGTCGAACACCCTGCCCGGCCGGGTCCGCCTCCCGATCACCCCCGCCGACCAGGACGCCGGTGAGCTGCTCATGGGCGACGAGGCCGGAACCGTCGTCGGGCTGCTCGGCTCGGACTCGCCGTCCCTCCAGGCCGGCAACGACGCGCTGAGCGAGCTGTCGAGCCGGTTCGCCGGGCATCCGCTGGCCGTCTACTCGCACCTCGCCCAGGGCGCCAACGCCGGACGGAGTTACCAGCACATCACCGGCGGCCGCATCCGGGTCCGCCCGCCGGACACCAAGGACGCGTCCGCGCAGCTCTCGGCCGCGATCGACGCGTCCATGGGTCCGCACGGGCTGAACGACATCACCCTCAACGCGGCGATGCGCCGCCTGGCCGCCGTCCACGCGAAGGCGGGCGAGCCCGACCAGGCCGACGCCGTGCTGAGCCGGATGGTCGAGCACTTCCGCGCCCGCCACGTCCCACCGCACGTCCTCGCCACGATCAGGGCGCAGGCGAACGCCACCCGCGAGCAGTACATGCCGAACCGCGCCCGGACGCCGAGGAAGAGGAGCTGAGCGCGAGGCTCCGCCCCGGACGCGGTGGGGCCGGGCCGGCCGCGGATGCCGTGGGGCCGGGCCGGCCGGGGATGCCATGGGGCCGGGCCGGCCGGGGATCTCGCCGCGTGCACGGCGCCGCCTCCGCACCGCGTGCGAACGTGCCGCCCCCGGCCGGGCGGCGCCGAGCCCGCGGCCGGTGTGCCAGGATCGCTGGATGCTTCGACTCACCGACTTCATCATCGACTGCCCGGACACGCTGCAACTGGCCGCCTTCTACGCCGAGGTGACCGGACGCCCGGTCAAGGAGGGCAGCAGCGCCGACTGGGCCGGCATCAAGTTCGGCGACATCGAGCTCGCCTTCTTCCGGGTGGACGACTACCGCGCCCCGCAGTGGCCGGACACCGAGCACCCCAAGCAGTTCCACCTCGACTTCGAGGTGGACGACATCGAGGCCGAGCAGAGCCGCGTCCTCACCCTCGGCGCGACGCTCCGCAAGGACTTCATCAACGCCGAGGGCTACGGCTGGCGCATCTACACCGACCCGATCGGCCACCCCTTCTGCCTCTGCCGCAACAAGGGCGTCACCTGGACCCCCGACGGCCTGGTCTGGCCCGGCACCAACTAGGGACGTCGCCCCCGCCGAGCGGGACCTCGCCGACCGGTGGCCGGCCGGCATCCCGACCATCCGCCACCTGTGATCCCCAGCGCGGATGGCCGATCGAGGCCACCACGCGGACCACGGGCAAGCGGCGCTGTCCGGTCCCGGCCGCCGCGAGCGCGTACACGCCGGACGGCCCCGGGCGTCCTGGTTGTGGGTCGGCCACCGAGCGCCGGCCCCCGACCCGTCCCGGGGAGAGAGCCATGACCGTCCGAACGTCCGGCGCCGCGCTCCTGGCGGCCCTGCCCGTCATCGCCGCGATCGCAGCGGGACCGGCGGGGACCGCCGCCGCCACCACCGCGACGACCGCGGCACCCGCCACCCGCCAAGGACCCGTCCGCGCCGCCCCGGCCGGCGTCACGACCGCCGCCATCGGTTCCTGCTACGGCTCCGGCTCCCGCTGGTGGTGCAGCAACGCGTCCCACGCGCCGGTCTACTGCGAGCCGGACGACCAGTCCTACCAGCAGTGCGGGTGGCTCGACAGCACCACGAGCTGGTTCCAGTGCAAGACGCAGACCGACGTGTGGGGAGAGGGACCCTACTGGGGCGGCGCCACCCCGGTCTGGCTCTACACGCAGGGCGACGAGACGTACCCGGGCCACGAGGGACGGCACGCGTGGGGCTGGGTCAACCAGTCCTGGATCTCCAGCAGCACCGACAGGGTGCGCTGGTGCGGCTAGCCCTTCCCGACCGGTTCCGCATCTGCGGCCGGCGAGGGCCGCGAACGCGGCTCTGATCCCCCGGCCCGGCTCTGACCTCGGTTCTGACCCCGGCCCGGCTCCGACCCCGGTTCTGACCCCGGCCCGGCTCTGACCTCGGTTCTGATCCCGGCCCGGCTCCGACCCCGGACCGGCGCGGACCGCGCGCCGGGCCGGCGTCCGCGGGGTTCAGCGGCCCAGCACGCCGCGTCCGTCCCGCACCTCGAACACGAGCTGCGTCTCGGTCTGCCGGACCATCGGGTGGACGGTCACGTGCTCCAGGATCAGATCCCGTAGCTCCTGCGGGCTGGCCACGGCGACGTGCAGGAGGAAGTCGTCGTCGCCGCCGACGTGGAGCACCGACAGGGCGCCCGGCACCTCGACCAGCCGGTCGTACAGGGTGCGGACGTGCTCGCGGTTGTGGCTCCCCAGACGCACCTTGATGACGGCCTGGATCGGATGCCCGAGCGCGCCGAGGTCGAGCCGGGCGGTGATCTTCGTGACGATCCCGGAGTCCCGCAGCGCGCGCACGCGGTAGGCGCAGGTCGACTCGGCGATGCCCACCCGGGCCGCGAGCGCGGCGTTGGTCATCCGCCCGTCGTCCACGAGGGCGGCGAGGATCGCCAGATCCGTGCCGTCCAGGGGCGCCGGAACGGGTTGTGGTTTCTTCGGCTGCCGCCCGGCCACGAGCACTCCTTTTGAAGAACCTGCACGGGTTTTCCCGAATGATCGCATTTCCTGCGACGAGTCTTGCGGTGGATTGCGGAACATCCCACCCTTCCGTCATGACTTCGTGGCCTCTGCACCCCGACTCGGTCGCCGTCCACGCCGGACGCGAGGATCTGGCGGACCTCGGCGTCCACGCGCCGCCGATCGACCTCTCCACGACCAACCCGCTTCCCGGCATCGAGGCCGGGGGCCTGTCCTACGAGGCCATGGCCGGCGGAGGGACGCCGGTTCCCGAGGGCGGAGCGGTCTACGCGCGGCTGTGGAACCCGACCGTGGCCCGGTTCGAGTCGGCGCTGGCCGGGATGGAGCACGCGGAGGCGGCCGTGGCGTTCTCCTCCGGCATGGCGGCGATGACCGCGGCGGTCTTGGCGACGCTGAAGGAGAGCGGCCGCCGCCACGTCCTGGCGGTGCGTCCCCTGTACGGAGGCACCGACCACCTGCTCGCCTCGGGACTCCTCGGCGCGGAGGTGACCTACTGCTCCGCCTCGCGGGTCGCCGCGTCCGTCCGCCCCGACACCGCGATGATCGTGCTCGAGACGCCCGCCAACCCGACCCTGGACATGGTGGACATCCGCGCCGTCGTCGAGGCCGCCCGGGGCGTCCCCGTCCTGGTGGACAACACCTTCGCCACTCCCGTCCTGCAGAATCCCCTCGACCTCGGCGCGGCGATGGTCCTGCACAGCGCGACCAAGTACCTGGGCGGACACGGCGACGTCATCGCCGGCGTCATCGCCTGCGGCCACCAGGAGGCGGCCGCGCTGCGCCGGGTCCGCGCCGTCACCGGCGGCCTGCTCCACCCCCTGGCCGCCTACCTCCTGCACCGCGGACTCGCGACGCTGCCGGTCCGGGTCCGGGCCCAGCAGGCGAACGCCCGGCGCATCGTCGCGTGGCTGACGACCCACCCGGGCGTCGCGCGGGTCCACTACCCCGGACTCGACGGCGACCCGCTGGGGCTGCTCGGACGGCAGATGTCCGGGACCGGCGCGATGATCTCCATGGACCTCCGCGGCGGCTACGAGCAGGCCGAGCGCGTCACCTCGGCGACCAGGCTCTTCACCCACGCGGTCTCGCTGGGCGGCGTCGACTCGCTGATCCAGCATCCCGCGGCGCTGACCCACCGCCCCGTCCCGCCGGACGCCCGCCCGGCCGCGAGCCTGGTCCGGCTCTCCATCGGCCTGGAGGACGCCGACGACCTCATCGCCGACCTGGACCGCGCCCTGGCCGCGACCTCGCCGCTCGACCAGCGCCTTCCGGCCCGTCCCGCCGATGCCCCGGCCGGAGCCGCCTCCTGACCCGTCCCCTGTCGAACGCGACGATCGCGGTCTGCGCGGCCGTCTAGTGATGCGGGACGTCGGCCAGGCGGCCGGTGAGGCGGTCCTCCGCCTGGCGCCAGATGAGCCGGCGGTCGAACCGTTCGGCGGTCCAGGTGGTGTTGAGGAGGACGCCCGCGTCCCGGAAGTCGCGCACCACGCGCCGGTGGCCCGGCGACCGGACGAACCGCTGGAGGTCGGCCGGTTCGCGCCAGACCGACACCGAGATCTGGCGGCGTCCGTCGCCCGTGGTGGCGAACCACAGCCCGAGCGCGCCCTCGGTCTCCGGCCAGGCCCGCCGGAAGCGGAGCCCGGCCATGGCGACGCGCGGGACGTCGCGGAACCCGCGCACCAGATAGTCGTTCATGCTGACGTGCACCGAGCCGTCGACGGCCGCGCCGGCGCCGTCCTTCCAGAGCCGCAGGAACCGAGTCATGGGCGACACGATACGAACGTATTTCTTCCAATACAAGTGTATCGGTCAGGTGGTCAGGGCCCGCCGGTACAGCTCGGTGGTCGCGGCGTTCCACCGTCGCAGCTGATCCGCGCTGAAGAACGGCTCGGGGAGGTGGCGGCTGATCGCCGGTTCGAGGAACACGCAGGCGAGGTTGAAGACCACCACGTGGATCGCGGCCCAGTCCCGGTCGGCGTCGGCGCGGAGCCGCCCGGCGCGGTCGAGCGGGGCCAGCCAGCCGGAGCGGGCGATCTCGATCAGCGCGTCGAAGATCCTCGCGGCCTCCCCGTCCCCTTCGGCGAGCGCCCGCGCCAGGTACCGCAGGGCGACCGCGTTGTCGCCGACCCAGGCCGTCACCGTGTCGCCCATCGCGCCCCAGACCCGGGCGCCGTCGCCGTCGCCACCGTCGCCGTTGCCACCGTCACCGGTGCCACGGTCACCGTCGCCGGCGTCGTCGTCCCGGACGAGGCCGCGGAAGGTCTCCACGGCGACGGCGATCACGTAGTCGTTGACGGCCTTCCGCAGCCCGGCCTTGGTGCCGAAGTGGTGCTGCACCAGTCCCGGCGACACCCCGGCGGCGGACGCCACGTCGCGGATCGTCGTCGCGGCGACGCCCTTGTCGGCGAACCCCTGCAACGCGGCGTTCCGGATGCGGGCGTAGGTACTCAGATCCGATGGCTGCACCGGCACCTGCGAGTCATTCACGCCAGCAGAGCTAACCACAGCCGCCGCCTCCCGGTGGCGACCAGCGCCTTCACGGGAGACGGAGGCTCGTCGACTGTTCGCCGCTCTCGGCCGGCGCTCACCGTTCTCGGCCGGCGCTCACCGCTCTCAGCCGGCGTTCGCCGCTCTCGGTGGCGCTCACCGGTCTCGGCCGGCGCGACGGCGGGGGGCAGGTCAGCCGCTGACGCTGGGGTGGCCGGTCTCCAGGTGGCCGGTGAACCGCTGGGACCAGGTGGCGTCGGAGCCGGCGGTCACGGTGAAGTCGTACCAGCCGTCGGCGAGGGCGACGGCGTTGAACTCGTCCTTGACGCTCTGCCCGGCGGGGACGCGGTAGGTCCACGGGCCGTCGGAGCGGTAGGCGTTGGCGGTGATGGTGAGGGTGACGTCGCTCATCCCGGCGTTGGCCATCGTGAAGGCGATGGCCAGCTTGCCGGTGGACGCGCTGATGCCGTAGGACGCGGTGACGGTGAGGTCCTTGCCCGGCCGGGTCGCGTCGCCCTGGAAGCGGCGCAGGAAGCGGTTGGGTCCGACGACGGTCAGGTCGTACTTGCCGCCGCCGTAGCCGGTGCCGCAGTTGTAGAAGTCGCTGGTGGCGGTGCCGGCGTCCACGGTGTACTGCCAGGGCCCGCCGCTGCGGTAGGCGTTGGCGTAGGTGGCGAAGTGCGCCGCGCTCGTGGCCGCCGTCCCCTGGTCGGCCATCGCGATCCAGACCTTGATCGCTCCGTTGGCGCCGAACTCCAGGCGGTCGAGGTTGGCGCCGGGCTGGTAGGGCAGGGCGCGGGCGGGACGCGTGCCGCTCTCCTGAGACGGCAGCCTGTTGTCGACCGGGGCCGGGTTGGGCAGGGGGCTGCAGGTGGCCAGGCCGATCGTCGCGGACGTGTCGGGCAGGCTCGGCAGCCCGTACACCGGGTTGGCGAAGTCGAACATGCCGGTCAGGTCCCCGCACACCCGGCGCCGCCACGCGCTGATGTTCGGGCAGGTGGCGGGCTTGCCGAGGGCCGCGGTCCACTTCTCCAGGAAGCGCAGCACCGAGGTGTGGTCGGCGACCTCGGAGCTGACCCACCCGCCGCGGCTCCACGGGGAGATCGCGATCAGCGGGACGCGGAAGCCGAGGCCGATGTTGGTGCCGTTGTAGAACTCCCCGGCGGTCCCGGCCGGCGCCGCGGGCGGCGGGACGTGGTCGAAGAACCCGTCGTTCTCGTCGTAGTTCAGCAGCAGCACCGTGGAGTCGAAGACGTCCGGGTCGGCGTTGAGCGCGTCGATGACGAGGTGGACGAAGTGCGCGCCGTCGGCGGGCGTGGCGTAGGGGTGCTCGGAGGACGCCTGGTCGGGCACGATCCAGGACACCTGCGGCAGCGTCCCCTTCTGCACGTCGGACCGGATCGCGGCGGCGATGTCGTCCGGCGTCCTGCCGGTGGCCTTCGGGACCGAGCCCATGCCCTTCACCGCGAGCGGGCTGCCCGGGGCGGCGGAGGCGAACTGGCTGAAGTACGCCAGGGCGTTGTCGCCGTAGTTGTCGGCGGCGTTCTGGTAGACCTTCCAGCTCACCCCGGCCTTCTCCAGCGCCTCGGCGTAGGTCTGCCAGCGCAGGCCCGACTCGTCCCCGCCGTCGTAGGCCGGGCCGCCCGCGGTGCCGCCCGGATCGATCATGCCGCTCCACAGGTAGGTGCGGTTGGGGCCGGTGGCGGTGAGGCCCGAGCAGAAGTAGGCGTCGCAGATCGTCCAGTTGTCGGCCAGGGCGTAGTGGAAGGGGATGTCGGCCCGGGTGAGGTGGCCGAGCGTGCGGACGTTGCCCTTGGCGGCCACCCACGAGTCCAGCCGGCCGTTGTTCCAGGCTTTGTGCTGGTCGGACCACGCGTGCGCGAGGTCGCCGTTGCACTGGGCCAGGCGCTCGGGGTCGGCCCCGCCGGCGGGCTTGGTGGAGCTGAACTGCCACGGGTACTGGCGGCCCGAACCGTTCGGCTGGTCGAACACGCTGTACCCGCCGGGCAGCTGGATGGTGCTGCGGTCGGCGAAGCCGCGGACGCCCTTGAGCGTGCCGAAGTAGTGGTCGAAGCTCCGGTTCTCCTGCATCAGGATCACCACGTGCTTGACGTCGGCGATCGTCCCGGTGCCCGCCGTGGCCGCGGCGGTCTCGGCGTCCGCGGCGTCGGCGGTGGCCGCTCGCGCCTGCGGCCCGGGCGTGGTGGGGCCGGCGACGACCGCCCCGGCGGCGGTCGCGGACAGGGCCATGAACTTTCTGCGGCTCAGGTTAGGCACCGGTGTGCGCCTTTCGTTCCGTACGGCGGAGGAGGGGACGGGCCGGAGTGATCGCTCAGACGTCTTCCGGCGGCGTGGTGCCTGGCGTCATGCGGCGGGCGGGGTCGCGAACGGCGCGGACCACGTCTGGTTCGGCTGGTGGTCTCCGCACGCGTAGGTGATGACCGGGGCGTTCACGTCGGTCAGGGCGCCGCCGGAGATGTCGGCGCACCGGCCGTCGGCCTTGAGCTGGCCGGCCCGGTTGTACGTCCAGACCTGCTTGGGGTCGCCGCCGGCGCAGCCGCGCAGCTTCAGGCCGGTGGTCTCGCCCGAGATGCACAGGCTCGGGTCGGCGAGCGAGGCGATCTGGCCATTGCTCTGGCGCTGCCACTGCTGGTTGTCGTTGCCGGTGCAGGTGTACAGGCCGACGGTCGTGCCGTTGCTCGCGCCGTTGTAGGCGTCCAGGCAGTAGGCGGAGGCCTGGAAGGCGGGCTGGGCGGACTGGATCTGCCCGACGGGGACCGCCCCGCCGCAGCCGCCCGGAGCGATGGTGTACATCGCGTTATCGTGCGAGCCGATGGTGACGGTGAGGGAACCGGTGACCGTACTGGAGGTGTGGGTCCAGAGATTCTTGGCGGTGCGGGCGCAGCCGAGGTTGGCGAAGCCGGCCCGCGCGAGGTTCAGCGTGTAGGTGGTGGCGGTGCTGTTCTTGTTGAGGACGACCACGGCGCGCGATCCGTCCGCCAGCGGTTTGACGACGACGTCGATGCCGGAGGCGTTGCCGGCGCCCTGCCGGGACGCGAGGTAGCCGCCGGCGGTGGTGTCCTGGTCGACGGCGATGATGTCGCCGTTCTTCAGGATCGCCAACTGCGGCGCGTAGGCGGCGGGATCGGCCGCCATCCTGCGCACGTCGGTGCTGATCACCAGCGGGGATCCCATGGCCGACCACAGCGCGAACTGGCTGCGCTGCTCGGCCGGCGTGAGCTGGCCGTTGTCACCGATCAGGAGCTGGTCGGCGTCGTTGTGGTTCCCGGGGCCGTTGTAGCGCGCCAGGGCGACGGTGTCGGTGAAGTTCTGCAGGACACCGCCCTCGTAGTAGTCACCGCCGTGCGGCCAGTCCCAGGCGGAGGTGTTGGTGCCGTGCCAGACGGCGATGTCGGGGCTGACCCGCCACATCTGCCCCAGTCCGCGCACCCAGTCCATCGTCTGGTACTTGGCGCTGCTCGCCGGGCCGACCCCGGCGGGCGCCGACTCGTTGAAAAGGATCTTGCGCGGGTCGGTGGCGGTGGCGGTGTTCAGCGCCTTCGCCATGGTGGTGAACTCCTGCTGGCGGTTGCCGAGCGTGGTGCCGCAGTTGTCCAGCTTGAGGGAGTCGATGCCCCAGGCCGCCAGGGAGTCGGCGTCGCTCTGCTCGTGTCCCATGACGCCGGCCGGGACGCCCTGGCACGTGTTGACGCCAGAAGTGCTGTAGAGGCCCGCCTCCATGCCCAGGCCGTGCAGGTAGGACGCGTAGCCGGTCAGTTCGTAGTCGAATCCGGGCTGGCCGGACCCGCCCCAGGTGGACGCGCCGTGCAGGTAGCCCGCGCTGGTGCGTTGCATCCAGCAGTCGTCCACGGTGAGGTTGGTGTACCCGGCGGCGACCAGGCCGGTGTCCCTCATGGCGGTCGCCTGATCCTGCATGAACTGCTGGAACGAGTACCCGGCGCGGGTGCCGTCCAGCCGGGCCTGGGCCGCGCAGGTGAACCGCGCCCAGTTGTTGAAGCCCATCATCGGCTTGACGCCGATCGGGGCGTTGGTGTTGGCCGCCGTGCTGTCGGCGACGGCCGGGGTGGAGGCCGTCGCCGACAGCGCCGCCGCTGCGAGCGCCACCGCGCACGCGATGTGGATGAGCCGCCGGTACCAGGTCATCTGCGAGCTCCCTGGGGACGAGGGGAAGGGAGTGGGCGATGGTTCTCGTTGGGGACGAGCGGGCGGGCGGTGGATTTCGTTACATGGAGTGCGGGAGGCCGGACGGAGGTGCGGTTAGAGGCCGGGGCCGTTGTAGGCGCCGCGGTGGGGCTTGGCGGTGGAGGAGACGGGGTTGCCCCAGTAGTCCCGGCCGCCGTTGCCGCTCACCACGCCGCCGTTGTTCAGGGCGGGCGAGGTGGACCTGAGCTTGTAGCCGTCGACGGAGGTGAGGGTGTCGCCGCCGGTGCCGGGGTCGACGAACTGGGGGTCGCCGACGATGCCGTTGGCGGTCGGGCGCGGGACGCCCTGGAAGACGTTCCACAGCCAGGAGACGCCCGTCCCGGTGGGCAGGGTCGAGTCGGAGGTGCCGGTCCAGATGTTGTTCTCCAGCGTGCTGGTGGTCGGCACGTGGATGTCGAGCTTCTTGCCGGGGCAGTAGACGACGTTGTTGTAGAACAGCAACTTCGCCGCGTTCCCGTTGCTGATCATGCGGCAGTCCTGCTGGAAGACGTTGTAGCGGACGACCTCGGTGGGCGCGCCGGAGGTGCCGCAGCCGTCGCAGTTCAGGAAGATCCCGCCGGCGTTGTCGTGCGTGTAGTTGTACTGCACCAGGCAGGTGCCGGTGTTGCCCCAGTCGCAGTCGAACGCCTCGCTGTCGTAGGCGGACATGATGCTGCCGTACACCACGTTGTGCTGCATGGTCGGGTCGTGGTCCCCGAGCACCCAGATGCCGGCGAAGTTGCCGCCCGTCCAGGGGTGGGCGCCGGTGCCGAGCCCGGCAGCGGTGTTGTACTGGATCATCGGCGCCTCGGCGTAGGAGGCGATGATGCCGTCGCCGCCGACCGCGCTGACGGTGTTGTGCTCGATCAGCACGCCGGAGCCCCGGGCGCCGGCCGAGCCGACGCGGACCTTGATCCCGCCTCCGCCGCAGTTGCTGACGCGGGTGTCGTGGACGTGGACGTCGTTCAGGACCGAGCCGGCGTTGACCGCGCCGGTGCGGATGCAGGCGGAGTTGGAGAACTGCGCGGCCTGGGTCGCCTTGTTCGTCTGGCCGGCGACGTCGTCGACGATCAGGCCGTCGATGTCGTAGCCGCTGTGGACGCGGCCGTCGGTGGCCTGGATCAGCAGCCCTTCGCGCTGGGCGAGGGCGCTCGCCGGGTTGGTGAGCTTGATCGCGCCGATCGTCCAGTTGTCCTGGTCGGTGAGGCTGAGCGCGTTCTCGGCGCCGTTGCCGTTGATGACCGGCGCGGCGCCGCTGCCGTAGGGCGCGATGCTGATGGGCGCGTCGGCGGTGCCGCTCCCCTTCGGGGCCAGCGTGCCGGTGCAGGTGGTGCCGGAGGCGAGGGCCAGGGTGTCGCCGGGCTGGAAGGTCAGGGCGTTGACGGCGGCCAGGTTGTTGTAAGGGCTGGTCTGGGAGCCGTTGCCGTTGGTGGAGCGCGAGCAGTCCAGGTAGACGGTGCCGCCGGCCGCCGTCGCCGGTGCTGCCGTGAAGGCCGTCGCCGGTGCTGCCGTGAAGGCCGTGGCCGGTGCTGCGGTGAAGGCCGTGGCCGCGAGTGCGGCGAGGGCCGCGGCGAACCCGCGGTTCGCTCGTGAGACGGAGAGCTGCTTGACGATCGATCGGATCCTCATGGGGCCGTCCTTCATGTGCGGGCGACCGAAAATTAAGACGATCAAACGATCAAGTCAACACATTTCGATCAAATGATCGTTTTTTGATCGTTTGATCGACGATGCTCAGATACGCCTCCTTGGAGAAGCTGCTGGTCACGCCGTCCGGCGGCACTTCCCCGCTCCGTCGCCACCTCCGCCCACCCCCGCCCTCACCAAGCCGGGCGTTCGCGACCGCGTCCAGGCAGCCGGCTGGGGCGCGGCGACCACCGCCCCAGGCGAGGGCATGACGTCCGACCGTGCGCCGCCTGGCCCTGTCCCCCGTCCGAGCTACCGAGAATGTCCACCGTGCGGTGATGATCGACGGTTGGTCCGGTCGATAGCGTCCTCCACTTGATCGCGCCATTCCCGTCGGCACAATTCTTCGCTGGAGGACCTCGTGAACCGCATATTCAAGAGAAGCGCTGTGATCGCCGCCTGCTGCGCGATGGCCGGTGCAGGTCTCACCGCTTGCGAGGACGACTCCGACTCGCTCAAGGACGGCCTTCTCGTGGGCACCAAGAAAATCGAAGTCATGGGTCGGTCGGTCAACGTGTCCTGTACGGGTGACGCGACGAAAGGCAAGCCGGTCATCGTTCTGCTGCCCGGCCTCGGCGACGGTCTGGACAAGATGTCCGCGCTTCAGAAGACCCTGGGCGAGAAGAACTGGGTCTGCGTCTACGACCGGCTGGGCGAGGGCAAGAGCGAGAAGCCGAGCGGCCCGCAGACCGTCTCCGATGTGGGAAAGGTCCTGACCGCGGTGCTCAACCGGATCGCCCGCGGCCGGTCGGTCGTCCTGGCCGGGCACTCGCTCGGCGGGATGATCGCCGCGAGGTACGCTCCCGACCACCAGGACAAGGTCAAGGGGCTGGTCCTGATGGACGCGACCTCCCCGACCTCGGTCGCCGACATGAAGAAGGCGATCCCCCAGTCCGCGACCGGCCCCGCCTCCGAACTGCGCGCGCAGAGCTTGGCGGTCAGCCAGGGGAACAACCCGGAAATGCTCACCCTCACCGACGGAGAAGTCCGCTCAGCGGGGAACATTCCGGTGGAGGTGATCCAGCATGGAAAGAAGTACCTCGCGGCCGTTCCCACGTACGGTCCTCGCCTTGAGCGGGATTGGTCGGCTGGGCAGCACAAGTGGCTCAAGGTCTCCAGCCGGAGCACGCTGAGCACCGCCACGAACAGCCAGCACTACATTTACGTGGACCAGCCCGCCATCGCCGTCCAAGCCATCCAGCGCGTAGCCGCACGCGTCCACTGACCAGAAACCGCACGCCCGGCCACAGCGCAGGCGGCGGCGAGCAGATCCGCGGGAAGGGTGACGTTCCACAGCCGCACGGTTTCCAGCAGTGGGTGGCGCACGATTCCTGGGGAAACTCGCACGGTGTTTCCTGACCGGCTTCAGACCTCCAAGGTCACGCCTCGCGCTGCGGCGGCGGCCACGATGTTGACGTAGTCCCGTAGGTGAACGATCTGCCCTTCGCGGACGGTCAGGACGACGATGTTGGGCAGAGCGAACGCCCCGATCGTCGAGCTCGTGCCCAAGGCCTCCTGCTCGACGACGATCGTGTTCGGGTCGCCGGTGTCGTGGACCGCGAGAGTGCGGTAGCGCTCGTATTTCAGCGGGCCCGCGCTCCAGCTCGCCGCCATGAACGTCACGATCGCCTCGCGCCCTTCGAGACGAGGCGGCACTCCCGGTCGTGTGAAGGGGAATTCATGCACCGCGTCGGGCGCGTACACCCGGTTCATCTCATCCACCGACTGGCTGATGGCCGCTCGGCGAAACTTTTCCAACACCTCGCGCGCGTCCCCTGTGAACGCAAGCGACTCAGAGGTCATGGATCCAGTGTCCCACCCCGTCCTGAGGGTGCTCAGTACTTGTGCGCTTTTCGCCCCAGAGCATCAATGCGTGGCCTGATGAAAGGATGAGGCTTTCGCCGCGGCCCGCAGGCTGGGGCGCCGGATCGGACGGGTGCTTCACATGCGGGGTTTTACCTCGTATCTCGGGCCGAGGTCCGGGTCGTCCGCGCCGGCGAGCTCCGTCACCAGCCCGTGGACCGTCATCAGGTCGTGCAGCAGCGTGCGGGTCTCGTCCTTGGGCAGCCCGACCCGCCGTGCCGTCTCGTCGAGATCGACGCCCTGACCATCGTGCTCCGCCTCGGCGTCCGCCACGGCCTGGAACACCCGCTCATGCCGCTCGGAGTAGCCGGGCCGGCCGCGTCCGTGGAAGGTCCGGGTCTCCTCTGGGGCGGCCGGACGGGTCCCGTCGGCCTGACCGGCCTCCCACTGCTGCTTGCCCCGATGCGGCGAGGTCACCTTCTCCTCGTGCGTCAGCGAGTTCCGCCCGGTCAGGTGGCTGCGCTGTTTGGACGCCCCGGTGGTCTGCTTGCGGGCGCTGGGCGCCTCGCCGGCCCGGTGCGCCTCCCGTGCCGCCGCCCGGCGCTGCTGTTCGTTGCCTTCGACCTTCTTACGAACCATCACTCCTCCCCCTGGCTCCCGCCGCCCCTCCCCCGTACCCCGGCAGGGCCGCGTCTCACGCGGTCGAAAAGCCAAAGGCCACAAACGCAGGCAAAAGCCTCACCACTGACGAGGCGGCCCGT
This sequence comes from Actinomadura gamaensis, assembly GCF_042652125.1. Classification (NCBI taxonomy): domain Bacteria; kingdom Bacillati; phylum Actinomycetota; class Actinomycetes; order Streptosporangiales; family Thermomonosporaceae; genus Actinomadura; species Actinomadura gamaensis. The sequence goes on along the minus strand of NZ_JBHSIT010000001.1, from coordinate 1,084,584 downwards.
GCCGCCCGCGCCAGGCCCTCCGGCGATCGACGCGACGCGAGTGTGAGCGGGGACACATCTCACGTTCTCGGCCTCCGGGGCGTCTTCCAGGCGGAGACCGAGGGGGAACAGGGATGAACGTACGCCACGCGCTGGTGGAGACAACGCTCGGACAGATCACGCTCGTCGCGAGCGGCAACATGATCACCGGTCTCTACTTCCCGCGCCACCTCCGCAGGCCCGCCCGAGAGAGCTTCGGTGAGCGGGTCGCCGTCGAGCATGACGCGCTGCTCGGCGACGCGGCGACGCAGCTCGGGGAGTACCTGTCCGGTGGACGCCGCGCGTTCGACCTTCCGTTGGACGCGGACGGCGACGCCTTCCAGCACTCCGTGTGGAGCGTCGTCGCGGAAGTGCCGTTCGGCGAGACCACGACCTACGGCGCGATCGCGGAACGGCTCGGCGACAAGGCGCTCGCCTACCGCGTGGGCCAGGCGGTCGCCGCGAATCCGCTGTGCGTCTTCGTGCCGTGCCACCGGGTTCTCGGCGCGAACGGCAAGCTCACGGGGTATGCCGGCGGGCTGGAGCGGAAGCGGGCCCTGCTGGAGTTGGAGGAGCCCGCCCCGGTGAGCGCGGGACGACTGTTCTAGTGGAATCGCGTGAAGGACGCGCCGTCGCCGTAGTCAACGGGATGAAGATGAAGCAACCCTTCGAGGCAGTGGTCGTCCAGCACGGAGGCACCGTTCTGCGGGTCTGCCGCGCGCTGGTCGGAGTGCACGACGCGGACGACGCGTGGTCGGAGACCTTCCTCGCCGCGCTCCGCGCGTATCCGGACCTGCCGGAGACCGCGAACGTCGAGGCGTGGCTGGTGACGATCGCGCGCCGCAAGGCGATCGACGTCCACCGCGCCGCCCGGCGGAACCCGCTGCCGGTGCCGGAACTCCCGGAGGCGCCGGCCCTTGAGGCGGACGGCGCGGAGGTGTGGGCCCTGGTCGGCGACCTCCCCGAGAAGCAGCGGCAGGCGATCACCTTCCGCTACCTCGCCGGAATGTCGTACGCGGAGATCGCGGCGGTGCTCGGCGGCACGGTCGAGGCCACCAGACGTGCCTCGGCGGACGGCCTCAAGAACCTCAGGAAGAACTATCCGGGCGCGATCGCGAAAGGGGCACGATCATGAGCGACACGCAAGGCGACGACCTCCTCAAGGCCCTCTCGGCGCCCATCGGCGCGGAGAAGCTGGCGATGCTGCACCGACGGCTCGAAGCCGCCGCCCAGGCGGAGGACCTGCTCGACGTGGCCTACACGACCGTGGACAGTCCGGTAGGAGAACTGCTGCTCGCGGCCACCCCGAGAGGACTCGTCCGGGTCGCCTACGAGGTCGAGGGCCACGACCGCGTCCTCCAGGCGCTCTCGGAGACGATCAGCCCGCGCGTCCTGCGGGCCCCGAAGCGCCTGGACGCCGCGGCCCGCGAGCTGGAGGAGTACTTCGAGCGCCGCCGGCAGCGCTTCGACCTGCCGTTGGACCTGTCGCTGTCGCGCGGGTTCCGGCAGCTCGTCCAGAAGCGCCTGCCGGACATCGGCTACGGCCAGACGCGCAGCTACAAGGAGATGGCCGAGATGGTCGGCAGCCCGAAGGCGGTTCGCGCCGTCGGGACGGCCTGCGCGACCAATCCCCTCCCGGTCGTCGTCCCCTGCCACCGCGTGCTCCGCACCGACGGATCCCTCGGCGGCTACATCGGCGGACTCCAGGCCAAGACGACCCTGCTCGAACTGGAGGCGGCGGCATGAGGGCCGAGACGATCCGGTCGGCCGATCCCTGGCTCGCCCGCGTCGAGTCGGCCGACTGGCCGGCGGTGGCCGCCGAGCTCGACGAGTACGGAGGAGCGCTCCTCCCCCGGCTCCTGACGTCCGAGGAGACCGCCGAGCTCCGCGACCTGTACGAGCGCGACGAGATGTTCCGCAGCACCGTCGACATGGGCCGCCACCGTTTCGGCGAGGGCCAGTACCGGTACTTCCGGGCGCCCTACCCGGAACCGGTCGAGCGGCTGAAGCAGGCGCTCTACCCCCGGCTGCTGCCGATCGCCCGGGACTGGTGGACGAGGCTCGGCCGGCCGGCGCCCTGGCCTGACACCCTGGACGAGTGGCTGCACATGTGCCACGAGGCCGGCCAGACCAAGTCGACGGCGATCCTGCTGAAGTACGGCGAGGGAGACTGGAACGCGCTCCACCGCGATCTCTACGGCGACCTCGTGTTCCCGCTCCAGGTCGTCGTCAACCTGAACGAGCCGGGTGTGGACCACACGGGCGGCGAGTTCTTGCTGGTGGAACAGCGGCCCCGCGCCCAGTCCCGCGGCACGGCGACGCTCCTGCCGCACGGGCACGGCTACGTCTTCACCACGCGCGATCGTCCGGTGAAGTCGGCTCGGGGCTGGTCGGCCGCGCCCGTCCGGCACGGCGTCTCCGCGATCCGTTCGGGCGAGCGGCACACGCTCGCCCTCGTCTTCCACGACGCGGCGTGAACACCGCGAAGAGCTACATCCTCACCGGCGCGGACGGCCGTCCCGAGGCGTCACCCGTCAGGGGCGCCTGGGGCGGCAACCGCGCGGAGAAGATCTACGGGCGCCTCGACTGCCCGTCGGCGCTCCGTGCGATCGCACGCGGCGGGTATGTGGCCAATCGCGTGTTCTTCGCCGACGAGGCGACCGCGCTCGCGGCCGGCTACCGGCCTTGCGGAGTCTGCTGCAAGGACCGCTACCAGGCGTGGAAGAGCGCCCGGGAACGAGGGGAACCATGGACGCACTGAGCAGCCCGCTCCTGCGCGCACACGCGGCATCGCCGGCGGAATGCCCGATCACCGACGCCGAGGTGGCGACGCTCGTCGCGCTGGCCCGCGCCCGGGGCGCGCGGACACTCGCGATCGGCTCGGGCCGGCCCCCGCTCGCCCTCGCCGCCGCCCGAACCGTCGCCGGAGCCTGGGAGTCGGCCGGAGGCGACATCGCGTTGAAGCTCACCTGGCCCGAGACGGCCGCCTCATGGCTCCGCCAGGCCACCCGGTTCGCCGCCGCCCCGGCCGACCTGTGGATCATGCTCGGCCCGCCCCTCGGCTGGGCGCAGATGACCAGGCGCCTCCTGTGGTCCACCACCTGGAGCCCGGCGCGCACGCTCCTCGCGGGCGCGGTCTCCGACGACCGGACGCTCGACCTCGTCAGACGCCACAACCTCCCCGGAATCGCCGGCACCACCCGCGACGGAACCCCCTGGCACCTCGACGCCCAAGACCACATCGTCCCCCACGCGAAAGAACACACTCAGCCCCACATGACCAACAGGGCACGCTGACCGCTCGGTGCGGCGTCTACGCGCCCGGCGCCGCGCCCCCAAAGACGAGCGGCCCGTGTGTGGTCCGACGCCGCGCCCCAGCTAAAAGACACCACGCAGAGAAGGCGCGGCGGTCGGTGGCCGCGCATCCTCCAAGCGCCCGTCCCTCTGACGTCGTGTGGGGACGGCCTCCAGGAGGCGCCGCGCAAGGTCGTGCTGGACGGCCCGTTCGTCGCGGTCCGCGCGATGCTGATCACCGATGGTGCTTCGTCGCGCGGGTCGTCCCGCTCTGCGAGGGGGGTTCAGGTCGGGTTCGGGACGGTGGGGTCGGGCTCGTCTGACGACGCGTCCGGAGGGTCCGGCGGGGGCTGCGGGTCGGTGAGCAGTTCGATGAGGCCGGCGATGCTCTGCCGGGCCTCGGTCGGGTGGCGGAAGGGACGGTCGGGGTGGATGGTGTAGTGGTTGCGGCGCCCGACTCGCACGCGGGTGAGGTAGGCGGCCTTTTCCAGGTCGTTGAGGATGCTCTGCGCGGTGCGTTCGGTGATGCCGACGTCCACGGCGACGTCGCGGACCCGGGCGTGCGGGTTGCGGGCGATGTGGACCAGCACCCGGGCGTGGTTGGTCAGGAACGTCCAGGGCTTGCCCTGTCCATCAACGGAGACTTGGTCCGCACTGCCGGACCCGCGCGCTGCACCGTCGAGTCCGCGCTCTGCGTCGGCGGGCACGCGTTCGCCGGATGGGGTTGCCGTGATCGGGCCCACCTCCCTAAACGGCCACGGTTTGGTGACCTGAGTTGGCACCGGAGCCGCGGCCGCTAACCTGAAGCCAGACTACCGAAAACTATTTCAGGTGACATTCGTCCGTCGTTGTTCACTGCCTCGTGCAGCCGGTGGGACCAGGACCGGGCTCGGATTCACCGGCGTGTCATCGCGTCCCGGACCGAGGGGCAAGGTGTGCGGTGTCGTATGTGCGTGGCGCGGGCGCGCCGCTGGACTGGCAGGTCTCCCGCCGGGGCCGGCATCTGCTGGTCGCCCTGGCCGGTGAGGTCGACGCGTCCAACTCCCGTCGGCTGACCCGCCGGCTCATCCTGCTCGTCGACCAGGCCGCCCGGGAGAGCGCCGCGCGCGGGTCGCAGGGCCGCGGCATCGGTCCGGTGGCGCTGGTGGTGGACCTGGCCGGGTTGCGGTTCCTGGACGCCGCCGGAATCTCCTCGCTGGTCACCGCCGCCAACGCCGCCCAGGAGCTGGGCGTGGCCTACGCGGTGGCCGGAGCGCGCGGCCGGGTCGCCCGAGTCCTGGAGGCCGGCGGCCTGACCGGCGTCGCGAGCTGGCTGCACCCCGAACTGATCGACGCGATGACCGCCGTCATGGACGCCACCACACCCCTTCCAACCGCCGATCAGACTCCCGCCGATCCGGGTGACGCCGCTCCGCTCCCGGCCCGTGGGGACGCGGACGGCGCCCATCCCGACCGGACGGACACCACCGCCGCCGGCGCATCGCCCCCACAGCAACCGACCGCGTCACCCGCCGAGCACCGGACCGCGGGGCCGCCCGCACTGCCTGCGGGAAGGAAACCGGTCGGGGAGCTGCTGAGCGCCCGGACCAGCACGCTCGGCGCGTTCACCGTGATCGCGTTGCACGGCGAGCTGGACCGCCTCACCCACCCCATCGCCGACCACGCCTGCCGACACGCCCAGACGAACACCGTCGGCGCGCACCTCATCCTGGACCTGTCCGGCCTGCACTTCGCCGACGCCAACGGCCTGGCGGTGTTCGTCCAGGCGATGCGCCGCGCCGACACCCACGGTGGCACCCTGGCGCTGGCCGCCGCCAACACCCGGCTCCAGCGCAAACTGTCGATCACCGGCCTGACCCGCCGCATCCCGGTGTTCCCCACCGTCCTGGCCGCGACCCGCCTCACACCCCTCACCACACCCGGCACCACCGAAAAGCCACCGCCAGCACCAAACTGACGGCGGTTTCGAGGCAGGCGACGACACATTCCCAGCCGAACCTGGCCGGCCGCAGCGCGGGGAGCCCACTGCCACCAGCGAGCGGCGCCTCGCTGGTGCCGGGAGGTGAGGAGTTCGCGGATGACTGGGGCCGGTCGTCCTCGCCCCGAGCCCGCCGCGACGGCCGTCCGATCCGTCCAGCAGCAGCGGGGGCACAGGACGCCTGCTGCGCGCGCGGTCCAAGACCTCCCGACCTGGATGAGCGGCGCCGAGCCGAGGCTACGCAGCGTGGCACTTCGTTTCTGCGCTCCTCCCCCCGCCCCGCCAGAGGGCTACCGCCGATTCCTGTACTCAGCGTCCTCGCAGGCCGAGCGGGTGTGGCCAGTGACCTGTCCGGGGTCTAAGCGTGCTCTTGGTCCCAGCGGCTGCGGGCGGCGGCGATGGCGTCCATGTGGTCGCGGGACCAGTCGGCCAAGGCGGACACCATGTCCGCCAGGCTCCTACCTGTCGGAGTGAGCCGGTAGTCGGTCTGCGGCGGGATGGTCGGATAGACGGTCCGTTCGACCAGCCCGTCACGGCACAGCCGTTTCGTCGTCAGCGTGAGCATCCGCTGCGAGATTCCCGGGATCGCCCTTTCCAGCTCCCGGAAGCGGCGCACCCCCTTGGACAGCTCGACCAGGACGAGCACGGTCCACCGATCACCGAGCCGGTCGAGCACATCGCGTATCCCGCAGTCGTCATCGCCACATGGTCCGGTGGGAACAGGGCCGTTGACCTGTGGGATTACCGCCCTGTTCGTGACTGACACGAGAGTGCCTCCTTACGGTGCCGCAGTCCGGCGCGGATGATCGGTCGCGTTCCACCCTGCACCAACATCAAGGAGCGTCAAATGATTCTCGTCACCGGCATCTCCGGCGGGCTCGGCGGCCTGATCTTCCGCGGCCTCTCCGGCGAGGACGGCCTGGACGTGGTCGGCGGCACCCGCTCGGGTGACGGGATGACCGCACGCCGGATCGACTTCGACGACCCGGCGTCGCTCAGCGACGGCTTCCGGGGCGTGGACGTCCTGGTGTTCGTCTCGGCCGGATACGCCGAGGACGACGTCGTGCTCGCCCGCCACGGCGCCGTGGTGGACGCGGCGGAGGCCGCGAGCGTCCGGCATGTCGTCTACACCAGCCTGGCGGGTTCGGGCGACCTGTTGACGATCGCGCTGCCGCACCGCTGGACCGAAGCGCGACTCGCCGGGGCCTCGTTCGATGTGACGATCCTGCGCAACGGCCTCTACGCCGAGGTTCCGGTCGGGTTGGCCGCGGCCGCCGCCTCGTCGGCCGCCGAGACCGGCGTCTTCGCCGCCGCGTTCGGCGCGGGACGGGTGTCCGTCGTGGCGAAGCAGGACCTGGCGGAGGTCGCCGTCCGGGTCGCGGCGGAGATCCAGCACGACCTCGCCGCCGGCCGCGGCAGCCGCCACGCGGGCAGGACCTACGAACTGGAGGGTGTCGAGGCGATCGGTGGTCAGGACATCGCCGAGGTGCTGAGCGACGCGCTGGACCGTCCGGTCGGCTACCAGCCGATCTCCCTGTCCACCGCGCGCGAGGCACTGGCCGGCAGCGGCCTGGAGCCCTACCAGATCACCCACACGCTCTCGCTGTTCTCCAACCTCAACGCCGGATACCTCCAGGCCGACGGCACCGACCTGACCGCGCTCCTGCCGACCCGGCCCCGCCCCGTTCGGGACCAGATCGTCCAGGCCGTCGAGGACGGCGGCTACCAGTCCCGGTCGGTGACCTCCCGGGCCGTCACCAGCCGGACCTGACACCGGCACGATGGGGGCGGCGCGGAAGACACGGATCGAGATCACCTCGCGCCGCGGACCCACTGTCGCGATCCGCCCGGCTGCAACGCCCGCGCTGGTCCACCGCGACAGCAAACCCGGCATGTGCACCGCGAACGCGGGTCGCGGCGTGTGCGGCGACGCCTCTCCCTCAGGCCGGCCTCCGGGGTCACCCGCGTCGAGCCGCGTGCGGGCCACGCGGTCGCGGGTGGTCAGAAGCCGGTGAGGGTGATCTTTCCGATGGCGGTGCCCGATTCGAGGATGCGATGGGCTTCGCGGAGGTGTGCGGCGTTGATGGCGCCGAGGTCGCGGGTGGCGGTGGTGGTGAGGACGCCGCGGTCCACGAGCCGGGCCATCCGGGTGAGGATCAGCTGCGTCACCATCGCGCCGACGCCCCCGGCGGCGGCGGTCACCAGCAGGGCCCCGGTCTGGTCGAACGGCGCATGGCGCAGCCCCAACTGCTCGAACAGCCCCTCCCACGCGGTCAGCGAGGTCAACGGCAGCGCGGCGGCCTCGGCGAAGGAGAGGGTGGCGGGCTTGCGGGCGACGACGCGCTCGTCGACGGCGTGGAAGCGGGAGTCGGCGCCGGGCCGGTCGATCGCGCCGGCGTAGTAGACCTCGTCGCCGACCTCGAAGAGCGCCACCCGGTCCCCGGTCGCGACGACGGTGCCCGCGGCGTCCCAGCCCAGCACCTTGGGCTCGCCGTGCGGGTCGGTGTTCTGGCGGACCTTGAAGTCCACGGGGTTGACGGCGACGGCCTCGACGCGCACGAGCAGGTCGTGCGGCCCCGGCCGCGGGACGGGCAGCTCGACGTCGATGAGGCTCTCCTCGTCGTCCACCGGCAGGCTCTTGCGGTAGGCGACGGCGGGCATCGGTTTCTGGATGTCGGTCAAGGCTCTTCTCCGTGGTCGAAAGGAAAACGGCGGGCGCGGCCCGGGACAGGTTCCCCCTTCCCCGGACCGCACAGCCTGACCCAGGCACCCGTGCATCACCGGGCCATGACGGCTTCGTTGATCGATAAAATCGCCCAGTGACGACGGACGGGCGAGGCCACCATCACCTCAACCTCTTGGCCGAGAGCGCTTCGGGGCCGCCGGTCCGTGAACCGGTGCCCGTGGTGCGCGTCTCCGACGGGCGCTACCGCCTGGAGGCGACTCCCGCGCTGGTCGATGGATGCGCCGCTGGAGACGTCGTCGAGGTCGATCGGGACGGCCGGGTGTCGGTCATCGAGCGGGGCGGGAACCTGGCCATCCAGTCGTTCGCCGAGCGCGGCCCGTTCCGCATGGACCAGATCGACGCGTTGCGGGAAGCGTTCGCCGCGGAGGGCGGGCTGGTCGAGTTCCCGCCTCACCAGCGGTTCGTGGTCGTCACCGTGGCGGCCCGGGTCGGCTTTCCCCGCGTCGAGGCGGTCATGGACGCGTGGTCGCAGGCCACGGGAAGCGGCTGGTCCTTCGGCAACGTCTACGACGAACAAGGTGAGCCTCTGCACTGGTGGTAGACGCCGCCCCCGCGTTCCGGCCGCCAGGTCGTCCAGGAATCCGGCGCGGTGGACTTCCTGGAAGCCAACGTCGAACCACGCAGGATCGTCGTCCACGCGCTCGCCACGCCCTCGTGTCTCTCGTGCGGTTTCCGGTGACCGGCCGGGGTCGGTGGGGTCCCTAGACTCGCGGACGTGGAGGACATCGAGGCGGTCGCCGCGCTCCGGGATCCGGTGCGCCGCCGCTTGTACGAGTACGTGGCGGCGCAGGGCCGCGAGGTCGGGCGGGACGAGGCGGCGGAGGCGGCCGGGGTCCAGCGGACGCTGGCCGCGTTCCATCTGGACAAGCTCGTCGCCGTGGGGCTGCTGGAGGTGGGGACGCGGCGCCTGACGGGACGGGCCGGGCCCGGGGCGGGACGTCCGGCGAAGGTGTACCGGCCGGTGGCGGCCGAGCTGGTGGTCTCGGTGCCGCCGCGCGACTACCCGACCGCGGCGGGGGTGCTGGCGGAGGCGGCCGAGGCGGCCGGCCTCGACGACGAGGTGCGGACGGCGGCCCGCCGCGCCGGGCGCGCGGTGCAGATCCCCGAGCCGCGAGATGTGCCGGCGGTGCGCGAGGCGCTGGAACGCCGCGGGTACGCGCCGTCGGCCGGGGAGGACGGCGTCGTCCGGCTGATGAACTGCCCGTTCCACGTGCTGGCGGAGCGGTTCCCCCCGCTGGTGTGCGGGATGAACCTCGCTCTGCTCGAAGGGGTGCTGGAGGGCGTGGACGGGCTGCGGGCGCGGATGGACGCGCGGCCGGGACGGTGCTGCGTCGTCCTGGAACCTTCTAAAACCAACAATCATTGACATAGAAGCGAGGGGCGTGGTGGGGTGACGGCATGACCGGCTTCCACCTTGCCCAGTTGAACGTGGCCACCCTCCGCTTCCCCCTGGACGACCCGCGCACCGCCGACTTCGTCGCGCTGCTGGACCCGATCAACGCGCTCGCCGACGCCGCCCCCGGCTTCGTCTGGCGGCTGGTGGAGGAGGGCTCGAACGACGCCACCGGACTGCGCCCGGCCGGCGAGGACGTCATCGTCAACTTCTCGATGTGGGAGTCGGTCGAGGCCCTGTGGGAGTTCGCGTACCGCAGCGGGCACCTCGAGCTGCTGCGCCGCCGCCGCGAGTGGTTCACCCGGCCCGCCGCGGCGCACTCGGTGCTCTGGTGGGTCCCCGCGGGAGACGTTCCGACCATCGCGGAGGCCGTCGAGCGCCTCGAACTGCTGCGCGCGGACGGGCCGTCCCCGCGCGCGTTCACCTTCGCCGACCGCTACGCCCCCGCCGACCTGGACGAGCTGACCGAGCCCGTCCGGTAACGACACCCGCAACCCGGGAGGGAGAGGTTCTCAGGACGCGGAAGCGTCCATCTCCTCATCGAAGCAGCGGAGTCAGGGGCAGAAGTCCGAGGCCGCCACGGCGGTGCTTCGGTGTGGTCAGTCGCCGGGCGTGACGCCCACGAGCTTGGCGAGGAAGCGGTCGACCTGGTCCTCGAACGGCGGCCACGGGTGGTCCGGCTGGTTGACGCGCATGGAGATGGCGCCGTGGACGGCGGAGCGCAGGTCCAGGGAGACCTCGGCCGCGTCGCCGGACGGCGCCAGGCCTGCGTCCATGCAGCGCTGGACGGCGGCGGTGGTGCCCTCGGCCAGGGCCCGCTTGAACGCCATCGACTCGCGCTGGTTGAGCGTGCTCTCGTGCATGACCTTGTAGAGGCCGGGATGCCGCCGGACCCACCGCCCGAGCAGGAGCACCCGCGCGCGGAGCTTGGCGACCGGGCCCGCCTGCTCCTCCTCCGCCTGGTCGACGGCGCGCATGAGGTCGTGGTGCGCGCGTTCCAGCGTCGCGAGGACGAGCCGGTCCCGGTCGGCGAAGTGGATGTAGACCGACGTCGCCGCGATGCCGAGCTCGCGCGACACCGCGCGCAGCGACAGCGCCTGGTCGTCGCCCAGCTCGTCCAGCAGGCGGAGGGTGACGGCGAGGATGTCCTCCCTCAGGCGCGCCCCCTGGCCGCGCGGGTTGCGGCCCCGGGACGCCGAGATCTTCTCCATGGCCGCCCATTGTAGGGGCGCGCCTGTTGCCCTACAGTCGTAGCACTACAGCTGTTCACCTAGGAAGGACGAGCGATGGGACCGCAGATCCAGGACCCGGTGTTCGCCGAGATGGCCGACGCGACCGACCGCCTGCTCTGGGACGGGCTGCCGGAGCTGTCCCGGCGGGAGAAGGCGCTGCTGTGCCTCGTCGCCGACGTGTGCGAGCAGACCCTCGGGTCCCCGTTCGAACGGCACGTGAGGCTCGCCTACGAGAACGGCGCCTCCCCCGACGACGTGCGCGAACTTCTCCGCTTCATCTCCTACGACAGCGGCTACCCGGCGGCGGCCGCCGCCCTCGACCGGCTCGTCGAGGTCGAGCGGGAGCTCGGCGCGGCCCCGACCGGCGCGGGGCACGAGGTGAACGCCGACGGGACGGGAAGCCCGCTTCCCTCGCCGATGCTCCAGGCCGTCCGCGACCTGGACGGGGGCTTCGCCGAGTACATGGAGCTGCAGTCCCGGATGCGGGGCGGGATGGAGATGCTCAGCGTGCGGGAGCGCGCGTTCGCCACGATGACCGTGGACGTGCTGTACCAGACCCTCCAGGAGAGCTTCCGCGCGCACACGACGCGCGCGCTCGGCGCCGGCGCGACACCGGACGACCTCCGGGCCGTCGTGCGGTTCTCGGCGCTGTTCGGGATGACCCGGGCATGGCGGGCGCTGCACGTCCTCGACGCGCTGCTCGCCGAGGCCCGGGCCGTCCCCGCCTGACGACACCGCGAGCACATCCGCCTACGCGACGGCCGCGGCGACGCCCACCTCGCCGCGCCCGCCGAAAGGCACGCCACCCGCGACCGCCGAAAGGCACGCCGCCCGCGACCGCCGCCGCTCTCAGCGCCGACGCGGCCAACTCGGACGCCTCGGTCTCAGAAGGCGTCGACGTAGACGTACACCCGGTCGAAGCGGAGAGCGGCCAGGTCGGCGCGGCGGATCACCCAGTGGAACAGGCCCGCTTCCAGCTCTTCGCAGTCGTCCTCGCCGCGCCAGGTGGCCAGCAGCGTCCACTCGTCGCCGCCCGCGGCCGGCAGCGGCACCTCGTCCCGGGCCACCTCGACCGGGTCCCAGTTGAACACGACCGGCTCGCCGCCGAGCTGGAAGCGCCAGTGAGGACGCCAGCCGACCACATGCGACCAGGCGGACTCCAGCTCGGCCGCCTGCTCCGACTCCTCGTCGTCGTCCTCCTCGCGCCACGGCCACGACCACTGGTGGAAGCAGAAGTCCAGGCGCGCCCGGCGGTAGGTGCCCGGACCGTCGTCCGGGTCGACCGGACGCTCCGACAAAGGCGTCCCGGCCGGCACGTACCGGACGGCGTCGGCGGCTACCGCCCCGCTCCCCGGATCCGGGTCGGCGAAGAACAGCAGCCGGCCCTCGGTGGGCAGCGGCAGGTCCGTCACCCCGGGCGGCAGGGCCGCGCAGTCGACGGCCGCGACGAACGCCGCCGCCGGCGCGGGGGCGCCGTCCGGCAAAAGCGGGTCCCCGCCGGTCAGCGCCACGACCGGGCCGGGGCCGTCCGACGCAAGATAGATGGCCGGACGAGCGGTGCGTATGTACGCCTCCACCTCGGCGGACGAAAACCCCCGTGCGGCGGCCTCCGCACGAAAGCGGTCGGCCCTCGCCGCCGGCGTCTCTTCCATGGTTTCCCTGTCAGTCACGACAGGAGCCTAAAGCCGCCCCCCAGCGCTACGCCCGGACGCAGATCGCCGAAGCCCTTCTCACTCAGGCTTCACGAGCGCCGTCGACTGGCGTTTGCGCTGGTAGTGGGTTCGACCCTTGGCGGAGTTCCCGCAGGTGGCCATGTCGCACCAGCGGCGGCGTCCGCCTCGGGAGCTGTCGATGAACACCCAGCCGCAACGAACTCCGGGGCAGACGCGCGTGCGTTCCGGCGGCAGCGACCGCAGCAGGTCGAACGCCTCCAGGACGAGCCTGTGGCCGAGGTAGTCGAGCCCCGAGGTCGCGACGTCGATCTGCAACTCCGCCGTGTTCTCCCGGACGGTCAGGTGCGCGCCGGCGGCGGCGTGCTTCCATCGCCTCTCGACGCGGCGGACGGCCTCCGCGGGGGCCGGATCGTCCTGGCGGACGAGGGCCGTGACGAGATCGTGCAGATCTTCCCGCAGCTCGCGGGTGCGATCCAGGGCTCGCGCGGCGCCGGCGGGGTCGGCCTCGGCGAGCCGTTCCAGGGCGACGAGCGCGTCGGGATCGAAGTGCTCGGTGAGGGCGGCCCACTCCAGCAGGCGCGGGTAGCCGTCGAGCCGGTCGACCGGATCGGCGTTGCGGGCCGTCACCGTGTTCAGCAGATCGATGACGACGTGCCCGCCGACCAGGTCACGAGGCCTGAAGGCATGCGCCTGGATGGTTTCCGTCACGCGTGACCGCCTTCCTGCTCGCGCGCGCCGTTTTGCGCCGACCCGTCCAACCGATGTACTGATGTTATCCGGTTGGATTGCTTCCCGCTGAAAGGAGGCGGCCTTGGCTGCCGCCGTCGAGCTCATCGCTGCCCCCTGGAACCTCGGCCAGGCGCCTCCGGCACCGGGACGCGAGCCCGAGGCATGGCGCGGACCGCGAGCACTGCTGTCGGCGGGACTGGAGGAACGGCTCCGCCCGGAGCGGACGGTGGAACTGGAACGTCCGCCGTACGAGTTCGACCCGCAACCGGCCACCCGCATCCGCAACGGGGTGACGCTCCGCGAGCACGCGCTCCGGCTCGGCGCCGCCGTCCGGTCGGCGCTCGCGGCCCTGCGGTTCCCGGTCGTCCTGGGCGGTGATCGCAGCGTCCTGCTGGGATCGCTGCTCGGCGCGCGACACGCCGGCCGCTGCGGTCTGGTCCACCTCGCCACGCACCAGGACGTCCGGGCGTCCGGCACGTCCTTGGCTTCGGCCGACGGCATGGCACTGGCCCTCGCCACGGGCCGGGGCGAACTACTGCTCAGCCACTGGCCAGGGGCGGGAACGCTGATCGCCACCGACGACGTGTTCCACAGCAGCGACGCCGCCGTCCGCCGGGACCGCCTCTGGCTCCATCTCGACCTCGATGCGTTCCTGGCCCACGACCCCGCACAACTCACCGAACTGGTCGGCACCGGACGAGTGGTCGGGCTCGACATCGCCGTCCCCGACCCGGACGCGGTGGACGCCGCCCGCGCCGTCGGCCTCCTCGGCTCGGTCCTGTCCCCGCTCGCGTCCCGGGAGGCGCACGCATGAAGACGCTGCTTTCCGACGGTCCCAGTGCCCACCACCCGACCGAGATCGAGCAGTTCGGACGCCTCGCCGGGCAGTGGACGACCCGGATCACCTACCACCCGGCCGACGGCTCGCCGTCCCGCACGATCAGCGGCGAATGGGAGTTCGGCTACGCCCTGGAGGGCCGGGCCGTCCTGGACGTCTGGCGCTGGCCCGGCCGCGAGGACGTGCCCGCCACGGGCCGCACCCCCGACCAGGAGTGCGGCCTGTGCGTGCGGATCTGGGACCCGCGCCTCCAGCTGTGGCGGTTCACCTTCCACGGCACCGCCCGCGGCGACCTGCTGCACATGTTCGCCCGGCGGATCGGCGACGAGATCGTCATGGAGCGCGCGGCCGGGAGCGACCTCGTCCGCTGGACGTTCGGCGACATCACCGCCGACACCTTCCACTGGCGCAACCAGCGGTCATCCGACGGTGGGCGGACCTGGCGCCTCGACCAGGAGGTCCACGCCCGCCGCTTGAAAAGCCACTGATCGCTGAGCGTTCGCGCAGGTCAGTGGATGATGATCAGGTAGGGCGGGCGGGACTCGAACCCACCGCGACAAGCCTGTTGAACTGGTTCTTGGGCAATTCTAGTCCCCGGAGGCCAGACAAGGCAGACGTTCTGCACCGCTCCCGGACGCCCCGAACCGCCCGTGTTCCCAATTGGCCACACCGACGATCACCTGCATGCCGACCCGACGCCGACGAACGACCTCCGCTCCCACATGTTGGGTAGGTGTGAGGCCAGTTTGGCTGAATCACCATAGGACCTCGCCCGACCGGAGGAGCCGAAGTGCCGACGCGTCGCAGCAACCATCATCCTCCCGTGGCACTCCCCGACCCCGCCGAACGCCCGACGCTAACCATCCCGGAGACAGCCCGCCTTCTCGGGGTCTCCAGGTCATGCGCCTACGAGGCCGCCAAGCGCGGCCAGCTCCCCATCATCAAGATCGCCGGCCGCCGCCTCGTCCTTACCGCGAAACTCCTAGACCTCCTCGGTCTCACGGTCGCCATGCCCAAGCCTCGAGGCGCCCGTCCCACGTGATGCGGCCCGAGGCTCTGCGCCCGGCCACCACCAAGGCCGCCGCCTGCGCGACGCGCACCGTCCGCACTCGCCTTGCCGCAGGGCAGAAGCCCGCCCGAAAGCGTATGGCCACTCTCGCGGCGGTCTATGACACGATCCCGGCGCCCCGCCGTCCCCACGACGTGATCGCCGTTCCCGGTGGACGGCACGGGACCAGGCGGCCGCGGCCCGGACCGCACGCCAGAAGGAAATGGTTAAGCGGCTCGGTTATCGCCGAACCGGACGAGGTGATCGCCCAAGCCTTCGACCACGCCGAATCCCGCGATCCCACCCAAGCCCGCACCTGGATCGTGCTGATCGACGGAGCCCAGCACCAGCTCGACCTGATCCGCGCCGAGGCCGCCCGACGCAAGGCACCGATCCATATCGTGATCGATTTCGTCCACGTGATCGAAAAGCTCTGGGCTGGGGCATGGAACCTGCACCGGCCGGGCGATGGCGCGGCCGAGGACTGGGTCGCCGCCCATGCTCTGCCGCTGCTGGCCGGAAACACCGACCAGGTCATCGCCACCCTCGACACCAAAGCCGCCACGCTCGACCAACACCACCGGGGCGGGATCAACGCCTGCATCCGCTACCTGACCAACCACGCCGCGTTCCTACGCTACGACCAGGCGCTGGACAAGGGATGGCCGACCGCCACCGGCGCCGTCGAGGGCGCCGTCCGTCACATCGTGGCCGACCGGCTCGACATTGGCGGTGCCAGATGGGGACTGGAAGGAGTAGAAGCCGTGCCGAAGCTCCGCACAGTAGTCGCCAACGGACACTTCCCCGCCTACTGGCACAAACACCTCGCCCAGGAACACCACCGTGTTCACCACGCGCGCCGCCAGGACGACTACGACCTCACCGCGTGATCAGCCTCCTCCTTCAGAAGGAACCACACCTTATTCGTTCCCGTAGTCGGCGTGAACGCCGTTACGACCCGAACCGCACCCTCCTTCGATCGCGGTCCTGCACGGGCGACGTTGATGACATGCCGCTCAAGCGAAGGCCGTTCTCGGTCTGCGAGGGAGGCGGGCCCTCGATCGCTCCGACCAGCACAGTCAGCCCGAAAAGCCAGACCGCCGGCCGGCTGAGCGCTCGCCGGGGTCGACCGTCACGAGCCACGACTACTCCTTCGAAACCGCGTAAGGCACGTCAAGCCAGTATCAGCCGACCCCGCGGGACGGGAGCACGAGTGGGGCAACCGGGCGGCGAGCGCGGCCCGGCTCACCGTGCACTTCATCGGCATGTGCCGCTTCAACCCCGGTTGGCGGCCAGTTCCAAGAGCTCCGCTCCGGTGGAGAGATCGGCGAGTCATGTTCTGACGCGGAGCCGCACCCTGGTTCCTTGGCCGGGCATTGACCACAGGTCGATGGTGCCGCCGATTTGGGTGATGCGCTGACTGATTGAGGTTTTGATGCCTGTTCCTTGTGGGGTCGCTGCCGGGTCAAAGCCTCGCCCGTGGTCGCGAATGACGATTTCTGTGGTGTCGTCTGTGCTGGCGGCCCGGAGTACGGCGTGGGTGACGTCTGCGTGCTGCCAGGTGTTGAGCAGTGCTGCTCGCGCGGCGTCGATCAATGCGGCGACGGTGTCAGTGGTGGGGCTCGTGGTGAGTTCGGTGATGACGAGTTCCACCCGGAGGCCAAGCCTGCGGAACTCGTTGGTGAGCCGGTGGAGTTGGTCGACGAGGTCGTTGCCGCTGTGGGGATGAGGATCCAGGGCCTGGGCAATGGTGCCGATCTGCGCCATGGCGAGGCCTCGGATAGTGGTCAATGGATTCGCGGCCTGGTCGTTGTCGCAGCAGCCGACGATCTGGGTAAAGGTGGCGAGGACTGCGTCGTGGACGGTGGTGAGGATCTGTAGGCGTTCCTCCGTCTCTCCCGTGCGATGTCCCTGCTCGACGGCCTGGGCTGAGGAGCGCCGGGCGAGGAACACCAGCAGCCAGGCTGTGGAGAATGCCAGCGTCAGATAGGCCTGCCTGCCCATGGTTTGGCTGGTGGAGACGCCTTCGAGGCGGGTGCCGTTGGCGGCGAGCATCGCGGCCAGCAGGGCGCCGCCGGCGATGGTGAGTGCGGCGCCGACTGCGGGGCCGCGAATGATCGTCCAGTAGACGACCACGCCGAGGGCGTAGCCCCACAGCAGCTCGCGGCCAGGGAGGCCTTCGGTTCCACGGGGCAGGATCGATGCAGCCCAGATGTTCAGCCCTGCTGTGACAGCGACGTCGCCGAGGAAGTACAGCCTGGACTTGAGTAGTCCCTGGAGGTGGCCTGCTGAGATGCCGACGAGTACCAGGAGATCGGCTGCCAGCACTGCGGCGAGTGCTGCCCAGAAGGTGAGGGGCAGGGTGAGCTTGTTGTAGGCGACGGCACTGAGGGCCTGGAGGGGACTCAGCACGATGCGGTAGGCGAGTGCGGCGATCACGGCCCATTCGAGGGATCGTTTGGTCAGGGTGTCGAAATCAGGGTGGTGCGATGCCGGGACCCGCAACTTGATCTCGGTGCCCTGACCGGGGACTGATCGTATTGCCACGGTGCCGCCGTTACCGGCGATTCGTCGCCTGATCGAGTTCTCGATTCCATATCCCCGGGTCGGAGCCGCTGGATCAAAGCCCCGCCCAGCATCACAGACTGTTACTTCGACGTTCTCATCGGCAGCGGTGACGGTGATGGTGGAAGTTGCGGCACCGGCATGCCGCAACGTGTTGGTCAGGGCTTCGCGGACCGCCCCGGTCAGGTTGTTTACCTGGCCCGTGCTGAGACCGGCGATGGGAGCGGAGTTGAGCAGCGTGACCTGCAGCTCGCGACGGCCGAAGTCTTCGACCAGTCGGTGCAGCGCATCTGCCAGATCGGCCACCCGCTCCTGGCGGGCTT
Organism: Actinomadura gamaensis; assembly: GCF_042652125.1. Taxonomy (NCBI): domain Bacteria; kingdom Bacillati; phylum Actinomycetota; class Actinomycetes; order Streptosporangiales; family Thermomonosporaceae; genus Actinomadura; species Actinomadura gamaensis. Next base: position 1,066,747 of record NZ_JBHSIT010000001.1, on the reverse strand, counting down.
GGTCATGTAGTGCTTCGAGTCCTGCTGTCGCGAGCGCGCGAATGTCGTTGAGCCGAGACGGTCGAGGCGAGGTGTCCGGGCTGCTGCGCCAGACGATTTGGCAGAGTGTCTGCAGTGCGGTGTCGTGCATGGTGCTCAAATGCCGCAAGCGCTCATCGGCGGCTCCGGCACACCTTCCTTCTGTATCCGCAACACGGGCGCCGGCATAGGCGTGCCGTGCGATGACCGCCGGCATGACCAGCCCGTTCGCCAGCCATCCGTCTCTCACCGCGATCACCAGCCAGTTGCGGCCGGTAAGCGGTGCGTGGTTGCTCAGGGCCAGCCATACCTGCAGAACGAACCCTGCCGCGGTGACCAGGCATGCCGGCCGGACGCCGAGGATCAGCGAGGCCAAGCCCACGGTGCCCAGTCCATAGAGCCAGAAGGTGTCGTGGTAGTTCAGGAGGTAGGTGTGAGGTGGTATCAGCGCAACGGTGAACACGTTCAGCGCCACGGTGAAGAACGCATCGGCATAAACGAACCGTTTGCCCGGCAGTAGCCAGCCTTTGAATACGGCAAGGGCTAGAACTGCATTAAGGATGGCCAGAAAAAGTGTGACGGGTAGGTATGCCCAGATGACGTCGCCTTGGAGGCCGATCGCCTGACTGAAGGCGGTCGGGATGACCGCCGACCGCCAGGCGAGGACTGCGGTGATGAGCCAGCGACGAGTCCGTTCGATGAACATGCGACCTAAGCCAAGATCTTGATAGCCCAGACGGCTGCCGCGATTACGCTGATGATGCTAGAAGCAAAAGCCATGATCAGGCAGGCAGTGCGAATAGTTCGCGCCGTGCTCTCGCTGCCAGCACGGACTGTGCGCACGATTTCTCGCAACACCTGGAAGAAATCACTCACCTTGGTCCTCCATATGCCGCCTGGCCATTGCCTGGCTGATCACGGAGCGGACCGCGTCGGCCTTGAGATACGACCTCATCGCGTGAGGTTGCGGACCGTTGTTGACGACCAGGTCCTCCACCTGGGTGCCGTCGCCGAACAGGGGCCGCAGCCGGCGCCGCATGGCCACAGGATCCTTGCGGTCGGCGACGTTCACCCAGCGGCCCAGCTCTCCGGGCCAGTCATGCGAGGTGAGCCGATCGAAGATCGCTCTCCTGAAACCCAAGGGCGAACCGAGCGTGATGAATACGCTCACCTGGTGCTGGAGTGCACACAGCGCCTCATAGGCCGCCACGGACCCCAGCGAGTGGCCGACAACCACTCTGGTGTCCGGGCCCAGCGCATGGAGAACCCGATCGCGAACCCGATCGCGAACGTCCCGGTCCAAGACGTAGGAGGCGATCTGACGTGTCAGGCTGGGCCTGTTAGTTCCATTGAGCAGATCAGCGATCGGGATCAGACGAACATCTGCAATGTCCGTTGCAGAGGGAGATTTCGACCACCCTGCGCATCTCATTTGAGAGGCGTCCGACGTCAAGTGCCGATCGATTCCGCACACGCCAACAATGAAAGCCATCGAGTCCCCGCTTCGCGTAGCAGCGATTCCGTTGACTCGATGGTTTCAATCTTGTTTGCTCGACGGCAGCCGAGAAATCAGGGTTTTCAGGTGGGTAGATCTACCTCTCCTGGAGGAGCTGGGAAAGGCCGCGGCTCACACTCACGAGGATTTCGGCCGGGTCAGACCCCTCGGGCATGACGAGCCACTCCGTGCGGAGTCGCACGGTCGGCCTCTGACAGAAGGGCCGGGGAAGGCGCGGCAGGCGTGCACCCAGCGGCCACACCCGATCTGAATTGGAGAGTCCGACCAGCAGGATAGGGCTGCCCAACTCCGCCGAGAGGCGGCCGACACCCGGTTTGAGGTCGGCGATGCCGTCCGTGCGTTCACCGCCATGGGTGATGCGGCCTTCAGGGGCCAGAACCAATACCCCCCCTGCGCGCAGTACTTCTCTGGCCGAGGTCATCGCCTGCGCCCCGTAACCACGCCCTGCGGGAATCCCGCCGATCGCTCGAAGAACCGGCCCCAGCAGCCGGTGATCGAAGTAGTCGCCTCGGATCAGGACACCTGGCCGGACCCTCCATCTCCGAAACGCAACCAGCCCAACGAAGATGTCGAGCAGGCTGCGATGGTTCGCTGCGATGATGACCCCGGCATCTTTGCGCGGGTCGATCCGTGCATCAGGGATGCAGATCCTGGCGAAAGGCCACAGCAGCATCCTGGCGACCGCGGTGAGCACAGCGAACATCATGATGGTCGGCCCCGCTTCCCGCGGAAGGCAAACATCCCCATCTCGTAGGCCAGCCGGGTCTTGTCAGTCCGCCGCCGACGGCCGGTCACCTCTCCAATTTTAGCCAGATAGCCTTCAACTGTGCTCTTGGCGATATGGAGTTCCCGTGCTATATCCGCTGACGTTTCTCCACTGGCCATGAGCCTAAGCACCTCGGTCTGGCGCGGCGTCAGGTGAGTGCGGTCGCGCAGTAGATACCCGGCGACGGTTGCGGAGAAATAGGTATCGCCGACAGCTACAGCGCAGACTGCGCGGACGATCTCCGATGGCGACGCTTCCTTGGTAAGGTAGCCCTTGGCTCCCGCTTCGATCGCCTCGAGTACCGGCATCTCTTCTTCATGTGCGGACATGACCAGGACGATGTGGCCCCTTACACTCAGATGCCGGACCGCTTCCGGCCCTTCCAAACCGTCCGGCAGACCCAGGTCCAGCAGCACCACATGGGGTCGCATCCCGCGGCTTTCGGCCTCGAAGGCCTCGACCGACCGAACGCTCAGCACGAGAGCCAGTTCTTGGTTCTCGCCGATCACGGACTTCAGGCCAATGAGAGTCGCGGGATGGTCTTCGATGATCGAAACGTCATGCATGGACACGCTCCTAGATCCGGAGATCTCATATTTGCAGATCCATACCTGCTTTCGGCAGGGTAGAAATAACCGGTATACCGCGAGGTGGTACAGGCGAGGCCGTTGCGTTTCGAGACGCCGGGGATGGCGCGTGGTCACATCGGTTCACACAGGTACCGCCTGTGGGCCTCGCCATCCGGCAGGGGCCGCCGATCGTCCGCTGTGGTCCCGCGCACATCGGAGCGGTACGCCGCGGAAGTCGAGGAATGCCTGGAGAAGATCCAGCGGCTCGTCCGTACGCGGATTCGCCAGCGAAGTAGCAGGGCACTCACCAGCGCAGTCGGTAACTCACATTTGGCAACACTGAGGTGCCTCGGATCTTCCGGACAGGTCCATAGCTAGGATTGTGGATGAACCGGAAGGAAGGTCATTGGCAAGGCGTAAACGGCGGAGCTTTTCGCAGGAGTTCAAGGACGAGGCTGTCCGCATGGTGCTGGACGGACCACGCCCGATCACCCATGTGGCCCAGGAACTGGACCTGCATGAGACCACCCTCGGATCCTGGGTGAAGGAATACCGGCTGACGCACGACGCCGGCGCGCAGGACGCGGCAGTTCCGAGTGAGCGCAGGAGCGAAAGAGAGCTTCAGCTCGAGCGTGCGTGAGGTCCGGAAGCTGCGGGAGGAGAACGCCTTCCTGAAAAAGCCGCGGCCTTCTTCGCCAGGGAACACCCGTAACCGCCAAGTACGAGTTCATCGACGCGGAGAAGGCCAACCACAGCATCGTTGACATGTGCTCATGGCTTCAAGTGTCCCGTTCAGGGTTCTACGAATGGCGGGCGCGGCCGCTGTCGGATACCGCCGAACGCAGGATGCGGCTGAAGGTCATGATCAAGGCGGTCTTCGAAGCCAATCACCAGACCTACGGGTACCGGCGGGTGCACGCGGTGCTGGTCCGATCGGGGGAAGAGGTGTCGCTGGAGTTGGTGCGACTTCTCGTGCGTGACCTGGGCCTGGTGCCTGTGCAGCCGAGGCCATGGCGGCAGGTCACCACCCTGCCCACCGACGGCCTGGACGCCATCCCCGACCTGGTCCGCCGCGACTTCACCGCCCAAGCACCCGGCACCAAACTCGTCGCTGACGTCACCTACATCCCCACCTGGGAGGGATTCGCTTATCTGGCGACCGTCATCGACTGCCACTCCAAGATGGTGGTTGGATGGGCGATGGCCGACCACTTCAAGAGCTCACTACTCACCGACGCACTGGACGCGGCGGCCCGCAACATCGACATCGCTCCGGGGTGTGTGTTCCACTCTGATCGCGGCTCGAATTACACCAGTGCCGAGTTCGGCAGGCGACTGGAGGAGTACGGGATGCGCCGGTCGGTGGGGCGAACGGGAGTGTGCTGGGATAACGCGCTCGCCGAGTCATTTTTCGGAGCGTTGAAGAACGAGTGGCTTCACCACATGGTGTTCGCCACACGAGCCAAAGCATACCGTGCGGTCATGCGCTATATCGAAAGCTTCTATAATCGACGCAGGATCCACTCCGCGAACGGGTACCGGACTCCATGGGAGGTCCACACCGAGTACCTGGACCGGCAGCAGGCCGCGTAGGACACCCATCAAGAAGCTGTCCGGAAAACGCGAGGCCCCTCAGTTCTCGACGCCAGTGACGGGCTCTTCTTCCCCGCCCGCTATACGCTCAGCGACGGATCGGTCCTGCTGTCCTACCGCGCCGGACACAGCGGATGGCTACACCCCGGCGACCAGCTGACCGGTCCCGCACTACCGGTCTACCAACGCGACAACGTCCGCCACCGCGTGGTGCTGAACTGCGAAACCCTGCATCCACGCCGCACGGAGCACGAATGAACCACTCGCCCACCACACCGACCGCACGGCCCGCAGCCGCCCGCGCCGCGTGGATGGACGCACAGTTCGCCCAGGCGCTGAACCGGCTCGGCCTGAACTCGGCCGGGCCGCGCGCGTGCGCGGCGTCGGCGACCGCACCCTCAGCGGCCCCGTCACCAGCCGCACCGACCGCGCCCCCTTCTGGCTGCGCGTCCTGGCCGTCCCCAGCCCTCGAGCGCACGGACTGCTGTGGGATGGACCGATCAGCGCCCCCCAAACTGCCCGGCCTGAACCGGCCCGCCCTGGAGCGCTACGACACCGTCCTGGCCGCCTTCGACGGCTGCGACCACACCGTCCGCACCGAGGTCTGGGAACTGGTGGACGAACCGGTCTGCTCCCCCCCACGAAGCCCTCACCCCCGACCGCGCCCGCAGCATCGACCTCACCCCGAGCTGGTGGGACACCCTCGACCGCGCCCTGACCGCGCTCGCCAACCATCCCACCGACCGCATCCCCCGCACCCACCACCAGATCACCAACGCCCTACGCCAGGTTTACGGCCCCGACATCCCCACCCAGGTGGAGCGGTGGGTGCCCCAACACGGCGACCTGCGCTGGACCAACCTCACCACCCGCACCCCGTTCCTGCTGGACTGGGAATTCTGGGGACTCGCCCCAGCAGGCACCGACGCCGCCACCCTCTACTGCACCAGCCTGCTAGTCCCCGACCTCGCCGCAACCATCCACGACCGCTACCGGCACCTACTCGCCATTCCCGACGGACGCATCGCCCAACTCGGCATCTGCCTCCAACTCCGCCGCCACCCCGACATCGGCGACCTCGACCAGCCACTCGCCGACCTCACCCAGCAGCTACTCCAAGCGCCCTGACCACCGGCACACCCTCCCGGCATGCCGGCCGCGGTGCAAGACGCGGGCGCGGCGGCGTCGGCGGGCTGGGGGCGGCGCGGGCGGGTGAAGGCGTTCGTTCTGGGGGCGCAGTGCCCGGTCGCCGAACGGGTCTGCGTGGGTGACCTGCGCTTTTGGTGACGCCGGAACAGACCGTGTATCCAGGCTGTTGTCACGATCGGTGATCAGGCGCCCACCGGCGTCCCCGCGCCGGATCCTGTTCCCTCGCCGAGGAGCTGAGGACGCCGTGAGCGCGGAGATGGTCGGGCATGTGCACCGTGGCCGGAGAGCTGGACCTGGCCACCGCTCCCGCACTGGAACGATGCCTGCAAGCCCTGCGGGACCTTCCCGGGACCAGATCACTGTGGACCTGTCAGCGGTCACCTTCATCGACTGCCGCGGCCTGGGCGTCCTGCGGCACGCCGACCACCACGCCCGCGCCCAGCACCGCCTGATGCTGCTGGCAACCCCCAGCCCCCGAGTCCGGCGACTGCTGCAGATCACCCGGGCCGAGTCACTGTTCGCCATCGCCCCCCCGCGCCTGACCCCCAGCCCCCGCCGGCAAGCCCAGCGACACTCCACCCGCCAACCCGGACGCGGCGGCGGTCATCCCTCCGCGCCGACAACCCCGCCCGCGCCTTTGGCGAACCACACGGGAACGAATGTGCTCCAGACCAGAACAGACACACCGGGCTCGAATCATGCCTCCAAGGGCAAGCCCCATCACCGCACCGGCCTCACCACGAACCGTACTCACACCAGTAGCGCAAACACCGAGACCGGGGCCTGCCCCACCCCAGCGACCCGCGCATGAGCGAATCACTCGGTTCTGAAATAGGCAATTATTTGGGCGCGCCCCAAGGCGAACGCAGGGCTCCGGGCATCCCCGGGGCCCTGCGGGCTTCTCCGGCCCCCGCCCCGCCAAAAAACACACCTGCATCAGCGCGACCGCTCACCTCGGCGCTGCGCTGCGGACATGGTGCAGCTCGTATGGGAGGGGCTGACCTCTGAACGCCGAAAACGCCCTCGTCCTCCCGGCTCGGGAGGACGAGGGCGTCGTTGCCGGTCGAGCTTCTCCACTCGCCGAAGTCTTGAAGGCTACTTGTAGGTCGGGGCTCCGCTGGGCAGGGAGAACGAGGTCAGGAACCGGCCGATCCGGGGCTCGCAGCCCACGCTTTCCACACGGGAATCGAGCATCTCAATGGAGGCCATCACCGGCATCGACAGCTCACGCGCCTACGCCACCCGTCCTTGATCGAAGCTCGCGGCACGGAGGACTATGCGGTCAAGCCGGGTCGTCAACCGGCCATTCGGCCGAGACGTCCTATCTGCGCCTCACACCGACGCACACGGAGCGCCCCTTGCCTGCACTTCACCGCACCATTGCCGCCTCCGCAACGACGGCGATCCTCCTCCTCGGCCTCGCCGCTTGCGGCGGCGGATCCAAGCACGCGGACCAACCCACCAACGCCGCCCCAACGCCTGGGGAAACGGCTCAGAAGCCGTCCCCCAAGTCCCTGAAGTGGGGCGAGCCAGCCGAGGTTACGGGCCACAACTTCAAGAAGCTCCGCGTCACCCCGGTCGGGCTGCTCTACAGCAAGGGCCCGTACAAGGACGGGGACGGTCCGGAGAACGGCTGGTTCATCGCCCTGGCAATCAAAGCGGAGGCGGTGCAGGAGCCAGACAGCACAGCGGGCGGTGCCGGCGGTGGCGGGTTCCAGTGGCGTGGAGCCAGCCAGACGATCACTGAGATGGACGGCAACAGCACCGCTCCCTGGGCCGGTGCGGCAAACGGATTCGGCGTCGATGAGCCTCTGCAGCCGGGTTCGCCCGAAGTCGGAATCGTCACGCTCGACATCCCGGCGAAAGGTGGACGGCTGCTGTACGTCGACCCCGGCGACCACTCGATTACCTCCTGGACCTTGCCGACCGTTGACCAGGGAACCGGGCTGGACAAGGTGCGCAAGCGCATCAAGATGTTCACCTGACGCTGACACGTGAAAACGCCCCGCCCTCATCGCCGGGCGCATTCAAGGGGTCGTCGCAACACCGGTGATCAACTGGCTGGTGCCAGGAGCTTAGCGAGACGCTCGGCTGGGGTCTCCCAGCCGAGCGTCTTTCGTGGTCTGGAGTTCAGTTCGGCAGCGACGGCGTCCAGGCCCTCGCGAGTGGCGACCGACAGGTCCGTGCCGCGGGGGAAGTACTGGCGCAGCAGCCCGTTGGTGTTCTCGTTGGAGCCGCGCTGCCAGGGCGAGTGCGGATCGCAGAAGTAGATCGGCATGTCGATGGCCGTGGTGATCCGGTGATGCAGTCCGAGTTCTGAGCCTTGGTCCCACGTCAGAGAGCGCCGCAGGTGGGCCGGCAGGCGGCTCATGGTGTCGATCAGCGCGGCTTCGACCGTCTCGGCGGTGCGGTCGGCGGGCAAGTGGAGGAGCATCACGTAGCGGGAGGCGCGTTCGACCAGCGTGCCGATCTGGGAGCCGTGGTTCTTTCCAATGATCAGATCGCCTTCCCAGTGGCCCGGAACGGCGCGGTCCGCGGCTTCGGGCGGACGCTCGCTGATCATCACCATCGGGGTGGTGAAGCGGGGCTGGCGCTGTTGGGCACGGCGCCGCGGCTTGCGGTGGATGCGCCCGGTGCGCAGCGCTCGGACCAGCTCGCGGCGCAGCTCACCACGGCCTTGGACATAGAGGGCCCGGTAGATGGTCTCGTGGCTCACGCGCAAGTCCGGACGGTCGGGAAAGCGGCAAGGAAGCGACTGGCTGATCTGCTCTGGACTCCATCTCATCTCCAGCCAGGACTGGACTATGCCGTGCAGCTCCGGGTTGGTTGCGAGCTTGGTGCTCTTGGGGCGTGCTCGACGCCGGTCGGCGCGGGCCTGGGCGGTGTGCGGACGATAGTGCCGGCCGTTTGGCGTTCCTTCGGTCCGGTTACGTCGGACCTCGCGGCTGATCGTGGAAGGACTGCGCCCCAGCTCGGCGGCGATCGTCCGCAGCGACGCCCCTTCGCGGAGCCGATCGGCGATGTGGACCCGGTCGTCCTGCCGCAGATAGCGGGAGGATTCACTCGCAGACCACAAAGGGCCGGGTGGTGGCGCCTGTCCCATGACAGGCGCCACCACCCGGCCTACTTGCGTTCTTCCGTTACGCCACTCCCTGCCCGTCCGCAGGTTGATGCCGACGATCCTGCACGCGGCGATGTTGGAGTACCCCAGCTGCATGAGCCGGAAGTATTCCGCCCGCTCGCGCCCGAGGCCCCTCGCCCCGACATTGATCGTTCGGTCCCGGATCTCGAAACCCATCGCACCCCTCGGGATGGGGTGTTGCAACGACCGCTAGAACGGAAGCCGAAGCGTGAGGACGGGGCGTTCGTGTGCCGGCGGGGCTTCCCCACCCTGCCGACGAACAGGAGCCTACTCGCGGACGTAGACCGGGGAAGACGAGACCAGGCCAAGCGACAGCAGGATCCGACCGATGGTGGGCCGGTGCTGCTCGACGAGCCGCCCGGCGAAGTAGTAGGCGGTGGTGACGGCCACGGTGAACGATGTCGGTGACCGCGCCGCCCGGCAGGTCGAGGCCGATCCGGGCGACTGGGCGAGGATCACGCCGATGAAGACGGGAACGACGGTACGGATGATGCTGGCGAGCACGCGTTCTCCTTATGAGAGGACGGCCCGGATGCAGCCGGGGCGGGGATGCAGATTTCGCCGACCGGAGGTAGCCGTGACTGACCCATCGCCCAGCCGCGTGCAGACCCAGGAAAGTGGGACGTCAGGGCCTTGATCTTCCCGCTGGAAGTCGACGTCGCCAATGCCGACCTACTGCTTGATCAGAGCTTCCGCCTGCTCGACGAGGGCGTCGGCACGCTGGTGCCGGACCTTACGAGCTGCGAGTTCTGTGACTTCCACGGTGTGAATGTGATCTTGCGGAACCACCTACGCGCGCAGACTCTGGGAGCTCGGGTCGCGGTGCGACTGGCGGAGCGAGGCATGGCACGCCGACTGTGTGACCACCGGAGTAACGCGAGACGTGCCCACGATTTGATCGGCCGGTCTTCGTCATGGAGGTAGGCAGACCGGTCCCGCGGAGGAGGCATCTCTTGAGAATGTCGGATGGTGCTGGACGGATCTAGGGACTTGCGCCGGCCCCGCTCGTACGACGCCTCGTTCAGCCGGACATCGACACGGACCGCCGGGAGGTCCTGCATTGACCCGCGGAACGACTCGCGCGCCGACCGGGCGAGCTGCCGGAGAACCCCGAACCCGCACCGTCAGCGAGCGAGCGCCCAGGGGCCGGCCGAGGGTACGGCCGGTCCGGTCGAAGGTTGCGTTTAGGCGGGCGCGGATCTGCTGCCCGAACTCCGACGTGTTAATCGTCGGCTGGATCCGGATGCCGACGCTGCCGCCGTCGCGGGTCGTCACTATCCCTCACCCCCCTTTTTTCCGCGGATCAGATGGGCCGAGGCCGACGAGTTAGGGCGAGGCGGGCGATGGAAAGCACATTGGGTCTGCTGAGCGACCTAGGGACGTGCTACTACGTGAGCATGAATGAAGTAACTCCAGAGGACGGGCGCGGCACCGGAAGGCCGCGCCCTTTCGAGGGATCGCATCTCAGCGACGGAGTCCCGGGGCCGTACAGCGGGCAGACATGGCAGGTGTTCGGCATCGGCGGCTTCACAGACGTAGGCGAGGCAGACGCCGTTGGTGAGGAGTTGGCCGCCGCCGAGGAGGCCTGGGGCGAGTACCAGGAACGCCGCCGCGCCGCAGAGCTGGCCAAGGAGCGAGCCGAGAATCCGTGGGGCCGAACGCAGTTGGAGCGCGAGCGAATGATGGTGGAGGCGACCAGGGAGGCCAACGAGCTCCTGAACGGCGATCCTCCCGCCCGTCCAACCCCGCCCCCCGGCCCACCGGCGCCGCCACGGAAGGCCCTCTCGCGCGCGGACTCGGAACAGCAGGCCGAACAACGTCGACGTGAGATGGGAGAGCTCATGTTCCAGGTTCTCCCTCCCGAGCGGAAGCAGAAGATTATCGAGGACCGCCAACGGTTTTGTCGGGAGCTCAGCGAATTCATGAAAGTACTCACGGCTGACAGGAAGAGCGAGGCTGACGATGCTCGACGGTCGCGAGCGGAGGCACGCATTAGTCATCTTCGGACTAAACTCGCGGATCCTCTCTACGAGGCCGCTAAAGCTTATGAAGCCCAGCTACACGAGGATGATCTTCCACAGCCGAGTGCTCGCCGAAAGTTCTCGTGGCGACGCTGGCCGAGGAAGAAGTAGTTCATTCCTCAGCCAGCGCAGCTTCACCGTCTTAACCGCGACGCTGGCGCTGTCAGGGGTTACGCTCGGGCTGTAGCGCGGCGATCATCCAGTCCCGCTGGGACCAGTGCCGTCCCTGCTTGTGTCCGACCTGTGCCGCTTTGGTTGCCGCTTCCTCGGGAAGCCAGCCATACAGGGCGGCGAATTCGATCAGCGGGATCTCCCACTCTCCACGCGATGACCGGATCGCGGCCTGGGAAGTAGTGCGAGAGATCGGCGTGGAGCTTGGCAGGGTGCTCCTCTAGCGCATGGAAGTGCCTGCGGCCTGACCACTCTCGCCGGGCACCCGACCGAACGGGTCCCCCGCATCCAGCAGCAGATCTCCGGCGCCCAGCACCGAACCTACGGGCCCGACTTCCCGACCCGAGTGGGGCGGTGGTTACCCCAGCGCGGCGACCTGCGCTGGACCAACCTCACCACCCGCACCCCGTTCCTCCTGGACTGGGAATTTCGGAGGCCCGCCCCCAGCAGGCACCGACGCCGCCACCCTGTACTGCACCAGCCTGCTGATACCCGACCTCGCCGCAGCCATCCACGACCGCTATCGGCACCTGCTCCACGCCCCCGACGGACGCATCGCCAACCCGGCAACTGCCTCCAACTCCGCCGCCCGACATCGGCGAGCTCGATCACGCCCTCTCCCAGCGGCTTCTCGACCGTGCGGTGGTCGGCTCTGATCGGCTAGGCCTTGATGCAAGAACGAGTTGCCGGATCAGCACCGCTACTAGGTGGGGATGATCCCATAGCCGAGCAAGGTGACGCTGCAGGCGGACAAGGCCTCGCCGTCTAGACCGTTTTGCTCCGCGCTCCGGGAACTGAGCAGTTTCCGCAGGCAGGGCTCCTGCGTGCGGGGAACCAGACCGAAATAGAAGCGGAAAGTCAGCCCCTGGGCGTCGGAGTAGCCCAGCGGGCTTTCGGGTAGGTTCCAGCAGCCGCGTGAATCGGGCTGGATGGGAGTGTTCTGGTGCCAGAAATAGCGGCCTGGGCCCGGGTGGTGCTGAGGGGTGTTGTCGCGAGTGTGCGGGTCTGCCCACAAGAAGGGGTAGAGCGTCTGATCGGCTGGCACTCCGCCGGTAATCTGCCCGGCGGGCTCCAGCCGCATGGCTGGCGCGTCGACATGGGGGGCAGCCTCGTGGTGCCCATAGGTGAGCTTGTAGCTCATCTGTTGAAGACGCAGGTCGGGGTAGCTGGCGGACTGGTGAGAGACCACTGAGGCGGTGGTGGAGGACTCGGCGAGCGGACAGGTGGCCGACTGCGCGGTGGGATGACGGTCACCGCTGTCGTTTTTACCGCTCAGCAAGGAAGTCAGGACGGGGATCAAGGCAATCGCGATCGCGGTCGCAGCAGCGACCAAGGCCAGTGTGATCCTCAGCCATGGCGGTCCACTATCGGCTTGCTGCGAAGGCTGAGCCTCCTGTTGCGGCGGTTGCGCCTCACTGCTCATTGGCGATCTCCTGCCCGATCAATGCAGACGCGCGACGTCCTTTACGACGCCGGGATCGCAACCCACGACGAAGATCTGAAATAGATCGTTCAGAAAAGGCCTCATCAGCAGCAGACCCGCTCGGCCCGAGCCCGGGAATCGGCACGGTGAGATGGGCGGCGGCCTGCGCGATCGCGGCGTCGTAGTCGTGCCATCCGGCCTTGCGGACCAGCGCAGCCTTGTTCCGGGCCGCCTCGCCGACCAGCACCGCGTCCTCGGCGCAGGTCGCGAACGGGTGCGCCCGGTCGGCGGCCAGCAGCCCCAAATCAATCTCATCCAGCTTGATCAGCAGCCGGGCGGCCAGGATGTAGGTGTGGGCGAGGAGCCCGGAGGCCAGCGGGTCGTCGGCCACGGTGACGAGCTGCTGCGTACCGACGATCTTCGCGGGCAGGTCCCGGCCCAGGTCGGCGGAGCAGCAACTGAACGCCGTAGTGGCTTTCCCTAGCAAAGCGCGGGCGTGCACGATGGTGGACGGGCCGGTCCGGCCCGGACCGAGGTACCCAGCAGCAGGCTTCGCAAGGCATCCCCTAGGGGCGCTGTTACCGCCGGGCGTGGCGGCGCGAGCGGTGCCGCTCACCAGACCGGCGGGCACTGTCGAAGCGGCGGCGGTCACGACCAGGGACTTCAGCAAACGTGGTCGGCACACCGGGTCATCCATCAATTCCAGCCGCGTCCCACAGCCACTCAGCGGCGAGTCCCACCAATCGACGGAGGCACATCCCGCACAGCCACCAAACGACGCTGGGTCCGGATACCCAGGCAGATTTTCCTCGCCTCCCCACCGCGACACCGTGGACCGTGAAACGTGCATGCGGTGCGCGAGACCGACCTACGTCCAGCCACATGCCCAGACGAGCTGTGCGGATGGCATTGCCCACCGGTCCGAGGTCCATATCCCCCGCGGTCGCCGTAACAACGCGCACGTCAACGCCCCCGGTGAGTAACCGCAGGCGGCAGCAGCCGGCGGGGAACAGCCCACTGCACTCAAAGATCGGTGACCGTGGCGCGCTTCGAGATCAGCACTGGGTGGTTGACCTGTCCCTGCTGCCGTCAGCGACTCGGCGTCGGGTGGTGATGAAGGGGATGTCCTCGACGGTCAGGACGGCGCTGAAGCCGCCGTCGCCGTCGTCGATGACCTGAACCTCGTAGGCGATCTGGCAGAAGATGCACAGAAGCAGGTAGAGGTTGGCTCCGGCGTACTCGTACTGGAGGTGGAACAGGCGGTCACAGCAGGGCGCCTTGACCACGATGTCATCGGGTCCCTGCTCGGGATTCTCGATCCACCGGGCCACGACCACACCCTGCCGCAATTCGCTGCGTTCGACCTACGCATCGGCCGGGAGCGGCCGAGGAGGCTTGCCCCGCCGTTTGAACTCGATCATTGGTCCTCCCAGTCGTGCGGTCTGGGCGGTGAGGTGGTCACTGGGCGAATCGACGGTGGTCGTTGGCCAGGCGCAAGGGGGCAGGAGCGGTGATGAGTAGCAGAAGGCGGTACCAGACCTGGTCCGCCGTCGCCGTTGTATTCGAACTCCAGGATGAGGCGGGCCGGGCCAGTCAGGTGTGAGCGCGTCGGCGACCGGATTGAGCGGGGCGGCAGCGTCGTCCTGGCCGATGGCATCGGGGACGCTAATTAGCCGAGTAGTGCTTGGGCGGCGTCCGGCCGTAGACCTTGGTCCGCATGTAGCCGACCCAGCCCTGCCAGGATGTCCAGGGCGGCCGCCTGGCCGATCGGCAATCCGCCGAGCGGGCCGACGGCGCGGCCGCCGGGCAGCAGGACGATGGCGGGCTCCACATGCGCGGCGTAGAGACGGCGGTAGTCGGCCACGGTGCGGCGGTCGGCGTCCACCAAAGTGGCCAGATACTCCAGCACGACCTCACCGAAGCTCATCTGCTCCGGCGCAGGGTCGGGGTCGGGGTCGGGCTCGGCGAGCAGCAGCCGGTGGCCCCGGCAGCCTTTGGGGTAGCCCTCCGGACGCCGCTCCCCCGCCAACTGCACCAGGGCGGCGAAATCTCGGGCGGCCTTCTCGGAGTCGCAGGTCTCGCTGTCGGTTCGGCCGGTACGGATGCCGCCTGCACGCCAGCGGACGCGCCAAGTGACTCGGCCCAAAGCGTTGGGGCGGCGTTCGATGCTTGCCACGATCTCGCCCTTCCGGTCGTGGCTTGCCGCTCCCCCAGGACTCCCGGAAAACCTGGTGTGCCCATGGTGTGCCCATGATCTTGGAATGTCCAGGCCGATTCTGCGTTTGCGCAGGTCAGTGGGTGATGATCAGGTAGGGCGGGCGGGACTCGAACCCGCGACCCAGGGATTATGAGTCCCCTGCTCTGACCGGCTGAGCTACCGCCCCTGGAGCCACCCCCGGTGGCGTGCTGGTGCGGTGCTGGGGGCGTGTCGGGGCTCATCTTAGCGGCGGGAGCGGTGGGGCGGCCACCGTAGTCCTCTGGGGTGGGGCCGGATCATACCTGGTACCGAGTGACGGGGGTGGTGACCGGTCGGTAGGGTCCGGGCTATGTCCAAGGTTGTGCGGCGGTTCGCGGTCGTGGTGCTCGGCCTGCTGGTTCTGGCGGGATGCAAGGGCGGGGGCGGCTCGAAGGAGCCCACCGCGCATTTCGACGCGGCGCAGGTGGTGAAGCAGTCGGCGGACGCCATGGGGAAGGTCGCGAGCGTCGCGGTGACGCTGCGGACCGAGGGCGACCCGGGGCTGGTGGTGCACGGGGGCGACCTGAAGCTGCTGCGCAACGGGGACGGCGAGGGCACCGTGCAGATGGCCCAGTCCGGGGCCGTCGGGGAGATGCGGCTGGTCGCGGTCGGTGACTCGGTGTACATCAAGGGCGTGACCGGGAAGAGCTGGCGCAAGGTGCCCAAGCTCCTGGCCGGGACGATGTACGACACCTCGGCCGTCCTCGATCCGGACCGGGGCGTCGCGAAGATGCTGTCGTCGATCTCCGACCCGAAGGCGCAGGCCGAGGAGAAGGTCGACGGGAAGGACTGCTACCGGGTCGCCGGGACGCTGCCGAAGGCGTCCATCGGGAAGATCGTGCCGGGCATCGACGCCGACCTGCCCGGGCAGCTGTGGATCGACAAGGCGTCGCACCGGCTCGTCCGGGTGAAGGGGACGATGCCGAAGGGCGGGTCGGCGACGATCGACTTCACCGCCTACGACCAGGCCTACAAGATCAGCGCGCCGCAGTGACCGTGACGGCCGGACGTCCCCCGGCGGCGGCCGAGGGCAGGCGGCGCACCGCGATCGGCGTCGGCGCGGCGGTGGTCCTGCTGGCCTCGCTGGACGCCTACGTGATCTCCACCGTGCTGGTGACGATCGTGACGGACCTGAGCGTCCCGGTGAACCGGCTGGAGCGGATCACGCCGGTGATCACCGGGTTCCTGCTCGGGTACGTGGCGGCGATGCCGCTGCTCGGGCAGCTCTCGGACCGGTTCGGGCGGCGGGCCGTCCTGCAGGGGTGCCTGCTGCTGTTCGCGGTCGGGTCGCTGGTCACGGCGGTGGCCGGGAAGTGGCCGGTGTCCCTGGACGGGACGGCGGCCGTGTGGGCGCTGACGTCCGGACGGGTCGTGCAGGGCGTCGCGGGCGGCGCGCTGCTGCCGGTGACCATGGCGCTCGCCGGGGACCTGTGGCCCGAGCGGAACCGGTCGGTCGTGCTCGGCGCGGTCGGCGCGGCGCAGGAGCTCGGCAGCGTGCTCGGCCCGCTCTACGGCGTGGGCGTCGCGGCGGCGCTCGGCTGGCGGGCGATCTTCTGGATCAACGTGCCGCTCACGCTGGTCGCGATGGTCGCGGTGCACCTCTCCGTGCCCGGCGGACGGCCCCGGGAGCGGGCGCAGGGCGTGGACGTCGTGGGCGGCGTCCTGCTGGCGCTCGGGCTGGGACTGCTGGTCGTGGGCCTGTACAACCCGGATCCGCAGCGTTCGGCGCTGCCGCCGTGGGGGTGGGCGCTGCTTCCGGCGGGGATCGTGGCGCTCGTCGTGTTCGTCCTGTGGGAGATCCGGGCGCGGACGCGGTTGTTCGATCTCTCGGGCGTGCGGCGCGGGCCGCTGCTGGCGACGCTGGGCGTGAGCCTGCTGTCCGGGGCGGCGCTCATGGTCACGCTGGTGGACGTCGTCCTGATGGCGCGGACGCTGCTCGGCAAGGACGACGTCGGCGGCGCGCTGCTGCTGACGCGTTTCCTGGTCGCGCTGCCGATCGCGGCCGTCGGCGGCGGCTGGTTCGCGCACCGGTTCGGGGAGCGCCGGCCGATGGTCGCGGGGATGGCGGTCGCGGCGCTCGGTTTCGTCCTGATCGCGACCTGGCCCGCGGACGCCTCGGACGCGTCGTACGGCCCGATCCCCCGCGTGGACGCCGACCTGGTCGTCACCGGCCTGGGCCTCGGGCTGGTGATCGCGCCGGTGTCGTCGGCGGTGCTGCGGTTCGTCCCGGCGGCGCGGCACGGGGTGGCGTCGGCGGCGGTGGTCGTCGCGCGGATGATGGGGATGCTGCTCGGCATCGCGGCGCTGTCCGGGTGGGGTTTCTACCGGTTCGGGGTGCTGACGGCGCGGCTGGAGATGCCGCTCCCGTTCGACGAGGGGTTCACCAAGAAGTTCGCCGCGTACAAGGCCGCCGTGAAGGACGCGCTGCGCACCGAGTACCAGGAGATCTTCTGGATCACCGCCGGGCTGTGCGTGCTCGGCGCGGTCCTCGCGCTCGCGGTGCGGACCGTCCGCGCGGAGGACCGGACCCCCTCAGAAAGCGCGCGCACCCCCTAAGGGGCACCGGGTAGTGAACTGGAACACACTCCCGCCCGTCGAACTTAGTAGTCATGTGACAAGGCTCGGCCAAACGTCACGTTCGCCACGCGCGATCCCCTTGACACGGTGATCGGCACGGTGCGAGGTTGACGCGAGGTCACCCGAATGACCGCTTGGTCACCAGGGGGCCCGACCGGCCGTCCGGTCACGGGGCGACCGCCCCGTCACAGGGCGACCGCCCCGTCACAGGGCGACCGCGTCCGCGCACCGTGGGGAGACGTGATGGACCCTCTCGTGGAGTCCCGGCCCGGCACGACCGTCCGGTCCCGGCTGACCGCGCGCGGGCTGAGGCTGACGGTCGGCCCGCTGCTGTCGGTGTGGCCGCTGTCCCGGCACGGCCTGCGCCCGGCGTTCGCGATCGACCTCGCCGCGCCGCTGGCGCTCCCCGCGCCGCGCTGGGCCGACGTCGAGCCGGTGCCGTTCGACGGCTTCCGCGCCGAATGGGTGCGCGCGCCGGGCGCGCCGTCCGACCGGGCGGTGCTGTACTTCCACGGCGGCGGGTTCTTCTCCTGCGGGCTGCGCACGCACCGCCGGATGATCGCGCGGATCGCGGCGGCGTCCGGCGCGCCCGTCCTGTCGGTCGCCTACCGGCAGCTTCCGGAGGCGCCGCTCGCCGTCTCCGTCGAGGACTGCGTCCAGGCGTACCGCTGGCTGCTCGACCAGGGCTTCGCCGCCGACAAGATCGTCGTCGCGGGCGACTCGGCGGGCGGGTTCCTCACGTTCGCGGCGACGATGCGCGCGATCGCGGAGGGGCTGCCGCGCCCGGCCGCGCTGGTCGCGCTCGCGCCGCTCACCGACCTCGACCACACCGCCAAGGTCGAGCACGCCAACGCGCGGCTGGACGCCTACCTGCCCGCCCGCCGCGTCCGGCGGCTCGCGGCGCTGCTCACCGAGGGCGTCCCCGACCCGGCCGTCTCCCCGGTGAACGGCGAGCTCGCCGCGCTGCCGCCCACGCTCATCCAGGTCAGCTCCAGCGAGATGCTCCTCCCGGACGCCGAGCTGATGGCCGAGCGCCTCACCGCCGCGGGCGTCCCGTGCCGCCTCCAGGTCTGGGAGAACCAGGTCCACGTGTTCCAGGTGTTCGCCGACCTCGTCCCGGAGGGGCTGGCGGCGCTGCACGAGGTGGGCGCCTTCGTCCGCGAGCACACCACGCCGCGCGCCGCGCCGTCGCGGTCGCGCCGCACGCGCCGCCGCAACCGCACCCGCACCCGCACCCGCACCGCGGCCGCCTGACCGGCGCCGCAGCAGGACGTCCGCGCCGCGGTCGCTTGATCGTTCCGAGGTGCCCGGTGCGGACAGGGGAAAGCCGGTTGGACGGCGCTTCAGCGGGAAGCCTTTAACGCACCCCTGGCAGCACAACAGAAGACTGTGAGGCGACGGTGCATCACATGTCCGGGCTCGACGCGAGCTTCTACCTCCTGGAGGACGAGAACACCCCGCTGCATGTCGCATCGGTGGTCGTGTTCGAAGGTCCCGCGCCGTCTTACGGGGACCTGATCCGGCAGATCGTGGCGCGGCTGCCGCTCGTGCCGCGCTACCGGCAGCGCGTCCGGAGCGTCCCGCTGCACCTGGGACGCCCGGTCTGGGCGGACGACCCGCACTTCAACATCCTCTACCACGTGCGGCACACGGCCGTCCCCGCTCCCGGCACCGACGAGCAGCTGCGCAACCTCGCCGGGCGGGTGCTCGGCCAGCGCCTCGACCCCGACAAGCCGCTGTGGGAGATCTGGCTGGTGGAGGGCCTCGCGGACGACCGCTGGGCGCTGATCGCCAAGGTCCACCACTGCATGGTGGACGGCGTCGCCGGCATGGACCTCGCGACCGTCATGTTCGACCTGTCGCCCGACTACCGTCCGCCCGACGAGCCGGAACCCTGGGCGCCCGCGCCCGAGCCGTCCAGGTTCGACCTGCTCGCCGACGCGGCGCGGCGCGCGGTCACCCGGCCCGTCACGCAGGGCGCGGACGTGGCGCGCGAGCTCGGCGTCGCGCGCGACCTGCGCCGGCTCGGGGCGTTCGCGCTCGGCGCGGGCCGGGCCACGGCGCGGTTCGCGCGCCCGGCGGCGGGGTCGCTTAACGGCCCGATCGGCCCGCACCGCCGCTGGTGCTGGCAGACCGCCCCGCTGGAGGAGGCGAAGGCGGTCAAGGGCGCCCTCGGCGGGACGGTCAACGACGTGGTCCTCGCGGCCGTGACCGCCGGGTTCCGGGACCTGCTGAACGCGCGCGGCGACCTCGGGCCGGACGCGGTCGTCCGGTCGGCGGTGCCGGTGTCGGTGCGCGAGCAGAGCCAGCGCGGCGAGATGAACAACCGCGTCGCCGCCGTGTTCGTGAACCTGCCCGTCGGCGTGGACGACCCGCTGGAGCGCCTGCGCCGGATCCGCGAGCAGACCGAGGACGTGAAGCGCAGCGAGCAGGCGGCGGGCACCCGCACGCTCACCCGGCTCACCGACACGGCCGTGGCCCCGGCGCTGCTGTCGCTGGCGGCCCGGCTGCCGGTGAGGCTGCGGCAGGGGCTCGTCCAGACGGTGACGACGAACGTGCCGGGCCCCGACTTCCCCCTGTACGTGATGGGACGGCGGCTCCTGGAGCTGCACCCGTACGTCCCGCTGGCCGGGGGCATCCGCGTCGCGACGGCGATCATCTCCTACTGCGGGACGCTCTACTTCGGCATCACCGGCGACTTCGACGCGATGCCCGATCTCGACACCTTCTCGAAGGCCACCGCCGGCGGCCTCGCCGAACTGCTCTCGCTGGTCCGGGCGGACGAGTCCGCGCGCGGAGTTTCCGGATCATGACCGCATTCGGACGGTCCGTAACGGAGTGGAGTCAGAAAGGCTTCGCCGCGTCCGGACCGGCCGGGAAGCCCGTGCCGGGAGGGTTCCGGGGGACGGGACGTCCCTAACGGACCTCCCGAAAACGATCCGAGACTGTGCCTCGGACCGTACTCGGGAATATCCTGGCAAAGGATGGCCAAGGGCCTCTTGCCGGGTTCTCCCGGGGAGGTGACGACGATGAGCTGGTTCCGTTCCGGAGCGCGGCGCCACGCCGCCGCGGGCGGCGACACGAGGCAGGCGGCCGGCACCAGGCTGTGCCGGTGCGCGCGAAGAGCGGGGCTG
Organism: Actinomadura gamaensis; assembly: GCF_042652125.1. Classification (NCBI taxonomy): domain Bacteria; kingdom Bacillati; phylum Actinomycetota; class Actinomycetes; order Streptosporangiales; family Thermomonosporaceae; genus Actinomadura; species Actinomadura gamaensis. The sequence continues at coordinate 1,046,432 of NZ_JBHSIT010000001.1, read as the reverse complement.
CTGCCGAGCGAGCTGCGCCGCCCGGTCGACCGCGTCCAGCGCGCGATCGGCTACCTGCTGCTCGTGCTGGCGCTGTTCGCCGCGCCGCTGGCCGCGCTGTCGTGCGCGAGCTGGTCGTACACGACGGGCGTCAAGGCCGAGCACGCCGAGAGATCCGTCCGGTACCGGACGGTCGCGACGGCCGAGGCGATCGGCGACGGCTCGGCGGGCGACCGGTACGTGCACGAGACGCTGCGCGCGCGGTGGCTCGCGCCGGACGGCAGCAGCCGCGTCGGCACGCTGACGGCCTGGAAGAACGCCAAGGCCGGGTCGCGCCACCCGATCTGGATCGACGTCAAGGGCGCCGCCACGACGCCGCCGCGCCCGCACGGCCGCACCGTCACCGACACCGTCTACGCCGCGACCGGCGCCGGCCTGGCCGTCGTGCTGCCCGTCCTCGGGATCTACCTGGCCGTCCGCCGCCGCTGCGACCGCTACCGCGACGCCCTGTGGGACGCCGACTGGGCCCGGATGGACGCCGACGCCGGCCACAACCGCCCGTCCTGACCCCCGCCTTCCCGCCGGCGCCGACCTGCCGCGGTGTTGGCGCTGTCGCCGGACGGTCGCGCGCCCCGACTTCCCCAACTTCGACATCCGCTGACCCGACGCCGCAGAGACGCCGCGGATCAGCGCGGAACGCCGTGGAAACGCCGCAGAACGCCAGGCGCGTGCACCGCAGAACACGCGCGGACGCTGCACAACAGCGCGAAACGCCCCGCGCGTGCACCGCGAAACGCCCCGCGCGTGCACCGCGAAACGCCGCGCGGGCGCCGTGGGAACGCCGTGGGAACGCCGCGCGGGTACCGCGGGGCAGCGCGGGCGCCGCGGAACGCTGCGTGGGTGCCGCCGGGGGCAGCGCGGTATGGCGTGGGGGCACCGTGGGTGGGTCAGAACTCGGCGGCCCAGGGGGACGGCGGCGGCGACGGGCGGTCGCCGGACGCGGAGTCGGCCATGAGCCGGTCGAGGATGCGGTCGAGGGCGGCGAGGTCGTCCTCGGGCAGGTCGTACATCGCGGGCGGCGGGGTCCCGAGGATGCGGTCGGCCTCGGCGGCGGCGGCGAGGCCCGCGTCGGTCGCGCGGACGAGCTTGGACCGCCGGTCGGCGGGGTTCGGGATGCGCTCGACGAGGCCGCGCCCGGCCAGGTCGTCCACCAGGAGGGTGGTGTACGGACGGTCGGTGAGCAGCATGTCCGCCAGGTCGCGCAGGGCGATCGGGCCGCGCGCGGCGACGCGGCGCAGCGCCTTGACCCGGGAGAAGCTCATGCCGAGCGCTTCGGTCACCTCGCGGCGGCGGTCGCCGTGCACGCGCAGCAGCACCTGGAGCTTGGTCCAGGCGCGCCACACGGGCTCGCTCCTCTCCCCGGCGCCCGCCGCGACGCCCGCAGCGGCGTCCGCGCCGGGAACGTCCGCGCCAGCAACGTCCGCGCCCGGAACGCCCGCGCCAGCAACGTCCGCGCCCGGAACGCCCGCGCCAGCAACGTCCGCGCCCGGAACGCCCGCGCCAGCAACGTCCGCGCCCGGAACGTCCGCGCCCGGAACGTCCGCGCTGGGAACGGCCGCGCCGGGGGCGGACGCGGCGGCCGTTCCGGCGGCGGGCGGGTCGCTGGTCATGGGGTCCTCACCGGGCTCCTCGGCGTGTCGGTGGCGGTGGCCGCGGCGGTGCGCTCCGCGGTGCGGACGGCGCGGCGTCCGGTCGTGATGGTACCGAGGAGCAGCACGGCCGCCGCGCACCCCGCCATGATCCAGTACGCCGGGCGCGCGGCGGCGACGAAGTCGCCCCCGGCGAGGCCCGCGTGCCCCGAACCCGCATGGTGGGTGGACGCGCCCGCGACACCGACGACCGCGCCGAACACCGCGACGCCGAGCGCCTGCCCGATCTGGCGGCTCGTGGACGCGACGGCGGCGGCGACCCCGGCCTGCGCGCGCGGCATCCCGGACACGGCGGTGTTGGTGATCGGCGAGTTCACCATGCCGAATCCGAAGCCGAACAGCGCGTAGGCGGCGAACAGCGTGGCGTTCCGGGTCTCGCCGTCGAACGCGGCGAACAGCAGGGCGCTGGCCAGCATCGTCACCCCGGCGAGCTGGAGCGGCAGGCGCGGGCCGCGCGCTCCGGTGAGCCGTCCGGACAGCGGCGCGACGACGCCCGCGAACGCGGCCATGGGCAGCAGGTAGAGCCCGGCGTGCAGCGCGGTCAGGCCGCGGACGCTCTGCAGGTAGATCGAGTTGAGGAAGAGGAACCCGGCGAGCGCGGAGAAGGCGCAGATCGCGACGAGGGTCGCGCCGGAGAACGGCAGGCTGCGGAAGAACCGCACGTCGATCAGCGGCTCGGGCACGCGCAGCGCGTGCCGGACGAACAGCGCGAGCGCGGCGGCGGCGACCGCGCCGCAGCCGAGCACCACCGGGGACGTCCAGCCGAGCGCGGACCCCTCGATGATCGCGTAGGTGAGGGTGCCGAGCGTGGCGATCATGAGGAGCTGGCCGACCGGGTCCGGACGGCGCGGGTGCGGCGCGCGCGACTCGGGCACGAACATCCGGGTCAGCGCGAGCGCGGCCAGGCCGATCGGCAGGTTCAGCCAGAAGATCGCGCGCCAGCCGACCGAGTCGACCAGCAGGCCGCCGACCAGCGGCCCGGCGGCCATGCTGATCCCGACGACGCCGCCCCAGACGCCGATCGCGCGGGCCCGCTCGCGCGGCTCGGTGAAGGTGTTGGTGATGATCGACATGGCCACCGGGTTGAGCATGGACCCGCCAACCGCCTGCACCACCCGCGCGGCGATCAGCCAGCCGAGGCCGGGCGCGAGGCTGCACAGCAGCGAGCCCGCGGTGAACAGGGTCAGCCCGACCTGGAAGACGCGGCGGCGGCCGAGCCGGTCCGCGGTCGAGCCCGAGGTGATCATCAGTCCGGCGAGGACGATCAGGTAGGCGTCGATGGTCCACTGCAGCCCGGACATGCTCGCGTGGAAGTCGCGCTGCATGGCCGGGATCGCGACGTTGAGGACGGTGTTGTCGAGGCTGACGATCAGCAGGCTCATGCAGCAGATCGCCAGCACCAGCAGCTTGCGCCGGTGGCTCGGCTCCGGGCCGGTGTCGGGCACGCGGACTCCAACTGGTTGTAGGTCTATAACCGTTGTAACCGTACAACCATATGGGCCGTGCCGGACAAGTCAGATTTGCGTGACCTTCCCGACATCCGCCGACGAACGCCTCGCACCGGACGCGGCCGGGACGACCAGCGGCGTCCCCGTCTCCGGGTCGTCGATGACCCGGCAGCGCAGGCCGAAAACCTCCTCGACGCGGTCCGCGGTGACGACCTCGGCGGGCGGGCCCTCGGCCACGATCCGCCCCTCCCGCATGGCGATCAGGTGGGTGGCGTAGCGGGCGGCCTGGTTCAGGTCGTGCAGGACGGCCACGATCGTCCGTCCCTCGGCGTGCAGCCGCGCGCACAGGTCGAGCACCTCGATCTGGTGCGCGATGTCGAGGAACGTGGTCGGCTCGTCCAGCAGCAGGAGGGGCGTCTGCTGGGCCAGCGCCATCGCGATCCAGACCCGCTGCCGCTGGCCGCCGGACAGCTCGTCCACGCCGCGGGACGCGAGCGCGGCCACGCCCGTCGCCTCCATCGACTCGGCGACGACGCGCTCGTCCTCGCGCGTCCACTGGCGCAGCAGCCCCTGGTGCGGGTACCGGCCGCGCGCGACCAGGTCCGAGACGGTGATGCCCTCCGGCGCGATGGACGACTGCGGCAGCAGGCCGAGCGTCCGGGCGAGCTTGCGCGCGGGCCAGGACGCGATCTTCTCGCCGTCGAGCGTGACCGTCCCGGCGGCCGGACGCAGCACGCGGGCGAGCGCGCGCAGGAGCGTGGACTTCCCGCACGCGTTCGGCCCGACGACGACGGTGAACGACGCGTCCGGGACGGCGACGTCCAGGTCGCGGGCGATGACGCGCCGGTCATAGGCCAAGGTGAGCCCGGAAGCGGCGAGCCTCGCGGCGCCCGCCGCCGTCGAGGTGCCCGCCACCCTCGAGGTGGTCGCCGCCGTCGAGGTGGTCGCGGGCGTCTTCGCGCTGGTCACAGGCGTCCTGCCTTTCGTTCGGTGGAGAGCAGCCAGATGAGGTAGCCGCCGCCGAGCAGTCCGGTGACGACGCCGACGGGGAGCTGGTGGCCGGGGACGAGGCGCTGCCCGGCGAGGTCGGCGGCGGCGAGCAGCGCCGCGCCGAGGCACGCGGCGGGCAGCGCGTTCGGACCGGACGCGCGGGTCAGGCGGCGCGCGAGCTGCGGCGCGGTGAGCGCGACGAACGACACCGGCCCGGCGGCGGCGGCCGCGAGCGAGGCGAGCAGCACGGCGACCGCGAGCAGGAGGCCGCGCACGCGGTCCACCGGGACGCCGAGTGCGCGCGCGGCCTCGTCGCCCATTTCCAGCGTCCGCGTCGCGCGTCCGCACGCGACGGTGACGGCGACCGCGATCGCCAGCATCACCAGCACCGGGACGGCCTGCTTCCAGTCGCTCCCGTCGAGGCTTCCGGTCAGCCACAGGACGGCCCGCGCGGCGTCGGTGATCTGCGCCTTCGTCAGCAGGTAGCCGTTCACGCCGGTGAGGATCGCCGCGACCCCGACGCCGACGAGGACGAGCCGCTGCCCGTGCGCGCCGCTCCGTCCGACGAGCAGGACGATGACGACGCCGGTCGCCACCCCGCCGGCCACCGCGCCGACCGCGAGGCCGAGGCTGCTCCCGCCCAGCAGGACGGTCGCGACCAGCACGCCCGCCGACGAGCCCTGCGTGAATCCGAGCAGGTCGGGGCTGCCGAGCGGGTTCCTCGACAGCGACTGGAACAGCGCGCCCGCGAGCCCGAGCGCCGCGCCGACCGCGAGCGCCGTCACGGTGCGCGGCAGCCGGAGCTGGTTGACGATGAAGTCGGTGGACGGGTCGGCGCGTCCGAAAAGCGCGTTCACGACCTCGCCGAAACTCAGCGGGTAGTCGCCGCCGCCGATCGCGAAGACGCTGACGACGCACGCGACCAGCACGCACGCGGCGGAGACGAGCACCGCGCGCGAGCTGACCCTGAGCGAGACGCCGCCCATCCTGACCGGCGAGACGCCACCCGTCCTGACCGTAGAGACGCCACCCGTGCTGACCGGCGAGACGCCGCCTGTCCTCGCCGCCGGCATGCCGCCCGCCCTAGGGGGCTTCACAGCGCCGCCGCCTTCCGCCGCCGGGCGTGGGCGAGGAAGAACGGCCCGCCGAGCACGACGGTCAGCACGCCGACCTGCACCTCGCCCGGACGCGCGACGACGCGCCCCGCGACGTCCGCGACGAGCATGAGCACGGGCGCGGCGAGCGCGCTGTACGGGAGGAGGAGCCGCAGGTCGGGGCCGGTGATCGCGCGGACGAGGTGCGGCACCATCAGGCCGAGGAACACGACCGGGCCGCACGCGGCGGTCGCCGCGCCGCACAGCAGCGCGACCGCGACGATCCCGGCGCCGCGCACGAGCGACGGCCGCGCGCCGAGCGCCCGCGCGGTGTCGTCGCCCATCGCGAGCGCGTTCAGCGGGCGCGCGAGCAGCAGCGCGAGCACGCCGCCGGCCAGCACGAACGGCGTGACCTTCGCCACGGTCGAGGGCTGCGCGGCGGCGAGGCTGCCGACCGTCCAGAACCGCATCCGGTCGAGCGAGGCCGTGTCGAGCAGCTCGACGGCGCTGACGTACGAGTACAGCGCGGCGTTGACGGCCGCTCCGGCGAGGGTGAGCCGCGCCGGCGTCGCGCCGCGTCCGCCGCCGATCCCGTACAGCAGGACGGCGACGACGCCCGCCCCCGCGAACGCGAACCAGACGTATCCGGCGAACGAGGTGACCCCGAGGAACGAGATCGCCGTGACCACCGCCGCCGCCGCGCCGACGTTGATCCCGAGCAGTCCGGGGTCGGCGAGCGGGTTGCGGGTGAGCGACTGCATCAGCGTCCCGGCGAGGCCGAGCGCCACGCCGACGACGAGGCCGAGCAGCGTGCGCGGCAGCCGCATCTGGTGGACGACCGTGTAGGCGTCCGTCCCGGGCTCGGTGAGGCCGCGCCACACCTCGGCCGGACCGAGCGGGCGCGCCCCGACCGCGAGGCTCAGCGCGAGGACGGCCGCCAGCAGGACGGCGGCGAGGGCGAACCGCCGCGCGCGGGACGAGGGGGGCGGACTCACGAGACGTCTCCTCCGGGCCTGGACAAAAACTTAGGTTAGGTTAACCTAAGCCCTGCCTATCGGGCCGATAGGCGTCCCCGCAACCCCTTGACCTCGGAGAACGCACGACATGACGAACCTCGCCTCCTCCCGCCTGTCCCGGCGCGGCCTGCTCGGCGCGGGCGGCGCGCTCGCCCTCGGGGCCGTCCTCGCCGCGTGCGGCGGCGGCAAAGACGGCGGCGCGAAGGCCGACGACGGCGGCGCGTGGTCCTTCACCGACGACCGGGGGCGGAAGGCGGAGGCGAAGTCCCGCCCGCGCCGCGTCGTCGCCTACGTCGGCGCCGCCGCCGCGCTCTGGGACTACGGCGTGACCGACCGGATCGTCGGCGTCTACGGACCGGCCAAGCGCAAGGACGGCAGCCGCGACCCCCAGGTCGGCGACGTGGACATCAGCAAGGTCGAGATCATCGGCAACGCCTACGGCGAGTTCAACATCGAGAAGTACGCGGCGCTGCGGCCCGAGCTGCTCGTGGACCACATGTTCGTCAAGCCGGACCTCTTCTACGTTCCCGCCGCGAGCAGGGACAAGATCTTCAAGCTGGCGCCGAGCGTCGGCATCCAGGCGGGCGACACGACGCTCACCACCCCGATCGAGCACTACGCCGCGCTCGCCGCCGCGCTCGGCGCGGACCTGAAGTCCCCCACCAACGTCGCCGCCAAGGACCGGTTCGACAAGGCCGTCGCGTCCCTGCGCCAGGCCGTCGCCGCGAACAAGGGCGTGAAGGTGCTCGCCGCGTCCGCGAGTCCCGACCTGTTCTACGCCTCGTCGCCCGCCAAGAACGCCGACCTCCAGTTCTTCAAGGACCAGGGCGTCGGCGTCGTGGTCCCCGCCAAGCTCGACCAGGCCGGCTACTTCGAGTCGCTGAGCTGGGAGAACGCCGGCAAGTACAAGGCCGACGTCATCCTGCTCGACGCCCGCACGCAGGCGCTCCAGCCGAAGGACCTCGGGTCCAAGCCGTCCTGGGGCGAGCTGCCCGCCGTCAAGGCGAACCAGGTGTTCGCCTGGGAGCCGGAGCCCCGGTTCTCCTACGCGGGCTGCGCGCCGATCATCGAGAAGCTCGCCGAGACGATCCGCACCGCGCGGAAGGTCGCCTGATGTTCCGGTTCTTCGACATGTCGGTCGTGCGCGCGACGCGCCTCGGCCCGTCCATGACGCGCATCACCCTCACCGCCCCCGACGTGGACGAGTTCGTCTCCGGCGGACGCGACCAGCGCTTCAAGCTGTTCTTCCCGCACCCGCACCAGGACCGCCCGGTCATGCCGGACGTCCCGGACGACGACTGGTTCGCCGCGTGGCGCGCGCTCGACCCGTCCGAACGCGCCGTCATGCGGACCTTCACCGTCCGCGCCCAGCGGCCCGGCGAGGTGGACGTCGACTTCGCCCTGCACGGCGACCTCGGCCCCGCGTCCCGCTGGGCGCGCGCGGCCCGTCCGGGCGACCGGCTCCTCGCCCTCGGCCCGACCGCCCCCGACAGCGGCGGCGTCGAGTTCGCGCCCCCGCCCTCCGCCCGGACGATCCTCCTCGCCGGGGACGAGTCGGCCCTTCCGGCCATCGGCGCGAACCTGGAATCCCTCGATCCGTCCGTGTCCGCGCACGTCTACGTGCAGATAGCCCACGACGGCGACCGCCAGGACCTGCCCGGCGACGTCACCTGGCTGGTCCGGAACCGCGACGAACCGCTCTGCGAGGCCGTCCGGAACTGCCCGCCCGTCGACTACGCCTGGATCGCGGGCGAGGCCGCCGCCGTCCGGACCATGCGCCGCCACCTCGTCCGGGAGCGCTCCATGCCGCGCGAAGCCGTCGAGTTCATGGGCTACTGGCGTCGAGGCTCGACCGAAGAGACCCTCCTGGCCGAAACCCTCGCGGGCGGCACCCCCCACACCCCCGAAGACTGACCGCCGCTCCGGCCACAGGCGGCCTTCTCGGCACCTCCCCGATCACCCGCCTCCGGGCTAGTGTCGGATCACGACAACCGGATCCCGCGCAAGCTCCCGGAGGGCGCCGTGCACGTGTCGGGTCGAATCGGAGCCGTCCTACTGGCCGGAGCGGCGCTGGTCGCGTCGGGCGCGGGTGCCGCGAACGCCGGGACCGTCGCCGACACGGCGTCCGGCAGACCACTGATGCGGACGGCCGGCGGTGACGCGGCGTCCGGCAGACCGATCGTGCGGACGACCGGCGGTCTCGTCCAGGGCAAGACCGTCGGCAGGACCCGCGAGTTCCTCGGCATCCCGTACGCCGCGCCACCGGTCGGGGCGCTGCGCTGGAGGCCGCCCGCCCCCGCGCCGCACTGGCGCGGGGTGCGGCAGGCCACGGCCTTCGCGCCGCACTGCGCCCAGGCCGAGACCCCCTTCGGCTCGGCCTCGACCTCCGAGGACTGCCTCTACCTCAACGTCTACGCACCCGCGCGCCCCCGTCCGGGACGGCTGCCCGTCATGGTGTGGATCCACGGCGGCGCGCTCGTCGCCGGAAGCAGCGACGGGTTCGACCCCACCGCCCTCGCCGCACGCGGCGCCATCGTCGTCACGATCAACTACCGGCTCGGGGCGCTCGGCTTCCTCGCGAGTTCCGGTCTCGCCGACCGTCCGGGCGGACCGTCCGGAAACTACGGGCTGATGGACCAGCAGGCGGCGCTGCGCTGGGTCGCGTCCGACATCGGACGGTTCGGCGGCGACGCCCGCGGCGTCACGGTCTTCGGCGAGTCGGCGGGCGGGCTGAGCGTCCTGTCGCACCTGGTCTCGCCGGGCTCGCGAGGCCTCGTCCGGCGCGCCATCGTCCAGAGCGGCACCTACAACGTGGCCCTTCCCACGAAGGCCGCGGCCGAGGCGGAGGGCAAGGCGTTCGCGGCGAGCGTCGGCTGCCCCGACCAGAACGCGTCCTGCCTGCGCGCGGTGCCGGTCGCCACCGTCCTCGCCAAGCAGAACCGGCTCGAATACGTGCCCGACATCGACGGGCGCGTCATCCCCGAACCCCTCACGACCGCGTTCGCCGCGGGCCGTTTCGCCCGCGTCCCGGTGGCCATCGGGACGACCCATGACGAATGGCGCCTGCAACTCGCGCTCCGCCTCCTGCTGGGCGCGCCGCCGGTCACCGCCGCGAACTACCAGTGGTGGATCACCTCGGCCCTGAACGTCCCCGCCCAGACCGCCGCCACCATCGCCGCGCACTACCCGCTGAGCGCCTACCCCAGCCCGGCGCTGGCCCTGACCACCGTCGTCACCGACGCGCGCTACTCCTGCACGACGCTGGCGACCGAGAAGATCCTGGCGAAGTACGTGCCCGTCCGCGGCTACGAGTTCGCCGACGAGAACGCGCCGCAGCGTTTCCTCCCGCCGGTCGGTTACCCCTACGGCGCCGCGCACGCCTCCGAACTCCAGTACCTCTTCGGCCTGGCCGCGCCCATCCCCGGCACGCTCACCCCCGACCAGCAGAAGCTCGCCGACGCCATGAAGACCGACTGGACGGCGTTCGCCGCCGGACGCCTCCCGCAGTCCCGCTGGCCCGCCTTCCGCCCCGGAACCCAGCGGATCCTGTCCCTCGTGCCGCCCGCGCCCCGTCCCTCCACGGGATTCGCCGCAGACCACCGGTGCGCCTTCTGGTCCTCACTCCCGTGACCAGCCGCAGACGCCGATCAGCGCCGCGAGCACGAGCGTCGTCCACAGCACCATCCCGCCCGCGGCGCTGAGAAACCACGCCGGTCCGCTCCATAGGCTGTCGCCCTCTATGAACAGCCCATAGATCTCGTGGGAATCCCGGACGTTGATCCGCAGGAAGTCGGGCCGGCGTTCCCAGAGAAGCAGACAAAGAGGAGCGAGCAACCCCACGGTTCCGGCAATACGCACCGCGAGAACCCTGTCGAACTCCCGCTTCCGCGCCACAAAAAGCAACACCGCCACAGCGCAGTACGCCCCCAGGGCGATCCAGCCATAGTGCCGCACCTTCCACCACATGCCGGCCACCCTGGCCAGTGGCGAGTGCGACGCCGCCACGTGGTCCGCCACCATGGCGAGCACCACCAGCCCGGGCAGCGAGACCAGGACCGCGCGGGGCCGTCCGCGCCCTTGGCCGAGGTGCGGGACGGCCGCGACCAGTCCCATCGCGGCGGCGATCAGCGTCAGCGCGGTGCTCCACCTGTCCACCGGACGCGTCGGGTTCATCGGCAGATACCCGAACGGCCGGTCGAGCCGCACGTTCCACGCCGCCACGAACGCGAGCACCTGCGTCAACGCGGGCGCGGCGCACAGCGCGGCCGCCGAGTACCAACGCGCCAGCGAGGCGACGGCCGCGGCAGCGAGCACCGCGAACACGACCAGCGGCGCCGCCAGCCGATCGACCTCCTCCGCCGCCCACCAGTCCCCGCCCGCCGACACGACCCGCCACAGTTCGAGCCCGAGGGCGACGGCCGCGACGAGCCAGGCCGACACCGCACCGAACATCTCCAGCCGCCGCCTCACCGCCCGTCCTCCCTACGCTCCGGCCACACGCACGTCACAGCAGTGACCGCCGCAAGCACGATCGTCAACTGAAGGGTCGTCGCGGCCAGAGACGAGAGCGCGTCGGCGATGCCCTCCCATCTAGGCGGCGTAAAGCCCTCCGCGATGCCGATGCCCTGGGTGATGTGCTCGCCCAAAAGGCGGCGGACGAACAGCGGACGGATCCTCCACAGCTCTTGCGCCAGCGGAAACAGCAGCAGAATCGCGCCCGCTCCTTGCACGAGCGCCGCCACCGGCGCGCCACCGCGGCGAATGCGCCGAACGCGGGGAGCGCGCGCCAGGAGGAGTAGAGCCGAGCCGAGCGCGAGGACGATCAGCGTCCCGCTGAGATGTTGCGGAAGGCCCCACCAGCCCACTCCGAGGTACTTCTCGGGGACGAGAGATTGCGCGATGTCGTTCGCAACGGCAGCCAAGCCCACCATTACCGGCAGGCCGACAAGAAGGAGACGTGGGCGGTTCCGGGTGGCCGACGCGAGCACTCCGGCCATGGCCGCCACGACGCCCGCGCCGATCGCCGCCATCGTCGTCGCTTCGGCCCACGTCACGCCGCCGTCGGAGGCCACCATGTCCGAACCGCCGAGCGGGTAGCGGTAGAGGTACCTGACGGCGAAATGCGACCAGGGAAAGCTCAGCGAAGTGACGAGCCGGACGATATGGGTGACCGCCGGGGTGAGGCTCAGGAGCACGGAGGTCGTGGTGCGGCGCGTCCAGGCGGCCAGGAGCGCGGCGGCGAAGACGGCCGTGAGGACGAACGGGACGGTCACGGCTCTCAGGTCGTTCGTCAGCTCCCAGTCGAATCGATTCGTGGGGAGGACGCGGTGAAGAGTCAAGCCGGTTCCGGCGGCGGCGAGCGTTGTGGCGAGCGTGGCCGGAACGATGAGGAGAAGCCTCGGGGCAGGCATGCGGTATCACGATCCGTGCGCGGGGGAGCGGCTGGACGGCCTTCGCGGCGCGTCCACGAGATCATGCGGGCGGCACACTAACGCACGCGGGCGTCCAGCCCAAGTTCTGTTCGGCGCAACCGGCCGCGGGCTGGGAAGATCGGGCGATGACCGATGAGTACCCCTCTTCCCTTGTTGTCGGATTCGGCCTGGAGCTGCGTCCGTGGAGCGAGGCCGACCTTCCCGCCATGGTCGCGCTGTTCGACAACCCCCAGTTCGCCCGCTGGACGCCCCTGGCCTCCCCATTCGACCTGGACGCCGCCCGCGCCTATGTGGAGAAGAGCCATCGTGAGCGCGAGACGGGACGCGTCCTCCAGCTCGCGGTCACGACCGACGGGCGGGAGCCGCTCGGCGAGGTCCTCTACGTCCGCAGGACGGACGAACCGGTCACCACGGTCGAGCTCGCGTACGGCATCGGCCCCCAGCACCAGGGGCGGGGCCTGGCGAGCCGGGCCGTCCGGCTCATGACCGAGCACGTCCGCGAGACGATCGCGCCGGAGCGGATCGTGCTGCGGATCGCGCCGGAGAACGTCCCGAGCCAGCGCGTCGCCCGGGCCGCCGGTTTCCGGCTCACCGACGACGAGCCCGTCCGGCGTCCGCGACGCGAGGGTCCGGACATCGAGCTGAGCACCTGGGTGGCGGATAAGTGATCGTTTCGGTTTTCTTCCGGGACGCGAACGGTAAACGCCCGGCCCGGCTCCGGCGCTGATCGTCCGGGATCCGGGCCGCCACGGCCGAGGATGGGTGGATGATCTCTCGGGGGGTTTCCATGCGTCGTCCGCTCTCGGCCGCGACCGCCACGCTCGGCCTGGCCGCCGGATTCCTGCTGCCCTCGGCGTCCGCGCACGCCGCCTCGCGACCCGACGACGGCGTCCGCAGGCTCGTCGTCTACCAGATGGACGACGAGGGGAACACCATCAGCGAGTCCCTGATCGCGGCGCAGGGCGGCCGCGCCTGCGTGCCGATCCCGATCGACGAGAGGACCGTCCGGGAGTTCTTCGACAACGACAGCGGCGCGTCCATCGAGATCTACACCAACGGAACCTGCGCCGCCCATCCGATCGTGCGCGCGCCCTGGGGCTCGACGAGCAGCATGATGCTCGGTATGCGCCCCAGCGAGATGGGCGTCATCTTCCGCATCTGACGGCCGGCGGCCCCGGCCCGGCGGCGGCCGTACGGGGCCGCGCCGTTCCGGGGCCGCGCTTCCGGGGCCGCGCCGTTCCGGGGCCGCGCTTCCGGAGGCGTGCCGTTCCGGAGGCGTGCTGTCAGAACGAGCCGCCCGGCGAGAGCCGGATAATCGCGCTGTCGGGGCCGATCGACTCGATCCGGACGGTCAGCATCGCCCCGCCGCTGCCGAACGTGATCGTTCCCTGCGGTCCGGTGTCTCCAGCGCCGGTGCCGCCGCCCTCGAACGTCCAGCGCAGCGACAGGTGGTTCGGCCCGACCGTGGTGATGACGAGCGGCCCCGCCTGGAACCGCGGGGACAGTTCGATCTGGTCGCCGGCGCGCACCTGCACCTCGCAGTCGCCCTCGCGGCACGCCGCCAGGTTCCTGCCGTTCTTCGGGTGCGGCGACGGCGCGGGCGCCGCGCCCGGCTTCGACGGCGTGGACGGCGTGGGCGCGACTCCCGTCGGCGGGGTCGACGGGATGGGCGTGCCGCTCGTCGGCGAGATCGACGGCGAAGGTGTCCTGCTCGGCGGCGTAGGCGGCGTGGTCGACGGCGTGGTCGCGCCGCACGACGGTGAGGTCGCCGGCACCGGCGTCCCGCTCGACGGCGTGGACGTCGCGCTCGACGGGGTGGACGTCGCGCTCGACGGCGCGTCCACCGGTGTCGGCGTCACGATCGTCTCCGAGGTCAGCGGCAGCGGCGGAGGTGTGAACGCGTGACTTCCGCCGCCGCATCCGGCGACGAGAGTGGTGACGGTCAGGGCGGCGATGCGCGCGCCGCAAGGTCGTAGCCCCATGACTGCCTCTTCCGTCGAGACCCCTGCCACCACCTCTCCCCCAGCCGATGTCACCCGACACACACCGTAACCGTTAGGAAACGTGAACTTGGGCCGCTCGCGGCGACCCGGGACGGCGAAGTCGGGGCACGTCACCCCAGATCGAACGCCCCGGCTCCGCCCCCGCCGGACGGACGTCCCGAATGCGGCCAGGCCGAACGCCGACTTCGGCCTTTCCGGATTTCGCGCACCGCGCCCTGGACGTCACTCGATGCGCCGATCTTCCGGAGGCCGAGGAGCAGCCCGGACGGGTCCCAGGTGATCGCGCCGATCGGCCCGGACGGTGCCGTCCGGCCGATCGTCGTGCGTCGCGATGCGTCCTCGGTGCCCGCCCGGGCTGCTGCTCGGCGGTGTCGGTCCCGTTGCGCGTTACTGACCGTCCCTGTCCTTAACCGTCCTTCCCGAGGGCGGACAGTTCGGCGGCGAGAGCGCGGTCGTGGGCCTCGGCGTCCTCGCGGGCGCGGCGGGGGCTCCAGCGGCCGGTGACGACGAAGATGAACGGCAGGAAGACCACCTGGCCCGCGACGCAGACCCACCACCACGTCCGCCACTGCTTCGGGCCGTGCGCGGCGGCCTTCTGGACCGACGGTCCGTGCTCCTTGAGCGTCTTGAGCTGCGGCTGCGCCTTCTGGACGGTCGCGAGCCCGGCGATGCCGACCTCCTTCGCGGCGCGCGCCTGGACCTCCGGCGGGACGGACCCGGGCGGGTACTTCGCCAGTTCGGCGAAGATCGCCGGGTGCGCCTGCACGATCGCCAGGGCTGGCGCGGCCTGCGCCTGCGCGGCCTTGACCTCCGCGCCGTGGTCGACGATCGGCGTCACCGACGTCACGACGACCGGGATGAACGCGGCGGACGCGGCGACGACCAGCCGCAGGATCCAGCCCCACACGGCGAGGCCGGTAGCGGTCGCGGCCGGGTTGTGCTTCTCGACGGTCTCGGTGAACGCCGCCATCCACGGCGCGTAGGTGAGGCCGCCGAAGACGCCGATCCCGACGAACAGCCAGGCGAAGGTGTAGTAGCCGGTGTGCGGATGCGTCGCGAGCATCGCGAACACGCCGCTCGCGACGACGGACGCGACGCCTCCGAGGAGCATGAGCGGCTTACGGACTTTCAGCGCGTCCGAAACCAGTCCCGTGACGACGAGCGCGATCGCGTTGGCCGCCCAGTACCAGTTCGCGAGACCGTTCGTCCGCTGCTCGCTGTAGCCGAAAGTGGCCGAGAAGTAGATCACGAAGTTCCCGACCGCGGCGTAGTAGAGCAGCAGGTAGACGCTGATCGCGAAGGCCGATCCGATGACGTCCAGGCGGAGCATCTGGCGCCAGTGGCCCTTGAGCGCGCGCTCCGGGTCGAGGCCGCGCGCCCGCGCCTCGACCAGCGCGCGGTCGCGCAGGCTGACCATGATCTGGTCGCGCAGCCGGGGTGACAGCTCGCGCAGCCCGAACAGCGCGACGACGAACACCGCGAGCGCGGTGATGCCGGCGTAGGTCAGCTCGTCCTCCCAGGTGGACGAGTCGAGCGTGTGGCTGGTGACGGTCGTGACGACGAGGCTGCCGACGACCGGTCCCATCGTCCAGTAGCCCATGGCGGTCGCGCGGCCGAGCTGCGGCGAGAAGTCCCTGATCAGCGCGGGCGTCGCGACCAGGACGATGCCCTCGACGAAGCTGAGCGCGGCGAACAGCGCCAGGTAGGTCCCCTTGTTCGGGGCGTGCGGCAGGACGAGCACGACGATCCCGGCGAGGAGCAGGCCGTAGACGACCATGTTCGCCCGTCCCCAGCGGTCCGCGAGCCCCGCGACGAGCGAGGCGAACGCGCCGACCGCGTTGCCCACGACCGAGATCGAGATGAAGAAACCGAAGGTCATGCCGTAGTGCGCCATGATCGACGTCGCCACGGCGTACTGGATGTACAGCAGGTAGTACAGGACGACGGTGGTCGCGACGACGATCGCCAGGTAGGCGTAGCGCCGCGCGGACTCGGGGTAGTGGGCCAGGTCGCGCCGCCAGAGGCGGACGAGCGGGCTCCGGCGTGGACGGGTCGACGGTTTGCCGGCGACACCGTCGCCGGTGGGTGAGGAGACGGACATCTCAGCTCCCTGGGCTGGAGTCCCCCGAAACGGACAAGCGGCCTTTTCGGTGCGGACGGTCGATTCCCCCGAAACGAGCGAACGATCCCCGATGTGTGATGCGTGGTGGACGGCCGGAAGTGCGGACACCGTAAATCCGCAGACGCGGCGAGGCAAGGGGTGGACCGATATTGCATACCAACTGGTCGGTATGGTGATATCGAGCACACATACCGGCCGGTCGGTATCACCGGGAGGATGGGCCGTGATCCCCAGTACCATGCAGGACTTCCCGCTCACCATCGCCGCGCTCATGCGGCACGGGCGGTCGATCTACGCCGACAGCCAGTGCGTGACCTGGACGGGCGGCGAGAGGCCGGCGCGGCGGGCGGGCTTCGCCGAGATCGCCGCGAACGCCGAACGGCTCGCCGCGGCGCTGGCGCGTCTCGGCGTCCGGCCGGGCGACCGCGTCGCGACCTTCGCGTGGAACAACCAGGAACATTTCGAGGCGTATCTGGCCGTGCCGTCCATGGGCGCGGTGCTGCACACGCTCAACATCCGGCTGTTCCCCGAGCAGCTCGCGCACATCGTGAACCACGCCGAGGACTCGGTGATCATCGTGGACGACTCGCTCGTCCCGCTGCTCGCGCGGATCATGGACCGCGTGCCGACCGTCCGGCACCTCATCGTCGTCGGCGACGGCGACGCGTCCGCGCTCGGACGGCCCGTCCTGCGGTACCGAGAGCTGCTCGCCGCCGAGGAGCCCGGCTTCGCCTGGCCTGAACTGGACGAGCGCTCGGCCGCGGCGATGTGCTACACGTCCGGCACGACGGGCGACCCGAAGGGCGTCGTGTACTCGCACCGCTCGACGTTCCTGCACGCCCTCGCGGCGAACTCCTCGTCGCTGGTCGGCCCGCGCGAGGACGACCGGGTGCTCGCGATCGTCCCGATGTTCCACGTCAACGCGTGGGGCCTGCCGTACGCGTCGCTGCTGTCCGGCGCGACCCTGCACATGCCCGACCGGTTCCTCCAGCCCGAGCACCTGACGGCGTTCATCGCGTCCGAGCGGACGACGGTCGCCTCCGCCGTCCCGACGATCTGGCACGCGATCCTCGACTACGGCGACCGGCACGAGATCGACCTGTCGTCGCTGCGCCTCGCGAACTCCGGCGGAGCCGCCGCGCCGCGCGCCCTGCTGGAACGCGCGCAGGAGCGCTACGGCCTGCGGATCGTCCAGGGCTGGGGCATGACCGAGACCAGCCCGCTCGGCGGCATGGCGTTCCCGCCGCCGGGCGTCGAACCCGGCTCGGCCGAGGACATCGACTGGCGGATGAAGTCCGGCCGCGTCGCGCCCGGCGTCCAGATGCGCATCACCGACCCCGAGGGCCGCGAGCTGCCGTGGGACGGCGAGTCGGTCGGCGAGATCGAGGTCCGCGGACCGTGGATCACCGGCTCCTACCACCTGGTGGACGCGCCGGAGAAGTTCCACGACGGCTGGCTCCGCACCGGCGACGTCGGCACGATCGACCGGCGCGGCTTCTTCCAGATCACCGACCGCGTGAAGGACGTCATCAAGTCGGGCGGCGAGTGGATCTCCTCGGTCGAGCTGGAGGACCACCTCATGTCGCACCCGGCCGTCGCCGAGGCCGCGGTCATCGGCGTCCCGGACCCGCGCTGGGACGAGCGTCCGCTCGCCTGCGTCGTCCTGCGGGAGGACGCCGCGGCCACCGCCGCCGAACTCGCCGAGTACCTCCGCGGCCGGATCGCGAAGTGGCAGGTCCCGGAGTACTGGACGTTCCTGGACGAGGTGCCCAAGACGACCGTCGGCAAGTTCGACAAGAAGCCGCTGCGCGCCCGGCACGCCGCGTCCGACCTGAAGATCGAGAAGCTCTAGGGCCCCGGAACGGGTGGCCGGAGGTTCTAGGAACGGGTGGCGGAGGTTCTAGGAACGGCTGGCCAGGAGGCCGTCGAGGAACAGCCCCACGTAGTGCTCGCTGACCTCCTCGGCCTTCAGCCGCCCGCCGGGCCGGTACCACGCGCCGATCTGGTGGACGGTGCCGAAGAAGAAGTTGACCACGATGTCGGCGGGCGTCTCCGCCCGGAACGTCCCGTCGGCCTGGCCCTCCTCGACCAGCGCCCGGAACCGCTCGTGGTAGCGCCGCCGCTCCGACCGCACGGCCGCCTGCCGCTCCGGCGACAGCAGGTGCGTCGAGCGGAAGAAGACGCGCAGGTCCTCCAGGTTGTCGAACGAGGTGTTCAGCACGTCCACGGCCGCGGCCCGAACCCGCTCCTCGACCGTGCCGGGCCCGTCCGCGATCTGCTCCAGCCGCTTGGTCTGCATGCCGAGCAGCCGGTGGTAGATCTCGTAGAGCAGCTCGTCCTTGGACCCGTAGTAGTGGTACATCGCGCCCTTGGTGACGCCCGCCGCCTCCACGATCTCCTGGACGGACGTCCCCTCGTAGCCCTTCTCGGCGAACAGCCGCGTCGCGACGGCGACCAGCCGGTCCTGCAACGACACCCGTCCCCACCTCCCCACACGTCCGCGCTCACCATATCGCCCGCGCGATATCCCGAACCCTGCCCGCGAACCGGCGAATTCCCGCCGCCGGCAAGCCGAATTCGCCCCGCGGACGTTTCCATTGAGGAACCCCGCTCCTGCGAGCGGGCGCCCGAGGCAGCCCCGCCTGGGACCGGAGCGTCGCGGCTGCTCCGGCCGGCGAGTCACGCTCCGTGTTTAGAAGGCTCTCCCGGTGGTAGGGCCGACGATCTGAAAGGAGGTCACCATGAGAAGCGACGAATTCCTCGCCGAGGTCCGCCGCCGCGGCGGCTACGCCGACCAGGGGCAGGCCGCCGAGGTCGCGCGGAACGTCTTGGGCGTCCTGTCCGAGCGCATCCCGCCGGCCGACGCGTCCCACCTGGCCGCGCAACTGCCGGACGAGCTGGGCGAGGCGGTCGACACCACGCCGGACCGTCCCGTCCAGGGCTACGGGCTGGCCGAGTTCTACGCCCGCCTGAGCACCTCGAACCCGGAACAGGACGCCGCCGCCGTCCTCAGCACGCTGAGCGAATCGGTCTCCGGCGGCGAGGTCAACCACCTGCTCAGCCAGCTCCCGTCCGGGTACGCCGTGCCCTTCGGGAAACCCGACCTGGCCAACTGACCATCCCGGGGCGGGCTCACCGCGGACAGGCGACCAGCGCCACCGGCAGAGCCCACCCCCGGAACCCCACCAGCGACCGCAGCCGCAGCCCGTGGACGGCCGTCTCGTAACGGCCGGGAGAAGTCCCGCCGGAAATCCCCGGCCGAAACCTCCGGACAGGCGACCGGCCCGCTGTCGAGATTCCTGCCGATCCCCTCTCACCCCTGCCGCGAATCCTCGAGAATCCCGTTGACCACCGCGTCCGAAACCGTGGAGAACTGAGGCTTGACCTCGACGTTCCACACGAAGGCGCCTTTGAGCCCGGTCATGAAGGTCCGGTTCTCGAACGAGATCGCCTCGAACGGCTTCGTCTCCCGCGAAAGCTCAGTCACCTTGCCGGCGTTCGCATCGACGAGAGCCTTGTAACCCTGAGCGGAGGTGGCGTCCTGCATCTCCACCCACGATATGGCGACCAGCACGAGATCCTTATCGAGCTCACCGAGTTGCACGAACCCCCGCACCATGCGCCTACACGGATTCTCCCGGAAGAAGTCGGGCGCCCGTCCCTCCGAGTGCCCGGCACAGTCGGTGTCGTACCTCATCGAAAGCTTCGTGCCGTAGTGCCCGGCCTCCAGCGCCGCCCTGGCCCGCGCCATTCCCGCCTGCGCATCCTTCGCCAGCGCGCTCCCGGCCACCCGAGAAGCCGCCGGCGGCCCCGCCTTCACCGAGGAGGGTCCCGCCTCGGCCAAACTCACACCGCCTACGGCCACAGTGACACTAACGCCGACAACGGCCGCCTTACGCCCCGGGTTCCTCCTCCAGTAGCCGCTCACATACCGCCCATTGCGATAGTGGGGCCGGACCCAATGCGACATCGAAACACCACGACCTCAAGACAGGCGGGGTGTTTTGGGCAATCGGGAGCCATGCAACACGCTCCCCCGCGGCCTGCCCACTAACCCGATGGTGCGCAAGTTGTAGTACGTCCACAAACGGCCCGTCCACTTGCCAACCCACCGACCACGCGTTCAACCCAGGTCAGCGCGGCAAGGCCGTCCGAACAAAGATTCATCGCCCGCAACAACCAACGGCACCAATCGTCCCGAAGAGCCGTGAAGTCCAGTTGCTCCCGAGCCCGGGCCGCCGTCGGCATCTGCCGACCCTCCAGACCGTGCGCGCTCAGAGATCACAGACAGCGATCAACCTGGAGCACACACGGACGTCATCGCCCACGAGCAGCGCAGGGTTAGGCGGCGGCGAGGAGGCCCCAGAACGACACCAGGCCCCTGCTCCTGAACGGAGGGGGCCTGAGGCGGGACCGCTGAGCGGCATGGCTCCCGCGATTGGACTCGAATGGGACACACTTGGGTTTCTTGCCCAATCTCTGTCCGTTAGAGCCCCTCGCGACGTCTCCTGACGTCCACGGAGGTCCACCGAAGTCCCAGGGCGTTGTTACTCACTCTGGTACTCACTGAACGTCGCCGATGCATCTTTAGGCACCGTAAGGCGCCGTGCTAGGGATGCCCACGAAGCTGGTCCGATCTCCGGAGGCCAGCGCGAGGGCCTCGAGTAGGTCGCGCAAGCCTGCCTGCGGCGCCTCGGGAAGCTGCGCCTCTGGCGCGCGGTCCCCGTGCATGTGCACGGCGGCCTACAGTAGGCGGGAGCATCGCGAACGGAGGGCTGACGCCTAATGGGTGAAGTCGCAGACGGTGTCGAGCGGGCAATCCGCGACCACATCGCATCGGGAGAGTGGCAACCGGGAAAGCGACTACCTCCCGAGCGGTCTCTAGCGCAGGACCTCGGCGCCGGCCGGACGACCGTCCGCCAAGTACTCGGCAAGCTCGTGGCGGACGGGACCCTGCGCGTCACACACGGAAGCGGCTACTACGTGGCGGACGACTACGAACGCCTAGTAGAAGATCGAAAGCTGGAGTCCTGGAAGATTCACGGAGAACGTACTCTTTACGATAACAAGTGGGTGCGGCTCGGCCTAGCCGAGGTTGAGCCCCCGGACATGGAACCTTTTGAACACCATGTTGTTCATCTCCAACGAGTCTCAATCGCCGCGGTCATAGATGACAAGAACCGCGTCCTTATGCTTTGGCGCTACCGCTTTGTACCTAGGCGTTGGGGATGGGAGCTTCCCGGCGGGATTGTTGATCAGGGCGAGGATCCAAAGCAGACAGCCCTTCGGGAAGTAGAGGAAGAAACGGGATGGCGCCCCAATTCGCTTGACCATGTCGTCACGTACGAGCCGATGGTTGGCATGGTTGATTCTCCGCACGAGATTTTCGTAGGCCGCGGAGCAACGCGAGTCGGCGACCCTACAGACGTCGAGGAGTCGGGACAGGTGGCATGGATTCCCCTGACCGACGTCCACCGACTTCTTAAAAAGGGTGACCTGATGGGGTCCGGAACACTAGTCGCGCTGCTTCACGTGCTGGCGTTCGGCCAGTGACACGTTAACCCTGGACCGCGTTCCCAAGTCGGGAGATCCTTCGGCGATAGCGCACAGATCCCGTCCTGTTGGCCAGTAGCTTCGCCTCGCGAACCTGACGAGCCGCTTCCGCGTTCTCTCCGCGTATCAAATGAGCCTCAGCCAAGTCACAATGCAGGCCAGCGCGCGCCCGGACGAAAGTCGGATCCATGGCTTCGAGGACAGCGTACTGGGACGAAATTGCTTCGTCATCCCCAAGCAGAACCATCGTGTGACCAGTCCAGCGGTCGAAGTGTTCAGTGTTCAAGAAGACACTTGCGATGTCCGGGTCACGGGGATCACTGGT
This sequence comes from Actinomadura gamaensis, assembly GCF_042652125.1. Classification (NCBI taxonomy): domain Bacteria; kingdom Bacillati; phylum Actinomycetota; class Actinomycetes; order Streptosporangiales; family Thermomonosporaceae; genus Actinomadura; species Actinomadura gamaensis. The sequence continues at coordinate 1,024,761 of NZ_JBHSIT010000001.1, read as the reverse complement.
GGCCGGCATGGCTTGCGCTGCATCCTCCAGGGCGCGACGCGCGCCTTGAGGATCGCGCGCGAGCGCCCGCAACTCTGCTTCCGCAGCCAAAAGCCAGGCCCGCAGTCTCGCCGAAAGCCGCGCACCGCCAGTCCGAAGCGCTTCCTCTACCAAGTTCACGGCAAGTTCGGGACGGCCGGCGTCAGCCAACACAAACGACTGTTCCCCCATTGCGTGAGCTAAGTACAGGACGTCATCCGCTTCCCTGGCCGCCTGCTTGCCCATCTCGTAATGCCGCCACGCTCGGTCGGCAGCACCTACGTCGAGGGCTTGCCACGCGGCAAGAGTCGCGGCGCCGGCCAATTCTCGCGCTAGCGGACGTCGAGCGTCCGGCAAGACTGCAAACGTCAGCGCCTCTTGGATGGCCGCAAGATGGGCGTTCATCGGATCTACAATGCTGGACGCGCCGACCATCCGATCCTGCGTGCGCAACAGTTCGGTTTGCGTAGTAAACGTGGTTACTAGGGACTTGCTGACTGCGTGCGCAGCGTCGATCTGACGAATCAGTTCGTCGTAACCGTCAGCTTCAATGGACGTGGCGTCTTCAAGTAGTTCCTCATCGGTCCATCCCAAGAGCGCGCGCAAGATCGAGGCGTAGGGCTCGGTGACCCGTCGGCGTCCATTCTCCCATTCGGAAATGTAGACCTTCAAGCTGGCCGCACTCGCAATGACGATTTGCGGATGGGCCACCACATAGCGCTCTATCTCGCCGCGTAGACGGTTCTGTGACCAGCCCCGTGCGAGACGCGCCCGCTTCAAGCCGAGAGGCATAGGACTTCAACTCCGTCCGGCTGCTCACACCTGCCACCGAGGATGCCGCAAGGCCGTAGGGGAGCAACAGGGGTTAACTCGCACAGGTTAACCCTGCCTAGCTATTTACGCAGGCCAGAGGGCGTTTTCATGGAGTGGCGGCAAGCTCCCCGTAACCCCAGGGAGCCAACCGGCGCCACCCCCTTGACAGTGGTGTGCACCAATTCTAGATTGGTGCGCACCTCATCAGAGAGGTTCGTCCGGCGAACCCCTCGGTTCTGGAGGACCAGATGATCCGCGACAAGAGCAACCTGCTGGGCACGCTGGTCGTGATCGCGCTGCTGTTCTACGTGTTCAACGCGCCCGAGTCGGCCGGTCGGACCGTCAACAAGGCGCTGCACTCGGCGACCACGTTCTTCTCCGCGGTCGGGTCCGAGCACAAGTGACCGCCGACCGTCGTCCGTCGCGCTCCCGGCGCACTGGCCACCAAGCACGCCGCCGGGACCGCCACCCCCAACCGACCACCTTCCCCAAGGAGTTCGTCATGACCGTTGGTCCGTCCCGGCTGCGTCTGGGGGACCTGCTGGACGCGCTGGCCGAAGGCGCCGCGTGCCGGTGGGACCCGGAGCTGCACACCGGCCCGGACGCGTTCGTTCCCGAGCCGGTCGCCGAGCGGCAGGCCCGGATGGACGTGGCCCGCGAGGTGTGCGAGGGGTGCCCGGTCTGGGCCGAGTGCCTGGACTACGCGCTGCGCGTGCGGCCCTCGTACGGCGTGTGGGCGGGGTTGTCGGTGCGGGAGTTGACCGCGCTGCGCCGTGACGTCCGCCAGCTCCCCGCCGTCCCGGTGTCCGCGACGCCGGCCGCGGCCTGACCCGTCCCGCTTCCCCTTCCAGTGAAGGAGTTCCATCCCATGACTTCCCGCACGTTGACCGCCGGTCAGGCGGGTCCGGTGCTGCTGGCGGTGGACCTGCCGCACGGCCGCATCACCACCGTCACCGAGCCGGGCCGGCGGTTCGCCGAGGTGACGGTGACCGCGACCGGCGACGACCCGGCGCTTGCCGCCGCGGTCCGAGACGCCCGGATCGAGTTCCTGCCCGACCCGGCCCGCCTGCTGGTCAAGGTCCCCGCCGTCAGCACGGGGCGGACCGTGCCCGTGCCGGACGGGTCGGTGCGCATCACGCAGTCCGCCGGGCGCGTTGCGACCGGTTTCCAGGTGGGCGGGGTGTCGTTCCACGGTGAAGTGTTCGACCTGACCGAGATCACCGTCAACGGCGTTCCGGTGTCGGAGCTGACCGCGGGTCCGTCCGGCATGCTGACGGTGACGGCTCGGCTTCCGGCCGGTTCCGGTGCGGTCGCTTCCACCGAGTCGGCCGACCTGGACGTCACCGGCTGCTACGAGGGCATCAAGTTCGATTCGACCTCGGGCAGCCTGACCGGCACCAAGCCCGACGACCACACCCGGTACTTGATCGCCAAGACCGTTTCGGGTGCGGTGCGGGTGACCTCCGCCGTGCGAGGCAACGTGTCGAGCACCTCCGGTGCCGTGTGGCTCGGCTGGGCCAGCGAGATTCAGGCCGTCACCAAATCCGGCGCCATCCAGATGGACGCCCTGAACGGTCCCCGCGCCGACCTGACCACCGTTTCCGGCGCGATCACGGCGCACGCCGCGGAGCCCGGCGAAGTGACCGCCGAGTCCCGGTCGGGCGCGGTGACGGTCACCGCCGCCCCGCACCTGACCCCGGACGCGCTGACCGTGACCGCGCACAGCCGCACCGGCCGCGTCCGCACCCCGCACAGCGCGCGCCGCGCGGGCGGTGCGTGGTGAGCCGCCAGCGCAGGGGCGTGACCCGCTTCTACGACCCGACCGGCGCCCGCTACGGGGTGCCCACCTACCCGTGGCGGATGGCGCCCGGTCACCTGCTGACCCGCCGCCAGCTCGCGGCGCGCGGACTGCGGCCCGGCGGACAGGCCGTCGTCGCCCAAGTGATGTGGCACTCCGGCCGCACCCGCGGCGTGCGGGAGGCGTACCTGTACGACGCGCGGTTGGCGCTGCCCAAGCGGACCGCCAGCCCGCGGCAGCGTGCCGCGCTGGGCAAGGCCATGGCCGCCCGCCGGACCTGCCCCGAATGCCGCATCGACGTCGGTTACGTGATCCCGCGCTCGTTGGGCGTCTGCCTGGACTGTGCGGAGAGCTGGGAGAACGCGGCATGACCACCGACTCCAGTCCGCCGAGGTGCGACAACGCCAGCGTGGGAGTGATCATCACTGGCCCGGCGGGGTTCTTGATGTTCGACCGTGCGACTTTCCCCGCCGGCACGGCGCCGGTGGCCGGGCACGTGTTCGACGCGCACGACGGTTACACCGACGCTGCCGCCGCCGAGGTCGAAGAGGAACTCGGGTTGTCCGTCACCAGCCTGGAGCTGGTGACCGGCGGGTGGCGTGCCAACCGGTGCCGCCGCACGCCCGGCCCGCGCGGTATCGGCCACCACTGGCAGGTGTTCGTCGCCGAGGTCGCCGGGACTCTGAGCCCGTCGCCGCGCGAGACCCGAAACGCGCGCTGGCTGCACATCAACCAGGTTCAGGATCTGGCCACCCGCACCGCCGACTACGCCGCCGGGCGCCTCCCGGCCACCGAGTACCGCTGCGCCGGCGGGATGGAACCGGTGTGGCTGCGCTGGTTCTGCGACCTGGGCGGGATCCGGGTCCGCCCCGACGACCTGACCGCCGTAGACGCCCTCGCCGCCCACCCGCACCTCATTCCCGGCGCGACCTCCGCCGCGCTACTCGCACACACCGACCTGGACCGACAGGAAGGACTCCGACCATGCGATCCCTGACCGTGGTCCCCGGCGCACTAGCCACCAAGCACGCCGCCGGAACCGCCACGCTCCGACCGACCACGAACCCCAACGACCCCGACCCGGTGCGCACCGCCTGCTCGCGGCCGGTCTCCCCGCGGCCGGCGGGGGTGTTGTGCCCGTCCTGCCGCACGCCGCTGGACGGCGGCCCGGTGCACTTTCGGTGCCCGTCCTGCTGCCGGGCGGTGATGGCCGCCGACATCGACCACGAGACCCACGCCCCGCTGACGGTGCCCGACTGGGCTCGCACCCCCGTCCGCTCCGACCTGGGAGAGGCCGCATGACCGCGCTCATCCTCATTGGCACCGCGCTGGCCGCGCTGCTGGGCTGGCTGTGCTCGTCCCCGATCCGCCTGGCCGGTGCCGGTGCGGTGCTGCTGATCGCGCACCCGGTGCCGGTGTTCGCCCTGACCGTCGCGGCGGTGCTGGCGGTGACGACGGTCGCCGCGCGGATGCTTCACCGGTCGCTGCGGGAGGGCGGATGGTGGCTGGTCACCGTCGAGCGGCCCGCGTTCGCGGTCAGCCGGGCGGCGGGGGTGGCGTCGTGACGCGCACCGTGCTGACCGCGAGTGTCTGCTTCGCCCTGGCCTGCCTGATCGCCTGCCTGGCGTGGTTCGCCGCGACCGGCTTCCTGGCGGTCCCGCTCGCCCCGATCACCCTGTTCGGTTCGGTCACCGGCCTGCGGGCCCTGGCCACCGGTCGCCCCGGAGGGCAGTCATGACCGTCTTCACCCCGCCGCCGGAGTTCGGACACCCCGACCAGGGCACCGGCGGTTGGCGGGCCGATGCCGCCGGCGCCACCTCCGACCGGCACGGCCGTCCGGTTCAGGTGTTCAACCTGCGGTATCTGCCGGGCTGGTTGACCCGCCGTCGCACCGCGGACGTTGCCGAGGCCGCCGAGGCGCCCGCGCAGGCGTCCGCCGATCGGGCGGGCGGCCGGTTGCTGGCGGTGGCAAGCGTCCTGCTGCTTCTGCTGGCGACCGCGCAGGGGTATGTGTCCTACCGGGCGCAGTACTCGTTCGTCCACGCGCAAAAGCACGAGCACGCCGCGTCGCTGCTGGAGGCGCTCGGGCTGGACGCCGCCGCGGTCATCTTCGCGCTGCTGGCCCTGGCTCAGGCTCGGCTCGGACGGCCGGCGGTGGCCGAACGTGCGCTGAACCTGGCGTGCGTGCTGGGTTCGCTGTGCATGAACGCCCTGTCGGCCGATCCCGGTTCGGCCAAGTCGGTGGCCGCGTGGGTGATGCCCGCCGCGCTGTATGCCGCCGCGTCCGATCGGCTGATTGCCGTGGTTAGGCAGCGTGCACTGGCCGGACGCGACGCTGACCAGTCCTCACCGCTGGCCGCCGCCCGCGGCATGGCGCTGTGGCTGCTGCGGTTCGGCATGGCACCCGGCAGCACGACCCGCGGCTTTCGCGCTTGGGTGCTGGACGAAGCCCCGGTGGCGCCCGGACGGCGCGCGCTAGCCGCCTCCGGACCGTCCGCCGCGCCGTCCGTGCTCCCGTCCGGGGAGCGTCCCGCCATCGAGGCCGGACCGTCCACCCCGTCCGAGCCCGGACCGTCCGCCTCCGCGTCCACCCCGTTTGCCTCCCCGTCGGCTGGACCGTCCAACGCCACCAGGCGGACGGCGCGCCGGACGCGCACAGCTCCGTCCGGCGGACGGTCCCGGCGTTCGTCCCGGACCTCCGCGCCCGCCCCGGTGGACGTGACCAACCTGATCCCGCTGGGCCAGCAGATCGCGGCCGAGTTGGCTGCGCGGGGTGAACCGCTCACCCGCGACAGCCTGGCCGCCCAGTTGCGGCAGGCCGGTCACACCGCCGGCAACGCCCGCGTCGGCGCCCTGCTCACCCACCTGAAGTCCAACCCCGCACCGGCGGACTCCGCCGCGTCCCCGTCCGACCCCACCACGGCCACGGAAGGACAGGCCGCATGAACACCCCGAACCCCGACACCCCGAACCGCGACCCGTCCGATGACGACCTGGACCACACCGTCCGCCCCCACGACCCCGCCGACGCTTCGTCCGCGCCGCAGCGGCGATTCGACGCCGAAGTGATCCCGCTTCGCCCGGCCGACGACGACGCGCCCGTCCACAAGGACGAGGACGCGCGCGCCGCCGACATCGACACCTCGTTCGAAGTGCAGTTGGACCCTGAGCCCGGCGCCGGTCCCGAGCCGGTGGACGACGGGATTGGGTACCTGCTGGACGACCCGGACGGCGACGCCTACCCGGTCATCCCGGAGAACCTGCGCACGCTCGGCGGTGTCGGGGAGGCGATCGCCCGGCACACCCGACGGTTCGCGCACCGGATCGCCTTCCACGCCGTCCGCACCCCCCGCTACGGGGTGCTGGCCCTGCTGTGGAGCGTGGTCGGGGTGTGGCGGCTGGGCAACCGCCAGCTCGCGTGGTGGTGGGTGAGCGAGCAGGACTACCTGCGGTCGCTGGCGGTCGCGTCCGGCGACTCGCGCGAGTGGTACCGGCTGCACCGGGAGGTGAAGGAGACCCGCCGGGTGCGCGGCCTGATTCTGGCCGGGCAGGCGTTCGGGGTGCTGGCCGCGCTGCTGGTCATGGTGAGCGTGGCGCCGTGGTGGGCGTGGGCCGCGGTGGCGGCGGTCGGGGTGCCGTGGCTGGCGCACCTGGGCCGTCCGGAGGACCACCCGATCATCGTCCCGGCGATGACGGTCCCGCGGTTCCGGCTGCTGAACCACGACGTGGTCTTGCGCGCCTACTACGCCGCCGGGCTCGGGCACCCCGACAAGCCCAACCAACAGGTCACCTTCGAGACCACCATGTCCCGCACCAAGGAAGGTCAGGGCTCGCAGGTCAAGGTGGTACTGCCGCACGGCAAGGGGTTCGATGCCGCGGTCAACGCCAAGAAGGAACTGGCGTCCGGGCTGGACGTCGCCCCCTCGCAGGTGTACCTCACCCACGACCCGTCCAGCCACCGCCGGCACACCCTGACCGTGATGGACCGCGACCCGCTCGCGATCCCGGCGGGCAAGACGCCGCTGCTGGACTGCAAGCCCCGCAACATCTGGCAGCCGGCGCCGTTCGGGCTGGACGAGCACTCCCGCAAGGTCACCCTGTCCCTGCTGTGGATCTCGATCCTGATCGGTGCCCAGCCCCGCAAGGGCAAGACGTTCGCCGCGCGGCTGCTGGCCCTGTACGCCGCGCTGGACGCCCGCGTGCGGATCAGCGTGGTGGACGGCAAGAACTCCCCGGACTGGAACAAGTTCGCCATGGTCGCCTACCACTTCATCCGCGGCACCGTGCCCAACCGCGCCGGCGACCCGGTCCGCCAGCTCATCGACGCGCTCGCCGAGATCAAGCGGCACATCATCGACACCAACGAATTCCTGTCCACCCTGTCCCCGGAGGAGTGCCCCGAGGGGAAGTTGACCGAGGAACTGTGCCGCAAGTACCCCAAGCGGCTGTTCATCTGGATGCTGGTCATGGAGGAGTTCCAGAACTACTTCGAACTCCCTGACCAGGACGACAACAAGCAGGTCGCCGAGTTGCTGTCGTTCATCCTGGCGGTCGGCCCGTCCTCCGGTGTGATCCTGCTGTCGTCGTCGCAGAAGCCGTCCGGTGTCGGCGCCGGTGACGTGCAGCGGCTGTTCAACCGGTACCGCGACAACCACGCCGTCCGGTTCGCGCTGCGCTGCGGCAACCGCAACGTCTCTGACGCGATCCTCGGTGGTGACGCCTACTCCGAAGGGTTCGACGCCTCCGCACTGCCGGTCGGCAAGCCCTACCTGGGCGTCGGGTACCTGTACGGCGCCACCGACCACACCCCGACCGTCCGCACCCACCTGGCCGACCACGGCGACGCCGAGAAGATCCTCACCGCCGCCCGCCAGCTCCGTGAGCGCGCCGGCACCCTGACCGGCTACGCCGCCGGGCAGGACACCACCACCCCCGACCGCGACGTCCTGGCCGACGTCCTGGCCGTGTTCGGCAGCGATCCCGGTCTGCATTGGAACGAACTCGCCGACCGGCTCGCCGGCCAGATCGGCGACCGGTGGGCCGACGTCACCGCCGATGCGATCTCGGCGCAGTGCCGAGACCTCGGCGTGCCGAGCGTGGACGTCAAGCGCGCCGGCGTGACCCGCAAGGGATGCCGCAAGCAAGCCGTCCAAGCCGCCGCCGACACCGCCGCCGCCAGCTGACCCGGCCCGCTACCCGGTAGCGGCGCCGCTACCTGCCCGACCTGCGCAAACCCGACCGGCCGCGACCTGCCGCTACCCGCCTACCCCCGCTGACCTGCCCGGTAGCGGGTAGCGGCCCCCGGCTCCCGACCCATCAACAGGAGACCCCATGGCCCTGAAGATCCAGGTGTTCAAGTGCGGACGGTGCGGCAAGCCCCGCGGGCTGACCCACACCTGCGTCACCCGCCTGAACCGCCGCACCAAGCCCGGCAAGACCCGACTCAAGCCGCGCGCGACCGTCACCACCACCTGCCGCACCTGCGGCAAGCCGCGCGGGCTGAACCACACCTGCCATGTCACCACCGACTTCAAAAAGCGCAAGGCCGAAGCCGCCCGCCGCAAGGCCGCCGAAGACCGCCGCCGCAAGCAGGCCAAGCGCCGGCAGGCCAACCAGCCCAAGCAGCAGGCGCAAACCTCCGCCAGCACCCCGCGCAAGACCACCACCGCCCGCCCCGCCCACGACCCCGCCATCTGCCGCGGCGCCGGCGACTGCACCCGCTTCGCCTGCCTGGCCTGGGCGGAGGGCTACCAGTCCGGCCACGAGATGGGCCACCAGGACGGCTACCGCGTGGGCTGGAGCGAGGGCCACACCGGCGGCTACCGGCAGGGCTACCACCTCGGCTACGACAAGGGCATCAACGACTGCCCCCGACCCCACCAGTAGACGGAGGGCGCCCGTGATCAACCTGCTGCTGCTCGCGATGGCCGCCCTCGCGCTGTGGGCCGTCAGCGTCTATGTCTACCCGTTCCGGCCCTGCCGCCGCTGTAGCGGCACCGGCCGCAAGCCCGGCAGCAACCGCCGCCGGTTCGGCCCCTGCCCCCGATGCGGCGGCACCGGCCGCGCCCAGCGACTCGGCTCCCGCACCGCACACCGCACCGTCCTGTCCGTCCGCTCCGAACTGGCCAAGGAACGCCAACGCAAACGCGACCGCAAAGCCACCGACCGCGCCACCCACCCCCGCCGACTGGAGGACCGATGACCACCCCACGCACCCCGCCCACCGTCCGCGTGGTCAAGGTCCGGCTGTCCGGGATGGACGACGACGCCGGCGCCGTCGCCGACCTTTTGACCCGGCTGTTGCCGGAGCTGTCCGGCGGACGCTGCCAGACCGGCGAGATCTCGTCCGCCTACCCCAACCGCCGCGGCGGCGGCGCCCGCCGCTACTTCGACCTCTACCTACTCGACACCGACCCCACCGCCGCCCCCGACGACCACGCCGCCGACGCCGAGCCCGACCGCGGCCGGCTGCTCCGGCCCAACGGCGAACTGCCCGAGAGCAGCTAGCCCAGACGCAAAAAAGGCGGTCCCGGCGCACTAGCCACCAAGCACGCCGCCGGGACCGCCACCCCCCAACCGACCACGGACTTCAACGAACCAACGGCCCGCCGAGCCCTACCAGAGGGAGGCACTCCCCATCATGACGCATCACATCCCCGACATGCCGCCGACCGACCAATGGCCGATCCCGGACGGCGCCGACTGCGCCTACTGCGACAGCAACCAGCACACCCGATGGACCGGGTACGAGTTCCACCAGTACAGCGAACCCGTCGCGTGGATTCCCGAGCGGCACATCTGGCGATGCCGCGCCTGCGGCGCCGAGACCCGCACGCCGGTCACCTACTGGCCCACCGACGACGGCCCGGACTGCCCGACCTGCCTGTCCCCGGTCACCTGCTGGGCCACCTTCGACCCCGACCACGACGGCGACCTGTGGATCTGCGAGCACGCCCACGAGTTCACCCTCACCCCCGAAGGCATCGTCATCCCGCGGACCGGTGAGGCCGCATGAGCGGCCCGCTCAGTCTGGGGTCGCTGTGCTCGGGCTACGGCGGGCTGGACCTGGCCGCCGCGGACGTGCTCGGAACCGGGCACCCGGTATGGGTGGCCGACCCCGACCCCGGCGCCGCCGCCGTCCTGGCCCACCGTTTCCCCGCCGCGACCAACCTCGGCGACCTGACCACCGCCGACTTCACCCGCCTGCCCCCGGTGGACGTGCTGTGCGCCGGGTTCCCCTGCCAGGACCTGTCCGGCGCCGGCCCGCGGGCCGGTCTCCGCGAAGGGAACCGAAGTGGACTCTGGTACCGCATCGCCGACGCCGTGCGCGCAGTTCGACCCCGCTACCTCGTCCTGGAGAACGTCGCAGCCATCGTTGCCCGGCGTCCCGGACTCGACATCGTCCTGTCCGACCTTGCCCGCCTGGGGTTCGCTGCGGAATGGGGATGTGTTCGCGCGTCCGACGTCGGCGCCCCGCATCGTCGGGAACGCTGGTTCCTGGTTGCTGAAGACCCCGACCGCGCAGCTTGCGGTGAACGGCGGCAGCCAGCACCCCGACAAGCGCAAGGCGGGCGGGCACGGCCCGACACTGGCCGACGAGGTGGAGCACCTGCTCCCGACCCCGACCACCTCGGCCCACGACGACGGCAAGGACCCCGCGGTCTGGAGAGCACGCCGGGAACGGATGCGCCACCAGCACGGCGTCGGGATCGGAGCCCCGCCGCTGACGATCCTGGTCACCCTGCCGCACCTGGCAGCTTCGGCCGATACCAGCCCGCCGTCACCCGCTGGGAGCACCTCACGGGGCGAACAGCTCCTGATCCCACTGAGCCCGGACGAGGCGGCAAACCCCGGCTGAGCCCGCGGTTCGTGGAATGGCTCATGGGCCTGCAAGAAGGCTGGGTCACCGGCGTGCCCGGCCTGACCCGCAACCAGCAACTGCGCCTGCTGGGCAACGGCGTCGTCCCCCCGCAGGCCGCCGCCGCCCTGACCGTCCTGGCCGACCGGCTCACCACCGACCGCAGCAACCTCGGGAGGGCCGCATGAGCCGCCCCACCCCGCAACGCATCGGCCTGAACTGGCGACACGACCCCGTGCACTGGGGCGGCGGGCACCTGCTGCCCTGCCGCCTGTGCGGGCGCGGCGCGTTCTGCCGCGACCAGGACGGGCGCCCCTGCCACAAGACGTGCCTGGAAGACCTGCTGACCGCCGAACGCGACATTGCCGAGCAGCGAGAGAGGGCCGCATGAGCACGCGAACCGACCGACCGGCAGCCGCCGCGGCGGCGCTGGCGTGCGCCGCACGCGGCTGGCGGGTGTTCCCACTGCGCCCCGGCGACAAGCGGCCCCTGCCGCACTTCACCAGGTGGGAGACCCACGCCACCACCGACCCCGACCGCATCCGCTCGTTCTGGGCGCGCGGCGAGTTCAACACCGCGGTCGCGTGCGGCCCGTCCGGGCTGATCGTCATCGACCTGGACACGCCCAAGCCCGGCGAAACTCCGCCCAAGCCCTGGGCGCTGCCTGGCGTGCACGAGGGCGCGGACGTGCTGGCCGTGCTGTGCGAACGCCACGGCCAACCGTTCCCGTCCGAGACCTACACCGTCCAGACCCGCCGCGGCGGGCTCCACCTGTACTTCACCGCTCCGCCCGGCGTCCATCTGCGCAACACGACCGGACGGCACCGCACCGGCTTGGGCTGGCTGATCGACACCCGCGCGCACGGCGGATACGTCGTCGCCGCCGGAAGCCGCGTCGATCTCCCGGACGGCGCCGGCACCTACCGCGTCGTTCACGACGTGCCGCCCGCGCCCCTGCCGGACTGGCTGACGCACCTGCTGACCGCGCCGAGCCCCGCCCCTCCCCCCTTGGGTGCCAACACCCCCACCACCGACGTAGCGGACCTGGACCGCTACCTGATTGAGGCACTCAAGGGGGAGACGGCGCGGGTCACCGCGGCCCGTCCCGGCGGACGCAACTGGGCGCTGAACAAAGCCGCCTACAACCTCGGGCGGCTCGTCGGCGCCGGCGCGCTGCCCGCCGACGTCGCCCGCGGCGTGCTGTGGGACGCCGCGCACGCGCTGTTCAGCAACGGACCCGCCCCGTTCACCCCGACCGAAGCCCGCGCCACCATCACCGCCGGCCTCACCGCCGGCGCCGCCCGTCCCCGCACCATCACCCGGAAGCAGGCCGCATGAACCCCGCACCGGCCGACCAACCCGCCACCGACCCCGACACCGAGCACGCCGAGCCGATCGACGGCGCCGCGCTGCTGGACGCGCTCCGCGCCGCCCTCACCAAGTACGTCATCCTGCCCAGCGAACACGCCGCCGACGCCGTCACGCTATGGATCGCGGCCACCCACGCCCAACCGGCGTGGCCGCACGCGCCGCGACTGGTCATCCGCGCGCCCGAGAAGCGGTGCGGCAAGTCCCGCCTGCTGGACGTGGTCGAAGGCACCTGCCACAACCCGTTCATCACCGTCAACTCCTCCCCGGCGGCGGTGTACCGGTCGATCAGCGACGACCCGCCCACGCTTCTCGTGGACGAGGCCGACACCCTGTTCGGCGCCAAAGCCGAAGGCAACGAGGATCTGCGCGGGCTGCTGAACGCCGGACACCAGCGCAACCGGCCCGCCAAGCGCTACGACGCCAACACCGGACGCGTCGAGTCCATCCCCACCTTCGCCATGGCCGCCCTGGCCGGCATCGGCGCCATGCCCGACACCATCGAAGACCGCGCCATCGTGATCCGGATGCGGCGCCGTGCCCCCGGCGAAACCGTCGCCCCCTACCGCCACCGCCGCGACCGGCCCGCACTCCAACGACTCGCCACCGACCTGGCGCGCTGGCTGCGCCCCGACCTGAAAACCCTGGAGAACGCCGAGCCGCCCATGCCCGTGGAAGACCGCGCCGCCGACACCTGGGAACCGCTCGTGGTCGTCGCCGACCACGCCGCCGGCCCCTGGCCCGACCGCGCCCGCGCCGCCGTCCTGGCCCTCACCTCCCAAGCCGACGACACCGACGACATGTCCCCGCGGCTACGCGCGCTGACCGACTGCCGCGCCGCGTTCGGCACCGACACCGCCCTACCCACCGCCGTCCTGCTGGACCGGCTGAAGAACGCCCCCGAATCGCCCTGGGCCGACTTCGGGCCGTCCGGGCTGACCCCGCATCGGCTCGGCGCCATGCTCCGCGAATACGAGATCCGATCCAGCAACATCCGGTTCCCCAACGGCCAGCAGGCCAAGGGCTACCTGCGCGCGGACTTCCGCGAGGCGTGGGCGCGGTACTGCCCGCCCGAACCCATCCCGCCGGCCGCACGCTCGGAGGGCACCGTGGTCCCTCTCCCAGGGGTAACCGCCCCAAGCGTCCCGAACGTCCCCGCCCAGGTCAGCCCTGGGACGGATACCGCCACTGGGACGGATTGAACCGTCCCACCGACCGACCCCGACCACGCACCCAAACCAGCCCTGGGACGGATCAAAGCGTCCCACCACATCAATCCGTCCCAGGGCTGACCAGCGGAAACGACCTCGGGACGCTTGGTACGGATCCCCCTCCCCAAGCGCCCGAACGCCGGCGCACACACCACCAAGCACGCCGCCGGCACCCCACCCAACCGACCGACCGAACCCCACGGAGGACCCACCATGGCGACGCCCATGCCCGACGTCCCGCCCGAGATGCGGCTCTACACCGTGCCCGACGTCATGAAGATGACCGGACTCAGCCGAAGCCTGATCTATCGAGAGCTGCGCGCCGGACGGCTTCGCTCGGTGCGGCGCGGACGCTCCCGCCGCATCCCCGGAACCGCCGTCGCGGAGTACATCGCGACGCTCGTTCAGGAAGCCGAGGCCGCGTGAGCCCGAAGCGACGTTCCCCAGGCGAAGGCGGACTTAGCTGGGAGCCCTCGCGGCGCCGGTGGGTGGCGTCCAAGACCATCGGCTACAAGCCCGATGGGCGCCCCATCATCGTGCGCGGGCGTGGGAAGACGCAGACCGCGGCGCAAAAGAAGCTGGAACAGATGCTCAAGAAGCGGGAGGAGCGCGAAGCAGAGAAGCAGGCACCCGCCACGACGGCCGAAATCACCATCGCCGAAGCTGTGGCCGGCTTCCTGCGGTACGGGCTCATGGGACGCGACTCGTCAACCACCACCAACGCACGCAGCCTTGCGGAACACCACATCGTGCCCCAACTCGGCGACAAGCCCGTCTTGGAGTTCACCGTGGACGACTGCGAGCGCTGGCTAGAGGGCCGCGCCGAGCACCTGTCCACCAAGTCGCTTCGTGAGGTCCGGTCGGTACTCAGACGATCCATCGCTCGCGTGATGAAGCGGGACGATCGCGTGACCCGGAACGTCGTGGACCTGTGCGAGGTGCCCACCGGCAAGCGGCCCGGCCGCCCGTCGAAGGCGCTCAACTTCGCACAGGCCATGCAGTTGCTCAGGTCCGCCGAGCGCGCGCGGTCGGACATGCGCCAGTACGTCGTACTGGCGCTCCTGACCGGCGCGCGCACCGAGGAACTCCGCAAGCTCGGATGGTCGCATGTTGTGGCCTACGACAAGGAGTCCGGCAAGTGGGTGCCCGTCCACGAAGCCGGTTGGGGGCATGACGAGTTCGCTATCTACGTGTGGCGCTCCGTCCGGGCACACGGCGACACCAAGACCAAGAAGTCACGCCGCACGCTCAAGCTTCCGCAGCGCTGCGTGGAGGCGCTCCGCGACCTCTGGATGAGCTTCCTTCCGAAGACGCCGGCGCCCGAAGCCCTCGTCTTCCCCGACGAGAACGGGAAGGTGCGCGACGCCATGACGGTGCTCCGCGCGTTCAGACGCGAGATCGTCGGGCCGGCCGGACTTGAGCCGGAAGAGTGGACGGTCCGGGAGCTGCGGCACAGCTTCGTGTCCCTGCTGTCGGACAGCGGGATGCCCCTGGACAAGATCGCGCTGTTGGTCGGGCACAGTGGAACGCAGGTGACCGAGAAGGTCTACCGACAGCAGATCCGGCCCGTGATCCAAGACGGCGCGCAAGCCATGGACGTGATCTTCCCAAGCCAGCCCTAGACCGCCAAGTACTCACTTTGGTACTCACTACAAGCATCAGGGCCGTTAGCGGCATAGCTAACGGCCCTGACCTGTGTCTCTACTGGGAGAGTCTTGCTCCCGCGATTGGACTCGAACCAATAACCTGCCGGTTAACAGCCGGCTGCTCTGCCGATTGAGCTACGCGGGATTGTCCCTGGTCTCCGGGGGTTTCGCTCCCTGGCGACAGGAATACATTAGCGCATCCGGGGAGTGGTTCGCGCATCCTTATGGACGGGGTGGGTGAGGTCGGCGTGGGCGGGTAGGGGTCGGGGACGATTCGACGTGTCCAGTTGGGGGTCGGATGAGGTATCGGGTTGCGTTCGCGGTCGGGGCCGCGGTGGGTTACGTGCTGGGCGCCAAGGCCGGGCGCGAGCGGTATGAGCAGATCAGGCGGACGTCGCAGCGGGTGGCCGGGACTCCGGCGGTGCAGAATGCGGCCGGGGTCGTCCGGGAGCGGGCGTCGGGCGCCCGGGAGCGGGTCGTCGCGGCGGCCCGGGAGCGCGGCGGGACGATCGGCAGGGTCGCCGGCGGTGACGACGCGGGCGGGCCGCAGGGTGATCCGCTGCGGGACGCGGTCGTCGAGGACGCCGCCGGACGGCGGAGCGCGGACTTCTAGAGGCCGGTCCGGCGGCGGAGGTCCTCGAGGATCTGTTCGGCCCGGGCGCGCAGGCCCGGGTCGGACGGGTCCAGGCCCGGGTCGAAGACGAACGTCCAGCGGACGGCGCCGCCGCCGGGCGGGCGGCGGCCCGCGATGCGGACGCCGCCTCCGCCGGGCAGTTCGGCGTGGTGGGAGACCGCGACCGTCGAGGTGACGCGTTCGCGGACGGTCTCGGGGACCGAGCCCGGGTCGGTCAGGCGGACGTGGTGCTCCGGGCCGCCGAGGGTCTCCTGGACGTGGAGCCAGCCGTCCTTCCAGGAGGCCTGGTCGACCTGCTCCCAGGGGACGCGGGTCAGGCCGTCCTCGGTGGGGACGTAGAGGGCGCGGGCCGTCGCGACGACGTGGGAGCCGCCGCGGGTGGGCGCGGTGGCGAGGACGCGGTCGCCGCGCGGGAGGTCCAGGGCGGCGCGGACGTCCCTGGGGAGGGCTCGGGTCGACCTCGGGAGGCGCATGATCCTCAGCGTAGCCGCTCCTCAGGCGGCCCTCGGGGCGCGCCGGGCGGCGAGCAGGTCCAGGACGAGCGCGGCGGACCAGCTGTAGTCGTGGCTGCCGCGTCCGGTGCCGTCGAAGGGGTCGAAGTACTCGCGGAAGCCCGACTGGCGGACGAGGCGGAGCGTGGAGCCGTACAGCAGGTCGGCGACGACGGTGAGGCCGTGACCGAGGGCGCCGTGCCAGAGGAGCCAGTTGGTGTTGATCCAGGTGGGGCCGCGCCAGTAGCCGCTGCGGTCGAAGGCGGGGGCCTGGATGTCGCAGGTGGGGACGGGGTAGCCGGCGGCTCCGGCGAAGCGGGCCGACAGCAGCAGGTCGACCAGCCGGCGGACGGTCCCGGGCGGCAGGTCGGGGTCGAGGAGCGGGGCGAACGCGGCGACGGTGACGACCGGGAGGAGCCGGTCGTCGCGCAGGTCGCGGGCGCGGAAGCAGCCCTGTTCGTGGTCCCAGAGGCGGTCCAGGAGGGCGGCGTGGACGCGGGCGGACCGCTCCCGATGGGGCGCCGGGTCCGCGCCGACGAGGGCGGCGATCTCGGCCAGGGCGTGTTCGGACGCCAGGTACGCGGCGTTGAAGAGGGGGTCCTCGACGGCGAACGGGTGGTCGTCGCGGATGTAGGCGGGCTCGTAGTCGTGCGCGCGCAGGAGGGCGACCAGGTGGACGTAGCGGTCGTAGTCCTCGCCCGTGGGCAGGTCGCGCGGGGTGCGGCCCGGCGAGTACGCGGCGGGCGGCAGGCGGAGGGCTCCGAGCGGACGGTCCCATGCGGGACTGTTGTCCATGCCCGATTCCCAGGGGTGGCAGATGGCGGCGAGCCCGGAGCCGGAGAGGTCGCGGGCCTCGGCCAGGTAGCGGTGCTGGGCGGCGAGGCACGGGTAGAGGCCGCGCAGGAAGTCGAGGCTGTGCTCCGCCTCGGACGGAGGCGCGGACTCGTGCAGGCGGAGCGCCGCGAACGCGTGCAGGGGCGGTTGCGTGAGGCCGGACGTCCGGACGCCGTGCGGAGCGCGCGGACGGTGGTCTCCGTGCCACATCTCGGGCCCCGGGAAGTACGCGTGCCGGGCGAGGGTGTCGTCGAACACCAGGTGCGGGAGCAGGCCGTCCGCCCACTGGCCGCGGAACAGCGACGTCAGCTCGCGTTCGGCGCGGTCGCGGCGGTGCCGGGCGAGTCCCAGGGCGACGAACGCCGAGTCCAGGCTCCACTGGTGGGGGTACAGGCCCGGTGAGGGGACGGTGGCCGTCCCCGTCCAGTTGGCGTCCAGGACGCGCGCCGCGGCCTGCCACAGCGCGGTCTCGTCGCCGGTGAGACGGGAGCTCATCGGTGTCGCATGTCCTCCCGGCCGGTGCGTTACCGCGATTGTGACCGCTGGAAGGCGTCCCGACGACCCTTTACAGCGCGTAGCTTGTCTTCGTCTGAAGCGTCCCGTCCGTGATTGAGCGCTGTCAGCGGTCGCGGACGCCCGGTGACGGCGCCACGCGGGCGGACGGGTCGTCCTCCCCCGCCTCGACCGCCTCCGTGGACGCTGCGGTGTCGCCGGCGACCTCGCGGTTCGTTCTGCCGCCGGCTTCGACGACGGCTCCGCCATCGGCCTCGCGGCGGTTGCGGATCACCGAGGAGGCGAAGGAGACGAGGATCAGGCCCGCGCCGATGCCGCCGGTGAGCCAGTCGGGCAGCTCGTGCCCGATGCTGATCATCATGCAGACCGACAGCGCGCCGATCGCCCAGTGCGCGCCATGCTCCAGGTAGACGTACTCGTGCAGGGTGCCCTTGCGGACGAGGTAGACCGTCAGGGACCGGATGTACATCGCGCCGACGCCGAGGCCGAGCGCGATGACGATCGGGTCGGTGCTGATCGCGAACGCGCCGATCACGCCGTCGAACGAGAACGACGCGTCCAGGACCTCCAGGTAGAGGAACAGGAAGAAGCCGGCCTTGCCGACGGCGAGCGCGGCGCTGCTCGGGCCGCCGCGGCGGACGATCGCGGCGGCGGTGCCGTTCCCGGCGTTCCCCTCGCCCTCGCCCTCGCCCTCGCCCTCGTCGTCGTCCTCGTCGTCGCTCGC
This sequence comes from Actinomadura gamaensis, assembly GCF_042652125.1. Taxonomy (NCBI): domain Bacteria; kingdom Bacillati; phylum Actinomycetota; class Actinomycetes; order Streptosporangiales; family Thermomonosporaceae; genus Actinomadura; species Actinomadura gamaensis. Next base: position 1,006,853 of record NZ_JBHSIT010000001.1, on the reverse strand, counting down.
GTCCGAGAACATCTCGCCGAGGCCGTCCACCAGGATGTAGGTGATCATGCCGAGCACGCCGGCGATCATGACCTCCGCCGGATCGTCGGCGACCAGGCCGGAGACCGCCGCCAGCACGCCGCCGGTGATCACGACGGGCAGCTGGTCGAGGCGGCCGAGCCGGGCCAGGGCGCGTTCGAGCGGGACGAGCCAGCGCAGCTCGCGGTCCTCGAACACCCAGTTCAGGAAGAGCATCAGCAGGAACGCGCCGCCGAACCCGGCGATCATCGGATAGGCGTCCCGCATGATCGCCTCGTACCGGTGCGGTTCCGACAGCGCGAGGTCGAACGCCCGGACCGGGCTCAGCTTCGCCGTCAGCGCGACGATGACCAGGGGGAACAGCAGCCGCATGCCGAACACCGCGATCGCGATGCCGACGGTCAGGAAGATCTTCTGCCAGAACGGCGACATGCGGTCGAGCACCTTGGCGTTCACCACGGCGTTGTCGAACGACAGCGAGATCTCCAGAACGGCGAGGATCGCCACCAGGGCGAGCGCCTCGGGCCCCTGGTAGGCCAGCGCGACGAGCAGGGCCACCGCCGTGATGGCGACGGACCAGCCGAAAGTGCGAAGGATCATGGGCCCGGTTTCCGTGTCGAGGGTCGGTGGACGAAAAGGCTCATCGTGACGGCGCGCCCCGCGCAGGTCGGAAAGGCGCGCCCCGCGCACGTCGGAAAGGCGCGCCCCGCGCACGTCGGAACGGCACGCCCCGCGCACGTCGGGACGGCGGTCCTCGGCCGATCGGGGAGGGCGCTCATCGGGTCGGGAGGCCGTGGTCGGTGACGAGTTCGCGCAGGCCGCCGGGGTAGCCGCGGCCGACCGCGCGGAACGTCCAGCCGTCGCCGCGCCGGTCCAGCTCGCCCATCAGGACGGCCGTGGCGCGCTCGCGCTCGTTCGGGTCGGGAGGTAGGTCGAAGCGGGCCAGCTCGGCGCCGTCCTGCGAGGCGTCGTCGTGCGAGGCGTCGTCCTGCGAGGCGTCGTCCTGCGGCGCGATGGCTGCCGACGGCGTGGTGATTTGGATGGAGACGGCGCCGACGTGGCCGAAGTGCTGGGCGCGGTTGGCGGCGTCGAAGATCGAGATGGGGAAGGCGATGCGGGCGCAGCGGTCCGGGACGGCGGCGAGGTCCACGTCGATGGTCTCGCCGGGGGCGTCCGCGGCGGGGCCGCGGTGCTCGACCGCGCCGTCCGGGCTGCGCGGGTTGTTGAAGTAGATGAAGTGATCTTCGGACAGGACGGCGCCGGAGGCGTCGAGCATGAGGGCCGAGGCGTCGAGCTCGAAGTCGGCGCGGGACGTCGCGGGGGGCGTCCAGTCGAAGCCGACCGAAAGGGCGGAGGGCGCACGACCGGAACGGGGCCCGGAAAGGGGGACGACGTCTCCCCCGGCGAGCCGAACACCCATGCCGAACCACTTCCTCGGACTCGACGCCCCCGTCACGGGCGGCGCCGCCGCCCGCGTCGCGACGTTCCTCGACGCTTTCGCGATGCTATCCGTTCCCACGAATACCGGCTTCCGGCCGCTTCGGGTTCGGTCCGGGTGCGCGCCCGTCCTACCCGACAACCCGGAGGGGATGTGTGCTGTTCCGGAAGGACGCACTACCGAATGCCGTTCGCGTGTTGTGAGCAGCAGGTTCCTTGATCAGCCGAACAGGGTCTCGCCCCAGTGGCCGCCCTCGCGGACGCCCGGCGGGCAGGCGTAGACGCCCGACCCGACATGCTGGATGTACTCATTCATCGCATCTGTCGCCAAATTGTTCTGAATGCGGATGAAACCGGTGCGCGGGTCGCGCTGGAAGGCGATGAAGAACAGGCCCGCGTCGAGCCGTCCGAGGCCGTCGGAACCGTCCGTGAACGAGTAGCCGCGGCGCAGGATCCGGACGCCGCCGTTCGAGTCCGGGTGCGCGAGCCGCACGTGCGCGGTCGGCTTCAGCTTGGCGAGGTCGACCTCGTCGTGCTCGCGCTTCTGGCCGATCGGCGCGCCCTCGTTCTTGTCCCGGCCGATCACGTCCTGCTGCTCGCCGAGGGACGTGCGGTCCCACGTCTCGATGTGCATGCGGATGCGGCGCGCGACGAGGTAGGTGCCGCCCGCCATCCAGTCCGAACCGTCCGCCTTGTCCGCCCAGATGTGCTTGTCGAGCGCGGACGTCTCGGTGCCGGCGACGTTGCGGGTGCCGTCCTTGAAGCCGAACATGTTGCGCGGGGTCTGCGCGTCCGGGGTCGTGGAGGACGTCTTGCCGAACCCCAACTGCGACCAGCGGACCGCGACCACGCCGAACCCGATGCGCGCCAGGTTGCGGATCGCGTGCACCGCGACCTGCGGATCGTCCGCGCAGGCCTGGACGACGATGTCGCCGCCGCAGCGGTTCGGGTCGAGCCTGTCCCCGGGGAACTGCGGCAGATCGACCAGCGCGGCCGGACGCTTGGCCTTGATGCCGAAACGGTCCTTGCCGTCCTTCTCGAACAGCGTCGGGCCGAAGCCGACCGTCAGCGTCAGCCGGGACGGCGGCAGCCCGAGCGCCTCGCCGGTGTCGTCCGGCGGGGACACGTCGGGGCCGCCGACCGCGCCGGCGCCCACGGGCTTCCCAGCCGTCATGGCGGCGGCCGCGGCCGTCCAGTCCTTGAGCATCCGGACGAGCTTGGCGCGGTCGTCGGTGACGACGTCGAACGCGGCGAAGTGCAGCCGGTCCTGGACGGGCGTCGCGATGCCCGCCTGGTGCGGGCCGTAGAACGGGATCGCGGACGCGGTGGCCTGCTTGCCGTCGTCGGTCGCGGACGCGACGCGCTCGATCCCGACGCCCGCCGCCGCGCCGACGAGCAGGCTCGCGCCGCCGAAGCCGAGCATCCGCCGCCGGGAAAGCCGGCTCCCGCCCTGCCCTTCCGCCGGGGTCACTTGGCCACCACTCCCGCGAGCTTCGACAGGGGCTCGCCGAGAGCGTTCACCGCGTCGCCGAGCGCCTTGCGGTCGTTCGGGCCGACGGTGTCGTAGGACACGTAACCGTCGCCCTTGGCGTACTTGCCGAGCAGCTTCTCGACCGCGGCGAAGTTGTCGTCGAGGTCCTTGGCGAGCTGCGCGTCCTTCTGCTGGACGACCGGGCGGAGCAGGTCGTAGACCTTCTTCGCGCCGTCCACGTTGCCCTTGAAGTCCCAGAGGTCGGTGTGGCTGAACGCCTCCTCCTCACCGGTGACCTTGCCGGTGGCGACCTCGTCCAGCAGCTCCTTCGCGCCGTGCGCCATGTCGTTGACCGGGTCGAGCGTCAGCGTCGCCATCTGGCCCTTGAGGTTCTTCAGGTCGGCCATCAGGCGGTCGGCGTACTGCTCCCTGCCCTTGACCGAGCCGTCCTTCCAGAGCGCCTTCTCCAGCAGGTGCCAGCCGGACCAGTTCGCCTTCTCGGCCGGCTTCAGGTCGGCCTCGCGGGCGTCGATCCGCGGGTCGATGTCGCCGAACTTCTCCGCGACCGGCTCGATCGTCTCCCAGCCCATCCGGGACGGCGCGTAGAGCTGCTTGGCCTTCTCCACGTCGCCCGCCTTTACGGCGTCGGCAAACTTCTGGGCCTTGACGACCGTGTCGTCCACCTGCGCGAGGACGAACGCCTTGTACTCGGACGCGGCCTGGGTGAGGCGCGGGTCGGCGGACCCGGCCGTGCCGCCCGACCCGGTGACCTTGAGGTCCTGGGTGGGGCCCTTGCCGGTCTGCCCCGCGCTGCACAGCGCCTTGTAGTCCCCGGCGGCGAGGTTCACCACGAAGTTGACCGTGGTGCCGGGCCCGATGTTCTCCCGCTCGGCGATGATCTTGCCGTCCGGACGGAGGATCTCGAACTCGTTGGCCTGCGAGCCCTTGTTGGCCACCTTGAAGGTGATCTTGCCCGCCGCCAGGTCCTTCTTCGCCACGTCGCAGGCGTTGTCGGACGCGGTCACCTTGATCGCGCCGCCGCCGGCCTTGCCGTCGCCGCCGTCGTCACCACCGCCGCACGCCGCGAGCAGGGACGCCGAGAGGGCGGTGACGCCCGCGAGAGCGAGCACGGGGGTGGGACGCATGAGGACTCCAGGACGGCTTTTGGTAAGGCTTGCCTAAATTAGCTGAACCTAACCAGAGGCCGTCAAGTCACGCCCAGGACAGTGAGCAAAACCACCCCTCCCCGGCCATCCCCCACCTAACCCAGACAACTTCGCCCAGCTTCTCCCCACTCGACCAAAACCCACACCCCACCCACCCCAGGAACCTCCCCAGCCCCTCAAGACACCCCGCCACCAGCCCCCTCGGGCCGGCCCCAGACCTACCGAGCGCAAAGAACAAGGCGGACCGAGGCGAAAGTGTGGGCACCACGCCGACAAGCCGAGCGCCCCCGCCCCGCAGGACGGCAGGCATGGCCATGGTGTCGTCGAAGAACCTGACCAGTGCGCCGCGTTCAACCAGAAGCCCGCGCGCCCAGCGCCCCGTGACCAGTACGAACCGCCCGTTCAGCGCCCATGGTCAGACGAGAACCTGCGCGCCCAACGCGCTCAGCGTGCGTTGGTCAGGGACGAGCCTGCGTGCTCAGCGGCCAGGGTCGCGGAGGCCGATGGTGAGGTTGCGGGCCGCCATCGGCGGGCCGCCGGGAGCGGGCTCGCCAGGGTACGGAGGCACCGGGCCGCCCTGCTGGTACTGCTGCGGTTGCTGCGGCTGGTTCTGCACGTTCTGGACGGGCTCGACCCACACGGCCGTCCCGTACGCGCACACCTCGTGCCCTCCGCCGGGGCCGAGCGCGACGGCGTCCAGACGCATGCCGACCACGGCGTTCGCGCCCTTGCGGCGGGCGTCCTCGGCCAGCCGCTCGACCGCCTGCCGCCGCGCGGCGAGCAGCCCCGCCCCGACCTGCTCCCCGGTGCTCATGCGGAACGTCCCGCTGGACCCGTCCCCCGGCGCGGCCGCCTGATCGGACTGGACGGCCACCCCCAGCACCTCGCCGAGCATCCCGCGAATCGCGTACCCGGCCAGCGCGTCAGTCGTCACGATCAGCATGGCACCAAACGCTACCGTCCCTCTCCGACACGCGCGGCCAGTCCGCACCTCCGCCGACAATTCACCATGTTTCGGGCAGTCACCGACTCATCCGTCAGTTTCGGGGGTTCGCGGTGTGGGACGGAAGTCGACTGGCGTTCTGTGGATAACTCTTGCGCGGGTGGGCTGGGGCCCTTCGCACGGGCGTCCGGGCCGCGTCCTCGGGGGAGGACGCGGCCCGGACGGCCGTGCGCCGGGGTGGAGGCGCGGTCTGGACTAGTCGAGATATTCGCGCAGCATCTGGGCGCGGGAGGGGTGACGGAGCTTGGCCAGGGTCTTGGACTCGATCTGCCGGATGCGTTCGCGCGTGACGCCGAACTCCCGGCCGACCTCCTCCAGGGTCCGGGGATGGCCGTCCGTCAGGCCGAAGCGCAGCTGGATGATGCGCTGCTCCCGTTCCGACAGGGTGCCGAGGATGTCCTCCAGCTGGTCCTGCAGGAGGATGAACGCGGCGGCCTCGATCGGGACGACGGCGTCCGAGTCCTCGATGAAGTCGCCGAGGTCGGAGTCCTCCTCGCCGATCGGGGACTGGAGCGACACCGGTTCCTGGGCGATCCGCTGGATCTCCACGACCCGGGTGGCGGTCAGGCCCATCTCCTGACCGATCTCCTCGGGGATCGGTTCACGACCGAGGTCCTGGTGGAGCTGGCGCTGGACGCGCACCAGCTTGTTGATCGTCTCCACCATGTGCACCGGAATCCGGATGGTCCGGGCTTGATCGGCGATCGCCCTCGTGATCGCCTGGCGGATCCACCAGGTGGCGTAGGTCGAGAACTTGAACCCCTTGGTGTAGTCGAATTTCTCGACGGCGCGGATGAGTCCGAGATTTCCCTCCTGAATCAGGTCGAGGAACAGCATTCCCCGGCCCACGTAGCGCTTGGCGATCGAGACGACCAACCGCAGGTTCGCCTCGATCAGACGTTGCTTCGCCCGGATTCCCTCCCGGGCGAGCAGTTCGAGGTCGTGCCGTTGCGCCGGGGAGAGGATGGCGGTGTGCGCCAGTTTCTCCTCGGCGAAAAGACCCGCCTCGATCGATTTCGCCAGTTCGACTTCATCTTCTGCCGTGAGGAGCGGAACGCGACCGATCTCTCTCAGGTAGATGCGCACCAGGTCGCTCGTTGGCGCCCGCTTGCCGAGATCTGCCTCGTCTGCTCGCGCGACGTCCTCGGTCTCCTGCGGAGACTCCAGGACCTCGACCCCCTGTTCCGCGAGCATTCGGACGACCCGCTCGAGCGAGTCGTCCGGCAAGTCCGAGCGGTCGAGTGCGGCAGCGACGTCATCGACGGTCACACCGCCGCGCTCTCTGCCACGTGCGACGAGGTCCGCCACCTGGTCAACCGATGGCGCCTCGCTTGGCAGCACCGAAGGGCCCACGGGGACAGTCTGCGTTATGGAGGGCCTAGATCACAGGACCCATTTTGCGGTCTCTTGACTTACCGCTATCCAAGCCCGCGCTCCCGCAACACCCGTCTCTGCTGCTCAAGCGCGACAAGATCACCGAAGAGCCGATGGTATTCCTCGGCCTGCTCGGCCGGATTCAGCCGTCCGAGTTTAGACTTGACGTCCGCGATCTGCCGGGTGAGCAGGCGTTCCTGGATTCGGGCCAGCAGTGCCGCCGCATAACGGTCATCCGATTCGGACGCGGACTGTGTCGGCTCGACTCCGAGCATGGTGATCAGGTCCCTGACCTGGGTGTTCGCGCCCTGCTCCAGCAGCCGGGAGATCCACTCGGCCGGATCCGCCGCCGACGCGACCCCGCCGACCGCCCCGACGACGCCCCGGACGGTCGCGAACGCCGGCACCAGAAACGCCTCGCCCGGAACCAGGTCGAACTCCGGCCCGACCACGGCGGGACGCTGCACGACCAGCTTCAACAGCTCGCGCTCCAGCACGACGTCGGGATCGTGCGGATCGTAGGTCGGCATTTCGGGCCGTCCCGAATCCGGGGCCGCCTCGTCCCGTCCCGGTCCCTGCCCGGACGGCCCGTGCTCGCCCCCGGCGCCGCCGTACTGACCGCCCGCGCCCCCGCCGTACTGGCCGCCGCCCGGTCCGTACTGGCGGCCGGCCTGACCGTACTGGCCACCCGGTCCGCCCTGGCCTCCGCGACCGTACTGGCCGGACGCGCCGCCGCCGAAGCCCTGGCGTCCGCCCGCCTGGCCGCCGTTGGCGTATCCGGAGCGTCCGCCCGGCCCGGAGCCGTAGCCGCGCTGGCCGTCGCCTCCGCCGCCGCCCTGCCCGGGACCGCCCGGACGGCCCTGGCCGTTGCGGCGGGCGTGCTCGCGCTGGGCCAGGTCGCGGACGCGCTGGAGCACGAACCGCTCGTCCATGATGCCGAGCCAGCGGTCGAGGCTGACCGCGTACATCTGCCGGAGCGCGCGGTCCTTGATGCGGGCGACGACCGGCGCGGCGGCGTCGAGCGCGGCGAGCCGTCCCTCGGCGGTGTTCAGGTCGTGCTCGCCGATCTTGGACCGGACGACGAACTCGAACAGCGGCGCGCGGGAGGCGACCAGGTCGCGCACGGCCGCCTCGCCCTGCTGGACGCGCAGGTCACAGGGGTCGAGGCCGTCCGGCTGGACGGCCACGAAGGTCTGCGTGACGAACTTCTGCTCGCCCTCGAACGCGCGCAGCGCGGCCTTCTGCCCGGCGGCGTCCCCGTCGAAGGTGAAGATCACCTCGCCGCGGAACTCGTCCTGGTCCATCAGCAGCCGGCGCAGGATCTTGATGTGCTCGTCCCCGAAGGACGTCCCGCAGGTCGCGACGGCCGTCGGCACGCCGGACAGGTGGCAGGCCATCACGTCGGTGTAGCCCTCCACGACGACCGCCTGCCGGGACCGCGCGATGTCCTTCTTCGCCAGGTCCGCCCCGTACAGGACGTTCGACTTGTGGAAGATCGGCGTCTCGGGGGTGTTCAGGTACTTCGGGCCGTCGTCGTCCTCGTAGAGCTTGCGCGCGCCGAACCCGACGACGTCGCCGGACAGGTCGCGGATGGGCCACATCAGGCGGCCGCGGAACCGGTCCATCGGGCCGCGGCGGCCCTCCTTGGCGAGGCCACCGGCGATCAGCTCGGCGTCGGCGAACCCGCGTCCGCGCAGGTGACGGACCAGGCCCTCCCACTCGCGCGGCGCGAACCCGACCCCGAACCGCTCGGCGTCGGCGGCCTCGAAGCCCCGGCCGGACAGGAACTGCCGTCCGATCATGCCCTCGGGGGCGCGCAGGTTCTCGGCGAAGAACTCCGCCGCCGCCCGGTGCGCCTCGACCAGGCGCGCCCGCTGCCCGGACTCCCGCCGGGGCTCGAACGCGCCGCCCTCCTCGTACCGGAGCTGGATGCCCGCCTTGGCGGCCAGCCGCTCGACGGCCTCGGTGAAGGTGAGGTGATCGATCTCCTGGACGAACTTGATCACGTCCCCGCCCGCCCCGCAGCCGAAGCAGTACCAGAGCCCGCGAGCCGGCGTGACGTTGAACGAAGGTGACTTCTCGTCGTGAAAGGGGCACAACCCCTTGAGGTTGCCCCCGCCCGCGCTCCGCAACTGGAGGTACTCGCCGATCACGGCGTCGATCGATGACCGCTCGCGTACGAGCGCTATGTCCTCATTGCGAATCCGGCCTGCCACAGCGAACGAGTCTAGGCGCGCGCCCGGACATTCCGTGCCGCTTGCCGCACCCCGCCCCTCGCCGGATCACCTGGACCGCCGTCCTGCCGAGCCCTGCCGGTGGGCCGGCTCAGGCGAGGACGCCGCGGAGACGGCGGAGGGCTTCGGGGATCTCGTCCAGGGTGATGGCGCCGTAGCCGAAGATCAGGCCGTTCATCGGGGGCTGGGTGACGGCGAACTCCGAGAGCGGGAAGAGGGCGACGCCCTCGGCCTCGGCGGCGCGGACGGCCTGTTTGTCGGAGGGGCCGGATAGCGTCGCGCTCAGGTGGAGGCCGGCGGCGGACGGGATGGGGGTGAGGCTGTCGGCGAAGTCGGAGCCGAGGGATTCGGCGATGCGTTCGTGGCGCTCCTGGTAGGCGCGGCGCGAGCGGCGGATATGGCGTGCGAGGAGGCCCTCGTCGATGAACCGCGCCAGCGCGGCCTGGACGGGCGGGTCCCCGTGCCAGGACGTGATGTAGCGGGCCATCCGGAACGCGTCGCGCAGGGCGGGCGGGGCGACCAGGTAGCCGAGGCGCAGCACCGGGCGCATCAGCTTGGAGAACGTGCCGAGGTAGAGCACGCGGCCGTCCTCGTCCAGGGACTGGAGCGGCTCGATCGGGCGGCCGCCGTAGCGGAACTCGGTGTCGTAGTCGTCCTCGACGATCACGACGTCGCGGCTGCGGGCCCAGTCGAGCAGGGCGTGGCGGCGCGCCAGCGACATCGGCATGCCCAGCGGGAACTGGTGGGACGGCGTGAGGTAGACGGCGCGGACGTCGTCCGGGAGGGCGTCGACGCGCAGGCCCTCGGCGTCCACGGGGACGCCGGTCACGCGCATGCCCTGCGAACGGAACAGCAGTTGCGCGGGCGGGTAGCCGGGATCCTCGACGGCGACGTGCGCGCCGGGTTCGAGCAGGACGCGTCCGACCAGGTCGAGCGCCTGCTGGATGCCGGACGTCACGATCACGTCGTCCGGTGTCGCGCGCACCGAGCGCGACACCGCGGCGTGCCGCGCGATCGCCTCGCGCAGGACGGGCAACCCTCCGGGATCGCCGATGTCATGGTCCTTGGGGCGAAGCTCGGCCGCCATCAACCGCCGCCAGGCCTGGTAAGGGAAGAGGCGCGTGTCCGGAAGGCCGGCGCGCAGGTCGTACGGGACGTCGTGCAGGCGATACGGCCAGGCCCGCAGATCCGTCCACACCTGACGCGGCCGAAGCGGCGACGCCCCTCCTTCCCCGGAACCACCGGCCCCCTCCCCCGAACCGACCCCGTCGACCGCTCCAGCCGAACCCGCCACGCCGAAGGCCCCAGGGCCGCTCAACGCGCCGGACGCACCCGAAGCACCAGACGCGCTGGATGTGCCTGACACGGCCGATGCACCGGCGCCGCCAGAGCCGCCGATCGCGTGAGACGCGATCGGTGCGCCAGACGCGCAGGCCACGTCCTGTGCTCCAGTCGGGCCAGCGGTGCCGGGGGTGCTTGCCACAGGTGGCGCACCCGGCGTGCCGGACGCGCCCTGCGTCCCGCAGGCGCCTTGCGTGCCGTAAGCGCCTTGCGTGCCGTAAGCGCCTTGCGTGCCGTAGGCGCCGGGCGTGCCGGGCGTGCCGGGCGCGCTGGATGCGTGGGGCGTGGCCGATGCGGGGTGCGCTGGGAGCGCACCCGGCGCGGTGGGCGCACCAAATGCAGTGGGCGTAGCGGACGTGCTCGGTGAAGCGGACGCACTCGGTGAAGCGGACGCGCTCGGTTTAGCGGGCGCTGGGGGTGTGGGGGATGCGGAGGGGCGGCGGCGCGGGGGTGGGACGGCGGATTCGCTGACGAAGGTGCCGGCACCGACGCGTGCCGTCAGGTAGCCCTCGGCGGCGAGCCGCTCGTAGGCGACCGTGACCGTGCCTCGGGAGACCGAGAGGCGGCGGGCGAGCTCGCGGGTGGGCGGGAGCGCGTCGCCCGCGCGGAGGCGGCCGTCCAGGACGGCGTCCCTGATCTGCCGGTACAGGCTGCCGGTGAGATCGCGGCGGTCGTTCAGCGTGATGTGCAGGTCCACCGGAGGAGTCTAGATTGGCTCAGTCAGGCGGGGCGATATTGGATCTGTACATGGGCCTTTGCCGCTTCCTACGGTGGGGGCATGGACGTGCTGACCGAACTGCTCTCCTCGGATTTCCGCGACCTGGACCGCCGGGCGCTCGACTTCTTCGCCTCCCTGACCTCCAAGATCGAACCGGCCGACCTCGCCCGTCCGACGCCCTGTCCGGACTGGACGCTGCACGGCCTGCTGCGGCACCAGGTCAGCCAGGACATCGGGTTCGCGGCGGCGGCGCGGGGCGAGGGCGGCAGTCTCGCGGTGTGGCGGAGCGGGTCGCTCGGCGACGACCCGCACGCGGCGGTCGTGGCGTCCGGGCGTCTGGTGACCGAGGCGTTCGCCGACGACGGCGTCCTCACGCGGGACTTCGCGCTGCCCGAGGTACGGGACGGCGGCGGGTTCCCCGGCGCGCTGGCGATCACCTTCCACGTGGTCGACGTGGTCGTGCACGCCTGGGACGTCGCCGCCACCCTCGGCCTGCCCTGGGAGCCCGACGAGGAGCTGGTCACGGCGTCCCTCAAGGTCGCCGCGGTCGTTCCGGACGATCCGGAATCCCGCGCGCCGGGTGCGGCCTTCGCCCCGTCCGTGCCGTCGGACGGCCGCGATCCGCGCGACCGCCTCCTCGCCCTCCTCGGCCGCGATCCCTCCTGGCGTCCGGCCTGATCCGGGCCGGCGGCGGGCATTTCGCGCCCGGCAGCGCGAGCGTCCGGCGAGGCGGCGCGAGGGGATCGATCAGGGCTCGTCGGGTTCCTGGCCGCTGTAGAAGGAGATCTTCCATTTGATCTTCTTCTGCTGGGAGCGGAGGAGGCGGATCTGGGCCTCGACGCGGCGGTCGTGCTCCTGGAGGAGTTCGAGGCGTTCGGCGAAGGTCTCCTCGCCGCCGCGGGCGAGTTCGGAGTAGCGGAGCATCTCGGCGATGGGCATGCCGGTCTCGCGCAGGCAGCGCAGCATGCCGAGCCAGTTGAGGTCGTCGTCGCTGAACACCCGCCGTCCGGACGCGTTGCGCGCGATCCCGCCCAGCAGGCCGATCTTCTCGTAGTACCTGAGAGTGTCGATGCTGAAGCCGCTCTTCTCGGCGGTCTCGGCCGGGGAGTAGGAACTCACCCGGTCAGGATTTCACCTGGAGTCCGCTCCAGGTCAACTCCGGAGCTTGACCTGGAGCGCGCTCCAGGTCCGAGACTCGTCCCATGCGCATCGGACTTCAGGTACCCAGCTTCACCTTCCCCGGCGGCTCCGAGCGGATCGCGCCCGAGTTCGCGCGGATCGTCCGCGACGCCGACCAGGGCGGGCTGGACTCGCTGTGGGTGATGGACCACCTCTTCCAGATCCACTCGGTCGGCCCCGCCGAGGACCCCATGCTGGAGGGCTACTCGGCGCTCGCCTACGCGGCCGCCCTCACCGAGCACATCACGCTCGGCACGATGGTGACCGGCGTGAGCTACCGGGCGCCGAGCCTCCTGATCAAGACGGTCACGACGCTGGACGTCCTGTCCGGCGGACGCGCCTGGCTGGGCGTCGGCGCGGCGTGGAACGACGAGGAGGCGCGCGGTCTCGGCCTGCACTTCCCGCCGACCGCCGAGCGGTTCGAGCTGCTGGAGGACACCCTCCGGCTCGCCCACCAGATGTGGAAGGGCGACGAGGCGGCGTTCGAGGGGACGCGCATCTCGGCGGAGCGTCCGCTGAACTCGCCGCAGTCGGTGCGCCGTCCGCACCCGCCGATCCTGGTCGGCGGCATGGGCGAGAAGAAGACGCTGCGGTTCGTCGCGAAGTACGCCGACGCCTGCAACATCTTCGACGGCGACCAGCTCCCCCACAAGCTCAGCGTGCTCCGCGAGCACTGCGAGCGCGAGGGGCGCGACTACGCGGAGATCGAGAAGACCGCCCTGACGATCCTGCCGGACGGCGGTTCCGCGTCCCAGGCCGTGGACGCCGCCGGACGCCTCGCCGAGGCGGGCGTCGATCACGTGATCTTCTCCCAGCGTCCGGGCACCGCCATCGCGAGCGTCCTCGCCGAGGCCCGTTCCGAGGTCGAGAAGCTCGTCCCCGCCGGCCGCTGAGCCGACGCCCCGACCGCCGCCGCCAGCGCATCCGTCCGCGCCTGCCGCCTCGCCGGCCCACGCGCCAGGCGCGGACGCACGCGCTCCACGGCGCGAAGTACGCGCCGCACGAGCAAGGAGAACACGCCGCACGAGCAGGGAGGACGCGCCGCACGAGCAGGGAGAACGTGCCGCACGTGCGTGATCGGCGCGTCGCACCAGACCCGGTTGAAGCGCCGCGCCGACATGGCTGACGCGCCCGGGTGGGCGTGGCTGACGCGTTGGAGAGGCGCAGCTCACGCGCCGCACGGGCACGCCTGGCGCACCGGACAGGGGTGGTTGGCGCGCTGGGCGGGAGTGGTCGGCGCGCTGGGCGGGAGTGGTCGGCGCGCTGGGCGGGAGTGGTCGGCGGGTCGCGTGATTGGCGTGGGCGTTGGGCTTCAGGGGTGCTCGGGGCGGGCGCGGCGGAGTGTTCGAGGCGCGGACGGGCGGGGTGGCGTTTCGGGTGGGGGCCGGGGAGATTTAGGGTCGGGGCATGGGTTCGTTCCGCCAGGCCGGGACCGTCGTCACCGGCCACCGCTTCCTCGTGCCGCTCGATCACGACGACCCGGACGGGGCGCGGATCGAGGTGTTCGCGCGTGAGGTCGTCGCGACCGCGAACGCCGGCCGGGACGACCTGCCGTGGCTGCTGTTCCTTCAGGGCGGGCCGGGGTACGGGGCGCCGCGGCCGTCGGGGCGCGAGGGCTGGCTGAACCGGGCGCTGTCGGACTACCGCGTCCTGCTGCTGGACCAGCGCGGCACCGGGCTGTCCACGCCGGTGACGGCGCGCCGGGTGGCGGCGCTCGGCGGGCCGGAGGAGCAGGCGCGTTACCTCGCCCGGTTCCGCGCGGACTCGATCGTCCTGGACGCGGAGCTGATCCGGCGCGAGCTGCTCGGGGACGTCCCGTGGACGGTCCTCGGCCAGAGCTATGGGGGCTTCTGCACCTACACCTACCTGTCGTTCGCGCCCGAGGGCGTCCGGGAGGCGCTCGTCACGGGCGGGACGCCGGGCCTGGCCGCCACCGCCGAGGACGTCTACCGCCGGACGTATCCGCGCGTGGCCGCGAAGAACGCGGCGTTCTACGAGCGCTATCCGGACGACGTGGACCTCGTCCGCGACATCGCCCGCCGCCTCGCGGAGCACGACGAGCGGCTGCCGAACGGGCGCCGCCTCACGGTCGAGGGCTTCCAGTCGCTCGGCCTCATGCTCGGCATGGGCGTGGGCGCGGACCACCTACACTACCTGCTCGAACTCGCCTTCGCGGACGGCGGCCCCGAGCTGTCCCCGGCCTTCCTGGAGGAGGTCGGGACGCATCTGAGCCACACGGACGCGCCCGTCCACATCGTCCTGCACGAGGCGATCTACGGGCAGGGCAAGAGCGCGACCCGCTGGGCGGCGCAGCGCGTCCGCGCCGAGTTCCCCGCCTTCGCCCCGGACCCGGACGGCCCCGATCCGCTGCTGTTCACCGGCGAGATGATCTATCCCTGGATGGTCGCGGACGACCCGTCCCTCGCGCCGCTGCGCGAGGCCGCCGACCTGCTGGCCGAGCGGGACGACTGGCCCGTCCTGTACGACCCGGCCCGGTTGCGCGGCAACGACGTCCCGCTCGCCGCCGCCGTCTACCACGACGACATGTACGTGGATTTCGGCCTTTCCATGGAGACGATCGCGTCCGTCGGCAAGGCCCGCGCCTGGGTCACCAACGAATGGGAGCACGACGGTCTGCGTGTCAGCGACGGCCAGGTCCTCGACCGCCTCGTCCGCATGGTCCGCGGCGAGCTCTGACCCTCACGCACCCTTCCTCACTCACAACGCGCAATCCCGGACGCCGCACTCACCCCACTTCCGCTCGTTAGGGAACGGGGTCCAGGGCGATCAGTTTGGGGACGGCGGCTAGGAGTTCGCGCGTGTAGGGGGCCTTGGGACAGGTGTAGACCGTGTCGACGTCGCCGATCTCGACGACGCGTCCGGCGCGCATGACCGCCACGCGGTCGCTGACCTGGCGGACGACGGCGAGGTCGTGCGAGACGAACAGCAGGGACAGGTCGCGTTCGGCGCGGAGTTCGGCGAGCAGGGCGAGGATCTGGGCCTGCGTCGAGACGTCCAGGGACGTGACGGGCTCGTCGCAGACCAGCAGGCGCGGGCCGGGCGCGAGCGCGCGGGCGATGCCGGCGCGCTGGCGCTGCCCGCCGGAGAACTCGTGCGGGTAGGCGTCGTAGCGGTCCGGGTCGAGGCCGACGCGGTCCATCAGGTCGCGCGCGGTGCGCTCGGCGCCGGGCTCGCCGAGGACGCGCAACGGGTCGGCGATGCTGTCGCCGACCGTGCGGCGCGGGTTGAGGGAGGCCAGGGGGTCCTGGAACACCATCTGCAGGTCGCGGCGCAGCGGGCGCAGTTCGCGGGCCGTGAGCCCGGTGACGTCGCGTCCGGCGAACTCGATCCGCCCCGAGGACGGCGCGAGCAGGCGGACGATCAGGCGCGCGAGGGTCGTCTTGCCGCTGCCGCTCTCCCCCACGACACCGAGCGCCTCGCCGGGCGCGATCTCCAGTGACACGCCGTCCACGGCCGGGACGGACCGCCTCCGCAGCGGAGGCCCCGACCGGAACTCCCGGCGCAGGTCGGTGACGCGGAGCAGCGGTTCCCGCGTCCCTTCCGAGGGCTTCGCCGTTTCGGCGCGCGGGCCGTCCAGCCGGGGGACGGATTGGAGGAGGGCCCGCGTGTAGGCGTCCGACGGCGCGCGCAGGACGGACGCGACCGGCCCCTGCTCGACCGCGCGTCCGGCGTGCATGACCAGGACGTCGTCGGACGTCTCGGCGACGACGCCGAAGTCGTGGCTGACCAGGAGCAGCGCCATGCCGGTGGCGTCGCGCAGCTCGTCCAGCAGGGCGAGGAGCCGGGCCTGGACGGTGACGTCGAGCGCGGTCGTCGGCTCGTCGGCGACCAGGACGCGCGGTTCGAGGGCGAGGGCCATCGCGATCAGCGCGCGCTGGACCATGCCGCCGGAGAACTCGTGCGGGTGGGCGCGGGCGCGGCGGGCGGCGTCCGGGATGCCGACGCGGTCCAGGACCTCGACGGCCTTCGCGGCGGCGGCGCGGCGGGTCGCGCCGGTGTGGACGCGGTAGACCTCGGCGATCTGGTCGCCGACGCGCAGGTGCGGGTCGAGGGACGAGAGCGGGTCCTGGAACACCATGGCGATCCGGCCGCCGCGCAGCCGCCGCAGCTCGGCGTCGGACGCGGCGAGCACGTCCGTGCCGTCCACCAGGATCTCGCCGGTGACGTCCGCGCCGACGTGCAGCCGGGCCAGGGCGAGCGCGAGGCTGCTCTTCCCGGAGCCGGACTCGCCGACGACGCCGAGCGCGCGGCCGGCCTCCAGGTCGAAGGAGACGCCGCCGACCGCCTCGCGGTCGCCGAACCGGACCCGCAGGTCGCGGACCGAAAGGACGGGGGTCATGCGAGTTTCGCTCTCGGGTCGATGGCGGCGTGCAGGAGGTCCGCGACGGTGTTGGCGAGCACGACGGCGGTCCCGGCGAGCAGCGTCACGCCGGTGATGACGGGCAGGTCCACGCTGGTGGTGGCCTCGACGGCCAGCTTGCCGATGCCGGGCAGGCCGAACATGCTCTCGGTGAGCATCGCGGACACGATGATCGTGGCGAGCTCGACGGCGGTGATGGTGGCGACGGGGGCGAGCGCGCCGCGCAGGGCGTGCCGCCGGACGATCTGCCGCTCGGGCACGCCGTACGCCCGGAACGTCCGGATGTGGTCCTCAGCGAGGGTCTCCAGGGTGCCCGCGCGGGTGATCCGCGCGAACAGCGCCGCCTCGATGAGCGCGAGCGAGCACCACGGCAGGACGAGGTTGCGCGCCCATTCGGCCGGGTTCTCGGTCAGCGGGACGTAGCTCGGGAACGGCAGCACCTTCAGCCAGGCGCAGAACACCAGCAGCAGGATCAGCCCGATCAGGAACACCGGCGTCGAGAAGCCGAGCAGCGTCACGCCCGTGAGCAGGCGCTCCACGAACGTCCCGCGCCGCAGCGCCGACAGCAGGCCCGCGCCGACACCGAGCAGCAGCGCCAGGACGAGCGCTCCGAGCGTGAGCGACGCCGACACCGGCAGCCGGTCCAGCAGCAGGCTCGTCACCGGCTGGTCGGACTGGAAGGAGTAGCCGAGGCAGGGCGCGGCGCAGTGGCTCACGTCCGGCCCGGACGAGTAGTCGCGGCCGGCGACCAGGCCCTCCAGGAAGTGCCAGTACTGGAGGTACACGGCCTGGTCGAGACCGAGCTTGTGCCGGGTGACGACGAGCTGGTCGGGTCCGCAGCGCTTGCCGCACGCCAGCACGGCCGGGTCGCCGGGCATCAGGTAGAACAGCCCGTACACGATCGCCGACATGACGAGCAGCACCGCGACGGTCGCGAGGACGCGCCGGATCAGGAACCAGATCACGCGCCCGTCCTTCCAGGGCCGGTGCCGAGGCCGGGGACGGAGCCAGTGACGGGGACGGCCCGCGGACGCGGCCTCGAATGCGCTCTCACATGCGGTCTCATACGCGGATGCTCCGGGGGTCCAGGGCGCGGCGGACGCCGTCGGCGAACAGGGCGAAGGCCAGCAGGGTGACCAGCAGCAGGCCGCCCGGGATCAGCACGTACGCCGGATCGGTCCGGAACCAGGTCGTGGAGGTGGAGAGCATCTGCCCCCAGGACGGCGTCGGCGGCCGGACGCCCGCGCCGAGGAACGACAGGCCCGCCTCGCTGACGATGTTGCTCGGGACCTTGAGCGCGGCGAGCACCATGACGGGGGTGGCGAGGCCGGGCAGGATCTCGCGCAGCGCGATCCGCAGGGGTCCGGCTCCGGCGAGGCGCGCGGCGTCCACGTACTCGCGGGTGCGCAGCGACAACGCCTGGGCGCGCGTCACGCGGGCGACGTTGCCCCAGTTCACGGCCGTGATCGCGAGCGCGACCAGGACCGGCCTCGGCACCGACGGCGGGACGATCGCCATCAGCGCGAGTGCCAGCAGCAGCGACGGGAACGCGATCGCGATCTCGATCGCGCGGCTGGACACCGCGTCCAGGCGCCGTCCGCCGAGCCCGGCGGCGAGCCCGACCGCGATGCCGATCACCAGCTCCAGGACGGTCGCGGCGAGCGCCACGCCGAGCGAGACGCGCGCGCCGTAGACGACGCGGGCGAACACGTCCCGGCCGGTGCCGGGTTCGACGCCGAGCCAGTGGTCGGCGCTGATCCCGCCGAGCGAGCCGTGCGGGACGCCGCCGCGCGCCGAGTCGAGCAGCTGGCTGTGGAAGGTGGCCGGGTCCTGGCCCTCCAGGGCGGTGAGCAGCGGCGCGGCGAGCGCGACGAGGACCAGCAGGCCGACCAGGACGAGTGCGGCGAGGGCGGAGCGGTCGGCGCGCAGCCGCCGCCAGGCCCCGACGCGCCGGGCCGGAGGGGCGTCCGGCCCGGCGGCGGGTTCGGTGTCGAGCAGGGTCACGGCCGCGCGGTCACTTCACCGAGACGGACGAGACGTCGTACCAGCCGCGCCACTCGTCCACGTAGGTGTTCTTCACGCCCTTGCCGAACAGCGCGACGGTCTTCGGGTGGTACAGCGGGACGACCAGGGCCTGCCTGCCGATGGCGGCGTCCAGCGCGCCCCAGCGCGGCGCGGCCTGCGCGGGGTCGGTGATCGTGTTGATCCGGTCGATCTCGCTGTTCACCGCCGGGTCGTTCAGCTGCGCGAGGTTGAAGTTGCCGCCGCTGGTGAGGATCTGCCGTCCGTCGAAGATCGGGATGAGGAACGGACCGCCGGCGGGCCAGTCCGCGCCCCAGGTCTGGAGGCTGAGCGCGGGCTGCGTGGCGGGCTTGCCGGAGATGTCGCGGTAGTCGTCGTCGCTGAACGACTTCGGCTTCACGGTGATCCCGGCCTGCTTCAGCGCGTCCTGGATCGCGGGCGCGACCTTCGGGCCGATGCCGTCGGTGTCGGCGTTCGGGTAGGCGAGCTCGACGGTGAGGCCGTTGCCGTACCCGGCCTGGGCGAGCAGCTCCTTGGCCTTGGCCGGGTTCCCGGTCGCGCCCGCCGGGAAGTAGTCGTACGGCTGCTGGCCGAACGCCTTGCCGTCCGGCAGGAACGTGGTCGCCGGGGACGCCAGCTCGCTGCCGCCGATCGCGTTGACGACCGACTGCCGGTTCACCGCGTACGCGACGGCCTGCCGGACCCGCGGGTCGTTGAACGGCTTCTTCGTGGTGTCGAACGCCAGGTACTTGGTCTCGCCGAACACGCCGCGCGCGACGCGCTTGGCGAGGTTCGGGTCGCCGCCGATGCGGGCGAGCTGCTCCGGCCCGACGGACGTGTCGGTCGTGATCGCCTTCGCGTCCGCGCCGGTGCCGCCGGCCAGCCGCTGGTTGATCACGGTGGCGTCCAGGCCGGAGGTGACCTCGATCCGGTCCGGGCAGGCGAGCCGCTGGTCGTCCACGGCCCGCGACCACGACGGGTTCCGGACGAGCACCAGCTTCTTTCCGACCTCGTACTTCTCGACCCGGTACGGGCCGCTGGAGACGGGCGCGTTCTGGTACCTGACGCCGGTGTCCTTGGCCTTCGGGACGGGCGCGAACTGGGTCGCCGTCGCCAGGTAGGGGAAGTCGCCGTGCGGCGCGCGGAGCCGGAAGATGATCGTCTTGTCGTCCGGGGTCTCGATCGACTTCAGGTCGCCGCCCTTGTAGGGGCCCTTGTAGCCGGTGCCGTCCACGAGCCAGTCGTGCAGGTAGGGCGCGCCGCCGGGCAGGTCCGGCGAGAACGAGCGCTCGATGCCGTACTTGACGTCCTTGGACGTGATGGGGGTGCCGTCCTCGAACTTCAGGCCGTCCCGCAGCGTGTACTTCCAGGTCCTGGCGTTGTCGCCGGGGGTGCCGAGGTCGGTGGCGAGGTCCGGGGCGGGCTTGGTGCCGTCCTGGCCGGGGACGCGCTTGCGGGTGGTGAGCGTCCGGTAGACCAGGGACGGCAGCGCGCCGCCGCCCGAGGTGTAGAGGGTGGCCGGGTCGAACTTGCCGAGCCCGCCCTGGTTCAGCACGGTCAGCGTGCCGCCCCGGCAGGTCTTCGGGTCGAACGCCGCGTCGCCGCCGGAGCCGGAGTCCCCGCCGCAGCCGGCCACGGCGGACGTGGCCGCCAGCAGCGCGGATCCCAGCAGGACGAACGGTCGCAGCCTCATGGGTGGTGCCTCTTTCCCGACGTGCGCCCTCGGGGGTTCGGGGCGCGCGGCATGACCGTAACCGGCGTCCCGGCGTTTCGCAACTTTCCCTACCTTTTTAGTAGAGTTAGCCCGCGGGAAAACCCCTCCCGGCGCTCCGGAAGGGGTTCGAGGACGGCCGAGGCGCCCGGCGGGACCGGGGTCAGGCGGTCGCGGGGGTGAACACCCACTTGCGGTACGACCAGTAGCGGAACCACGAGCCGAGGCCGAGGCCGGCGAGCAGGCCGAGGTTGTAGGCGATGCCGCCGTGCAGGTGCAGCGAGTAGTAGACGAAGCCCGTGCACAGCACCTGGATCAGCATGCCGATGCCGTTGAGGGCGAAGAAGACGAAGAACTCGCGGCCGGAGCCGTCGCTGTCGCGGTGCCGGAACGTCCAGTACCGGTTGGCGACGTAAGACGTCACGGTCGACACGAGCGTCGGGATGACCACGCTCGTCACCGGGGAACCGCCGAGCCAGGCCCGCAGCAGGTTCGCGCCGCCGATCGTGATCACCGTGCCGACGAACCCCACGAAGCCGAAACTGAGCAGTTCGCTCAGGAACGGCCGGTAGGGACGCACGGCCAGGGCCACTTTCGCGGGCCTTGACCGCTGCAAGGTGCTCACTTGCCGGAACATTACCCGACCGGCCCCGCTGAGGTGCGGAGACGGTGATCACAGAAGGTCAACGATCGGCGGCCCGGGTCGCCCCCGCGAGCAGGACGATCATGCCCGACAGCGCCGCCGGGACGGCCAGCGCCCACGGCAGCCCGACCGCCTGCGCGATGAGTCCGATCACCGGAGGCCCGCCCAGCAGGCCGAGGTAGCCGATCGCGGTCACGCGGGCGATGCCGTGCGCGGCCGGAATCCCCGGCAGGTTGCCCGCCGCGCTGAACGTGACCGGCGCCACGACGGCGACGCCGAAACCGAACAACGTGAATCCGGTGACAGCCGCCCACGGCGCGCCCACCGCGAGCCCGCCGCCGAGCCCCGCGCAGGCCACCAGCGACCCGATGCGCAGCACCCGGACGGCCCCGAACCGTCCGA
Source organism: Actinomadura gamaensis (assembly GCF_042652125.1). Lineage (NCBI taxonomy): Bacteria > Bacillati > Actinomycetota > Actinomycetes > Streptosporangiales > Thermomonosporaceae > Actinomadura > Actinomadura gamaensis. The sequence goes on along the minus strand of NZ_JBHSIT010000001.1, from coordinate 985,753 downwards.
CCACGCGGTCCCCCGCGAGCCGTCCGATGGTCATGGCGACCGCGCATCCGGCGTACCCCAGCCCCGCGAACCCGGCTCCGGCCCCGAGCGACTCCTTCAGGTAGACCGCGCTCCAGTCCGCCATCGCCCCCTCCCCGACGAAGGAGCAGAGCCCGATCACCCCGAGCAGAGCCAGCAACATCCCGGCCCCCATCCCGCTGGACGCCGCCGCACCCGAACCCCCGCCGCCGGGTGACGCCGCACCGGAACCCGGGCGCCCGGACGCCGCCACAGCCCCGTGCTCAGACGAGGCCGCGCTCGCACCGCCTCCCCCGGACGAGGCGGTGCCCGAGACGGAGGCGGTCTCGCCTGGCCCGGCTTCCGGATTCTCGATGTCGGCGGGCTCCGGCTCGGCAAGTGGGGCGGAGAGCGCGGTGGGGGCGGGTTCCTCGTCGAGATGCTCGCTGGAACGGTCCAGGAGGGTGCGCGCGCCGACCAGGAGCAGGGTCGCGAACAGGACGCCCAGCACGGTCAGGTGGACGGCCACGGGCACGTGGGCGTGCGCGGCGGCGGACCCGACGACCGCCGCCACCAGCGTCCCGATGCTGTACACCCCGTGCAGCCCGGACATGATCGGACGCCCGTACCCGCGCTCGACCGCGACGCCCTGCGCGTTCATGGCGACGTCCATCAGGCCGAGGGACGCGCCCAGCAGGACCAGCGCGCCGACCAGCATCGGCAGGTTCACCGAGAGGCCGAGCGCCACCGGGGCCAGCGCCGCCGACGTCCCCGCCACGAGCACGGTCGCCCGGCTGCCGAAGCGCGCGACCGCCGGTCCCGCGACGCGGGTGGCGAGCACGACGCCGATCGGCGATCCCAGCAGGGCCAGCCCGAGCGTCCCCGCGCTGAGCCCGAGGTGCTCCTTGATCTGCGGGATCCGCGCCACCCACGCCGCGGCGGCGAGCCCGTGCACGAGGAACGCGACGGTCACCGCGCGCCGCGCGGAACGCAGGCCGGGCAGGACGGCGGAGGCGAGTGCGGTCACCCCCACACCTTATGACCAAGATCATCCGATCCGCCCCGTCCGCACCGCCCGATTTCCGGGCACCGCGCCACCCGAATTCCGGGCGCACCGCCCGAACTCCGGGCGCGCGCCGCCCGAATTCCGGGCGCGCCGAGGGGGCGGCTCAGGCCAGCTCGGCGAGCGGGGTCTTGGGGTCGGTGAGGCGCGCGGGATCGGGGCGGACCGCCCCGGCGATGAGGCGGCGGAGGTCGTCGGTGACGTCCCAGACGTTGACGTTCATGGCGGCCACCACGCGGCCCGCGTCGAGCCAGAAGGCGATGAACTCCAGGGAATCGACCTCCCCCCGATAGACGATCTCGTCGTAGTCGCCGGGTGACGCCAGCCCCGACATCTCCATGCTGAGCTCGTACTGGTCGGTGAAGAAGTACGGCAGCGAACTGTGGACGACGTCCTGCCCGAGCATGGCGCGCGCCGCCACCTGGCCTCCGTCCAGGGCGTTCGCCCAGTGCTCCACGCGGACCCGCCGTCCCAGCACCGGGTGGTAGAAGGCGGCCACGTCGCCGGCGGCGTAGATGTCCGGGTCGGACGTGCGGAGGCTCGCGTCCACGAGGACGCCGTCGGAGACCTCCAGGCCCGCGTCGTCGGCGAGGTCGGTGTTCGGGCGCGCCCCGATGCCGACGATCACCACGTCCGCCGGGATCTCCGCGCCGCCGGACGTCACGACCGCCGACACCTGACCCGCGCCCCAGAAACCGGCCACGCCCTGGTCGAAGCGGAGGTTCACGCCGTGCCTGCGGTGCAGGTCGGCGAACACGCCGCCGATCTCCGGGCCGACGTGCCGGTGCAGCGGACACGGGTCGGGCTCGATCACCGTGACGTCGTTGCCGTAGGTGCGGGCCGCCGCCGCCGTCTCCAGCCCGATCCAGCCCGCCCCGGCGACCACGACGCGCCGTCCGCCCGGCGACAGCGCCTCGCGCAGGACCGCCGCGTCCTGCAGCGTCCGCAGGTAGTGGATGCCCTGGAGCTTGGCGCCCGGCACGGCCAGCCGGCGCGGCGACGCGCCCGTGGCCAGCAGCAGCCGGTCGTACCTGAGGCGCTCGCCGCTCGCCAGGACGGCCTCGTGCGCGGCGCGGTCCAGCGACGTCGCCGCCGTCCCCACGCGCAGCTCCACCCGGTGCGCCTCGTACCACTCCGCCGAATGGACGTGCGCCGACTCCCGCGAGTCGTTCCCCAGCAGGAACCCCTTCGACAGGGGCGGACGCTCGTACGGCCGCTCGACCTCCTCGCCGACCAGCACGACCCTGCCCTCGAAGCCCTCCTGCCGCAGCGTCTCCGCGGCCTTGGCTCCGGCGAGGCTCGCTCCGACGATGACGAACGTCTCCAGGGGCATGGCAGGGCCTCCTCGCGTGGGCTTGCGGACACGGGCCGTCCCTACCTCACTACGCCGACTCCCTGTTCGAGACAAGGGCGCGGTGCCGGGCCACGGCCGAGGTGTCGGTGAGCGAGGCGATCTGGTCCACGACCGCGCGCAGCCGTCCGGCGTCGTCGGACGCGGCCTCGAACGCCTCGCGGAAGATCGGGTCCAGGGTGCCGGGCGCCCCGGCCGCCATCCGGTCCCCCAGCTCCATGATCAGCTCGCGCTGGCGGGCGCGCTCGGTCTCGTGGCTGATCCACACGTGGTGCGCGGTGATGCCCTTGAGGACGGCGCACTCCAGCCGCTGCGCGCGCGGGACGATCAGGTCGGCCGCGTACCGGGTGAGCGGACGGTCCCCGTAGGCGGCGCGCGTCTCCCGCTCGGCCGCGACGCAGAACCGTCCGATCAGGGAACTGGTCAGGTTCTTCAGCGCGGCGAGCGTGCGCATGGAGCCGTCGTATCGGTCCGGCCAGTACGGCTCGGCGAGCAGGTCCGTGAAGCGCTCCTCCAGCTCGGCCACGTCCGCGACGACCGGTTCGACACCGCGTTCGGCCTCGCCGTCCGTGACGCCGCCCGTCACCCGATCCGCGGGACCCGCCGCCGCGCGTCCGGCGCCGCCGCCCATGCCGCGTTTCGGCGCGGACGGAGTGCCCTTGCAGTACAGCTTGGCGGCCGTCTCGCACACGAGGCGCCGCTCGGCGGGATCGGCGAGCAGGGCGAAGTCGATGTGCCCGGCGACCAGCGCGTCCTCCAGGTCGTGGACGGAGTAGGCGACGTCGTCGGCCCAGTCCATGACCTGCGCCTCGAAGCAGGCGCGGCCCTCGGGGGCGCCCTCGCGCACCCAGCGCGCGTACTCGACGTCGTCGGGGTAGATGCCGTACTTGCCGTTGACGGCGTCCGACTGTGGCCACGGATACTTCATCGCGGCGTCGAGCGCCGCGCGGGTCAGGTTCAGGCCGACGCTGGAGCCGTCCGGGGCGAAGGACTTCGGTTCCAGCCTGGTCAGGACGCGCAGGCTCTGGGCGTTGCCCTCGAAGCCGCCGCACCCGGCGGCGACGACGTCCAGCGCGGCCTCGCCGTTGTGGCCGAACGGCGGATGGCCGATGTCGTGCGACAGGCACGCGGTCTCGACCAGGTCGGGATCGCAGCCCAGGGACCGGCCGAGCTCCCGCCCGACCTGGGCGCACTCCAGCGAGTGGGTCAGCCGCGTGCGGAGGATCTGCAGGTTGCCGGACGGTTCGGGCTCGCCCGGCGAGGCGACCTGCGTCTTGGCGGCGAGCCGGCGCAGCGCCGCGCTGTGCAGCACCCGCGCCCGGTCGCGTTCGAAAGCGGTACGGTCGCGGCGCTTGGGCGGCTCGGGGGCCCGGCGCGCGCGGTCACTGTCGATGTATACGCTCATCTCCTCCCAGCGTACGCACCAGACCCGAGATCCCGCCGAAGCAAACAACTCCCCCACATCACCAAGGCCAGGGAAAATGACCACCAGGCTGCCAGGGTCCGGCACATGACCACCACGCTGCGCGCCGTGCTCGCGCTCACCCTCCTCGCCGGCTTCTACGTCCTCGTCGGGCTCGTCATCGCGGTGACCGTCGCCGCCGACGCGCTCTTCCTGACCCATCCGTCGCACCTCGCCGCGCTCAAGGGCGTGATCGTGCTGACCGTGGCGGCGCTCGCGCTGCTGCGCGCGCTGTTCATGGTCGGCCGCAAGCAGGACGGCGCGGACGACTACGGCCGGATCGTCGGCCCGGACGAGGAGCCGGAGCTCTGGCGCGAGGTCACCGCCCTCGCCGCGGCCGTCGGCACCGCGCCGCCGGACGAGATCCGGATCGTCCCGGACGTGAACGCCGCCGTCATGGAGGAGACGTCCTGGCTCGGCCTGCGGGCCAAGCGCCGCCGGATGTTCGTCGGGCTGCCGCTGCTCAGCCTGCTGACCCGGTCGGAGCTGGCGTCGGTCCTCGGGCACGAGCTGGGGCACTACAGCGGCTCGCACACCCGGCTCGGCCAGCCGACCTACCGGGGGCGCGTGGCGCTCGTCCGGACGATCGGCGGGCTCGGCAACCACCCCTTCGTCCAGCGGCTGTTCATCTGGTACGCCAAGCTGTACTTCCGGATCTCCGAGGCGGTGTCCCGGCGGCAGGAGCTGGAGGCGGACGAGTTCGCCGTGCGGATCGCGGGCCGGCGCGCCGCGTCCGAGGCGCTCACGAAGGTGCACATCGCGGGCGCGGCCTGGCAGGCGTACGGGTCGGAGTACCTGCCGATGATCGGCGCGGCCAAGGCCCGCCCGACCGAGCTGTACGGGGGCCTGCGCCGCCTGCTGGACGGCCAGCGCGAGCGGTTCCTGAACGAGGCGAACAGCGCCGAGACGTCCGCGTACGACTCCCACCCGAGCCTGCCGGACCGGCTCGCCGCGATCGCCCGGCTGCCCGAGAGCCCCGTCCGCGTGGACGACCGGTCGGCGTGGACGGTGCTGCGCGATCCCGCCGGGGCCGAGCGCGCCATCGAGGCGGAGCTCTGGTCGGAGGAGGCGCGCGCGCTGCCCGCCGTCCCCTGGGAGGAGCTGACCGCCCGCGCGCTGTACAACGCGGGCAACGCCGAGGCCGTCAGCGACCTGCTGGTGGCCGCGCAGCGGATCAACGGCGCGCCGGCGCCGACGCTCGGCGGAGCGTTCGCCGCCGTGTCCGCGGGACGCTTCGCCGAACTCGCCGCCGGGCTGCGCCGGCTCGGCTGGCAAGGCACCGGCGATGACCGCGCCTTGGTCGAGAACGTGCTGGTCCGCGCGGTGCAGGGCGTGCTGGTGGAGACCGGCAAGGCGCGCTGGGTCCTGTCCTGGCAGGGCCCCGCCACGCTGCGGGACGCGTCCGGCGCGGAGGTGGACGTCAAGGACCTCGTCGCCCGCGTCGTCGCGAACCCCGCCGCGTCCGGCGAGCTGCGCGCGTTCCTGGAGCACTACGGCGTCCCGGCCGAACACCAGCCCGCGTTCCTGGCCGCCCAGCAGTCCCCGCCCGTCCAACCCGCGCCCGTCCAGCCCGCCCCCGCACACGCTCAGCCCCCGCAAGGCCAGCCCTCCCCCGCGCAAGGCCAGCACGCGCAAGGCCAGCACGCGCAGGGCCAGCACGCGCAGGGCCAGCACGCGCAAGGTCGGGAGTTCCCTTCGCAGCCGCCCTTCCCGCAGGCGCCCGCGCCTCGCTAGGACGGGCCCGTCAGTGCTTCGGCGGGGTGGCCGGCGTGCCGGAGTTGTCCGGGACGACGCTCTTGATGGTCTCGTCCGGCGTGTGGACGCTCTTGCCGAACAGGACGTAGGAGAGGTACCCGCCGGTCTCGCGGACGATGTAGTGGAACTGGGTGTCACGGGTCTGGACGCTCGGGCCGCTGCGCGTCGGCGAGCCGGCGGGGTCGATGCCGTTGTCGGACGCCATCCGCTTGGCGCGCAGCTCGTGCCACGGGTCGGTGACGATCACGCCCGAGTGCAGGCCGAGCCGCCGGTACTCGGCGCCGACGGCCTTGAGGCTCTGCAGCGTGTCGCGGCCGACCGGGACGGAGATCACCTTGTCGGCCGGGAGGCCGCCCTCCCGGATCAGCCAGCGGCGGCCGGAGTCGGCCTCGGTGAAGTTGTCGCCGGGGGCCTTGCCGCCGACCGTGACGATGCGCGGCGCGACGCCGTGCCGGTAGAGGTCCAGGGCGTGCTGGAGCCGCCACTTGAGGGTCGGCGACGGGACGCCGTTGTACTGCGCCGCGCCCAGCACGATGATCGCGTCCGAGCGGGGCCGCTCGTCCTGCCGGGCCTGGTACCAGACCCGGAAACCGACCGCGAGCGGGGTCAGCACGGCGATGCCGAGGAGCGCGCCGACGACCCCGACCGTGATCACGAACCAGCGCGGCCGGGGCGGCCTGCGACGCCCGCGCCCGCGCCTGCGCCCGGTTCCGCCCTCGCGCCCGCGTCCGTCCTCGCGTCCGGCCCGCTCTTCGGGGGCCTCGGCCTCGTCCACCGGTTCGGTCTCCGGCTCGTTCTCCGGCACGTCCAGTTCCATCGTCATCGCACCTGACACGCTAGTTAGACGACGGCGGAGACGCGAACGGTTCGCCCGGCCCGCCCGGTAATAAACCCGGACGGACCGGACACAAAATCACCGGCTGTCGCTGCCCCCGGAGGCGATCGCGGCGCGCCCGGCCTCCAACCGCGCGACCGGGACGCGGAACGGCGAGCAGGACACGTAGTCGAGCCCGACCTCGTGGCAGAAGTGCACCGAGTCCGGGTCGCCGCCGTGCTCTCCGCAGATGCCGAGCTTCAGCCCCGGACGCGTCGCGCGCCCCTCCTCGGCGGCGATGCGGACGAGCCGCCCCACGCCCTCGCGGTCCAGCGTCTCGAACGGCGACACCCCGAAGATGCCCAGTTCGAGGTAGCGGGAGAAGAACGCGGCCTCCACGTCGTCCCGGGAGAAGCCCCAGGTCATCTGCGTGAGGTCGTTGGTGCCGAAGGAGAAGAACTCGGCGGCCTCGGCGATCTGCCCGGCGGTGAGCGCGGCCCGCGGGACCTCGATCATGGTGCCGATCAGCGCCGGGACGTCCACGCCGGTGTCCTCGGCGACCGCCTTCAGGATGCCCTCGGCCTCCTCGCGGACGGCCTCCAGCTCCTGCACCGCGCCGACGAGCGGGATCATGATCTCCGGGCGCGGGTCGCCGCCGGCGGACCGGCGCGCGGCGGCCGCCTCGGCGATCGCCCGGACCTGCATCCCGAAAAGCCCTGGAATCGCCAAACCGAGCCGCACTCCGCGCAGTCCGAGCATAGGGTTCTGCTCGTGCAGGCGGGTGACGGCCTCCAGCAGGCGGCGGTCCTGCGGATCGGCGTCCGCACCGGCCAGGGCCACCTTCACCGACAGCTCGGTGAGGTCGGGGAGGAACTCGTGCAGCGGGGGGTCGATGAGCCGGATCGTGACCGGCAGCCCGTCCATGGCCTCGAAGATCCCTTCGAAGTCCGCGCGCTGCAGCGGCTCCAGGGCGTCGAGGGCGTCCTGCCGCTCCTCGCCGGTCTCGGCGAGGATCAGCTTCTCGACGAGCTGCCGCCGGTCGCCGAGGAACATGTGCTCGGTCCGGCACAGGCCGATGCCCTGCGCGCCGAACCGGCGGGCGCGCGCGGCGTCCTCGGGGTTGTCGGCGTTCGCGCGGACGCTCATCCGGGCCCTGGCGTCCGCGTGAGCCATGACGCGGTCCACGGCGGTCACCAGCTCGTCGCCCTCGGACGGGGCGAGCCGCCCCTCGAAGTACTGGACGACCGGCGAGTCCTCGACCGGCACCTCGCCGAGGTAGACCAGGCCGCTGGTGCCGTCGATGGAGATCACGTCGCCCTCGGAGACGACGGTGCCGCCCGGCGCGGTGAACCGGCCGGCCTTGACGTCCACGTCGAGCTCCTCGGCGCCGCAGACGCAGGTCTTGCCCATGCCGCGGGCGACGACGGCGGCGTGCGAGGTCTTGCCGCCGCGGGAGGTGAGCACGCCGCGCGCGGCGACCATGCCCGCCAGGTCGTCGGGGTTGGTCTCGCGCCGGACGAGGATGACGTCCTCGCCGCGCTCGGCGGCGGCGACGGCGGCGTCGCTGGTGAACACGGCCTTGCCGACGGCCGCGCCCGGGGACGCGTTCATGCCCTTGGTGAGCCTCTCGGCGTCCTTGGCGGCGGACGCGTCGAACCGCGGGAACATGAGCTGGGCGAGCTGGTCGCCGGTGATGCGGGAGGTGGCCTCGTCGTCGTCGATGAGCCCCTGGTCGAGCAGCTGGCAGGCGATGCGGAACGCCGCGGCGGCGGTCCGCTTGCCTACTCGGGTCTGGAGCATCCACAGCTTGCCGCGCTCGATCGTGAACTCGATGTCGCACATGTCGCGGTAGTGGTTCTCCAGCGTCTCCATGATCTGGAGCAGCTGGTCGTAGGAGCTCTTGTCGATGGCCTCCAGCTCGGTCAGCGGGACGGTGTTGCGGATGCCCGCCACGACGTCCTCGCCCTGCGCGTTCTGCAGGTAGTCGCCGTAGATGCCCTGGTGGCCGGACGCGGGGTCGCGGGTGAAGGCGACGCCGGTGCCGGAGTCCATGCCGAGGTTGCCGAAGACCATCGCGCAGACGTTCACGGCGGTGCCGAGGTCGACCGGGATGCGCTCCTGCCGCCGGTAGAGGACGGCGCGCGGGGCGTTCCAGGAGTCGAACACGGCGAGCATGGCCCGGTTCATCTGCTCGCGCGGGTCGGTCGGGAAGCCGTCGCCGGTCTCCCGCTCGACGATCTGCTTGAACGTGCCGACGAGGCCGCGGAAGTCCTCGGCGTCGAGGTCCACGTCGTTCGTCACGCCCTTGGCGCGCTTGGCGTCCTCGATGGCGTCCTCGAACAGGTCGCCGTCGATGTCGAGGACGGTCTTGCCGAACATCTGGATCAGCCGGCGGTAGGAGTCCCAGGCGAACCGCTCGTCGCCCGCCTGCGCCGCCAGGCCGGCCACGGACTCGTCGTTCAGCCCGATGTTGAGGACGGTCTCCATCATGCCCGGCATGGAGAACTTCGCCCCGGACCGGACGCTCACCAGGAGCGGGTCGTCCGGCTGGCCGAGCTTCTTGCCCATCGCGCTCTCCAGCGCGGCGAGGTGCTCGTCGATCTCGGTCTCGAGCCCCTCGGGGAGGGTGCCGTGCTCGAGGTAGTGCCGGCAGGACTCGGTGGTGATCGTGAAGCCGGGCGGCACGGGCAGCCCGAGATTCGTCATCTCGGCCAGGTTGGCGCCCTTGCCTCCCAGCAGATCCTTGAGGTCCTTGTTGCCCTCAGTGAAGTCGTACACGAACTTCGGCACGGGGAGCTCCTTCTCGCTCCGGGTTCCACCCAACGACAGGGCGGGGTCTCCCCCGCCCGTGGCGCCCGCGACATGGTGCAAGATCGCGTTTGTCCAGGCAGTAGAAGCTTCGCCCTGTTTGCGGGGACTGTACCCGCGGAGGCGCCGCTCGCTCGCCGCCCGCCGCCCCCGGGGGCGTTTTCGCAGGTCAGCACCGCTGTAATGGCCTATACCAATGACGACATGCCAGACCTCTCCGGTGGGGAATCCCACGGCCGCACCGGCCCGGCCCATGGCCGGGCCATTGCCGAGAGGAGGGAATGATGGATCACAGAGGAGGTGAGGCCGTGAGGCCGAAGGTCGCCGGTGGTCGGGCGGGAGAGCCGTTCGCTCCGATCGCCGACTACGGGTTCCTGTCGGACTGCGAGACGACCGCGCTGGTCGCGCCCAGCGGGAACATCGAGTGGATGTGCCTGCCCAAGATGGACTCGCCCAGCGTGTTCGGCTCCATCCTGGATCGCGACGCGGGCTACTTCCGCGTCGGTCCGGCGGGCGTGGAGGTGCCCGCCGCGCAGCGGTACATCCCGGGCACGATGGTGATGGAGACCACGTGGTGGGTCCACGGGGGCTGGGTGGTGGTGACCGACGCCCTGCTCATGGGCCCCTGGCACCACGAGACCGAGCGGTCCCACACCCACCGCAGGGCCCCCACCGACTACGACGCCGACCACGTGCTGCTGCGCATGGTGCGCTGCGTCAACGGGCAGGCGCAGGTCCGGCTCGACTGCATGCCGGTGTTCGACTACGGCCAGACCCCGGCCCGCTGGGAGCACTCCGGCGTCGGCTACCACGAGGCCATCGCCCGCGGCAACGGCGTGGCGCTGCGGCTGACCACCGACATGAACGTGGGCTTCGAGGGCTCGCTCGCCACGTCCCGGACGCTGCTCAAGCAGGGCGACGCCCGGTTCGTCGCGCTGTCCTGGAGCGAGCACCAGCCTCCCACCACCTACGAGGAGGCCCAGGACCGGCTGGTCTGGACCGTCCACCACTGGCAGCACTGGCTGGACCGGGGCCGGTTCCCCGACCACCCGTGGCGCAGCCACCTGCAGCGCAGCGCGCTGACGCTGAAGGGGCTGACGTTCGCGCCGTCCGGGGCGGTCGCGGCGGCGGCGACCACCTCGCTCCCCGAGACGCCCGGCGGCGAGCGCAACTGGGACTACCGCTTCACCTGGATCCGCGACTCCACGATGGCCCTGTGGGCGTTCTACACGCTGGGCTACGACTGGGAGGCCAACGACTTCTTCTACTTCATCACCGACGTCGCCGAGGCCGCCGAGGGCAAGCTCCAGATCATGTACGGCCTGGACGGCCGGGAGGAGCTGCCCGAGGCCACGCTGGACCACCTGAGCGGCTACGACGGGGCCCGTCCCGTGCGCATCGGCAACGAGGCGTACGTGCAGAACCAGCACGACGTGTGGGGCGCGATCATCGGGTCGATCTACATGTTCGTGCGCAAGCGCGACCGGCTGGACGACCGGCTCTGGAAGATCGTCGTCAAGCAGGTCGAGGACGCCCTGGACAACTGGCGGCAGCCGGACGCCGGGATGTGGGAGGTGCGCGGCGAGCCGCAGCACTTCACCTCGTCCAAGGTGTTCTGCTGGGTCGCGGCCGACCGCGGCGCGCGGCTCGCCCGCATCCGCGGCGACCACGACCGGGCGCGGCGCTGGCAGGAGGCCGCCGACACGATCCACTCCGACGTCCTCGCGCACGCGCTGGACGACCGGGGCGTGTTCGTCGCGCACTACGGCGCCACCTCGCTGGACGCCTCGGCGCTGCTGATCCCCCTGCTGGGCTTCCTGCCGCCCGACGACAAGCGGGTGCGCGAGACGGTGCTCGCCATCGCCGACGAGCTGTCCGAGGACGACCTGGTGCTGCGGTACCGGGCGAGCGAGACCGACGACGGTTTCGACTCGGAGGAGGGCACCTTCACGATCTGCTCGTTCTGGCTGGTCAGCGCGCTGGTGATGATCGGTGAGCTGGAACGGGCCAAGGCCCTGTGCGAGAAGCTGCTGAGCTACGCGAGCCCGCTGCAGCTGTACGCCGAGGAGATCGACCCCCACACCGGACGGCACCTCGGCAACTTCCCGCAGGCGTTCACGCACCTCGCGCTGATCAACGCGGTGATGCAGGTGATCCAGGCCGAGCAGCGCGAGCAGGAGCCGCCGCTCGCCTGACCTCGGATCCCTGAGAACCGGCGGAAGGCCGGGGCGGACCTCGCGTCCGCCCCGGCCTTCGCTTTGTCCCGTGTAGGCGGGCGCGACCGGGGCCTGGGCCGCGGCCTGGCTGGACCGTTCAACGTACGTGTCACGAAAACGCCCAAACCCCTACCGTAACCCGGCGATGAACATGAAGGAATGTCACATTCCGGCCATAACAACCTCGGTCAGACTTCTTTTCGGGCGGCGGAGATGAAGTTACTTTCGCGTTGCCCACCCCGTAACCGGACAAAGGAGTATCCGGTGGCGCAAATCCGTACAACTTTCGCCTTGGGCGCGGCCGCGGCCGCGCTCGTCGTCGGCTCCGCCACGGCGGCGACGGCGGCCGGAACCGGCATCCACTCCGGGTCGGCGACCGGCCCCCTCTTCTCGGGCAACGTCAAGGGCTCGCTGCTCGGCACCGCCACGGTCAGCACCTCGCTGGGCGGCGGCTCCTGCAACCAGTCGACGATGCTCGGCTCGGTCAACTCCGACGGCACCAACCTGAAGATCGCCTCGGCGTCGTTCACCAACAACCCCGGCCCGGCCTGCCCGGGCGGCGGCGGCACCGTCGCCGTGACCGCGCAGAACCTGCCCTGGACCGGCGGCAACGTCACCTACGACGCGAGCCACACGGGCGGACGCGACGCCACCGTCACCATCGCCGGGTTCAAGGTGCGCGCCGACGCGAGCATCCTCGGCGGGATCACCTGCTACTACGGCGGCAGCGTGACCGGCAACGGCTACAACGCCAACAACGCCAACCGTCCCGACACCACCGTCGCGCAGGCGCAGATCAAGCTCAGCAACGCCACCGTCAACAAGATCTCCTCGGGCAGCAACTTCCTGTGCCCGTCCACCGCGACGGTGACCGCGGCCTACCAGCTCCAGGGCGAGAGCTCCCCCGGCTCGGGCAGCTACAGCCTCCAGCTGTGGGTGGCCGCCTCCTAGCCCGCGCCCGTCCCAGCCTTCCCGCCTCCGAGCCTTCAGCCGGCGCGTCCACCCCGCTCTCGTCCGCGGCGCGCCACGTGAAAGGGGCCGTCTCCCTCGGGAGACGGCCCCTTTCCCTGGCCTGCGGCTCGGTCCTGTCGTGCGACTCGGTCCGGCCGAGCGGCCCGGGCTGGCCGAGCGGCCCGGGCTGGCCGAGCGGCCTAGCAGCCGACGAGCTGCGCGGCGAGGAAGGACTCGACCTGGCTCAGCGAGATGCGCTCCTGGCTCATCGAGTCCCGCTCGCGGACGGTCACCGCGTCGTCCTCCAGCGTGTCGAAGTCGACGGTGACGCAGAACGGGGTGCCGATCTCGTCCTGGCGGCGGTAGCGGCGGCCGATCGCGCCCGCGTCGTCGAAGTCGACGTTCCAGTTCTTGCGGAGCCGCGCGGCCAGGTCGCGGGCCTTCGGCGACAGGTCGGCGTTCCGGGACAGCGGCAGCACCGCGACCTTCACCGGGGCGAGCCGCCGGTCGAGGCGCATGACGGTGCGCTTCTCCAGCTTGCCCTTGGCGTTCGGGGCCTCGTCCTCGGCGTAGGCGTCCATCATGAACGTCAGGGTGCAGCGGTCCACACCGGCCGCGGGCTCGATCACGTACGGGACGAACCGCTCGCCGGCCTCCTGGTCGAAGAACGACAGGTCCGTGCCGGACGCCTTCGCGTGCGTGGTCAGGTCGAAGTCGGTGCGGTTCGCGACGCCCTCCAGCTCGCCCCACTCCTTGCCGGAGAAGCCGAACCGGTACTCGATGTCGACCGTCCGCTTGGAGTAGTGGGACAGCTTGTCCGCCGGGTGCTCGAACAGCCGCAGGTTGTCCTTGCGGATGCCGAGGTCGGTGTACCAGGCGAACCGCTCGTCGATCCAGTACTGGTGCCACTCCTCGTCGCTGCCCGGCTTGACGAAGAACTCCATCTCCATCTGCTCGAACTCGCGGGTGCGGAAGATGAAGTTGCCCGGGGTGATCTCGTTGCGGAACGACTTGCCGATCTGGCCGATGCCGAACGGGATCTTGCGCCGGGCGGACTGCTGCACGTTCAGGTAGTTGATGAAGATGCCCTGCGCGGTCTCCGGACGCAGGTAGGCCAGGCCCGACTCGTCCTCGACCGCGCCGAGGTAGGTGCGGAGCATGCCGTTGAACATCTTCGGCTCGGTGAACGCGCCCTTGACGCCGCAGTTCGGGCAGGTGATGTCGGCCAGGCCGTTCGGCGGCTCCTGGCCGTGCTTCTCCTCGTACGCCTCGGTCAGGTGGTCGGCGCGGAAACGCTTGTGGCAGGACTGGCACTCGGTCAGCGGGTCGACGAACTCGCGGACGTGGCCGCTCGCCTCCCAGACCTCGCGGGCCAGGATCACCGACGAGTCGAGACCCACGACGTCGTCGCGGCCCTGCACCATCGACTTCCACCACTGCCGCTTGACGTTGTTCTTCAGCTCGACGCCGAGCGGGCCGTAGTCCCACGAGGCGCGCAGGCCGCCGTAGATCTCGCTGGACGGGAACACCAGGCCCCGTCGCTTGCTGAGATTGATGATCGTGTCCATCACGTCGGAACGGCGTGCCATGGTTTCTCCATCCGGCTGGCGGTCGGCGGGATTGTTCGTGACGCGCCCTGCCGCGCGGTGCGGAGGGCGACGAGCGTGATCCCCGTTGGTTCCGTGCTCAAGCTGCTGCGATGCTCACGGAGCGGTGCTCCGGGCAGCCCTCCCCAGCTTAGGGCACCGGTCACCGCGCCCGAACGGGATATCCCGCCGCCCGAGACCGGGTCGATACCCGGTCAATAGACCCGGCCGTCCACCGCGTCGCTGTCCACCGAGAGCGTCACGCCCCCGTGGGTCTCCTTGTGGCCGCCCCGGTACTGCTTGATCCGGTGGTGCGGAGGCCACCAGGAGTCGGAGAGCGAAGGGCTGCCGTAGACGTCCGTTTTACGGTCCCACTGGGCGTACCAGATCGAGCGCGGCTTGACGATGCCCTCCGCCCGGCCGAGGTCGCGGATGCCCGACCGGACGCTGCTGTAGACACCCGGGCGGTAGCCGCGTGCCGTCACGGACAGCGTCCACGCCTGGAGGAACTGCAGCACTGCCGTACGGCACCAGGCGTAGCGGGTGCGGTACCCCTCCAGGTCGTAGTAGATCGGCTTGTTCTTGGGGATGCCGAGCGCGCGCGCACGAGCGACGGCGTCGGCCGCTGCGGCGCGGGCGGCCTTCTCGGGCTTCTTGCGGTCGAAGCGCGCCTTGTGCCGGGTGCACGGGGCCTGCGGGCCCACGTACGTGGGGATCAGCCGGTATCCCATCGTCCGGACGGCCTTGACCCAGCTGGCGTCCAGGTTCGGCTGGGCGCACCCGCGCGAGATCCCGCCGATGTAGATGTTCGTGACCGCGTACGTGTCGCGCCACGCCCGCATGGCCTTGAGCGACGGCGCCGCGCACGCGTCGAATCCGGGGCCGGAGACCCAGCCGGGCTTCGCCGTGGCTCCCGTCGGTGCCGTGTCGTCGGTCGTCCCCGCCCCGTCGCTCTCGTCCCCCGGTCCTTCGCCCGGCTTTTCGGGCGGGCTGGTCGCGAGGGCCGCCTGACCGCCTGACGCCCGTTCCCGCGACGCTCGCTCCCCCGGCGCGCCGGGTTCGGACGGCGCCCCGCTGTCGGCGTACCGGTCGGTGGCGGGCAGGACGTACGCGGGACGCGGCGCGGGGTCGTGCGTCCACCCGGCCGGGGGCACCCACCGCTGCCCTGACGCCGGGGCAGGCGCCTGCTGCCCCGACGGGACCGGAGCAGGAGCCTGGTGCGCCGGTGGAGCCGGGGCAGGCGCCTGGTGCGCCGGTGGAGCCGGAGCGGGAGCCTGGGGCTTCGCCGGCGCCGGGTCGGGCGCCCAGGTGTCGCTGAGCCGGGTCGCCCGCAGGACGCCGCGCAGGTCGTCCGGGTGCTCCCCGTAGACGCCGGTGATCGTGACGCCCGCCTCCGGGAGCCGGACGCGGACGGTGCCGTCGTCCCGCGCGGGCAGGGCCAGCGTCGCCAGCTGGTCGGCCCGGACGGGGGCCTTGTGGCGGCCCATCGAGGGCGACGCGGACGGCGTCAACGGCCCGGACGGCTGGACCCACACGGCCTCGGCCCCGCCGATCACCCGCGCGGGGCAGGACGTCTGCTCCTGCGGCGTCCCGAGGTAGATCGCGCGGCGGTCGAACCGGACGCACGCGCCGGGCTCGGCGTCCAGCCGATGCACCTCCCACCCCTGCGGGACCGGCACCCGCAGCCCGCGGTACGCCACCACGCGCCTCCCGCCGGGCGCGGCCTGCGCGGCGGACGGGTCGGTCCCCGGCGGCGTGACGCGCGGACCCGGCCGCACGCCGGCGGGCGCCGCGTGGGCGGTCACGGTGTGGGCCGCGGGCGCTTGCACGGCCGGCAGTGGCGCGGCGGTCAGCGGCGCGAGTCCGAGCACGGCGAACCGCGCGGTGGCTGGTCGCACGTCGTATCCCTCTCCCCCGGTGGACGCCCGATGATCACGGGCGCACGGTCTTCATGATCCGGCCGGGACGGGGCCGGGCAGCGGGACGCGCCGGGAATTACCCGATCTTTGGTTCGGCGTGCTGGGAGGATGGCGAGATGATCGCGATCACCCGGTTCCGCGTCCCGGCCGAGCGCGCCGAGAGCTTCGCCGCCGAGATGGCGGCCCTCCTGTCCGACCTCGCCGCCGGGACGGGCCACCGCGCCGGACGGCTCGCCCGTACCGTGGACGACCCGGAGCTGTGGGCGCTCATCACCGAGTGGGACGGCGCGGGCTTCTACCGCCGCGCGCTGGGCGCCCCCGCCGTCCGGACCCGGCTGATCCCGCTCGCGGCGATGGCGATCGACGAGCCGGGCGCCTACGAGGAGGTGCTCTAGGCCGCCGCCCTGCGCGACCCGCCCCGCGCGACCCGCCCCGCGCGACCCGACCAGCACGGCCCGGCCCGCCGCGTCCGGTGCGCCGGGTCCGGTGCGCCTGTTGCGTCCGCCACATCCGCGATGACGGTTTTGACAACCGTTTTCATTTTGTCCAGACTTGTGCTGTGTTCACGATGCGCTCCTCCTCGCTGCCCCTCGCGGCCGTCGCCCTCGCCGGCGCGCTCGGCCTGTCCGCCTGCGGCTCCGGCGACGCCGGAGGCGGCGGCCGGACCCGGGTCGTCGCGGGCTTCTACCCGATGGCGTGGCTGGCCCAGAAGATCGGCGGCGACCACGTGAAGGTCGAGACGCTGACCAGGCCGGGCGCCGAGCCGCACGACCTGGAGCTCACCCCCCGCCAGATCGCCGACGTGGAGGGCGCCGGGCTGACCCTGTACGTCCGGGGCGTCCAGCCCGCCGTGGACGACGCGGTGGCCAAGCGCGCCAAGCACAAGGCGTTCGACGCCGTGTCCGTCGTGAAGACCCTCCCCGCCCGCGACCTCGGCGAGGAGGAGGGCGGCCACCACACCGACTACGACCCGCACGTCTGGGTCGACCCCGGCCGCATGGCGGCCATCGCCAAGGGCGTCGGCGACCGGCTGGCGCAGGTCGATTCCAAGAACGCCGCCGGCTACAGGACCCGCACGGACGCGCTGGTGAAGCAGCTCGGCGATCTCGACGCGGCGTTCCAGACCGGCCTGAAGACCTGCAAGCGCCGGACGATCGTCACCTCGCACGCCGCGTTCGGGTACCTGGCCGACCACTACGGCCTCACCCAGGTCCCGATCGCGGGCGTGGACCCGAACGCCGAGCCGTCGCCGAAGCGGCTCGCGCAGCTGACCGACCAGGTGAGGCGGAGCGGCGCGACCACCGTCTTCACCGAGACGCTGGTCAGCCCCAAGGTCGCCGGCGCGCTGGCCCGGGAGGCCGGGGTGCGGACCGCCGTCCTCGATCCGGTCGAGGGAGTGAAGCCCGGCTCGTCCGACGACTACCTCTCGGTGCTGCGCCGCGACCTCGACACCCTCCGTCCCGCCCTGGAGTGCTCGTGACCTCGTCCCCCTCTCCCGTGAGCCCACCCCCCTTCGCGATGACCGGCGGACGCGTCCGCCTGGACGGCCGGGAGGTGCTGTCCGGCATCGACCTGCGGGTCGAGGACGGCGACGTCCTGGCCCTGACCGGCCCGAACGGCTCGGGCAAGTCGACGCTGGTCCGGGCGCTGCTCGGGCTGCTGCCGCTGAGCGGCGGCCGGACCGAGATCTACGGCGCGACGCCCGCCCGGTTCCGCGACTGGGCGCGCGTCGGGTACGTCCCGCAGCGGCTGCCGATGGGTGGCGGCGTCCCGGCGACGGTCCGGGAGGTGGTCGCGTCCGGACGCACGGCGCGGCAGTCCCGCTGGCGCCTCGCGTCGGCCGCCGACCGCGCCGCCGTGGACCGCGCCCTCGACGCCGTCGGCCTCGCGGACCGCGCCCGCGACTCGGCGCACCTGCTGTCGGGCGGCCAGCAGCAGCGGGTGCTCATCGCCCGCGCGCTGGCGGGCGAGCCCGACGTGATCGTCATGGACGAGCCGAACGCCGGGGTGGACGCCGACAACCAGCGGGCCCTCGCCCGGACGCTCGGCACGCTCGCCGCCGAGGGGCGCACGGCGCTGCTCGTCCTGCACGAGCTCGGGCCGCTGGAGCCGCTGATCACCCGGACCGTCCGGCTGGAGAACGGCCGGATCGCCGCAGAGACCCGGCTCCGCGAGCCGGCCCCTTCCGGGCGGCGGGAGACGCTGGAGCAGCCCGCGGGGAGTGCCGCATGAGCGACGTGCTGTCCTACGACTTCATGCGGATCGCGCTGGTCATGGCGATCCTGATCGGGCTGACCGCGCCCGCGATCGGCACGTTCATCGTGCAGCGCAAGCTGTCGCTGCTCGGCGACGGCATCGGGCACATCGCGCTGACCGGGATCGGGCTCGGGCTGCTCACCGGCACGTCCCCGATCCTCGGCGCGCTGGTCGTGACCGTGCTCGGCGCGCTCGCGATCGAGCTGCTGCGGGCGCGCAGCCGCAGCGGCGGGGACGTGGCGCTCGCGCTGCTGTTCTACGGCGGCCTCGCGGGCGGCGCGCTGCTCACCCAGGCGCAGAGCGGCGGCACGAGCCTCCAGTCCTACCTGTTCGGCTCGATCAGCAGCGTGACGATGGGCGACCTGTACGTGGTCGCCGGGCTGGCGGTCGCGGTGCTCGCGATCGTGGCCGTCTTCGGCCGCGACCTGTTCCTGCTGTGCCAGGACGAGGAGCTCGCGCGCGCGTCCGGGCTGCCGGTGCGGTTCCTGTCGGTGCTGATCGCGGTGACCGCCGCGGTGACCGTGGTGATCGCGATGCGCGCGGTCGGGCTGCTGCTCGTCGGCGCGCTGATGATCGTCCCGGTGGCGGCGGCGCAGCAGGTGGCGCGGGGCTTCCGCGCCACGATGCTGGGCGCGATGGTGATCGGTGTACTGTCGGCGGTGTCGGGGCTGCTGGGGTCGTTCCAGTACGATCTCCAGCCGGGCCCGGCGATCGTGCTGGTCGCCCTGGCGGTGTTCCTGGTCGCGGTCGTCGCGGGCGCGGCGCTGCGCCGCCGCCGGGCGGACGCGCCCGTTCCGGCGGGCGGTGACGCGGACGCACCCGGCCCGGCGGGCCTGACGGCGGACGGCGACCCGGTCGCGGCGGCGGGAGCCGCGGCGCGCGGGACGGCAGGGGGCGCGGCGGCGCGCGCCCACGTGGAGGCCGAGGCGGAGGTGCTCGGAGGATGACCAAGGGGGGCACGACGTCCCGGCGGAACGCGGTGCGGGAGGCGCTCTCGGGGTGCGAGCAGTTCCGCAGCGCCCAGGACATCTACGCCGACCTGCGCGCGGACGGTTCGAAGATCGGCCTCACCACGGTCTACCGCGCGCTGCAGGCGCTGAGCGACGCGGGCGAGGTGGACGTGCTGCGCACCTCCGAGGGCGAGGCCGTCTACCGCGCCTGCCGCTCGGAGGAGCACCACCACCACCTGGTCTGCCGCGACTGCGGCCGGACGGTCGAGGTGGCCGGTCCGGCGGTGGAGCGCTGGGCCGACGCGATCGCCGCCGAGCACGGCTTCAGCGACATCACCCACACCGTCGAGGTCTTCGGCCGCTGCGCGGAATGCACGGCCGCCGACGCACGGTAACGGGCGACAGGTGGGGAACATTCGTCCCACTTTTTGACAATTTTCACCAAGTAAACCGAATACCTCTCATGTCATAAATGTCCCCATAGCCAGGGCGGGCCCGCCGATCGGGCCCCACGGGGGAGCCATGGCGCTCGCATGAGAGGGCGTTCATGAGAACCTCCCCCCGCCTGGTGGCCGGCGTCGCGCTGCTCGCCGCGCCGGTCGCCGCCGCCGTCCCGTCCGCCGCCTCGGCCGCCCCCGCTCCCACCGCGCCCGCGCCGTCCGTCGCCGCGGCGCGCGCGCTCGGGCTGACCGGCGCGCACGCGGCCGATCTGAAGGCGGCGCCGGACCAGAAGTTCACGGTCGTCGGCGTGGCGGTGGACCGGGACGGGACGTCCCACACCCGCATGGTCCGCACCTTCCGGAACCTGCCCGTGCTCGGCGGCGACGTGGTCGTCCACCAGAGCCGGTCCGGCGCGTACGAGGGGACGAGCGGGACCCTGCGGTCCGCGCCGAGCCCGACCGCGCCCAAGGTGCCGGCCTCGAAGGCGAAGAAGTCCGCCGCCGCGAAGCACTACAAGCTGCGCGACGACGGCGCGCTGGTCGTCGAGGCGCGCACCGCCGACCATCAGCCGCACCTCGCCTGGCGGTTCAGGACGGAGGGGAAGAAGGCCGACGGCACGCCGAGCCGCGTCTACACCTCGGTGGACGCGCTGACCGGCAGGGTGCTGTTCCGCGAGGAGACCATCAAGACCGACGCGGGCGACGGCAAGGGCCTGTACTCCGGGACGGTCCCGCTCCAGCTCACCAAGTCGGGGTCGTCCTACCAGATGAAGGACCCGACGCGCGGGGGCACGCTCACCGGCGACGCGCAGAACCAGTCCGATTTCTGCATCCTGACGTTCTGCCTGTGGCGCGCGCCGACGAACGTGTTCACCTCGTCCACCACGCACTTCGGCGACGGGACGAACGCCAACCGCGCCTCGGCGGGCGTGGACGCGCAGTACGGCACCAACGAGACCTGGGACTTCTACAAGGAGGTCTTCGGCCGCACCGGCATCAAGGGCGACGGCAAGGGCTCGTCCAACCGCGTCCACTACGACAACAACTACGCGAACGCGTTCTGGGACGACTCGTGCTTCTGCATGACCTACGGCGACGGTGACGGCAAGCAGCTCGCGCCGCTGACCGCGCTGGACGTCGCGGCGCACGAGATGACCCACGGCGTGACGAGCGCGACCGCGAACCTCACCTACAGCGGGGAGTCCGGCGGGCTGAACGAGGCGACCTCCGACATCATGGCGGCGGCCGTCGAGTTCTACGCGGACAACCCGTCCGAGACGGGCGACTACCTGGTCGGCGAGCGGGTCGTGCTGCCCGGCTTCGGCAGGCCGGCGCTCCGCTTCATGGACCGGCCGAGCAAGGACGGCAAGTCGCCCGACAACTGGTCCGCCGACCTCAAGAACCTGGACGTGCACTACTCGTCCGGTGTCGCGAACCACTTCTACTACCTGCTGTCCGAGGGCAGCGGCCCCAAGACGATCAACGGCGTCTCCTACGACAGCCCCACCTTCGACGGCAAGCCCGTCAGCGGGATCGGCCGGGACGCCGCGACCCGCATCTGGTACCGCGCGCTGACCACGTACATGACGTCCAGCACGGACTACAAGGCCGCGCGCGCCGCCACGCTGAACGCCGCCAAGGACCTCTACGGCGCGGGCAGCACCCAGTACAACGCGGTCGCCGCCGCCTGGACGGCCGTGAACGTCAGCTAGCCGCCGAGCGCGCGCCGCGGTCGCGGTCCGCGCGGCCGGTTCCGGAAGCCCCGTGCCCCCTCACCAGGGCACGGGGCTTTCCCTTCGGTCTGCAATAAAGACCAATTCGGTCATGGCCGTGGGCACAGGAAGGAGTCATAGTGGTCAACTGCGTCAAATCAGAAAACCAACGAAGTCTCTCCCAAGGAGACCCACATGAACCTCAACCGGCGCACGAACCCCATCCTGCTCACCGCCTGCGCGGCCGTCCTCGCCACCGCGACCGCCTGCGGCGGCGGCGGTAGCCAGAACGCCGGCACGACCGGCTCGGACACCTCCCACCGGACGAAGAAGCCGACGAGTGGAGGCTCCGGCAGCCCGACGTCCCTCCCGACGACACGCGCGCCGGGCTCGTGCCACGCCACCAGCACGGACCCGGCCACCACCCGCCCCGACCCGAAGTGCACGCCCGGCGCGACCAACCCGGACGTCACGCAGGCCAACATCCAGCAGACCGTCTGCGTCGCGGGCTACACCAAGAAGATCCGCCCGCCGGTGTCCTACACCAACGCGCTCAAGAAGCAGCAGATCGCCGAGTACGGCTACAAGGACACGAGCCCGGCCTCCTACGAGGAGGACCACTTCATCCCGCTGTCCATCGGCGGCAACCCCACCGACCCCAAGAACCTCTGGCCCGAGCCCGGCGGCTCGCCCAACCCCAAGGACCAGGTCGAGTTCAAGCTCTACAAGGCCCTCTGCGCCGGGCAGATCACGCTCGCCGCCGCCCAGAAGGCGATCGTCACCGACTGGACCACCGCCGGGAAGCTCGTCCGCTGACGAACGTCCCGCGCCGGGTTGGCAGAATCGGACCATGGCTACCACTCGTATCGCGAACGCGCACTGGGAAGGGCCGCTGATGGGCGGCCAGGGGACGGTGTCGCTGGACTCGTCCAAGATCGGCACGTACGAGGTCAGCTGGCCGTCCCGGGCCGAGGAGCCGAACGGGCGCACCAGCCCCGAGGAGCTCATCGCCGCCGCGCACTCCACCTGCTACTCGATGGCGCTCTCGCACGGCCTCGCCGGGGCCGGGACGCCGCCGGAGAAGGTGGACACCAAGGCGGAGGTCACCTTCCAGCCCGGTGAGGGCATCACCGGGATCCACCTGACCGTCCGGGCGAGCGTGCCCGGACTGGCCGCGGCGGACTTCGAGAAGGCCGCGCAGGACGCCAAGGCCAACTGCCCGGTCAGCAAGGCGCTGGCCGGAACGAAGATCACGCTGGACGCGGCGCTCGTCTGACCGCTCCGCCCGCCGGTCCCCGCCGCCCCTGCGGCGGGGACCGGCCGTTCAGGACCGCGGCAGGAGGGGAAGCGGGACGCTGCCGGCGCAGGTCACGAGGCGGAGCCGCCGCTCGCCCGCGCCGTCCTCGCCGACGTCGCGGACGTCCCGGTGCTGGGTGGAGCGGTTGTCCCAGACGACGACGTCGCCCGGCCGCCACCGCCAGCGGACGGTGTTCTCCAGCGCGGTGACGTGGTCCTGGAAGAGCCTGATCAGCGCGCCGGCGTCCGCCTCGGCGCTGAGACCCGCGACGCGCCGGGCGTGGGCGCCGAGCAGCAGCACGCGCTCCCCCGTCTCCGGGTGGACGGTCGCCAGCGGATGCTCCAGGACGCCGTCCGGACCGGCGTGCTCGATCCACAGCCGGTCGGCGATCTCGCGCAGCTCGACCGGCAGGCCGTCGTAGGCGGCGGCGGTGTTCGCCCACACGGTGTCGCCACCGAACGGCGGGACGCTCAGCGCGTGCAGCACCGACACTCCCGGCGGACGCATCGTGTCGCTGCCGTCCGTGTGCCAGCCCCCGCCCCCCGCGTACCGGGACACCGCGCAACCCGGCTGGACGACCGGCGCCGACGGCTCGCCGAAGATCGCGGCCAGCGCGGTCTGGTCGGAGCCGCAGAGGTGGCCCTGGCCCCGGAAGAACAGCACCTTGTGCCGCAGCAGCGCGCGGCGCAGGAGGCGGGCCGTCCCGTCGTCGAGGCCGCCGCACAGCCGGACGCCGGTGACCGCCGCGCCGATCCGTCCGGCGACGGGTTCGACGCGGGCCGCGCGAGCGGCGTGGCGGGCCCGGGCGGGACGGGCGGTCGGCAGGTCCAGCAGACGGTACGCCATGGCTCGACGCTAGCCCTCGGCCGCCAGAATGTCAATCAAACAGGTAGGGATTATGGAGTACAGTCGTACCGCCGCGCCACCGGGGTGACGCGGCGGATCGCGGGATCAGGCGGACGGCGCGACCGGCACGGGGTTCGGCTCGGCGCCGCCGTAGCGGCGGTCGCGGCTGGCGTAGACCTCGCAGGCGTGCCAGAAGTGGCGGCGGTCGAAGTCCGGCCAGAGCGTGTCGAGGAAGACCATCTCCGCGTACGCCGACTGCCAGAGCAGGAAGTTCGACGTGCGCTGCTCCCCGGACGACCGCAGGAACAGGTCCACGTCCGGGATGCCCGGCTCGTCGAGGTACCGCGCGAACGTCTTCTCGCTGATCTTGTCGGGGTTGACCTTGCCGTCCCGGACGTCCCGGGCGAGCTGCGCGGCGGCGTCCACGATCTCGGCCCGGCCGCCGTAGTTCACGCAGAACTGGAGGGTGAGGACGTCGTTGTGCCGGGTCATCGCCTCGGCGTCCTCCAGCTCCTTGATCACGCTGCGCCAGAGCCGGGGCCGCCGCCCGGCCCAGCGCACCCGCACGCCCATCGAGTGGAGCTGGTCGCGGCGCCGGCGGATCACGTCCCGGTTGAAGCCCATCAGGAAGCGCACCTCGTCCGGCGACCGCCGCCAGTTCTCGGTGGAGAACGCGTACGCCGACAGGTACGGCACGCCCAGCTCGATCGCGCCCATGATCACGTCGAACAGCGAGTCCTCGCCGCGCTTGTGCCCCTCGGTGCGGGGCAGCCCGCGCTGCTTGGCCCAGCGCCCGTTGCCGTCCATCACGATCGCCACGTGCCGCGGCACCAGCTCGCTCGGGATCGCGGGCGGGCGCACCCCGGTCGGGTGGGGGTACGGCGGCTGAACGGCGGCCCTGCTCAAACTGTCTCCCTGTCGCTCGTCCCGCCGCTCCCGGCGAGATCCTCGGGTCCGTGGTCGTCGGCGTGGTCACGGGCGTGCTGGTGGGCGTCCGCGGAAGGACGACGTGCCCCGGAGTCACACGCCCCGCCCTCGCGCGGCCCGGCGACACGCGGCCCGGCGTCACGCGGCGCAGCGTCACGCGGCGCGGCGTCGCGGGGGGCGGTGTCGCGCGGCGCGGGGTCGCGGGGGGCGGGGTCGCGGGGGGCGGTGTCGCGTTCGACGTGGCGGAGCGAGCGGATGCCGTGCTCCAGGTGCCACTGGAGGTAGGCGGCGACGAGGCCGCTGCACTCCACCCGGTGCCGCTGCTCGGAGTCGTCGGCGTAGTCCCACTCGCCGCGCAGCAGCGCCAGCATCAGCGCGAAGGTCGGCGGGGCGGGCGTGGCCGTGCCGGGCTGGCGGCAGCGGGCGCACATCGCGCCGCCGCCCGCGATGGAGAACCCGCGCAGCTGGCCGCGGTCGCCGCAGCGGCCGCACTCGTCCAGCGCCGGGGCCCAGCCCGCCACCGACAGCGACCGCAGCAGGAAGGCGTCCAGCACCAGGCGCGGGTCGTGCGAGCCGTCCGCCAGCGTGCGCAGGCCGCCGACCAGCAGCAGGAACTGCCGCAGCGCGGGCTCGCGCTCGGCGCTGGTCAGCTTCTCGGCGGTCTCCAGCATGGCCGTCCCGGCGGTGTACCGGGGGTAGTCGGCGACCAGCCGCTCGCCGTACGGGCGCAGCGTCTCGGCCTGGGTGATCAGGTCGAGCGAGCGCCGCTCGTAGAGCTGGAGATCGACGTGCGTGAAGGGTTCCAGCCGCGCCCCGAACCGGGATTTGGTCTTGCGCACCCCCTTCGCCGCCGCGCGGATCCGGCCGGTGCGCCGGGTCAGCACGGTCACGATGCGATCGGCCTCGCCCAGTTTCTGGGTGCGCAGGACGATGCCTTCGTCGCGGTAGAGGGTCACCCGCCCATTGTCGCCCACGTCGGGACGTGCCCTCGCACGACAACACCCGATCTCCACACACTCCGCGCGAACCCGGCGCACCACGGCGCTCCGAAACGAGATCATGACACTTAGTGACCGAATTAGGCCGGGTGACTGTCGCCGAAGATGTGGTACAAGTCACTTCGGGGATGGCAGCGTTGGACCATGAGATGCACCATCGTGCCCCCGCACATCCTCGACCACATCGCCAGAGACGCCCACGACCCCGCGCTGCGCGAGTCCGCCCGGCGCAGCCTGGTGCTCAGCTCCACCCACCGGACCGAGCGCCGGGTGCGGCCGGTCACCGCCCCCACCGCCACGCACGACAACGTCCCCCACCGCACCATCAACGACGCCGGCCACGACGAGTCGCTGCCCGGCCGGACCGTCCGCACCGAGGGCGCCGCCCCGACCGCCGACGCCGTCGTCAACCAGGCCTACGACTGGCTGGGCGTCGTGTTCAGCTTCTACGAGGCCGCCTACCAGCGCGACTCCATCGACGGCGCCGGGCTGGGGATGGTCTCCACCGTCCACTACGGGGACAAGTACGACAACGCGTTCTGGAACGGCCAGCAGATGGTCTACGGCGACGGCGACGGGACGCTGTTCACCGAGTTCACCGGCCCGCTCGACGTCACCGGGCACGAGCTCACCCACGGCGTCACGCAGTACACCGCCGCGCTGGAGTACCACGGCCAGTCCGGCGCGCTGAACGAGTCGGTCTCCGACGTGTTCGGCTCGCTGGTCAAGCAGTGGCACCTCGGCCAGACCGCCGACCAGGCCGACTGGCTGATCGGGCAGGGCCTGCTCGCCCCGCACGTGAACGGCGTGGCGCTGCGGTCGATGAAGGCGCCCGGCACCGCCTACGACGACCCGCAGCTCGGCAAGGACCCCCAGCCCGCCGACATGGCCCACTACGACAACACGAGCAGTGACGAGGGCGGGGTGCACATCAACTCCGGCATCCCGAACCACGCGTTCTACCTCGCCGCCACCGCGATCGGAGGGCACGCCTGGGAGCGCGCCGGCCGGATCTGGTACCAGACGCTGACCGGCGGCAAGCTCCACCCCTCGGCGGACTTCGCCGCGTTCGCCGCCGCGACGGTCGCGACGGCTGGGACGCTGTACGGCTCGTCCGGAACCGAGGTCAACGCGGTACGGCAGGCGTGGAGAGGGGTAGGCGTCCACGTGTGAGCGTGAGAATCCCACCGCGGGGTGGGACTCTCACGCCGTGACGAGAGCGGAGGAGAACCTTGGTGAAGGTGACCGTGGTCCGTAGCGGCGGGTTCGCGGGGATCGAGCGGCGCGGCGAGGCCGACAGCGCCGACGATCCCCTGCTGGCCGGGCTGGTCGGACGTGTCGACCTGGCGCAGGTCCCTCCGCCCGGGCGCATCCCGGACCAGTTCGTCTACGACATCGACATCGACGGCAGGGAGGCCGTCGTCGGAGAGGCGCAGCTGACCGGACCGTTGCGCGAACTCGTCCACCACGTCCTCGGCGGGGGCTGACCCACCGGGGACGCGCCGGACGGCCGGGACCGGGCCACTCGTAGCGGCCCGGGACCGGGCGTCCCGGCGCGAAAGGGGCGGAGAGACAGGGCGGAGAAGACAGGAAGGGCGGAGAGGAGAACGGTTTCCGGGTGCCGCCCCCGCGCGGGCGGCACCCGGAAAGTCACGCACCCGACCGGCGCCGATCATGCGCCGCGGGCATCACCGAACGAACGCCGCGGGCATCACCGCTCAGGCCCCGCGGGCATCGCCGTTCAATCGCCGCGGGCATCGCCGCTCAATCACCGCGGGGATCACCGATCAGGCGCCGCGAGCGTTGCCGATCAGGCGCCGCCGGTGTCGCCGGAGTCGCGGGCCACGCGGTTCACGGCCGACAGCATCGCCTTGAGGGAGGCGGTCACGATGTTGCCGTCGATCCCGACGCCCCAGACGGTCTGTCCGTCCACGTCGCACTCCACGTAGGCCGCGGCGCGCGCGTCGCCGCCCGCGCTCAGCGCGTGCTCGGCGTAGTCCAGGACGCGGACGTGCACGCCGACGGTGGCCAGGGCGTCCTCGAAGGCCGAGACCGGGCCGTTCCCGACGCCCTCGATCTCGCGGATCTCGCCGTGCACCCGGACGTCGCAGGAGAGGCGGTCCTTCTCGTCCACGCGGGACGCCGCGCGGTGCGCCAGCAGCCCGATGCGCGGCCCGTTCGCCAGGAACTCGGCCTCGAAGATCTCCCACATGCGCTCGGGCGTGACCTCGCCGCCCTGGTCGTCGGTGTGCTTCTGGACGACCCGGGAGAACTCGATCTGGAGCCGCCGCGGCAGTTCCAGGGAGTGCTCGGTCTTCATGACGTAGGCGACGCCGCCCTTGCCGGACTGGCTGTTGACCCGGATGACCGCCTCGTAGGTGCGGCCCACGTCGTGCGGGTCGATCGGCAGGTACGGGACCTGCCAGGTGAACTCCTCGACCGGGACGCCGGCGGCCTCCGCGTCCCGCTTCAGGTGGTCGAAGCCCTTGTTGATGGCGTCCTGGTGGGAGCCGGAGAAGGCGGTGTACACCAGGTCGCCGCCGTACGGGTGCCGCTCGTGGACGGGCAGCTGGTTGCAGTACTCGACGGTGCGCCGGATCCCGTCGATGTCGGAGAAGTCGATCATCGGGTCGACGCCCTGGGTGAACAGGTTCAGGCCGAGGGTGACCAGGCAGACGTTGCCGGTGCGCTCGCCGTTGCCGAACAGGCAGCCCTCGATGCGGTCGGCCCCGGCCAGGTAGCCCAGCTCGGCGGCGGCGACGGCGGTGCCGCGGTCGTTGTGCGGGTGCAGCGACAGGATGACCGAGTCGCGGAAGGCCAGGTTCCGGTTCATCCACTCGATCTGGTCGGCGTAGACGTTCGGGGTGGCCATCTCGACGGTGGCGGGCAGGTTCACGATGACCTTGCGGTCGGGGGTCGGCTGCCACACCTCGTTGACGGCGTTGCAGACCTCGACCGCGTACTCCAGCTCGGTGCCGGTGAACGACTCCGGCGAGTACTGGAAGTAGATCTCGGTGTCGCCCATCTGCTCGGCGAGCTTCCCGCACAGCTTGGCGCCCTCGACCGCGATCGCGGTGATGCCGTCCTTGTCCTGGCCGAACACGACGCGCCGCTGGAGCGTGGACGTCGAGTTGTACAGGTGGACGATCGCCCGCTTCGCGCCCCGCACGGCCTCGAAGGTCCGCTCGATCAGCTCGGGCCGGGCCTGCGTCAGCACCTGGATCACCACGTCGTCGGGGACGCGCCCCTCGTCGATGATCTGCCGGACGAAGTCGAAGTCGGTCTGGCTCGCGGCCGGGAAGCCGACCTCGATCTCCTTGTAGCCCATCCGGACCAGCAGCTCGAACATCTGGAGCTTGCGGTGGGAGTCCATCGGGTCGATCAGCGCCTGGTTGCCGTCGCGCAGGTCCACCGCGCACCAGCGCGGGGCCTCGGTGATGACCTGGTCGGGCCAGGTGCGGTCGGCCAGCTTCACGGGCGCGAACGGCTGGTAGCGCTGGAACGGCATGCCGGAGGCGTTCTGCTGCGGGTACATCTGGATGCTTCCCTCTGCTCGGTGCTTGCGGTCCGTGCGGCCGACGGTCACGTCAGAATCCCGCAGCGAGGGAGCCGACCTGTCTACAGGCCCCCGCTGCGGCCGCTAAGGAGAAGCAGCTGAGCGAACACGTCTGTCAAGCTAACAGATCGCATCCGCAACCCGGAAACCACGTCTCGCAGTCTGAGACGGGAAATCTCGCCGGGCCTCCTGCCAGCGCCTTCAGGAAAGGCGTGACGGGATGAGCACCGAGAGGCACGTCACACAGCCCTCCAGCGCCTCGAACTCCCCGATGTCCACGACCGTGACGCGGAAGCCGTCGGCGGCGAGCAGGTCTGCGGTGCGGGGCGCGGACGCGGCGATCAGCAGGTGGTCCGGGCCGAGCACGACCACGTGCGCCCCGGCCGGCTCGGGCGCGACCCGGATGCCCGGCAGCGCCGAGGTGTCCAGCCAGTCGGGGACGCCGATCAGCGAGCCGTCCGGGAGCGCGGTCATCGCCGACTTCAGGTGCAGCGCGCCGCGCACGTCCACCGGGACGACGCGGCGGCCCCCGACGAGCCGGGCGAGCTGGCAGATGCCCTCCTCGTTGGTGCGGTCGCCGCGTCCGACGTAGACGGTGTCGCCCGCCTGGAGCACGTCGCCGCCGTCGAGGGTGCCGGGCTCGGCGATCCGCTCGATCTTGAGGCCGAGGTCGCGCACGACCGTCTCGGTCCCGGCGACCTCGGCGCGGCGGGCGGGCGAGCCCGGCCGGGCCAGCACGGCCGTCTCGCCGCAGACGACGACCGTGTCCTCGACGAAGACCGCGTCGGGCGCGTCGTCCGCCTCGGGGACGGCCCGGACGCTCCACCCCGCCGCGCGCAGCGCCGCGGTGTACGCCGCGTGCTGCCGCCGGGCGAGCGCCACGTCCACCGGCCGCCGCTCGACGTGCGTGACGATGCCCTCCGCGAGCCGGGAGCCCGGCCGTCGCACCAGCGCGATCCCTGCGTCCGCCATGCTCTCGCCCCTCCCGGGCCCGTCCGGGCCGCCGCGGCCAACCGGCGTTCAGTGCGAGGTTAGTGCGCCGCGCCCTCGGTCATGGTGATGACGCCCAAGGCGTGCGCCCGGCTCATCCCGAGGAGCTGGGCGACGCGGTGCAGGGTCCGGCGCTCGGGCTCGTCCAGCGGGCCGTCGGCGAGGCCGATGCGGACGCAGCGGGCGAGGAACCACTCCTTCGCCTCGACGGCGAGGCCGGCTCCGGCGCGCGCGACCTCCTCCTCCAGGAAGGCGTCGCGCAGGTCGAGGTCGGTGTCCACGGCGACGTCGTCGTAGTCGGGCTCGCCGTAGCCGGTGACGGCCTCGATGGCGCGGGCGCGGCTGCGCTCGTCATCGGGGTCCCCCGCCCGCAGGACGAGTCCGGCGGCGGCGCGCATCCCGGCGGGCAGGGCGGCGGCGAGCTGCTGGGCGGTCGGGGTGCGCAGCGCGGAGAGGGCGAACCGCGTCCGGCAGACGCGGCACTCCGCGACCTCGCCGAGGCGGCGCAGCGGGACGAGCGGAAGGAAGAAGAGGGTGAGCCAGCGGCGGGCGGCCCGGCGGCGGTAGGCGCGGTCGCCGCCGCAGCGCGGACAGTGGAAGGTGCCCTCACCCGTCGTGCGGAAGAACACCGAAAGGCTGAAAACTAGCAACACCGGTCTCTCCTCCCATAACGGACGCATCCAAACTACCGATCCCCGCCGCCTCCCGCGCCCCGCACGGGCAACCGCGCACCCGACCCTTACGCTTGGCACATGACCGGTGACATGGGCCGACCCCAGTTCCTTCCGCCCGAGGAGGAGCCCCGGGAGCCCGTCCCGGAGCCGGGCTCCGAACCGCCGGCGACCGGACCCGCGCGCAGGCCCCGCGCCGGGACGGTCTGGAGCGTGCTGACCGTCCTCGCCGCCGGGGCGCTGCTCGTGTCGGCGTTCCTGCCGTGGGCGCGGCTGGAGATGGTCACCGAGCTGTTCGGCGCCTCGGTCAGCGACGACCTCGGGTCGATCGCGGGCATCGAGATGGACGGCACGGTCGTGGTCGTCCCCGTGCTGGCGCTCGCCGCGGCCGTGGTCGCGCTCTGGGGCGCGGTCGGCAAGGACGCCCGCATCGCCTCGCTCGCGGCCCTTCCCGGCGCGCTCGCGCTGGTCGCCTGCGTCCTGTTCGCGCTGCGGCTGGGACGGGCGGGCGACCGGCTCCGCGAGGACGGCGCGCTGATCTCGACCCGCACGCACGTCTCGCTCGCCTACGGCTGGTACCTGGGCGTGGCGGCGTCCCTGCTGGTCGTGGGCTTCAGCCTGGCCCGCCCGGTCGCGGTGCGGGCCCGGAGCCGCGGCCGCGCCCGCCCGGAGGCCACCGCTGAGCCCGCGGAGGCCCCGGACCATCCGTGAGAACGGCCGGGCGGCGCCCGATCAGTCGTAGAAGCCCAGCCGGCGGAGCTGCTTGGGGTCGCGCTGCCAGTCCTTGAGGACCTTGATCCGCAGGTCCAGGTAGACCTTGGTGCCGAGCAGGGCCTCGATCTGCCGCCGGGCGCGCTGGCCGACGTCCTTCAGCCGGGCGCCCTTGTGCCCGATGATGATGCCCTTCTGGCTGTCGCGCTCGACGTACAGGTGGGCGTAGATGTCGACGAGGTTCTCGCGGCCCTCGCGCGGGGCCATCTCGTCCACCGCCACGGCGATCGAGTGGGGCAGCTCGTCCCGGACGCCCTCCAGCGCCGCCTCCCGGATCAGCTCGGCGACCAGCACCTGCTCCGGCTCGTCGGTCAGGTCGCCCTCGGGATAGAGCGGGAACCCCTCCGGCAGGTGCTTGATCAGCAGGTCGCCGACCACGTCCACCTGGAAGCCGTTCTCGGCCGAGCAGGGCACGATGTCGGCGAACGCCCCCAGCTCCCCGATCGCGAGGAGCTGCTCGGCGACCCGCTCGGGCGGGGCGAGGTCGGTCTTGGTGACGATCGCGACGACCGGCGTCCGCTTCACGTTCGCCAGCTCGCGGGCGATGTACCGGTCGCCCGGGCCGACGGGCTGGTCGGCCGGGACGCAGAAGCCGATCACGTCCACCTCGGTGAGGGTGGAGCGGACCAGGCTGTCCAGCCGCTCGCCGAGCAGCGTGCGCGGCTTGTGCAGGCCGGGCGTGTCGACCACGACGAGCTGGGCGTCCGGCCGGTGCACGATGCCCCGGATCGCCCGCCTCGTGGTCTGCGGGCGGCTGCTGGTGATCGCCACCTTGGTCCCCACCAGCGCGTTCATCAGCGTGGACTTGCCCACGTTGGGCCGTCCGACGAAGCAGGCGAACCCGGACCGGAACGGCTCGGGCTGCGGGGTCTCTGCTGGCGATCCTGGCGATGTCACAAGACCAATTGTCGCCGACGCAGCGCAGCACCTCGTCCACCGACGCCCCCAAGCCACCCCACCCCCCGCCCCCGCACACCGCCAGCGCCCCGTTTCACACCCCACCCCGCGCACGCTCCGCGCGCTGCTCGTGCGCGCCGCTCCGCCTTCTGTGCGCGCCCCGCCCGCGCCCCGCTCCGCGCTGCGTTCGTGCGCGCCGCCCCCTCTGTTCGCGCGGCGTTCGCGCCCCGCCCCGCGCGGCGTCCGCGCCCCGCTCGCGCCCCGCCCGCGCCCCGCTCGCGCGCCGCCCACGCAGCGTTCGCGCGCCGCCCGCCCGCCGCCCGCCCGCCGCGTTTGCGCGCGCACCCTCTGTTCGCGCGGCGTCCGCGCCCCGCTCGCGCCCCGTCCGCGCGCCGCTCCGCCTTCTGTGCGCGCGGGGTTCGTGCGGGGCGGGGGCCTGGTCAGGCGGCGGGGACGCCTAGGGCGCGCAGCGCTTCGGCGGCGGCGCGCGACCAGCGCTCGACGCCGAGCCGCTCGGCGATCTCCGCCGCGTCCCGGTAGTGCCGGACGGCCTCGTCCGGGCGGCCGAGGAAGGCGGCCAGGTCGCCGAGGGTCTGCGCGACCGGGCCGATCGTGGCGACCGCGCTCGCTCCCCCGGCGATGTGGTCGGCGTACGGCAGCAGATCGTCCAGGCAGCGTCCGGCCAGGACGCGGTCGCCGAGGACGATCGCGCGCCGGGCCCGCAGGGCGATGGCCAGCTCGAAGAAGTAGTCCGGACGGACCGGACCCGCGTTCTGGACCGCCCGGCGCGCCTCGTCCAGGCGTCCGGCCGACGCGAGGGCGAGCGCGAAGATGTCGGCGGTGGCGGCGATGTGCGGCCAGCGCTCGGCCATCCAGGCGGCGGTGTCGAGCACCTCGGCGGCGCGCCCGCGCATGAGGCGCAGGCAGAAGATCCCGAAGAACGTCACGCCCAGCTCGCTGGACCAGATCCCGGTCCGGGAGATCGATTCGCCGACCTCCCGGTAGGCGCGCTCGGCGTCGTCGTACTCGGCGGCGAACGCGTGGCTGAGCGCGCGGTGCCAGTCGCTGATCCGGCGCAGCAGCGGCAGCCCGTACTGATCGGCGAGGCGCTGCCCCTCGTCGCGGTGGCGGGACGCCTCGTCCCGCCGGAGGAACGCCATGTGCGTCTGCTGGAGCTGGAGGTGCGCGAGGACCTGGTAGGCCGCCAGCTCGTGCTCGGTGGCGAGCTCCAGCAGCTCGGTCGCGACGGCGAACCGGTCGGCGCGGGCCTCGGCGGTCCGGAAACCGTTGATGTAGCAGCCGTTGAGCGCGGCGGCGAGCGTCTCGGGACGGCCCAGGCGGCGCGCGAGCGCGAGCGCCTCCCGCGCCGCCCGCAGGCCCTCGTCGCCGAGCTCGCCCTCCTGCTCGATCGCGAGCGTGGTGAGCAGGCGGGCGCGGAGTTCGACGGCGGAGTCCGGCAGGCCGTCCAGGGCCTCGCGGGCGGCGTCGAGCAGCTCGGTGTCGAGGGTGCCGTACTCGCGGGCCGTCCACAGGGTCGGGACGTCGAACGCGATGATCGCGCGGGCCAGCAGCTCCACGTCGCCCAGCGCCCGCGCCTCGGCGACGCACCGGGCGCGCCGGGCCCGCGACGGCACGACCGCCCCGGCCAGCGCGAACGCCCGGATCGCCCGGATCTCCAGTTCCAGCCGCTCGCGCGCCCGCGATCCGTCGCCGTCGAGCGCGGCGGCGGCGCGGTCCCAGAGTTCGGCGGCCGACGCGTGCGCGAACCGGGCCTCGGCGGCGGACGCGGCGAGCGTCGCGAACCGGACGGCCCGGTCGGGCTCGGTGCCGGCCGCCAGGTAGTGGTGGGCGATCGCGCCGACCTCGCCCGGCGCGTGCCGTTCCAGCGCGGCGGCGATCCGGCCGTGCAGGCGGGTCCGGCGCGTCGCCGACAGTTCGGCGCTGAGCGTGTCGCGGACGAGCGCGTGCGCGAACCGCATCCGTCCGGGCGCGGGCTCGGTGACCAGCCCCGCGGCGAGGCCCGCCTCCACGGCGTCGAGGACGGCGTCCTCGTCCCCGCCGGACAGGTCGGCGAGCACCCGCACGTCGGTCTCCGTCCCGGCGACCGCGGCGTGCCGCAGCACGGTCAGCGCGGACTCGGGCAGTCCGGCGAAGCGGCGGCGCAGCACGTCCCCGACGCCGGCGGGCACGCCGCGCGCCGCCGCGTCCGGGCCCTCGGCGTCGAGCAGCCGCGCGGTCTCGCGGGCGAAGAACGGGTTGCCGCCGGTCCGCGCTGCGATCGCGGCCAGCTCGCCCGCGCCGACCTCCGCCGCGCACGACGCCCGGACCAGCACGGCGACCTCGTTGTCCGCGAGACCGGCGAGATCGATCCGGACGGGTTCGTGCCGGGCCAGCCGCGCGAGCGCGCCCGCCATGCCGTCCGCCTCGTCCGGACGGAACGTTCCCACGACCAGGACCGGCAGATCGCGCAGCCGCTCGGGCAGCCGCGCCAGCAGGACGAGCGTCTCCTCGTCCGCCCAGTGCAGGTCGTCCAGGACGAGCAGCAGCGGCCCTTCCGCGGCGAGACCCGCGAGATAGTCGCCGACGGCCAGGCGCAGCCGGAACCGCCCGGTCGTCGCGTCGGCGGCGGTCCCGGTCTCTTCCCCGGCGGAGGCGTCGTCGAGCAGGGGCGCGAGACGCGCTGCGAGCGACGCGTCCGGAGGAGTCCCGGCCGCGAGCGCACGCAGCATCTCGGCCCACGGCCACGCCGCGGGCGCTCCCCCGGCCTCCTCGGACCGCCCCCACGCGACCCGCCATCCGTCCGCCGCGAGCGTCCCCGCGACCCGTTCGACCAGCGCCGTCTTCCCGATCCCCGCCTCGCCGCCGACGAGCACGACCCGGAACCGTCCGCCCGCGACCTCCTCGGCCGCGCGCCCGAGCTGCGCCGTCTCGGCGTCCCGCCCGACGAACGCGTCCGCACCGGCCGTGACCAGCCGCAACCGCCGCTCCACCCCGCCCACCCGAGCTGCCGCGGATTGGGCCGCGCTCGGTTCTCCGGTTCCCGGTTCGGCGTCGAGACGCGGCGCTTGGGCGAGGATGTCGGATTCCAGGGCGCGAAGGGCGGGGCCCGGATCGACGCCGAGCTGCTCGGTCAGGACGTCGCGGGCCCGCCGCAGGGCGCCGAGCGCGTCGCCCTGGCGTCCGGTGCGGTAGAGGGCCAGGGCCAGCAGGCGCCACGCGTCCTCGCGGAGCGGGTTCGCGGCGACGTGCGCTTCCAGGTCGGGGACGGCCTCGGCCTCCGCACCGAGCCGCAGCATCGCCTCGGCGCGGCACTCGACGGCGAGGCGGTGCAGCTCGTCCAGGCGGACGGTCTCGGCGGCGGCCCACGGCAGGGCGGAGAACTCCGCGTACGCGGGGCCGCGCCACAGCTTCAGGGCGCGTTCGGCGAGGGCGCGCGCCTCGGCCGGATCGTCGGCGTCGCGGGCGCGGTCCACGAGGTCGTCGAAGGTCCACGCGTCCACGTCGGACGCCGGAAGGCGCAGGGCGTAACCGGGCGGGGCCGTCACCAGGACGCGCGCGGGCGTCCGGGGCGGACGGTCCGGTTCCAGCGCGCGGCGCAGGTGCGAGACGAACGACTGCAGCCCGGCGGCGGCCCTCGGCGGCGCGCCATCAGGCCACAGATCGTCGACGAGGCGGTCGGCCGGGACGAGGCGTCCGTGCGCGGCGACGAGCCGGGCCAGCACGGACCGCTGCCGGGGACCGCCGAGGTCCACCGGCCCGCCGCGCACCACGGCCTCGAAAGCCCCCAGAACCCGCACCGCCAGTGCCACGGTCAAAAGCCTAATGGCCCGGCGTTCCGGGCGTTCAGCACCCCGGAACGCCGGGCCGGAGCCCGACTCAACGCGATCAGACGGGCACGGGCGCCCGCTCCGCGCGATCAGACCGGCACGGGCGCCCGCTCCGCGCAATCAGACGGGGACGGGCGTCCGCTCCTCGGGCCCGGCGGACCCGTGCGGGTCGAACTCGGGCAGGACGCGGGCCAGCGGCTTCGGCAGCCACCAGTTCGCCCGGCCCAGCAGCGCCATCGTCGCCGGCACCAGGACGAGCCGGACGAGCGTGGCGTCCAGCGCCACCGCGACCGCGAGCCCCACGCCCATCTGCTTGATCACCAGGCTGGGATCGGAGGCGAACCCGGCGAACACCGCGACCATGATCAGCGCCGCGCTGGAGATCACCCGGCCGGTCGCGGCGAGGCCGGAGCCGACCGAGCCGCGCGCGTCACCGGTGCGCAGCCAGTCCTCCCGGACGCGGGAGAGCAGGAACACCTCGTAGTCCATCGAGACGCCGAACAGCACGACGAACATCAGCAGCGTGATGAAGCTGGAGACCGGGACGCTGTGCGGCAGACCGAGCAGCGTCGCGCCCCATCCCCACTGGAAGACCGCGACGAGCACGCCGTAGGCGGCCCCGATCGACAGCAGGTTCATCGCGGCGGCCTTCAGCGGCGCGAGCACCGACCGGAACACCAGCAGGAGCATGACGAACGAGGTCGCGACCACGACGCCGATCACGGGCCAGAGCCGGTCGTCCAGGCGGCGGTTCAGGTCCACGTAGATCGCGGTCAGGCCGGTGATCTCCGCGCCGCGCGGGAGGGCGTGCGCGCGCAGCCGGTCCACGACGCCGGGGCCGCGCTCGTCCTGAGGGCCGTAGGCGGGCGTCGCGACGAGCACGGCCGCGCCGCCGTCGGGGGAGAACTGCGGCGGCGCGACGTTCACGACGCCTTCGGTGTGCGCGACGCGCTGCTGGATCGCGGGAAGTTCGGCGCGGTTCACTTGGCGGAGGTCCACGGCGATGAGCAGCGGGCCGTTCGCGCCGGGGCCGTAGCCGTCCGCGAGCAGGTCGTAAGCGCGCCGGACGGTGCTGGACGACGGCTCGCTGCTGGCGTCGCTCGGCCACGTCCGCATCCCGGCGGCGGGCGCGGCGAGGGCGAGGAGGATCACCAGGCTCGCGAGGAGCCACGCCCACGGGTGCCGTCCGACGTGCCCGGCCCAGCGGCGGACGAGCGGCCCGTCGGTGCGCACGGCCGCCCCGGACGCCCGGTCGCGGCGGCGCAGCACCCGGCGTCCGGCCAGCCCGAGGACGGCGGGCAGCAGGGTGAGCGCGCTCAGCACGGTCGCGGCGACGACGATCCCGGTCGCGAAGCCCATGGTCATGAACACCGGGACGCCCGACAGCAGCAGCCCGCACAGCGCGAGCAGCACGGTGAACCCGGCGAACAGCACGGACATGCCCGCCGTCGCGGTCGCGCGGCCGACCGCCTCCGGCACGGGCAGCCCCTCGGCGAGGCCCTCGCGGTGCCGGGTCAGGATGAACAGCGCGTAGTCGATCCCGACGCCGAGCCCGACCATGATCGCGAGGGTCGGCGCGGTGGTGGCGATGTCGGTGGCGGCGGCGAGCAGGGTGATTCCGGAGACGCCGACGCCGAGCCCGGCGAGCGCGACCGCGAGCGGCAGCCCGGCCGCCACCACGGAACCGAACGCCAGGAACAGGATGACCAGGGCCGCGACGACGCCGACGCCCTCGCCGACACCGCCCGGCGCGCCCACGT
The DNA here is from genome assembly GCF_042652125.1 of Actinomadura gamaensis. Classification (NCBI taxonomy): domain Bacteria; kingdom Bacillati; phylum Actinomycetota; class Actinomycetes; order Streptosporangiales; family Thermomonosporaceae; genus Actinomadura; species Actinomadura gamaensis. The sequence continues at coordinate 947,933 of NZ_JBHSIT010000001.1, read as the reverse complement.
TCTCCGGTAGCTGCCCGCCGAACTCGACCGCGTAACCGGCCGCCTTCAGCCCGGCCGTGGCGTCCCGAAGCCGGTCGAGCGACGCCGCGGGCGCGAGATCGGTGACCGGCACGTCGTACCGGACGGTCAGCAGCGACGTCGCGCCGTCCTTGCCCGGTGGGGTCGGCTCCACGGCCGCGACGTGCGGCAACGCGCGCAGCTCCGCCCCGGCGGCCCGGATCCGGGCCTGGTCCACCGGCCCGGACGGGTTGTGCACGACCACCCGGGCGTCCGCGCCGGACAGCGCCGGGAACCGCTCGGCCAGCAGGTCGGACGCGCGCTGCGCGCCGCTGCCCGACAGCCGGTAGTTGTCATGGGTCGCGCCGCCGAACGCGGCCGCCAGGCCGGCGAACGCGCCGACCGCGACCAGCCAGACGATGATCATCCGCCAGGGCCGCAGCGCGGCGGCCCTTCCCAGGCGGTACAGCAGACGGGACATTCCGGAGCTCCCCAAGGACGTCGCAGGTGAACGTCCACAGGCTGGCCCGCCCCACTTGCCGGGCACATGCGAGCCACTTGCCGGAGACTTGCGGGCGCTCGCCGGGGACTTGCGATCGGCCGCCGGGACCGGACGTCGGTAGGCTGGCGGGCGTGACCGAGCTGAACCCCGAGGACTCCAAGATCATCACGCTGGCCCGCTCGTCCCGGGCCCGCACCGGCGCCGCCGAGGGCGCGGCGGTGCGCGACGAGACCGGCCGCACCTACGCCGCGACCAGCGTGGACCTGCCGTCGCTGAAACTGTCGGCGCTCCAGGTCGCGGTCGCGATGGCCGTGTCCAGCGGCGCGGAGGACCTGGAGGCCGCCGCGCTCGTCACCGCCGCCGGCACCGCGTCCGACGCGGACGTCGCGGCCGTGCGCGACCTCGGCTCCAAGGCCCCCGTCCTGGTCGCCGCCCCCGACGGCACCCTCCGCACCACCCTCTGACCGCCGCGGCGCCCCCTCCTGCGGCCGCTAGGGCTGCGGCGTCGGGGTCAGGACGACCTCGCGTTCGGGCGCGGCCGCCGCTCGGCTCATGACGCGCGCCAGCACCGACCGGATCTGCTTCTCTCCGTCGCCGTCGAACTCCCCGGGAGCGGCGAACACGACCAGGTCGTCCTTGGCGCGGGCGAACATGACGTCCAGGCCGTAGCGGCGTCCGCCGTCCGGGTGGCTGTACCGGGCGGCGACCGCGTCCGCCAGCGTGTCCGGATGGTCGAGCGGGGTGCGCGAGAGGCCGCGCTTGTCGAATTTCCTGCCGTCCCACCCGGTGTCGCCGGGCAGGGCGAAGTCGAGGGACGGGCAGCCCGCGGTCGCCTGGCGGGCCTCCTCGACGCGCCGCGCGGCCTCACCGGGCCGCAGCCGCAGCACGTGCTCGACCACGCTCACCGCCGGGTCCGCCCGGTAGAACGCCGCGTGCGTCTGCGGGACGTCCCGCCGCGCGAGCGACGACTTGGCGCTCGCCTCGTCCACCATCCGCAGCAACCGCGCGCACTCGGGGCCGGACGGCCGCATCCCCCGGAAGACCTCCTGATCTTCGGCGGGCATGAAGCCCTCCGGGACGTCGCTCAGCCGGATCGCCGCCGACGACAGCCGCGCCGACGAGGCGTCCAGGGCGGCCTCCGCCGCGCCGCGCATCGCCGCGCGCTCCGCCCCGCAGCCGGACGCGGCCAGCGCCGACACCGCCGAGACGGCCACCGCGAACGCCACACGACGCCCCACCGAGCGCGCCATGGAATCCCCCCGAACCCCGAGCCCCCGAACCGGGAGCCGCCGGCCGTCCGGCCGGCGTGACACGGGTGATCATGCCCGCGCCCCGCCGAGGTTTAACACCGCCCGATCACGGTCAGCGGCGGGCCGACGACGTTCCGGAGCCGGCCTCGCTCAGGAGCCGGCGGCGCTCAGGAGCCGGCGGCGACGGCCTCGTCGTCGGGCTTCTCGCGGTGCACCAGGACCGTTCCGATCCGGTTGCGGCGGCCCTCCAGCGACTCGGCCCGCAGCCGCAGTCCGGCCACCGTCGCCGTCGCGCCCTCGATCGGGACGCGGCCGAGCGCGTACGCCAGCAGCCCGCCGACCGTGTCCACGTCGTCCACCTCGATCTCGACGTCGAACAGCTCGGCCAGGTCCTCCACCGGGAGCCGGGAGGTGACCCGCGCGGTGTCGCCGTCCAGCCAGGCCACCGGCGGGATCTCCACGTCGTACTCGTCGGTGATCTCCCCGACGATCTCCTCCAGGATGTCCTCGATGGTGACCAGCCCGGCGGTGCCGCCGTACTCGTCGATCACGATCGCGACGTGGATCCGGCGGGCCTGCATCTCGCGGAGCAGCTCGTCCACCGGCTTGGAGTCCGGCACGTACGTCGCGGTCCGCATCACCGACTCGACCGACGCGCCGCCGCGCGCCGGGTTCTCGTGCGTCGCGCGGACGATGTCCTTCAGGTAGGCGATCCCGACGACGTCGTCCTCGTTCTCGCCGACCACCGGGATCCGCGAGAACCCCGAGCGCAGCGCCAGCGACATCGCCTGCCGCAGCGACTTGTCCCGCTCGATGAACACCATGTCGGTGCGCGGCACCATCACCTCGCGGACGAGCGTGTCCCCCAGCTCGAACACCGAGTGGATCATCTGCCGCTCGTCCGGCTCGATCAGGCTGCGCTGCTCGGCCAGGTCCACCAGGTCGCGCAGCTCCGCCTCGGTCGCGAACGGACCCTCGCGGAACCCCTTGCCCGGCGTCAGCGCGTTGCCGAGCAGGATCAGCAGCCGCGGCAGCGGCCCGAACACCCGCGCCACCGGCGGGATCACCGTCGCGCCCGCGAGCGCGAACCGCTCCGCGTGCTGCAACCCCAGCGTGCGCGGGCCGACGCCGACCGCCACGAAGCTCACGAAGATCATCACGACCGCCGCGGTGACGTACGCCTGCCACGTCTCGCCCAGCCAGGACACGCACAGGTCCGCCACGATCACGGTCGCGACGACCTCGCAGCCGATCCGCAGCAGCAGCACCACGTTCACGTACGGCGCCGGATCGGCCACGATCTCGGTCAGCTTCAGCGCGCCCCGGCGGCCCGCCGCGGCCAGCTCGCCCACCCGGTGCCGGGAGATCCGGGCCAGCGCGGCCTCGGTGCCCGCCAGCAGACCCGCCACGATCACCAGGACGACCGCCAGCCCCAGCAGCCATCCCTGCCCGGCCGTCATGTCGCGGAGTTCTTCTCCCGCCAGGACCCGAGCAGCTCGTCCTGGAGCCCGAACATCTCCTTGTGCTCGTCGGGCTCGGCGTGGTCGTACCCGAGCAGGTGCAGGATGCCGTGCGTGGTCAGCAGCTCCAGCTCCGCCTCGGTCGAGTGCCCGGCCTGCGCGGCCTGCCGCTCGGCCACCGCCGGGCACAGCACCACGTCGCCGAGCAGCCCCGGGTCGAGCTCACCGTCGTCGCCCGCGCCGCCGTCGAGCTGGCCGGGGCGCAGCTCGTCCATCGGGAAGGACAGCACGTCGGTCGGGCCCGGCTCGTCCATCCACTTGACATGCAGCTCGGCCATCGCCTCCTCGTCGACGAGAAGGATCGACAGCTCCGCCAGCGGGTGCACCCGCATCCCGTCCAGCACGTGCCGGGCCAGGTCGGAGATGGCGTGCTCGTCCACGGGCACGCCGGACTCGTTCAGTACCTCGATGCTCACCGGTCGCTACCGTCCCCGCTTGCGCGGCGCGCCCCCGCGCGCCGCCTGCTTGCCCAGCTCCGCCACCCGGGACTCGTCGAACCGGTTGTAGGCGTCCACGATGTCGGTCACCAGCTTGTGCCGGACGACGTCGTGGCTGTTCAGCCGGCAGAAGTGGATGTCGTCCACGCCGTCCAGGATGCGCTGGACGACCCGGAGCCCGCTCTCCTGCCCGTTCGGCAGGTCCACCTGCGTGACGTCGCCGGTCACCACGACCTTCGACCCGAACCCGAGCCGGGTGAGGAACATCTTCATCTGCTCGGGCGAGGTGTTCTGCGCCTCGTCCAGGATGATGAACGAGTCGTTCAGCGTCCTACCCCGCATGTACGCCAGCGGGGCGACCTCGATCGTGCCCGCCGCCATCAGCCGCGGGATCGAGTCGGGGTCGACCATGTCGTGCAGCGCGTCGTAGAGGGGGCGCAGGTAGGGGTCGATCTTCTCGTAGAGGGTGCCGGGGAGGAACCCGAGCCGCTCCCCCGCCTCGACGGCCGGACGGGTGAGGATGATGCGGTTGACCTTCTTGTCCTGCAGCGCCTTGACCGCCTTGGCCATGGCCAGGTAGGTCTTGCCGGTGCCCGCCGGGCCGATGCCGAACACGATGGTGTGCTTGTCGATCGCGTCGACGTAGCGCTTCTGGTTCAGCGTCTTCGGCCGGATCGTGCGGCCCCGGCTGGACAGCACGTCCAGCGTCAGGACCTCGGCCGGCCGTTCGGCGGACCCGGCGCGGAGCATGGCGAGACTGCGCTCGACCGCGTCCGGGGTGAGCTGCGCGCCGCCGTTCAGCAGGTCGATCAGCTCGGCGAACAGGCGGGAGACCAAGTCGGTCTCGGCGGGGGCGCCGGTGACGGTGATCTCGTTGCCGCGGACGTGGATGTCGCTGCGGAACGCCGTCTCGATCACGTGGAGCAACTCGTCCCGGGAGCCCAGCAGGCTCACCATGGAGTGGTCGTCCGGCACCACGATGCGGATCTGGGAACGCGCGCCGTTCTGCGCGGCGCCGTCGCTGCCCTGGTGTGTTGATTCGACCATCAGCCGGGCCTTGCGGCCTGTCGGACCTGCCTTCTCGTCGCCACGGGTATCACGCGGCCGTCCTTGCGGCGGCCACGTCTCCATGGTACCGACCGACGCGCGGCACGGTCTCCCCATTTGCCCCCGGCCGCCGACGGCCCGTCCCTCATCCGGGGGGCCACTCCAGGCCGCGGCCTCCGAGCAGGTGGGCGTGCACGTGGAAGACCGTCTGGCCGGCGTGGGCGCCGGTGTTGAACACGATCCGGTAGCCGGACTCGCCGACGCCCTCCTCGGCGGCCACCTCGGCCGCGAGGGTGATCACGTCGGCGAGCAGCGCCGGGGACGCGGCGGCGAGCTCGGCCGCGGTCGGGTGGTGCTCCTTCGGGATCACCAGCACGTGCGTGGGCGCCTGCGGGTTGATGTCGCGGAACGCCAGCGCCGTCCCGGTCTCCCGGACGACCGTCGCCGGCACCTCCTTGGCCACGATCTTGCAGAACAGGCAGTCCGCCGTGCTCGCTTCCATCGTCACGTCCTCCGTCTCGCGAAGCCGGTCCCAAATCCTAGCGAGCGTTCGCCGAAAACGAGTTTTCCCGTCCCGACCTGCGAAGCCGACTCAGGCCGTGACCAACGCCACCCGCAGCGGGTAAGGTCCTTGATCGACCCTCGGTGGAACCTTCGGTGGATCGCCGCATTCCGGCGTGTCACTGGACTAGGGTTCCATGTCAGGCGTTCCCCCCGGCCCGGGTCTCCGAGCCGCGCCTGGACCGGTCGGGTGCGCCCTGTCACGGCCCGCCCCCGTGACCGCCCGAAGGTGGGTTCGGGGGACGGCAAAGGCGGCGGATAGGTGACCGAGGCACAGCAGAAGATGCCCTTTCGTAAACCGGACGACGAGGGTGCGCGTCCCACAGACGTGACCGAGACCCTCGTGGCCAGGGGAACGGCGGGGGCAGTCGCCGTCGCCTGGGACGCCGATCAGGCGGTGACCGCGCTCTACAGCGCCAACTACCGCTCGCTGGTCAGGCTGGCCGCCATGCTCGTCCGGGACGCGGGAACGGCAGAGGAGGTCGTCCAGGACGCCTTCGTCGCGATGCACGGCGGCTGGCGCCGCCTCCGCGACCCCGACAAGGCGCTGTCCTACCTGCGGCAGGCGGTGGTCAACCGGTCGCGCTCGGTGTTGCGGCACCGCGCCGTGGTGGAGAAGTACGCTCCGAAGGGGCTGCCCGACGCCCCCAGCGCGGAGGCCGGCGCCATCGGCGAGCTGGAGCGCTCGGCGGTGGTCGACGCGCTGCACCGGCTGCCGGCGCGGCAGCGCGAGGCCCTGGTGCTGCGCTACTACGCCGATTTGTCCGAAGCGGAGATCGCCGCGACGATGGGCATCTCGAAGGGCGCCGTGAAGAGCCACACGGCGCGCGGGATGGCCGCGTTGCGCAACGTTCTGGAGCAGTTCTCATGACCACGGGCCCCCACGACGAGCACGGCGAGATCCTGCGCCGTGCCCTGCACGCGGAGGCGGAGCGGGTCACCCCCTCGGCTGACGGGCTGGAGCGCATCCGCGCCCGCGTGGCCGAGCGGGAGCGGCGGCGGTTTCCGGGCCGGACCGGCTGGGAGTGGTTCACCGCCAACTGGACGCGGCCCGTCCTCGCCGTCGGCGCGGCGGTGGCGATCGCGGGCCTGGGCGTGTCGGCGCCCCAGACGTTCGACCTGATCCAGTCCCCGATGGGCAACGACGGCCCGTTCTCCAAGAGCCACCACGGTTCGCAGGGCGGCTCGGGCACGGGCTCGATCGACACCGGCTCCCCCACGCCCGGCGCGTCCACGCCCGGCCCGGACCCGTCTGGAACGGGGCATTCGACCAGCTCGCAGTTCCCGGTGTCGTCCACGGTGTCGCCGACGTGCCCGCCGTCCTCGACGCCCGCGCCCGGCACCTCGCCGAGCCACGGCCAGGCCAGGCGCGCACCGGCCGGGAAGTCCGCTTCGCCGCAGTGCCCGACCCACAAGCCGACGCCGAGCGTGACGCCCACGCCGAGCGTCCCGAGCACGCCGACGGCCAAGCCGACCGACTCGCCGCCGCCGTCGCCGAGCACGCCGCCCCCGACCCGCGAGCCCGAGGTTCCCACCACGAGCGGCTGAGCCCCCGAGCAGACGTGAAAGACCCCCGGACGGTCCGTCGTCCGGGGGTCTTTCACGTTCACGCGATCGAGAGGGCCATCGGCCCGCAAAGGACCTGCACCTGACGAACGGGCCGGCAGGCCGCGAGGGCGAGTCCTCGGGCCGCCGACGTCCAGTGGCTGCCGACGTCCAGTGGCTGCCGACGTCCAGTGGCTGCCGGCGTCCAGTGGCTACCAGCGTCCGGGGGCTACCAGCGTCCGGTGGCGGCGAGCAGGACGGAGGCGGCGGCGACGCCCGCCGTCGAGGTGCGCAGGACGGTCGGGCCGAGGAGCGTCGGGCGTCCCCCGGCGGCGGAGAGCCGCTCGACCTCCTCGTCCGTCAGACCGCCCTCGGGGCCGACCACGACGACGATCTCGCCGTCCGGCGGGGGCGCGAGCGCGGTCAGCGGCTCGGCGGCCTCCTCGTGCAGCAGGAGCGCGGCGGACGCGGCGGCGACGCGCTTCTCCACGTCCGCCGTGGACGCCAGGTCCGCCACGACCGGGAGGTGCGCGCGGCGCGCCTGCTTCGCCGCCTCGCGCGCCGTGGAACGCCAGCGGCCGAGTGACTTCTCGCGCCGCTCCGGCTTCCACTGGGTGACGCAGCGCGCGGCGGCCCACGGGACGATCTCGTCCACGCCGACCTCGGTCATGGTCTCGACGGCCAGCTCGCCCCGGTCGCCCTTCGGCAGCGCCTGGACGACCACCAGCCGCGGGCTCGGCGCGGGCACCCGCCGCCGCAACCGGACGTCCAGCGTGAGGGACGCCCTGTCGGCGGTGGCCACGACGCACTCGGCGACGAGGCCGGCGCCGTCGGTGAGGTCGACGCGCTCGCCGGGCCGCAGCCGCCGGACGGCCGCGGCGTGCCGCCCCTCCGGGCCGTCCAGCAGGACGCGGTCGTTCTCCAGGCGGCCCGGCTCGGCGAGGAAGACCGGCGCGCTCACCGGCCGTCCCCCCGCATCGCCGCCGGCGCCGACCGAAGCGCGGGGCGTCGGACGGTCACCGGGGCGGGGTGTCGGGTGGTGGGCATCAGTGCTGGTTGAAGACGTCCCGGAGGCGGGAGAAGACGCCGCGCTGGCCCGGCGCGAACTTGCCGGGCGGGCGCTCCTCGCCGCGCAGGGCGGCGAGGTTGCGCAGCAGCGCCTCCTGCTCCTCGTCCAGCTTGGTCGGGGTCTCGACGTTGACGTGGATGTGCAGGTCGCCGCGGCCGGACTCGTTCAGGTGCCGGACGCCGCGCCCGTACAGCCGGATCACCTCGCCGGACTGCGTGCCCGGCTTGATGTCGACCTCCTCCGCGCCGTCGAGCGTCTCGACGGTGACGCTGGTGCCGAGCGCGGCGGCGGTCATCGGGATGCCGACCGTGCAGTGCAGGTCGTCGCCCTCCCGCTCGAAGATCGGGTGCGGCTTCTCCACGATCTCCAGGAACAGGTCGCCGGGCGGGCCGCCGCCGGGGCCGACCTCGCCCTCGCCCGCGAGCTGGATGTGGATGCCGTTCTCCACGCCCGCGGGGATCTTGACCTTGACCGTCCGCCGGGTGCGGACCCGGCCGTCGCCGGAGCACTCGGGGCACGGGTGCCGGATGACCGAGCCGAAGCCCCCGCACTGCGGGCATGGGCGGGACGTCATGACCTGCCCGAGGAAGGACCGCTGGACCTGCTGCACCTCGCCCCGGCCCTGGCACATGTCGCAGGTCTCGGGGTGGGAGCCGGGGGCGGTGCCCTCGCCGTGGCAGGTGTCGCAGACCACCGCGGTGTCGATCGACAGCTCGCGGGTGGTGCCGAACGCCGTCTCGTTCAGGTCGAGCTCGACCCGGAGGGTGGCGTTGCGGCCGCGCCGCGCGCGCGAGCGGGGTCCGCGCGCGGACGCGGTGCCGAAGAAGGCGTCCATGATGTCGCTGAACGGGAAGCCCGCGCCGAAGCCGCCGGCCCCCGCGCCCGCGCCGCCGCCCGGGGCGAACGGATCGGCGCCGAGGTCGTACATCTCGCGCTTCTTCGGGTCGGAGAGCACCTCGTACGCCTGGGTGATCTCCTTGAACCGCTCCTGCGTCTCCGGATCGGGGTTGACGTCGGGATGCAGCTCGCGCGCGAGCCTCCGGTACGCCTTCTTGATCTCGTCCGCGCCGGCGTCGCGGCGGACGCCGAGGGTCGCGTAGTAGTCGTTGGCCACCTACGACCCCGCCAGGATCTGTCCGACGTAGCGTGCCACTGCCCGTACCGCTCCCATCGTGCCGGGGTAGTCCATCCGAGTAGGCCCGAGTACACCGAGGCGGGCCAGGGTGAGGTCGCCGACGCCGTAGCCGGCGGCGACCACGGAGGTCGAACGGAGCCCCTCGTCGGGGTTCTCCGTGCCGATCCGAACCGTAACAGTAGAGGAGTCGGCGGACTCGCCGAGCAGCCTCATCAGCACCACCTGCTCCTCCAGCGCCTCCAGGACGTCCCGGAGGCTGCGCGAGAAGTCCATCGCGGCGAGATTGGCGGCGCCCGCGAAGACGACCTTCTCCTCGTGCTTCTCGACCAGGGTCTCCAGGAGGACCGACAGCACCGCCGCGGCGACGGGACGCTCCTCCGGGGAGACCTGCTCGGGAAGTTCCGAGACCGCGCCCGGGACGTCGCCGAAGGCGAGACCGTCCAGGCACGTGTTGAGCAACGCCCGCAGGTGGCCGATCGATTCCTCGGGCAGCTCGGCGGGCGTCTCGATCACCCGCTGCTCCACCCGCCCGGTGTTGGTGATCAGGACGAGCAGCACCCGCCCGGTCGCGACCGGCACCAGCTCCACGTGCCGGACCGACGAGCGGGTCAGCGACGGGTACTGCACGACCGCGACCTGCCGGGTGAGCTGGGCGAGCAGCCGGACGGTGCGGCCGACCACGTCGTCGAGGTCGTAGGCCCCGGACAGGAACGTCTCGATGGCCCGCCGCTCCGCCTTGGACAGCGGCTTGATCGTGGACAGCCGGTCGACGAACAGCCGGTACCCCTTGTCGGTGGGGATCCGGCCGGCGCTGGTGTGCGGCTGCGCGATGTAACCCTGCTCCTCCAGGACGGCCATGTCGTTGCGGATGGTCGCCGGCGACACGCCGAGGTTGTGCCGGTCCACCAAGGCCTTGGAGCCGACCGGCTCATTGGTGGAGACGTAGTCCTCGACTATGGCGCGCAGGACCGCGAGTTTCCGGTCGTCGAGCACGTGGTCACCTCCCCTGCCCCCGTACTGGCACTCCATACTTACGAGTGCCAAGTGTACGGCCCGGCGGGGCCGTCGCGGATACGCCCCGAGCCCGGTTCGGCCCCCGCGCCGCGCGCCGCCGCGCCCGGCGGGGCGTTCTGCCGCGCTCCGTGAATCGTTATTGTCGTCCACCGTGCGGAGCAAGGACTACGGTGACGACGTTCTGGCGGGCGACTGGCGACGGCCCCTGAAGGGCACCATCCCGGAGGTCCCGGCCGAGCCGGGCCTGGTCGCCGAGGATCCCGCCAGCGGGTTCTGCGGCGCGGTCGTCGGCTGCGACAAGTTCGGCGTGACGCTGGAGGACCGGCACGGCAGGCGGCGGATCTTCCCGCTCGCCAAGGCCGGCTTCCTCATCGACGGCAGGCCGGTGACGCTGGTGCGGCCGGAACGGGCCGCGCCGGCGGGACCGGTGCGGTCGGCGTCCGGCTCGATCGCGGTGCGGGGCCTGAAGGCGCGGGTGGCCAAGGAGTCGCGGATCTACGTCGAGGGCGCGCACGACGCCGAGCTCGTCGAGAAGATCTGGGGGCACGACCTGCGCGTCGAGGGCGTCGTCGTGGAGTTCCTGGAGGGCGTGGACGACCTGCCCGCGATCGTCGAGGAGTTCGCCCCGGACGAGGGCCGGAAGCTGGGCGTGCTGGTCGACCACCTGGTGGCGGGCTCCAAGGAGAGCCGGATCGCCGCGCAGGTGTCGTCGCCGCACGTGCTCGTCACGGGCCATCCGTTCATCGACATCTGGGAGGCGGTCAAGCCCTCGGTGGTCGGCATCCGGGAGTGGCCGCGCGTGCCGCGCGGGATCCCCTGGAAGGAGGGCGTGCTGGACGCCCTGGGCTGGCGGATGGAGACCGGCGAGGCGTGGAGGCGCATCCTCGGCAAAGTGAACTCCTACGCCGACCTGGAGCCCGGACTGCTCGGCCGCGTCGAGGAACTCATCGACTTCGTGACCGTCCCTTGACCCTGGACATGACCGCGGTGGGAAGCATTTCGTGACCGGCCACTGACGCTACGCATTTCTTCCTTAGCTGGCGGAATATCAGCCTGCAACCGGTTCGTTACTCGTTGCGAGAGGCTTTCCGTGCACGCGCCAGAGGGGGAGACCATGACTGACCGCGCCGGCACGCCTACGAGGGAGCGCGCTCCCGTTCTCGCACGCCAGGCCGGTCCCGCGGCGGAGTACGAGCCGTGGACGCGCGTCCCGTCGGCCTACCGCGCCGACCCGGCCGCCCTGACCGGGGACGAGCCCGGCATGCCGCTCCCGCCGCCCGTCACCCGCTTCGAGCGGGACAAGGCGGGCTGGGCCGAGCTGAGCGGCCTGGTCGGCATGGCCGCCGCCTTCTGCCTCTCCGCCGTCACGTTCGGCGCCCTCGGCCTGGTGACCTGGATCGCGCCGCTCGTGTTCCACACGACGTTCAAGGGCCGCTCGGCGTTCGTCCGCTACCACGCCGCGCAGGCGCTCAACGTCCAGATCTCCGGCCTGGTGGTCGGCCTGACCGCGATCGCGCTCTCGGCCGCCACGCTCGGCGTGGGCCTGACGCTCGCGGCCCCGATCACGGGGATCTTCTGGCTCGCGCAGTTCGCCTACACGGTCCGCGCCACCACGCGCGCCGAGGAGGGCGACTGGTACGCGATCCCGGCCTTCCTGGCCTGGCCGATCGTCCGCTGATCCGGCGCTGTTCCGATCCCACGCCCCGCTGTCGGGGGGTGTCGGCCGAGCCGCTGGGCTCGGCCGGGATCAGGTGAGGTCGCGGACGACGGCGTCCGCGAGGAGACGGCCGCGCAGGGTCAGGACGGCGCGGCCGTCGCGAACGGGTTCCAGCAGGCCGTCCGCGACGAGGGTCCGGACGGTCCGCTCGTCCAGCAGGTCCACGGGGCAGCCGTCCGCGAGGCGCAGCTCCAGCATGATCCGCTCGATGCGCCGGTCGTCGTCGGTGAGGATCTCGCGCGCGTGCGCGGGCGTGACGCCCTCGGCGAGGCGCGACGCGTACGCGGCCGGGTGCTTGACGTTCCACCAGCGCGTCCCGCCGACGTGGCTGTGCGCGCCCGGCCCGACGCCCCACCAGTCCGCGCCCGTCCAGTACAGGACGTTGTGGCGGCACTCGGCGCCGGCGTCGCGCGCCCAGTTGGAGATCTCGTACCAGTTCAGGCCGTTCCCGGACAGCATCTCGTCGGCCATGAGGTACCGGTCGGCCATCGCGTCGTCGTCCGGGGCGGCCAGCTCGCCGCGCCTGACCTGCGCGGCCAGGCGCGTGCCGTCCTCCACGATCAGCGCGTACGCCGAGACGTGGTCGGGCTCACAGGCGAGGGCCGCCTCCAGGGACGCGCGCCAGTCGTCGTCGCTCTCCCCCGGCGTCCCGTAGATCAGGTCCAGGTTGACGTGCTCGAACCCGGCGGCGCGCGTCCACCCGACGACCTGCGGGACGCGTCCGGGCGTGTGCGTCCGGTCGAGGACCTTCAGGACGTGCTCGCGCGCGCTTTGCATGCCGTAGGAGACGCGCGTGAAACCGACCTCGCGCAGGCGCGCGAGGTACGCCTCGTCCACCGACTCGGGATTGGCCTCGGTCGTGACCTCGGCGCCCGGCGCGAGGCCGAACTCCTTGTCGATCGCCTCCAGCACGCGGCCCAGGTCGTCCGGCGAGAGCAGCGTCGGCGTGCCGCCGCCCACGAAGACCGTCTCGACGGGCAGGTCCGCGTCGCCCAGCACCCGCCGCGCCATCCGGACCTCGGCGACCGCCGTCTCCGCGTAGGAGTCGCGGCTCGCGCCGGGGCCCAGCTCGGTGGCCGTGTAGGTGTTGAAGTCGCAGTAGCCGCAGCGCGTCACGCAGAACGGCACGTGGACGTAGAAGGCGAACGGACGCTCGCCGAGCCCCGCGAGGGCGCCGCATGGCAGCGTCCCGTCGGCGGGGACGGGATCTCCGTCGGGAAGGGTCGAGGGCACCCCTCAAGTCTGCCCGGCCCGTCCGCCTGCTCGGAACGCCCGGCCCGCGCCCCGCGCCCTGCGCAAAATCAGTGCACGGACGGGCCGGCCTGGCGGAGCTTGGCGCGGAGCCACTCCGGAATGTGCTCCTCGGTGCGGGGGAAGCGGTCGAAGTCGACGCGGTAGGCGGACGGCCCGAGCGGCGGGGTGAAGTCGGGCTCGCCGTCGTAGTCGAACTCCGCGCTGAACCGGCCGGACCGCTCGACCGACAGCCTCGCGGTGAACCACGCGCCCTTGTCGCGCCGGTACATCGCGCGGCGCAGCTCGTCCATGCGGCCGACGGCCTGGCCGGGCGGCATCGCGGTGCGGGTCAGGCCGTCCGGCTCGACGATCTCGAAGGTGGCGCTGTCGATGCCGATCGTCGCGCGGAACTCCAGGCCCAGCCGCTCCCATCCCTCCGGCGCCGCCGAGCGCAGCGCGCGGACGGCGGCGTTCACCGCCTCCCGCTCGCGCGGGGTGCGGAGAACCTGCTCGGAGTCGGTCACGGTGGAACCTCCGGACGAGAGACGGAGCGGCGGGCACGGTGTGGCGGACGCGGACCGTCGCCCCGGGACGGCCGGGGCCTGCGACGAAGCCGTCCCTCATGACGGTACCGACATATCGGCGCAGGCCAAGCTCCGGCCGCCGTGTCGCGGCCAACCCGGGCCGTCCGCCCGCCGGACACCCCGGACATCCCACCTTGATCACCGCGAAGGCTCCCCCGCCCCGCGACCGCGCGCCCGCGGGACCGCCCGCAGGACCGTCCCGGCTCGGGGGCGGGACGGGGGCGGAGGCGGATAGGGTCGGCGGCGTGGGACGGGAACGGGGGCTGGTGCCCGCGCGCGTGACGCTGCGCGGCGACGAGGACGGCTGGGGCTACACGGTCGTCTCCGAGTGCGGGACGGCGAGCCACGAGCGGCTCGCCGGCCCCGGCGTGCGGTGGCAGACCGGCGTCCGGCGCCGGGACCGCGAGCCGCCGTGGTGGTCCGGGCACCTCGCCGAGGTCGCCGACGGGCTGCGCGAGATCGTCGGCCGCCGCCTCACCGACCGGACCTTCACCGAGCTGGGCGTGGAGACCGAGATCACCTGGTTCGCGGTGCGCGACCCGGTCGAGTGGGAGGGCCTGGTCACGCTGCGCGACCCCGACCCGGCGCGGTTCCCCGGCGAGGTCCCGCCGTTCGTGGTCACCTTCCAGCCGGGCCGCGGCGCCGTGCTGCCGGACGACCACCTGCTGTTCTCCACCGAGGCCGCCGACGCCTGGACGACGCTCGCCGCCGTCGCCGCGCGCGTCGGGACCGCCGCGCCGCGCGCCTCCTTCCTGTGCGGATGGTCCGCGCACCGCAGCATCCAGGTCGGACGCGGCGTCCTCGCGGTGTCCACCGAGATCGGCTCGGACGGCGTGGAGCGGCTCGGCGAGGTCTACACCGGGCGCGCGCCCGGCTGGGGCGGCAACCCCGAGCTGCGTCCCCGGCTGGACGGCATCGACCTGCTCGACGAGCCCGCCGACGACGTCACCGGCCTGTTCCGCGAGCTCGGGCACGAGGTCGTCGAGCACGGGCCGTTCGTCCAGGTGCCCGCGATGGGCCTCACCCTGTCCCGCCCGGACGACGCGCCGGAGTCGTTCGCGTTCAGCCGCGCGACCCTCCAGTTCCCCCGGCTCCTCGCCGACGGGCTCCGCTGACCGACCGCCAGGTTCCACTGACCCGGCGACAGGCCCTGCCGACCGAGCCACAGGCTCCCCCCTGGGCCACGGGCCCCGCTGACCGGGCGGCAGGCTCCGCCGCACCGGCGACAGGCTCGGCTGACCGGGTGGTCATTCTCCGGTTCCCCACGAACCCGACACGCTTCGGGGACCTTTCTTTCACCGGCCCGCAATCAGCCGCGCCTAGCTTCGCCGCTCATGGACACTCGCCTGCGCCCCCTCACCCTCGGCCTCGCGGCCGGCCTCGCCGCCGTCCCCCTCGTCACCGCGCTCCCGGCGTCCGCGACCGCCGGGCCGGTCGTCGAGCGGTCCGGCCCGGCCCGCTCGGTCTCCTTCACCGCCGCCCGCGACGGCGAGGCGGTGCTCGGCCTCACCGTCGCCGCGCCCGGCGTGTCCTGGGCGCGCAAGGGCGCGGAGGCCGCCCTGGTAGCGGTCTCGGTGGACGGACGGCACGTCACCGACCTGCTCGTCCCCGCCGCCGAGCCGACGCCCCGCACGCTCGGGCTCGGCGCCGTCCGGCACGGCCGGCACAAACTGACCTTCCGGTTCGCCAAGGGATCCGCGCCCGCCGCGCGGCGCGTCGTGCTGGCGAAGCCGAAGGTCCGCCAGCCGAAGGACGACCAGCTCGTGCTGCGGCACGCGCCCGTCGTGGTGGGGCGCACGCTCGACGCGTCCGGCAAGCCCGGCGGCGATCCGTACCAGAACGCCTACACCGACGCCCCGCTGATCGCCTGGCACGAGACGCGGCCCGCCGCGACGCCCGGCCACAAGGTCCTCGAGTACTCGGTCATCTGGAGCAACGAGGACGGCGGCACCGACACGCCCGCGCTCATGGCGCGCTGGGGCCGCACCACCGACATCGAGTGGGTGTACCGCGTCGAGGTCGACGCCGCGGGGAAGCGCGTCGCCGGCACCGCCGTCTACCAGGCCCCCGAGCACCAGACGCTGAAGTTCACCGGACGCTACGAGGGCGATCACCCGGTCATGCAGACCTGCACGCTGAACAACAACATGTGCGACACGGTCACGCCGGACGCCAGGCTGCGGTTCCTGCTCGACACCACGGCCACCCGCCCCGACGACCGCGCCCGCGAGTACCTCATGGACCGCACCCCCTGGACGTACCGGATCACCGCCCAGGAGATGGACCGCGAGGGCAAGATCGAGAAGCCGTCGTCGCCGGACACCCCGGCGGTCGGCGACCTGCGCACCTACCTCTACCTGGAGTTCGCCAAGGCCACGGGCGCGGCCACGGGCACCGGGTCCGCGCCGGGCGTGAGCATCGGCGTCCGGCTGAAGAAGGACCCGTCGCGGCTGTACCGGTCCGACCACTCCGAGCCGTCGTGGTCGATCAGCCGGGACGGCTCCCCCGCCACGACCGTCGAGCTCCCGGCGGGGACGACGCTCGCCGACATCGCGTCCGTCGAGGCGCTCCGCCAGCCGACCGGCCCCGGCGACAACGGCGCGTCCGCGACCGTGACCGCGATCCGGCGCGGCTTCTTCCTCGACCGGAACTACCTGCCGCAGGAGAACTCCAGCATCACGTGGACGGGTTCGGTGACCGTCTCGCCGTCCGCGCCGTCCGCCGTCCTCTGGCGCCCCTAGCGCGATTACGGTCCGGCCGGGAGGGGCGTGCGGACGGCCCGGCCGGAACCCGGGCGCGGGCGGCGGCGTCGTAAGGGTCGTACACTTCTCGCTCACCCCTTCGCCGCACCCCGGAGAGGACGCACCGCATGGCCTACGGGCCTCCTCCGCAGCAACCCGGCCCCTGGCAGCAGCCGCGGCCCGCCCAGCAGTGGCAGCAGGGCGGACGCGACTGGCAGCAGCCGTCCCCGCAGAGCTGGCAGCAGCCGCCCGGCGGGCAGGGCCACCAGCCTCCGGGCGGCCCCGGGTACCAGCAGCCGCCGAACCCGGGCTACCAGCAGCCCGCCGGGCAGGGGTGGCAGCAGCCGCCCGCCGGGTCCGGGCAGGGCGGCTGGCAGGGCGCTCCGCCCGCCGCCCCACCCGCCTCCGCTCCCGAACCCGCGCACTACGGGGACGTCAGCTACGACGAGATGACCTGGGCGCTGATGGCCTACATCGGGCAGTTCCTGGTCACCGTCATCGCGCCCGCCGTCGTGTACCTCGGCAGGGCACGGCACCCGTTCGTCCGGCGGCACGCGGCGCAGGGGCTCAACATGGGCATCGCGGCCGTCGCGGTCTGGGCGGTCGGGGGCCTGATCTCGCTGGCGCTCCCGGCGATCCTGTGGCTGCTCGTGCTGTTCTCGGCGGTCGTGATGGTCTTCCTCGTCTACGCCGCCCGCGCCGCCAACCGCGGCGAGTTCCGCAAGGTGCCGCCGTTCATCGCCTGGCCCCTCATCAAGTAGCGGCCGGGCCGTGCTCGCCGTCCCGGGCGGGACCGAAACCGCCGTCCGGGACGCCGTTCAGGCCGCCGTTCAGGCCGCCGTTCAGGGCAGCGTCCGGGACGCCGTCGGAGGCACGGCCGAGGTCGAGGCCGGCGTCCGGGTCGTCGCCCGCCGTCGGGGCGGGGAGGATGGTCATCGTGCCCGGCTCGCCGGCGTCCTGGTCCAGCCGGACGACCCGGTCGGGGTAGGCGCGGCGCGCGATCTCGACGTCCCGGTCGTCCCACTCGCCGTAGAACACGGGGCAGCCGTCCCACAGCTCGACCTTCTCCGCGCCGGTCGGCCAGCGGTGGCCGAACGCGTCGATGAGGATCGGGTCCTCGCCGTGCGGGAGGTCGGGGCCGACGCGCCGGGCGGCGGCGGGGTCGTGGGTCGCGGACGCCGGGTCGGGCACGGCGGGGCTCCTTCGGGGGGCGGTCCGGCGGGGCAGCCGGTCGAAGATCTGGTCGGGGGCGAGCTCGATGTCGAACGGGACGGTCAGCTTGGCCGAGCGGCCCCAGGTGACCAGGGCGCGCTCGGCGTACCGGCCGGTCCCGTCCAGCTCGAACACCTGGAACTCCGGCTCGTCGCCGCGCAGGTCGACGACCCAGTAGGCGGCGACCCCGGCGCGCTCGTACAGGTCGCGCTTGGGTCCGAGGTCGGCCGCGCGGGACGCGGCGGAGGCGACCTCGACGGCCAGCAGCGGCGCGCCGCGGATGAACCACAGGTCGCCCTCGGCCTGCTCCTTGCGGAACACCATCAGGTCGCTGCGCAGCCAGGTCGCGTCGGAGAGGCGGGCGCCGAAGCCGGTGAGGGACTCCTGGCCGCCGAGCTGGGCCAGGCCGACCGGGACCACCAGATCGGACACCAGAACCTGGTGCAGGAGGGTGTGTGTCACGACGGACAGTGTCGCTCTCGCGGCGGTGCGTTACCACCGCATTGGCCAAAACCGCCTGACTCGGCGGCCAGCTCCCCCGTCCCGGCCGGATACGGTCCGTCCGCCACGAGCATTACGACCGTCCACCCCCTGAGCGGACGCCGCCCCGCCCCCGAAACGGCGAAGCCCGGGCGTCGCCTTTCGGCGGGCCCGGGCCTCGGACGTGCGACCGCTACTTCTTGCCGCCCTTGTCGGTGGACGAGGTCTCCCCGGTGGACAGCGCAGCGACGAAGGCCTCCTGCGGGACGTCGACCCGGCCGATCGTCTTCATCCGCTTCTTGCCCTCCTTCTGCTTCTCCAGCAGCTTCCGCTTACGGGAGATGTCGCCGCCGTAGCACTTGGCGAGGACGTCCTTGCGGATGGCGCGGATGTTCTCGCGCGCGATGATGCGCGCGCCGATCGCGGCCTGGATGGGCACCTCGTACTGCTGCCTCGGGATGAGCTCCTTCAGCTTGGAGGTCATCATCAGGCCGTACTCGCGGGCCTTGTCCTTGTGGACGATCTGGCTGAACGCGTCGACCGACTCGCCCTGCAGCAGGATGTCGACCTTGACGAGGTCGGCCTCCTGCTCGCCCGCGGGCTCGTAGTCGAGCGAGGCGTAGCCGCGGGTCCGCGACTTCAGCTGGTCGAAGAAGTCGAAGATGATCTCGGCGAGCGGCAGCGTGTACCGGATCTCGACCCGGTCCTCCGACAGGTAGTCCATGCCGAGCAGCACGCCGCGGCGGGACTGGCACAGCTCCATGATCGCGCCGATGTGGTCCGACGGGCTGAGCAGGGTCGCCTTCACCACCGGCTCGTACACCGAGTCGAGCTTGCCCTCGGGGAACTCGCTGGGGTTGGTGACGGTGTGCTCGCTCCCGTCCTCCATGACGACCCGGTAGACCACGTTCGGCGCGGTGGAGATCAGCGAGAGGTTGAACTCGCGCTCCAGCCGCTCCCGGACGATCTCCATGTGCAGCAGGCCGAGGAAGCCGCAGCGGAACCCGAAGCCGAGCGCCGCCGACGTCTCCGGCTCGTAGATCAGCGCCGCGTCGTTCAGCCGCAGCTTGTCCAGCGCGTCGCGCAGGTCGGGGTACTGGTCGCCGTCCACCGGGTAGAGGCCCGAGAACACCATGGGCTTGGGGTCCTGGTAGCCGCCGAGCGCCTGGCCGGCGGGCCGCGACGCGCCCGTGACGGTGTCGCCGACGCGCGCCTGCCGGACGTCCTTCACGCCGGTGATCAGGTAGCCGACCTCGCCGACGCCGAGCCCGCCGACCGGCTTCGGCTCCGGCGAGATGACCCCGACCTCCAGCGTCTCGTGCGCCGCGCCGGTCGACATCATCAGCGACTTCTCGCGCCGGGACAGGTGGCCGTCCACGATCCGGACGTAGGTGACCACGCCGCGGTAGGTGTCGTACACCGAGTCGAAGATCAGCGCGCGGGCCGGGCCGTCCGGGTCGCCGACCGGCGCCGGGACGGTCTCGACCACCCGGTTCAGCAGCTCGGCGACGCCCTCGCCGGTCTTGCCGGAGACCTTCAGCACGTCGGACGGGTCGCAGCCGATGATCCCGGCCAGCTCCTCGGCGTACTTCTCCGGCTGCGCGGCGGGCAGGTCGATCTTGTTCAGCACCGGGATGAGGTGCAGGTCGGCGTCCAGCGCCAGGTACAGGTTGGCGAGCGTCTGCGCCTCGATGCCCTGCGCCGCGTCCACCAGCAGGATCGCGCCCTCGCACGCCGCCAGCGACCGGGACACCTCGTAGGAGAAGTCCACGTGGCCGGGGGTGTCGATCAGGTTCAGGACGTAGTCGGTGCCGTCCGGCCCGCGCCAGGGCAGCCGGACCGCCTGCGACTTGATGGTGATGCCGCGCTCGCGCTCGATGTCCATGCGGTCGAGGTACTGCGCGCGCATCTGGCGTTCCTCGACCACCCCGGTGAGCTGCAGCATCCGGTCGGCCAGCGTCGACTTGCCGTGGTCGATGTGCGCGATGATGCAGAAGTTGCGGATGATCGCGGGGTCGGTCTTGTCAGGCTCAGGTGCGGGCACCGGGATCCGTTCGCAAACTCACTGGTGGACAGGGCATGGCAGACTTCCTCTACCGTCCTCCATGGTCCCATGTCCCCGGGGATGCTCGGTGCACGGGTCGCGGGGCCCTGTTCGCGCACCCTGAGGGCCGCGCGTTCCGGCGCCGGCGTTCGCCTCTCGGCCCGGGTTCGGGCGCCTCGGTTTTGGGCGGTGGCGGTGGATTGGTAAGCTGTGCGACTGCGTGTGGCGTAGCGTCGTGCCTAGGGGCACCGTCCGCCCCGTTCAACGTTCGTACGATCTCGAGCGCGCGGCCGTCGCGCGCCGGGAACCAGGATCGCAACCAAGGCTGAGGCACTACGACGTGGCTAACATCAAGTCCCAGATCAAGCGGAACAAGCAGAACGAGAAGGCTCGCCTGCGGAACAAGGCCGTCAAGTCCGAGCTGAAGACGGCGATCCGCAAGTTCCGCGAGGCCGCCGAGAACGGCGACACCGACGCCGCGATCGCCGCGCAGCGCGACGCCGCCCGCAAGCTCGACAAGGCCGTCAGCAAGGGCGTCATCCACAAGAACCAGGCCGCCAACCGCAAGTCGGCCATCGCGAAGCGCGCCGCCGAGCTGGCCAAGTAAGGCCACTTCCCGGCATCCACGACGAGGCCGCCGTCCCTCTCGGGGGACGCGGCCTCGTCGTTGTGCGTTCAGCGCCCTCTGCCTGCCCGGGGGCGGCCGACGCCGGGCGGCTACGGTGGCGCTCATGGACGAGCGGCGCCTGGTGAAGATCTCGAAGTACCTCGCCAAGCACCTGCGGCACCGTCCGGAGCGGATCGGCCTGACCCTCACCGAGGACGGCTGGGCCGACGTGGACGAGCTGCTCGCGGCGGCGCGGCGGCACGGCTTCCCGATCACGCGCGCCGAGCTGGAGCACGTCGTCGCCGCCAACGACAAGCGGCGCTACGCCTACGACGGCCGCCGGATCCGCGCCAGCCAGGGGCACTCGGTGCCGGTCGACCTCGGCCTGGCGCCCGCGACGCCGCCCGCCGTCCTCTTCCACGCACGGTCCGGACGGCGCTGGACGCGATCATGGCGGAGGGGCTGCTGCCGATGCGGCGGCACGCCGTCCACCTCTCCCCTGACCGCGCGACGGCCGAGCGCGTCGGCGCGCGGCGCGGCGTCCCGGTCGTGCTGACCGTGGCCGCCGCCGAGATGGCCGCGGACGGCCATGAGTTCCGTCTCAGCGAGAACGGCGTGTGGCTCGTCCCGCACGTCCCGCCGCGCTACCTGTCGCGTCCGTGACCGGAGTCGCGCCGCCGACCGGGGCCGCGAGGACGTCCGCCTTGATCATGCTGAGGGTCTCCGCCCAGCTCAGCGGGTTGGGCAGCCCTTCGGGCGCCGGGGCGTCCCGGGGGCCGAAGAGGTAGCGGTGCGGGACGACGCCCGCCAGCGCCCGATGCACCGCCGGCCGGTCGTCGATCATGTGGGTGATGCCGAGGTCGGCGCAGTGGACGGCCTTCTGCGCCCGTTTCCGGCAGAAGCGGACGTTGGCGCGCGGCAGCCCGGTGCGGGCGGGGACGCGGTGGTGGTCGAGCCACGCGCGCGTCTTCCGCTCGACCCGCTCGCCGCACTTGGAGATGATCCACACCCGTCCGCCGAACAGCGCGACGAGCTCCGCGAGCGCCTCGAACGCCCCGTCGTTGGGCGGGGAGGCGAGGGCGTCGCGCAGTGTCCCGCCGAGGAACGCGGTGTCGGCGTTCCCCGGCGACAGCGGTCCGCCCTGGATGACGCGTCCGAAATCGACGCCCAGTCTCGGTTCCATGCCCAGCAGCGTCGCAACCCGAGAGATCCAGCAGAACTATTATTACTGCGCCGACCTATAGCCTCTTGCTATGGAACGGCTGTCGACGGACGCGCTCGCGTCGTTCGCGGTGTTCGCCGCCCACCTGAACTTCACGCGCGCCGCCGAGAAACTGCACATCTCGCAGCCCGCCCTGCACACCAAGATCCGCAAGCTCGCGGACGACCTGGGCCGCCCGCTCTACCTGCGGCGGGGCCGGACGCTCGTCCTCACGCCCGACGGCGAGCGCCTCGCCCGGTTCGCGCGGGAACTGGACGACCGGATGGCGGCCTTCCTGGCCGGCCTCGACGGGTCGGCGCGGCCCCGCGTCCCGGCGCTCGCGGCGGGCGAGGGCGCCTACCTCCACCTGCTGGGACCGGCGATCCGCCGCCTGCACGCGACCACGGGCGTGCGGCTCGTCAACGGCGACCGGACGCGCGTGCTCGCGGCCGTCCGGAGCGGCGCGGCGGACGTCGGGGTCGCCGTGCTGGACGTCCTGCCCGGTGACCTCGCGGCCACCCCGCTGGCGACGTTCCCGCAGGTCCTGTCGATGCCCGCCGATCATCCGCTGGCGGCGCGCCCGTCCCTCACCCTGGCCGACCTCGCCGGGACGGAGCTGATCGTCCCGCCGCCGCACGGCCCCCACCGCGCCTTCCTGGAACGGACCCTCCGCGCCGCCGAGATCCCGTGGACCGTCGCGGTCGAGGCGTCCGGCTGGCCGCTGATCCTGCACCTGGTCGCGCTGGGCGCGGGACTCGCGGTCGTGAACGGCTGCGTGCCCGCGCCCGCCGGACTGGTCCACCGCGAGATCACCGACCTTCCCGCCGTGGCGTACCACACCGTCCACCATCCGGACCGTTCGTCCGAACCGGCCGTGACCGCCCTGCTCGCCGCGCTCGCCGCCGTGCGGGCCTGACGCGCCGGCTCGGCCCGGTCGGGACGGCGAGGACGGTGTGGCATTGTTGGGGGGTGCCAGTGGACGCCATCACCCTGATCGTCGGAGACGAGGAGCTGCTCATCGAGCGGACGGTGGGCGACATCGTCGCCGCCGCCCGGGCGGACGACCCGGAGACCGAGGTGATCGACCTCGTCCCCGCCGGGATGGAGCCGGGACGCCTGGCCGAGCTCACCTCCCCCTCGCTCTTCGGCGGCGCCAAGGTGCTCGTGCTCCGCGCCGCGCAGGACCTCAACAAGGACCTCGCCGCCGAGGTCCTCGGCTACGTGAAGAACCCCGCGCCCGACGTCGCGCTGGTCGCCGTCCACGCGGGCGGGGCGAAGGGCAAGGCCGTCGCGGACGGCCTGGCCAAGGCCGGCGCGCGCAAGATCGCCTGCCCGAAGGTCACCAAGGCCGGGGAGCGGATCGACTTCGTCCGCGCCGAGATCCGGCGGCACGGCGGCAAGATCTCCGCCGACGGCGCCCGCACCCTGGTGGACGCGGTCGGCACCGACCTGCGCGAGCTGGCCGCCGCCTGCAGCCAGCTCGTCGCCGACACCGGCGGCAAGGTGGACGACGCCGCGATCGCCCGCTACTACCGGGGCCGGGCCGAGGTCAGCGGCTTCACCGTCGCGGACAAGGCCATCGAGGGCCACCTCGCCGACGCGCTGGAGCAGCTGCGCTGGGCGCTGGCGACCGGCGTCGCGCCCGTCCTGATCGTCAGCGCGCTCGCCCAGGGCGTCCGCGGCCTGGCCAAGGTCGGCGGCGCGCCCCGCGGCGCCCGCGGGGCCTCGCTGGCCAAGGAGCTCGGCATGCCGCCCTGGAAGATCGACCGCGTCCAGCGCCAGCTGCGCGGCTGGTCCGGCGACGGCGTGGCCCGCGCGCTGACCGTGGTCGCGCAGGCCGACGCCCAGGTGAAGGGCGGCGCCGCCGATCCCGCGTACGCCCTGGAGAAGGCCGTCTCGGAGATCGTGTCGGCCCGCTCGTCCCGCTGACACGCTCGCGCCCGCCCCATCTCGTCCCGTCCGGCTGACACGCTCGCGCCCGCCCCGTCCCGCGTCCCGTCCCCGCCCCGTCCCGTCAGGAGCTGACGGCCTTCTTGTAGAGGCGGGTCGCCAGCGGGACGAACACGACCAGGATCACGGCGATCCAGAGCATCGAAGCCGGGACGGCGTGTCGCATGGGCCACGCGTCCGACGTCTTCAGCGCCGGGCTGGTGTTGCCGAAGAGCTCGCGCGCGGCCTGGGTGAAGGTCGAGATCGGGTTCCACTCGGCGACGACCCGCAGCGGCGTCGGCAGCTTCGAGCTGTCGAGGTAGGCGTTGGAGATGAACATGAGCGGGAACGAGACCATTGTCGCGATGTTGCTGAAGCTCTCGGGCGTGCGCAGGGACAGCGCGACGGACGCGGTGACCCACGAGAACGCGTAGGCGAACAGCAACAGCAGCCCGAACCCGAGGACGGCCTCGACGGGCGAGGAGTGCACGCGCCAGCCGACGACCAGCCCCACCACCGCCATGACGACCAGTCCGGCGAGGTTCATCAGCAGGTCGCTGACCGTCTGGCCGATCAGCACCGCGGAGCGCGCCATGGGCAGCGAGCGGAACCGGTCGTAGATGCCCTTCTGCAGGTCCAGGGTCAGCGTGTAGCCGGTGGTCTGCGCGCCCATGATCACGGCCTGGACGAAGATCCCGGGGATCAGGAACTCCCGGTAGGACATCCCCGGCACGTGGATCACGCTGCCGAAGACGTAGACGAACATCAGCACGAACACGATCGGGAACATGACCGCGGCGCCGAGCAGGTCCGGCGACCGCCTGATCTTCAGGGCGTTGCGCTTGGTGATCGTCCAGCCGTCCACGACGGAGAGGGTGAGCGCGTTCATCGGGTGGCCTCCGCGACCGGTCGTTCGGCGCCGGACGCGCGGCGTCCGGTCAGGGTGAGGTAGACGTCGTCGAGGGTGGGGCGGCGCAGGCCGATGTCCCGCACCCGGACGCCGGCGGCGGCGAGCCGGTCGAGGGCCTGGCGGAGCGCCTCCGGGCCGTCCGTCACCGGAACCGTGATCCGCTGCGACTCCGGCGCGGTCCGCAGCGCGCCGACCGCGACCCACGCGAGCGCCTCCTCGGCGGCGTCCAGTTGCGCGGCGTCCGCGACGGTCAGCTCGATGCGGTTGCCGCCGACCCGGTCCTTGAGCTCGTCGGCGGTGCCCTCGGCGATGGCGCGGCCGTGATCGACCACCAGGACGCGGTCGGCGAGGCGGTCGGCCTCCTCCATGTACTGCGTGGTGAGCAGCAGGGTGGTGCCGCCCGCGACGATCTCGGAGACGGTGTCCCACAGCGCGGCGCGGGCGCGCGGGTCCAGGCCCGTGCTCGGCTCGTCCAGGAACAGGACGGGCGGGTCGGCGACGAGCGCGCCGGCCAGGTCGATGCGGCGGCGCATCCCGCCCGAGTAGCCCTTCACCGGACGGTCCGCGGCGTCGGCGAGATCGAACCGTTCCAGCAGCTCGCGAGCGCGGGCCTTGCTGCGCCTGGCGCCCAGGTGGTACAGGCGCCCGACCATCTCCAGGTTCTCGGTGCCCGTGAGGTGCTCGTCGACGGCGGCATACTGCCCGGAGAGTCCGATCAGCGCGCGCAGCCGCGCGGCCTCGCGGACGACGTCGCATCCGGCGACGGTGGCGCGGCCCTCGTCGGGGCGCAGCAGCGTCGTCAGGACGCGGACGGTCGTGGTCTTCCCGGCGCCGTTCGGACCGAGCAGGGCGAGCACCGTCCCCGCCGGGACCGAGAAGCTCAGCCCGTCCAGCGCGGTGACGTCGCCGTATCTCTTGACCAGCCCGTCGGCTGTGATCGCGTCGCTCATGGGGGGTTTTCTCCTCGCGTGTCAGGAACGGTGGACTTCGATGTCCCCGTAGTCGGTGTTCGCGTACAGCTCGACGATCGACTCGGCGCCGTCGGGGTTCTCGGCGGTGGTCAGCGCGTTGCGCACCACGCCGTTCTTGCTGTGGAGGTCCAGCCAGGCGGCCGTGCCCTCGGCGATGCCGACGCCGACCTTGCCGTGGCCGTTCTGCAGCCGGACGGTCCCGCTGACCGCCGAGCCGATCCGGATCCGCCCGTGCGCCGACTTGGCGCTGACGTCCGCGTACACGCGGTCGACGGTGATGTCACCGGTGCCGGTCTTCAACTCCAGCGCGCCGGTCACCTCGCCGACGCTGATGGACCCGGTGGACGCCTTGACCGTCCCGGAGCCGTCGAGGACGCCGATCCGGATCGTCCCGGTGGAGCTGACCGCTTCGAGCGGCCCGGTCACGCGCTCGACCGAGACGTCCCCGACGGACGTCTTGACCTCCAGCGCCCCGGTCTCCTCGACCCGGATCTCCCCGTTCGACCCGCGCAGGACGGTCTGCCCGAGCCGTCCGGTGGCGATGAGGTCCGCGTAGCCCTCGGCCTCGATCCGGGACCCCGCGGGCAGCTCGACGTTCACCTCGACGGACCCGCGCCACGGCCGCAGATACCCCAGCGCCCGGGGACGCGGCCCGCGGACCAGCAGCCGTCCGCCGGAGAACTCGACGACCGTCTGCTCGGCGGCCTGCACACCGGCCTCGGCGGACGGATTGCTCGGCCGCACCTCCACCACGGTGTCGGCGCGCTCGCTCGCATGGACGCGGACCTGCCCGACGTAGATCTGGATGTCGGCGGTGATCGCTTCAGGCGTCTCGAAAGTCGGCATGGCAAAGCCCTTCCTGATGTGTCCGTGACGGTTCCCGGCCCGGCGGCCGGATGATGAGGGTCAGCGCGCCCAGCCGGTGTGGTCCCGTCCGCTCTGGGTCCGGAGGGCGACCTGGCCGGGACCCGGCTCGGCCGCGCCGGCGACGGCCCGCACGAGCCAGGCGTTGACCGAGATTCCCTGCCTGCCCGCGGCGTCCTCGACCCGCGCCTTGAGCTGCTCGGGCAGCCGCAACGTCATCCGGGCCGTCCCGCCGTCCTCCATGGGGGCGACCTGCGCGAGACTCGCCCCGCCGCCGCTGCCCGGGGCGTCCGGTGGCGTCACCACGAACGCGGGCTCCCCACCCCGCAGGCGCACATCGACCGACCCCGGCGCGAGATCCCGAGTGATCTCGTCCGCCGCCGCCGACAGCGCCTCCAGCAGCGTCAACCGAGCAGCCGCCTCCAGCGCCCCCGAAAGCCGCTCGGCCAGCACCCGCCCCTCGTCCCCACCGGCCTCAGCCGCCAGGACGAGCTCCCGCCGGAGATTCTCCACGTACGCCCCAAGCTCCATGCCCCCACTATGACGCCACGATGACGTCAAGTCAACCCGAAATGACGTCACCACTTTTTCTCATGCCGTCACACCTGCTCCCAAGCCGAGCCGCGAGACCTCCGCACCCGCCCGAACGCCCCAGGCCAAGGCCCCTCCCGTAACCAAGCTTCCTTTCAGCCCCAATCCGCCTTCCCACGTCTCGACCAGCCCTGACCCGCATGACGTCATCTAGACGCCACAGGACGCCATTCAAGCGAGAGCGCGACCGAACCTCCCGGCGGAGGCAGGCTCGGCTTGGGTGAGCGGGGACGCACAGAAAGGAGCGCGACTCGTCCGGCACCGTGTCTCGCGGCCTGTCCAGCGTCATGTCCCGCACCGTGTCTCTTGCCGTCTCTCGCGCTGTGTCTCGCGCTGTGTCTCGCGCCATGTCTCGCGCCATGTCTCGCGCCATGTCTCGCGCCATGTCTCGCGCCATGTCTCGCGCCGTGTCTCTTGCCGCGTCTCGCGCCGCGTCTCGGGCGGGTCAGTGGCGGGAGACGGTGGCTAGGCCGGTGCGGGTGCGGACGACTGCTATGTCTCCTTCCTGGTCGGTTCGGAGGACGCGGAGGCCCAGGTGCTGGAGCAGCGTCACCGTGTGTGGGGACGGATGGCCGTAGTCGTTGTTCTTGCCCACCGAGATCAACGCGATCGAGGCATGAGCGGCGGCCAGGAAGGGGCGGTGCTGGCTGCGTGAACCGTGATGGGGAACCTTGAGCACCTGGACGTGCGGGACGGCCGAGACGAGCGCCTGCTGCGCCTCGGTCTCCACGTCACCCGGCAGGAGCGCGCTGAAGCCGGGCCGGGTCACCACGAGGACGACGCTCGCGTTGTTCATCGTCGTCCCGTCGTCGCCCGCGGTGAGATGTGGCTTGGACGGGGCAGGCGCGAGGACGCTCAAGGTCAGGTCGCCGACTCGCCACGTCTCCCCCGCCAGCGCCGGACGGATCGGGACGCTGCCGGTGAAGCGCGCCTCGCGTCCGAATCCCAGAGGCGTCACCATCGCCATGTCCACGCGCCGGCCATGGCGGACTCCCGGAACCCCGTCGATGTGGTCGGCGTGCGGATGCGTCAGGACCAGCAGCGGCACCTCCCGGACGTGCAGTCGGCTCAGGCAACCGTCCATGACGTTCGGGTCCGGCCCCGCGTCCACGACGACCGCGCGCCCGGAGCCCGCCGACAGCACGAGCCCGTCCCCCTGGCCGACGTCGCAGGCCACGAGTTGCCACCCCGGCGGCGGCCACCCGGGCGCGAGGACGTGCATGCACACGACCCCGGCCAGGACGCCCACGACCGCCGCCGCGAACAGCCACCGCAGGCGGGACGAGCGCAGCATCCCGGCGGTGACCCCGCCCGCCGCGAGCAGCCCGACCGCGCCCAGCGCGCCGCCGGCCCAGGGCAGGGTGGCGTAGGGCAAGGTCGCGGCTGTCCTGGCGACCCAGATGATCCACCGGACGGGGTACTGCGCCGGCCACAGGATGAGCCGTGCCAGCCCGGTGGAGAGCGGCGCCGTGACCGCAGCCGCCGCCCCGAACAGCGTCGCGGGCGCCACGGCCGGATCCGCGAGCAGGTTGGCGGCGATCGAGACGACGCCGAGCTCCCCTGACATCATCACCAGGATCGGCGCCACCGCCAGCTCCGCGGCGAGGGCGACGGCGAGGCCGTCCGCGAGGTGATGGGGCAACCGTCGCCGCAGCCGCTCGCGCCACGCCGGAGCGAGCACGAGCAGTCCCGCTGTCGCGGCGGCCGAGAGCGCGAACCCGTAGGACCGGCTCAGCTCCGGATCGACGAGGACGAGCAGGAGCACCGCCCCGGTCAGCGCGGGCACGCCCTGTCGAGGGCGTCCGCTGAAGAGGGCGAGCAGGCTGACCGCGGCCATGACCGCCGCCCGGAGAACGCTCGGGTCCGGACGCGCGACGACCACGAATCCCACCACCGCGAGCCCGGCGATCAACGGCGCGCCGCGCCTGCCGATTCCCGCCACCCGGCACAGCGCCAGGACGGCCCCGACAACGATCGCCAGGTTCGCCCCCGAAACGACGAGCAGATGGCTCAGCCCGGCCGTCGTGAAGTCGTCCGCGAGATCCGGGTCGAGACGGGAGGTGTCACCGACGACCATGGCCGGGAGGACGCCGCGCGCGTCCGAGGGCAGGACGCCCGCTGCCTGCCGAAGCTTCGCCCGGACAGTCTCCGCGACCCGCTGCACTCCGGACGGCCCGTCCACCCGTGACGGCGGCCCACGCACGAGCACGACTGCTGCGAGCAGTTCCGCCCGCTTCGCGGAGACGAAGCGTCCGGAACATCGCACCTTCATGCTCGGGACCAGCCCGCTCCACGCCCGCCCCGATGCGAGCAGCAAGACCGGCACCCGCGTCCGCACCCCTCGGCCGCGCCCCTCGAACCGCTCCGCCCGCGCCCGAAGGATCACCAACGCCCGTCCACCGACCTGCTTGACCTTCGGATCTCCCGTGACGACGACCACGACCGCCGCAATCCCATGCGCCCGTCCCGCCGCGTAGACCGGGCCCGACCGCACCGCCGCAGTCCGCACCCCGACCCCGATGCCCGAAGCCCCGGCGCACACCAACGCGACTCCCCCGACCATCAGCCACCCGCCTCCGTTCCGCTCACTCAGCCGCGCCAACGACGAAGCAGTCGCGCCACGGCGCCAGACCCAGGTCAGAAGCACGCACGCCCCGAGCAGGCACGCTCCGCCCACCAACCCACAGACCCACGCGTCCAGCCCCAAGCAGACGAAAGCACCAGCCCAAGCCCCCAACGCCGGCCCGACCAACCGCAGGTCATGCCCACCCTCCTCGCGCACGTCCCCCACCGCCTCACGACGTCCGTCCGCAGGCCCCACCTCCATCTCTCGCTCCTTCGCATCCGTTCCACTCATCAGCACCTCATCCATCACCGCGCCTATCCAGCACCGCACCGCTCCAGGAGCACCTCCTCAGTCGCCACGCCCTCGGTCGCCACCCCTCGGTCGCCGGGCTTTCATGCCGCGCGCTCCTCGGTAGGGCTAGCTGGGGCGGGAGGTGCGTGACGGCGCACGCGGCGCGGAACCGCACCTTCGGTCTCCGGGGTGGGGACGCGCCGGGCAGTGGGCCTGGCGGCCTCAGGGTGAG
Organism: Actinomadura gamaensis; assembly: GCF_042652125.1. Lineage (NCBI taxonomy): Bacteria > Bacillati > Actinomycetota > Actinomycetes > Streptosporangiales > Thermomonosporaceae > Actinomadura > Actinomadura gamaensis. The sequence goes on along the minus strand of NZ_JBHSIT010000001.1, from coordinate 917,683 downwards.
GTTGTGAGGAGGGGTTTCAGGTCGGTCAGGCGGCGGGCTCCTATGCCCGGGACGTCCTGGAGTTGATCGACAGTGCGGAACGCGCCGTGTTGGGTGCGGTAGTCGGTGATACGGCGGGCCAGGACGGGGCCGACTCCGGGGAGTTGGTCCAGTTGCTCGGCCGTCGCGCTGTTCAGGTCCAGCGGTGTGCCCGGTGGCGTGGCCGCGCCGGGGACGGTACTGGAGGGCGGGGCCGGGCTCTGCCCCGGAGGCGGCGCGGGTGGGTGGACGCCCACGGCGATCTGCTCGCCGTCCATGAGCTTGCGGGCCAGGTTCAGCGCGCCGGTGTCCGCGCCCGGGCGGACACCGCCGGCGGCGTTCAGGGCGTCCGCCACTCGGGCACCGGAGGCCAGGGTCAGCACGCCGGGCCGACGGACCTTGCCGATCACCTGGACGACGAGTTGCGACGCGGCGGACGGCACGGCCGACGTGGCGCTCCGGCCGGACGAGGAGGACGAGGAGGACAAGGAGGCTGCGAGTGACGGTGTCGTGGCCGCCGATGCCGTCACCGCTTCGGGGCGTGGACGGGCCATCCAGAGGTAGCCGACCGCCACCAGGACGGCGATGGCCCCGACGATCAGCAGTGCCCGCGCGCCGCCCATGCCGGGATCCAGCCGGTCTCGTTCCACCAGGCTCCGGGCGTGGGCGCGGAGGCGCGCGCTGATCGGGAGTGCCGAGCGGGGCGAACCGCGCTCGCCGGGCTTGGCGCCGCGGCCAGGGCTCGGTGTCGAGGCTCCTTCCACCACACCGACCTCTCCCAGGCCTTCGGCTCGGGGACGGCGCTGGTTCGAGGGCGGGGTCGGCGTGAAGGTGGCCCCCAAAGGCCGTTCGAGGCGGGGAGGCGGTCTCACATCCGGAGTAGGACGCGAGCCATCGTGGCCCCAGGGACCGCTCCGTGGCGACTCTTCGGAAAGCGGAGCGGCGTTTCCGCCGTCCGGTTCGGGGGTGAAAGTGGGAAAGGTGGGACCCACGGGAGTCGAGTGCAGGTGAGCGGACGGTGGTGCCGCTGCGCTGAGAATGTCCATGCAATGGACGCTAGAAGAGTCGGTACCGCATCCGAAAGCGCAGGCGCCAACTGTGGATAACTCTCGTTTCCGCAGGTGAAGCAGGATTCTGCCGGAGGCAGATCAAGATCAGCAGCGATTGCCGATGAATTGCCCGACATACGGCGAGTAAACGAGATTCTCTCGGTCGGTCCGCTTCGCCGGGCCGCAGCGGCTCAGAGCTGCGGAGCCACCACCACGCCCAGCATTCCCGGTCCCACGTGCGCGCCGATGACGGGGCCGACTTCGCCCACGTAGACGTCCTTCACGGTGGGAATGCGGGCGCGGAGATCCGCGGCCAGGGCCTGGGCCCGCGACGAGGCCGCGAGGTGCTGGACGCCCAGGTCCACCGGCCGGTCGGCGGCCTCCGCCACGGCCAGGTCCGCCAGCCGGGCGAGCGCGCGCGACGCGGTGCGCACCTTTTCGAGGGGCTTGACGCGTCCGGACGAGATGCCCAGCAAGGGCTTCACCAAGAGCGCGGTGCCGAGGAGGTTGGCGGCGGCTCCGATGCGTCCGCCGCGCCGGAGATGTTCGAGATTGTCGACGTAGAACAGCGACCGCGTCAGCGCGGCCCGGCGCTCCGCGGCGGCGACCACTTCGGTGAACGGAGCGCCGTCCATGGCCCTTGCGGCGGCCGACAGCGCGGCGAAACCCAGGCCCATCCCGATCGTGCCGGAGTCGACCACGTGGACGGGGACGGGCGAGTCCTCGGCGGCGAAGCGCGCCGCCTCGACCGTCCCGGACATCGAGCCCGACAGGTGCACCGAGACGACGGCCGACGCGCCGGCGTCGGCGGCGCACGCGTAGGTGGCGGCGAAGCGTTCGGGAGAGGGACGGGACGTCGTCACCGGATGCCACTCGCGCAGCGCGCGGGCCGTCTCGGCGGTGGTGATCGCGTCCTCGTCGCGGACGTCGCCGCCGACCACGAGTTGCAGCGGGACGATCGTGATCCGGTGCCGGTCGGCGAGATCCGGGGGAAGGTAGGAGGTGGAGTCCGTGACGACCGCTACCGCGCTGCCCATGAGGGTGAGGCTACCCCGCCCGCACGGAACATTCGTGACCATGTTGTGTCAATCCGTAACGAGCGCGTGAAGCCTCACGCCAGCCCTTCGCAGCCCCGCGCGGTCGCGCGTACGACGTTCTCCGGTACGACGTTCTCCGGTACGACATCCGCGCGCGGCTCGACGGCGAGCGCGACGGGCGACCCGCCTACGGCCTCGGGGGCAGTCCGAGGCGCGCGAGAGCGGGTGGAGCGGTCAGGGCTGGACGGGGACGCCGCCCCGCCAGACACGAAGGGCGCGCAGGCCGAAGGCCCAGGCGAACGCGCCCTCGTGGTCGGCGTCCCAGAGGACGATGTCGGCGAGCATGCCGGGGGCGAGGGAGCCGCGGTCGCCGACGCGCAGGGCGGCGGCTCCGCCGAGGGTGGCGGCGCGGAGGGCCTCGGTGACCGACAGGCCGTACATCGCGACGGCGAGGCCGATGACGAGCGGCATGGACGTGATGCCGCACTGGCCGGGGTTGTGGTCGGTGCCGAGGGCGACGGTGACGCCGCGGTCGAGCATCGAGCGCACCGGGGCCGCCGGACGCGAGGAGTTCAGGGCGCTGCCCGGGCAGACCGTCGCCGTGACGCCCGCGTGCGCGAGGGCCTTCACGTCGTCGTCGTTCGCCTGGGTGAGCAGGTCGGCGGACGCGCAGCCGACCTCGGCGGCGACCTGTGCCGCGCCGACGCGCTCGTTGGCGCAGGCGTGCATGCGCGCCTTGAGGCCGCTGCGCTTGCCGGTCAGCAGCAGGATGCGCGCCTCTTCGGCGGTGAAGTGGCCCTCGTCGCAGTAGACGTCGATCGAGTCGGCGCCCGCGACGGCGGCGTCTCCGGCCCACTGCCGGACGGCCTCGATGTAGTCGCGGCGGCGGCCGAAGTACTCGGGCGGCAGGATGTGCGCGGCGAGGAAGGTCGCGTGGATGCGCGGCATGGACGGCTCGGACTCCAGCGACCGCAGCATCCGGATGTCGGCGAGCTCGCCGTCGCGGGTGAGGTGGTAGCCGGTCTTCGCCTCGACGGTGGTGGTGCCCGCGAGGATCCACTGGCGGAGCCGTTCGCGGACGCCGTTGCACAGCGTCCAGGGATCGGTGCCGCGGGTCACGGTGACGGTGGAGTTCACGCCGCCGCCGGCCGCCGCGATGGCCGAGTGGGACGAGCCGCTGGTGCGCATCGCGAGCTCGGCCCAGCGGTTGCCCGCGTAGACCGGGTGCGCGTGGGCGTCGATGAGGCCGGGCGTGACCAGGCCGCCGCCGAGGTTCTCCACGTGGTCGACGTCGACGATGTCGTCGATGATGCCGGGCACGCTCTGCGGCAGGTCGGAGGCCGGGCCCGCCCACACGATGCGGTCGTCGTGGATCAGGACGGCGGCGTTGCTGCAGACGTCGGTGCCCGTCCAGAGACGTCCGATGTTGGTGAGCAGCCTGACCGTCACGGGGTCACCGCCCGGTGGGGGCGGGAACGCCGCGCGGCGTGCGACCTGACGGCATGGACTGGGCCACCTGCTCTCGATACGGGACGCCGACTGGGTGCCGGCGGTCCACCACTGGGGGAAGGGATGATCGAAAGATCACCTTGAGCAACGAGACCGGAGATATCGGTTTCGTCACGGTAGTGCACTGAAGGCCCGGCGGACAACCTTCGCCCGCCCAACGCCGCGCGCCGCCGGAAAGTTCCCCGGTGGCCACGGCGGGCACGGATGTCGGCACAGGTCATACGCACCCGACGAGCAGGCAGAACCCGCCTCACATCCAATAAACCACCGAATACCGGGACGCACCCCATCGACGCCATCACCCCACCCTTAGTCCTATGACCGTACGGATTCCGGCAGACCCGTCAAGCGGAATGGAGAAGCTGTCACCTTACGGCGACCACCGCACCTCCGGAAACGATCAGAGAACGGGTGCGGACGCGCACATGGCGACCGCACCCGTTCTCCTCCGAGGTCCGCGCTGACCGAAAGTCGCTGCTGAAAGCTTCGCGCGCCGCACGCCGAGTCGCAATGACGCGCGCCCGCGCGTCGCCGCGCCATCGCCCGGACCAGCCCGGAGAGCTCCTGGTACGTCCAGGAAACGTTCAGCTATCTCCCGCAACCTTCAGCAACTCCCCACCTGACCCCGCCTGTCAGCCCCGCCTCCGGCCCGCAGCAACGCGCCGAGGCCCCCGCTGCTCGTAGCAAGAACCCTTCGCTGCAGGCGCCCGTCCCGCTGCCGGTGGCCTTTCGCTAGGGGCAGCGGCAGCCTCCCGCTGTGGTGGCCCGCCGCAGCACGGCGTCTCTTCGCTGCGGCAGCACGTTCCACTGCGGCGGCCCTTCGCTGCGGGCGCCCGTCCCGTTGCGGGAGGCTGCCGCTGCGGCGGCACGTTTCGCTGCGGCGGCGCTTCGCTGCGGAAGCCTGTCCCGCTGCGGCGAGGACCCTCGGCAGTGGGACGGGCCGCCCGCGCGCGCACGCGGGGTTGCTTCGTTCGTGACGACGCGGACGGAAAGCAGAACCGCCGCGGCAGCCGGAAGTGGCTGCCGCGGCGGTTCGAGTGCCCGTAAGGGTTAGGACGCGGCCGGAATCGGGTCCTCGTACCTGGCGAGCTCGCCCGCCAGGTCCTCCGGCACGCGGGCCAGCAGGACGGTTCCGGCGGCCTCGTGCTCCTGCTTGAGCACCTCGCCCCGGTCGTGGACGGCGGTCACCAGGTCGCCGCGCTCGTACGGGAGCAGGACGCGGACCTCGCGCGCGAGCGTGGGCAGGTCGCGCTCGATCGCGGCGCGCAGCTCGTCGAGGCCCTGCCCGGTGCGGGCGGAGACGACGACGCTGTGCGGTTCGCGGCGCTGGAGCCGGGCGATGGCCAGCGGGTCCGCGGCGTCCGCCTTGTTGATCACGATCAGCTCGGGCAGCGAGTCCGCGCCGATCTCGCGGAACACCTCGCGGACCGAGTCGATCTGCCGTTCGGGTTCGGGGTCGGAGCCGTCCACGACGTGCACGACCAGGTGCGCGTCGGTGACCTCCTCCAGGGTGGACCGGAACGCCTCGACGAGCTGGTGCGGCAGGTGCCGGACGAACCCGACGGTGTCGGCGAGGGTGTAGGCCCGCCCGGACGGGGTGGTGGCGCGCCGGACGGTCGGGTCCAGGGTGGCGAACAGCGCGTCCTCCACCAGCACGCCCGCGCCGGTCAGCCGGTTGAGCAGGGACGACTTGCCCGCGTTGGTGTAGCCGGCGATGGCGACGGCGGGGACCATGTTCCGGCGGCGCTCGCCGCGCTTGGTGTCCCGGGCCTTGCCCATCTCGGCGATCTGGCGGCGCAGCTTGGCCATCCGGGTGCGGATCCGGCGCCGGTCCAGCTCGATCTTGGTCTCGCCGGGGCCGCGGCCGCCGATGCCGACGCCGCCCGCGGCGCGCCCGCCGACCTGCCGGGACAGGTTGCCGCCCCAGCCGCGCAGGCGCGGCAGGAGGTAGTTGAGCTGGGCGAGTTCGACCTGGGCCTTGCCCTCGCGGCTCTTGGCGTGCTGGGCGAAGATGTCGAGGATCAGGGCCGTCCGGTCGATGACCTTGACCTTGACGATCTCCTCCAGGTGGCGGAGCTGGCTCGGCGCGAGCTCACCGTCGCAGATGACGGTGTCGGCGCCGGTGGCGATCACCACGTCGCGCAGCTCCTCGGCCTTGCCGGAGCCGATGTAGGTGGCGGCGTCCGGCCGGGAGCGGCGCTGGGTCAGGCCCTCCAGGACCTGGGATCCGGCGGTCTCGGCGAGCAGCGCCAGCTCGCGGAGCGAGTTCTCGGCGTCCTGGGCGGTGCCCTCGGTCCAGACGCCCACGAGGACGACCCGTTCCAGCCGGAGCCGGCGGTACTCGACCTCGCTGACGTCGTCGAGTTCGGTGGACAGTCCCGCGACGCGGCGCAGCGCACGGCGCTCCTCGAGGTCGAGGTCCCCCGTCATGGGCTCGTCCCCGTCGTGAGCGTCGAGGCCGCCGAGGCCGTTCAGGACGTCGTCGGTGCGGTCTTCTGCGAAAGGTTCAGTCATATGCCCTCTGTCAAACGCCGTGGAGGCCCGGTCGATTCCCCACGACCGCGTCGTACCCGCGCCGCGCCGCGGCACCCGCGGGATCCGCCACACTCCCACGAACGCCACAGGCCGCGATCCGTCGCGCGACGTCGCGCGATGTGTCCGGACGGGTGAGGCGATCGTCCCATGCGCCGCCCTGGCAGGTCACCCGATTATCCCGGCGGCGCGCGGGGAGGTCTCCAGCGACGGCCCCCGCTTTGACCCGGCTCCGTACCGGCGAGTAGCGTTCTCCACACAACAGAACCGGAATTTCACCAGGCGAAATTCTCGTACGAACGAAAGGGCGGGCACCATGACCGACGGTGTCGAGGTCCGGGGACCTCTGGGCGAGCGCTACGACGAGATCCTCACCCCCGAGGCTCTCGGTTTGCTCGCCGCTTTGCAGCGTGAGTTCGGGGCGCGCCGCAAGGAGTTGCTGCGGGCGCGGCAGGAGAGGCAGGAGAGGCTGTCGGCGGGCGGGACGCTGGATTTTCTGCCCGAGACGGCCGAGATCCGCACCGATGACTCCTGGCGGGTGGCCGATCCGGCGCCGGGGCTGGAGGACCGGCGGGTGGAGATCACCGGCCCGACCGACCGGAAGATGACCATCAACGCGCTGAACTCGGGCGCCAAGGTGTGGCTGGCCGATTTCGAGGACGCCAACACCCCGCTGTGGGCCAACATGATCGAGGGGCAGCTGAACCTGCGCGACGCGCTGGACCGCACCATCGACTTCACCGACCCCAGGTCGGGCAAGTCCTATGCGCTCAAGGACGATGCGCAGCTGGCCACCATCGTGGTGCGCCCGCGCGGCTGGCACATGGAGGAGAAGCACCTGCTGGTGGACGGTGAGCCGATGTCGGGGTCGCTGTTCGACTTCGGGCTGTACATGTTCCACTCGGCGCGCCGGCAGCTGGCCAAGGGCAAGGGCCCCTACTTCTACCTGCCCAAGATGGAGTCGCACCGGGAGGCTCGGCTCTGGAACGACGCCTTCAACCTGGCCCAGGACATTCTGGAGATCCCGCGCGGCACCATCCGCGCCACGGTGCTGATCGAGACCATTCCGGCGGCGTTCGAGATGGAGGAGATCCTGTATGAGCTGCGTGATCACTCGGCGGGGTTGAACGCCGGCCGGTGGGACTACCTGTTCAGCGTGATCAAGAAGTTCCGCGACCGGGGCGCCGACTATGTGCTGCCCGAGCGCAACGCGATCACCATGACCGCGCCGTTCATGCGCGCCTACACCGAGCTGTTGGTGCGCACCTGCCACAAGCGCGGCGCGCACGCCATCGGCGGCATGGCCGCGTTCATCCCCTCGCGCAAGGACCCCGAGGTCAACAAGGTCGCGTTGGAGAAGGTCCGGGCCGACAAGACCCGCGAGTCCACCGACGGGTTCGACGGGTCCTGGGTCGCCCACCCCGACCTGGTCCCGGTCTGCCGGGAGGTGTTCGACGGGGTGCTGGGCGACAAGCCCAACCAGCGCGACCGGCTCCGCGAGGACGTCAAGGTCTCCGCCGCCGACCTGCTGAACTTCAAGGCCACCCCCGGCGACATCACCGAGGCCGGGCTGCGCAACAACATCGATGTGGCCCTGCGCTACCTGGCCACCTGGCTCGACGGCGCCGGCGCCGTCGCCATCCACAACCTCATGGAGGACGCGGCGACCGCCGAGATCTCCCGCTCGCAGGTGTGGCAGTGGATCCGCAACGGCGTGAAGCTCAAGGAGGGGGAGACCGTCACCCGCGAGCTGGTCGAGCGCATCCTGGAGGAGGAGCTGGCCAACATCCGCACCGAGCTGGGCGACGCCTACAACGAGCCCCGCTACAACGAGGCCGTGGCCCTGTTCAAGCAGGTCACCCTGGCCGACGAGTACTCCGAGTTCCTGACCACCCCGGCGTACGTCCGCTTCCCGTAGGCCCACGTCCCGTAGGAACTCCCGCGTCACCATGGGCGCGGCGGCTTCGGCAGGGCCGCCGCGCCCCCGTCCTAGGGAGACGGCATGGCAGACACCGTCCCGGCCCCGGCAAACTCCCCCACGGCTTCGGCTGGCGCTCTCGGAGCGTTGGCCGAGCGCTGTGTCCGCCTGCTCGGCTCCGAGTCGGTCATCACCGATCCCGTCCGATTGCGCACGTACGAGTGCGATGGACTGACGTCCCACCGGGCCTCTCCCGGTCTGGTCGTCCTACCGGAGAACGCCGAGCAGATCGCGGCCATCGTGCGCGCGTGCGGGGAGGCGGGGATTCCGTACGTGGCGCGGGGCTCGGGGACGGGCCTGTCCGGTGGCGCGCTTCCCCGGACGGACGGCGTCCTCATCGTGACGTCGAAGATGCGCCGCATCCTGGACATCGACATCCCGAACCAGCGCGCGACCGTCGAGCCGGGCGTCATCAACCTGGACGTGTCGCGCGCCGCGCGTCCGCACGGGTACTACTTCGCGCCCGACCCGTCCAGCCAGCAGATCTGCTCGGTCGGCGGGAACGTGGCGGAGAACTCGGGCGGCGCGCACTGCCTGAAGTACGGGTTCACCGCGCACCACGTCCTGGCCTGCGAGATCGTCACGCCGGACGGCGAGATCACCGAGCTGACCCGGGACGATCCGGGCTTCGACCTGCTGGGCGTGTTCGTCGGCTCGGAGGGCACGCTGGGCATCGCCACCGCCGTCACGGTGCGGCTGACCCGGCTGCCGGAGACCGTGCGGACGCTGCTGGCCGCGTTCGGCACGATCGGGCAGGGCGGCGAGGCGGTGTCGGCGATCATCGCGGCCGGGGTGGTGCCCGCCGCGATCGAGATGATGGACGCGCTGTCGATCGAGGCCGCCGAGGCGGCCGTGGCCTGCGGCTATCCGGCCGGCGCCGGCGCGGTGCTGGTGGTCGAGCTGGACGGCCCGGAGGCGACCGTCGAGCACCAGTTCGCGCAGGTCGGACGGTTGTGCCGGGAGGCGGGCGCGTTCGAGGTGCGGGTGGCGGCGGACGACGCGGAGCGCGCGCTGATCTGGAAGGGCCGCAAGTCCGCGTTCGCCGCGATGGGCCGGATCAGCCCGGCGTACATCGTCCAGGACGGCGTGATCCCGCGCACCGCCCTGGGCGAGGTGCTCGGACGCATCGACGCGTTGAGCCGCGAGTCGGGCGTGCGCGTCGCGAACGTCTTCCACGCCGGGGACGGCAATCTCCATCCGCTGGTGCTCTTCGACGATTCCGTACCGGGCGCGCACGAGCGCGCCGAAGAGGTCTCCGGCGCGATCCTGGATCTGTGCATCGAGCACGGCGGGTCCATCACGGGCGAGCACGGCGTGGGCGTGGACAAGGCGCGCTACATGCCGCGCATGTTCAGCGACGAGGACCTCGACACGATGCAGAGGGTCCGGTGCGGCTTCGACCCGGCCGGATTGTGCAATCCGGGCAAGGTGTTCCCGACGCCGCGGCTGTGCGGTGAGGTTCCGGGCGTCCGGAAAGGCCCGCACCCGCTGGTCGCCGAGGGAAAGGCGGACCTGTTCTGATGCTCCCTTTGGACGCGTTCGCCAAGGTCTGCGCCGACGTCCGCCCTGGTGAGGACACCGATCACGTGGACGGCCTCACGCCCGCCGTCGTCGCCGCGCCCGCCGACCTGGCGGAGGCTTCGGCGGTCATGCGGACGGCCGCCGAGCACGGGCTGGCCGTCGTGCCGTCCGGAACGGGGTCGAAGCTCGACCGCGGCCGTCCGGTCGAGCGCTGCGACGTGCTCGTCACCACCCGCAACCTCGACCGGATCGTCAAGCACTCGCCGGGCGACCTGACCCTGCACGTCGAGGCCGGGTTGACGTTCGGAGCGCTTCGCGCCGCCGAGGCGGACGGCTGGGGGCAGCATCTCGCGCTGCACCCGCCCACGGACGGCACGATCGGCGGTGCGATCGCCGCCGACGTCGCCGGTCCGGGCCGCCTGCTGCACGGTACGGCGCGCGACCTGCTGATCGGGGTCACCGCCGTCCGCGCGGACGGGACGATCGCCCGGTCGGGCGGCAAGGTCGTCAAGAACGTCGCCGGATACGACCTCGGCAAGCTCTACACCGGATCACTCGGCACGCTCGGCCTCATCGTGGACGCGACCTTCCGGATGCATCCGCTCGCGCGCGTCGTGCGCGTGGCCGCGACCACCGACGATCCCGGACGGGCCGTCCAGGCGGTCCTGCATTCGCAGGTCGTCCCGCGCGCGATCGAGATCGACCGTCCGGCCGGATCGGACGAGACGACCGTCGCCGTGGAGGCGGAGACCGAAACCCCGGACGAGACGTCCGCGCGCCTGCACGAGCTGCTCGGAGGCACGCCGGCGCCCGACCCCGAATGGTGGAACCGGCTCCCCGAAGGCGAGATCCTCGCCGAGATCCGCGGCCTTCCGGCGCGGTTCCCGGACGTCCTCGACGCCGCCAAGGGCCTGCCGCTGCGCGGTTCGGCCGGTGCCGGACGCCTCTACACCACGCCCGACGACCTCGAAGCGCTACGCGAGGCCATGAAACCGCTCGGCGCGCGGGTCGTCCTCGTGCGCGCGCGTCAGGCCGTCCGGGAATCCGTGGACGTCTGGGGCCCGATGCCCACCCTGCCGATCATGCGGCGCGTGAAGGACCAGTTCGACCCCGACCACCGGCTCTCGCCCGGTCGGTTCGCCGAAGGAGTGTGACCGTGACCCGGCCGGACGAACTACCCGACCGCTCCAGCGCGCGCATCGAGAACCTGCTGAACGACTGCGTCCACTGCGGGTTCTGCCTGCCGACCTGCCCGACGTACGTGCTCTGGGGTGAGGAGATGGACTCGCCGCGCGGACGCATCCATCTCATGCAGCAGCACCAGGACGGCGCGCCGCTCGACGGCGCGATGGTGCAGCACTTCGACGCCTGCCTGGGCTGCATGGCGTGCGTGACGGCCTGCCCGTCCGGAGTTCAGTACGACAAGCTCATCGAGATCACCCGAGCCGAGGTCGAGGCCGAGCACCCGCGCTCGCCGGCGGAGCGAGCGGTCCGTGAGGCGATTTTCCGGCTGTTCCCCTACCCGGGCCGCCTCCGCGCCCTGCGCGGCCCGCTACGCGCCTATCAGCGCTCCGGGCTGCCCGCCCTGGTCAGGCGCACCGGCGTCCTGGAGCGGCTGTCCCCGACGCTGGCCGCGATGGAACGGCTCGCGCCGCCCTCGCAGAAGGCGCCGAAGCTGCCCGAGCGGGTCGCGGCGCGCGGCGGACGCCGGGCGACGGTCGGGATGCTCACGGGCTGCGTCCAGCGGGAGTTCTTCCCCGGCGTGAACGCCGCGACGGCGCGCGTGCTGGCCCTGGAGGGCTGCGACGTGCTGATCCCGAGGCGGCAGGGCTGCTGCGGCGCGCTGTCGCTGCACTCCGGACGCGCCGACGAGGCCCGCGCGTTCGCCCGCCGGACGGTCGAGACGTTCGAGGGCGTCGACGTCATCGTGGTCAACTCGGCCGGCTGCGGCTCGGCGATGAAGGAGTACGAGACCCTGCTGGCGGACGACCCCCTCTGGGCGGACCGCGCTCGCGCGCTCGCGGAGAAGACCCGCGACCTGGCCGAGTACCTGGTCGAGTTGGGGCCGCGCGCCGAACGGCATCCACTTCCGCTCACGGTCGCTTACCACGACGCCTGCCACCTCGCGCACGCGCAGGGGGTGCGGTCACAGCCGCGCGCCCTGCTGGACGGCATTCCCGAGCTGACCGTCAGGGAGATCGCCGATCCGGACGTCTGCTGCGGCTCCGCCGGTACCTACAACCTGCTCCAGCCTCGTGCGGCGGCCGATCTCGGCGATCGCAAGGCCGCCAACGTCGCGGCCACCGACGCAAACCTCCTCGTCGCGGCCAATCCTGGATGTTCGCTCCAGATCGCCCAGGCGCTGGAGCGCCGGGGAGCGCCGCTGCCGGTCGCGCACACCGCCCAAGTCCTGGACGCGTCGCTGCGCGGTCACCCCGCCGGAACGCTGCTCACCCGGTGACGCTGAGCCGTGCTCATTCGATGACAAACGCTTGCTAGGTATCACCCCCGCTTGTATCGCTCCATGTCAGAGGCATGACCGGCCAGTCACCCACGACCGGGCGTCCGGTATCGTGACTCGCCCCCGAACCCAGGACGGATCCCCCGAGGCTGGCAGATGTCCAACAGCTACCGATCCCACCGGCGCCGCAAGAAGACGAGCACCGGCAAGCTAGGGCTCGCGGGCGCGCTCACCGGCGCCCTCGGCATCGGCGCGGTCGCGGTCGCGATCGTCGCGCTGCGCCCCGACCACCAGGGCTCGCCCTCGATGAGCGGGACGGGCGGCGAGGCGGCCGGGAGCGCTCCGGCGGTCACCGGCGTGCCGTCCGGCGGCCCCTCTCCGGCGCCGGAGCCCAAGACCGGCCACGAACTGAGCTTCACCACGCCCGAGGGCTACGGCTACACGCTCGCCGCCGTCCGCTCGGGCACCGACAAGCGGCCCCTGTCGAACAGCACGCCTCCCAAGGACGGCGAGACCTACGCCTACGCGGACTACGTCCTGACCAACAACCAGCGACGTCCCGTACCGCTCGACTTCCCGGCCGACCTGTTCATGCCGCTCGACTCGGTCCCCTCGTCCGCGCGCGAACGGTGCATGCCCCAGCCCGGCATCCCCGACAGCATGTGCACCCTGCCGAACCACAGCGAGGTCACCGCCCGCATCGGCAACGCCAAGGCGCCCTACTCGCAGGACGGCGACACCGTCCTGCCCGCGGGCGGCTCCTACATCGTGCGCGTCGCGTCCGACCTTCCCGTGAGCGCCGACACCCCGCCGCACGACCTGCGCCTCTACGTGTGGGACGCCCGCTTCACCAGCGACCGCAAGGGCGTGCAGATCCCGCTCCCTTAGCCATCGGGCGCCGGATCAGCCGTCTCCGCTGAACCCGATGTCCTCGAACGCCGGCTCCCAGAACCCGCACGCGCCGAGATTGGCGAGACCCGCCCGGACGGCGACGACCTGCGGACGCTGGTACAGGGGCAACACCGTCGCCTCGTCCCAGATGAGCTTGTCCGCCGCGTTGATGAGCCCGCGCGCACGAGCCGTGTCCACCGCGCCTATGGCCCTGTCCATCGCCGTGTCGATTTCTTCGGAGCCCACGCGCGCGTAGTTCTGCTGGATGTGGTCCCCGCGCGGGCGCGCGAAGACCGAGCGGAGCGGCGAGAGCGGGAACGCCGTGCCGAGCCATGAGAACGGCACGATGTCGAAATCTCCGGGCGTGACGTACTCGTCGAACAGGTCGTCGGTGGGGACGGGCACGATGTTGACGCGTACGCCCACACGCGCGAGGAGCGCCCGCGTCAGCTCGCCCTCGCGCCTGCTCGTCGCCACACCCGACGGCACGACGAAGCGCAGCACGAGCGTCCGGCCGTCCTTCGTCCGGTAGCGGCCGTGCCGCCTCCAGCCCGCCTCGTCCAGCAGCCGCCCGGCGCGGACGGGGTCGTAGTGGCCGAGCTCGCCCGAGTCGTCCTGGTATCCGGCCTGGGTGGTGACGTAGAAGTGGTTCCCGAGCGGGCGCGGCGGGCGGCCGAGCCCGGCCAGGTCCGACCGGACGATCACGTCCCGGTCCACGGCCATGAACAGCGCGCGCCGCACGCGCACGTCCGAGAGCATCGGGGAGGCCGCGTTGAACGTCAGGTGCCGCCAGTCGGGGCCGCCCGCGCGGCGGATCCGCGCGCCCCGGACGTCGGCGGCGCGCCGCAGCGCGGCCGGATCGGTGCCGACGTCCATCAGGTCGATCTCACCGTTGGCGAACGCGCCGGGCATCGCGCCCGGGTCCATCGCGCGGAACACGATCCGGTCGAGCCGGGCGGGCCGTCCCCACCAGTTCGGGTCGCGGACGAGCTCGACGGTCTTGGCCGTCTCGTCGATCCGGCGGATCCGGAACGGCCCCGCCGTCACCGGCACCCGGTTCACCCAGCCGTCGTTGAACATCCGCGGGTTCCCGCTGGTGGACGCCGGGTACAGCGGGCTGAACAGGCTGCGCCAGTCCGCGTAGGGACGGGCGAAGGTGACCTTGATCTCCTGGTCGCTCGCGCCGCGCCGGACCTTGGCGATGTCCCGGTACCCGGTCACGGTCGCCACCTGGAACCGCGGATCGCGGCCCGAGAGCGCGCGCGCCTGCGCGACGAAGTCGGCGTACCCGATGCGTTTCCCGTCCGACCAGCGGGCGCTCGGGTTGAGCCGGTAGGTGACGACCTGGTGCGGCTCGGTCTCCGTGACGCGCGCCGATGTCACGAATTCGGGCACCGGCTGTGGGACGGCCTTCTCGTCCGCGCGCATGAGGAACGGCAACACGCCCTGGAGGACGAGGTCCACGACGCCTTTGCCACCGTTGACGTGATGGAAGTTCCACTGGGCGGGGAACTCCGGCAGCGGCCAGCGCAACGTCCCGCCTACGCGGATACGGTCGCGCGGCTGCGGATTCACGTCGTACGCGGGCGGACGCCCGTCGCCGGACTCCGTGACCGACGACGACAGTTCGGGCGCGCTGCATCCCGACGCCGCGCACACCAGCACGACCGCGAGCGCGATTCGCCTGCGCAGGCGAGCCTTCCGAGCCTGCGCGAACCCTCCCCGAGCCTCTGCGAACCCTCCCCGAGCCTCTGCGAACCGTCCCGGAGCCTCCGCGAACCGTCCCCGAGACCGCCCGAGCGCGTTGCGGGGGTGGACGAGGGCGCTGCGGGGGCGGACGGTCATGCGCTCGCGCCCAGGGGAAAGTGGCAGGTGACCAGGCGGCCCGGCCCTCCGGCGGCGGACCGGGGCACAGGATCGTCCCGCTCGCAGCGGGCCCGCGTCTGCTCGGGGAGGGCCAGGAAGCGCGGGCAGCGCTGCCGGAAACGGCAGCCACCCTCCAGGCGGGGCGCGTCGGGCGGGACGTCCGGCAGGCGGACGCGGGCCCGCCGCCGTTCGAGCACCGGATCGGGGATCGGGACGGCGTCCAGCAGCGCGCGCGTGTACGGGTGCGCGGGATCGTCGTAGATCTGCTCGACCCCGCCGATCTCGACGATGCGTCCCCGGTGCATGACGGCGACCCGGTCCGCTACGCGGCGCACGACCGCGAGGTCATGGGCGACGAACAGGTACGCCAGCCCTAGGCGCGTCCTGAGTTCCTCTAGCAGATCGATGATTCCGGCCTGGACGGACACGTCCAGTGCGGCGACGGGCTCGTCCAGCAGGACGAGGCTCGGCTCCAACGCGAGCGCACGCGCAATCCCCACGCGCTGCCTCTGCCCACCGGACAGGCCGTACGGGTGGCGTCCGGCGTGCGCGGGTTCCAGCCCGACCAGATCCAGCAGTTCCTTGACGCGCTCCGAGATGTGCTCTTCCGGAAAGCCGTGCGTGCGGAGCGGTTCGGCGAGGATGGCCGAGACGCGCATCCTGGGGTCGAGCGAGCTGAACGGGTCCTGGAACACGACCTGGACGTTGCGGCGCAGCGCCTTGCGCCGGGCCGCGTTGAGCCCGGCCGTGTCGTGGCCGAGGATCTCGATCCGCCCGCCGTTGCGAGGCCGCGTCATCGCGAGGACCTCCATGAGCACGGTCGTCTTCCCGCAGCCCGACTCGCCGACCAGGCCCAGCGTCTCCCCGGCGCGGACGTCGAACGTGACGCCGTCCACCGCGCGGAGCGTGCCGGACGTCCGTCCGAGCAGGCCGCGACGCTCCACGTGGAAGCGGCGCAAATCCGAGACGTCCAGGACGGCCGGACGGCTCGTGCGCGCGCCCATATCGCGATCGGCCGACGGGGAACGTTCGGCGGAGGCCATCGGGAAGACCGCGTCGGGATCGCGTGTAGCCGGAGTGTTGATGCAGGCCGCCGCGTGCCCCGAACGGCCGACCGGGAGCAGCGGCGGTTCGCCGTCCTCGCAGGCGGTGACGGCGATCGGGCAGCGCGGCGTGAACGGGCAGCCGGGCGGGAGCGCGCCGAGCGACGGCGGCGCCCCGTCGATCGGCACCGGACGGCCGCCCACCCCGTCCAGCCGGGGCAGCGAGCGCAGCAGGCCGACCGTGTACGGCATCCGGGGCCGCCGGTAGACGTCCTCGACCGGCCCGGTCTCCACCGCCCGGCCCGCGTACATCACCAGCATCCGGTCGGCGAACCCGGCGACGACGCCGAGGTCGTGGGTGATCACCAGGATCGCCGCGCCGGACGCCTCGCCCGCCGTCCGCAGCACGTCCAGGACCTGCGCCTGGAGCGTCACGTCGAGGGCGGTCGTCGGCTCGTCGGCGACGATCGCGACCGGGTCGTTGGCGACCGCCATCGCGATCATGACGCGCTGCCGCATGCCGCCGGAGAACTCGTGCGGATGCGCGCGCGCCCGGCGGGAGGCGTTCGGGATGCCGACCAGATCCAGCAGTTCCACCGCGCGCGCACGAGCGGCGGCGCGGGTCGCCCCGGAATGGATGCGGATCGTCTCGGCGATCTGGTCCCCGACCGAATGCACCGGCGTCAGCGAGGAGAGCGGGTCCTGGAACACCATCGCGAGGTCCTTGCCGCGGATGCGGGACATCTCGCCGTCGGAGAGCCCGAGGAGCTCGCGGTCGCGCAGCCGCACCGACCCGGTGACCCGCGTCCGCTCGGGCAGCAGGCCGAGGACGGCCAGGGCGATCGCGGTCTTCCCCGACCCCGACTCGCCGACCACGCCGAGCACCTCACCGCGCCCGACCGCGAAGCTCACGCCGCGCACGGCCCGCACGTCCGGACGGTAGGTGACGCTGAGGTCGCGGACCTCCAGCACGTTCACGGAGCGCTCCCCTCGACGACGGGCTCCCCCGCGCCCGCGGAGGCGGACCTCACCGTCTCGGCCTCCGGCTCGGCCGTGGCCACCGCCGGGGTGAGCTGCGGGTCGAGGACGTCCCGCAGGCCGTCGGCGAGCAGGTTCACGGCCAGCACGATCAGGACGAGCAGCCCGGCGGCGAAGCCGAACAGCCACGGGAACACCGTCGCCGCGCCGTGGCTCTCGGCGATGACCGTGCCGAGCGAGGTGTCCGGCGGGCGCACCCCGAACCCGAAGTAGGACAGGCCCGACTCGGCGAGGATCGCGACGCTCACGTTCAAAGCCGCGTCCACCAGCAGCAGCGACGCCAGGTGCGGCAGGACGTGCCGGACGATCGTCCGCCCCGCGCCGACGCCGAGGAACCGCGCGGCGAGCACCCACTCGCGCTCGCGCAGCGACACGGTCATCCCCCGCACCATCCGCGCCGTCACCATCCACAGGAACGCCGCGAGCAGCGCCACGAGCGCCTGCCAGCTGCCGCCGAGCGCGGGCGACAGGATGGCCACGACCAGGAAGGACGGCAGCACGAGCAGCAGGTCCACGCCCCACATCAGCGCCCGGTCGACCCAGCCGCCGAGGTAGCCCGCGGCGGTCC
The DNA here is from genome assembly GCF_042652125.1 of Actinomadura gamaensis. NCBI lineage: Bacteria > Bacillati > Actinomycetota > Actinomycetes > Streptosporangiales > Thermomonosporaceae > Actinomadura > Actinomadura gamaensis. The sequence goes on along the minus strand of NZ_JBHSIT010000001.1, from coordinate 900,172 downwards.
CGACGACCGCGGCGAGCCCGGTGGACAGCACGGCGACCGACAGGCCGATGATCAGCGACTTCTGCATCCCGCGCAGGGTCAGCGCGAACACGTCCCGGCCGCTCTGCGTGGTGCCGAACCAGTGCTGCGCGGACGGCGGGCTCAGGAACGCGCCGAAGTCGATGTCGTCCCATCCCCACGGCGACACCAGCGGCCCGGCGAACGCGAGCAGGAACAGCAGTACCAGCAGGACGGCTCCCGTGACGGCCCGTCCCCGGCCCGGACGCCCTTTCAGCACGCCGGTCATCGAGTCCTCGTGCGCACGCGCGGGTCGAGGATGCCGTAGAGGATGTCGGAGAACACCCCGGCGAGCAGGACGGTCACGGCGGCGAAGCAGGCGGTCGCGGCGACGACGTTCACGTCCCCGCGCGAGATGGAGTCGACCAGCCATTCGCCCATGCCGTGCCAGCCGAAGATCTTCTCGGTGAACATCGAGCCGAGCAGCAGCATCCCGAAGGTGTAGGAGAAGTAGGTGGTCATCGGGATCAGCGCCGTCCGCAGCCCGTGCCTCAGCAGCGCGCCCCGGCGGGTCAGTCCCTTCGCGCGCGCCGTCCGGACGAAGTCGGCGCCCAGCACGTCGAGCATCAGGCCCCGCTGGTAGCGCGCGTACAGGGCGAGCTGCCCGATCGCGATCGTCAGCGTCGGCAGCAGCAGGTGCCGGAGCCGGTCGGCGAACGCGCCGAGCGCCCCGAACGTGCCGTCGCCCGATCCGGGCGTGGACTCCCCGACCCATGCGAACACCTGCGTGCCGGCCATCGCGTTGACCCGCTCGGCGGCGTACTGGAGGACGACCGCCAGCACGAACACCGGCACCGACAGCAGCAGGTAGGAGCCGTAGGTGGCGACCCGGTCGGGGAGCCGGTCGCGGCGCACGGCCGCGTACGCGCCGAGCAGGACGCCGAACACGCCGCCGAGCACCGCGCCGAAGACGAGCAGCCGCAGGCTCACCCAGGCCCGCCGCCACATCTCCCCGTTGACGGACTCGCCTTCCCAGGTACGCCCGAAGTCGCCGTGCAGCACGCCGCGCGCCCAGGTCGCGTAGCGGCGCTGGAGCGGCGTGCGGTCGTTGAGGTTGAGCCGGGTCAGCTCCGCGTCCACGACGGACGCGGGCGGACGCGGGCTGCGGTCCATGAGGTTGGCGCGCGGGTTGAGCGCGCAGGCGGCGAGGACGTAGGCCAGGCTCGTGGCCAGAACCACGAGTACCGCGTAGTTGGCCAGCCGCCGAAGCAGGAAGCCCCCCATCCGCCCCTCTCCAGACCCTAGGCAGTTACGGAATGCTACTCAGCACTCACGATCCGCGCAGGCGTTCGGAGAAGTTTGCGGACGGGAGGCCCCGGTCCGGGCTTCGTTAGGCGGGCACGGCTTCACGCTCGGCGACGGTTTCGGCGGTCCCGCGGCCCCGCGCGCGCAACGCGGCGACGCCGAGCAGCGCCAGCCCGCCGAGCGCCCAGGCGAGGAGCACCGCGAGGGGCGTCGCGATCCGTGCGCCGTCGAAGAAGGCGGTCGCGCGCAGGAGCGTGGCCGCCGCGCCGGGCGGGAGGTACTGGCCGATCTCGCCCCACGGGCGGGGCAGCAGCTCGGGGGCCGAGGTCGCGGCCGACAGCGGGTTGCCGACCAGCAGCATCGTCAGGCCGCCGAGGGCGAGTCCGGGCCGTCCGAGGACGTCGGCGAGGCCGACGACCGCGCCCGCGACCGCGAGGATCGCCAGCGCCGCGCCTCCGGCGGTCTCGACGTACGAGCCGGGCAGCAGCGAGAGGCCGTACCGGGCGAGCCAGCCCGTCGCGAGACCGCCGAGGACGGCGAACAGCACGACTCCGGCGAACCGCCACGGCACGGACCGGACGGTCAGCGTCAGCAGCGCCGCTCCGGCGATCGCGGACATGACCAGCGGGAGGACCATCGCGCCGAATCCGGCTCCGCGCGGGTCGTCGGCCGCGGCGGGGACCACGTCCTGGACGGCGGCGGGGGCCGCGCGTCCCGGCGCGTCCGCCGCTCCCCCGGGCCGGCCGGGCGGCGTGGCGAGCTGGCTCAGCTGGCTCAGCTGCTGCGCGACCATCGGGGACGCGGCGGACGCCACCATCACCCGCGGCCCGGCCGGACCGGTCACGATCGCGCCGTAGGCCCGGCGGCCGGTGAGGTCCGCGCGGGCGGACGCCTCGTCCGGCCGGACCGTGACGTCGAACATGCCGGGCCGCTCGTGGTCGAGCCGCGAGGCCAGCGCGTCCGCGCCGGGACCGGCCACGACGATCGGCAGCTCGCGCGGTGCGATCCGGGCGGACGGCCAGGCGAACGCCGTGACCATCAGCATCTGCAGGAGGGCCGCGCCGAGGGCGACGGCGAGCGCGCGGCGCGCGAACACGCCGGATCCGGTCCCGGCGCCGGGGGTTGCGGTCATGACCGCCTCCAATAAAAGCGGACGTTCGTTCTCTTTACCTCTCCGTTCACCGTGGCACCGCCCCGCCGAGTTGTCAAGAACGGACGTTCGTTTTACTTTGGGGGCATGCCCCGTGTCAGCGAAGAGCACCTGGAGCGCCGCCGCCGCCAGATCGTCGACGCGGCCCGCGCCTGCTTCATCCGCAAGGGCCTGCACGAGACCTCGATGCAGGACATCTTCGCCGAGTCGGGCCTGTCCGCCGGGGCCGTCTACCGCTATTTCAAGAGCAAGAACGAGATCGTCGACGAGATCGTCTCGTCCACCCGCGGCGACCTGCTGAGCGTCCTGTCCGACCTGGTGCACGCCGAACCGCTGCTCGCCCCCGACGAGGTCTGCCGGGCCGCGTGCGAGCACATCCGGGACCTCGCGTCGGGGAACGGACCGGTCCGGCTCGCCGCCCAGGCGTGGGCGATGGCCGCGCACGACGAGCACGTCGGCGCCCACGTCCGGGAGACCATGGTCGGCGTCCGCGATCTCTGGTCGGCCTACGCGCGCCGCCTCGCGGCGGCCGGCCGGCTGCCCGCCGACGTCGATGCCGAGGCGGCCGGGCAGGTATTGTTCGGCCTGTTCCCGGGGTTCATCCTGCAGTACGTCCTTCTCGGGGACGCGACGCCCGAGACCCTGGCGCGCGGTGTCCGAGCCCTCTTCCCCGCGCCCGCCCCGGTGACGCGGGGCTGACCGCCCCTCTCGCCCGGACGCCTCAAAAGCGCTAGAAACTCCTCACACGCCCCACCCCGCCCGCTCCCGGACGGGTCCGCGGGGGCGTGGCCGTCACCTCGGCGTTTTAACATCTCATTACCTGAGGACCCGGGAGAGGCAGTGGGCAGCGCGAGGATCGGGCGGAGCACCGGCGGTGCGGCGCTGGCGGGCGCGGCGGCGGCCGTGCTGCTCGTCGCCGCCGCGCTGCTGCTCGGCCGCTGGGTGCCGGCCGGACGGCGGATGGTGTGGTGGCATCCCGAGGTGTTCGTGGCGCTGTCGTGGAGCCCGGTCGGGGCGCTGCTCACCGCGCACCGCGCCGGACGGCGGGTCGGGCTGCTGATGCTCGGCGCCGGGATCAGCGCCGCGGTCTACGTCCTGACGCTGAACCTCGCGCCGCTCGCCGAGATCCACCACTGGCCGGGCGCGTGGCTGCCGACGTGGCTGAGCCACTGGCTGTGGGCGGTCGACACCTACGTGCTCACCCTCGCCCTGCCGATGCTGTTCCCCGACGGACGGCTCGTGTCCCGCTGGTTCCGCCCGGTCCTGGGACTGGCCTTCCTGGTCCCGGTCGTGGTGGCGGTCCACCTGACGATCGATCCGGACGCGCGGCGCTTCCACAACGGCGTCTCGGTGTACCCGCTCCAGTCGATCCCGCTGCCGATCGCGGCGCTGATCGGGACGGCGCTCACGCTCGCCCTGGTCTCGCTGGCCGTCCGGTTCCGGCGGGCCGTGCCGGACGTGCGGCGCCAGATCGCCTGGGTGGTCTACCCCGGCCTGGTCGCCGAGGCGATCGTCTACATCGGGGAGAGCACCCGGATCGGCGACCCGGTCCGGGACACCGCGATCGTCACCATCCCGGTCTGCGTCGCGATCGCGATCACCCGTTACCGGCTGTACGACATCGACGTGGTGATCAACCGGACCCTGGTCTACGCCGGCCTGGTCGGCGTGATCACCGGCGTGTACTTCACCCTCGTCGGCGCGGTGAGCCTGGTCGTGTCCGGCAACGGCGGGCTCGCGGGCCTCGCGGGCGCGGTCGCGGCGGGCGTGGTGTTCGAGCCGACCCGGCGGCGGCTGCAACGCGGCGTGGACCGGATGCTGCACCGCGAGCGCGATCCGTACCGGCTGGCCGACCGGCTCCAGCGCCGGCTGCAGACGGCGTCGGACCCGAACGCCGCGCTCGCCACGGCGGCCTCGGCCGTCCGGGAGGCGCTGCGCGCGTCCGGCGTCACGATCGAGGTGCTGGACCGGGACGGCAAGCTCGCCGCGCTCGTCGAGGACGGCACGCCGCCGGAGCGTCCGCAGCGCGTCCCGCTGATCTGGCACGGCGAGCCCGTCGGACGGCTGATCTTCGGCGGCGAGCGCGCCCCGGACGCCCGGCTCGCCGGCATCCTCGCCCGCAACCTCGCCGAGCTGGCCAACGCCGCGCGGCTCGCCATGGACGTCCAGCGCTCGCGCGAGCGGATCCTGCGCACCCGCGAGGAGGAGCGCCGCAGGCTCCGCCGCGACCTGCACGACGGGCTCGGGCCGACGCTGGCCAGCCTCGCCATGACCGTGGACGCGGCCCGCATCACGATGCGGTCCGACCCGGAGGCCGCCGACGCCATGCTGGAGCGGCTGCGCAGCACCATGGGCCGCACGATCGGCGAGCTGCGCGACCTCGTCTACGGACTGCGCCCGCCCGCGCTGGACGACCTCGGCCTCGCCGGGGCGATCCGCGCGCTCGGCGGCGTGGTCGGCAGCGGCGGCCACGGGCCCCACGTGGAGGTCGAGGTCGAGGGCGACCTCGCCGCGCTCCCGGCGGCGGCCGAGGTCGCGGCGTACCGGATCGTGCAGGAGGCGCTGACCAACGTCTACCGGCACGCGCGGGCCGGGCACGCGCTCGTCCGGCTGGACCTGAGCGGAGACCTGGACGTCACCGTCCGGGACGACGGCGTCGGGCTGCCCCGCGACGTCCGGGCCGGGGTGGGGCTGTCGTCGATGCGGGAGCGCGCCGCCGAGCTGGGCGGGACGTGCTCGGTGCGCCGCCGGCCCGAGGGCGGGACGCTCGTCCGGGCGAGGCTGCCCCTCTCGGGCGCGCCGCCGGGTCCCGATCCCGCCGCCTCGGACCCCGCCCTGGTGATCGGGCCGGCGAAGGAGAGCCCGGTGCGGACGCCCGCCGAAGCCGACCGGCACTGATCCGGCACTGATGAGGACGCGCCTCCGGGCGGCCGTGGCCTGCCCGTGGACATGGTGAGGGCCGGTGACCGCCCCCCGCCAAGAAGGTCGCCACCGGCCCTCGAACACCGCTGCGGTTCCGAGGCTCCCATCCCGGCCCGCGCGGCCTGCACCTTGAGGTGTGCTCGCCACCCGAGGTGTGCACCCAGAAAGTAGGCGACCGGGAGGCCCGTCCGTCAGGGACGGAAGTCCCGAGTCGGCCGGGACAAAAAATAGTCAGATATGACTAGAGCCATCCGGGCCGGGTCTCGCCCTCGGCCACGAGCACCGCCGGACCGGTCAAGTAGCTGGTCCCGGCCTCGAGAGACACCGTGACCCGGCCGCCCGGGACGTCCACGGTCCACTCCCCGGTCGGCAGGTCCGTCAGGCCGCGGGGGACCGATCCCCCGAGCGCGGCGGCCACCGCGACGGCCACCGTGCCGGTGCCGCAGGACCGGGTCTCACCCGAACCACGTTCGTAGACTCGCATCTCCACGTGACGTTCGCCCACCGTACGGAAGAATTCGACGTTCACGCCCTCGGGGAACACGGACGGGTCGAAACCCGGCGCGTGGCACAGGTCGAGCTCGGCGAGCGGGACGTCCACCCGGCACGCCAGGTGCGGGTTGCCCATCGAGACCCGGACGCCGCCGAACGTCTCGCCCGCGACGGTGGCCTCGCCCTCACCCAGGTAGACCGGCGCGCTCATCTCCACCCGCACGTCGCCGGACGCCCCGACCGTCACCCGGCGCAGCCCGGCGCGGGTCGCGACGTCCCACTCGCCCGGCTCGGCGAGACCCGCGTCCACCAGGTACCGCGCGAACACCCGGACGCCGTTCCCGCACATCTCGGCGACGCTGCCGTCGGCGTTGCGGTAGTCCATGAACCACTCCGCGGGCAGGACCTCGACGGCCGGCTCCCCGGCGGACTTCGTCCGGACGACCCGCAGCACGCCGTCCGCGCCGATCCCGGCGTGCCGGTCGCACAGCCGCGCGACGGCGTCCGCGGTCAGGTCGAGGGCCCCGTCCGGGTCGGGAAGGATGACGAAGTCGTTCTCGGTGCCGTGGCCCTTGATGAAACGCATGGTGACGATCCTAGGGGCCGCCCGCCGGCCGCCTACAGCAGGCTCAGGGAGCGTTCCACCAGATCGGGCGCGTCGTAGGGCAGCCAGACGACGCGCGGGTCCCGCCGGAACCAGGACTCCTGCCGCCGGGCGAAACGGCGTGTCGCGCGGATCGTCTCCTCCTTGGCCTCCTCCTCGGACCACTCCCCCGCCAGGAACCGCAGGACCTGCGCGTATCCGAGGGCGCGCCCGGCGGTCAGGCCGTCCCGCAGGCCTCGCTTCTCCAGGGCGCGGACCTCGTCGACCAGCCCGGCGTCCCACATCCGCTCGACGCGCAGCGCGATCCGCTCGTCCAGCTCGGGGCGCGGCACCTCCAGGCCGATCTGGACGACCGACCCGTACCGGTAGCGGTGCTCGGGCAGGGTCGCGGTGAACGGCCGTCCGGTGATCTCGATGACCTCCAGCGCCCGGACGATCCGCCGCCCGTTGCTCGGCAGGATCGCCTCGGCCGCCTTCGGGTCCAGTTCGCGCAGGCGCGCGTGGAGCGCCCCGGAACCGGTCTCGGCCAGTTCGTCCTCCAGCCGCGCCCGGACGGACGGGTCGGTGCCGGGGAACTCCATCTCGTCCAGCGCGGCCCGCACGTAGAGGCCGGAACCGCCGACCAGCACCGGCACCCGCCCCCGCTCGTGCACGCGCGCGAAGGCCTCCTCGCTGAGCCGCTGGAACTCCGCGACGCTGGCGGTGACCGTCACGTCCCAGATGTCGAGCAGGTGGTGCGGGACGCCGCGCATCTCGCCGGGCGTCAGCTTGGCGGTGCCGACGTCCATGCCCCGGTAGAACTGCATCGAGTCGGCGTTCACCGCCTCGCCGGGCAGGCGAAGGGCCAGCTCGACGGCCAGGTCGGACTTCCCGGCGGCGGTCGGTCCGACCACGGCGATCACGTCAGGAGAGCTCACGGGCTTAATTGTGGCAACGGGGTGGGTATGGATCGGACCGTACGGGCGTCGCGCGCCGCGGCCCGCCGCGACGCGCGCACGTCGCCGACGACCTCGGGGGAGGTTGCGATGTCGATCCTCGACAAGGTGAAGCAGATGCTCGGCCAGAACGCCGACGCCGCGAAGGGCGCGGTGGACAAGGCCGGGGACATGCTCGACGACAGGACGGGCGGCAAGTACGCCGACAAGGTCGACAAGGTCCAGGACAGGGCCAAGCAGTACATCGAGGGCTCCGGTGCGCCGGGTCAGCAAACGTCCGGCCAGGGGCAGGACGCCGCGCAGGACCCGCAGCAGGGCGCCCAGCCGAACGCCCGAGGCCCCCAGGACGGCGCCGGCGGAACCTAGGCCGCCCGAGCGGCCCTGACGCCCTCAAGGCCGTCGTCGAAGCGTCACGAGGGCGTCCCAGTCCACCTGGGACGCCCCTGACGCATGTCCGAAAACGCCCTCAGGGACGCATGACCGCGCAGAACCGGTACGGACGCTCCACGGACGCGGTGAACAGGACCTCTACGGACGCGGTGAACACGACGGGGCCGCCTGCGCCGGAGCGGCCGGACGGCCGATCGACGGCATGCCCAGCGCGACGCCCTTGGCGCCCTCGGGCCGGCCCTGCCGCGCCTCCCAGGCGTCGCCGGCGCGCGTGCGGCGGACCGACATCGTCCTGTCGGCCACCAGGTGGTGCGGCGCGGCGTAGGTGACCTCGACGGTCACCATGTCGCCCGGCCGGACGTCCTCGTCCGGCGCGGCGAAGTGGACGAGCCGGTTGTCGGCCGCGCGCCCCGACAGCCGCCGGGTCGCCTCGTCCTTGCGGCCCTCGCCCTCGGCGACCAGGACCTCCAGGGTGCGGCCGAGCTGCTTCCTGTTCTCCGCCCAGGAGATCTCCTCCTGAAGGGCGACCAGCCGCTCGTACCGCTCCTGGACGACCTCCTTGGGGATCTGGCCGTCCATCGTCGCTGCCGGGGTGCCGGGACGTTTGGAGTACTGGAAGGTGAACGCGGAGGCGAACCGGGCCTCGCGGACGACGTGCAGCGTCTGCTCGAAGTCCGCCTCGGTCTCGCCGGGGAAGCCGACGATGATGTCGGTGGTGATCGCCGCGTCCGGCATGGCGGCCCGGACCTTCTCGATGATCCCGAGGTAGCGCTCCTGCCGGTAGGAGCGGCGCATCGCCTTCAGCACGGCGTCCGAGCCGGACTGGAGCGGCATGTGCAGGGACGGCACGACGTTCGGCGTCTCGGCCATGGCCGCGATCACGTCGTCGGTGAAGTCCTTCGGGTGGGGCGAGGTGAACCGGACGCGCTCCAGCCCCTCGACGCCCCCGCACGCGCGCAGGAGGCCCGCGAAGGCGCTCTGCCCGCCCTCGGTCATGGCGCGCACCTCGTCCGGGGCGGACGCGAGCGAACCGAAGCCCGAGCCGTAGGCGTTCACGTTCTGCCCGAGCAGGGTGACCTCGATGACGCCCTCGGCGACCAGCGCCTCGACCTCGGCGAGGATCTCGCCGGGGCGGCGGTCCTTCTCCTTGCCGCGCAGCGACGGGACGATGCAGAAGGTGCAGGTGTTGTTGCAGCCCACCGAGATCGACACCCACGCCGCGTACGGGGACTCGCGCCGCGTCGGCAGGGTCGAGGGGAAGGTCACCAGGGACTCTTCGATCTCGACCTGCGCCTCCTCCTGGACGCGAGACCGCTCCAGCAGGACCGGGAGCGCGCCGAGGTTGTGCGTGCCGAACACGACGTCCACCCAGGGGGCGCGCCGGACGATCGCGTCGCGGTCCTTCTGCGCGAGGCAGCCGCCGACGGCGATCTGCATGCCGGGACGGCCGTCCTTCACCGGGCGGAGGTGGCCCAGGTTGCCGTACAGGCGGTTGTCGGCGTTCTCCCGGACGGCGCAGGTGTTGAACACCACGACGTCGGGCTCCCCGCCGTCCGCGCGCACGTATCCGGCGTCCTCCAGCAGGCCGGACAGCCGCTCGGAGTCGTGGACGTTCATCTGGCACCCGTAGGTACGGATCTCGTACGTGCGGGGACCGCTCTCAGTAGGCGCACTCATGACGGACCCAGCGTAGTCGGACGCGCGGGGCGCCCGGCGCGGACCGGAACGATCACCGTCCGGTTACCGGCCGGTCACATTACGGCCGACACACCGTGCCCCACCAGCACCGACGATCAGTGCGAGAACCCGCCATCCACGCGGTTACGTGGGCATTCGTGACCGGATCGGTACCACTCGCGGGCCTCTTCGTCGATAAGAGTCACGTAAAGTCCGGGCTCATGGTGGACATCGGCAAGGGAGCTGGTGACGCGGGGAGCTCTGACGACCTGCCCCTCGTCGTGCTCGAGAACGTCAACAAGCACTTCGGCGAACTGCACGTCCTGAAGGACATCGACCTCACCATCAACCGCGGTGAGGTGGTCGTGATCATCGGGCCGTCGGGTGGCGGCAAGTCGACGCTGTGCAGGTCGATCAACCGGCTGGAGCCGATCGACGGCGGGACGATCCGCATCGACGGCAAGAAGCTCCCGGAGGAGGGCCGCGACCTGGCCCGGCTCCGCGCCGACGTCGGCATGGTCTTCCAGTCCTTCAACCTCTTCGCCCACAAGACGATCCTCGAGAACGTCACGCTCGGGCCGATGAAGGTCCGCAAGGTGGGCAAGGCCGAGGCCGAGAAGCACGCGATGGAGCTGCTGGAGCGGGTCGGCATCGGCACGCAGGCCAACAAGTACCCGGCCCAGCTGTCCGGCGGCCAGCAGCAGCGCGCGGCGATCGCCCGCGCGCTGGCGATGCGGCCGAAGGTCATGCTGTTCGACGAGCCGACCTCCGCGCTCGACCCCGAGATGGTCAAGGAGGTCCTGGACGTCATGACCGACCTCGCGCACGAGGGCATGACCATGATCGTGGTCACCCACGAGATGGGCTTCGCCCGCCGCGCGGCGCAGAAGGTCGTGTTCATGGCGGACGGGCAGATCGTCGAGGAGAGCACGCCGGACGAGTTCTTCACCAACGCGCGCACCGACCGCGCGAAGGACTTCCTGTCCAAGATCCTTACGCACTGACGCCGGTCCGCGGGCGGTGACACCGATCCGCGCGCACCGGCGCACCGACGCACCCGGAATCCGCGCCCGCCGGTCCGCTCTCCGAGCGACCGGCCACAGGCGCACCGACATGACGTGGAAAGACCGCGTACCGAGACGAAGCGCTGACAGGGCGCTCCCGCGGGGCATACCGCAAGGACGGCCCCGGGGGACGCACCAGGGAAACCGCGACCGAGTTGAGCGGGGCCTCCCGCACGGGCAACGCACGAAAGTAGAGGGACGACACATGCGAGCACGTCAGATCGTGGCCGCGCTGGCCGCCGCCTCCCTGGCGCTCACGATGAGCGCCTGTGGCAGCGACTCCTCCAAGAAGAAGGCCGAGTCGACGGGCATCGTGGACAAGGCCAAGAACGACAAGAAGCTGGTCGTCGGCGTCAAGTTCGACCAGCCGTCGCTCGGCCTGAAGAAGCCGGACGGCTCCATCGACGGCTTCGACGTCGCCGTCGCCAAGTACATCGCGCAGCAGCTCGGCGTGCCGGAGAGCGGGATCACCTTCAAGGAGGCCCGCTCGGAGAACCGCGAGACCTTCCTGCAGACCGGTCAGGTGGACCTGGTCGTCGCGACCTACTCCATCACCGACTCGCGCAAGCCCAAGGTGACCTTCGGCGGCCCGTACTACGTGGCCCACCAGGACACCATGGTCAAGGCGAGCAACACGAGCATCAAGAAGGCCGCCGACCTCAAGGACAAGAAGATCTGCAAGGCGGCCGGCTCCAACTCGTGGAAGCGCGTCGTGCAGGGCCCGCCGGACGGCAAGCTCAACATCAAGGCCACCACCGTGGACGCCACCGGCTACGCCGACTGCGTCGCCAAGCTGGAGTCGAACACCGTGGACGCGGTCTCCACCGACGACCTGATCCTGGCCGGGTTCGCCGCCCAGCAGCCGGGCAAGTTCAAGGTGATCAACGACCCGTTCACCGACGAGAAGTACGGCGTCGGCATCAAGAAGGGCGACACCAAGGGCTGCGAGGCCGTGAACGCCGCGATCACGAAGATGTACTCCGACGGCACCGCCAAGACCCTGCTGGAGAAGTACTTCAACGGCACCGGCCTGAAGCTGAACACCACCGTTCCGCAGTTCGAGGGCTGCTCCTGACCGTCTGACGCCGCCGGCCGCGCCGCGCCCCCTGCCGAGGGGGCGCCGGCGCGGCCTCTCACAGGTGGGAATCCATGGGCCAACTCTTCGACTTCACCGAGGTCTTCAACAACCTCGACAAGATCGTCATCAGCTTCTGGGCGACGATCCGGCTGGCCGCCGTCACCGCGGTCCTGTCGATGATCCTCGGCATCGTCTGGGCGAGCTTCCGGGTGTCCCCGACGCCGGTGCTGCGAGCCGTCGGAACGTTCGTGGTGAACCTGCTGCGCAACACCCCGCTCACGCTGCTGGCGGCGTTCTGCATCTCCGCGCTGAGCGACATCCTGAAGCTGACGTTCTCCAGCACGCCGTCGGTCAACGGCTACTGGTGGGCGGTGACCGCGCTGTCGTTCTACACCTCGGCGTTCGTCGCCGAGGCGCTGCGGGCGGGCATCAACACCGTCCCGCTCGGCCAGGCCGAGGCGGCGCGCTCGATCGGGCTGACCTTCACCCAGTCGCTGCGCTTGATCATCCTGCCGCAGGCGATCCGGTCGGTGATCGGCCCGCTCGGCAGCGTGCTGATCGCCATGATCAAGAACACCACGGTCGTGGGCGCGGTCGCCTACGGCGTGGAGGCCGCCTCCGAGATGAAGCAGCTGTTCTTCGACCTGGGCGCGACGCTGCCGATGTTCATCGGCTTCGCCGTCGGCTACCTGGTCCTGACCCTCCCGACCGGGTTCTTCTTCGGTTGGCTGTCCCAGCGAATGGCGGTGGCGCGATGAGCCGCGACCAGGCGACCGTCCTGTTCGACGCGCCCGGGCCGCGCGCCCGGATGCGCAACAACATCCTCACCGTCGTGTCCGCGCTGGTGATCGTCGGCATCGTGGCCTGGGTCCTGGTCGTCCTGAACGACAAGGGCCAGTTCGCCGCCGAGCTCTGGAAGCCCTTCACCCAGTGGGACGTCTGGAAGACCTACTTCATCCAGGGGACGATCAACACGCTGAAGGCCGCGGCCGTCGGCGCGGTGCTCGCGCTGGTCTTCGGCGCGGTGTTCGGCCTGGCCCGGCTGTCGGACCACTGGTGGATCCGGATCCCGGCCGGGGCGATCGTCGAGTTCTTCCGCGCGATGCCGCTGCTGATCCTGATCTTCCTGGCGTTCTTCGTGCCCGCCACGGTCAGCCCGGTGATCGCCGACGGCCCGCTCGGCAACTTCCAGCGCGTCATGGTGGAGAACGTCTTCACGGTCTTCGGCGTGACGATCAACAACGGCACGGTGACCGTGCCCGCGTTCGCCGCCGTCGTCTTCGGCCTGACGCTCTACAACGGCTCGGTGCTCGCCGAGGTCGTCCGGGCGGGCGTGCAGTCGATCCCGCGCGGCCAGTCCGAGGCGGCGTTCGCGCTCGGCATGCGCAAGAACGCGGTGATGAGGCTGGTGCTGCTGCCGCAGGCCGTCACGGCGATGCTGCCCGCGATCGTGAGCCAGCTGGTCGTCCTGCTGAAGGACACCTCGCTCGGCTACATCATCGGCTACGAGGACCTGACGGCCCAGGGCTTCAAGATCGAACCGGCCAACTTCCACAACCTGCTGCAGGCCGCGATCGTCTGCACGGCGATCTACATCTCGATCAACCTGCTGGTCGGCTGGATCGCCACGCTGCTGGAGCGGCGCAGCCGCCGCAGCCGCAAGTCGATCACGACGATGAGCGCCGACACCTCGGTGCCCGCCGTGGGCGTGGTGCCCGACGCCGCGGACTGATCCTCCGCCGGCCTCTCGTGAAGGGCGTCTCCGGGAATCCGGGGGCGCCCTTCGGGGTTTTCGGGGGCGTGACGTACGAGGTGGACGTGGCGGTGGTCGGGGCCGGGCAGGCGGGACTGTCGGCCGGTTACCAGCTGCGGCGGGACGGGCTCGACTTCGTGATGTTCGACCATGCGCCCCGTCCGGGCGGGGCGTGGCAGTTCCGGTGGCCGACGCTCACGCTCGGGAAGGCGCACCGGATCGCCGATCTGCCGGGGATGCCGCTGGGGACGCCCGATCCGGCGCGTCCGGCGTCCGAGGTCGTCTCGGAGTACTTCGAGCGGTACGAACGCGAGTTCGGGCTCGATGTGCGCCGGCCGGTGGACGTGTCGTCGGTCCGGAACCTGCCGGACGGGCGGTTGCTGCTCTCGACGTCCGAGGGCGAGTACGCGGCCCGCCACCTGATCAACGCGTCCGGGACGTGGGAGAAGCCGTTCTGGCCGCGCTATGCCGGGATGGAGGCCTTCCGGGGCCGTCACCTGCACACGCACGACTACCGGGGGCCCGGCGAGTTCGCCGGGAAGCGGGTCGTGGTCGTGGGCGGCGGGGCGTCCGGGGTCCAGGCGCTGCTGGAGATCGCTGAGGTGGCCGCTGAGACCCGCTGGGTGACCCGGCGTCCCCCGGAGTGGGTCGAGGGGCCGTTCGACGAGGAGCGAGGCCGTGCGGCCGTCGCGCGGGTGGACGAACGAGTCCGGCGCGGGCTGCCGCCCGGCAGCGTCGTCTCGGTCACCGGGCTCGTGCTGACCGACGAGGTGAGGGCGGCGCGGGCGTCCGGGGTGCTGCGCCGGCTGCCGATGTTCGAGCGCGTCACGCCGTCCGGTGTCGAGTGGGCGGACGGGTCGTCCTTCGACGCAGACGTGATCCTCTGGGCGACCGGTTTCCGCGCCTCGCTGGCGCACCTCGCGCCGCTGCGGCTGCGCGGGCCGGGCGGCGGGATCGTGATGGACGGGACGCGCGTCGCCGGCGATCCGCGGATCCATCTGCTCGGATACGGGCCGTCGGCGAGTACCATCGGGGCCAACCGCGCGGGCCGCAGCGCGGCGCGGGCCGTCCGGCGGGCACTGCGGGAGGCGGGACGGACCGCCGCAAACCCGGTCGGCGAACGTCCAGAACCTCCGGCTCGTCCCGACCGTACGGAGATCTCCCCGGCCGCGTGACATCTCCCCGCTGAGCGGCTCGTATCTTTCCGGCGGCAACTGCCCCGTCATGGCCCCAACCGATCCTCTGATGCGGGACGATTCGCATATGACCGCTCGTGCGACCCTCCCCTACGGCTCCTGGCCCTCTCCCATCTCCGCCGCCGACGTCGCCCGCGCGCGGCTGCGGATCGGCTACCCCACCGTGGCGGGCGACGACGTGTGGTGGCAGGAGACCCGGCCCGAGGAGGGCGGCCGGACGACGGTCGTCCACCTCGCCGGGGGCCACCGCGCCGAGCTGCTCCAGGCCCCCTTCGACGCCCGAACGCGCGTGCACGAGTACGGCGGGCGGTCGTACCTGCCGGTGCCGTCCGGCGGCGGTCACGCGATCGTCTTCTCCAACTACGAGGACCAGCGGCTCTACCTGCTCGACCCGGCCGACCCGAACGAGCCCAAGCCGCGCCCGCTGACCCCGGAGCCCGCCGAGCCCGCCGGGCTGCGCTACGCCGACTACGTCCTGTCCCCGGACGGCGCGCAGGTGTGGTGCGTCTGCGAGGGCCACACCCCGGACGGCATCCGGCGCGCGATCGTCGGCGTGCCGCTGGACGGGTCCGCCGCCGAGGACGCGGCCGCGATCCACGAACTGGTCACCGGGGCCGACTTCTACGCCTCGCCCACGCCGTCCCCGAGCGGCGGCCACCTGGCGTGGGTGCAGTGGAGCCACCCCCGGATGCCCTGGGACGGCACGGAGCTGCGCGTCGCCGCCCTGGAGGACGGCGAGACCGTCGCGCCGCGCACGGTCAAGGGCGGCCTCACCGAGTCGGCGCTCGCGCCGCTCTGGCGCGACGACGAGACCCTGTACGTGATCTCCGACTGGCCCGGCTGGTGGAACATCTACCAGGTCGGGCTGCACGGCGAGTCGCCGCAGGCGCTCTACCCCGCCGAGGAGGAGTTCGCCGGCCCGCTGTGGACGCTCGGCGGCAAGCCGTACGCGATCCTCGACGACGGGCGGCTGGCCGTCCTGCACGGCGAGGGCGACCTGCGGCTCGGCGTGTACGACCCGGAGACGCTGGAGCTGACCGACCTGGACCTGCCGTACGCCGACTGGCGCCCGGCGCTGTCGGTGTCGGGGTCCACGGTCCTCGGCGTCGCGGGCGCGCCCGAGGTGCCGGCCTCGGTCGTCAAGGTGGACGTCGCGACCGGCCGGGCCGAGAGCCTGCGGCGCGAGCTGGCCTCGCCGCCGAACGCCGCCTACCTGTCGATGCCGCGCGCCGAGCGCCTGGAGGGGCCGTTCGGCCGTCCGGTGCACGCGCTGGTGTTCCCGCCGTCCAACCCCGACGCCGAGGGACCGGCGGGCGAGAAGCCGCCGTACGTGGTCTTCGTGCACGGCGGCCCGACCGGGCGGGCGTCCAGCACGCTCGACCTGGAGCGCGCGTACTTCACCAGCCGCGGCATCGGCGTGATCGAGGTCAACTACAGCGGCTCGGCGGGGTACGGGCGCGCCTACCGCGAGCGGCTGCGCCGCCAGTGGGGCGTCGTGGACGTCGAGGACGCCGTCGCCGCCGCGCGGGCCCTGACCGAGCTCGGCGTCGCCGACCCCGAGCGCCTGGCGATCCGCGGCGGCAGCGCGGGCGGCTGGACGACCCTCGCCTCGATCACCACGACGGACCTGTTCTCCGCCGCGACGTCCTACTTCGGGATCAGCGACCTCGCGTCGTTCGCGGCGGCCACGCACGACTTCGAGTCGCACTACCTGTTCGGGCTGATCGGGCCGCTGCCCGGCTTCGAGCGCGCCTACGAGGAGCGGTCGCCGCTCGGGCACGCCGACAAGGCGTCCTGCCCGGTGCTGCTCCTCCAGGGCCTGGACGACCCGATCGTCCCGGCCGACCAGTCCGCCCGGTTCGCCGAGGCGCTGGCCGAGCGGAAGGTCCCGCACGCGTACCTGACGTTCGAGGGCGAGTCGCACGGATTCCGGCGCGCCGAAACGGTCATCAAGTGCCTGGAGTCCGAACTCGCCTTCTACGGCCGGACGCTCGGTTTCGAACCGCAGGGCGTCGCGCCGATCGAGCTCGACTGACACGCGTCAGGGCGGAAAAAAAAGAGAACTGCGGCGCGCCAGGGGCGCGCCGCAGTTTTTTGCTTTTTCCAGACCGTCAGGGATTCAGCGGGCTTGGACGGTCCCGTCGGCTCACGCGCGGCTGTCGGCGGCCTTCCGCAGGTTGTAGATGTCCCCGTCGAAGTACGGCGAGTACGACCGCCAGGAGACGCTGCCGCCCTCCTGGTAGCCGCCGACCACGCCGTTGACGTAGCCGGTGTGCGAGCGGGTGTTGTACCAGAGCAGCCACGGGCTGCCGCTGGTGCCGCCGTAGAAGCCGGTGCAGTCCATCCGGATCTGGTACTTCCACTGCCTGGCCGTCTTGGTCTTGCAGTAGATCGGGCGGTTGCTGCGGCTCGGGTAGCCCGTGACGTTCACCCAGTTGCCCGTGCCCTGGTTGATGGCCAGCTTGTTGTACCCGACGACCTGCTCGATCTTGCGTCCGCCGCGCGGGTAGACGCCGATGAAGCCGTAGTCGAGGTCGGGGTCGCTGTTGGACGCCCAGCGCTTGTCCACCACCAGCGTCTTCGCCGACCAGATGCCGTAGGGACGCTTGCCGCTGTCGAACTTCGGCACGAAGGCCACGTTCTTGGCGTAGCCGCCGCCCTTGCCGCCGTGGATGCAGTGCGCCGCCGTGAGCAGCAGGCTCTGCGAGTAGCTGTGGATGACGCTGGCCGTGCAGTAGTGGTTGCCCTTGCCGTTGTTGAAGAACACCGCGCCGACGGTCGGGATCCCGCCGAACGTGGTGGACTTCGGCACGCTCTGCGCCGTCACGCTGCGCTCGCCCATCTGGGGCCCGACCGCCGAGGGCGCCGTCGGGGCGGCGGCCTTCGGACCGCCGACCGGGGTCGCCGAGGCGAGCCGCTGCGGCGTCCAGTACTTCTCGGCGTCCTGGGCGTCGACGGAGCTGATCGTCAGGCTGGCGGACGTGTCCGCCACCGTGTGCGACTTCGCACTCCCCTGACTGACCAGCACCCCACCCGTGGTGACCGCCGCGACCCCCGTGACCGCAACGGCCGCATACGTAACCCGCATCCGACCCTTTCGCATTTGCCCGAAAATACCGACTCTTCCGTCACGCCACAACGCGAATGATCACTCTGGTCCCAGAACCTAGTCAGCCGATCATGATCACCCGGACCGGCGCACCTCGGATAGACCCAGTCCATGCCGTCGCTTGGCGCCCGCCTGCTCCGGACGGGGCCGCGGGGCGATCCGCCTCGGCGGCGGACGTGTCCCGGGCGCCTACAGCCGCTGCGAGCACGGCTCCAAGGGGTCGGGAGAAAGCCGGGCGGTCGGGCGGGAGGGGCCCGGAACGTCGGTTCCGGACCCCTCGCCGGACGCGATCAGCGGGCGAACTCGGTGGCGCGGGACTCCCGGACGACCGTCACCCGGATCTGGCCGGGATAGGTCAGCTCGTCCTCCACCTGCTTGGCGATGTCGCGGGCGATCACCTGGGCCTGGATGTCGTCCACCGTGTCCGGCCGCACCATCACCCGGATCTCGCGGCCCGCCTGCATGGCGAACACCTTCTCCACGCCCTCGTGCTTCTCCCGCGCGATCTGCTCCAGCCGCTCCAGCCGCTTGACGTAGGCCTCCAGCGACTCGCGGCGCGCCCCCGGACGGCTGCCGCTCACCGCGTCCGCCGCCTGCGTGATGACGGCCTCGACCGTCCGCACCTCGACCTCGTTGTGGTGCGCCTCGATCGCGTGCACGACGTCCTCGTGCTCGCCGTAGCGGCGGGCGATCTCCGCGCCGATCAGCGCGTGGCTGCCCTCCACCTCGTGCGTGAGCGCCTTGCCGATGTCGTGCAGCAGCGTCCCGCGCTTCACGATGTCCGCGGGCAGCCGCAGCTCGTGCGCCATGATCCCGGCGATGTGCGCCGACTCGACCAGGTGCTTCAGCACGTTCTGCCCGTAGGACGTGCGGTACCGCAACTGCCCGAGCAGCGCGATCAGCTCCGGATGCATCTCGGTGATGCCCAGCTCGACGAGCGCGTCCTCGCCGGACCGCACGCACAGCTGCTCCACGTCCGCCTTGCTGCGCTCGTAGACCTCCTCGATGCGGGACGGGTGGATCCGGCCGTCCAGCACGAGCTTCTCCAGCGTCAGCCGCGCCACCTCGCGGCGCACCGGGTCGAAGCAGCTCAGCAGCACCGCCTCGGGGGTGTCGTCGATGATCAGGTTCACCCCGGTGGTGGACTCGAAGGCCCGGATGTTGCGGCCCTCGCGGCCGATGATCCGGCCCTTCATCTCGTCCCCGGGCAGGTGCAGGACGCTCACCACCGACTCGGCCGTCTGCTCGCTCGCGACCCGCTGGATGGCCAGCGTGACGATCTTGCGGGCGCGCTTGTCGCCCTCCGCGCGGGCCGCGCTCTCGATCTCCCGCGTGATCGGGACGGCCTCCCGCTTCGCCTGGTTCTCGATCGCCGCGACCAGCTCCGCCTTGGCCTGCTCGGCGGTCAGCCCGGCCGTCCGCTCCAGGACGGCCTTCCGCTCGTCGTCCAGCTTCGCGAGCTCCTGTTTGCGGGCCTCCAGGGCCTTCTTGGTCTCGTTCAGGCGGCCCGACCACTCCTCCAGGCGCCGCACCTCGCCGTCGAGGCGCTGCTCGCGCTCGGCCAGCCGGGCCTCGCGGCGCTCCAGGTCCTCGCGGAGCGTCCTGAGGTCCTCGCGGAGCTCTCTGGCCTCCTCCTCCAGCTCGGCGCGCGCCGTCCCGGCGTGCCGCTCCGCCTGCCGCTCCGCCTTGGCGAGCAGCTCGCGGGCGTCGTCCCTGGCCGCCCTCCTGATCTCGTCGGCCTCCTCGCGGGCGGCGCGGCGGATCTCCTCCGCGCCCTCCCTCGCCCGTTCGGTCTCCTCCGGATCCGGCCCGGCCGGACCGCCCGGCCGCCGCACCACCACGATCACCAGCGCGACCAGGGCCACCAGCAGCGCCGCGCCGGTCAGCGCCGTCCCCATCAGCGCCTCCTCGCGGGCGACACGGGCCGGACCGCGGCGAACCGTCCGTCCCTCATCGGCGCACCCCGCGTCCTCCGGCGCCTCCGGTGCCGGTGGCGTCCACCGGACGGGCCGCGTCCACCGGACGGCCGACGCCCACCGGACCGCTGACGCCCACCCGACGGCTGACGTCCAGCGGGCAGGTGGCGTCCAGCGGACGTCTCCGCGCCCGGACGCCGCAGCCGCATCCGACTGTCGGCGCCACCGGCGAACCCACGACTATCGACGAACCCACGGCACGCATAATGATCACCGCTATCTGGTCGAGAAACAGCGACACCCCGCCGTCGGCCCGCTCTCGCCACGGCCGCGAAGGCCGCCGTGGCACGGGTGACGCCGGGGTGCGCGAGGGGGAACGAGGCGGGACGGACTTGCGTCCGGCCCCGCGGACTCGGCACGGCCTGCCGGAGGGGAAGTGCGGGCGTCCGGTCGGACGGGCGGCGCCGCCTCCAGCCGCGCGGGCGAGCGGACGTGCGGTCCGCGCGGCCACTCGCGGGTGGAGTCACGAGGCCGAATCCTTCCTCGCCCGCGGGCCCCTGACGGGGTTCTGGAGCCCTGCCTCGCGAGGACCTACCCGCACCCGAGCGGACCGTCGGGTGCACGACGACGCCCGGCCGCCGCCCAGGACGGCACCGCCGGGCCGGCCGGTCCGCTCCGGACCGGTTCCGGTCGCTCCCCCTCCTGCCTCTCGCCTGCTAGAACACGCTCGTTCGTATGGCAATCCGCTGGCGCGCGGAGTAACTCCTCACTGCCGTAACGGTAAGCGGCATCCAGGTAATGAGCAAGCAAACCCAGGGCATTCCGGACAGGCGTCGGTAGGGCGCTGGCGACGCCCACCCCCACTCACCTGCCGCGACGCCGGGGCCCGTCCGACCCGCCCGGCCGATCACCGTCCGGCGTGTCGCCCCACGCTCCGCCGTCGCCTCCGCGGGCGCTTCAGTAGCTCAGGCCGCGTTCGCCCATGTCGATGTCCCAGGGGTCCGCGAGGACGATGTCGATCTGGGCGTTCTCGAACGCGCTCGACCCGTACCTGCGGTACGCGTCCTCCAGGGATTCGGCCCTGACGTTGTCGTAGTACGTCCGGCCGTCGGCGGTGCGCGTCCGCTTCGAGTAGATCTTCAGCTCCTTCTCGCCGCCGGAGTCCTCGTCACCGGGCTTCTCGTCGCCGAAGTCCTCGTCACCGGAGTCCTCGCCGCCGGGGTTCTCGTCAGCCGGCCGCTTCTCGCCCTGCGGTGGAACGCGGCCTTGCGAGGTCTCGCCGGCCGGCGTCGTGTCCGCCGCCTGCGCGCCGTCCTCGCTCCGGGGCTGGTCTTCCGTCCGGGCCCGGCCCTCGCTCGGTGCCTTTTCTTCGCCCATCGCCTCAAACTAGCGCGAGTCGTCCGCCAGCAGGAGGCGAAGCGAGCGAACGAAGCGGTCGGCGTCCTCCGCCCCGAGCGGGGCGAGGAACTCGCGCTCCATGCGGCGGCGGGCGTCCTCGGCGCGGCGCAGGAGGTCCTCGCCGTGCTCGGTCAGGGCGACGACGTTCTTGCGGCGGTCGAGCTCGCTGCGGCGGCGTTCGACCAGGCCGAGCCGTTCCAGCCGGTCCACGAGCGCGACCATGGTCGTCCGGTCCACGCCCAGCCGGCCGGCGCCCTCGAGCTGCGAGATCGGCCGGCTCTCGCCCAGCACCGCGAGGACGGCCAGCTCCCGGCCGTCCACGCCGAACGGCTCCAGCGCCCGCGCCGACTCCCCGGCCAGCTTGGCCTGGACGTGTTTCAGCAGGTAGCCCAGACGATGGGCGAGCAGATCCCCGGCAGCTCCCGATCCCGTTTCCGCCATGCCCGAAAATCTACCTCGCGACGAATCGTCAGTATGACTGATGATCAGCTAGTCTGACGCGACCCTGCGGAGATCGAGATTCGGAGCGCCCCATGACCGAGATCAGGTTCGGCCTCAAGACCAGCCCGGCCCATGTCGGATACGACGACATCCTGCGGGTGTGGGAGGAGGCGGACGCCATCCCCGAGATCGCCGACTGCTGGCTCTGGGACCACCTGCTCCCCCTCGCCGGCCCGCGCGACGGAGCCGCCTTCGAGGGCTGGACGCTGCTCGCCGCCCTGGCCGCCCGCACCGAACGCGTCGGCCTCGGCATGCTGGTCACCAACAACCGGATGCGGCGTCCCGCCGTGCTCGGCAAGATCGCCACCACCGTGGACGTCGTCTCGGGCGGACGGCTGATCATGGGGCTCGGCGTCGGCGGCACCCGCCAGCCCGACGGCGCGGGCGGCGTGCCCGGCCCGAACCCGGCCCTCGCCGAGTACGCCGCCTACGGCCTCCCGCTCGTCGGCCCCGGCGAGGGCGTCTCCCGGCTCGCCGAGACCATCGAGATCCTCAAGCGCATGTGGACCGAGGACGTCTTCGACTTCGACGGCCCGCACACCACGCTGCGCGGCACCCGGAACGACCCGAGGCCCGTCCGCCCGTCGGGCCCGCCCCTGCTGGTCGGCGGCTGGGGCGACCGCGTCCTGCGCCTGGTGGCCGCCCACGCCGACATCTGGAACATCCCCGGGCCGCCGCACAATTCGGTCGCCCGCCTCGCCGAGCGCGCCCGCGTCCTCGACGCCCACTGCGCCGACCTCGGCCGCGACCCCGCCGAGATCACCCGCTCGACCCAGATCCTCGTCTCCTACGACGACCTCGACGCCACCCGCGCCACCGTCCGCGAGCTGCTGGCCATCGGCGTCACCCACATCGTCCTCGGCCTGCGGACCCCCTACCCGCCGAACGCCGCCCGCCTCCTCACCGACGAGATCATCGCCCCCGCACTGACCACCTGACCGGCGAACCCGCCCGGAGCTTCCGGCCGCCCCGAGGTTCCGGCCAGCGGACTCCCAGCCCGGAGTCCCTACCCCGGAGACCGGCGGACCCGGCGACTCCTGTGCGGGCCGGGCCATCGTGGCCGGAGGCTCCCCTAGCGGGACGGCGCGGCGGAAGCCAGGCGGTCAAGGATCGGGAAGAGGGTCAGTCGAGGCTCCAGTCCGCCGGGAAGTCCTCGGTGTCCTCGCCCTCGCTTTCGAGGGCCTCCTTCACCACGCGGTACGCCATCCCGGCCGGGTAGCCCTTGCGGGCGAGCATGCCGACGAGGCGGCGGACGCGTTTGGTGCGCTCGACGCCGCGCGTGGAGCGCAGCTTGCGCTCGACGAGCTCGCGGGCGCGGCGTTCCTCCTGGTCGGAGTCGAGCGCCTCGACGGCCTCGCTGACGATCTCGTTGTCCACGCCGCGCTGCCGCAGCTCGGCCGCGAGCGCCCGGCGTCCCAGCCCGCGCCCGGCGTGCCGCGACCGGACCCACGCCTCCGCGAACGCCTCGTCGTCGATCAGGCCGACGTCGGTGAACCGTCCGAGCACGCGTTCCGCGACGTCGTCCGGGATGTCCTTGCGCCGGAGCGCGTCCGCCAGTTGCGCCCGCGTGCGCGGCGACCCCGTCAGCAGCCGCAGGCAGATCTCGCGAGCCCGCGCCTCCGGATCACCACCGCCCGGCTCGCCACCGCCCGGCTCGCCGCCGCCCGGCTCGTCGGCGGGATCGTCCTTGCTCCGGGCACGCTTTCGCGTCCCCTTGCGACCTTGGCTCCGCTCCCCCTGGGCGGCCCGCTCACCCCACGCCGAGCCAGATCCGCCGAACGCCTTCTCAGCGCTCTTCTTCCCCGAAGTCCGCCGACCACGACCGGCCCGTTTCGCGGCGGTACCAGCCGCGTCCTCCGTGCCAGCCGCACCCTCCGCGACCGCCCCCGTCACCGAAGATGGCCCCGTCTCAGCTATGGCCGACTCCGCCTGTGGCGACGGTTCCGTCGTGCGCGCGGCCACCTCCGTCACGTGAGGGCCTGCCTCACCCCGTGGGGAAGGCTCCGCCGCGCGGACGGCCGCCTCAGCCCGGGCAGGTTCCTTCGCCGCGCGCCTGGTCGCCTCAGCCTGGGCAGCTTTCTTCGCCGCGCGCGTGGCCGCCTCAGCCCTGGCAGGTTTCTTCGCCGCGCGTGTGGCCGCCTCCCTCGGGGGAGAGGGTTCCGTCGCGCGGACGGCCGGTTCTGGCTGGGGAGGTGGCTCTGTGAGAGGTGCCGGCTGGGTGTCGGGGGCCGAGGAGGTGGGGGTCTGTTCGGTCCGGGATGGGGAAGTGGCGGCGTCCGTTGTGGAAGGTGAGGACTTCCGGGGACGGCGGGGTGAGGCCGATTTCTTCGTGGAGGGCTCGGCTGCGCCGCGGTTTCCGCTTTCGCCCGTGGGTGCCGGGGCGGTGGAGGCGGGGCCGGACGAGCCTGGAGTTGCGGCCTCCGCCCAGGGGTCGGCGGATGAGGAGCCCCAGGGAACGGGGGGCGGCGTGCTCGCCTGGTTCCAGGGCAGTTCGCTGGGGGCCAGGCGGGGCGTGGCGACGTTCCAGGGCAGGACGCGTTCGCCCTCGGCGGCCTGCGCGGGCGTCGCCTCACTCCCCTGCTCAGCGGGGGTGCCGCCCGGCGCCTCCGGGGGCGCCGCCTCGTCCGCGGCCTGCTCGGTCGGGGTGGACGGGGTGGACGGGGTGGCGTCGTGCCGCTCCGGCGCGGACGCGTCCTGCCCGCTGGGAGCCCAGGGGTCGCCGGACGGGTCGAGCCACGGCGGGGGTGGGGTGCTCATCTGAGGCCCTCGGGGACGGCGGCGCCGATGGGGAAGGTCCGCGCACCGGTGAGCCGGTGACGGGGGAGGCGCCGCCGCCCTGCATACGAGATCATTGCTCAGTCTTCGTCAGGAGTCACCCGAATCGACGGATTCGTCGTCAGGAATCTCCGGCCTTGGCCTTGGCGGACTTGCGCGCGGCCGGGGCCGCCGCCGCGACGACCGGCTTGGGGTCGGCGGCCTTGGCCGCGGCGGGCTTGGCGTCCTTGGCGTCGGCGGGCTTGGCCGCGGTCTCGGCGGCCTCCTTGTCGACGCGCGGGCCGACGCCGAGCTTCTCCTTGATCTTCTTCTCGATCTCGTCGGCGGTGTCGGGGTTGCTCTTGAGGTAGTTGCGGGCGTTCTCCTTGCCCTGGCCGAGCTGGTCGCCCTCGTAGGTGTACCAGGCGCCGGACTTGCGCACGAAGCCGTGCTCGACGCCGAGGTCGATCAGGCCGCCCTCGCGGGAGATGCCCTGGCCGTAGAGCAGGTCGAAGTCGGCGACCCGGAAGGGCGGGGCCATCTTGTTCTTGACGACCTTGACCCGGACCCGGTTGCCGACCGCCTCGGTGCCGTCCTTCAGCGTCTCGATGCGGCGGACGTCGAGCCGGACGGAGGCGTAGAACTTCAGCGCGCGGCCACCGGTGGTGGTCTCCGGCGAGCCGAACATGACGCCGACCTTCTCGCGCAGCTGGTTGATGAAGATGGCGGTGGTCTTGGTCTGGTTGATCGCGCCGGTGAGCTTGCGCAGCGCCTGGGACATCAGCCGGGCCTGGAGGCCCACGTGGCTGTCGCCCATCTCACCCTCGATCTCGGCGCGCGGCACGAGCGCGGCGACCGAGTCGATGACCACGACGTCGACCGCGCCGGAGCGGATCAGCATGTCGGTGATCTCCAGCGCCTGCTCGCCGGTGTCGGGCTGGGACACCAGCAGGGCGTCGATGTCGACGCCGAGCTTGGCCGCGTACTCGGGGTCGAGCGCGTGCTCGGCGTCCACGAACGCGGCGATGCCGCCCTTCTTCTGCACGCTCGCCACCGCGTGCAGCGCGATGGAGGTCTTGCCGGACCCTTCGGGGCCGTAGACCTCGACCACCCGGCCGCGCGGCAGGCCGCCGATGCCGAGCGCGATGTCGAGCGAGATGGCGCCGGTCGGGATCACCTCGACCGGGGCGCGCGCCTCCTCACCCATCCGCATGACCGAGCCCTTGCCGAACTGCCGCTCGATCTGGGCGAGCGCGGTCTCCAGAGCCTTCTCCCGGTCGTTCGCTGCCATGTCTGCCCCTTGTCTTGGTCGGTCGCCGGGATTGCCGGCTCTCGGCTTCGCGATGTCGAGGGCGACGTTACGAGGTGCCTCCGACAGTTTTCGAGCCCGCACCGGATCTGTGGATAACGTCGCTCGCCGCGCACAGCCTACCGAACATCAGTTCGATCATGGACGGAGGTTCCGATTCGCCCCGGATTATCCGTGCGCCGGACACCCTCGACACCGTACGCTGGCGGCGCCGCACACGGAGGCTTCCATCATGACGCTGACCGTCCTCTTCTGCGTCGATCCGCTCCATCCCCGGCGCGTTGACCCCCACTTCTCCCGCGAGGCCGCGGCCGTGCGCGACCACTACGGCGAGATCGGCCTCATCGACCACGACGAGCTGCGCCGCGGCGACCCCGACGCCGCCGTCCGGGCCGTCCCGCGCGACCTCGGGCCCACCTGGTACCGCGGCTGGATGGTCTCCAGCGCCGAATACGCCGCGATGGCGGCGGCGCTGCGACGGCGCGGCACGGTCCTGCTCACCCATCCGGACGACTACCGGCGCGCGCACGAGCTACCGGGCTGGCACGACACGTTCGCCGGGCTCACTCCGTACAGCGTGTGGCGTGACCTCTCCCCCGGCGAGGACCCGGGCGACCTGGCCGAGCTCGTGCGCCCGCTGCGCGGCGGGCCGGGGATAGTGAAGGACTACGTCAAGTCCCGCAAGCACGAGTGGGACGAGGCGTGCTTCGTCCCCGACGTTCACGACCTCGCGCGCCTGCGCGCCGTCGTCACCAAGATGATCGCCCTCCAGGAGGACTACCTGGCGGGCGGCCTGGTCGTGCGCGAGTACGAGCAATTCGACGGTGACGGGGAGGCCAGGGTGTGGTGGGTGGACGGCGAGCCCGCGCTCGTCGGCCCGCATCCCGACACTCCCGGTTCGGAGCCCGAGCCGGAGCTGGCGGAGGTCGCCCCGGTCGTCCGGTCGCTGGGCTGCCGGTTCATCACCACCGACCTCGCGCGCCGCGCGGACGGCGCGTGGCGCGTGGTGGAGGTCGGCGACGGCCAGGTGAGCGACCTCCCCGCGACGGTCGATCCCATGGATCTGTACGCTCACCTGCCGGTTCCGGATTGACGGGGGCGAAACCAGATTCGGTACGGTTTCGTCTCAGGTACGCCCGTAACGTCGTCTGGTAAGGACGTGTCCTCGTTGCCCCCTCAGGAACCCGCCCGCCGCCTCAGCTCGCGTGCCGTGAAGATCGGCGTGGTCAGCGTGCTGTCCATCGCCGTGACCTCGGCCTGCGGCACCAAGTCCACCACGGCCTGGTGCGTCGACCGGATGGCCCCGCCCACCGGCATGACCAAGGGCGGCTACAAGGTCGTCCCGGACTCCTACTGCGACCGGCGCGAGATCGAGAACGGCACCGTGGGCTACGGACGGTACTTCTGGTACTACGGCGGGAAGCGGGACCGCAGCGGGTACGTGCGGGGCGGCAGCTACTCGGCGCCGCGCAGCCACCGGATCAAGTCGAGCAGCGGCCACACGCTGATCCGGGGCGGCTTCGGCGGCCACGGCCGGAGCGGCGGCTGAGATGCGGCGCGAACACGGCGACCCGCGTCCGGACTGGCCCGCGCGCGTGGAGGCGCAGGGCCTGGCGTACCACCGGACGTCGCATCCCGAGCATCTGACGCGTCCCTACTGGGACGAGTCCGTGCACTACGTCTTCGACATGGACGAGGTGCTGGCCCTGGAGGAGACCGTCGAGGAGCTGCACCGCATGTGCCTCCAGGCGGTGGAGCACGTCGTCACCACCGGCCGGTACAACATGCTGGGCATCCCCGACTGGGTGGCCCCGCTCATCGAGGAGTCCTGGCGGCGGCGCGATCCGCACCTCTACGGCCGGTTCGACCTGCGCTACGACGGGACGGGTCCGGCGAAACTGCTGGAGTACAACGCCGACACCCCGACGTCCCTCGTGGAGAGCTCGATCGTCCAGTGGTACTGGCTGCGGGACGTCCATCCGGGCGACGACCAGTGGAACTCCATCCACGAGCGGCTGGTGGCGCGCTGGAAGGAGATCGCGGCGACGCTGCCCGACGGCCCCGCCCACTTCGCCTGGACGAACGAGGACGAGACCGGCGAGGAGGTCATGACGGTCGCGTACCTGCAGGAGACCGCCGACGAGGCGGGCCTGCGCGGGAAGGCGATCGCCATGGAGGACATCGGCTGGGACACCGTCCGCCGCCGGTTCGTGGACATCGAGGCGCGCGAGATCGAGACGCTCTGCAAGCTCTATCCGTGGGAGTGGATCGTCGCCGAGCCGTTCGGCCGGAACATCCCGGGCGCGCCCACGAGGTGGATCGAGCCGATCTGGAAGATGATCCTCTCGAACAAGGCGCTGCTGGTGCTGCTCTGGGAGCTGTTCCCGGGCCACCCGAACCTGCTGCCGACGTACCTGAACACGCCCGGGAACCTCACCTCGTACGTGCAGAAGCCGCTGCTGGGACGCGAGGGCGCGAGCATGCGCATCGTGGCCCCGGACGTCCCGGAGGTCGTCACCGAGGGTGAGTACGGCCGCGAGGGCTTCGTGTTCCAGGAGTTCTGCCCGCTGCCCGACTTCGAGGGCGAGCACCCCGTCCTCGGCGCGTGGATGGTGCACGACGAGTCCGCGGGCCTCGGCATCCGCGAGACCTCGGGGCTCATCACCGACGACACCTCGTCGTTCGTCCCGCACCGCATCCCGCTGTAACGCCCGATCGAGCGCTGCAGCACCCGGTTCCGCTGCAGCGCTCGGTCGCGCTGCCACCTCACCCGCACGCCCGCTGTCACCCTTGAGGAGATCCATGACCCCGCTCGCCGCCGGTTCCGGCGACGACAGTCTCGGCCACGTGCTGCTGCACGGCTCCGGCGCGCTGCTCGCGTACGCGGCGGTCGGCCTCGTGCTGTTCGTCGTCGGCTTCTACATGACCGACCTGGCGACGCCGGGCCGCCTGATCCACGTGATCCGCCGGCACCGCAACCCCAACGCCACGCTGCTGGCCTGCGCGTCCACGGTCGGCGTCGGCCTGATCACGGCCGTCTCGATCTTCGCCGCCGGCGGGGACCTGGCCGAGGGCCTGACCCGGACGCTCGTGTTCGGGCTGGTCGGCATCGTCGCGCAGACGGCGGCGACGATGGCCTTCAACCGGATCGTCGGGATCAACGTCCGGGAGCTGGCGGACGGCCCGGAGGACAAGCTGGAGCCCGCCGCGATCCTGCTCGCGGTGGCGAACCTGATGATCGGGTTCGTGACCGCCGTCGCCGTGTACTGACACCGCGCGTACGTGACGCCGCGGATACTGGTATCAGACGCCGGAAGCGGCGCGGCCCTGCGGAGGCGAGTGCCTTCGCAGGGCCGCGGCTTTCCGCCCGTGGTCGTTATCGCAGGCGCGAGGGGACGTCGAAGGTGGCGACGACGGCGTGCCACACCGCTTTGGCGGGCTCGCCGTCGGCCAGGGCCTGCTCGATCGTGCGCCCGCCGAGCTCGGCCAGGACGTAGTCCTTGGCGACGCTCTGGGCGTATCCCTCGCCGAACTGCTCGTTCATCCGTTGCCAGAACACTGTGAGACGCACGCGCCCACGCTATCCGACGGACTCGTCCACCTCGTCCGGCACGCTGGGGGCCTTTCCCTGGACGTACTGCCTGTGCAGGCCCGTCAGGTACCGCTCGACGCCTTCGACCACGCGGGCCGTCCGGTAGGACGGGAACACGTCGAAAGCGTGCTGCCCGCCCTGCATCTCGGCATACAGGACGGGCGAGTCGGAGGCGTCCCGCAGCTTCTCCACGAAGCGGCGGGCCTCCAGAACGGGGATCAGCGAGTCGTGGCTCCCGTGGATGACGAAGAACGGCGGCGCGTCCGCGCGCACGTAGGTCGCCGGGGACGCCTCGGCGAAAACTTCGCGATGCTCGGCGAAAGACCGCTTCATCACATACTTCTGCAGCAGCTTGGTCTCTCCGAAGGGAATCGGCAGAGCTCCCGGTTCGATGAGGTCGTACACCCCGTAGAAGGTCACGGCGCCCTGGACGGAGGTGTCCACGTCCTCGAAGCCGGGCTGGAACTTCGGGACGTTCGCCGTGAGGGCGACCAGCGCGGCCAGGTGCCCGCCTGCGGAACCGCCCGTCACGCAGAGGAAGTCGGGGTCGGCCCCGTATTCCTCGGCGTGCTCGCGGTACCAGCGCAGGAAGTGCTTCAGGTCGATGAGGTGCTCCGGCCAGGTGGCCCGCGGGCTCAGCCGGTAGTTGACGTTGAACCCGACCCATCCCTGGACGGCCATGTGGTTCAGCAGCGGGAGCCCCTGCTCGCGCTTGTCGCCGATGACCCAGGCGCCACCGTGGATCTCCATGAGGCCGGGGCGCAGCCGTCCGTCCTCCTTGGGCCGGTACACGTCCAGTTTCAGGCGCAGGCGTCCTTCCTGGCGGAACACGACGTTCCGGTCCACCCGGACGCCCCGCCTGGGGATCAGGCAGAGCGGCGGTAGGACGAGGTGGCTGCGCGGATAGGGCGGAGCCTTCTGCGGATCGAGATCCAGCGGGACGCCACTGTCCCGTAGCGTCACCAGGGTCTTGCGAGAGGCCGCGATCGTGGCGACCGTCCCGGCGGTCCCGGCCAGGCCCAGGGCGAGGCCGAGCCATCCGGCCCGGCCGTCCAGGCCGCCCGCGGCGGCCGTCCAGGCGAGGCCGGCGACCTCCAGGACGAGCAGGTGCGGGGCCAGCTCGATGGTGAGCCAGCCCGCGAAGAAGCTGGGCACCAGCAGGACCGCGCCGTGGCGGGGGCGGCGGGCGTTCACGGCCAGCAGCAGGCTCACCGCGCCTACCGCGAGCAGGACGTGGGGCATCGGGACTCCCGGGGTCGTGCCGGACCTCCAGCCTGCCCCAAGCAATCACTTGCTTACAAGGTGACGCGGACCACCCCGGCGCGGTTTTGTCGGACCCGCGAGGCAGGATGGGACGCATGACCAGCCAGCCGCACGGCAGCCCCGCTGACGTGCTCGAACGCTTCTCCCCGGCGACCCGCGCGTGGTTCGCCGGGGCGTTCGCCGCGCCCACCGCCGCGCAAGCCGGGGCGTGGCGGTCCATCGCGGCGGGCGACCCGACGCTCGTGGTCGCGCCCACCGGCTCCGGCAAGACGCTCGCCGCGTTTCTGTGGTCGCTCGACCGGCTGGCCTCCGAACCGCTCCCCGACGACCCGAAACACCGGTGCCGCGTGCTGTACGTGTCGCCGCTGAAGGCGCTCGCGGTGGACGTCGAGCGCAACCTGCGCGCGCCCCTGACCGGCATCCGGCAGGCGGCGCGCCGCCTCGGCCTGCCCGAGCCGGACGTGCGGGTCGGCATCCGGTCCGGCGACACCCCGGCCGACGAGCGCCGCCGCCTCGCCACCAAGCCGCCGGACATCCTCATCACCACGCCGGAGTCGCTGTTCCTGCTGCTCACCTCGCAGGCGCGCGAGGCGCTGCGCGGCGTCGAGACCGTGATCGTCGACGAGGTGCACGCCGTGGCGGGCACCAAGCGCGGCGCCCATCTGGCGCTGTCCCTCGAACGGCTCGACGCGCTGCTCGACCGTCCCGCGCAGCGCATCGGGCTGTCGGCGACCGTCCGCCCGGCGGCCGAGGTCGCGGCGTTCCTGGGCGGCGCGCGGCCCGCGGCCGTCGTCCAGCCTCCGTCCGAGAAGGTCTTCGACCTCGACGTGGTCGTCCCGGTGGAGGATCTCGGCGAGATCGCCCGGTTCGTGGACGGGACGGGCGAGGCCGACCCGCGCCAGCGCAGCATCTGGCCCCACGTGGAGGACCGGCTCCTCGACCTCATCGAGGCGCACCGGTCCACGCTGGTCTTCGCCAACTCGCGGCGGCTCGCCGAACGCCTCTGCGGCCGCCTCAACGAACTCGCCTTCGAGCGCGCCACGATCGCGCGCGAGGAGCAGGCCGGAACCGGGGCGTCCGCCGAGCCGCGCCGCCTCGGCCCGGACGACATCGAACGCGCCCTCGGCCTCGGGCCCGGCGATCAGCCCGAGCCTTCGCCCGACCCAGGGCGGATGCCCGAGCCTCCGGCCGGCCCCGGGCGGATGCCCGCGCAGATGATGGCGCAGGCGGGGGCCGCCAAGGGGGTGCCGGCGGAGATCGCGCGGGCGCACCACGGGTCGGTGTCCAAGGAGGAGCGGGCGGGCATCGAGAACGCGCTGAAGGAGGGCAGGCTGCCCGCCGTGGTCGCGACGTCCAGCCTGGAGCTGGGCATCGACATGGGCGCGGTCGACCTGGTCGTCCAGGTGGAGTCGCCGCCGTCGGTGGCGAGCGGCCTGCAGCGGGTCGGGCGCGCGGGGCACCAGGTCGGCGCGGTGTCCAAGGGCGTGATCTTCCCCAAGTACCGGGGCGACCTCGTGCAGACGGCCGTGGTCGCCGAGCGCATGCGCGGCGGCGAGATCGAGGAGCTGCGCTACCCGCGCAACCCCCTCGACGTCCTCGCGCAGCAGATCGTGGCCATGGTCGCGATGGACGAGTGGACCGTCGACGAGCTCGACTCCCTGGTCAAGCGCGCCGCGCCCTACGCGACGCTGCCGCGTTCCGCGCTGGAGGCGACGCTCGACATGCTCGCCGGGCGCTACCCGAGCGACGAGTTCGGCGAGCTGCGTCCCCGCCTCGTCTGGGACCGGGTGACCGGCGTCCTGCGCGACCGCCCGGGCGCGCAGCGGCTCGCGGTGACCAGCGGCGGCACGATCCCCGACCGCGGCCTGTTCGGGGTGTTCCTCGTGGGCGAGAAGTCCTCGCGGGTGGGCGAGCTCGACGAGGAGATGGTCTACGAGTCGCGGGTCGGCGACGTGTTCGTGCTGGGCGCGAGCTCCTGGCGCATCGAGGACATCACGCCCGACCGCGTCCTGGTGTCCCCGGCGCCGGGGCAGCCCGGCAAGCTGCCGTTCTGGCACGGTGACTCGCCGGGCCGTCCGGCCGAGCTGGGCCGGGCGCTGGGCGCGTTCACCCGCGAGCTGGCCGCCCTCCCGCAGGACCGGGCGCGTGCGCGCGTGAACAGCGCCGGGCTGGACGAGTGGGCCGCCGAGAACCTGGTGTCCTACCTGGGCGAGCAGCGGGAGGCGACCCGGCACGTCCCGGACGACCGCACGATCGTGGTCGAGCGGTTCCGCGACGAGCTGGGCGACTGGCGCATGGTCGTGCACTCGCCGCTCGGCGCGCGCGTGCACGCGCCGTGGGCGCTCGCGATCGCGGGCCGCCTGCGCGAACGCTACGGCGTCGACGCGCAGGCCATGCACGCCGACGACGGCATCGTCATCCGCATCCCGGACATGGACGACCCGCCCAATATGGACCTGTGCGCCTTCGACGCCGACGAGATCGAGCGCATCGTCGTCGACGAGCTCGGCGGGTCGGCCCTGTTCGCGGCGCGCTTCCGCGAGTGCGCGGCACGGTCGCTGCTGCTGCCGCGCCGCCGCCCCGACAAGCGCATGCCGCTGTGGCAGCAGCGGCAGCGCGCGGCGCAACTGCTGGCGGTGGCGAGCAAGTACCCGTCGTTCCCGATCGTCCTGGAGACGATGCGCGAATGCCTTCAGGACGTGTTCGACGTCCCGGGGCTCGTCCAGCTCATGCGCGACCTGTCCGGGCGCAAGGTGCGGATGGTCGAGGTCGAGACGCACGAGCCGTCCCCTTACGCGCGCTCGCTGCTGTTCCACTATGTGGGCGCGTTCATGTACGAGGGCGATTCACCGCTCGCGGAGCGGCGCGCCCAGGCGCTCGCGCTCGACACGGCGCTGCTGTCGGAGCTCCTCGGCCAGGCCGACCTGCGCGAGCTGCTCGACCCGG
This sequence comes from Actinomadura gamaensis, assembly GCF_042652125.1. NCBI lineage: Bacteria > Bacillati > Actinomycetota > Actinomycetes > Streptosporangiales > Thermomonosporaceae > Actinomadura > Actinomadura gamaensis. The sequence goes on along the minus strand of NZ_JBHSIT010000001.1, from coordinate 866,821 downwards.
AGGTCGTCGCCGACACCGAACGCGAGCTCCAGCGGCTCGCGCCCGACCGCCGGGCCCACGATCTCGAAGGCGTCGCCGACCTGCTGCGCCAGCTCGGGCCGCTGACCACGGCCGAGATCGGACTCCGGCTCACGCGCCCGCTCGACGCCGCGCCCTACGCGGCCCGCCTCGAAGAGGAGCGGCGGGTCATCCGCGTCCGCGTCGCCGGCGAGGAACGCTGGGCCGCGATCGAAGACGCCGGACGCCTCCGCGACGCGCTGGGCGTGCCCCTTCCGGTCGGCGTACCCGAAGCGTTCCTCGAACCCGTGGACGATCCGCTCGGCGATCTCGTCTCCCGCTACGCGCGCACGCACGGGCCGTTCCGTTCCGACGACGTGGCGACGCGTTTCGGGCTCGGCGCAGCCGTGGCGACCGAGGCGCTGCGCAGGCTCGCCGCCGACGGACGCGTGGTCGAGGGCGAGTTCCTTCCGGTCGAAGCCGTGTCGGGGCCGCTGACGTCCGAATGGTGCGACAGCGGCGTGCTGCGCACGCTGCGCCGCCGGTCCCTCGCGCGGCTGCGCGCCGAGGTCGAGCCGTCCCCACCCGAGGCGCTCGGCCGGTTCCTGCCCGCCTGGCACGGCATCACGGGCGGCTCGCGGCTGCGCGGCATCGACGCGCTCGTCCAGGCGATCGAGCAGCTCCAGGGCTCGGCCGTCCCGGCGTCCGCGCTGGAGTCGCTGATCCTGCCGTCCCGCGTGCCCGGCTACTCGCCCGCCATGCTGGACGAGCTGACGTCCTCCGGCGAGGTGGTCTGGGCCGGCCAGGGCAGCCTGCCCGGCGGCGACGGCTGGGTCTCCCTGTACCTCGCCGACACCGCGCCGCTGCTGATGCCCGAGCCCGCCGAGATCACCCTGACGCCCGTCCACCAGGCCGTCCTCGACCTGCTGGACGGCGGCGGCGCGCTGTTCTTCCGGATGCTCTCCGACCGGGTGAACCAGCAGGTCACGGTCGCCGACGCCGACCTCGTCACCGCCATCTGGGACCTGGTCTGGGCGGGCCTGCTCACCAACGACACCCTCGCTCCGCTCCGCGCCGCGCTCGGTTCCGGCCGTCCCGCGCACCGCGAGCGAGGGACCCGCCGGGGCCGTCCGGTGCTGCCGTCCCGCACGGGCCCGCCCACCGTCGCCGGGCGCTGGTGGCCGCTGCCCGGACGCGAGACCGCCTCCACGCTGCGTTCCCACGCCCTCGCCGAGGCGCTGCTCGACCGCTACGGCATCGTCATCCGCGGTGCGGTGGCCGCCGAGCGCACGCCGGGCGGCTTCTCGGCCGTCTACCCGGTGCTGCGCGCGTTCGAGGAGTCCGGGCGCTGCCGCCGGGGCTACTTCGTGGAGGGCCTGGGCGCGGCCCAGTTCGCCCTGCCCGGTGCGGTGGACCGCCTGCGCGCGCTCCGTCCGCCCTCCGCGCCCGCCGCTCCCGACCCGTCCCTCTGGGAAACTCCGGAGCCGCCGGGGCCGGACCGCTGGGAAACGGAGGACGACCGCTGGGAGCGTCCGTCGCCGAAGGGAGCGTCCGGCGGCACCCGCCACGGACGGCCCGCCTCGCTGGGCGGCCCGGTCGCCCCGCTCGCGTCCGCGCGCGGGAACGACTCGGGCGAGCGAGCCCTGGTGCTCGCGGCGGCCGACCCCGCGAACCCCTACGGCGCGGCCCTGCCCTGGCCCGACCGGCCGGACGAGGTCGCGAGCGGCCACAAGCCCGGCCGCAAGGCGGGCGCGCTCGTCGTGCTGGTCGAGGGCCGCCTCGTCCTGTACGTCGAACGCGGCGGAAAAACCCTGCTGACCTGGGACGACGCCCCGGACGTCCTGCAACCTGCGGTGGACGCGCTGGCCCTGGCCGTCCGCGAGGGCGCGCTCGGCAAGCTCACCGTCGAACGCGCGGACGGCGAGTCCATCAACGACTCCCCCCTCGCCGCCGCGCTCGAAGCGGCCGGCTTCCACCCCACCCCCCGAGGCCTCCGCCTCCGCGCCTGACCCCGGAACCCCGCAGCCCGCGGCTCCGCGCCTGAGCACGAGAGCCCGCGCGCACCGCGGCCCCGCATTGACCGCGGTAGCCGGCGCGGGCTGCGCCTACGCGGGCAACCGCGGAGCCCGCGTGGGCTGCGGCTTCGTGCTCGGGACCCGGGGAGACCGTGCGGGCGGGTTGCGGGTCCGCGGCTGGTCGGCGGGGGTGCGGTCGGGTTACTTGCGGCCCTTGAAGAGGGAGATGAGGCCCTTCAGGGTGCGTTCGTCCAGGGAGCCGAAGGGGTTGTCGTGGACGAGGTAGGTCCAGGTCGCGGAGGGGCGCTGGAGGCCCGCGCCCGCGAGGTCGAGGGTGCCGTCGCCGGCGACCTCCAGCTTCTCGAAGGCCGCGACGGCGGCGGCGCGGGCGTCGGGGAGGAGGCGCTTGCCCGCCGGGACGGCCTCGCTGTTGAACTCGATCAGCGGGTCCATGCCGCGGCCGAGGGAGCGCAGGTGGATGCCCTCGCGGACGTCGGTGAGGAAGCCGAGGTGGTCGGACCAGCGGCGGTCCAGGTGGAACAGCAGGAGCTGGCGGGCCGCGCGGGCGACCTCGCCCGCGCCGACCCGTCCGACCAGTTCGGTGTGTTTCGCGGGAGCCTTCTCGGCCATCAGGCGGTCGCCGGCGTCGCCGCGCAGGACCTCCTCGCGCTCGGCCAGCAGCTCGGCGCGCTGCAGGCCGATGAGGTGGTTGTAGCGCCAGGTGTTGCGGTGCAGTTCCAGGTCGACGCCCTCGGCGACGCGCTGGGCATGGCCGACGATCCAGTGCGCGGACTTCGCGTCGATCAGGCCGTCGTCGCCGGCGCCGCCCTTGTACTCCTCGTCCGGGGCGTACCGGGTGACCAGGTCGTCCTGGAGGCTGGTGAAGAACACCGACGCGCCGGGGTCGCCCTGGCGTCCGGCGCGTCCGCGGAGCTGGTCGTCCAGGCGGCTGCTGTGGTAGCGGCCGGTGCCGATCACCAGCAGGCCGCCCGCCTCGACGACCTCCTGGTGGGACGCGGCGTCCGGGCCGTCCAGCGGGGCGGTGCCGGGTGCCCGCTCCGGGGTGGGGCCGCCGAGGCGGATGTCGGTGCCGCGCCCGGCGATCTGCGTGGACACGGTGATCGCGCCCGGCGCGCCCGCCCGCGCGATGATCGCCGCCTCCTCGGCGTCGTTCTTGGCGTTCAGCACGACCGGCTCGAATCCGGCGCGGACGAGGCGGCGGGCCAGCCGCTCGGACTCGGCGACGTCGCCGGTGCCGACGAGCACGGGCCGTCCGGTGGCGTGCGCGGCGGCGATCTCCTCGACGACCGCGACCTCCTTGTCGGCGGACGTGGCGTACAGCCGGTCCGGACGGTCGTCGCGGACGCACGGCCGGTTCGGCGGGATGACCGCGACGTCCAGGCCGTAGAACTCGCGGAGCTGCCCGGCCACGGCCATCGCCGTGCCGGTCATGCCGCACCGCACCGGGTACCGCCCGATCAGCTCCTGCACGGTGACCGAGTCGAGGATCTCGCCGCTCGGCGAGGCGTCCAGGGCCTCCTTCGCCTCGACCGCCGCCTGGAGGCCGTCCGGCCAGCGCTGGAGCAGCGCGACCCGGCCGCGCGACTCGTTGATCAGCTTCACCGCGCCGTCCCGGACGATGTAGTCCACGTCCCGCTGGAGCAGCACCTCGGCGTGCAGGGCGACGTTGACGGCGGTCAGGACGTCCAGGTTGTCCGGCGCGTACAGGTCGATGCCGCCGAGGGACCGCTCGACCTCGCGCGCGCCCGCCGAGGTCAGCTGGACGTTGCGCGCCTCGGTGTCGGTGCCGTAGTCGCGTCCGGGCCGCAGCCGCCGCACCAGGTCGGCGTAGGACGGGTCGGCCCCGGCGGTGTCGGCGGCCCCGGCGAGGACGAGCGGCACCATCGCCTCGTCCACCAGCACCGAGTCGGCCTCGTCGATCAGCGCGACCTCGGGCTCGGGCAGGACGAGGTCTTCGGCGGACGTCGCGAGCCGGTCCCGCAGCAGGTCGAAGCCGACCTCGCTGACCGGGGCGTAGGTGACGTCGGCGGCGTAGGCGGCACGGCGCTCCTCGGGCGTGGAGGTCTGCCCGATCCACGCGACCGACACGCCGAGCAGCGCGTACAGCGGCCCCATCCACTCGGCGTCGCGGCGCGCGAGGTAGTCGTTCACCGACATCACGTGGACGCGCCGTCCGCGCAGCGCGTACCCGGCGGCGGCGATCGCCCCGGCGAGCGTCTTCCCCTCGCCGGTGGCCATCTCCGCGACCTGGCCGCGCAGCAGTGCCAGCGCCCCGACGAGCTGGACGTCGTACGGGCGCTCCCCCAGCGTCCGCCGCGCCGCCTCCCGTCCGAGCGCGCACAGCTCGGCGAGGTCGATGTCGTCGTCGGCCCCGCCCTTCCCACCCGCCGACCGCTTCTTGCCGGCTTCGGCACCGGGCGCCGTCGGGCGGAGCGCGGTGGCCGCGGCGGTCAGGTCCGCGTCGGACAGCGCGCGCACCCGGTCCTCGCGCTCCCCGGCGTCCTCGACCAGGGCGCGCAGCGGCGCCAGGTCGGCGCTGCCGGGCTTCTGCACCATCCTTCTCAACCGGTCGCGCAGCGCCATGGCATCCCCCCGAGGTCGGTCACGTGTCTCCCAGCGGTCCCGTCACCGGGTCCCTTCCCATCATGATCCACCCCTGCTCCTCCGCTGAAGGTCTGACGGAGATTCATCCCGTGGGTGGATCCCGGACGGCCGCCGGAGTGACAGCATTGCGGTACATGGGGTTGCGGTGGCACTGGGAAGGAAGGCGTCACCGCGGAACGGGGGTCAGCATGACACCGACGGCACGGTGGGCCGCCGCGCAGCGGCGCAGGCGGCATGTCATCAACCAGGTCATCATCGACCGAGCGCTGCGCGATCCGCGCCGCTTCGAGGAACCCGCGCCGCAGGCCGCGGAGAAGTAGCCGCGCCCGGCACAAGAACCATCCTCCCACGCAGGCGCCGTCGCACCCCCTCCGCGGCGGCGCCTGCTTATTTGCCTACGCGGCTTCGGGGGGCTCGCCTGGCGGCTCGCCCCCCGAACCGCTGCGGCGGCGAACGCGGCATCGCTTCGCGATCTTCCCTCCGGGGGCTCGGCTTCGCCTTCGCCCCCTCCGTTCAGTTAGCGCGTTCGCGGTGCGTGGCTGAGCTATACGCCGACCTGGACACGCTGCCCTGCGCAGGCCCGGCGGAGCGGGTATGTCCCAGCGCTTGACGAACGGTCTCCAGCGGGCGTGGTCAGGTTGAGAAGACCTCGTCGCGGGCCTGTTCCAGGGCGGCGTGGAGGGCGCCGCGCAGGACGGGGTTGCCGTCGATCTCGGTGACGGCGACGGTGGGGCGGGTCGGGCTGAGGCGGCCGACGGCGCGCTCGATGCGTTCGGCCAGGGGGCGTCCGCCGGCGCGGCCCAGCTCGCCGGACAGGACGACGAGGCCCGGGTCGAGGACGATGTTGACCGAGGTCACGCCGTAGGAGATGCGGACGGCCAGCTCGTCCAGGAAGTCCCCGCCGCGCGTCTCGTCCCCGGCCGCCTCGCGGACGCATTCGACGGCCGTGGCGCCGGTGATGCCGTGCCGGTGGGCCAGGTCGCGGACGGCGTCGGCGCCGACGAGCGAGCCGTAGCCGCCCGCGAGGGCCGGGATGCCCCAGGACGTGGACTCGGTGACGCCCTCCTCGCCGTCCATCGGGGCGCGGCGGGCGGTGCCGAGGGGCAGCGGCGCGCCGGGGACCGGCAGGTAGCCGATCTCGCCCGCGCCGCCGAACCGGCCGCGGATGAGGCGCCCGCCGAGCATGACCGACAGGCCGATGCCGCGGTCGAGCCACATGAGCGCGAAGTCCTCGTGCTCGCGCGCGACGCCGTAGGCGCGTTCGGCGAGGGCGGCGAGGTTGACGTCGTTCTCGATGACGACGGGACGGCGCAGGTCGTGGCGCAGCGCCGACAGCACGCCCTCGTGCCAGTGCGGCAGGTCGAAGGCGAACTGGACGTCGCCGGTCCCGGGGTCGACGACGCCGGGCGTCCCGATCACCAGGACGGTCAGCTTCCGCAGCGCGACCTTGGCCGAGCGGGCGGCCTTGACGACGGCGTTGTGGACGGATTTGACGGGATCGCCGCCGTTGTTCGGATCGACGGTAACCTGGGCCGCGACACTCCCGGTGATGTCGGCGACGCCCGCCGTGACGCCCTCCGGGCCGACCGACAGGCCCGCGACGTAGGCGGCGTCCGGGACGACCGAGTAGAGGGCGGCGTTGGGCCCGCGCCCGCCCGCCTGCTCCCCCACGACCTCGACCAGCCCGCGCTCCTCCAGCCGGGCCAGCAACTGGGAGGCGGTGACCTTGGACAGCCCGGTGTGCGCGCCGATCTGGGCGCGGGTCAGCGGACCGCGCGCGACCAGCAGGTCCAGGGCGGCCCGGTCGTTCAGCTCGCGCAGCAGGCGCGGCGTCCCGGGGCGGCTCTCCATGCTCGTGTCGTCCCCTCGAAGTCTCAATCCGCTAACGGGCGGTTTTGTTTAGGAAAGTTTCTTGTTAGTTTACGCGCAAGCGTCCCACCGCCCCAGGCGAACGGAGCAGGACGCGAGCGTTTGCACCGACTCGCGAGCACCCCCCGCGGCCGGTGCGCGGAACACCGGGCATGGCTGGACCCTAAACGGTCGGGCTCCGGTTTCCCGCATCGCGCCGAGAAGTCCCGCCCGCGAGGGGCGGCCGGAAGAAGGAGAACCCCTTGAAGATCGCGAAAATCGCGGCCGTGAGCGCCGCCCTGGCGATCGGGCTGACCGCCTGTGGCGGCGGCGGTGACAAGAAGGACAAGGACTCGGGCGGCGAGCCCGCGAAGCTGACCGCCTGGTTCATGGGCGCGGCCAACAAGGAGGAGGACGGCGTCCTCGCCCAGGCCAAGGCCGACTTCCAGCAGAAGCACCCCAAGACCCAGGTCGAGGTCGTCTACGTCCCGTGGCCGGACGCGACCAAGAAGCTCCAGGACGCCCTGAACACCGGGCAGGGCCCGGACGTGGTCGAGATCGGCAACGACCAGGCCGTCACCTGGGCCGGGCAGAGCGCCCTCGCCGACATCACCGACAAGGTGAACGGCTGGTCCGAGGGCAAGGACCTGGTCAAGGGCTCCCTCGACCTCGGCCAGCTGGACGGCAAGACCTACGCCGTGCCGTGGTACGCCGGCGTCCGGGTCGTCTGGTACCGCAAGGACCTGTTCCAGAAGGACGGCGTGCAGGTCCCCAAGACCTGGGACGAGCTGAAGGCCGCCGCCAAGACCATCCAGGACAAGGAGGGCGGCAAGGTCGACGGCATCGCCGCCCCGTCCGACTTCACCAACGGCTTCGCCAGCTTCCTGTTCGGCGCCGGCGGCGACATCGCCGCCAAGGAGAACGGCAAGTGGGTCGGCAAGCTCGACACGCCGGAGGCCAAGAAGGCCGCCGAGTTCTACACCGGCCTGGTCAAGGACGGCGTCGCGCCCAAGAAGTACATCGGCGTGAACGAGCTGGCCGGTCCGCAGAAGGACTTCGCCAACGGCAAGCTCGGCATGTACATCGACGGCGCCTGGACGCTGCCGCAGATCGAGAAGATCAGCACCAAGTACACCAAGGAGATGGGCGCGTTCACGATCCCGACGCCGTCCGGCCAGGTCGGCCCGGCGTTCTCGGGCGGCTCGCACCTGGCGGTCTGGCGTGACAGCAAGAACAAGGGCGTCGCGTTCGACTACCTGACCTCGGTCGCCAGCAAGAAGAACGCCAAGGCGTTCGCCGACCAGCTCAAGTTCTTCCCGCAGTTCACCGACCTGCTGAAGGACGACTCCTACGCCAAGGACCCGATCCAGGGCCCGGCCTCCCTCCAGATGGCCAACGTCAAGGGCGCGCCGAAGACCCCGAACTGGACCGAGGCGGACCAGAACAAGAAGATCATCCCGACCATGCTCAAGGAGATCATGAACGGGGCGTCGGTGGACTCGGCGACCGCCAAGGCCAGCAAGGCCATGACCGACACGCTCAACCAGAGCTGATCACCGCCAGCCAGGCGGGCCGGGACCGCTGCCCGGCCCGCCGCAAGCGTCCCGGCCGGTGACGGCGTCCGCACACGCGTCACCGGCCGGGGCCTCCAGAGTCCCCGAGGGATAGGCCAGCCCATGGCGAACACCGCCTCCACGGCGAGCACGGCGGCCCCGCGCGCTCCCGGCCGGGCCGACCGGCCCGGCCCGCGCGGGCGGCGGAGCGACGCTCCGCGCCCGTCGCGCCGCCGCCCCGTCCGGTTCAGTCCGGGCCCGTACCTGCTGATCGCGCCCACCGTCGCGATCATCGCGGTGCTCATCCTCTACCCGATCGGCCAGCTCGTCTGGATGTCGTTCCACAAGATCGGCACCCGCGAGGTCCGCGGCCTCGACCCGGCGCAGAACGTCGGGTTCAAGAACTTCAGCACCGTCCTCGGGGACGACTTCTTCTGGAAGGTCTTCCTCAACACCGTGCTGTCCGCCGCCGCGATGGTGGTGCTCACGATGATCGTCGGCACCCTGATCGGGCTGCTGCTGAACCGGCTCGGCAAGAGGATGTCGCTGCTGGTGTCGTCGGGCGCGCTGCTCGCGTGGGCGACCCCGGCGATCTCGTCCGCGATCGTCTACAAGTGGCTGTTCACGCCCGGCGGCGGCCTGGTCCCCTGGTTCCTGGACCTGCTGCCGGACTGGCTCGTCGGCGGCGGATGGGAGGACTACAACTGGTTCTCCGAGCCGCTGACCACCTACGTCGTGCTGGTGCTGTGCGTGGTGTGGCAGTCGTTCCCGTTCATCGCGGTGTCGGTCCTCGCCGGTCTGAAGAGCGTGCCGAGCGAGCTGTACGAGGCCGCCCGGGTGGACGGCGCGTCCCCCTGGACGATCTTCTGGCAGATCACCTTCCCGCTGCTCAAGCCGGTGTTCATGGTGCTCACCGTGCTGTCGATCATCTGGGACTTCAAGGTGTTCACCCAGCTGTACTTCCTGTCCGGCGGCACCGCCAACCGGGACTCGTTCAACCTCGCGATGTACGCCTACTCCGAGGCCGTGGCGTTCCCGGCCAAGTACGGGCTGGGCGGCGCGATCGCCCTGGTCCTCACCGCCATCCTGCTGGTGTTCACCGGCTTCTACGTGCGGGTCCTGGTCAGGCAGGGGGAGGTCGCGTGAGCGCGCCGGGCAACGCGGGCGGGCGCGGCACGCGCATCGCCCTGAACACCGCCGGGATCCTGGTCTTCATGTTCGCCGTCTTCCCCGTCTTCTGGATGGTGTCGTCGGCGTTCAAGACCGACGAGGACATCAACTCCGAGACGCCGCTGCCGGTGCCCGTCCACTGGACGCTGAAGCACTTCAAGGCGGTCATCGACGGGCAGGGCCTGGACTACGGCCTGTTCCACTTCTTCCTCAACAGCCTGATCGTCGCCGTCGTCACGGTCGCGGCCTCCTGCGTGATCTCGGTGCTGGCCGCCTACGCGGTCGCGCGCACGAGGTTCCGGGGCCGGGTCGCGTTCCTGCTCATGCTGCTCGTCGTGCAGATGGTGCCGCTGGAGGCGCTGATGCTGCCGCTGATGCTCAACGCGCAGCGGATGCACCTGCTGAACAACCTCGGCGGCGTGATCGTCGTGTACGTCGGGTCGATGCTGGCCTTCTCGACGCTGATGCTGCGCGGGTTCGTCGCGGCCGTCCCGAAGGAGCTGGAGGAGGCCGCGTCGATCGACGGGGCGTCGAAGTTCACCACCTTCTGGCGGATCACGTTCCCGCTGGTCGCGCCGGGCCTGGTCGCCACCAGCATCTTCTCCTTCGTGAACGCGTGGAACGAGTTCGTGATCGCGTTCGCGTTCCTGAAGGACCAGGACAAGTACATGCTGCCGCTGACGCTGTCCTACAGCTTCGGCCGGACGCAGGTGGAGTGGGGCTCGATCATGGCGTCCTCCACGCTGTTCACCATCCCGGTGATGGTCTTCTTCCTGATCGTGCAACGCCGGATGGTGTCCGGCCTGGTAGCGGGGGCAGTCAAGGGATGAGCCAGCGGATCGGAAACGACGAGGTCGGACGGCTCGCGCGGGGCGCCCTGCTGCCGTCCTTCGACGGCCCGAGCGTGCCGCGCTGGGTGCTGGACGAGCTGGAGCGCGGCCTCGGCGGCGTCACGCTGTTCGCGCTGAACGGCAACGTCCCGGGGACCGACGAGCTGGCGGCGCTGACCGCCCGGATGCGGACCGCGGGCGCGCCCCTGGTGACCATCGACGAGGAGGGCGGCGACGTCACCCGCCTCGGCGGGCACAAGCAGGCCAGCCCGTACCCGGGGAACGCCGCGCTCGGCGCGGTCGACGACGTGGCGCTCACCCGGCGCGTCTACCGCTCGCTCGGCGCGGAGCTGGGCGCGGTCGGCGTGAACCTGAACTTCGCGCCGTCGGTGGACGTCAACACCGCCGCCGACAACCCGGTGATCGGCACCCGCTCGTTCGGGTCCGACCCGGAGCTGGTGGCGCGGCACGCGGCGGCCGCCGTCGCGGGCACCCAGGAGGCGGGGGTCGCGGCCTGCGCCAAGCACTTCCCCGGTCACGGGGCCACCGTGGAGGACTCGCACCTGGGCGTGCCCGTCGTCGACGCCGACCTGGAGCTGCTGGACCGGCGCGAGCTGGTCCCGTTCCGGGCGGCGATCGAGGCCGGGACCCGGGCGGTGATGACCGCGCACCTCGACCTGCCGGGCATCACCGCCGGGGTCCCGGCCACCCTCTCCCCCGCCGTGATCACCGGGCTGCTCCGCGAGCACCTCGGCTACCGCGGCGTGATCGTGACCGACGCCCTGGACATGAAGGGCGCGAGCGGCGCGATCGGCATTCCGGAGGCGGCCGTCCGGGCCCTGCTCGCCGGCGCGGACCTGCTCTGCCTCGGCCCGCGCGAGCACCACGAGTCGCTGCTGGCGGTGCTCGCCGCGATCGAGGACGCGGTGGCGTCCGGGCGGCTGCCGGTCGAGCGGCTCGCCGACGCCGCCGCCCGCACCGCCGCGCTGAAGGACTGGCTGGCCGGGAGCGCTCCCGTGCCGGTGGACCGGGCCGCCGGGCTGGACGCCGCCCGCCGCGCCGTGCGGATCACCGGCGACCTGCCCGCCTTCCCCGCCGCGCCGCTGGTGGTGGAGCTGGCCGCGAACGGCAACATCGCGGTCGGCCCGACGCCGTGGGGGCTGTCCGCCTGGGCCGCCGACGCCGTCCGGGCGGAGGGGACCCCGGACGAGGCCGGTGACGTGCTGGAACGTGCCACCGGACGCGGCCTGGTCGTCGTGCTGCGCGACGCGCACCGGCACGCCGGGCAGCGCGCGCTGGCGTCCGCGCTCCTGGCGGCCCGTCCGGACGCGGTGCTCGTGGACATGGGCCTGCCGGTCTGGCGGCCGGAGGGCGCCGTCCACGTCGCCACCTACGGCGCCGCCCAGGCCAACGCCCGCGCGGTGGCCGAGATCCTCGGCCTCACGAACTGAGCCGAGCCCGCACCGCACCAGGGCGGACGCCGCGACCCGGCGTCCGCCCTCTCGCGTTCACGGAGCCGACGCGCGGCCGATGGGGCGTGGAGGCGAGCCGAGGCGGCACGGGGGCGGGGCCGATGGGGCGTGGGGCGGGGTCAAAGCCCAACCAGTCCGATCGGCAAGGGATAATACGTTCATGCGATTGTCCGCCCGGGTCGACTACGCGTTGCGTGCCGCCGCGGAGCTGTCGGTGGCCGGGAGTCATCCGGTGACCGCCGTCCAGCTCGCGGAGGCGCAGCAGATCCCGCCCAAGTTCCTCGAGAACATCCTCGGCCAGCTCCGGCGGTCGGGGCTGGTGCGCAGCCAGCGCGGACCGGAGGGCGGCTACTGGCTGGCGCGCGCCGCCGACCGGATCTCGCTGGCCGACATCATCCGCGCCATCGACGGGCCGCTGCTCGGCGTCCGCGGCGAGCGCCCCGAGCACGTCGGCTACGAGGGCCCGGCGGCGTCGCTGCAGGAGGTGTGGATCGCGCTGCGCGCCAGCGAGCGGGCCATCCTGGAGCAGGTGACGCTCGCGCACATCGCGGCCGGGGAGCTGCCCGAGCAGGTCCGCAAGCTCGCCGAGGATCCGGCCGCCTGGGAGAGCCCCTCCCTGATCTAGTCCGATGCCCGAGGGCGACACGATCTTCCTGGCCGCCCGGCGGTTGCGCGACGCGCTCGCCGGGCGGCCGCTCACGCTCTCGGACTTCCGCGTCCCCCGGTACGCCACGCTCGACCTGCGCGGACGCGTCGTCGACGAGGTGGTCCCGCGCGGCAAGCACCTGCTGGCCCGGATCGAGGGCGGGCTGACCGTCCACACCCATCTGAAGATGGAGGGCGAGTGGCGGATCCGGCCGGCCGGGACGCCGCCGCGCGACCACCGGGTGCGGCTGGTGCTCGCGAACGCCGAGTGGATGGCGGCGGGCTACTCGCTCGGCACGGTCGAGGTGCTCCCCACCGGCGAGGAGGAACGAGCCGTCGGTGACCTCGGCCCTGACCTGCTCGGCCCCGGCTGGGACGCCGCGGAGGCCGTCCGGCGGCTGGCCCGCGACCCGGGCCGCGCGATCGGCGAGGCCCTGCTCGACCAGACCCTGCTCGCGGGGATCGGAAACGTCTACAAGTCGGAGATCCTCTTCCTGCGCGGCGTGCACCCGTGGACGCCGGTCGGCGCCGTCCGGGACCTGGACGGCATGGTCGGCCTGGCCAGGCGGCTGCTGGACGCCAACAAGCTGCGGCACGGCCACGTCACGACGGGCGACCTGCGGCCCGGACGCCGCCACTGGGTCTACGGGCGGGCGGGCCGTCCGTGCCTGCGCTGCGGCACCCGGATCCGCCGCGCCGACCAGGAGTCGGTCGTCGGCGAGCGGGTCACCTTCTGGTGCCCTCGCTGCCAGCCGGAGATCTGACCTCCACGGTTCGGATGGTCGTCGGTTCGGATGGTCGTCGGTTCGGATGGTCGTCGGTTCGGGTGGTCGTCGGTTCGGGTGGTCGACGGTTCGGGTGGTCGACGCCCGCCCCGCGTCCGGGGCGGGTCGCCGCCGCGGTGCGCGCCCGTGCGCTCATCGTCGCCGTCCGGCCCGACCCAAGTCAATTCCCGGATTCACTTGCTGATCTCCAAGCTCTACCTTGGAGCGCATGACCCTGGACGACCTGCGCGTGTTCGTGGCGGTGTGCGAGGCGGGCAGCCTGAGCGCGGTCGCGCGCGATCTCGACCGGAGCCAGTCGGCCGTCAGCCAGCACGTGAAGCGGCTGGAGCGGGAGACCGGGCTCGCGCTGCTGGAGCGGCGGCCGCGCGGGGTGTCCCCGACGGAGGCGGGCCGGGTGCTGCACCGGGCGGCGGCGGAGGGCATCGCCGGGCTGACCGCCGCCCTCGCCAGGCTCGACGACCTGCGGCGCGGCGTCGGCGGGACGGTCCGGATCGCGACCGGGGCGACGACCGTCCGGCACTTCATGGCGGGCGGCATCGCCGACTTCCGCGCCCGGCATCCCGGCGTCGCGCTGGAGTTCGTCACCGCCGACTCCAGCCGCCGCTGCCTGGAGGCCGTCCGCGCGCACGACGCCGACCTCGCGTGGGTGACGATCGGCCCGGACGCGGACGGCGTGGAGCAGCGCCCCGCCTGCCGCCTCCCGTGGGTGCTGGCCGTGCACGTCTCGGATCCGCTGTCGGCCCGCTCGTCCCTCCGGCTGGACGAGCTGAGCGGCATCCACCGCATCCGGCTGCCCGAGCACTCGACGTCCCGGCGGCACCTGGACGCCCAGCTCGAACGGCACGGCGTCCGGACGACGTCCAGCGCGAGCGTCGCCGACTGGGACACCGCGCTCCTGCTCGCGGAGCTGGGCCTCGGCCACGCGATCCTGCCCGCGCTCCCCGGGTTGAAGCACGGGCCGGGGAGCGTCGTCCGGCTCGTCCCGATCCCCGGTCTGGCGCCGCTGTCGGCCGGATGGGCGGCGCGCCGCTGGGACGCGCTCACCCCCGTCGCGCTGGAGTTCGCGTCAACCGTGATCCGCCATCTCGCCGCCGAGTGAGACCAGCGCCGGCTCGGGCGCGGGCGCGGGGCGCGGGGCCTCGGCGCGGCGCAGCAGGGCGGTCCCGGCCGTCATGGCGAGCGCGCCGAGCCCGGCGACGAGGGCGGCGATCAGCAGGGTCGGGGCGAGTCCGAGCGCGCCGGTCACGGCGCCGAACGCGAACGGCGCGATCGCGGCCCCGGTGAACAGGCCGAGCTGGACCTGACCGCCCGCGCGGGCGCCGTCGCCGGGCAGGACCCGCAGGACGGCGGCGAACAGCAGGCCCGTCCAGCCCCAGCCGCCCGCGACGGTCAGCGCGGCGCCGGCGACGAAGCAGACCGGGTTCCCGGCGGCGGTGATCAGCAGGCCGAGCCCGCCCGCGAGCATCATGCCCGCGACGATCGCGGGGTTGCGGCGCGGCGCGCGGTCGGCGGCGACGCCCGCGACGAGCCGGACGGCCACCGCGAGCAGCCCGGCGACCGACTGCATGATCCCGGCCAGCCCGGTGGACAGGCCCGAGTGGGTGCCGATCTGGATGAAGTACGAGGCGGTCGCGTTGGACCCGATCGTCGCGAGCGCCGCCGCGAGCGTCCAGAGGACGAGCACGGTCCGGATGCCGGGAACGGAGCCCGTCCCTGCCTCGCTCTTGTTCGCCGGACGGGCGGTCACCGCGTCGTCGGCGGGCTCAGGAGCCCGGACGAGCGGCGTCACGGCGAGGCCGAGGACGGGGCAGACCAGCGCGGCCCAGAGCGCCGCGCGCCAGCCGTGCGGGCCGGCGACGAGGCCCGCGAGCAGTCCCGGCAGCAGGGGGCTCACCCCGAGCGCCGCGCTGACCAGCCCGGACGCCAGCGAGAGCCGCTGCGCCGGGACGCGGCCGGCGATGAACCGTCCCGCGACCGGCTGGGTCAGCGCGCTGCCCGCGCCCGCGATCACCAGCGCGCCGCCGAGGACGAGCCCGTTCGGCGCGAGGGCGGCGAGCGCCAGCCCGGCCGCCGCGAGCACGTTGACCAGCACGAGCACGGCCGGGACGGAGAGCCGGGCCGCGATCTTGCGGGCGAGCGGCGCGCCCACCGCGCTGACGGCGAAGAAGCCGCTCAGGATGAGGCCGAAGACGGTTCCGGAGACCGGGAGACCGTGCTCGACGGGGGTGGCCAGCGCCGCGACGCCGAACACGGGGGTCATCGCGGCGACGGTGGTGAGGACGACGGCTGCCAGGCCCTTCCAGGGAGTCATGGAAGGATCATGCGCCCGGCGGCCCGGCGCGCGCCAAGACCCACGGTCATGCCGGAAAGGCATTACCGTGACGGAATGGACGTCTCGACCCGCTCGCTGCGGTACTTCGTCGCCGTCGCCGAAGAGCTGCACTTCACGCGCGCCGCCGAGCGCCTGTACGTGGCGCAGCCCGCGCTGTCCAAGGCCGTCCGGCGGCTGGAGGACGAGCTGGGCGCGCCGCTGTTCGTCCGGACCCGCCACTCGGTCGCGCTGACCGACGCGGGCCGCTCGCTGCTGCCCGTCGCGCGCGCCGCCGTCGAGTCGCTGGACGACTGGGAGCGCCGGGCCCGCGCCGAGCGCGACGCCGCCGCCCGCGTCCTGCCGGTCGGCTACCACTCCGCCGTCGATCCGACGCTGCTGCGCGGCGTGACCGAGCGGTTCGCCGCGCTGCGCCCGGACCGGCGGGTCGAGCTGCGGCTGAACGACTGGGACGACCCCGCGGGCACCGTCCTGTCCGGGCGCGACCGCGCGGCGCTGCTGCGCCTGCCGCTGCCCGGCGCGAACCGGCTGGATCACGAGGTCATCGTCACCGAGCGGCGGTGCGTCGCGCTGCCGGAAGGGCACCGGCTCACCGCGCTCGACACCGTCCGGCTGCGCGACCTGCGGGACGAGACGTTCGTGGCCCTGCCCGCGTCGGCCGGCCCGCTGCGCGACTTCTGGCTGGCGCTGGACCGGCTCGGCACGCTGCCGAAGATCGGCGCGGAGGTGCACAACTCCGAGGACTACTTCCAGGCCGTCCAGTCCGGGCGCGGCATCGCGATGCTCTCGGAGATGACGTCCCGCGTGTACCGGCGTCCGGGCGTGGTCTACCGGCCGGTCGTGGACGCGCCGGAGAGCGAGCTCGCCGTCGTCTGGCCGCGCGGCGACGCCGACCCGGTGCTGCGCGACTTCGTCCGCGCCTGCCTGGAGGCCGCCGGCGACTACCGGGGCTGACCGCCCGGCCGGCCAGACGCGCTTCGATGGGGGCGGCCGGTCAGGCACTCCCCGATCGGGCGCGGGCGGTCAGGCGCGGGCGGTCAGGCGCGGGCGGTCAGGCGCGCCTCGATGCCGTCGAGGATGACGGCGAGGCCCTGGTGGAAGCTCTCGTCGACGAGCATCTCCAGGTAGGGACCGTCGTGGTCGGGCGGCGGCGCGTCGCGGGACTCCAGCCAGGCCATGTCCGGGACGCCGTCGAGGAAGTCGGGCGCGATCTCCTCCAGCGCGGCGGCGCGGGCGTGCCACCACTCCTCGTCGGGGACGCCGGTCGTGCGGGCGGCCTCGCGCGCCTCGTTCACCGCGCGCACCGCGCCCTCGACGTACCGGACGAGGACGGGCACGACCGCGCGCGCCTCGTCCGGCCGCAGCCCGGCCCGCCGCAGGACGCCGGCCAGCGCGTTGTACGCGGTGTACTCGTTCGGCCCCAGCACCGGACGGGCCTGCGACACCCGGGACACCCACGGATGCCGCAGGTGGAACGCGCGCGTGGCCTCGGCCCAGGAGACCAGCGCGTCCCGCCACCCGGGCTCGGGGAAGGACGGCGGCAGCTCGCCGAGGACCTTGTCGTACATGAGGTCGACCAGCTCGGCCTTGCCCCGCACGTACGTGTAGAGCGCCATCGCGGTGCGCCCGAGTCGCTCGCCCACCAGCCGCATCGACAGCGCGGCCGTGCCGACCTCGTCGGCCACCGCGATGCCCGCGTCCACGACGGCGTCCACCGACAGGCCGGGTTTCGGTCCGGGCGTCCCCGACCGCGCCGCCGGGACCGCATCGCGCCAGAGCAGCTCCATCGAGCGGCGCGGATCGCCCTGTCCCGCGAAGACGGCCATCCCGGACTCCTTATGGCATAAGCTGATCGAGCAACACTTTATGCCCTAAGGATATCAACGGGAGGACGCGCATGACCCGGCACATCGCCGACAGCCACGACGTCATCGAGGTCCGCCGGGCGCGCGAGAACAACCTCGCGGACGTCTCGCTCGACCTGCCCAAGCGCCGCCTGACCGTGTTCACGGGGGTCTCCGGGTCCGGCAAGTCGTCGCTGGTGTTCGGCACGATCGCGGCCGAGTCGCAGCGCCTGATCAACGAGACCTACACCGCGTTCGTCCAGTCCTTCATGCCGTACGTCCCCCGCCCGGACGTGGACGTCCTGCGCAACCTGTCCGCGTCGATCGTGGTGGACCAGGAGCGCATGGGCGCGAACGCCCGGTCCACCGTCGGGACGGCCACCGACGCGTCCACCATGCTCCGGATCGTGTTCAGCCGCCTCGGCGTCCCGCACGTCGGGACGTCCAGCGCGTTCAGCTTCAACACCGCCGACGGCATGTGCCGGCGCTGCGAGGGCCTCGGGAAGGTCTCCGACATCGACGTCGACCAGCTCGTCGACCGCGACAGGTCGCTGAACGAGGGCGCGATCACCGTCCCGAACTTCGCCGTCGACTCCTGGTACTGGAAGAACCTCGCCCACTCCGGGTTCGTGGACCCGGACGTCAAGCTGCGCGACTACACCCGGCAGCAGTGGGACGACCTCCTCTACAAGCCCGCCACGAAGATCAAGCTCGGCGGGCTGAACACCAACTACGAGGGCCTGGTCGTCAAGGTCCGGCGGCTGTACCTGGCGAAGGACAAGGACGCCCTCCAGCCGCACATCCGCGCGTTCGTCGAGCGGGCCGTCACGTTCACCGCCTGCCCCGGATGCGGCGGCGCGCGGCTGAACCCGGCGGCGCTGTCGTCCCGGATCGACGGGCTGAACATCGCCGACTGCTCGGCGATGCAGATCAGCGACCTGGCCGCGTTCGCCCGCAAGCTGGACGAGCCCTCGGTCGCGCCGCTGCTCGCCACCCTCCGCGAGACGCTCGACTCGCTGGTCGAGGTCGGGCTCGGCTACCTCAGCCTCGACCGCGAGTCCGGCAGCCTGTCCGGCGGCGAGGCGCAGCGCGTCAAGATGGTGCGGCACCTCGGCTCCAGCATCACCGACGTGACGTACGTGTTCGACGAGCCGACCGTCGGCCTGCACCCGCACGACATCCGACGCATGAACGACCTGCTGCTGCGGCTGCGCGACAAGGGGAACACCGTGCTGGTCGTCGAGCACAAGCCGGAGACGATCGAGATCGCCGACCACGTCGTGGACCTCGGCCCCGGCGCGGGCGCGGCGGGCGGCCGGATCTGCTACACCGGCGACGTCGCGGGGCTCCGCGCGTCCGGCACCCTCACCGGACGGCACCTCGACCACCGCGCGCGGCTCCGCGAGACCGTCCGCGCCCCGACCGGGCACGCGGCCATCGAGAACGCGACGCGGCACAACCTCAAGAACGTCAGCGTGGACGTCCCGCTCGGCGTCCTGACGGTCGTCACGGGCGTCGCCGGATCCGGGAAGAGCTCGCTCATCCACGGCTACCTGGCCGGACGCGACGGGGTCGTCGCCGTCGACCAGTCGCCGATCCGCGGCTCGCGGCGCTCCAACCCGGCCACCTACACCGGCCTGCTCGACCCGATCCGGACCGCGTTCGCCAAGGCCAACGGCGTCCGGCCGGCGCTGTTCTCGGCGAACTCCGAGGGCGCCTGCCCCAACTGCAAGGGCCTCGGACTGGTCTACACCGACCTCGCGATGATGGCCGGAGTCGCTACGGTCTGCGAGGAATGCGAGGGCCGCCGCTTCACTCCCGAAGTGCTGGGCTACACCCTGGACGGCCGGAACATCAGCGAGGTGCTCGCAATGTCCGTGGACGAGGCGCGCGAGGTCTTCGGCACCGGCCAGGCCGGGGCGATCCTCGGCCGCCTCGCCGACGTCGGCCTCGGCTACCTCGGCCTCGGCCAGCCGCTCACCACGCTCTCGGGCGGCGAGCGGCAGCGCCTCAAGCTGGCGATCCACATGGCCGAGAAGGCCGCGACCTACGTCCTGGACGAGCCGACCACCGGCCTGCACCTCGCCGACGTGGACCAGCTCCTCGCCCTGCTCGACCGCCTCGTGGACGCGGGCAACTCGGTCGTCGTGATCGAGCACCACCAGGCCGTCATGGCGCACGCGGACTGGATCATCGACCTCGGCCCCGGCGCGGGCTCGGAGGGCGGCGAGATCGTCTTCACCGGCACCCCCGCCGACCTGGTCGCGAACGGCGACACGCTGACCGCCGTCCACCTCCGCGACTACGTCCGCACGCGATAGTGGTATCCGCCCGCCACCTCGAAGCCCTCGGACGCGTATAGCGCCCGCGCGGCCGCGTTCCCCTCGGTGACGCAGAGGTAGGCGTGGCTCGCGCCGCCCGTCCGGCCGCGATGCAGGAGGGCCCGCAGCACCTCGCGGGCCAACCCCTGCCGCCGCGCCTCCGGACGGACGGCCATGCAGTAGATCCCGTACCAGTCCCCCTGCGGCACGCCCCGCCCCACGCCCGCGACACCGGGTCCAACGCCGGCGTAGTCGGCGGGGACGCCGGTGATGATCGCTCGCGCGGCCGGCCCCTGGTCGGCGTAGCGTCCGTCCACGGACCACCAGGCGTCCACCCAGGCGTCGGACGGCTCCTCCGCGATCTCGACGCCGTCTCCGATCCCGTCGCCGTCCGCGGGCTCCGCAGCGTCCAGCTCGCGGACCATCAGCAGCGTCGGATCGACCAGCTCGTACCCGCGCCGCGCCAGCAGTTCATCGAGTGCCGGATCGTCCAGGAGGGAGAAGACGGCGGGCAGCCCGCGATCGGCGTAGAACTTCTCTGCCGCCTCGATCAACGCCTCCGGATCGTCCGCCGGGCCGGCGGGCCAGACCGAGTTGGCACGCTTGGTGACACCGCCCGCGCTCCGGAAGACCCACCCCTCCCGCCGGACGTTCTCAACAGCGGGCCAGGCTTCGTGCAGCAGCAGGTCGAACCGGATCATCGAGCGATACTAGCGCCGTCCACCCAAGCAGGGCTCCGCGGACGACCGGTCCCCGAACAGCCGAAACCCCGCCCCGAGCAATACCGGAGCGGGGTGATCAGACCGCCTCAAGGTGCACCGCGAGCGCGTGACCAACCGGGCGGAGCCGAAGCCGGAGGCGAGGCTCCGGCCGGTTGATCGCGAAGCGATGCCGCGCTCGCCGCCCCAGCGATTCGGGGCCGAGCCGCCAGGCGAGGCCCCGAAGTCGCGGAGGCAATCAACTTTGAGCCTGGAACATCCAGTGCTGCTTCTCCAAGTCCGCGGTGATGCTGATGAGCAGGTCCTGGGTGATCGGGTCCGGCTCGTCGGTCGCGGCGACGCGCTCGCGGAACCGCTTGATGATCTCGAAGAGGGTGCCGGTGACGGCGGCGACGACCTTGTCGTCGGCCAGGGAGCCGGCCTCCAGCTGCTGGATCTCGGTGCGGTCGGCGACCGTGCGGGACCGGCCGTCCGGGTTCACGCCGATCGCGATCGCGCGCTCGGCCACGTCGTCCTGGGCCTGCCGGGCCAGGTCGACGATCTC
This sequence comes from Actinomadura gamaensis, assembly GCF_042652125.1. Taxonomy (NCBI): domain Bacteria; kingdom Bacillati; phylum Actinomycetota; class Actinomycetes; order Streptosporangiales; family Thermomonosporaceae; genus Actinomadura; species Actinomadura gamaensis. Next base: position 846,124 of record NZ_JBHSIT010000001.1, on the reverse strand, counting down.
GTCCAGGTGCTCGTGGACCACCTTGAACCGCGGTCCGACGAGGTTCCAGTGCGCCTGCTTGGCGTAGAGGGCGAGGTCGATCAGGTCGACCAGGGCGCCCTGGAGGGCCTCGCCGGTCGTCTTCTGCGCGGCCTCGGAAAGGGGGCTCTTCACGGCGGTCATCGATGAGCTCCTTCCGCGTTGTTCGTCCACTGACTGGTACAACGCGAAACCTGCCCTGAAATGCCCTTCTCACTCGTGAGACACCACACAGGCCCGGTCAAGGATCGCCGCCGCGGCGCGCGGCTCATCCGGCGCGCGCCCGGCCGATCGGCCGGGCCGGAAGCCCATGCGGAATCACGGCGGGGCGACCGCTGCCGCGGTCGCCGTCCCGGACCACCGTCAGGCGGCCACCATGTCGGCCCGGAACTCGCCCGCGATCTCCTCCGGCGAATCGGGCACCGCGTCGGTGCTGATCCGCTCGTGCTCCGGCGGCGCGCCGGCCATCACCGGCTCGTGCTGCAGCTCGGCCAGCGCGAGCTGGTCGGCCACCTCTCGCAGGACGTGGCTGAGCGGCACCCCGAGGGCCTTGCAGATCGAGGACAGCAGTTCGGAGGACGCCTCCTTCTGCCCACGCTCCACCTCGGACAGGTAGCCCAGCGACACCCGGGCCGCCGCCGACACCTCGCGGAGGGTGCGTCCCTGGCGCAGCCGCAGCGCCCGCAGGACGTCACCGAGCAGGCTGCGAAGCAGGACCATCGTCTCGCTCCCTCCCTCAGTTCGGACCATCTGCCGGTTCCACCGTACCCGCCCGGAGCGTGGCCGTGGCAGACCGTCGATTTCGTGTTCGCTCGGAACGTAACGCTGTAATCAGCCCGATCCTTCCCGATCTTTCTGAGCGTCCCCGGCGGCGGGCTCCGCGTCAAGCCCGAGCAGGACGCGACGTACCAGGTCAAGGGCGTGGACCACGGTCATGCGGCGCAGCGCGGCGCGGCTCTCGGCCCCGGTGCCGGGCACCGGGAGTCGCGGTCGCGTGACGCAGAACGCATTTCCGGGTCCGGCCACGGCGATGTAGACCGTTCCGACCGGACGGCCGTCCTGGGGCTCCGGCCCGGCCACTCCGGTCACCGCGACACCGTAGTCGGCGCCCAGCCGGTCGCGCGCGCCCTCGGCCATCTGGCGGGCCACGTCCGGGTGGACGGCCCCCTCCCTCGCCAGGAGCGCGTCGTCCACGCCCAGCAGCCGGTGCTTGAGCCCGGTGGCGTAGGAGACGACGCCGCCGGCGTAGGTCGCGGACGAACCGGGCATCTTCGTCAGCTCCGCGCCGATCAGCCCTCCGGTCAGCGACTCGGCCGTCGCGACCGTCGCGTCCCGCTCGGCCAGCAGCCGGTGGACGACCCGGTCGAGCGTCTCTTCGCCCTCGCCGTAGACGGCGTCGCCGAGCAGCTCGCGCACGCGCGCCTCGGCGTCGGCCAGCAGCCCGGACGGGTCGTCCCCGGCGGCGGTGATCCGCACCCGCACCTCGGACGGGTCGGGCAGGTACGCCAGCGTGACGCCCGGCATCTCCTCGACCGGCGCGAGCCGCGCGGCGACGACCGACTCCCAGAGCCCGGCCGTGCGCAGCGTCCGGCGCGCCACGGCGGGCAGGCCCGCGCGCTCGGCCAGCTCGGGCAGGACCAGCTCGTCCATGATCGTGCGCATCTCGAACGGCACGCCGGGCAGGGCGTAGACCGGGCCGCCGGGCAGCTCGACCCGCAGGCCCGGCGCGCTGCCCGCCGAGTTCGCCAGCACGCGGGCGCCCGCCGGGACGTCCGCCATGCGCAGCGCCATCGGCTGGAGCTCGCGCCCGGCCGCCGCCACCCGCTCGCGCAGCCGCCGCTCCAGCTCCGGATCGCGCACCAGCGCCACGCCCGCGGCCTTCGCCAGCGCGTCGCGGGTCAGGTCGTCGGAGGTCGGGCCGAGCCCGCCGGTCGTGATCACGGCGTCCGCGCGCGCCAGCGCCTCCCGGACGGCCTCGATGATCTCGTCGAGCACGTCGGCCACCACCACGCTGCGCGTCACCTGGACGCCGCGCTCGGCGAGCCGCTGCCCCAGCCAGGCCGCGTTCCCGTTGATCGTGTCGCCGAGCAGCAGCTCGTCCCCGACCGTCAGCAGTTCCACTCGCAGCACGTGAGCGTCCCCTTCCGTCCACGTACCAACCTACTGCCCGTCCCCGACAGTCCCGCGCGTCCCGCAGGCGGTCCCCGTAGCGGGGCTCAGCGGGTTCCGGCGGTCTTGCGGAGGCGCCACGCCTGGAAGAGGTAGTCGACGCCCGTCACGACCGTGACGACGAGCGCGGCGGCCATCGCGACCCACGCGACCGGCTGGACGATCTCCGGCAGCGGCAGGATGTACAGCCCGATCGCGAGGATCTGCAGCGTCGTCTTCAGCTTGCCGCCCTTGCTCGCCGGGATCACCCCGTACCTGATCACGACGAACCGGAGCAGGGTGATCCCGATCTCGCGGACGAGGATCGCGATCGTCACCCACCACCACAGCTCGCCCAGCACCGACAGGGTGACCAGCGCCGCGCCGGTCAGGGCCTTGTCGGCGATCGGGTCGGCGATCTTGCCGAAGTCGGTGACCAGGTTCCTCTTCCGCGCCAGGTCCCCGTCGATCTTGTCGGTGACGGACGCGACCGCGAACACCGCGAACGCGCCGAGCCGCCAGGCCGTGGTGTCGCGCAGCAGCAGCCACACGAACAGCGGCACCAGCAGGATCCGCAGCAGCGTGAGCAGGTTCGCGACGTTGTAGAGGCTCGCGGGCGGCGGGGACGGCGGCTCGGCCACCGGCCCCGGCGCGCCGGTGGTCATGAGAGTTCCGCCACGAGATCCACGCCGTCGCTGTCCACGACGGTCGCGGTCACGAACTCCCCGATCGTGAGGCCCTCGCCGCGCACGAGCACCATGCCGTCCACGTCGGGGGCCTGGTGCTCGGCGCGGCCCTCGTAGCCGTCGCCGGTCTTCTCCTCGACCAGCACGGAGATCTCGGTGCCGATCCGGTCCTCGGCGCGCTGGGCGGTGAGCTCCTCGGCCAGCGCCGACACCTCCTCGACGCGCCGGGCGACCTCGGCCGGGTCGAGCTTGCCCGGCAGGGTGGCGGCCTCGGTGCCGTCCTCGTCGGAGTAGCCGAACACGCCGATCGCGTCGAGCCGCGCGTCGGTGAGGAACGCCATGAGCTCCTCCAGGTCGTCCTCGGTCTCGCCGGGGAAGCCGACGATGAAGTTCGACCGGACGCCCGCCTCGGGGGCCAGCTCGCGCACCCGCTGGAGCAGTTCCAGGAACCGCTCGCGGTCGCCGAACCGGCGCATCGAGCGCAGCACCGGCCCGGAGGCGTGCTGGAAGGACAGGTCGAAGTAGCGGGCGACGCCGGGCGTCTGGCAGAGCACCTCCAGCAGGCCCGGCCGCAGCTCGGCGGGCTGGAGGTAGGACGCCCGCACCAGCTCGATCCCCTCCACGGCGGCCAGCTGCGGCAGCAGCTTCTCCAGCGCGCGCAGGTCGCCCAGGTCCTTGCCGTAGGACGTCGAGTTCTCCGAGACCAGCACCAGCTCGCGGACGTCGTGTCCGGCGAGCCAGCGCGCCTCCTCCAGCACCTCGGCCGGGTTCCGGGACACGTACGCGCCGCGGAACGCGGGGATCGCGCAGAAGGTGCAGCGCCGGTCGCAGCCGGACGCAAGCTTCAGCGGCGCGACCGGTCCCCCGCCGAGCCGGCGGCGCAGCACGCGCGGCCCGGACGCCGGGGCCACACCGTCCGGCAGGTCGGCCGGGACGCTCCCCGCAGGGGCCGCCTGAGCCTCGCCCACGCCGGGACCGTGGCCGTGACCATGCCCCGCGCCGTGACCGTGGCCGTGGCCCGTGCCGTGGCCCGGAATCGCCACGGACGCCGTGGACCCGGACCGCTCGACCGGCGAGATCGGCAGCAGCGTGCGGCGGTCGCGCGGGGTGTGCGCGCGGTGCCGCCGTCCGGCCATGACGTCGTCCAGCCGCTCGCCGATCCCGGCGTAGTCGTCGAAGCTCAGCACCGCGTCGGTCTCCGGCAGCGCCTCGGCCAGCTCCGCGCCGTACCGCTCGGCCATGCACCCGGCGGCGACGACCTTCGCGCCGGAGTCGTGCGCGGCGAGCAGCGTGTCGATGGAGTCCTTCTTGGCCGCGTCGATGAACCCGCAGGTGTTCACCACGACCACGTCGGCGCCGTCGGAGCTGTCGGTGAGGTCCCAGCCCGCGTCCTCGATCCGGGCGGCGAGCTCTTCGGAGTCGACCTCGTTACGGGCGCAGCCGAGCGTGACGAGGGAGACCTTGCGGCGAGTGGACATGCATCCAAAGGTAGTGGGCGCCGGGGCCGCATCGGACCACGGGAGCCCGTCAGGCGGACTGGGTGTCCTGCGGCTTCGGATCGGACGGGGTGAACCGCATCGTCAGGACGTTCCCGCTCGCGCCCGGCGCGCCGATGTCCCGGCCGTTGACGATCACCCGGACGCCGCCGCCGTTGCCGATCACGATGCTGATCACCTTGCGCGCCGACCAGGCGCGGGTGGACCCGGCGGCCAGCGTGCCGGTGAACAGCGACCTGCCCTTGTCGCCCCGGACGTCCACCCAGGTCGCGCGGCGGGCCTTCAGCTTGATCTGGACGCCCTTGTGCGGCGTGGCCTTCGGCGTCGGCGTGGACGGCCTCGGGGCGGGCGTGCTCGGCGCGGGCGCGGCGGGCGTGCCCGCGACCTGCTGGGCCGCGTGGTGCTCGCCACCGCCGCCGCTCAGCACGTGGAAGATCCCGTATCCGACCACGAGGACGAGCGCCAGCGCCATGGCGGCCGTCCAGTTCGGGGAGCGTCGCTCGCGCAGCGGGACCGACGTCTCGGGCTCGAACGCGGCCACCGCGGACACCGGCTGCGGCGCGCCCCCGTGCGCCTCGTCGAACTCGCGGACGAGCGGCTCCGGGTCGATGCCGATCACCCGGGCGATGCTGCGGATGTGGCCGCGCGCGTAGAAGTTGCCCCCGCACGTGGTGAAGTCGTCGTGCTCGATTCCGCTGACGACGGTCTCGCGGACCCGGGTGCGCAGGCTCACCTCGGTGATGGTGAGCCCGGCTCGCTCGCGCTCTCTCGCCAAGGTCTCACCGATGCTCACGCGAGCCTCCCTAGAGCCGCACCATCAGGCGACCAACCCCCATGCCGATGGTTCCAGTCTAGGAAGCGCCATGCCCGCGGGGCGATAGCCAACACATGCGAAACGGGGCAAGATTTCGCATCATTCCGTCCACGTTCCGATCATCGAGCGGAACGGTCCACGGCGGACCCGGCCCCGACACGAGTGGATCATGCTCGCGGCCCGCGGACACGGCGGCGCGCCGGAACCGGCCAGGGAGGTCAGGCGCCGCCGCGGACGTCGGCGAGGACGCCGGCCAGCTCGTCCGGCTTGACGAGGACGTCGCGCGCCTTGGAACCCTCGCTCGGCCCGACGATGTCGCGGGACTCCATCAGGTCCATCAGGCGGCCCGCCTTGGCGAACCCGACGCGCAGCTTGCGCTGGAGCATGGACGTCGAGCCGAACTGCGTGGTCACGACGAGCTCGATCGCCTGGACGAGCAGGTCCAGGTCGTCGCCGATCTCCTCGTCGATCTCCTTCTTCGGGCCCGCCGCCGCGGCGACGTCCTCCCGGTAGGACGCCTCCATCTGCGACTTGCAGTGCGCGACGACCGCGTGGATCTCCTTCTCGGAGACGTACGCGTTCTGCAGCCGCATCGGCTTGGACGCGCCCATCGGCAGGAACAGCGCGTCGCCCTGGCCGACCAGCTTCTCCGCGCCGGGCTGGTCGAGGATGACGCGGCTGTCGGCGAGCGAGGACGTCGCGAACGCCAGCCGGGACGGCACGTTCGCCTTGATCAGGCCGGTCACGACGTCCACCGACGGACGCTGGGTGGCCAGCACCAGGTGGATCCCGGCGGCGCGGGCGAGCTGGGTGATGCGGACGACCGAGTCCTCGACGTCGCGCGGAGCGACCATCATCAGGTCGGCCAGCTCGTCCACGATCACGAGCATGTACGGGTAGGGGGTGTAGACCCGCTCGCTGCCGGGCGGCGCGGTGAGCTTGCCCGCGCGGACGGCCTTGTTGAAGTCGTCCACGTGCCGGAACCCGGACGCGGCGAGGTCGTCGTAGCGGCGGTCCATCTCGCCGACGACCCATTCGAGGGCCTCGGCGGCCTTCTTCGGGTTGGTGATGATCGGGGTGATCAGGTGCGGGATGCCCTGGTACATGGTGAGCTCGACCCGCTTGGGGTCGACCAGGATCATCCGCACCTCGTCCGGCGTGGCCCGCATCATGACCGAGGTGATCAGCCCGTTGATGCAGGTGGACTTGCCCGCGCCGGTCGCGCCCGCGATCAGGATGTGCGGCATCTTGGCCAGGTTCGCGACCACCGTGCGGCCCTCGACGTCCTTGCCCAGGCCGACGATCATCGGATGGTGCTCGTTGGTCGCGGCGGGCGAGCGGAGCACGTCGCCGAGGCTGACGATGTCCTTGTCCACGTTCGGAATCTCGACCCCGATCGCGGACTTGCCGGGGATCGGGGAGATGATCCGGACCTCGGACGACTTGACCGCGTAGGCGATGTTCTTGGTCAGCGCGGTGATCTTCTCGACCTTGACCGCCGGGCCGAGCTCGATCTCGTACCGGGTGATCGTCGGCCCCCGGGTGAACCCGGTGACCTGCGCGTCGATGTTGAACTGCTCCAGCACCTCGGTGAGCGAGGCGACCACGGCGTCGTTCGCCTTGGTGCGCGGCTTGGCGACGCTGCCGGGCCGGAGGGTCGCCGGGTCCGGCAGCTCGTAGATCTCGCCGGACGACGACAGCGGCAGCTGCTCGGTGCGGGACGGCGCGGGGCTCGGGTCCGGGACGTCAGGGGCGTCCGGGGGCGTGCCGGGCGACACGATCAGGGTGTCGGGGATGTCGTCCTCGACCGGCGGCGGGGGCGGCGGGAAGTCGTCCGCGGCGGAGTTCGCGCCGGTGTCCGCGCCGGAGTCCACGCCGAGCGGGTCCGGGCCGAAGATGTCGTCGGCGAGGTCGCCCTTCTTGCCCTTCTTCGCGGTCTCTTCGTCCAGGACGGGCGTGTCGTACGGCCGGGAGTGCTCCCCGACCTCCAGCTCGTCGTCCTCGCTCTTCTTCTTGCGGCGGCGCTTGGGCTTGCCGCCGTCCGCGTCGTCGGTCTCGTCCTCCGGACGCGGCGGACGGCCCTGGAGCGTCGCCAGCGACCACAGCTCGGCGAGCCGGTCGGGGACGCGGGCGATCGGCGTCGCGGTCACCACGAGCAGCCCGAAGCCCGACAGCAGGATCAGCAGCGGCACCGCCACCCAGCCCGACAGCGCCGCCTTCACCGGCGCGGCGACGAGCCAGCCGATCACGCCGCCGGCGCCGCGCACCCCGGCCATGTCGTGCGCCGGGGTCGGGCTGCCGGACGCGATGTGGATGATGCCGAGGACGCCGACGCCGAGCGCCGTGAGGCCGATGACGATCCGTCCGGTGTCCTCGTTGTGCTCGGGATGCCGCAGCGTGCGCCAGGCGAGGACGGTCAGCACGACCGGCAGCGTCATCGCGAGCACGCCGAGCGCGCCGCGCACGACCCGTTCGAGCGCGACCGTGACCACGCCCTCGGGCGTCCACCAGGTGACCGAGGCGAGCACGATCGCCGCGCCGAGCAGGGCGAGGCCGAGGCCGTCCCGGCGGTGCTCCTCGTCGAGGTCGCGGGCGCCGTTCCCGTACGCGCGGAAGATCGACCCGACCGCCACGGCGGCCAGGTGGTAGAGCTTGAACAGCAGCTTGAACAGGCCCAGCACGAGCTGGGGCACCGGATCGGGCTGGCTCGGCTGCCGCCGCGCCGGAGCGCGCCCCTTGGCCGAGGACGCCCGGGGCTTGCGCGGCGCGGGCGCCTTCCCGGCCCCCGACCTCGCACCGCCGGACTTGGCGCCGCTCCCGGACCGCGCGCCGCCTCCCGACCGCGCGCCGCCTCCCTTGCCCGCCCCACCGCCGCTTCCGGTACGCGAGGACGACGATGTGGTCTTCGCTCCCCCGGACGCACGTGTGGCCATGCTGATGAGATTAACCAAGTCCGACCGGCGTTCCCAGGATCGCCCCGGCGTGTCAGTGCGGCCCCCTGAATCCGTTATGTCCAGCGAGGCACGATAGGCCGCCGCGTCCGGGGGCGGTGGGCGGCCGTCAGCGGGTGGCGGCGAGCGCGTCCCGGAACTCGGCGGCCGTCCGGTAGCGGCGTCCGAGGTCGGCGTCCAGGGCCCGCCGGAGCACCGCCATCAACGGCGCGGGCACGCCCGGCGCGTCCTCGATCGGGACGCCGCGGCTGCGCAGCAGATGCGCGACCAGCGCGGCGGCGGGCAGGGCGCGTTCCGGGGCGTGCGGCGGACGCCCCGCCAGCAGCGCGTACACGGTCGCGCCGAGCGAGTACACGTCCGCCTGCGCAGACGGCGGCGCGTCGTCGAACATCTCGGGCGCCGCGTACACCGGCGTCATCGCCAGCGTGATCGACACGTGCTCGCCGGGGACGGGCAGCGCGGCGATCCCGAAGTCGGCGAGCGCCACCCGGTGGAACCTGGTCAGCAGCAGGTTGGCGGGCTTGATGTCCCGGTGCAGGACGCCGTGGGAGTGCGCGGCGTCCAGCGCGTCCGCCACCTGGATCCCGATCTCCCGCGCGCTCACCGCCGGCATCGGGCCGCGCGTGCGCAGCCCGTCCGCGAGGGACCCACCCGGGCACAGCTCCATGACCAGGTAGGGGCGGCCTTCGGGCAGCGTCCCGGCGTCGTACAGCGTCACGACGTTCGGATGCTCCGACAGCCGCACGCACGCGTCCAGCTCCCGCTGGAACCGCCGCCGGTCGCGCTCGTCGACGATCCGCTGGTGCACCAGCTTGATCGCCACCTCGCGGCCCAGGGCCGTCCGCCGCGCCCGGTAGACCGCCGCGTTCCCGCCCTCGCCGAGCTTCTCGAAGACCTCGTACCCGTCCAGCGAGAACCCGGCCGGCTCCGCCCCCGCGCTCGCGGTCCCGGCCCCCGCCTCCCACGGCATCGGCGGCCGAGGCGCCGCCCACGGCACCGAAGGCCCCCGTTCCGGCCCGGACGGCAGGTGCAGCGTGGACTCCCCGAAATCCGACGGCGCGGGCCCCGGCGGCGGGAGCGGCGCCCCGAGCACCGCCACGGAGCCTCCGTCGCCGGAGTTCGCCCGGGCGACCGCGCCCGCGACGTGGGCGACGTCGTCCTGCTCCTCGCCGGTCACGACATCGGCGAGGACGCAGGTGATGTTGTCCGGACCTCCGCGCCGGTTGGCCTGCTCGACGAGCCGCCGGACCGCGCGGTCGAGATCGGCCACGCCCGCGAGGACCTCGAAGATCTGCTCGGGGCCGAGGACGGTGTGCAGCCCGTCGCTGCAGAGGAGGTAACGATCACCGAGCCGCGCCTCGCGCAGGCTCAGATCGGGGTCGGCCGCGCCCCGCCCGACCAGCGCGCGCAGCAGGACCGAGCGATCCGGATGTGTGATCACCTCGTGCTCGCCGATCCGGCCGTCGTCGGCCAGCAGCCGCGCCAGCGTGTGGTCGTGGGTGATCTGGAACAGCTCCCCGTCGCGCAGCATGTAGCCGCGCGTGTTGCCGACATGGGCCAGGGCGAGGTGGTCGCCCGACCAGAGCATCGCGGTCAGCGACGCGCCGGACCCCGGCACGTACGGTTGGGCCAGGCCCGTCTCACCGAGATGCCGGTCTGCGGACGCGACGGCCCGTTCGAGGGCGCTCAGCAGCCTGGTCCGGCGGACCGTCCCCGCGTCCAGCTCCCGCAGCGCGCCGATCACCGCGGAGCTGACGGCGCCCGCTCGCGCGACGTCGGCGCCGCCGTCCACGACCGCGAGCAGGTGCGGGCCCGCGTAGCCCGAGTCGCCGTTGACCCCGCGGAGCATGCCCGCGTCCGATCGCGCGGCGTACCGGTACGCCACCGTCGCAGCCCCGCGTGCCACTCAGCCCTCCGCCGCCGCCGTCTCCGCTCAAACTAGCGCGACGCGCCCGGATCGGACGAGGGGTCCGCGGAGCCGGCGCCCGAAGGCCCGCGGAAAGGGGGCGGGCGCGCGACGGCCCGCGGAGAGGGGGCGGGCGCGCGACGGCCCGCGGAGAGGGGGCGGGCGCGCGACGGCCCCGGAACGCGGAACGTTCCGGGGCCGGGGCGAGCGGTGGCCGGCGGGGTCAGACCTCGACGACGACCGGGATGATCATGGGGCGGCGGCGGTAGCTGTCGCTGACCCACTTGCCGACGGTGCGGCGGATGATCTGGTTGATCTGGTGCTGGTCGTTGACGCCGTTGGCGGCGGCGTCGCGCAGCGCGTCCTCGAGGCGGTCGATGATCTCGTCGAAGTCCTCGTTGACGATGCCCGCGCCGCGGGCGTGGATCTCCGGCCCGGCGACGAGCTTGCCGGAGGTGGAGTCGATCCCGACGACGATGGAGACGAAGCCCTCCTCGCCGAGGATCCGGCGGTCCTTCAGCGAGGTCTCGGTGACCTCGCCGACCGACAGCCCGTCCACGTAGACGTAGCCCGCCGGGACCGCGCCGACGATCTTGGCCTGGCCGTTCACGAGGTCGACGACCACGCCGTCCTCGGCGATGACGATGTTCTCCTCCGGGACGCCGGTCTGCGCGGCGAGCTTCGCGTGCGCGCGCAGGTGCCGCCACTCGCCGTGGATCGGCATGAAGTTGCCCGGCTTGGTCATGTTGAGGACGTACAGCAGCTCGCCCGCCGAGGCGTGCCCCGACACGTGCACCAGGGCGTTGCCCTTGTGCACGACGCGGGCGCCCCACCGGGTCAGGCCGTTGATCACCCGGTTGACCGAGGTCTCGTTGCCCGGGATCAGGGACGAGGCGAGCATGACCGTGTCGCGCTCGGTGATCCGGATCTGCTGGTGGTCCCGGTTGGCCATGCGGGACAGCGCCGACATCGGCTCGCCCTGGGAGCCGGTGCAGATCAGCACCAGCCGGTCCGGCGGGACCGAGTCGAGGTCCTTGACGTCGACCATGATGTCGTCGGGGACGTCCAGGTAGCCGAGCTCGCGCGCGACGCCCATGTTCCGGACCATCGACCGGCCGACGAAGCAGACCTTGCGGCCGTTGGCGACGGCCGCGTCGAGGACCTGCTGGACGCGGTGCACGTGCGAGGCGAAGCAGGCGACGATGAGCCGCTCCTCCGCGGTGCGGAACACCTCGTCCACGACCGGGCCGATGGCCCGCTCGCTGGTGACGAACCCGGGCACCTCGGCGTTGGTCGAGTCGGACATCAGCAGGTCGATGCCCTCGGCGCCGAGCCGGGCGAACCCGGGCAGGTCGGTCAGCCGGCCGTCCAGCGGGAGCTGGTCCATCTTGAAGTCGCCGGTCGCCAGGACGAGCCCGGCGGGCGTGCGGATGGCGAGGGCCAGCGCGTCCGGGATCGAGTGGTTGACGGCGAGGAACTCGACGTCGAACGGCCCGAACGACTGCCGGTCCCCCTCCTTCACCTCCCGGAGCGTCGGCCGGATCCGGTGCTCCTGGAGCTTGGCGGCCAGCAGCGCGAGGGTCAGCCTGGAGCCGACCAGCGGGATGTCCGGCCGCTCGCGCAGCAGGTACGGGACGGCCCCGATGTGGTCCTCGTGGCCGTGCGTGAGGATGACCGCCTCGATCTGGTCCAGGCGGTCTCGGATGTACTCGAAGTCGGGCAGGATCAGGTCGATCCCGGGCTGCTCGGTCTCCGGGAAGAGCACGCCGCAGTCGACGATCAGCAGCCTTCCGGCGTGCTCGAAGACCGTCATGTTGCGGCCGATCTCCCCGAGGCCGCCCAGTGCGACGATGCGCAGCCCGTTCGCCGGCATGGGCGGCGGGTCCGACAGTTCAGGGTGAGGATGGCTCACCTAGTGACCTCCGGCACTTGCACTCCCCCAATCGTGAGGTCCTCTGCGAGGCGCGCCGCGAATTCGGATGTGGCCTCGACCAGCGGGGGTCGCAGCGCCCCACCCCCGGGCAGGCCCAAAAGCCTCAGGGCGGCCTTGACGGCGATCGCGCCCTGCGTGCGGGTCATGATCGCGGTGACCACGGGCAGCAGGCGCCGGTGGATCTCCAGCGCGCGTCCGTGGTCTCCCGCGCGGTACGCGTCGATCATCTCATGCAGGTCCGCGCCGACGACATGGCCGACCACGCTGACGAAGCCCGCCGCGCCCATGGCCAGCCAGGCCAGGTTCAGCGCGTCGTCCCCGGAGTAGAACACCAGGTCGGTGTTCGCCATCACGACCGAGCCGCCGAACAGGTCGCCCTTGGCGTCCTTGACGGCGACGATCCGGGGATGGTCGGCCAGCTTGATCAGCGTGTCGGTCGCGATCGGCACCCCGGTCCGGCCCGGGATGTCGTACAGCATCACGGGCAGCCCGGACGCGTCGGCGACGGACGTGAAGTGCGCCAGCAGGCCCTCCTGCGGCGGCTTGTTGTAGTACGGGGTGACCACGAGCAGCGCGTGCGCCCCGGCGGCCTCGGCCTGCCGGGCCAGGTGGCGGCTGTGCTCGGTGTCGTTGGTCCCGGCACCGGCGACGACGACGGCGCGGTCGCCCACGGCCTCGACCACGGTGCGCACCAGCCGCTCTTTCTCGGCGTCGCTGGTGGTGGGGGACTCTCCGGTGGTCCCGTTGACGACCAGGCCGTCATGGCGCTGCCGGTCGACCAGGTGGGTCGCCAGGCGGGCGGCGCCGTCGTAGTCGACGCCGCCGTCGGAGCGGAACGGGGTGACCATCGCGGTCAGCATCCGTCCGAACGGCGCGTCACTCGTTGTGCTGGGTGCCATGCACCGAACGGTACCGTTCCGGCCGCCCCCCTTGGACCCGCAGGTCCGCCGACGGGCCGGACGCGCCCGTCCGGGTCCGGTCGGCGGGACGCCCGGACCGGGCCCCGGCGGCGCGCCGGACTGCCCCGTAACGGGGCATTTGCGGGCCACGATGTGTGAGGGAAGCCGCCCGCCACGCGTACCCCCGAGCGTGTGGCGGGCGGCTTCCCCGGCCCCACCCGCGGCGTGGGGCGGACGGCTTCCTCATCATGCCCCCGAGCGTGTGGCGGACGGCTTCACTCACCGCGCTCACCGCCGTTTCCGCTGGTCGGAGCGGCCCTCTGAGACGGGGAGGCCCGCCGACGGGGACCGCCGGCGGGCCGATCAGGCGATGGCCGTCAGGTGCACGGCCGGACGGCGGTGAGTTCCCGAACCCGATGGCGAAGCTCCTCGACGCTCGCCGTCCGGACGAGGTCGTTGCCGCGGACGGCCCACCAGTGGCCGGAACCGCCGCGTCCGAAATGCCAGCCGTCGAACTCTGTCGTCAGCTGGCTGAGCCGGTCGCCGTCGTGCGCGGAGTGCTGGTTGCTCATCGGCGTCCCCACTTCCCTTACCATCCGCCAGAAGGGCGATACGCACGATGACTACCCCCGGAACGCCCCGCTATACGACGCTTTCTACCTGCACGAACCGGTGTTTCGGAACGTGACAAGCGGGGTGGCCGAAAGGCCTAGGTTCTATGTCCCCGGCGGGAGCCAGTTGGCGCGGTAACGGGCCCAGTCCGCGGGCCTCGTCGTCCAGTCGGCGTACACGCCGACCCCGAACGGGCGGCGCGGCGGGCGGGGCAGCGCGTCCACCCCGCGCCGGACGCCCCGCAGCGCGACCTCCAGGTTCTCCGCCCAGCCCGTGACCGGCCGGTACGTCGGGACGCCGAGGAACACCGTCGTGCGGTCCCCGATGAGCCGCAGCACCTCCTCGGTGTGGTGCGCGAAGTGCCATCCGGCGAGGGCCTGCGTGGGCATCTCGGTGTCGTACGTCATGATCGCGACCTGGTCGGCGCGGTCGGCGACGTCCCGCAGGTACCGCTCGGTGGGACGCGGCGGATAGTGCCCCGCGCCGACGCGCGGGGCCAGCGCCTTGAAGACGGGCTGGAGCCCGTCGGCCAGCGTGGGCTGTTCGAGCGCCGCCGAGACGAGGCCTCCGCGCGCGTGGGCCAGGTCGCGGGTGCGCTCCAGGAGGCGCAGGAACGCGGTGTCGTCGGGGTAGATCGGCTCGAAGTCGTAGTGGATCCCGTCGAATCCGAGATCGAGCAGTGCCGCGTCCGTGCGCAGGATCCGCTCCTGCACGCGCGCGTCGCCGATCTCGATGACGCCGTGCCCGTCCACCTTGCGGATCTGCCCGAGGTAGGCGTGCGCGCGGACGCCCGGCGCGTAGGTGCGCAGCGCCTTGAGCAGGGCCGGGGCGTTGCGGTACTTGACCGCCGGAACCGTCCCGTCGCTCTCGACCGGCCCGGCGTGGAAGTAGACATCGGTGATCCGGTTCTGCGCGAGGAGCCGTCCGAACGCCCGGTACTCCGCGCCGGTGTGCGCCTCCCCGACCCACTGATGCCGGGCCCAGAGGGCGTTCGTCCCGGTCCCGGACGCCCTGGGCTCGCCCTGCCACCATGTCCACGCCCCGGCCCCGAGGAGCAGGACGAGGCCGACCGCGTAGGCCGCGCACCAGCCCGTCCACCGTACGATCCGCCGCATTCCGGCATCATTCCGGAACCTCGCACGACACGCCGAACGGATCGCGCGGAGATCAACTCGGCCGGGTGCACACTGCGGGTAGGCGACCGACTCCGAGAAGGAGGCGAAGGCCATGTCAACCCGTTCGACGTCGTCGACACGCTCGACGTCCACGCGCTCGACGCGCCGGGACCGAGCCCGCGAGCCGCGGCCGGTGCTCACCACCCGCGCCCTGCTGATCCTCACCCTGGCCGCCACCGTGATGACCCTGCTGGCGCAGATAGTCCGCGACTGACCCACCCACGTCCGCATTCCGCACCCGGGCGCGGCCTCACCCGCCTGGAATCTGGGGGACGTGGGTGGTCGCGTTCTCAGGCGCCGGGGGTGTCCTGCGGGACGAGGCGGTCTCCGGCGGCGCGCGGTTCGTCGGAGACACGAAGGGCCCGGGAGGCCGAGCCGGCGGCGGAGGCCGGGGCGGGGCGGTGGGTGATGCGGGCGCGTTGGGTCAGGGCGACGCAGACGAGGACGAGCACGGCCGTGAGGCCGGTCGCGGCGTCCACGGACTCGCCGAGGAGCAGGGCCGACCAGAGCAGGTTCAGGACGGGCTGGGTGAGCTGCACCTGGCTGGCGCGGGCGATCCCGGCGCGGCCGAGACCCGCGTACCAGGCGAAGAAGCCGAGGTAGGCGGAGAAGAGCGAGACGTAGCCGAAGCCGAGGGCCGCGTCGCCCGTCCAGTGCGGATGGGTCGTGAACAGGAGCCAGACCGTGACCGGGATCGACACGGGCGCGGCGAGGATGAGGCCCCAGGAGATCACGCGCCAGCCCGGCATCTCGCGGGCGAGGCGTCCGCCCTCGCAGTAGCCGATGGCGGCGGCGACGAGCGCGCCGAAGAGCAGCAGGTCGGCGGCGGTGACGTGGCCGCCCGCGCCGACGAGCGCGAAGGTGGTGACGCAGACGAGCCCGGCGGTGCTCGCCGCCCAGAAGGCCGGGGACGGCCGCTCCCCCGCGCGCACGACGGCGGCGACGGCGGTCGCGGCGGGCAGCAGGCCGATCACGACGGCCGCGTGCGCGGAGGACGAGCCGTGGTCGAGCGCCAGCGTGCTCAGCACCGGGAACCCGAACACGACGCCTCCGGCGACCGCCAGCAGCGCGGGCACCTGGCGCCCGGTCGGCAACCACCGCTCCGAAGCGGATGACGAACCTCGGGAAGAGTGCGTGAGTGCCCGCTCACTCCTTCGAGAGCGGCGGGGGCGGACGGCGAGGAGGGCGATGGCCGCGAGGACGGCGGCCACGCCGGAGCGGCCGACGCCGATCAGGTAGGGGTCCAGGCCGCGCAGCGCGAAGGCGGTGCTGGGAAGGGTGAACGAGAACGTCAGGACGCCGAGCGCGGCGAGCCCGAACCCGCCGACCGCTATCGGCCTGGCGTCAGTAGCGCTATCCTTGTGCTTCATGCAACAGGATAGCAGTGCGCTCTCGCTAGCCGATCGGCTGCGGGCGGAGGTGGCTGCACTGCGCCCTGGCCAGCGCCTGCCGTCGAGCCGGACGCTGGTGGACCGCTACCGCGTCAGTCCGGTGACCGTGACGCGGGCGCTTTCGGTGCTGGCGGCGGAAGGGCTGGTCGTCACGCGTCCGGGAAGCGGCGCGTACGCGGCCGAGCGGCCGGCGCCCGCACCCGAGCCCGCCGATCACGGCTGGCAGGCGGTGGCGCTCGGCGACCGCGCCGTGGATCCGTCGGGACTGTCCTGGTTGCTGACGGCGCCGCCGGAGGGAGCGGTAGCACTCAGCGGTGGGTACCTGCATCCGACCCTGCAACCGCTACGCGCGCTCTCCACCGCCGCCGCACGCGCGGCGCGCCGTCCGGACGCGTGGGAGATCCCCCCGCTCGGCGGCGTGCCCGAGCTGCGCGCCTGGTACGCCCGGTCCATCGGAGGCGCCGTCTCGCCGTCCGACGTGCTGATCAGCAGCGGCGGGCAGCAGTCGCTCACGACCGTCCTGCGGGCGATCGCGCCGCCCGGATCGCCGATCCTGGTGGAGTCGCCGACCTACCTGGGCGCGCTCTCCGTCGCGCGGGCCAGCGGCCTGCACCCGGTGCCCGTCCCGGCGGACGAGCACGGCCTGCGTCCCGACCTGCTGGCCGAGGCCTTTGCGCTGACCGGGGCGCGCGTCCTGTACTTCCAGCCCACCTACCAGAACCCGACCGGCGCGACGCTCGCCGCCGAGCGCCGCGCCGGGATCCTGGCGGCGGCGCGCTCGGCGGGCGCATTCGTGATCGAGGACGACTACGCCCGGCACCTGGGTTTCGGTCCGCCCGCCCCGCCCCCGCTCGTGTCCGAGGACCCGGACGGACGCGTCGTGCACATCGCGTCCCTCACCAAGGCCACCGCGCCGAGCCTGCGCGTCGCCGGCGTGGTCGCGCGCGGCCCGGTGGCCGAGCGCATCCGCTCGACGCAACTGGTCGCGGAGTTCTTTCCGGCCCGTCCGCTCCAGGAGACGCTGCTGGAGCTGGTGACGTCCCCCGGCTGGCCCCGGCATCTCCGCGCCGTCCACGCGGCGCTGCGTTCCCGGCGCGACGCCCTCTCCGCCGCGCTCGCCCGCGACCTGCCCGAACTCCACCACTCCCGCCCGGACGGCGGCATGCACCTCTGGCTCCGCCTCCCGGACGGCACCGACGACGAGGCGCTGACCCGCGAGGCCCTCCGGGCGGGCGTCCTGGTCAGCGCGGGCCGCCCGTTCTTCCCCGCCGAACCGCCCGCACCGTTCCTCCGCCTCAGCTACGCCGTCGCCTCGTCCGAAGCGGAACTGGCCGAGGGCGTCCGTCGCCTCAGCGCGCTCCTCAAGTCCTGATCGCGCCGTCCCGGCGGGCTCGGCGCGGCCGTCCGGCGGGCTCGTCGGGCCGTCCGCGCTAGGCGGGGGTCGGGTGGTTGCAGACGAAGCAGAACTCGTTGCCCTCCGGGTCCTGCCAGACCTCGAACGTCCCGCAGTCGGAGCGGTTCCGAAGCGTCGCGCCGAGGGCGCGGGCGCGCTCCCCGGCGGTCTGGAAGTCGGGAACGGCCAGGTCGAGGTGGATGCGGTTCTTGGTCGTCTTTGTTTCCGGGACCTCCTGGAGGCACAGGACGGGCCCGTGGTCGGACATCGGCTCCAGCTCGTACCAGCCGTCGTCCTCGCGTTCGGTGATCTTCATGCCGAGCAGGGCGCACCAGAAGCGGGCCTGCGCCTCGAGGTCGTTGCAGTCGATCGCGACGGCGCGCACGTACGGGAACATCTCCGCTCACCCCTTCGATTGACACCAGCTAAGAGCGTATGCAGGTGTCGCGCGATCTCGCAACCGGTGATCCTCGGACGGCGGTGTCGGCGCTGGTACGCTGCCCAATGAAGGCAGGAGAGCTCCGATGAACGACGCTTCCCGCGACGCGGCCTCGCTGCTGCGGGATTTCGTGAACACGCTGGACGTCGAGACCCGCATCGACCAGATCGAGACGCCGGGCCGCCTCGACGCCTGGCTGCGCGAACACGCCCTCGTCCCCGCCCTCACGGCCCCTGCGCCCGGCACCGGCAGAGCGAGCGGCGCCGCCGGCGCGACGGACGCGGACCTGGCACTCGCCCGTGACCTGCGCGAAGGGCTCCGGACGGCGATGCTCGGGCATCACGGCCCGTCCGCTCCGCTGATGCCCCGGTCGCTGGAAGACGCGTTCGCCGCGCTGCCGCTTCGGGTGACGCTCAGCGATGGCCATCCCCGCCTCATCCCCGCCGATCACCGTTCGAACCAGGATGTCCGGGCGGGGCTCGCTCACGTCGCGGCGGCCGTCATGGAGGCCGTGGCCGACGGAACCTGGGCGCGGCTGAAGGTCTGCCAGGAGAGCACGTGCCGCTGGGCGTTCCTCGACACGTCCAAGAACCGGTCGCGAGCCTGGTGTTCGATGCGGGTGTGCGGCAACCGGACGAAGACCCGCGCCTATCGCGCGCGCATGAGGACGACCGAAGAGACGGCCGAAGGGACGACCCGGGAGACGGCCGGGGAGACGACCCAGGAGGCGGCCGGAGAGCGGTCCGCCGAGCACTAGGCTGCTGGGCGGAGGTGGCGGATGGCTGACGTCGGAGTCCGTCCTGCTCGGCGTGCGGACGCCGGGGCTGTGGCCGAGATCCAGGTGCGGGCGTGGCGGCAGGGGTACGCGCGGCTGCTGCCCGCGCCCGCGCTCGAACGCGTGACCAGCGCCGAGGCTCAGGACGCCTGGCGGGAGCGCTGGACGCAGGCGATCGTCGAGCCGCCGAGCCCCCGGCACCGGCTGCTGGTGGCCGTCTCGTCCGAGCTGGTCGTCGGTTTCGCTGCCCACGGGCCCGCCGAGGACGCCGACCTGGACGCCGCGACCGCCGCCGAGCTCCTCACCCTGCTGGTCGATCCGCTGCACGCGCGCGCGGGGCACGGCAGCCGGCTGCTCGCCGCGACCGTCGATCTCCTCCGCGAGGACGGCTTCGGCACGCTCGTGTCCTGGGCGTTCGAGGGCGACGACGTCCTCCGCCGGTTCCTCGGGTCGGCGGGCTGGGCCCCGGACGGCACCGCCAGGGACCTGGACATGGGCGAACCGGTCCGCCAGATCCGCCTCCACACCGACATCACGCCCCAGGGGTGAACCTCCCTATCCCGGGGGCGGTGAAGGTCACCGCGGCGGCGGGCATATTTTTGGAGCCGTGTCCCGACTCGCCGCCATGACGCCGCCGATCGCCCCGGGCGCGGACGCCCGCACCGCGCGCCGGGCGCTGCTCGGCGCGGTCGTCATCAGCCTCGGCGTCTCGCTGATCGTGGTGGACGCCACGATCGTGGGCGTCCTGCTGCCGCGCATGGTGGACGACCTGCGGCTGAGCACCGCGAGCGCGGAGTGGGTGACCTCGGTCTACTCGCTGGTGTTCGCGGCGTTGCTGATCCCGTTCGGGCGCGCGGGCGACCTTTTCGGACGCCGCCGGATGATCGTCCTCGGGGTGGCCGTCTTCACGGTCGCGAGCGTCCTGGCCGCGCTGTCGGTGGACTCGACGACCCTGATCGGGTCGCGGGCGCTCCAGGGGGTCGGCGCGTCGATGGTGATGCCCGCCACACTCTCGACGCTGAACGCGATGTTCACCGGCAAGGAGCGCGCGCACGCCTTCGGGATCTGGGGCGCGACGATCGCCGGGATGTCCGCGCTCGGCCCGCTGCTCGGCGGCGCGCTCGCCTCCGGCGGGACGTGGCGCTGGGCGTTCGGCGTGAACCTGCTCTTCGGGGCCGCGCTGATCTTCGGCGTGCTCCGCGTCGTCCCCGAAACGCGAGGCTCTGACGCCGCCCTCCCCGCGAACGGCACCACGAGCGCGCCGCACGCCACGAGCGTGCGGCGGGTCGCGGGGGCGATCGACTGGCCCGGGACGGTGCTGTCGGCACTCGCGTTCGGCCTGCTGGTGTGCGGGATCATCGAGGGCCCCACGTTCGGCTGGTGGACGGCGACCGCGCACGTCGCGGTCGGCGGGCTGTCCCCGATCCCGTTGATGATCGTCGGCGGTCTGGCGCTGCTGGCCGCCCTCGTCACGGTCGAGCGGGCGCGCGCCGCCGCCGGACGGCCCGTCATGCTCGATCTCTCGCTGTTCACGATCCCGAACTTCCGGAACGGCAACCTCTCCTCGGCGCTGATCAACGTCGGCGAGCTGGGGCTGCTGTTCGTCCTGCCGCTGTTCCTGCTCGGCGTGCACGGGACGGCTCCGCTGGAGATCAGCCTGGCGATCCTGCCGCTCGCCGCCGGGGCCTTCGTGTCCGGGGCCGTCGCGCACGTCCTCGCCAACAGGTACGGCGCGCACCGGGTCGTCCAGGCCGGGATGGCGCTGGAGGTCGCCGCGGTGCTCGCGCTCGCCGCCACGCTCTCCCCCACGACCGGCGGGCTCGGCCTCGCGCCGTGGATGCTGCTCTACGGGTTCGGCCTCGGCCTGACCTCCGCGCAGCTCACCAACGTCTCGCTCGCCGACGTCCCGCCGGACCGCGCGGGGCAGGCGTCCGGCACCCAGTCCACGGCCCGGCAGATCGGCGCGGCGCTCGGCGTCGCGGTGATCGGGACGGTGTTCGCCACCACGCTCGGCCACGCAATGTCCGGACGGCTCGCGCACGACGGCCTGCCCGCCGAGCGCCGGGCCGCGATCACCCATGACCTGCGTCACAGCGCCGGGACGTACGCCCGCGACCTGCACCGGACGCCGGGCATGTCCGAGGCCGCGCGGTCCGCCGACGAGAGCCTCGCCGCCGCGTCCCGCGCGGGCGCGCTCGCCACCGCGATCATCCTCGCCGGGGGCCTGCTGCTCTCCCTCCGGCTCCGTCCGTCCGGCGGCTCCCGCACCACCGCCGCCGATCGCGGTGACGCGGGCGCAGGTCAGGCGGGACCACCCGGACGAGTGGTCACCGCGGCGCCCGAGCAGTGATCGTCATCGGCGAGAATCAGAGATCGTCCCCTGTCGTCCTCGAGAACTAGCGGTATCACTGTGGCCACGCTCTCCCAATGGGTCGCCGGTTCGCGGCCCCGCACCCTCCCCACCTCGCTCGTGCCCGTCGTCGTCGGAACCGGCGTGGCGATCGGCGCGGGCCACGCCGTGTGGTGGCGCGCCCTGCTGGCCGCCGTCGTCGCGCTCGTGCTCCAGATCGGCGTGAACTACTCCAACGACTACAGCGACGGCGTGCGCGGCACCGACGAGGTCCGGGTCGGGCCGCTGCGGCTGGTGGGTTCCAAGGTCGCGCCGCCGAAGCAGGTGCTCGCCGCGGCGCTCGGCAGCTTCGCGGTCGCGGCCGTCGCGGGTCTGGCGCTCGCCGCCGTGACGACCTGGTGGCTGCTGCTGGTCGGCGCGTTCGCGATCCTCGCCGCGTGGTTCTACACCGGCGGCAAGAACCCCTACGGCTACCGGGCGCTCGGCGAGATCTCGGTGTTCGTGTTCTTCGGGCTGGTCGCGGTCGTCGGCACGGTCTACGTGCAGACCGAGACGCTGCCGTGGGAGGCGTGGGCGGCGGCCGTCCCGATCGGGCTGCTCGCGTGCGCGCTGCTGGTCGTGAACAACCTGCGGGACCTGCCGAACGACAAGGAGTCCGGCAAGCGGACCCTCGCGGTCGTGCTCGGCGGCCCCTGGACGCGCATCCTCTACGCGGCCTGCTGCGCGGTGCCGTTCATGTTCGTCCTCGCCCTGGCCGCCCCGCACCCGTGGGTGCTGATCGCCCTGGCCGCCGCGCCGTTCTCGGTCAAGCCGACCCAGAAGGTGAGCCAGGGCGCGACGGGCCGGGACCTGATCCCCGTCCTCGGCGAGACCGCCCGCCTGCAGATCGTCTACGGCGTCCTGCTCGCGGTGGGCCTCGCCCTCTGACGCGACGCGCTGAGCTCTGTCCGGACGGGACGCCCCGTCCGGACGGAGGCGCGGCGCTCCCGTCCTTCGCGATTCCGCAGGGACCGGTTCCCGGGCACGGGAACCGGTCAGGCCGCGACCACCCACTCGGCCCGCCCGGAAAGCGCGAGATCGGCCTTCGCGAGCCCGCCGCACGGAAACTCCGGACGCGGAAGTCCCGCACGCGAGAACCTCGGACCCGGAAACCCCGGCCCCGGAAACCCCGGGCACGGGAAACGCCGGGCACGGGAAGCCCCGGGCACGGTGGGCTCGGGCGCGGGAGTCCGGCGGGCGGGCGCCCTGGACGGCGGGTCAGGAGGCGGAGAGATCCCAGTCGATCTGCGGTTCTCCGGCGTCCGCCAGGGACTTGTTGACGGCGCTGAACGGCTTGGTGCCGAAGAACTTCTTGGCGCTCAGCGGGCTCGGGTGCGCCGACTCGATGACCGTGTGCTGGACGCCGGTGATCAGGCGGGCCTTCTTGCGCGCGTACGCGCCCCACAGGACGAACACGACCCGGTCGGACTTGTCGTTCAGCGCGCGGATGGCCGCGTCGGTGAACTCCTCCCAGCCCTTGTTCGCGTGCGAGCCCGCGTCCCCGGCGCGGACGGTCAGGACCGCGTTGAGCAGCAGGACGCCCTGGTCGGCCCACGGCGTCAGGTCGCCCTGCGTCGCCACCGGGACGTCGAGGTCGGTCGCCAGCTCCTTGTAGATGTTGCGCAGCGACGGTGGCAGCCGCACGCCGGGCCGGACGCTGAAGGACAGGCCGTGCGCCTGGCCGGGGCCGTGGTAGGGGTCCTGGCCGAGGATCAGGACGCGCGCCTTGTCGTACGGGCAGTGCCGGAAGGCGTTGAACAGGTCGTCGCGCGGCGGGTAGACGGTGTGCTCCTCGTACTCCGCGGCGACGAACGCGCTCAGCGCGGCCGTCTGGATCGGGTCGAGCAGCGGTTCGAGGCGTGCCCGCCAGTCGTCGGGCAGCTGCTCCATCAGGTCGAACGTCATCGGGGGCCTCTCCAGCCGGAATGTCACCGGGAACGCGGACGCGCCGCCGCGCGCCCGGCGCCGGAGGACGGCCGGACGCGTGCGGCGGGACGGCGCGAACGCGGCCTGCACGCCCGCGTTCCGCCTCCATTCCAGAACCCTAGTCCGGGGCACTGACACGCCCGGCGCGAATCACCGGAGCGAAGGCGAACCAACCCTAGGATGGCGCGATATGCCCGACAGACTCCGATGGCACCGGCTCGTCGCCGGTCCGTCCCTGATCGCCGTGCTCGGCGCGGTCGTGTGGGGTTGCGGCGGGTCGTCGGGGCCGGTGACGCTGACCGTGCTGGCCGCGTCCTCGCTGACCGAGGTGATGGACGAGCTGGGCGCGACCTACCAGCGGGAACGGCCGGAGGTCCGGATCAGGACGGTGTTCGGCGGCTCGCAGGAGATGGCCGAGAGGGCCGGGGACCACCAGCCGTCCGACGTGCTGGTGACGGCGGACGAGCCGTCGATGAAGGAGGCCGCCGACCACCTGGCGGACCGTCCGCGGATCGTGGCGCACAACTCGCTGACCATCGCCGTCCGGCCGGGGAACCCGCAGCGCCTGCGCACGCCGTACGATCTGGGCCGTCCGGGGCTGCGGGTGGTGACGGGCGGGCCGATCGTCCCGGTCGGACGGTACGCGCAGCAGTTGTTCGCGCGCGCCGGGGTGACCGTCCGGACGTCGTCGCAGGAGGTCAGCTCGCGCGCGGTGCTGGACCGGGTCCGCGTCGGGGAGGCGGACGCGGGCGTGGTCTACGTCACCGACCTCCGTTCCGCCGGGGTCGCGGCGGACAGCGTGGCGATCCCGACGGCGCTGAACGTCGTGGCGTCCTATCCGGCGGCCGCGGTGCGCGGCGGCCACACGGAGCAGGCTGAGGCGTTCGTCTCATGGCTGACATCTCCGGCCGCTCGTTCGTTGTTCGGTAAGTACGGGTTCGCCGCTCCGGCGGCGGGCGGATGACGCCGGGCGGCCACTGCGGCGCAAGGCCGGCGTCGCCCGTCCGCGACCGGGGCGGCGGGCCGGCGAGGACCGCCCGCCGGACGGGCGGGCGCGGCCGGCGGGCCGGGTTTCGGCACCGCCGACCAGGGAAGATCTTGCTCGCTCCCGCTCCGGGGGCGCGCTGAGGGACGCAGGGGAGCGAAGGTGCCGTCGAAGCCAGCGGAGACCCCGCCGGGCCAGCCGAACCGGGCCCGTCCGGAAGGACGGCCCGATCCGAGGCAGCCCGACCGGAGGCAGTCGGTCCCGCCCCGCGACAAGCCCGACCAGCCGTGGCGCGCCGAGGGCGTGAAGAACCCGCCCGAGAAGCGGAACGGCGACGACGACGGGCGCGGCGGCGGCTTCAAGCCGAACCGCAACACCTTCGTCTTCTGGCTGCTGCTCCTGCTCGTGTTCGCGCTGAGCTACACGTCCATGCACGTCGCGGGCCAGAAGGAACGCGCCGACATCCCCTACACCGCGTTCACCCGGCAGGTGCAGCAGGGGAACGTCAAGGACGTCTACACCAAGGGCTTCGCGATCCAGGGCAAGCTGAAGCAGGCCGTCCAGGTGCCCGGGCAGGACGACGCGAAGAAGACCTACACCGACTTCCGGACGCTGCGTCCCGAGTTCGCCAACGACAACATCTACAACGAGATGGTCGCCAAGGGCGTCGTCGTCGAGGCCAAGCCCGTCAACCAGGACCGCGGCCTGCTCGCGAACCTGCTGCTGTCGCTGCTGCCGACGCTGCTGTTCGTCGGCCTGTGGATCGGCGCGATGGTCTGGCTCCAGCGCCGCATGACCGGCGGCGGGCGCGGCGGCGGGATGCTCGGCGGGTTCGGCCGCTCCCCCAAGCCCGTCACCGCCGACGAGAAGCGCGCCACGTTCGCCGACGTCGCCGGGATCGACGAGGTCGAGGGCGAGCTGGAGGACGTCGTCGACTTCCTCAAGGACCCCGACAAGTACCGTCGGATGGGCGCCCGCGCCCCGCGCGGCGTGCTGCTGACCGGCCCGCCCGGCACCGGCAAGACGCTGCTCGCCCGCGCGGTCGCGGGCGAGGCCGACGTGCCGTTCTACTCGGCGGCGGCGTCGGAGTTCATCGAGATGGTCGTCGGCGTCGGCGCGGCCCGCGTCCGCGAGCTGTTCACCGAGGCGCGCAAGACCGCGCCGTCCATCATCTTCATCGACGAGATCGACACGATCGGCCGCACCCGCAGCTCCAGCGCCAGCCTGGGCGGGCACGACGAGCGCGAGCAGACGCTCAACCAGATCCTCACCGAGATGGACGGCTTCTCCGGCTCCGAGGGCGTGGTGGTGATCGCCGCAACGAACCGTCCGGACATCCTCGACCCCGCGCTGCTGCGTCCCGGCCGCTTCGACCGGCAGATCACCGTCTCCCCGCCCGACCTGGACGGCCGGGTCGCGATCCTCAAGGTGCACGTCCGGGACGTCCCGCTCGCCCCCGAGGTGGACCTGACCGAGCTCGCCAAGATGACGCCCGGCATGACCGGCGCGGAGCTGGCGAACCTGGTGAACGAGGCCGCGCTGATGGCCGTCAAGCGCAAGCACACCGCGACCGACAACTCCGACTTCGCGACGGCGCTGGAGAAGATCCAGCTCGGCACCCGCCGCTCCCTGGTGATGCCCGAGGAGGAGCGCCGCCGCACGTCCTTCCACGAGTCCGGGCACGCGCTGCTCGGCATGCTCTACCCGGGCGCCGACCCGGTCCGCAAGATCACGATCGTCCCGCACGGCCGCGCGCTCGGCGTCACCGTGTCCACCCCGGACAGCGACCGCTACGCCTACGACGAGAGGTACCTGCGCGGCCGGATCATCGGCGCGCTCGGCGGCATGGCCGCCGAGGAGCTGGTCTTCGGCGTGATCACCACCGGCGCGGAGAGCGACCTCCAGCAGGTCACCCAGATCGCCCGCGGCATGGTCGGCCGCTGGGGCATGTCCGGCCGCATCGGCCCGCTCTCCGTCCTCCCCCCGGACGGCGGCGACCCCGTGAACCAGTACGCCTCCCAGGGCACCCTGGACGCCGTCGACGAGGAGGCCCGCCGCATCGTCGACGAGTGCTACCAGGAGGCGCTGCGCACCCTGAGCGACAACCGCGACAAGCTGGACGCCCTCGCGACCACGCTCCTGGAGTCCGAGACCCTGGACGAAGCGGGCGCCTACGCCGCCGCCGGCCTTCCCCGCCCCTCCGACACCCAGCCCGCCCTGGTCACCGCGGACGGCCACCCCACCACCGAAGCCCTCCCCGCTCCCACGGACGGCCGGAGCAACGGCACCGGTCCCGCGCCCGCCTAGCGCGCCCCGCGCACGTGATCGAACGAAATGGGTACGCTGAGTCACATCCACCCCTACGATGACGGGAGCCCAGCGTGAGGGAGGAATCACCCCAAGTGAGCGTCATGGCTGTCGTACACCGTCATCAGCCGCTGCCCGCGGACCCCTACGAACTCTGGCTTCGGGACGAACTCGGCGACCTCCTCGGCATTCCCCACGATGGCACCCGTGTCGAGATCGTCGGTGGGGAGATCGTCGTGTCACCAGGGCCGGACTTCGCCCACAACTTGATCGTCAGTGACCTTCAAGACGCGTTCGCCGCCGCGAAAGCCGTCGGGCAGGCGGCCGGCTGGCGATGCGTCCAGACGCAGGACGTGAACCTCAGCGAGATCCATGAGGGCTACATCCCCGACTTGTGCGTCATGTCGGAAGCCGACGTCCAGAAAGCCCGCAGCCGGAGGTCGTCGAAAATCCTTCCGGATGAACTGACACTCGCCGTCGAGGTGACCTCCCGCTCGAACTTCGCGGAGGACCGCGAGCCCGGCGCCCGGCGCCAGCGGCCGAGCAAGTGGAACGGGTACGCGCGCACCGGAATCCCTTATTACCTCATCGTGGACCGCGACCCCCAGGTGATGACCAGCACGCTCTTCACCGAGCCGGGCTTCGGCGGCCGCTACGAGGAGTCCACGAGCTGGAAGTTCGGCGAGAGCATCCAGCTCCCGGCTCCGTTCGGTATCACCGTCCCGACCGACGAGTGGGAAGCCTGGGACTAGGACGCGGCGGGTCGCGGGACGCCCATGGGGTTGGGGAACGGTAGGTCGCCGGAGGCTGCCACGGCGAGGGCCAGGGGTTCCAGGGCCTTGGCCAGGTGGTCCGGGTCGGTGAGGGCTCGGAGGGGACGGGCGGCCAGGGCGTCCGTGCGGGACTCGATGTGGGCCTTGAGGCTGTGGGCCTCGGCCGTCGCGGTTCCTCGGGGGTCCAGGAGGCCGCGGGCTTTGAGGCGGTCTTGGGCGGCCGTCCATTCGGCGTCGGGCCAGGCGCGGGCCTCCTTCAGCCAGTCGGACGGCGAGTTCTCGCTCGTCGCACCGGCCAGGATGTTCGCTTCGCAGCCGTCCAGGCCCTCGGCGGTCAGGATCCCCACGTGGCCGTCGCCGCGTTCCTCGCGCAGCGAGGTGGTCCCCTGCCACAGGGCCGCGACCGGGTCGTCGGGCCAGGGCAGCGCGCGGTTGGCGGCGAACAGCGGGCGGCCGCTCGGGTCGGCCTCGCGGACGACGCGCTCGATCAGAGGGTTGGCGAGCGCGGCCGTTTCGTCCGCTTGAGGGTAGATCCGGCGTAGGGCCGCTGCCGCGGCCCCGGCGCGCGCGGTGATGATCTGTTCGGGGGAGGCGAACGTCCAGGCGTCCGGGATGGCCCGTTCGACGCGGGACGGGTGGAAGCCGTGGAACGTGGCCGTCACCACGCCCGCCGGCACGGCTCCCATGGGCGCGGCGCGGCTCCCGAAGTAGCCCATCCAGTAGCCGCGCAGGCCGATCCGTTTGTTCGCCTCGGAGCATTCCGGGGCGAAGTAGGTGATGGCGTGCACGGGCTCGAAGAGCGTCCACAGGCGCCGCGGCAACGATTCGTCCATGCGGACATTCTGCCCGTCAGAACTCCGACGGGAGGAGGGCGTCCCGCATCATCGCCAGCGCGTCGGTGTTCTCGCGAAGGGCGTTGAGGACGACGTCCGGAGGCGAGGCGTAGACCGTGGGATAGTCGATCTCCCCCGCGGACGCGTCCGCCTCGTAGGCCAGCCTGTCCTCGGACGCGGAGAACTCCAGGTTCACGCCGCGCGGGTCGAGGCGCACCCAGCGGTCGTCGGCGAGCGTCGCCGTCAGGCCGTGCAGGAAGTACCGGTCGCCGTCGCGTAGCCGCTGGTAGCAGAGGCCGGCCTGGATGCCGCCCGCGCGCAGCAGGGCGGCCAGGGCGATGGCCTGCGCGTGGCAGAACCCCGTCCCGTGCTCCAGGACGTCGGACGCGCGCCAGGTCACGCGGGGATTCGGGACGTCGGCGGGATGGCTCACATTGTCGCGGACGTACTCGAACGCCAGGCGCGCGTAGGTGAGGTCGTCGCCGGTCCGCAGCTCGGAGGCGATCGACTGGACGAGCGGGTGCTCGACGTCGACCGCCTCGTCCGCGCCGAGGTACTCCCAGGGTTCGGCCGCGAAGGCCAGGGACGGCGTCACAGGCCGAGCAGCGACTCGATGCCGACCGTCAGCGGGCCGGGCAGGTCCGCGACGCGCCGGACGCCGAGCACCACGCCCGGCATGAACGACTCGCGGTTCATCGAGTCGTGCCGGATCGTGAACGTCTCGCCATGCCCGCCGAGCAGCACCTCCTGGTGCGCGATCAGCCCGGACAGCCGCACCGCGTGCACCCGGACGCCCTCGACGTCCGCGCCGCGCGCGCCCGGGATCTCCTGGCTGGTGGC
The DNA here is from genome assembly GCF_042652125.1 of Actinomadura gamaensis. NCBI lineage: Bacteria > Bacillati > Actinomycetota > Actinomycetes > Streptosporangiales > Thermomonosporaceae > Actinomadura > Actinomadura gamaensis. The sequence goes on along the minus strand of NZ_JBHSIT010000001.1, from coordinate 817,435 downwards.
GTCGGGGGACGCGCCCGCCCCGGCCTCGGCGCGGGCCGCGGCGACCAGCTCGGCCGTGCGGCGCGCGGTGCCGGACGGCGCGTCCGCCTTGTTCGGGTGGTGCAGCTCGACGATCTCGACCGACTCGAAGAAGGGGGCGGCCTTGGCGGCGAAGTTCATCATGAGCACCGCGCCGATGCCGAAGTTCGGCGCGATCAGCACCTTCGCGCCCGGCGTCGCCGCCTGCCAGGACCGGACGGTCTCCAGCCGGGACGCGTCGAACCCGGTCGTGCCGACCACCGCGTGCACGCCGTTCTCGACCAGGAAGCGAAGGTTGTCCATGACGACGTCGGGGTGGGTGAAGTCGACGGCGACCTCGGCGCCCGCCTTGGTCAGCTCGTCGAGCGCGTCGCCCTGGTCGATCGCGGCGACGAGCTCCAGCCCGTCCGCGGCCTCGACGGCCCGGCACACCTCGGCGCCCATCCGCCCGCGCGCGCCCAGCACCCCAACCCTGATCACGATGTTCCTCCAGGTCTCCGTACGTCCGCCCGAGCCTATCGCGGGCCGCCGCGGGGACCGCTCAGTCCTCGTCGCCGCCGGAGACGAACAGGCTGAGCAGCCAGCTCACCACGCCGACGATGATCGCGCCCCAGAACGCCGCCCAGAAGCCGTCCACGTGGAAGGGCAGGTGCAGCTTCCCGGCCACCCAGCTCGTCAGCAGCAGCAGCAGGGCGTTGACGACCAGCGCGAACAGCCCGAGGGTCAGCACGTAGAAGGCGCAGCCGAGCACCTTGACGACGGGCTTGATGAACGCGTTCACCAGCCCGAAGATCACCGCGACGCCGAGCAGGGTCAGCGCCTGCCGGGCGCCGTTCGCGGCGGTGACGTGGATGCCGTGGACCAGCGCGGTCGCGACCCAGAGCGCGACCGTGCAGATCACGGTCCTGAGCAGGAATCTCATGCCCGTCCCCTACCCGATCGAGAACGGGCGGTAACGGGACGGACCCGCACCGTCACGGCGAGCGGGTCCGAGGCGGGCTCAGAGGTCGAAGTCGGCGTGCTCGAACGGGCCGATGACGGTGAGCGCCTGCGGCCGGGCCAGCACGTCGGCGGCGACCGCGCGGACGTCGTCCGGGGTCACGGCCTCGATGCGGGCGAGCACCTCGTCCACGGGCAGCAGCGACTCGTAGACCAGCTCGCTCTTGCCGATCCGGGACATCCGGGAGCCGGTGTCCTCCAGGCCGAGCACCATGCCGCCGCGGAGCTGGCCCTTGCCCCGCTCCAGTTCCTCGTCGGTGAGCCCGCCGGTCAGCACCCGGTCGATCTCCTCGCGGCAGATCGCCAGCACCTCCTCGGCCTTGCCGGGCTGGCAGCCCGCGTACACGCCGAAGACGCCGCTGTCGGCGTACTGCGAGGTGAAGCTGTACACCGAGTAGGCCAGGCCGCGCTTCTCGCGGATCTCCTGGAACAGCCGGGACGACATGCCGCCGCCGAGCGCCGCGTTCAGCACGCCGAGCGCGAACCGGCGGTCGTCGGTGCGGCGCACGCCCTCGCAGCCGAGGACGATGTGCGCCTGCTCGGTGTCCTTGTCCAGCACCCGGACGGACGGGTCGACCGGCACGTCCGGCCCGCCGACGCGCGGCGCGGCCGGGGCGGGCGCCCCCTCGGCGGACAGGTAGGGCTTCCAGGCCGCCTCGACCAGCCGGACGACCTCGTCGTGGTCGATGTTGCCCGCGACCGACACGACCAGGTTGGACGGCGTGTAGTGCTCGCGGTAGTAGCCGTGGATCCGGTCCCGGGCGAGCGCGTTGATCGACTCCTCGGTGCCGAGGATCGGTCGGCCGAGCGGGACGTCCCCGTACAGCGCGAGCGAGAACTCGTCGTGGATCAGGTCGCCCGGGTCGTCGTCGCGCATGTGGATCTCTTCGAGGATCACCCCGCGCTCGGCCTCGACGTCCTCGGGCCGGTTCGTCGACGCGGCGACCATGTCGGACACCACGTCCACCGCCAGCGGCAGGTCGCTGTCCAGCACCCGCGCGTAGTAGCAGGTGTACTCCTTGGCGGTGAAGGCGTTCAGGTCGCCGCCCACCGCGTCCACCGCCGCGGAGATCTCCAGCGCCGAGCGCCTCGCCGTGCCCTTGAACAGGACGTGTTCGAGGTAGTGGCTGGCGCCCGCGTCCGCGACGTCCTCGTCGCGGGAGCCGACCCCGGCCCAGATGCCGAACGCCGCCGAGCGGACCGTCGGCAGCGTCTCGGTGATCACGCGCAGCCCGCCGGGGAGCACGGTCCGGCGGACGGCCCCCTCCCCGTCGGTCACGGTGTCGGGGCGGCCGGTCGCCGCGGTGCGGCCGGGCTCGGGGGTGCGGCCCGGCTCGGGCAGGCTGGTCACGGGGCGGATCTCCCAGGGGTCGAACGGACCGACCGGCCCGTCCCGGTCAACGCTGACGGGACGGGCCGGCCGGACCGGAGGGTGACGGCGATCAGGAGTTGCGGCTGTCGTCGCCGGACGGACGGCGGGTGCGGCGGCGGCGCGGGGCGCGCTTGTCGCCGGAGTCGCCGTCGCCCTCGGCCGCGCGCGGCGCGCTGTCGGCGTCGGCGTCGGACGCCTGGGCCGGCTCGCCCGCGGACTCCCGGTCGGCGGCCTCGCGCTCCACGACCTCGACCGGGACCAGCGACAGCTTGCCGCGCTGGTCGATCTCGGTGACCTCGACCTGGATCTTCTCGCCGACCGAGATGACGTCCTCGACGTTCTCGATCCGCTGGCCGCCGTGCAGCTTGCGGATCTGCGAGACGTGCAGCAGGCCGTCCTTGCCGGGCAGCAGCGACACGAACGCGCCGAACGTGGTCGTCTTCACGACCGTGCCGAGGAACCGCTCACCCACCTCGGGCATGTGCGGGTTGGCGATCGCGTTGATCGCCTGCCGCGCCGCCTCGGCGGACGGGCCGTCGGTCGCGCCGACGTAGATGGTGCCGTCGTCCTCGATCGTGATGTCCGCGCCGGTGTCGTCCTGGATCGAGTTGATCATCTTGCCCTTCGGGCCGATGACCTCGCCGATCTTGTCGACCGGGACCTTGATCGTGATGATCCGCGGGGCGAACGGCGACATCTCCGACGGACCCTCGATGGCCTCGGCCATCACGTCCAGGATCGCCAGGCGGGCGCCCTTGGCCTGCTTCAGCGCGGCGCCCAGCACCGAGGCGGGGATGCCGTCGAGCTTGGTGTCGAGCTGGAGCGCGGTGATCAGGTCACGGGTGCCGGCGACCTTGAAGTCCATGTCGCCGAACGCGTCCTCGGCGCCGAGGATGTCGGTCAGCGTGACGTACTCGCCGCCCTCGTGGATCAGGCCCATCGCGATGCCCGCGACCATCTGCTTCAGCGGGACGCCCGCGTCCAGCAGCGACATCGTGGACGCGCAGACCGAGCCCATCGAGGTCGAGCCGTTGGAGCCGAGCGCCTCCGACACCTGCCGGATCGCGTAGGGGAACTCCTCGCGCGTCGGCAGCACCGGGAGCAGCGCGCGCTCGGCGAGCGCGCCGTGCCCGATCTCGCGCCGCTTCGGCGAGCCCACCCGGCCGGTCTCACCGGTCGAGTAGGGCGGGAAGTTGTAGTTGTGCATGTAGCGCTTGGTGCGCTCGGGGTTGAGCGTGTCGATCATCTGCTCCATGCGGAGCATGTTCAGCGTGGTGACGCCGAGGATCTGCGTCTCGCCGCGCTCGAACAGCGCCGAGCCGTGCACCCGCGGGATCACGTGCGCCTCGGCCGACAGCTGCCGGATGTCCTTCACGCCGCGGCCGTCGATGCGCAGCCCGTCGCGGATGATCCGCTCGCGGACCAGCTTCTTGGTGACGGCGCGGAAGGCGGCGGAGATCTCCTTCTCGCGGCCCTCGAAGTCCGGGCCGAGCTTCTCCGCGGCGCCGGCCTTGATCTCGTCCAGCCGGGACTCGCGGGTCTGCTTGTCGGCGATGGTCAGCGCCTCGGCCAGCTCGGTGCTGACGGCGGCGGTGACGGCGTCGAGCACGTCGTCCTGGTAGTCCAGGAAGATCGGGTACTCGGCGGTCGGCTTGGCCGCGGTCTCGGCGAGCGCGCTCTGCGCCTCGCACAGGACCTTGATGAACGGCTTGGCGGCCTCCAGGCCCTCGGCCACCGTGTCCTCGGTCGGGGCGGTCGCGCCCTCGCCGACGAGCTTCAGGGTGCCCGCGGTGGACTCGGCCTCGACCATCATGATCGCGACGTCGCCGTCGTCCAGCAGCCGGCCCGCGACGACCATGTCGAACGTCGCGCGCTCCAGCTCGGAGTGGCGCGGGAAGCCGATCCAGCGGCCGTCGATCAGGGCGACGCGGACGCCGCCGATCGGGCCGGAGAAGGGCAGCCCGGCGAGCTGCGTCGACATCGACGCGGCGTTGATCGCGACGACGTCGTACAGGTCGTCGGGGTTCAGCGCGAGGATGGTGCCGACGATCTGGATCTCGTTGCGCAGGCCCTTCTTGAAGGACGGGCGCAGCGGACGGTCGATCAGGCGGCAGGTGAGGATGGCGTCCTCGGAGGGACGGCCCTCGCGGCGGAAGAACGAGCCGGGGATGCGCCCGGCGGCGTACATCCGCTCCTCGATGTCCACGGTGAGGGGGAAGAAGTCCAGGTTCTCCTTGGGCTTCTTCGACGCCGTGGTGGCCGACAGGACCATGGTCTCGTCGTCCAGGTAGGCGACGGCGCTACCGGCCGCCTGGCGGGCCAGCCGGCCCGTCTCGAACCGGATCGTGCGCTTGCCGAACTCGCCGTTGTCGATCACGGCCTCGGCGACGGTCGCGCCCTCGATGCGCGGAGCTTCGGTCACGGGAAACCTCCTGTTTCCGGTTGACGTCGCCTCGCGGTCGTTTCCCGTTGTGCTGGCAGGCGGTGCCGGTCTTCGATCGAAGCGCCCGGATGGGGGTCGCGCGTTCGCGACCGCGATCCGGAGGCCACTACCGAGGACCGGCCGCAGCAGCGGTGTCCGCGAGGCTTACTTCGGTGACCGGCCTCACGGCCGGCCGGGACGGCCGGTCGGACGACCGGCCGGGTGCCCCCGGGAACTGTCATGCCCAAGTGTCATTCCCAGGAACCGGGGGTCGTATGGGGGTTCCTTATGCGAGGAGGGAGTGGCCCCGTCCGGACCACTCCCCCTCTGGCGCCGCTATCGGCGCAGGCCGAGCCGCTCGATCAGGGAGCGGTAGCGGCTGATGTCCTTGTTCTGCAGGTACTTGAGCAGACGGCGGCGACGTCCGACCAGGAGCAGCAGACCACGGCGGCTGTGGTGGTCGTGCTTGTGCTCCTTGAGGTGCTCGGTCAGGTCGTTGATCCGCTTGGTCAGCAGCGCGACCTGGACTTCCGGGGAACCGGTGTCACCCTCAGTGGTCGCGTACTCGGCGATGATCTTGTTCTTGGTGGCGGTGTCGAGCGACACGTGGCTCCTTCTGTGTTCTCGTCATCCGCAGGCCCCGGCCGCCCGGAGTCCGCATGATGCGTCAGGGATGCGTGAGCGAGCCGCATGAGGGTGCAGCCCGCCGCGCCGGGACCTCGTCCCGGCGACTATCAACCGTACCACGCCCCGGACGGCCCCTGTCACGGAGCGGAGGCGCTCGGTGATCACTCCCCGGAACCCCCGTCCACGTGCGGATTCCGGCCCCGGCCCGGCCGGACGCGGCGGATTCCGCCGTCCTCCGGGCTGAGGGTCAGGACTCGGCGGCGGTGAGGTCGCGGGCGCGGGCCACGTCGCGGTGCATCTCCTCGATCAGCGCCTCGATCGAGTCGAACCTGAGCGTGTCGCGGATGCGGGCCAGGAAGTCCACGGCCATGTGCTCGCCGTAGAGGTCCAGGTCGTCGCGGTCCAGGGCGTAGGCCTCCACGGTGCGCTCGACCCCGTCGAAGGTCGGGTTGGTGCCGATGGAGATCGCGGCGGGCCACCGGAAGTCCGGGAAGCGCTCGGTGTCGGCGACCAGCCAGCCCGCGTACACGCCGTCCTTGGGGACGGCGGTGTGCGGCGGGGTCTCCAGGTTCGCGGTCGGGAACCCGAGCGCGCGGCCCCGCTGGTGGCCGCGGACCACGACGCCCTCCACGCGGTGCGGGCGGCCGAGCGCCCGCGCGGCGGCCTCCACGTCCCCGGCGTCCAGTTCGGCGCGGACGCGCGTGGAGGTGATGGTCTCGGTTTCGGCGTCCGTGCGGGCGTCGGTCTCGGCCACCAGCGGCATCCCTTCGGCGGTGAAGTCGTACTTGTCGCCCAGCTCGGTCAGCAGCGCGACGTCCCCCCGGGCACGGTGGCCGAAGCGGAAGTCCGCGCCGACGATCACGTGCTCGGCGTGCAGGCCGTCCACCAGGACGCGCCGGACGAAGTCGTCCGCCGCCTCCCCGGCGAGGTCGGCCGTGAACGGAAGCACCAGGACGGCGTCGGCGCCGAGCTCCTCGAGCAGCTCGGCGCGGCGGCGCGCGCCGGTCAGCAGGGGCGGGTGGCCGCCCGGCCGGACGACCTCGTCCGGGTGCGGCTCGAAGGTCACCACGACCGAGCGCAGGCCGCGCTCGCGGGCGCGCCCGGCGGCGGCGCGGACGATGCGCGCGTGCCCCCGGTGCACCCCGTCGAACACGCCGACGGTCACCACCGACCGTCCCCAGTCGGCGGGAACCTCGTCGAGGCCCTGCCAGCGCCGCACCATGCCCTCCCTGCCTCGGGCCCTCGCCGGGCCCCGCGCCGGACCGCCCGCCGCTTCCGTCTCCGCCCAAGGGTGCCATGCGCGGCCGGATGCGCAATCCGCCGGGTCGGGCGAATCGGCGACGCCCCGGACAACCCGCCCGTCCCCGCCTGCCGCCGAGCCCGGCGCACCGGCCCGCGGAGGGCCCGGGGTAACGGGTTTCGGCGCGTCCGGGGTGCCGGAGGACGGCGCACCTGATCACGCGGGGTAGCGTCTGCTGGGTGACCGCGCAGAGCCGAAGCAGCGCGCGGAACGCCCGGAACCGGTGCGTTCCGCTGTCCCGCACGCGTCCGCGCGGGCCGCTGATCGCGGTCCTGGCGCTGGCGCTGGCCATGCTCATCGCCGGGCACCGCGCGGTGCCCGGCGCGTTCGGAACGATCGTGGACACGGCCCTGCCCTGGCTCGGCCTGCCGGTGCCGCTGCTGATCGCGGCGGCCGCGTACCGGCGCGCCTGGACGGGGCTGGCCGTCGCGCTCGTCCCGCTGGTGGTCTGGGTCGTCCTGTTCGGCGTCGCGTTCGTGCCGGGGGCGTCCGCCGGACGGCACGACCTGCGCGTCGTCAGCCAGAACCTCTACGCCGGCAACAAGGACCCGCGCGCCACCGTGGACCGGCTCCTCGCCACCAGGGCCGACCTGATCGCCGTCCAGGAGTTCCGGGACGGCCCGTTCGCGGCCAGGCTCGACGCCGCCTACCCGTACGGCGCGCGGCGCGGCACCGTCGCCCTGTGGGGCAGGTTCCCACTGCGCGACGCCAAGGTCGTGGATCTCGGGCTCGGCTGGCCGCGCGCGCTCAGGGTGACGGCGCAGACCCCGCGCGGGCCGGTCACGGTGTACGTGGCGCACGCCGGGTCGGCGCGGCCGGGCGCGACCCGCGAGCGCGACACGAGCGTGGACAGGCTCGCCGACGCCGTCCGCGCCGACCCCTCGAAGCGCATCCTGCTGCTCGGCGACCTGAACACCGCGACCACCGACCGGGAGCTCGAACGGCTCGTGCCGATGCTGAGCGAGGCCCAGCTCGCGGCGGGCACCGGGCTCGGGTTCACCTGGCCGTCCTCGTTCCCGGTCACCCGCCCCGACCACGTGCTCTTCAAGGGCGTCAAGGCCGAGGCGGCGACGACGCTGCGCACTCCGGGCAGCGACCACCGGGCCGTTCAGGCGGACTTCAGCGTCGGCTCCTGAGGGGCCGTGGGACGATGGGTCCGCCCATGTCCGAGCGCACGTCCGAGCCCGTTCCGGGGCCCGCCCTCCCCGTCGCCCGCCTCGCCCGCGCGGTGCTGTTCGCGACGGTCTGCCTGACGCTGACCGTCGCCGGTCACGCGTACTCGGCGGGCGTTCCGGTGCCGCCGGGCGCGATCGGGCTCGGATTCCTGCTGGTCACCGGGTTCGCGGCGCTCCTCGCCGGGACGGAACGGACCTATCCCACGATCCTCGGCGGCCTGCTCGGCGCGCAGTTCGGCCTGCACGTGCTGTTCGTCCAGGCCACGGCCACGCCGGACAAGGGGGCCGCGGCCGTCCACCACAGCCTGGCGCATGTCGCACATTTCCGGCACCCGCACGGCGGGGCGACGATGACGCTCGCGCACGGGCTGGCCGCGCTGGCCGCCGCCTGGTGGCTGCGGCGCGGCGAGGCGGCGGCGTGGTCGCTGGCCCGCCGGATCGCCGCCGCGGCTCGTCCGCCCCGGCTCGTCATTCCGGACGTCCGGGTTCCGGCGCGGCCGTCCGTCCGGCCGGCGGTCCGGGTCCTGCCTTTGCGGACGGCCCCGCTGCGCCATTCGGTCTCGCGGCGCGGCCCACCGCGGACGCTCTCCATCGCCTGATCACCTTTTGCGTTTCACCAGTTCACGTGGAGAGTTCTCGCATGCGCGCATTCCTCGCGCTCGGCCTTGCCGGGGTCCTGCTCGGCACGGCCGCCTGTTCCGGCTCCGGCTCCGGTCACTCGGACGCCCCCGCGGCGGCCGAGCGGCCCGCCGGAAAGAGCCCGTACAAGTCCACCCGGCTGCCCGCGGCCTACAAGATCCCGGACGTCCGGCTCACCGACCAGGACGGACGCCCCTACGATCTCGCCGCCCGCGGCCAGGGCAAGATCACGATGCTGTTCTTCGGCTACACGCACTGCCCCGACATCTGCCCGACCACCATGGCGGACGCGGCGGGCGCGATGAGCCTGCTGTCCCCCGCCGAGAAGGCCCGCACGCGCGTGGTCTTCGTCACCGCCGACCCGGCGCGGGACAAGCCGGACGTCCTGAAGGAGTTCCTCGGCAAGTTCGACACCTCGTTCGTCGGCCTCACCGGCCCGTACGCGGAGATCAGGAAGGCCGCCGCGGACGCGAAGACCCCGATCAGCCCGCCGCCCGCGGGCGCCAAGGGCGACTACGCCGTGCAGCACGGCAGCAACGTCATGGTCTACGGCCCGGACGGCTCGGGCGCGCTCATGTTCCCCTACCAGTTCGGCAGCGCGGAGATGGCGCACGACCTCAAGGCGCTCATGGCGGCGGCGCCGTCCGCCGGTTCCGCCGCGACGGCCGGGTCGATCAGGGTGGACGGGGCGCGGGTGCGCGTGCCGTCCTCGCCGGACGTCACCGCCGGATACCTGACGATCACCAACACCGGGCAGCCCGACACACTCACCGGCGCGGACTCCCCCGCGGCGGGGAGCGTCGAGATGCACCGGATGTCGATGAACGGCAACGGCATGAAGATGGAGCAGGTCAGGACCGTCCCGGTCGGCAAGGGGACGGTCGAGTTCGCCCAGGGCGGCCTGCACCTGATGCTCATGAAGCCGCGCGATCTCAAGGCGGGCCAGAGCGTCGAGCTGACGCTGCACTTCGCCCGGGCGGGCGATGTCAAGGTCACCGCCCGGGTCGTCCCCGTGACCGGCTAGGAACCCCGGACGGTCAGGAGGCGAAGACGGCGAGGGGCTTGGCCGCGCGGCCCTGCTCCTCGACCAGCGCCAGCAGGGTCCCGTCGGGGGCGAACACCCCGACGGGGCCCGGGCCGAGACCGGCGGCGGGCAGCTTGCCGCCGTGCACGACCTTGCGGGCGTCGTCGTCGGTCACGTCCCGGCGCGGGAACGCCGCCGCGACCGCGTCGCCGATCGGGAGCACCTCCAGCGACTCGGCCAGCTGGTCGATCGTCCGGGCCATGGAGAGGTCGTACGGGCCGACGCGGGTGCGGCGCAGAGAGGTCAGGTGGCCGCCGCAGCCGAGCGCGGCGCCGAGGTCGCGGGCCAGCGCGCGGATGTAGGTGCCGGACGAGCAGGTCACCGACGCGTCCACGTCGACCAGGTCGCCCTCGCGCCGGATGGCGGTCACCTCGAAGGCGTGCACGGTCACCGGCCGCGCCTTGAGCTCGACCTCCTCGCCCTTGCGGGCCATCTTGTAGGCCCGCTCGCCGTTCACCTTGATCGCGCTGACCTGCGGCGGGACCTGGCTGATCGGCCCGGTGAGCGCGGCGACGCCCGCCATGACCGCGGCGTCGGTGACGTGCCCGGCGGGCGCGGACGCGGTGATCTCGCCCTCCGCGTCGTCGGTGTTGGTGGTCTGGCCGAGCCGGATCGTCGCGTCGTACTGCTTCTCGGTCAGCGCGAGGTGGCCGAGCAGCCGCGTCGCCTTCTCGACGCCGACGACCAGCACGCCGGTCGCCATCGGGTCGAGCGTGCCCGCGTGGCCGACGCGGCGGGTCCTCGCGAGCCGCCGCATCTTGCCGACGACGTCGTGGGACGTCCAGTCGGCGGGCTTGTCGACGATGACGAGTCCAGAGGTGGTCACGCGATGCGCTCCGAGTCGGTGGTGAAGCCGGAACCGGGCTCCTCGACCGCGCCGAGCGCGGCGCGGAGCCGGTCGATGATCTCGGCGGGCTCGCCCGCCGCGTTGAACGCCGCGGCGGTGCGGTGCCCGCCGCCGCCGAGCAGCGCGCAGGCCCGGCCCACGTCCACGCCGCCCTTGGAGCGGGTCGAGACGTACCAGTCGCCCGCGTCGGTCTGCTTGCAGACCACCGCGACCTCGGCCTCCTCGGTGCGCCGGAGCTGGTCGATGACGCCCTCCAGCTGCTCGTAGGTGACGCCGAGGACGGACCGGTCGCCGCGCTGCACGGTCGTCCAGACCAGGCCGCGCCCGCCCGCGGCGGAACGCTCCAGCCGGGCCCGGCCGAGCGCCGCCGACAGCACCTGGAGGTAGCCGAACGGGGCTCGGTCCCACAGCTCGCGGCTGATCTGGTCGGGCCGGACGCCCGCCTCCAGCAGCCGCCGCGCCAGATCGTGGACCTGCGGGGTCGTGCACGGGTACTTGAACGAGCCGGTGTCGCTGGCGAGGCCCGCGTACAGGCCCTGCGCGACGTCCCGGGTGAGCGGGACGCCGAGCCGCCGGATCAGCTCGTCCGCGAGGACGGCCGTGGCGGCGGCCTCGGGATCGGCGAGCATCACCGTCTCCCCGGCGCGCTCGGCCGCGAACGACCGTCCGGACGCGTGGTGGTCCAGGACGACCAGCGCGTCGGCGCGGGCGGCGGTCGCGGCGAGCGAGCCGAGCCGGTCCGGGCCGGCCGCGTCCAGCGCGATCATCAGCGCCGGGTGGCGCGGCAGCTCGCCCGGCCCGGCCAGCAGCTCCATGCCGGGCAGGAAGCGCAGGCTCGGCGGGACCGTGAACGGCTCGCCGAACGAGGCCGCCACGGACTTGCCGAGCCCCCGCAGCACCTGCGCGACCGCCAGCATCGACCCGAGGGCGTCGCCGTCCGGCCCGATGTGGCACGCGAGCACGATCTCGCCGGCCGCGTCGATCAGGTCGAGGGCCCGGTCCCAGTCGAGTCCGGCCCCGGTGTTCACGAGGAGGCTCGGGCGACGCCGTCGTCGCCGGGGTCGTCGTCCTCGCCGTCCGCCTCGTCCGCGTCCTCCCGGTAGGGGTTCGCGTCGCCGGCGGGCTTCGCGCGCGCCGCCGCGGCGGCCACGTCGGCGTCCTGCCGGCGCGCCTTGGCGAGCAGGTCGTCGATGTGCGCGGCGTTCTCCATGAGGGAGTCGAGCTTGAACGTCAGGCTCGGCGTGTGCCGCACGCCGGTCTGCCGCCCGACCTCGGAGCGGAGGATCCCCTTGGCGCTCTCCAGCGCGGCGGCGGTCCCGGCCCGCTCCTCCTCGGTCCCGTAGACCGTGTAGAAGACGGTCGCGTCCCGCAGGTCGTTGGTGATCCGGGTGTCGGTCACGGTCACGAAGCCGAGCCGCGGATCCTTGATCCGCCGCTCCAGCGTCTCGGCCACGATCTGCTGGATGCGGTCGGCGAGCTTGCGCGCCCGGGCTGCGTCCACCATGGTCGCACTCCCTTTCCACGGCCCCCCGGAAGGGCGCCTAGTCCTCGTCGTTGAAGAGCCGCCGCCTGGCCGACAGCAGCTCGATCTCGGGGCGACCGGCCACCAGCCGCTCGCACTGCTCCAGCACGCGGGCGCAGTTGTCGGCGGTCCCGGACACCACCGCCACCCCGATCTCGGCCCGGCGGTGCAGATCGTTGTCGCCGGTCTCGGCGACCGCCACGCCGGGGAAGTGCTTGCGCACCTCCGCGACGATCGGACGGACCACCGCCCGCTTCTGCTTCAGCGACCGTACGTCGCCGAGCAGCAGATCGAGCGTCAACGCACCCACGAACAGGACGACCACCCCTGGTTTCCGTAACTGTGAACGACGGCGGCCACACCCCGTGTTCCCGCCTCCGCGTCCAGCGAACACGGGATGATCCGGACGGGGCCGCCCATATCGAGAGCGCCAGGCTAGTGGATCAACCTGACGCTCTCACCTGCTTTAACGCACTCGCCCCACCCGGAGGCGGGCAGGGGTGAGGCGCCCCTCCCTGAAGAGGGGCGCCTCACCGCCCACGGGATCAGTCCCGCGGCTTCTCGCGCATCTCGAAGCACTCGATGGTGTCTCCGAGCTTGATGTCGTTGTAGCCGACACCGATACCGCACTCGAAGCCCTCGCGGACCTCGGTGGCGTCGTCCTTGAAGCGGCGCAGCGACGACACCGTGAGGTTGTCGGCGACCACGACGCCGTCGCGGACGAGGCGCGCCTTGGCGTTGCGCTGGATGACGCCCGAGGTGACCATCGAGCCGCCGATGTTGCCGATCCGCGGGACCTTGAAGATCTCGCGAATCTCGGCGGTGCCGAGCTGGTGCTCCTCGAACTCCGGCTTGAGCATGCCCTTGAGGGCCGCCTCGACTTCCTCGATCGCCTGGTAGATGACCGAGTAGTACCGGATGTCCACGCCCTCGCGGTCGGCCAGCTCCTGCGCGTTCCGCTCGGGACGCACGTTGAAGCCGATGATGACCGCGCCGTCCGAGGCGAGCGACAGGTTGACGTCGTCCTGGGTGATGGCGCCGACGCCGCGGCGGATGACCCGGAGGGACACCTCGTCGCCCACGTCGATCTTGAGGAGGGAGTCCTCCAGCGCCTCGACCGAACCGGACACGTCGCCCTTGAGGATGAGCAGCAGCTCTTCCCGCTCGCCGCGCTCGAGGTCCTTGAACAGCTCTTCCAGCGAGCTGCTCTTGCGGGACCGCAGGAGCTCGGCGTTGCGCTTGCGCGCGGTGCGCTTGTCGGCGATCTGCCGGGCGACCCGCTCGTCCTCGACGACGAGGAAGTTGTCGCCCGCGCCGGGCACGGCGTTGAGGCCGAGCACCAGCACCGGACGGGACGGCAGCGCCTCTTCGACGTTGTTGCCGTTCTCGTCCAGCATCGCCCGGACGCGGCCGTGGGCCACGCCGCAGACGATCGAGTCGCCGACCCGCAGCGTGCCGCGCTGCACCAGCACCGTCGCGACCGAACCGCGGCCCTTGTCCAGGTGGGCCTCGATGGCCGTGCCCTGGGCGGGCATGTCCGGGTTCGCGACGAGCTCGAGCTCGGCGTCGGCGGTCAGGACGACCGCTTCCAGCAGGCCCTCGATGTTCGTGCCCTGCTTGGCGGACACGTCCACGAACTGGGTCTGCCCGCCGAACTCCTCGGCGACCAGGCCGTACTCGGTGAGCTGCGCCCGGACCTTGGTCGGGTCCGCGCCCTCGACGTCGATCTTGTTGACCGCGACCACGATCGGGACCCCCGCCGCGGTGGCGTGGTCGATCGCCTCGGTGGTCTGCGGCTTGACGCCGTCGTCGGCGGCGACCACCAGCACCACCAGGTCGGTGGTGTCGGCGCCGCGGGCACGCATGGCGGTGAACGCCTCGTGACCCGGGGTGTCGATGAAGGTGATCTTGCGCGGCTCGCCGTCGACCTCGGTCTGCACCTGGTAGGCGCCGATGTGCTGGGTGATGCCGCCGGCCTCGCCCGCCTGGACGTCGGCGTGCCGGATGGCGTCCAGCAGCTTGGTCTTACCGTGGTCGACGTGACCCATGACGGTCACGACCGGCGGACGCGGCTGGAGGTTCTCCTCGCCGCCCTCGTCCTCGCCGAACTCGATGTCGAACGACTCGAGCAGCGCGCGGTCCTCGTCCTCCGGGGAGACGACCTGGACGTCGAAGTCCAGCTCGACGCCCAGCAGCTGGAGGTCGTCGGGGTCCACCGACTGGGTGGCGGTGACCATCTTGCCGAGGTGCATCATGATCTGCACCAGCGACGCCGGGTTGGCGCCGATCTTCTCGGCGAAGTCGGTCAGCGACGCGCCCTGCGGCAGCCGGACGGTCTTGCCGTTGCCGCGCGGGGCGAGCACGCCACCGGTCGTCGGGGCCTGCATGGCCTCGAACTCTTGACGGCGCGCGCGCTTGCTCTTGCGGCCGCGGGCCGGGCGTCCGCCCGGACGGCCGAACGCGCCCTGCGTGCCCCCGCGACCGCGACCGCCGCCACCGGGACGGGGGCCGAAGCCGCCGCCACCGCCGGGACGACCGCCACCGGGGCCGCCGCCGGTGCGGGGACCGCCGAAGCCGCCACCGCCGCCGCCCGGACGACCGCCGCCACCGGGACGACCGCCGCCGCCACCCGGACGGCCACCGCCGCCACCGGGACGGCCACCGCCGCCGGGTCCGCCGCGGCCGGGCGCACCGGCCGGACGGGAGGACGGCATGTTCATCGGGCTCGGACGCGGACCGGCCGGACGCGGGGGCATCCCCGCCGGGTTCGGCCGCGGGCCGCCGGCGCCGGGAGCGCCGCCGGGACGGGCGCCGCCGCCCGGACGCGGACCGCCGGGACGGTCACCGCCGCGCGGGCCGTCCGGACGCGGGCCGGGACGCGGACCCGGCTTGGGCGCCTGGCCCATGCCGGAGTTGGTCGAGCTGAACGGGTTGTTGCCGGGACGCGGCGCGCCGGGACGGCCACCGCCGCCCTGGCGCGGACCCGGACGCGGGCCGGGCTTCGGACCGGCGCCGCCCTGCGGGCGAGGTCCCGGACGCGCGCCACCGCGGTCACCGCGGTCGCCGCGCTCCGGACGCTCGGTGCGCTCCGGACGCTCGGTGCGCTCGCCGCGGACCTGGTCGCCGCCGCTCGCGGCGGCCGGACGCGGCGCGGGCGCCGGGGCGGGGGTGCCGCCACCGGGCATGCCGGGGGCCGGCGGAACCGGACCCGGACGCGGGCCCGGACGCGGCGCGCCGCCCTGCTGGCCGCCGGACGGCTGGCCGCCGGGCTGCTGACCACCAGGCTGCTGACCACCAGGCTGCTGGCCACCGGGCTGCTGCTGTCCGCCCTGCTGGCCGCCGCCCTGCGGGCGCGGACCGGGGGTCGGACGGGGGCCGGGACGCGGTCCCGGCGTGGGACGGGACTCGCCCGTCTGAGCGGGCGCACCCGCGCCGTTGCCCGAAGGGGCCGGACGCGGAGGCGCGGACGGCCGGGGAGCCTGCGGCTTCTTCCCGGCCTTGGAGCCGGACTTGCCCGACCCCTGGTTGAAAGCTTCGGTGAGCCTGCGAACGACCGGCGCCTCGATCGTGGAGGACGCCGACCGGACGAACTCGCCCATCTCCTGGAGCTTGGCCATGACGACCTTGCTCTCTACACCGAACTCCTTGGCGAGTTCGTATACCCGGACCTTGGCCACTGCACTCCCTACTCGGTCCGGGGGTGCGGCCTCCGGACCGTCGTTACCTTGCCGTACTCATCGCGGCGTGCTCATCGAGCGCTCATAGCAATCTCGACCTGCTTCCGACTAGACGTCGCTTACCGTTCGGCCATCCTGCTGCTGCGCGGCGCGAGCCGCAAGTGCGGAATCCAGCCCGCCGTGATCGAGCGGCCCCTGGACGCGAAAGGCCCGGGGGAACGCCCGACGCTTGACGGCGAGCTGGAGGCACTTCGGATCGGGGTGCAGGTGAGCACCCCGGCCCGGAAGCCGCCCTCGAGGGTCGAGGACGATCTCATCGCCTCGAACCACCAGGCGCAACAGGTCGGACTTGGCCGTGCGAACCCGGCAGCCCACGCACGTTCGCACGGGGACCGCCCGGTCACCACCCATCAGTCTACCGCGCCGAGGCGTCGGCGGGACCTGCCGCCGGGGCGGCAGGCGAAGAAGCTCCCGTTTCGTCGGATTCGGCGGCCTTCTCCGCCCCGCCCGCGGACCCGCCCGAGGCCCCTTCCGAGGACTGCTCCTCGGCCCGGTTCCGGGACGATCCGGGCGCTTCGCCACCGGCCGACTCGGTGTCGGACCGGATGTCGATCTTCCAGCCGGTCAGCCGCGCGGCGAGCCGGGCGTTCTGGCCCTCCTTGCCGATGGCCAGGGACAGCTGGTAGTCGGGCACCACCACGCGGGCGGTGCGGGCGCCCTCGTCCACCACGGTCACGCTGTTCACCCGGGCGGGCGACAGCGCGTTGCCGACGAACTCGGCCGGATCGTCCGACCAGTCCACGATGTCGATCTTCTCGCCGTGCAGCTCGGCCATCACGTTGCGGACCCGGCTGCCCAGCGGGCCGATGCACGCGCCCTTGGCGTTCACGCCGGGCTTGCGCGAGCGGACCGCGATCTTGGTGCGGTGGCCGGCCTCGCGGGCGATCGCGGCGATCTCGACGGTGCCGTCGGCGATCTCCGGGACCTCCAGCGCGAACAGCTTCTTCACCAGGTTCGGGTGGGTGCGCGAGAGCTGCACCGACGGGCCGCGGTGGCCCTTGCGGACCTGCACCACGTAGGCGCGCAGCCGCTCGCCGTGCTCGTACCGCTCGCCGGGCACCTGCTCCTGCGGCTGCAGGACGGCCTCCAGCTTGCCGAGGTCGACCAGCACGTTCCGCGGGTCCTTGCCCTGCTGGATGATCCCGGAGACGATGTCGCCCTCGCGCTCGGCGAACTCGCCGAGCGTCAGCTCGTCCTCGGCGTCGCGCAGCTTCTGCAGGATGACCTGCTTCGCCGTGGTCGCCGCGATACGTGAGAAGTCGTCCGGGGTGTCGTCGTATTCCCGGACGGCCGCGCCCTCGTCGTCGGTCTCGGTCGCCCAGACCGTGACGTGCCCGGTCGAGCGGTCGAGCTCGACGCGCGCGCGGGCGGCCGCGCCCTCGCCGCGGTGGTAGGCGATCAGCAGGGCGTCTTCGATGGCCTTGACGGCGACGTCGAGCGAGATGTCCTTCTCGCTCTCCAGCAGCCGCAGGGCTGTCATGTCGATGTCCACGAGGCTCCCCCCTCTATTCCGGCTCGGCCGGAGAACGCGTTTCCTCGGCCTCGCCCGCGAGGTCGTCCGCGGGCTCCCCGTGCCGCCCGTCCGTCCCCGCGTCGATCTCAGCGTCGATCTGGGCGTCGACGTCGGCGTCGACTTCGTCGTCGGCGTCATCGAACTCGTCGAGGTCGCCGGTGTCGCCGGGCTCGGCGTCCGCGCCGGCGGACGCGCCGTTGCCGGAGCCGCCCTTGCCGGTCTCGGCCTCGCTGCGGAACTCGACCTGGACGCGGCCCGGCCCGAGGTCGGCCAGCGCGAACTCGCGCCGGACCGGCTTCACCGGACGGCCCTTGGCCGACCTGCCCTTGGCGGGCGTGACGTCGATGACGACGGTCTCGTCGTCGGCGGAGACCACGCGGCCCTCGATCCGGCCGCCGTCCTCGCCCTCCAGCGGGACGACGACCAGCCGCCCGGCGGCGCGCCGCCAGTGCCGGGCCTCGGTGAGCGGGCGGTCGACGCCCGGCGAGGTGACCTCCAGCACGTACGGCGAGGCGCCCATCACGTCGGAGGCGTCCAGCAGTTCCGAGGCCGCCTGGCTCAGGTCGGCGACGTCGTCGAGGCTGACCCCGCCGTCGCCGTCCACGACGATCTTCACCAGCCGGCGGCGCCCGGCCGGGCGCACCTCGACCGCCTCCAGGTCGAACCCGGCGCCGGTCACGGCGGGCGTGAGCAGCCGGGTCAGCTCGACGGCCGTCTCGTCGCGGGACCTCCTGGCCCCGGCGCCCGCGGCCCTGCCGCCGGTCGGGGCGGCCGCGCCGGCACGGCCCCGGTGAGCGCTGCCGCCACGGGACTCGACGCTCATGGGACCTCCTCCTGTTGTGCGGACTCGAAACCGTGTGTCCGTTGACCCCTCAAGACTATCGACAGCCGGACACCTCAGCGGCCTTTCGGACAGCTCACCGGCGTGCCGCCGGGCCTTTCCGCGGCTCCGGATGTGGAATGCTGGGGCACTCTGCCCACCATCACGATCCGGTGAGGAGTCGCGCGTGCCCGAGGCCGGGGCCGGGAAGGGCCCGTCCACGCCGTCGCTCCGGGACGTGCCCGCGCCGTCGCGCCGGGCTCTGATCGGCTGGTCGGCCGCGCTCGCGCTGCCCGCCGCGCCGCTGCTCGCGGGCTGCGGGTCGGTCGCGCCCGCCAAGGCCGACACCGCCGGGCTGCCCGTGCTGGTGGCGGCGATCACGTCCGAGCAGGACCTCGTCGCCCGCTACGAGGCGGCGCGCTCGGCGCACGCCGAGCTGGCCTGGCTGCTCGATCCGGCGCTGGCGCACCACCGCGAGCATCTGGCGGTCCTGCGCCGGCACTACGTGTCCGGTTCGGGCAACCGGGCGGGCGAGGGCGGCAGGATCCCGCCGTCCGCGCCGGTGGCGCCGCCCGGCGGCGGTCCGCGCGCGGTGCTGGCCGGTCTGCGCCAGGCGGAGACGAGCGCGGCGGCGCGGCTCACCGCGGCCGTGGCGAAGGTGGACGCGGGCCTCGCGCAGGTGCTGGCAAGCATCGGCGCGTGCGAGGCCGGGCACGCCGAGGCGCTGGGGAGGGCGTCGTGAGCGAGGTGACGACGGTCTCGGCGCTCCAGGAGGCGCTGAAGGCCGAGCACGCCGCCGTCTACGGGTACGGGGTGCTCGGCGCGAAGCTGCGTGGAGCGAGCCAGGACGCCGCGCGTTCGCTGTGGGACGACCACCGCGCGCAGCGCGACGAGCTGATCTCGCGGCTGGCGGCGCTCGGGGTGCGCGCCGAGGCCGCCGCGCCCGCCTACAAGCTGCCCGTGCGGCCCACGTCCGGACGGACGGCCGCCCAGCTCGCGACGGTCCTGGAACGTGACGTCGTGACGGCCTACGCGGGGCTCGCCGGTGCGCCGGACCCCGCGCTGCGGACGATGGCGGCCCGCGAGATGCAGCAGGCGATGGCGCGGTCGGTGCGCTGGCAGGCTTCGGCGGGGACGGGCCGGGTGACCGGGCCGTCCGGCGCGTTCCCCGGGCTTCCGGACTCGTCCCTGTCCCCCGCCCCGGAACCGGGCGGCGGCAACGACTGACGCCGGGCTCGGTTCGACCTTCCGCCAGGTCGCCCTACTTTGGGAACTGTGAGGCTCCAGTTCTCGTTAGTCCGTTTCGCAAAGGGGTACTGGGGCCGTCGGGGGAAGGAATCCAGTCCAGATGGCAGTGATGCAGGAGAAGTCCGGAACCGGCTCGTCCACGCTGGACGAGCTGAAGGCGGCGTACCAGGCGCAGCTCGCGCACCTGGCCGCCGAGCGCGACGAGGCCCGCCGCCAGGCGCGTCGGGCCAAGGCCGAGGCGGACGTGGCGCGCGCGAACCTGGCCAGCCTCCAGGCGCGCGTGGAGCGGCTGCTCGGCACCGTCCGGAGCGAACTCGGCCTCCCGGTCGCGACCGACGCCGACCTCACGCAGAAGAGGACGGCGGCGGACCCGGCGGACAAGCCCGCCGACCGGAACGGCGAGGCCGCCAACCGGAAGGACGCGGCGAGGACGGTCGGCAAGGCCGCCTGAGCCCGACCGTTGACGGCGGGGACCCCGGCCACGGGGCTCCCCGCCGTCGCACGTCAGGCCGCCGTCAGACGGATCAGCAGGCCGTCGTCGGACACCTGCAGGCCGTCGTCGGACCCACCGGCAGGCCCGTCAGAGCGACCAGCGCTCGATGTGGCCGAGCAGGTCGCCGAGCCCGCCGTGCAGGACGGCATCGGGTTCGGTCTGCCAGGACGGGACGGTGCTGTTCGGCATGAGGGCGGCGCGCATCCCGACCGACTTGGCCCCGTGGATGTCGTCGAACGGACGGTCGCCGACGAAGACGCAAGCGGACGGGTCGTCCACCTCGACGGCCGCCATCGCGGCGCGGAACGCCTCGGCGTGCGGCTTGGTCCACGGGATCTCGCTGGAGTAGACCGCGCCGTCGAGCAGCCCGAGCACGCCGTCGCGGTCGAAGATGCGCTCGTGCCAGTCGCGCGACCACATGGTGTTCGACAGCACGCCCACCTTCAGCCCGCGCTCCCGCAACTCGCGCAGCAGGCCGGGGGCGGCGGGATCGATGAGGGTGTGCGGCGTCCACAGGTCGTAGACGGCGTCGAGCAGGGCGTCGCTGGGCTCGACGCCCGCGATCGCGAACACCTCGTCGAGGGTCGCGCTGCGGTGCTCGTCCTTGCAGCGCCGCCACAGCTCCTCCTCGGCGGCGAGCAGGCGCGTCGCGGCGTCGGCGGCGTCCTGCGGGGACAGCCCGGCGGCGCAGATCCGCTTCCAGATGTCGGGGATGTCGATGTCGTGCCAGGGGGTCAGCGTGCCGCCCCAGTCGAAGATCACCGCCTTGACGCTCATGGCGGAAAGCGTAACCAGTGGCTCCGACAGCCGTTGCACTCCCCATGAGGCGGATCACTCCGGCAGGCGCGGCCGGGGCGGTCCGGACTCGGCCAGTCCCCGACCGGCTCGTGAGGAGTCCCGTCTTGCCCCCTTTCCGCTCGCTCGGCGCCGGCGCGGGCGCGCTCGGCGCCACGGCCGTGCTCGCGCTCGCCCCGATCCCCGCCTCCGCCGCTGTGACTCCCGTGCCGGACGGCCCGGGCCGCGGCCTCGTGCCCGCGTACGTGGGCGGCCCCGCCAAGCCGAACCCCCTACCCGGACGCCCGGTGCCCGCGAATCCGTTCATGGGCCCGGTCGGGATGTCCTCGATGCACGCCGACAGCTACGCGTCCGACACCTACCCGTTCCCAGGTCCTTTGGGGAAGCGTCCGGTCGTCCGTTCGGCGGCCAAGGGCGGCGGGCTTCTTCCCGGGCTCTGCTCCACGGTCACGTTCTCGAAGCGGACGGGCCTGATCCTGGCGCAGTGCACGCGCGGCCAGAACTTCACGCTCCGCCTCATCGATCCGAAGACGCTGGACGATCTGGCCACTTTCCAGTTGCCGCCTAGACCGTCCACCGTGCAGGCCGTGGTGTCCGGGAACCTCGACAAGGTGCTGACCGACACGTCCGGTGGCGCGTACTACTACCTCGACGCGCAGGACCGGATCGTCATCGCCGACGCCGCCCACCACGTGCGGCGCTTCGCGCACGGCAAGGACGCCAAGGGCAAGTGGCGCTTCACCGTCACCGACGACTGGGACCTGAACCCGTACGTCCCCCATGCGTGCGCGAGCTGGACGAACCCGTGGCCGAAAGGCGAATGCGACCCGGTCACCGGCGTCGGTCCCGACTGGACGGGCCTGATCTGGTGGGCGACCGACCACGGACGCGTCGGCACGATCGACCCGCGCACCGGAGCCGTCCGGACGCTGCGGCTCCCGGCGGGCGAGGAGGTGGAGAACTCGTTCGCGGCCGCGGAGAACGGCGTCTCCATCGTCTCCGACCACGCGTTGTACCAGCTCAGAGCCGCATCCGACGGGACGCCGAAGATCGTCTGGCGGACGCCTTACGATCGGGGCACCGCGCGCAAGTCGGGCCAGATCAACCAGGGATCGGGGACGACCCCGACCTTCCTCGGCGACCGCTACGTGGCGATCACCGACAACGCCGACGACCGGATGCACGTGCTCGTGCTGCGCCGCGACACCGGGAAGGTCGTCTGCCGCGTGCCGGTGTTCGGGCACAGCCGGAGCTCGACCGAGAACTCGCTGATCGGCTACGGGAACAGCCTGTTCGTCGAGAACAACTACGGCTACAAGAACTTCCTGGAGCTGCCGCCCGGCGGATCGTCGGTGGGCGGCGTGAGCCGTGTCGACGTGACCGCGTCCGGCTGCCGGACGGTCTGGACGAGCCCGGAGCGGTCGCCGTCCACGGTCGCGAAGGTGTCCGTGCCGTCCGGGCTGCTGTACCTCTACACCAAGAAGCCCCGGAAGGACCTGATCGACGCCTGGTACCTGACCGCCGTGGACGTCCAGACCGGGAAGACCGTCTACAAGGTGCTCACCGGCACCGGCAAGTGGTTCGACAACGACTGGGCGCCGATCACGGTCGGGCCCGACCGGACGGTCTACGTCGGCGTCCTGGGAGGCATCGTCTCCGTGCGCGACGGCTCCTGAGAACGCGTCGGGGGCGTCCGCGACATGTGCGGACGCCCCCGGTTCCCTACGGATCAGCCGTCGCCCTTGGGCTGAAGGTTCTTGCGGTACGCCCAGAAGACCATCCGCTTACCGGCGTGCTCGGTGACGCCCCAGATGCGGTCGCCGCCCGAGTAGTGGTCGTAGGCGAACGACTCGCCGCCGATCACGCCGACGATCGAGAACGGGTTCCGTCCGGCCCGGTCACTGAAGATCGTCCCCGGCCGGACCGCTCCCCCGCCGCTGACCGAGTAGTAGATCGTCGCGCCCTGCCCCGCCTTGTAGAAGCCCGCGACGCCCTGCACGTTCGGGGTGACCGTCCCGTAGACGACCTTGGACGTGACGACCCCGCCGCTCGCGGCCAGCGTCCCGTTCGCGGCGAGCGGCCAGCGGACGACGCGCATCGGCCGGGCCGAGCCGACCCCGCCGCTCAGCTTGTACTCGGCCGTCAGCAGGCTCGGCGTCGGGTAGCTCGGGTCGTAGGAGACCGTGCTGAAGCAGAGCTGCTTGTTCAGCGCGGACGGCTTGGTCTTCCAGGCCGGGCACGTTCCCGTGGCCTTCTGGTCGATCACGTAGCGGCCGACCTCGAACAGCACGTACCGCTCGCCGTGCGCGTGGAACTTCCCGTCCGAGCCGACGCCGAGGCCCCCGCCCGGAGTGATCCGGTAGGTGCGGCGCAGGTCGTAGACCCGCAGCCCGGCGGACGTGTCGGGCAGGTAGGCGTAGTTGCCGACGATCGACAGGCCGCCCGCGTGCTGCGGGGCCTCGGCGACGCCCTGCGCGCCCATCCCGCCGGCCCCGGCCCCGGCCGCGGTTCCGGTCCCGGTTCCCGCCTCGCCGAGGCGGATGTCCACGTCCTTCGCGACGACCTTCCCGGACGCGTCGCGCGTCGGGATCGCGAGCTGGACGGCGTGGTAGCCGCCCGTCTTGTTCACCTCGGGACGCGTCCCGACGGTCAGCCGGGCCATGTCGGTGACCGGCTCGGCGGCGTTCGGATCCTTCAGGTGGTACCAGCTGAGCGCGAGGCCGTCGAAGGCGGCGCCGCGGCTGATCGCGACGCCCTGCGGGATCCAGTTGGCCGTGCCCTCATCGTTCTTGCCGCTGCGGTAGTCCGGACACCACGCGCCGACCTTGATCCTCGCGTCCAGCGCCGCGACCGCCGACCTGGCCGTACTCGAACACCCGCTGTTCTTCCAGGTCAGGCGGCGCAGGTCGGTGCGGTCGGCGGCGACGTCGCGCAGCGAGACGGCCTTCATCGCGGTGCGCCTGTCGGCGACCAGGCGGTCGAGCGCGGTCATCGCGGCGGCGTCGGTGGGCTTCCAGCGCAGCTTGAACGAGACGCCGGACAGCGTCGTCGTCTGCCCCGGCGTCGCGGACACCGCGGCGCGCGGGGCGGCCGCGACCGTGCCGGGCGAGTCGTGCGCCGCGGCTATCCCGGCCGCGAGCAGGCCGGTGGCCAGCGCGCCGGAGGCGACGCCGAGCAGGAGGGTGACGCGCCGGGAACGCAGTCGGGGGGTGGGCACGCTGGGGGGCATGACGTCCTTCCCACGGGGCTCGGCCCCTGGCAGGGGCGAAGATCGCGGAAAGCGTACGGAATCCGGCAATTCAGTGCAGGTCGGACACTCCTGGACTGTAACGCTTTGTGACGGGACTCACTTTGCGATTCCGTGACCGGACGGCGGGAACACTCTTACTGATCGCGGAGTTGCCCCAGCTGAGGGAGCATTGCGAGGTGACCGTGACATGACAGCGTCCGTCGCGGTCCCGGCCTCCCCCGAGGACTCCGTCCCCTCCCTGCCGGCGGCCGAGCCCGCTCCCGCCGAGCCCGCCCCGGCCGACACCTTCCCGGCCGAGCCCGCTCCGGCCGAGCCTGCCTCGGCCGAGGCCGCGGCCCCGCAAGCCCCCGACCTGCCGGTCGTCCCGGATCTTCCGCTCGCCTCGCCGTCGCGCGACACGCGGTCGCGCCGCGCCAGGCGGATCGGCGCGCTCGTGCAGTGGGGGCTCGTCGCCGCCGCGCTCGGGTCGCTCTTCCTGTTCAGCGACGAGCTCCCCGACTTCCACGCGATGTGGCGCGCCACCCTCGACGCCGATCGGCTGTGGCTGGTCGTCGTGGTCCTCGCCGAGGCGCTGTCGATGGGCGCGTTCGCCCGGCTCCAGCGCCGCCTGCTGCGGATCGGCGGGCACCGCATGCCGGTGCGCCGCGCGTTCGCGATCACCTACGCGGGCAACGCGCTGTCCACCACGCTCCCGGCAGGCCCGGCGGTGAGCGTGGTCTTCACGTTCCAGCAGTTCCGGCGGTCCGGCGCGTCCGCGCGGGTGGCCACGGCGGTGATCGTGGTCGGCGGCGTGATCACGACCGGCACCTACACGCTGATCGGGCTGCTGGCGCTGCTCACCGACCCGGTCGCGCGCGGTCCGGCGCTGACCACGCTGTCCTACCCGGCGGTCCTGGCGGCCGTGCTCGCGCCCGCGCTGCTGTGGCGTCCGCTGCGGGTCCGGTTGGCCGTCCCGTTCCGGTACCTGCACCGCCGCCTGACGGCGCACCCGAAGATCGCGCCCTGGGTGGAGAAGCTGCTGGACGCGGCGGTCCTGCTGCGTCCGAGCGTGCGGGACGTCGGCGTCCTGGCCGTCCTCGCGGTGATGAACTGGGTGTGCGACATCCTCGCGCTGTTCGCGGCGGCCCGCGCGGTCGGCCTCGACCTGGACCCGACCGGCGTCACGCTCGCCTACTTCGCCGCGCAGGCGGCGGGCAGCCTGCTCCCGCTGCTTCCCGGCGGCATCGGCGCGATCGAGTCGAGCATGGCCGCGTCCCTGGTCGCGATGGGCGCGGCGGTCGCCCCGGCCGCCGCGGCCGTGGGCCTCTACCGCCTGGTCTCGTACTGGGGCGTCGTCGGTGCGGGCTGGGTCGCCTGGCTCGCCCTCCAGGACCGCGCCGGCGCTCGTGCGCGCGCGTTCCTCGGCCGCTCGGGTCATGCACTGCTCCGCGGTTGCAGCGGATTCACCGCGCTCAGCCCCTATGCGGCGGTCCTTTCATCCACGCCCGCCGAACCGCCGCCTAGCTGACGTCCTCCCTGACAGGGCTCTCCGGTGCTGCACTGACTAGCATCCCAAGCGAGCGCTTGGTTATATTTCACATGTCAGCACAGCAGGTCGCTCGAACTCAGCCTGAAACGGCACGGAGGCTCCATGACGTCGCTACGGGTCAGCCTTGGCTACGAACTTGAGGTGCGCGGTCGCTCCCGCGAGGTGGAGCGGCAGGCGTTCCACAACGTCATGGAGCAGGTGGTGCTGGCCGACCAGCTCGGCTACGACACCGCCTGGTTCGTCGAGCACCACTTCACCCGGGGCTTCTCCCACTCGTCCGCGCCGGACCTGGTGCTGGCCGGGATCTCGCAGCGGACCGAGCGGATCCACCTCGGCCTCGGCGTGGTGCTGCTGCCGTTCCAGTCCCCGATCCGCACCGCCGAGCGGGTCGCCACGCTGGACGTGATCTCGAACGGACGGGTCGAGTTCGGCACCGGGCGCGGCGCGTCCCCGCTGGAGTACCAGGCGTTCCAGCGGCCGTTCGAGCAGTCGCGCAAGCTCTGGGAGGAGCACCTGGAGGCCGTCCTCGCGATCTGGGAGGCGGACGGCGCGCCGGTGACCAGGAGCGGCGAGTTCTTCGAGATCCCGGACGTGGGCGTCTACCCGCGTCCCGTCCAGGATCCGCATCCGCCGGTGTGGGTGGCCTCGACGTCCCTGGACGGCTACCTCGCCGCCGCCAAGCAGGGCTACAACCTGCTCGGCATGACGATGCTCAAGGGCCTGGACGACGTCGCCGCCGACATCGCCAAGTACAAGGAGTGCCTGGCCGACAACGGGTTCGACCCCGAGTCCCGGCGGATCGCGCTGATGATCCCCTGGTACGTCGCGCCGACGCAGCAGGAGGCCGTGGACACCGCCGCCGACCCCGTCCTGTGGTACCTGCGCCGCCAGATCAACCTGGTCGCGCCGCCCGGCTACACCGACGCCCGGCACGCCACCCACCGCGTCCTCGGCCAGCAGGCGGTCGGGATGCCGCCGGACGAGGCGATGGCCGTGCTGCGCGAGCAGACCATGGTCGTCATCGACGACGTGGCGGGCTCGCGGAAGGCCGTCGAGGCGATCGAGGCGGCCGGGGCGACCGACCTGATCCTCCAGGCGCAGGTCGGCGGGCTCGGGCACGAGCACGTGTGCAACTCGATGAAGCTCTTCATGCAGGAGGTCGCGCAGTGAGCCGCTGGCTGACCAGGCACGGTTTCCCGGCCGGCCGAAACGCGCGCGGGCCGCTCGCGGTCTCGTCCGAGGGCGACCTGGTGGTGCCGCTCCCGGACGACGCGGTCGAGCCGGCCGCCGAGACGCTGCGCGCCGCCGGGATCGGGCCGTCCGACCGGGTGGTCGTCGCGCTGAACGACGACGGCGAGCCGAGCGGATCGCTGATCGCGCGGGCCGCCGCGTCCGTCGCCGCCGCGTCCGCCTCAGTCGGGGCACGGGGGCGTCTGCGCCTGCACTCCGCGCTGGAGTCGGTCGGCGCGACGACGCTGATCATCACGCCGACCGGAGCCATGGACTTCCTCGCCCGGCTGCACCTGGAATTCCTGCTCGATCCGCTCGATCTGGAGCTGGACCACATCCTGATCGTCGGCGAGATCCCGTCGCCGAACACGGCCGCGCAGCTCGCCGCCGAGTTCGAGGCGGACGTCCGAGAGCTGTACGCCGACCCGTTCCTGGGCGTCCCGATCGCGCAGCGGAAGCCGTCCGAAAAGGCGCTGACGCCCGTCCGGGACGGCCTGCTCGGGCTGGCTCCGCTCGACAAGGACATCGTCCTGGACGCGCCCTACGATGCCGGGCTCGCCGAGCTGGTCGTCTTCGCGGGCGATGAGATCCGTCGCACCGGCCATGCGGTGCGGCTCTCCGGCGGCGAGCAGGGCATTCCAGCGCCGACGCATACCGCGGGCGAACACGTCCTGGTCCGGGGCCGCTGGCTGTCGGTCCCGAAGATCGAGGCGGCGCTGTCGAAGATCGACGGCATCGCGACCTGGGACCTGAAGATCACCCGCGAAGGTACCCTCGACGCCGCCGCGCTGCACGTCCGGTTCAACCGCGACACGCTCGTCAAGAACCCGATGTGGAAGGGACGCGTCGCCCAGGCCCTCTACGCGCTCACGCCGGTCTCGATCGAGGTCGTCGTCGCGGACGAGGTCGCCGAGACCCGCGGTCCCGGCACCGTCACCGACGCCCGCGGCCACCACCTCGGCCGCGACCGCTCCGCGCTGGGGGTCTGATGGACCTTGAGCCCGTCCCGGCCTGGGGCACGATCCCGCGGATGCTGCGCGACCAGGCCGCGAACCACCCGGCGGTCGAGGCGGTGGTCGCCGGGGACGTCCGGCTCACCCTGGGCGAGCTGGCGGAACGCGCGTCCGAGGTGGCCCGCTCGCTGATCGCGCTCGGCGTCCGGCCGGGTGACCGGGTCGCGGTCTGGGCACCCAACACCCCGGACTTCGTCGTCGCCGCCTACGGCATCTGGGACGCCGGCGCGATCATCGCCCCCGTGTCCACCCGCTTCAAGGGCCTGGAGGCGGCGGCCCAGCTCGCCAAGGTCGGCGCGACGGCGCTCCTGGCCGCCGAGGGCTTCATGGGCGCGTCCTACCTCGGCATGATCGCGGACGCCGACCTGCCCGACCTGCGCCACCGCGTCGTCCTGGGCGAGGGCGAGCCGCCCGCGGGAGCCATGTCCTGGCACGACTTCCTGACCGCCGGAGAGAAGATCTCCCGAGCGGAGGCCGAGGAGCGGGCCGCCGCGGTCGGCCAGGACGACATCGCCTCGATCATGGCGACGTCCGGCACGACGGGCACGCCGAAGGGCGTCATGCTGCACCACTCGCAGCTTCTGCGCGGCTACTGGGACTGGGCCGAGATCGTCACCCTGCGGGAGGGCGATCGTTATCCGATCATCGCGCCGTTCTCGCACGGCTTCGGGATCAACGCGGGCCTGCTCGCCTGCGTCCTGCGCCGCGCCACGATGATGCCGATCGCCCTGTTCGACCCGGCCCGCCTCCTCGACCTGATCGAGGAGAACCGGGTGAGCATCCTGGCGGGCGCGCCGCCGATGTTCTTCAAGATCCTGGACGAGCTGGACGGCCGCGACGTGTCGTCCCTGCGCGTCCTGATCTGCGGTGCCGCCGCCGTACCGCCCGAGCTGATCCGCCGCCTGGTCGACCGCGTCGGCATCGAGCGCATGATCAACGCCTACGGCCTCATGGAGGGCACGGTCGTCTCCATGACCCGTCCCGAGGACCCGGTGGAGGTCATCGCCGGTTCGACGGGCCGTCCCGTCCCGGGCGTCTCGGTGCGCGTCGTGGACGACGACGGCAACGATCTCGCTCCGGGCGAACCCGGCGAGATCCTGGTCGGCGGCTACGGCGTGATGCGCGGCTACTGGGATGACCCGGACAGGACGGCCGAGGTCATCGACCCTGACGGGTGGCTGCACACCGGCGACATCGGCGTCATCGACGACGCCGGCAACGTGGCGATCGTCGATCGCAAGAAAGAGATGTTCATCGTCTCCGGCTTCAACGCCTACCCGGCGGAGATCGAGGGTCTCCTTCTGAGCTGCCCGCAGGTCGCCCAGGTCGCCGTGATCGGCGTCCCCGACGACCAGCAGGGCGAAGTGGGCTGGGCCTACGTCGTCCCGCCGCCCGGCGAGAAGGCCGACCCGGACGCGATCATCGCCTGGGCCCGCGACAACATGTCGAACTACAAGGTCCCCCGCCGCGTCGTCCCGGTGGACGCCCTGCCCGTGAACGCGAACGGCAAGATCGACAAACCGACCCTCCACCGCCGGGCCGCAGCCGCCCGCGCCTGACCGTCGGCGAGCCGCCCCGCGACTCGCCGACGGTCCTCAGTTCGCCTCCACCACGAACCAGACGCACAGACGCCCGTCACCGAGACGTTCGCATCCCCAGTCGGCGGCGAGCGCCCGGATGATCGGCAAGCCCCGACCGTTCTCGCCGCACGGATCATCGACGAGGTGCGGCAAGGTGTCGCCGCCGCCGTCCACCACCTCGACGCGGACGGCCTGAGCGTCGGCGAACGCGCCGACCTCGATGCTGTCACCCGCGCCGTACCGCAACGCGTTGGTGAAGACCTCGGAGACGAGCAGGACGCAGTCGTCCGCAGCGGGATGCGCCCGCCCGACCGCTTCGAGAACCCAGCGTCGCGCCGCCGCCACCTGCGCGGCCTCGGACGCGAACGTGGCCGTCCCCAGGCGTTCGAGCGCCATGAACTCAGCGCCCATTCCGGCCACCGCTCCCACGCCGCCGCACCTCGGGCGCGATGATGTCGAAAGCACGCGCCAATCCCGCAGGATCGTCGGCCTCGACCAAGCACCCGCCGAGGACGGCCCACCAGCGTCCGGTATGCGCTCCGAACCACACCATGGCCCCGGGATGACGAGCCTGAACAGCGGCGACGGCGGAGCGTTCCCGCTCCATCTCGGCCCGCGCGACACCCTGCGGCGACCCGCTGACGGCGACGGAACGTCCGCTCGCGGGCACATTCTGCGACGCATATCCCGCAGAACCGGGCGGGCCAAGACTC
Organism: Actinomadura gamaensis; assembly: GCF_042652125.1. Taxonomy (NCBI): domain Bacteria; kingdom Bacillati; phylum Actinomycetota; class Actinomycetes; order Streptosporangiales; family Thermomonosporaceae; genus Actinomadura; species Actinomadura gamaensis. The sequence continues at coordinate 787,510 of NZ_JBHSIT010000001.1, read as the reverse complement.
GCGATGCGTATGCTCACCTTGCCTCCTTCCAGGAGGTGGAAGCCGCGCGGCCGGGCGGGCCGTGACTCCTGCACCCGGCCGCGCGGCGGCTTCACCGAGCCACCGGGAAGGTGGGCCGGAGTCTCACCGACGCGCCCGAGCCAGCGAGGGCCGACGCGCCCCTATTCGGACAATGTGTACTGGCTCGACTCCAGTGCGTCACCAGGCCATGGTGAACCGGAAATTCCATGATCACAATATGGAATGCCAAATCGAGTCAGTAATTCCGCGAAAATCCTAGAAGGATCTTGTTAACGCGCCAGACTGACGCCATGCCAGGAGCTCACAATCCCACCGTCCGCGGTCGTCGCCTGGCCCGAGAGCTGCACGACCTGCGCCTCCGGGCGAACCTCATGCCGGCGGACGTCGGCAAGCGGCTCGGCTGGAGCCAGCAGAAGATCATGCGCATCGAGAAGGCGCTCTCCAAGCTGAGCCCCCACGATTTGAACGAGCTACTCGATCTATACGGCGTCTCCAGCCCTCAGCGCGAAGCACTCCTCCAGTTGTCCAAGGACGCTTGGAAGCGCGGTTGGTGGACCGCCTACCGCGATATCTTCTCCGGGACGTTCTTGTCACTGGAGGACGAAGCAACCCGCATCCGCAGCTGGGAACCGCAACTGGTACCGGGCCTCCTGCAGACGCCTGACTACGCGCGCAGCGTCACGAAGGCGATCCGTGGCGAGGACACGCCGGAACTGGATCGGCGCGTGGCCGCCCGAATGGCCCGCCGCGCGATTCTAAGCCGCCCACATGCCCCGGCGTTGTCTCTCGTCGTCGACGAAGGTGCTCTGCGCAGGCTCCATGGAGGAGGCCAGGTCATGCGAGCACAGTTGGAGTCCCTGCTCGTTGACTCGAAACGCCCCAATATCGACCTGCGCGTGATCGCCTTCTCCGCCGGTTCTCACCCAGGACTGGACGGCTCCTGCACCATCCTGAGCTTCGACCCGGAGATCTACTCCGACATCGCCTACATCGAATCATCAGGAGGAGATCTCTACCTTGAAGGTGAGCCGGAAGTCGAACAGGCTAGGCTCCAGTTCAACAGACTGTTCGATTTGGCCCTCTCTCCCGAGAGCACTCAAGAGCTGCTGAGCCAGCTCATCAAGGAGGTCTCCCTTGAGCTCTGAGACGAACTTCTGGCGCAAGTCGTCCTACAGCGGAGGCAGTGAGAACTGCGTGGAAGTGGCTGCGACCTGGCACAAGTCGTCCTACAGCACCTCTGGCGAGAACTGCGTCGAGGTCGCTCCCGCGTGGCACAAGTCCGTCCACAGCGGAGATGGTGAGAACTGCGTTGAGGTGGCGGCGGCGGAGCCGGCGGTCTTGATTCGCGACTCCAAGAACCCCGGCAACGGCCATCTGAGCATCTCCCGTCCCGGCTGGCGCGCGCTCACCCACGCGTTGCGGGGCCAGGGCTGACGTCTGGAACGCCCTCCACCGCCACACTTTCGTGCTGTTCAGGACGTAGGCCTGCCTCTTGCTCCTGCCTCTTTCGGGACGTGACGCTAGGTAAGCGATCCGCGACAGAACCGCTGGGGAGGGCTCGATGGCGCTACGCTTCTATGGCAAGGGCAATCCGACAGACCAATGTCCGGCGGTCTTCTGGGACCCTGCGGCCGAGCACCTCTACTTCCAGGGAGACACGGTCACCGCCGTTGAGCTGCCCACGGAGACGGGCATGGCCGGTCGCAGGTCACCGGTCGAAGCCGTCGTCTCCCTTCCGCCGCGTATGGCGGCCATCATCCTGGAGGCTGCGCGCGAGTGCGTCGGGACTCATGATGAGATCGTGGCCGACGCAGTGGATCGACGTTCGGCGGCTCACTGGGACGCGGCGACCGAACGGTTCTACTTCCGGGGCAACGCAGTGACCGCTCCCGCAATCCTGTCCGAGGTCGCCGCGCACAGCCCGATGTTGCCCGGCGAGTCCGTCGTCGCTCTGCCGCCCCACGCCGCGGTGATCGTCATGGAGGTCGTCCGTGAGTTCCTCGCGTCCCATCCCGACGTCGTTCAGCGACCTGTTGAAGAAGTGCCGGCGGTCCGCTCTGAAACTGGAACTGCGCGACGTCTACCTGCCCGATGATCCCGCCTACGTGGCCTGGCGGAAGGGTGACCGCGAGGAGACCTTCCGCCTGTACGCGCCGTGGACGGAACAGGTCCGCGAAGCCGTCGCCCGAGGCGTGAGCGTGCGGCGCGCGCGAGTGGTGTCCGAGCCCGTGAGCGACTACATCCGCTTCGAGCACGCGGTGACGGAGAGAGTGAACGTCGCGGGCGGTGAGCGGATTCGGTGGGTGCCTCGATCGCGCACTTTCGATCTCCTGATGCCGGGCTGCGATCTGTGGGTGGTCGATGACGAGATCGCCCTGTTCTACTTCTTCTCCGGCCAAGGCGAGTCAGCGGGATCCGAGGTGAGCGGTGATCCATCGGTGGTCTCGCGGTGCGCGGCGGCGGTCGAGGCGGTTTGGAACCGCGGGATCGACCACGCGGACTACCGCCCTTAACGCCGCCGAACTCAACTGGTTCCGTGACTGCTTCCCCTTTCTCCTCAGCGCAGGCAGCGCGTCAACGTCTGGGTGACCGGCTCCGGGAGATCCGCGAGGACGCCGGTCTGTCCGGCCGCGCCTTGGCCGCCGCAGCCGGCTGGCACGGCGGCTCGAAGATCTCCAAGATCGAGCACGCCGTGCGTCCGCCCTCCCCGGACGACATCCGGCTGTGGTGTCAGGTGTGCGGCGTGGGGAGTGAGCGGGCCGAGGAGCTGATCGCCGCCCTCCGAGCCGCCGAGTCCATGTGGCTGGACTGGCGACGGGCCGAGCAGACCGGCCTGTTGCCGTTGAACGTCCAGGTCAGAAGCATCTTCGAAAGTACTCGGCTCCTTCGTGCCTACTCCTCGAAGGTGGTGCCGGGCCTTCTCCAGAGTTCGGCCTACACGCGCGCCGTCCTCTCCGCCATCCGAGACTCGCGCAAGGTTCCGGTCGATGACGTCGATGCGGTCCTGATCGAACGCGAGGCCCGCAAAGCCGTGCTTCGCGAGGGCGATCACCGTTTCGTCTTCGTGGTGGAGGAGTCCGTCCTCAGGTATCGAATCGGCGCATCCGACGTGATGGCCGCCCAACTGAGACACCTGCTGGAAGTATCCGCGCTCCCCTCGGTGTCGCTGGGTGTCATCCCTCAGGACGCGGACAGGTCACTTCAGCATCCGGCCGAGTCGTTCGTCATGTTCGACAACACTCGGGTCAACGTGGAACTGGTCAGCGGATACCTGACCGTCACCGAACCCGCCGAGGTCGGCATGTATATGCGGGTTTTCTCCCATCTTGTCGCCCTGGCGGTCCATGGGAGGCGAGCCCGGGCGCTGCTGGACGCCGCTCTCCGGGCCTTCGGCTGAGCAGCTCGGGCAACTTCGGGCACATCCATGGCTCCCGAGAATGCCGGGCACCTAGCGTGCTCCATAGCGAACTGCACGTAACGCTCAGCAGGAGGTTCGGCGTGATCGGTGTGGACCCTTGACAGCGCTCGAGGACTTCGAGATCTCACGGGCCGAGGCGTTCTTCCGGAAGGCCACCGCCCGCCACCGGCCGACCGTTGCCCTGTCGGCACTCGTGATCACACACCTCCTCGCGGAGCGGCCGACCTACCTGCGCGCGGTCGGACGGCTGGCCGAGATCGCCGCCGTGCTGCCCAAGCCGAAGTCGATCAACCCGGGCGCTCTGCGGGAGATCACGGGCCGCGTGCCCGTGGACGAGTTGGACCGGTCCGTGTTCGCCGACCCCGACCGGGCGCTGGACTACCTGGAATCGCGGGCGGCAGGGCGGACGCTGGTGCTGCTGGACGTCGGCGGCTACTTCGCACCGAGCCTCGCGCACCTCTGCGCGAGGTTCTCCGGGCGCCTGGCCGGGGTGGTGGAGGATACGGAGAACGGACACCAGCGGTACGCGGCGTTGGGCAAGCTGCCGTGCCCGGTGTTCAGTGTGGCCCGCTCCCCGCTGAAGGACCCCGAAGATTACCTGGTGGGCCAGTCGGTCACGTTCTCGGCCGAGGCTCTGATCCGCTCGCGCGGAGACATCCTGCAAGGCCGCCCCGCTGCGGTCATCGGCTACGGGAAGCTGGGCCGTTCGATCGCGGCGATGCTGCACTCCCGGCATGTCAGGGTCACCGTCTACGACTCCGACCCCGTCCGACGCACCCAGGCCCTGTCCCAGGGATTCCGGACGGCGTCAACCCTCGCCCAGGCGATCGCCGGCGCAGGCGTGATCGTGTGCGCCACGGGCAACCTGGCACTCAAAGAGGACGACTTCGCACGCGTCACCAACGGCGCGTACATCGCCAGCGTCACCAGCAGCGACGACGAACTGGAGCTTGAAGCGCTGAACGGCTTGTACGAGCGCGCACCCAGCGGCCCTCACGTCACCCGGTATGCCCGGACCGGCCACTATTTCTACGTGCTGGCCGACGGCAACGCCGTCAACTTCCTCCATGGCGCGAGCGTGGGGGCTTTCATCTTCCTCGTGCAGGCCGAGATCCTGGCGGCGCTGGGCGCGCTGGCCGCCTCCGACGGTCACGAGCCCGGTCTGCATGAACTCGACGCGACCGAACGCGGCCTGATCGCCTCGACTTGGCTGCGCTACTTCGATGGGACGTCATGAGCATCAATCCGATGGAGATCGGCACGACCGTCGCCCGGTACCTGACGGCACATCCCGGCGAGGCCGACCATCTCAAGCCGCTGACCGAGGCGCTGGCGAACGGGGCTGACCTGATTTCGCGCGACCAGGCCAACGGCGGACACGTGACCTGCGGTGCGGTCGTCATCGACGACACCCGCCGGCTGCTTCTCATCCAGCACAAGGCCCTCCGGCGCTGGCTGCTGCCCGGCGGCCACCTGGAGCCGGAAGACGACACTCTGCCGTACGCGGCGCTGCGCGAACTGGAGGAGGAGACCGGAATCTCCTGGCATGGCGCGGTCTCGCCGCCTGGTCACGACATCACCCCGGTGGACATCGACGTCCACACCATCCCCGCCAACCCGTCCAAAGGAGAGCCCGAACACTGGCACGCCGACTTCCGCTGGGCCTTCTGGGTGAAGGAACCCAGGATCGCACTCCAGGCGGAGGAAGTGGACGGCTACGCCTGGCTCCCCCGGGACAAGGCACCGACGGTCAAGCTTGCAGCCAAGCTCGCCGCCCTCTAGCCCCGCGTCACTCCTGTATTGCGGCGCGAACCGAGGCGCTGCCACTAGGCGGTGGGGAGGGGGCGCCAGTTGATGAGGGTTGTTTCTTCGTGATCGGTGAAGACGGCTTCGACGGGGAGGCCCTCTTTCAGGTCGGCGGGGTCGGTGAGGTTGCCGTACATGATCAGGTCGTCGCCCTCGTCCAGGCGGACGGCGAGGATCGTGATCGGGGTCTGCATGGACGGGGCGAAGCGCTGGTGGTTGACGATCCAGGAGTAGACGCGTCCTCGGCCTGAGACCGGCGTCCAGGACGAGGCGCGGGAGCGGCACTTGTTGCAGATGGCTCGGGGTGGGAAGCGGAGCGTGGAGCAGTCGTCGCACTTCTGGACGGTCAGTTCGTGGCGGCGGACGGCGTCCCACCAGGGGCGGGAGTCGCGGTCGGGTTCGGGGCGCACGATCACTGGTCGCTCCGCAGGATCAGGGCCGAGGTTCCGGCCAGGACGTAACCGGGTTGGGCGGTCGAGAGGGCCGTCCGGGCGTCCGGGACCTGGCGGTCGCCGGCGTCGCCGCGGAGCTGGGACACGGCCTCGGCGATGTGGTTGATGCCGTGGACGTAGCCCTCGGACAGGAAGCCGCCGTGGGTGTTGACGGGCGGGCCCTCGCCGGATTCGACGTAGGGGCCGCCTTCGCCCTTCTTGCAGAAGCCGTAGTCCTCCAGCTGGACGAGCACTGAATAGGTGAAGCAGTCGTACAGCTCGGCCACGTCGATTTCGGACGGGCCGATGCCCGCCATCTTGTAGAGGCGGGGGGCCAGGCGGGCGGCTTCGGTGACCGTCCAGTCGGTGCCCGAAGGGGTCGAGCCCGCGCCGGAGAACATGCTGTCGCCGCCTCCCCAGGCCGCGCCCGAGATGAGGACGGGTGGACGCCGCAGATCCCGGGCGCGCTCGCTTGAGGTGATGACGAGGGCGCAGGCGCCGTCCGTTTCCAGGCAGCAGTCGAGGAGGCGGAGCGGTTCGGCGATCCAGCGGGACGCGAGGTAGTCGTCCAGGGTGATCGGGTCGCGTTTCAGGGCGCGCGGGTTCTTCACGGCGTTCTCGCGTTGGCGGACGGCGATGCGGCCGAGCTGTTCGTGCGTGGTGCCGTAGCGGTTCATGTGCGCGCGCGTGTACATCGCGAACTGCTGCGGCGGCGCGAAGTAGCCGTACGGGGCCTGGTACTGGACGTCGAAGATGGGCGCGGGGGCCCGTCCGGTGCCGCCCATGCGGAACTCCGAGCGCGCGTTGATGGCGCGGTAGCAGACGACCGTCTCCGCCGCGCCGGACGCGACGGCCATCGCGGCCTGGGCGACGACCGAGTGGGAGACGCTGCCGCCGCCGAACTGGTCGAGGTACCAGGTGACCTCGGGGACGCCGAGCGCCGGGGCGACCACCCAGGGCGGGGTGCTGTCGCCGACGCGGTGGGTGGCGATGCCGTCCACGTCGTCCACGGTGAGGCCGGCGTCGGCGAGCGCGGCGGTGATCGCGTCCGCGGCGAGGGTGAGGGTGGAGACGCCGGAGTCCTTGCTGAACGGGGTGTAGCCCACCCCGGCGATCGCGGTCCGGTCGCGGAATCCGGGCACGGCCGTCCTCCTGGAGACGTGAGCAAGCAAGCGCTTGTGTGACCTTATCACCGGCGCCGGGCGGATTTCCGCCCGAAGTGGTGGGGATGGGGAAGAAGGTCCGATGCGGCGCGCTTGACAGTATCGAGAGGGCCCGCCTATCGTCCAAGCAAGCGCTTGGCTAAGAGAAGGGAACGGGAGTGATGGCCGAACACGCCACCGCGATCCCGGCGACCGCGACGGCCGGGCGACCCCACGGACCGGGAGTGGAACGCCGCATGCACGGATCCCCCAGCGGGCACTCGGCCAACGGCTCGGCCTCCGGCGCCGCCGGCACCGCCCCGGCGGACGGTGCGATCACCGCGGCTCCGGACGGCGCGGTCACCGACATCGACGGCGCCCGGTTCCGGTCCGTCCTCGGCCGGTTCGCCACCGGCGTCGTCGCGATCACCGGCATCGAGGACGCCACGGGGCGGCCCACCGGCCTGGCCGCCAACTCCTTCACCTCGGTCTCGCTCGACCCGCCGCTGGTCGCCTTCTGCGTCGCCCACACCAGCACCACCTGGCCGCGCCTGCGCGACGTCGGACGCCTGTGCATCAACATCCTCAGCGAGCCGCAATTGGAAGTCTGCAAGCGGCTGGCGCTGAAGGGCGGCGACAAGTTCGCCGACATCACCTGGACCGGGTCCCCCGGCGGCAGCCCCGTCATCGAGGGCGCGCTCGCCTGGATCGAGGTGTCGGTGGAGAACGAGCACGTCGCGGGCGACCACGTCATCGTCGTCGCGCGCGTCCACCACCTCGACAAGCACCACGAGGGCGAACCGCTGCTCTTCTACAAGGGCGCGTACGGCAGCTTCGCCTGACGAGTCCTAGCGGCTGGGCCGTCCTACGAGGTGACCGGTTCCTCTTCCGGATCGCGCAGGCGCGCGAGGACGTGCAACGGGTCTTCCAGGACGTCCGCGAAGGCGAACTCGGCCGCGCCCACCAGCGTCGCGTCGTCGCCGAGTTGCGCCGTACGCAGCCGGACGCGTTCGCGCGGCGCGGCCAGCCCCTCCGTCGCGAGGACGCTGCGGACCTGCGCCGCCGACCCGAGGTAGAGGTCCCGCAGCGTCCCGCCGAACACGACCAGCCCCGGGTTGAAGATGTTCACCAGGTTCGCGACGCCCCGGCCGAGCCACGTGCCGACCTGGTGCAGCGCGTCGCGCGCGACGACGTCACCGCGGTCGGCGGCGTCCACGATCGTGCGGACGGCCTCCCGGCTGGTGATCCCGGTCAGGTCGGCGCGGCCCGCGAGCGTCAGCAGCGTCCGCTCCCCCACCTCCGACTCCAGGCAGCCGCGCGCGCCGCACGAGCACGTCCGGCCGCCCGGGTTGACGCCCATGTGGCCGATCTCGCCGCCGTAGCCGTCCTGCCCGCCGAGCAGCCGCCCGCCGACGATGATGCCGCCGCCGATGCCGACGTCCCCGTGCAGGTAGACCATGTCGTCGCAGCCGACGCCCGCGCCGCGCTCGTGCTCGGCGATCGCGCCGAGGTTCGCGTCGTTCGCGACCGCGACCGGGATGCCGAGCGCGAGCCGCCGCGACAGCATGTCGCCGAGCGTGACGTCCCCGACCCGCAGGTTCGGCCCGAACCGGATCACGTCGTCGCCGCGCCGGACGATGCCGGGGAACGCCAGCGCCGCGCCGACGCACACCGCGTCCCGGCCCGCCTTGCGGACGAGCGACCGGGCCATCCCCGCGAGCACCCCGACCAGCTCGGACGGCTCGACCGGCCCGCGTCCCTCGTGCGGGGACTCGCGCCGGTCGAGCACCACGCCGCCGAGCCCGACCCGCGCCACCGCGATCCGGTCCACGCCGACGTCGAACGCCAGCACGTAGACGAGCGTGGACTCGGGGCGCACGACCAGCGAGGGGCGTCCGGCGCGGCGTCCGGGGCTGCGCGGCAGCTCCTCCCGGACGAGCCCGGCCGCGGTGAGGTCGGCCGTCAGCGCCATGATCGTGCTGCGGTTCAGCCCGAGCGACTCGGCCAGCGTCGCGCGCGACGCCGGCCCGCGGACGTGCACGTACCGCAGCAGCGTGCCGAGGTTGTGCCGCCGGATGTCCTCCTGCGACGGTCCCGCCTTCATCCGGTGATCCCCAGCGACTCGCTGCGCCCGGCCGTGATCAGCTCCACCACCTGCGCGTGCGTCACGTCCGCCGTGCGCACCTGCGCGACCGTGCGGCCCAGGTAGAGCGCGACGACGCGGTCCGACACGGCGAACACGTCGTTCATGTTGTGCGAGATCAGCACGACCGCCAGGCCCTGGTCGGCCAGCCGCCGGACGATCTCCAGCACCTGCTGGGTCTGCGCGACGCCGAGCGCGGCGGACGGCTCGTCCAGCACGACGACGCGCGAGTCCCACAGCACGGCGCGCGCGATCGCGACGGTCTGCCGCTGCCCGCCGGACAGCTCCGACACCTTGCGCCGGACGGAGCCGATCGTCCGCACCGACAGCTCGGCGAGCGTCCGGCGGGCCAGCTCCTCCATCGCCGCCTCGTCCAGCACGATGCCCCGGCGCCGCTCGCGGCCGAGGAACATGTTCTGCACGATGTCGAGGTTGTCGGCGAGCGCGAGGTCCTGGTGGACGACCTCGATGCCGAGCGAGGCCGCTTCGCGCGGGCTCCCCGGACGCACCGGACGCCCGTCGAACAGGTACTCGCCGCGGTCGATGGGGTGGATGCCGCCGATGCACTTCACCAGCGTCGTCTTGCCCGCGCCGTTGTCGCCGACCAGCGCGGTCACCTCGCCCGCGTACGCGGCGAAGTCGACCTGCTGGAGAACTCGGACCGGCCCGAAGCTCTTGTCGATGCCGCGCAGGTCCAACACAGGGGTCTGTGACATTCCGGGGGGCTCCCACCAAGCCGCGCCGCCCGCGCGCGTGGAGCGGTCGTGGCCGATGAGCGTAGCAGCCGCGCCGTCCGCCCCCGCAACCGCGCTCGTCCCGTCCGGGACGCCTCGCGCGCCCGTTTCCGGAGGGGGGACGGGCGCGCCCCGGGGATCCGCGTCGGCGGGGTCCCCGGGGCGCGGCCGGAAGCGCACCGTGCGTCCCGCTACCGCCCGGCGGCCGAGCGGCGCCGCCGGGACAGCGCGTCGATGCTCGCCGCCAGCAGCAGCACGCCGCCGGTGATGAGGAAGTTGGCGTAGGCGTCCACGCCGAGCAGGCCGAGGCCGTTGTCGATGATCGCGATGACCAGGCCGCCGAGGATGGCGTCCCGGGCCCGTCCGCGCCCGCCGAACAGGCTCGTCCCGCCGATGACGGCCGCGCCGACCGCGTACAGCAGCGTGTTGCCCGCGCCCGCGTCCGTCGCGACCGAGTTCAGCCGGGACGCCGCGACGATGCCGGACACCGCGGCCAGCCCGGAGGCGATCATGAAGACCGACATCCGGATCCGGGTCACGTTGATGCCCGCGCGGCGGGCCGCCTCGGCGTTGCCGCCGACCGCGTAGATGTGCCGCCCGTAGGCGGTGCGGTCGAGCACGAACGTCGCGATGATGAGCAGCACCGCGACCAGCGGCACGCCCCACGGGATGCCCGCGAGGGTCACCAGCGGGCTCGGCGCGCGGTCGAGGCTGAGCGCGAACGTGCCGAACAGCAGGATCGCGGCGACGATCGCGACGCGCGCGACCACGAGCTGCACCGGCTTGCCGTGCAGGCCGCGCTGCCGCTGCCGGTTCCAGCGCAGGAGCTGGCTGGCGGCGTAGCCGAGCGACACCACGATGGCGAGCACCCAGCCGAGCCAGATCGGCATGTTCTTGTTCGCCAGCGCGACGATCACGTCGTCCCGGACGGGGACGGTGCCGCCCTTGCCGATCAGCTTCAGCGTGATGCCCTGGAGGCCGAGGAACAGCGCGAGGGTCACCACGAACGACGGGATCCGGATGACCGACACCAGCCAGCCGATCACGGTCCCGATGACGACGCCGACCGCGATCGCCGCGATGACCGCGACGTACCAGGGCTGTCCGGAGTCGACGATGAGCTTGGCCATGACCGCGCCGCACACGCCGCTCGCCACGCCCGCCGAGAGGTCGATCTCGCCCAGGAGCAGGACGAAGACCAGCCCCATCGCGAGGATCGTCACCGGCAGCGCCTGCGTGAACAGGTTCGCGACGTTGCCCTTGGACAGGAACGTGTCCGGACGCAGCCCGGTGAACAGGGCGATCAGGAACAGCAGGGCGAGGATCGCGGGGATCGCCCCGAGCTCGCCCGCGCGCACCCGCGCCCAGTAGTCGGAGACCGCGGTGCGCACGTCGAGGCGGCGGCGGTCGGCGGCGAAGTCAGCGTCCGCCAGCTTGGGGATGTCGGTGGACATCGCTTCCCCTATCAGATGGTCTCTGCCGCGGTCGCCGGAGCGAGCCCGAGGTCGCCGGAGCGGCCCGCGGTGATCAGCTCCACGACCTGGCCGTGGGTGACGTCGGTCCGCTTGACCTCCGCCGCGACCCGGCCGAGGTACAGGGCGGTGATGCGGTCGGCGACCTCGAACACGTCGTTCATGTTGTGCGAGATCAGCACGACCGCGTGGCCGGTGTCGGCGAGCCTGCGGACCAGGTCGAGGACCTGCCGGGTCTGCGCGACGCCGAGCGCGGCGGTCGGCTCGTCGAGCACGACCACCTTGGAGTCCCACAGCGCGGCCTTCGCGATGGCGACGGTCTGCCGCTGCCCGCCGGACAGGCTCGAGACCTGCTGCCGGACGGACTTGACGGTGCGGACCGACAGGCGCGCGAGCGTCTCGCGGGCCTTCTCCTCCATCGCGTCCTCGTCGAGCACGATGCCCTTGCGCTGCTCGCGGCCGAGGAACATGTTCTGCACGATGTCGAGATTGTCAGCGAGCGCGAGATCCTGGTAGACGATCTCGATGCCGAGGTCGGCGGCGTCGCGGGGGCCGCCGATCTTGACCTCGCGGCCCTCGAATTCGATCGCGCCGGAGTCGATCGGGTGGATCCCGGCGATGCACTTGATCAGGGTGGACTTGCCCGCGCCGTTGTCGCCGACCAGGGCCATCACCTCGCCCTGGCGAAGCGTGAAGTCCACGTCGTGCAGCACGTGCACCGGGCCGAAGCTCTTGTTGACGCCGACCAGGCGCAGGACGGGGTCGCCGTTTTCTGCCACGTCATTCCCTTCGGGTTCGCCGTGCGCCCCCCGGCGCGCGCCCGGCCCTCGGCGGGGAGGGCCGGGCGCGCGCGGGGTTCCGCTCAGCGTTCGGTCGTCACTGGATGCCGGCGGCCGTGCACTTGGCCGCGTAGGCGCCCTTGCACAGCTCTTCCTTCTTGACGAAGCCGTCGTCCACGACCTGCTTGACGTTGTCCTTGAAGACGCCGATCGGGTTCAGCAGCACCGACGGGACGTCCCGCTTGCCCTGCGGGTCGTGCGTGGTGCCGTTGGTGGTGCCCTTCTGGCCCTTCATGACGTCGATGGCCAGCTTGGCGACCGCGTCGGCCTCCTGCTTCACCGGCTTGTAGACGGTCATGCACTGGGTGCCGTCCAGGATGTTCTGCAGGCCCTGCACCGAGGCGTCCTGGCCGGTCACCGGGACCTTGCCGGCCTGCGAGTTCTTCTTCAGGATCGAGATGGCGGAGTTGCCCACGCCGTCGTTCGCGGCGAGCACGCCGTCGATCTTGCCGCCCTGCTGGGTCAGCATCTGCTCGAAGATCGTGGCGGCCTTCTGGTTGTCCCAGTCCGGGACGGCCTGCTCGGCGACCTTCTTGTAGGTCGCGACCTTGTCCAGCACGCTGTGCGCGCCCTGCGCGAACAGGGTCGCGTTGTTGTCGGTGGGCGCGCCGTTCAGGTAGGCGATGTTGGCCTGCTTGTTCCCCAGGCACTTCTGCAGGCCCTTGCCGAGCTCCTCGCCGACCTTCACGTTGTCGAAGGAGACGTAGTAGTCGGACACGCCGCCGAGGGTCAGCCGGTCGTAGTCGATGGTCTTGACGCCCTGCTGCTGCGCCTTGCGCTGCACGGCGGCGGCCGAGTTGGAGTCCAGGCCGTCCACGACCAGCACGGTCACGCCGTTGGTGATCATCTGGTCGGCGATGGTCTGGAACCGCTGGGTGGAGCCCTCGGCGTTCTGGATGTCGTACTTGACGCCGGCGGCCTTGAACGACTGCTCCAGGAACGGGCGGTCGAAGCTCTCGTACCGGACCGAGGACTTGGTGTCGGGCAGGATCACGCCGATCTTGCCCTTGGCGGCGGCGTCGGATCCGCCGGACGAGCTGTCCTTCTTGTCGTCCCCGCAGGCGGTGAGGGTGAGGGCCGCCGCGGCGGTGACCGCCGCGAGGCCGATGATCCCCTTGCGCATGTGCCCGGGTCCTTTCTGGGGTGGCCGCGTCGCGTCGGGCGCGGCCGGGTTGATCGGGGGTGGGATCGCGCCCGGGCGGGGATCCCCCTGCCGTCGCGCGAAATGTTGTGCCCCGCAACTTATGTCGCGTTCGACGGTGATGCCACCCCTCGAGGCGGATGAATTTGTTGTGAGCAGTAACAATCCAGTAACGCCAGCTCAACAGGGATGAAACAGCCCCTACCAGGACGGACTTCCAGGCCTCTCGGCGCCCATCAAGATCAAGTGAAAGTTCGCCGCCCCAACATAAGGTCCGGAAGCCGGACGTCCCGGAAGACCACCGGAAGCGGAGGGGCAGAACGCGAGGGAGCGCAGGCGTCCGGAGCGGCCATGCGGTTGGCGCATGGCCGCTCCGCGTGGTGGTCGCGCGTGCGCGCGTTCAGTCCAGTGCGGCGAGGACGCGCCGGATGAGTTCGGTCGCGCTCTCCACCGCACCGGCCGGGGCGAGGCGCTCGCCCCAGGACCACCGGTACCACCAGCCGTCCGCGTCCTCCTCGACCAGGATGTTCTCCGTGAGGGCGGCCGCGTCCGGGTTCAGCACCTGGAGGCGGGGCGCCTGACCGCGCGGCACGGTCAGCCGCACGCGCAGGCCCCGCCGGGCGAGCTCGTCGCCGAGCTCCTCCAGATATTCGATCCGCGTCTTGACCAGCGCGGCTGTTCCCGTGTCGTCAGGCGTCATTCCTCGTCTCTCCCCATGGGATCGCGTGGCCCGACGAGCGCCAGACTGGCACGCCGCCGGCCGGGGCGCACGCACTTCGGCCGGTCGGCGCGCTCGTGTTCGGTCCGGACGCAGCGCCAGTCGGTCACGGCGCATGTGCCGGCCGGTCACGGCGCCCGGGCTGGTCGGTCACGGCGCCCGGGCTGGCCGGTCACGGCGCCCGGGCTGGCCGGTCAATGGCGCATGTGCCGGTTGGTCATGGAGTACGGGCTGGTCGGTCACAGTGCCGGGGGCGGTCGGGCAAGGCGCGGGCCGGCCGGTCACGGGGTACGGGCCGGTTGGGCACGGCGCGCGGGGTCGGTCGGGCCGGTCGGGCACGACGCGCGGGGCCGGTCGGGCCGATCGCGGGTGCAGATCGGTCACGGCGGGCGTTTCGGTGATCTCTCGCGAACCGATCTGCCCGATCATGTATCTGATATTCGGGATATCGTGCGCGTGGCGGTTGCGAGGAAGACGGGGGTTCGGGATGAGCGGGGCGAACGGGGACTGGCGGAACGACCTGACGAGGCCGGACTATCCGCTTCCCCAGCGACCCGCGGACGCCCCGTTCACGCCCGCTCCGGGTCCCGCGGCCGGTCCCGGCGCGAGCCCGGTCTCCGGTCCGTCCGCGCCGAAGCCGGCGGGCGGGGCCACGGGCTGGCACCGGCTGCACTACCCGGTCGGCGTGTTCCTGCTGGCCTACGGTCTGGCGAGCACCGTGGCAGCGGCCGTGTCGTGGAGCGACCGGCGCGACCAGGTCGCGTCCTACCTGGACTCCGGCGTGGCGAGCGGCGTCCTCGCGGGGGTGAAGGGGCTGGAGCTGCTGCTCGTCCTCATCACCGCCTTCGGCCTGGTGCGCCGGCGCGACGTGTGGTTCCTGCCGCCGCTCGCCTGCTGGATGGCGGGATTCGGCGTGCTCGCCGTCCTGGACGTCCTGCGAGGCAAGTGGGGCGGGCTCGCTGAGCACGTCGCCTACCTGCTGCTGTTCGGCGTCCTGCTGTTCGTGTCGTACGGGCTCGGCGTCAAGGCCCGCATCGGGGGCGGCGGTTCCGGGGACGGCGGCAGCCTCAGCCGCACGCAGGAACTCGCGCTGGCGGCGCTGAACCGCATCCCGCGTCCGGCCGCGCCGCCGTCGCGTCCGGCGGGGCCGCAGTTCAGCCGGCCGCCGACGCACTGAGCGAAGCCCGTGCGCCGAGCGCCGCGACGGGCGCTCGGCGCACGGCTTTCGGACGGCGCGCAGGTCACGGGCGGACGATGATCTTCGCGTGCTCTTCCGGGTCCGCCAGGTCCTTGAACGCCTGGGCCAGGCCGGGGAGGCCGACTTCGCCGGTGATGATGGATCCCGCGTCGATGCGTCCGGCGGCGATGTCGTGCAGGGTCGCGCGGTACTCCTCGGGCATCGCGCCGAAGGTGCCGCGCACGGTGATCTCCTTGGACGCGGCGACGCCCGGCTCGATCGTGTCGGGCTGCATGCAGACGCCGACGAGCATGACCGTGGCCCCGGCCGGGGCGCCGTCGACGACCTGCCGCAGGACGCCCGGGACGCCGACGCATTCGAAGACGCACGCGCCGCGCGCGGCCGTCCCGAAGATCTCGGCGGCCATCCGCTCGACCGTGCTGACCGGGACGCCGAGCTCGGCCCAGCGCGCGTGCGGGGACGCGACGGCCGGGTCGATCACCTCGTCCGCGCCGAGGGCCTCGGCGAGCGCGCGGCGGCGCGGGGAGAAGTCCGCGGCGATCACGGGGCCGTGACCGCGGGCCTTGAGCTGCGCGACGACGCCGAGCCCGATCGGGCCGAGGCCGAGCACGACCGCCACGTCGCCGGGCTCGATGCCGCTGCGCCGCACGGCGCGCGCGCCGACCGAGAACGGCTCGGTGATCGCGGCGACCTTCGGGTCCAGACCGCCGGGGACGGGCATCGCCAGGCCCTCGTTGAGGATCATGTACTCGCCGTACCCGCCGGGGAACATGGGCGCGTAGCCGACGATCCCGGCGCCCTGCGGGCCGATGGCGATGGGCGGGCCGCACACGACCGTCCCGACCGGCAGGGTCCGCTCGGTGCCGGGGCCGTAGCCGACGATCTCGGCGGCGAACTCGTGCCCGAAGACCAGGCCCTCGCGCGGGTCGTAGGGCGTGCCGCCGGACCTGCGGGTGGTCTCCATGAAGCCCTCGGGGTCGGCGAGCGCGTGCAGGTCGGACCCGCAGATTCCGCACGCCAGCGTCCGCACCAGGAGCTGCCCCTCCAGGGGCACCGGATCCGGGACGTCGGTGACGGTGAGGGTGTTGTCCTTGGTCGTCAGCGCCGCGCGCATCGACTTCCTCCCAGTATCCGGTGGCGTAATGGTCGTTCCCCGAACCGAACCACGTTCGCGCCCGCCGCGGTAGCCCCCGGACGCACGCGATCTTGGCAGAAGTTGCCCTTGGTGCATTCCGGGACACATGCCACCTTGCGAAGGCATGAGAGCCTCACGCCTGGCGGTGGCGTTCGTCGCGGCGGCGTCCCTCGCGGCGCCCACCGCGGTCGCGACGTCCGCCTCCGCCGCACCCCCGCCCTCCGCTCCGTCCTGTGATCCCACCCGGACCGCGCCGGTTTACCGGGGCAAGGTCCCGTCCCCGAAGCAGGTCCTCGGCATCGAACTCGGCGACCGCGAGGTCACGGCCGCCGAGTCGGACCGCTACCTGGAGGCCGTCGCCGCGTCCAGCGAACGCGTCATCTCCGGGACGCTCGCCAAGTCCGCGCAAGGACGTCCGCTCAAGTACGCCATCGTCGGACGGCCCGAGCTGCTCACTCGGGCCGGCCTCGCGCGCGTGCGCGGGGAGGCGGCGGCGCTGCGCGACCCGCGCACACCCGCCAAGCTCGCCGAACGGCTCGCCCAGCGCGGCGTCCCGATCCTGTGGGTCAGCGCGAACGTGCACGGCGACGAGCCGAGCGGCACGGACGCGGCGCTCAAGGTGCTGCGCGACCTCGGCGACCGCACCGACTGCGCGGCGAAGTCGATCCTCGACAACGCGCTCGTGGTCGTCCTGCCGACGCAGAACCCCGACGGCCGGACGCTGAACACCCGCCAGAACGCCTACGGCTTCGACATGAACCGCGACTGGTTCGCGCGCACGCAGCCCGAGGTGGACGGCAAGGTCGCGATGCTGAACCAGTACCCGCCGGTGCTGTACATCGACGCGCACGAGATGGGCGGGACGTCGTTCTTCTTCCCGCCGAACGCGGACCCGATCTACCACGAGACGCCCGAGCAGGCGATCGGCTGGATCAACGACGTCTACGGCGCGTCGATGGCCGCGGAGTTCCGGCGGCAGGGCATCGACTACTTCAACCGCGACACCTACGACCTCTTCTACCAGGGGTACGGCGACACGGTGCCGATCTCCGGGTTCCTCGCCGCCGGGATGACGCTGGAGAAGGGTGACGAGAGCCCCTACCCCGAACGGGTGAAGGAGCACTACCTGACGCAGTGGGTGTCGCTGTCGCAGGCCGCGCGCAACCGGCGGCGCATCCTGGCCGAGTGGCACCAGATGGCGGTGGACGCCTACCGGGAGGGCGCCGCCGGGAAGCTGGAGCCGAACCAGGTCTACAACCCGCCGAACAAGATCGACCGGCCGGTGCCGGACCGGCTCGTCAAGCGCTACTTCCTGCGCGCGGACGACCCGGCGAAGGGCTTCGAGGTCCGCACGATCGTGCGGCGGCTGCAACGGATGGGCGTCCGGGTGGACCGGCTCGTCCGGCCGCTGACCGTGCCCGATTTCAAGCCTTACGGACGTCCGGAAACGCGCACGACGCTGCCCGCCGGGACGTACTCGATCAGCATGGCGCAGGGCCAGAAACACTGGATCCAGGCGATGCTGAACGAGGACTCGTATACCCCGTTCCCGTACTTCTACGACGTGACGGCGTGGTCGCTGCCGCTGCTCCAGAACGTCGCGGGCGGGTCGTCCGGGGCCGAGCTCCGGCCGGTCGCCGTGCCGGTGCCGCCGCTGCCCGCCGAGACGCCCGGACATTCCGGACAAGCGCCGAGGATCGGCGTCCTCCAACTGTCTTCCACGTCGTCCAGTTCGCGGCAGTCCGTCGGCTGGCTGCGGTCCCGCTTCGACCGCGAGTGGAAGCTGCCGTACACGCTGCTCAGCCCGGCCGACGTCGCAGCCGGGAAGCTGGCGGGGGTGCGGGTCCTGGTCGTCCCGAACGGGCCGGCCGACACCGCCGCCAAGGCGCTCGGCGACGCCGGACGCGCCGCACTCGCGAAGTTCGTCCAGGACGGCGGCCGGTACGTCGGCTGGCAGGGCGGCGCGCAGCTCGCCCAGCGCGCGGGCATCACCACCGACACCTTCGCCGACCCCACCTCCGACGTCCCCGGCTCGCTCTTCCGCGTGAAGGTGGACGCCCGCAGCCCGCTCGCGCGCGGCGTCGGCGCCACGGCCTGGCAGTTCTACTCCTACGACCCGGTGATCCGGCAGAGCGACCCCGCCAAGGTCGCGGCCGGCTATCCGGCGGCGTCCTCGCCGGACTGGTTCGTCTCCGGATACGAGCGCGGATCCGCCGAGCTGGGCGGCACGGCCGCCGTCACGGACGAGCCGGTCGGCAAGGGCCGGACCGTCCTTTTCGGCGGCGAGCCCAACTTCCGCGCGTTCAGCGACGGCACCGCGAGACTGCTGTACAACGCGCTGCTCGGGCCGAACCCGAAGGCGGGAGTGTCGGGGCTCGCCTCGGCTCGTCCGCGCGCGGTGGCGAACGCCCCGCTCCAGGTCGAGTCGCCGATCCGGGTTTCGGTCAGGTCGGCCGACGCGGACCGGACGGCCGCGATCCTGCGTTCGGTCGGCGCGCACTACACCGAGCGCCGCTCCGGTGACGTCGTCCACTACGTGATCGACAACCCGGCCGGGCTGCCGACCGACCACCACCCGTTCGCCGGACGCCTTCCGTCCCTCATCCGCCAGGCGGGCATCGCCCCGGTGGCGGTCGTCCTGCCGTAACACCCGTGTGCGCGGGGGCGGGCACATTTCGCCCCCGCGCACGCGCGTTCTCGCCGGTTGCCGCCGGCTCTCGTCTGCCCTAGCCGGTTCTCGTCGATCCTCGTCGTTTCTAGTCGGCGATCCAGGCGATGGCGGTCATCGTGCCCGGCGGGACCTCGGTGAAGCCGCCGTCGCGGACGGCGACGGTGGCACGGTCCACGCACTTGCGCCACGGGACGTCCCTGGCCAGATGGACGCGCAGCCCGTTCTCAAGCCACTTCTCGCGCGCCCGCGCGCCCGCCTGGCGGAACAGCAGGTGCGCGGCGTGCCCGCACTGGGCCGCCGCCTTTCCCGTGGTCATGGTGACGTCGGGGTTCAGCGCGATTTCGGCGTGCGGGCCGTCCGGCGGTGGGAGCGGGTCGTCGGCGAGGGGCAGGTCGAGCCCGGCCACCTGGAGCTTGGCGATCTGCGGCGGGACCTCGTCCATCGGCGCGGGCGGGAACGCTCGCACCTCGGCGCCGTACGCCGCGGCCGTGATGCCGGGGATTTCCTGGACCTCGGGCCAGCGCACCCCGCGCGCTCGCCGCGCCACCTTGCGGATGCGGCGCGACTCCCATCCCTGGACGCAGGCGTGCCACTCCCCCTCGGGCTCGTGCGCGCGCGGGTCGGAGAGCAGCCTCACCACGGCAGTCGCGGCGGCGGCGCATACCGCGTCATGGGTCGGCGGATCGGCCTTCTCCACGCGTACTACCAGTTGCATCGCCCAAGGCGGATCGTCCAGCGGGTCGTAGTCGGGTCGCACGTCTGGAGTATTCCAGTTCCAATCTCCTGCCCCGGACGCGACTTCACCGTGACGCAACGGGGTACGGCTCCCATATCGCTCCGGCGTCGCAGGGGACGCGGCGCGTGGATGCGGCCGGAGAGGGAGCCGAGCGGCGCGAGGCGGGTCGGAGGTCGCCGTGGCCAGTGGAACCTGGAACGAGTCCATTCCGGGCATCGGGACGTTCTTCGTCGGAATCGACATCGCACCGGGCCGCTACCGATGCGAGGACGGTAAGGGAGGCTGGTGGGTGCGCTTCACCGGACCGCGCGGTGGCGACCCCGTGGGCTCCTGGCCGCTGCCCGCCGGGCCCACCGAAATCGAGATCTCGCCTAGCGACTTCGCCTTCGAGACTCACGTGCGCACGTACTGGCGGCGGATAGCGGACGCCGCCACGGGAACGGGCTCGGACGCTTCGGAACCACGTCCCGTCACCGATCCGACGTTGCGGGCGGAACTCGACCCTCTCGTCAAGCGACGCCGTCCGCTGGTGGCGCTCGCCCCGTTCACGGTGCTGAGCGCCGGATTCGCGGGGTTGCCGGTGTTCGGGTCCATGTGGCTGCTCGGGATGACGATGCTGGCGGCGCTGGTGGCGATCGGCTCCCCCACGTTCTTCCTCGACCTGCATCGCGCGCACGAGCTGGACAAGCGCCGCGACCGCTACGTCACGCCGGACGACCTGGACGAAGACGCGCGGGCGCTCCTCACGCGCGCGCAGGTGGCGGTGGACACGGTCCGCGAGAGCAAGGTGAACCAGGAAGGGCTCCTGGAAAGCGCCGAGAACGCGGTGATCCTGCCGCGCGAGGAGTGGGAGATCGCGCACGCCCTCGCCCGGCAGTCGCGCCTGCGCGCGGACGAGCCCGAGGCGGGCGACGACTTCCCGGAGGTGGAGCGGGCCCTGCGTCCGCTGCGGGAGAAGCTGGACCATTCCGTCTCCGCCGTGACCCGCCGCGTCGAGGCGCTGGAGCGCTACGCCGACCGCGTGCGCGCCGCCGACCAGGCGCTCATCGCCCAGCGCCGCGTCGACGACATCACCGGGCGCGCGCACGAGTACGACGAACTGGTGGCCGACACCGTCCGGGACGACATGGCCCTGCCGGAGATCGAGCGGCTGACCGAACGCAGCGACGACCTCCTGACCGTCTTGCGCGCGCGCCTGACCGAGTCGCCGGACGAGTAGCCGAGCCGGGCGAATAGGCGGGCCGGACGAGTACGCGGGCCGGACGAGTACGCGGGCCGGACGAGTACGCGGGCCGGACGAGTAGCCGGGCCGGACGAGTAGCCGGGCCGGACGAGTAGCCGGGCCGGACGAGTAGCCGGGCCGGACGAGTACGCGGGCAGGCGTCCTAGACCGTGCCGGTATAGGCGAGCGCGAACGCCGCACACGGCATCAGGAAGAGCCAACTGACGATGATGATGCCGCGCAGCACGGCATGCGGTTCACGCGCGCGCACGAGCAGCCGCCAGTAGGCACCTAAGAGAATCGGTGCGGAGGCGACCTCTATCCACAGAATGCGGTTCGGGTAGAGGGTGCCGCGGGCGGCGAGCAGGATGGCGAGTGCGCAGGCGGAGGCCAGGGCGGCGAGGCCGACGCGATGCGCGACGCGAGGCCCCAGCCGGACGGCGACGGTGCGGTAGCCGCCGGCCACGTCGGCCCCGTGGTCGACCACCGTGGTCGGCACGTACAACGCCACAGCCACCAGCACTCCTTGAAAGGCCATCACCCATGGAAACCCCGCCAGCGGACGGACCACCGTCCACCCCGCGACGACCGCGAGCCCGCCGACCGCGACGGCGTTGGTCGCCACGTCCAGCCCGGGCCGGCCCTTGAACCGGAACGGCGGCACGCTGTACAGCCACCCGAGCCCGAGAAACCCCAAGGTGACCAGCGCGAACGAGAGCCGGACCGTGATCGCGACCAGCAGGGCCGCCAGCCCCGCGACATGCGCGGCGACCATGGCCTCCCGCACCGAGACCTGCCCGCTCACGAGCGGCGCGTCCCGCTTGCGCGGGTTCCTCCGGTCCCCGGGCGCGTCCACCACGTCGTTGACGGCGAGCACGGCCAGCCACAGCAGCGGCCCCCACACCGCCACCCCGGCCACCACGGGCGCGACCGCCCCTGCACACCCTCGCGGTCGAGGCAGGCACTCGCGCGGCCCTACCACCAGCTCCCGCGTGGCCAGCAGATTCCCCACCCAGAAAGGAACCAACGTGACCGTCCACAACGACGGCCGAGCGATCCCCAGCAGCCCGAGCAGCACCCGCCCCAGGCCGCTTAGGCCGACCGCACGCACCGTCCACCACCCCCGCGGCGACCGAACGGCTCCCGATCCCCCATGAGACACCGAGTCCAGTTATCCGGAAACCGCTCGCGGATGGCCGAATCGCGCCGGGCCGCCCGTCCGCTCCCCTCCTGCCGGACGGACGACCCAGGCGCGATACTGACCTCACGTACTGCCCGATCCATCGGTTCATTCCGACAATCACAGGGAGGACGAGAATGACCGCTTCCGGAAACAACCCCTGGCCCCGGGAAGTCGCCGCCCCCGCCCGCAGAGCCCTGTCCGGCGCGGGCTACCGGACACTGGAATCACTGACCGAAGCCCGCGAGCGCGACCTGCGCGACCTCCACGGCATAGGGCCGAAGGCCCTCGCCGCCCTCCGCCTGGCCCTCCGCACCCGCGGCCTCTCCTTCCGCAGCGAAGACTGACCGCATCCGGCAACCACGCGAGCCCCACGTCCCTCGCTCTCCGCTGGTGGCCGTTCAAAGCGGCGTCGTCCACACATTGTTGGCCAGGCCAACGACTTGCTATCGTTGGCCGGGCCAACGTTGGCGCGGCCAACAATATGGAGGGGCCATGAACGACGCCGACCGTCATGAGATCACCGACCTCGTAGCCCGCCTCGGGCGCTGCCTGGACGAGAAGCGCTTCGAAGAGGTACGGACCGTCTTCGCCGAAGACGCCTCGATCTCCACCGCCAGCGGCGCGGTGCGGGGCATCGAAGCGCTCGTCGAGAAGGCCCGCGCAGTACGCCCGGCCGGTGTCTTCACCCAGAGCTTCATCACCAACCCCCTCATCGACGTGGACGGCGACACGGCCGCGGTCGCCGCCAACCTGCTCGCCGTCTTCGTCGACCAGGCCGAGGGCCGAGGGCGGCTGTTCGCCGAGCGCTACCACCTGACCGCCACCCGCACCCCGCAAGGGTGGCGGATCTCCCGGGTGGCAGCCGAGCCCCTGTGGGAGGCCCCCTTGCCCGAGGTCACGTCTCACACGCGGACGTCCCCCGCACGGACCTGAGCACCACGACAGGCCGGTCGCGAGCGACCGGCCTGTCCTTCGTGAGCGGACGGAGGCCGTTTCGTAAGCGGACGGCAGGCTGTGCCCGCATGGACCGGCCCCCAAGCGGCGCGTGCGATCTGATCGCGCGCTCGGCCGGCGTTCGGTGCGTCGGGGTGGGTGGGCGGAGACTCTTGAGGGGTTAGTGCAGGAAGGGGGTTATCTGGGCGGGGCTGGTGAAGAGTTCGGCGGTCATGCCGGCCTGGCGGGCGGCTTCGACGTTGCGGGCGTTGTCGTCGAAGAAGATGACGTCGGACGGGTGGACGGACAGGCGGGCCGCGCAGATCTCGTAGGCGCGCGGATCGGGTTTCGCGACGCCGATCTGGCAGGAGTAGACGCGTTCGGCGAAGCGGGACAGCCAGTCGCCGTGTTTCGCCTCGAAGCGGGGGACGAGGTCGGCGATGATGTTGGAGAGCAGGCCGAGGGTGCGGCCCTGATCGGCCAGTTCGCTGACCAGTGCGACCATGCGGTCGTCCACGCCGGTCCAGCTGGCGAGGTCGGCCTCGATGAGGGCCGGGACGTCGGGGAAGCGAGTGTCCAGGCGGTCGGCGACGTTCGCCCAGTAGGCGGCGCTCGGCTGGCCGGCGTCGTAGGCGGGACGGCAGTCCCAGTAGGCGGTCCAGAAGGGGGTCCCGGCGACGCCCGCGAGCTCCTCGATGTGCTTCTTGGCGGCTTCCGTCTGGGTGCGGGCGATCACGCCGTAGAGGTCGAAGACAATGGTTTGGGACATGCCGTCCAGGCTAAGCATGATCGGCGGCATCCGGGGCGGGCGATGGCCGATGCCGCCCGCTCGACCTGCGCCGAGGCGGGGAAACAAGCGCTAGATGCGCACCTCGGCGGCGGGACCGGAGCGATACTGAGCAAGCGGTTGGGCGGACGCGGCATAATGAGAGCGTGACGACCACGAGCACTAATTCCGGACGACCGAAATCAGGCGGCGGGGAGCCCGGCGCCCGGCGGCGCGGCAGGGGCTCGTCGGCCGCCGCGTCCGAGCGGCGCGAGCACCTGGTGAAACTGGCCGCGGAGCTCTTCGCCGAGAAGGGCTTCCAAGCCACCACGGTGCGCAACATCGCCGACGAGGCGGGCATCCTCTCCGGCAGTCTCTACCACCACTTCGACTCCAAGGAGTCGATCGTGGACGAGATCCTGTCCGGCTTCTTCGAAGAGATCATGACCCGGTACCGCGAGGTCATCGACCAGGGCGAGGACCCCCGCGCCACCATCGCGGGGCTGGTCCGCATCGCGTTCGGCACCCTGGAGCCGCACCGCGCGGCGATCACGGTCATGCAGAACGACTGGAACTACCTCAAGGGGATGGAGCGGTTCGCCTACCTCACCAAGTCCGAGGACGAGGTGGAGAAGATGTGGGTGGACACCATCAAGGCCGGCCAGGAGCAGGGCCTCTTCCGCTCCGACGTCGATCCCAAGCTGACCTACCGGATGATCCGCGACACGGTCTGGGTCGCGGTCCGCTGGTTCAAGCCGGGCGGACGCCTCGACGCCCAGGGCCTCGCCGAGCACTACCTCAAGGTCATGTTCGACGGCATCAACACCCACTGACACCGCCGAGCCGTCTCCCCCTCACGGGGCGCCTCGGGCGGCCGGGTTAGCCGGCGGTTAGTGCGTAGCGGCCGGTGGGGTGGGCGGTCAGGCGCCAGCCGCCGGGGACGGGGTGGATCTCGACGGCCTTGATGCCTTGGGTTTCCACAACGGGGCGGGTGGGGCCGGGAAACCAGACGTCCAAGGGAGCCGGGCCGGTGGCCACGCCGGTCAGGTGGAGTCCTCGGTCTCCCGGATGGGAGAGGTGGGTCAGGACGCCGGGGGCGGCGCGGGGGTAAGCGCGGGACAGTGCTCTGACCGCGACCGGGTCGCGCGGGAGGTCCTCGCCCGTCGCGCAGTCCACCTTGTTGAGGCCGCCGCCGATCGGCTCGGTGCCGTTCTGCGGGTCGCCGCACGCCTGCTTCCAGACCCAGAACGCCCCGCCGATCAGGTGGCGGTCCTCCTGGACGGCGTAGCGGCGGATCTTGTTCTGGACGGTCCGCTCCGGACCCCAGTAACCCCACTCGCCGCTCCAGACCGGAAGGTTCCGGGCGGTGCGGGACGCGAGCGTGAAGCCGTGCTCGATCGTGGTGACGGGCGGCAGGCCGAGCGAGGCGTCCATGGTGATCGACTCGGCGTAGAGGTGCGGGGCGAAGACCACGTCCGGGTCGTCGGCGAAGGAGCCGCGGGGCATCGCGTCGAAGCCGGCCCCCGACCAGAGGATGCTCGGCTCGGCGAAGAACAGGTGCGGGCGGGTTTCGGACGTCCGGATGCGGCGCAGCACGCGGTCGTAGAAGCGGCCGAGCAGGAGCGACGAGGTGACCGGGGCCTGCTCGCCGAAGCCCGGCTCGTTCAGCGGGTCGAAACCCGCCACGGACGGATCGGAACCGAAACGCGCGGCCAGCATCCCCCAGGCGTCCACGAGCCGGGACTGGACGCCGTCGCGGTCGTAGTAGAAGTTCGTGAACGCCCGGTCGCCCGCCGGGGAGATGTCGCGGCCGGTGAACTGGCAGCGGGGCGCGCCGTCGGTGACCGTCGCCCATTCCGGCGCGCCGTCGTAGCCGTCCATCGGGGACGTCCCGGCGGGGCAGGACGTGCCCGGCGGCGTCGGCTCGGCGTTCCAGCCGTCCTGGTGCATGTCGATCACGGTGTAGAGGCCGTTCCGCCGCGCCCAGGCGACGGCCTGGTCGATCCGTCCCAGGTAGGACGGGTCGTACCGGCCGGGCGCCGGCTCGATCTTCGACCAGGACACGCCGAGCCGGACGACGTCGAAGCCGAGCGCGGCCATCTGCCGGAAGTCGTCCTCGCCGAGCGGACGCGTCGCCGGGAAGCCGGGACGTCCCGCGTGGAAGTCGACGAGCTGGTTGACGTTGACGCCGCGGAGGAGCACCTGCCGTCCCGCCGCGTCCACGATCCGGGGATGCTCGCCCCGGACGGCCCGCAGCGGCGAGAGCCCCTCCCGCGCAGGCGCGACGCTGGGAGCGGACGTGTCCGAACCGTCCTGGCCCGCGACCACCAGGAGGAGCATCAGCTCGCAGAGAGTGATGAACGCGGTGAAACGTTCACGCTCCCTCGCCGACATCCGCGGCGCCCGCACGGCGAACGGCCGGGCCGAGACCGCGAAGGCCAGCGTAACCAGGCCGGTCAGCCAACCGATCATCACTCCGAGCGAGACGCCCTCGCAGACGCGGACGTACAGGCTCGCCGGAGTCTGGAGAAGGCTGCCCAAACCGTCCTCGCCGACGAGCGCGAGGGTCTGGACCGCGCCGAACGCCGCGCCCGCCCACAACGTCGCCACCCAGCCGCCGAGGAACACGGCCGCTTCGCTCCGGGCGCGACGCATGCAGACGCGATGCGCCGAGAAAAGGGCGAGGAGCAGCACCAACAGCCCGCACGGCAGGCCGGTGGGCAGGCTCTTCCCGTGCGCGTGGGGCGCCATCGCAGGCACCCAGTCCGGCAGGTCCCGTGACCAGTGCGAGGACACCCACGGGCTGGACGCGATCACGGCCAGCCCGACGATCAACGCGACCCGAGCGGACGTCACGCCACTCCCGCGCGTCCCGCCCCGGCCGACCTGCCGTGTAACGCGCGGCTCGCCGGGCACGTCCGCACCCGATGAATCGTGACGAATCGACAGCGCGCCCCCTCGGCGGGACGGCAGCCCGACGGCGGTCGCGGCTGGGAGAAGGGCGTAGAGGACGGCCGTCGGAACCGTGTAGGACGTGGCCCAGACGATGTCGGGGACGCCGAACCACGGGAACGTCGCCACGAGGGTCGTCGCCGCCCGCGCCACCAGGACGACCAGGACGGTCCCGGCCCAGACCGCCCCGAAGCGGCCTCGCCGGCCGCCGGCCGCGTACACGTGGGTCACCCAGGCCGTCCCGCAGAGCAGGAGCGGGAGATACACCGCCAACGGGGCGAACTGCCAGCGGGTGCGGGGCGTCAGATCTCCCGGGACGCCGTAGAGCGCGAAGAACCCGACCGGGTCGAGGAGCGCGCCGAGGACGACCGCGGCGGCGAGGACCCCGGCGGTCAGGAACGGAAGCCGACGCGACGCCAACGCGCCCCCTCAGAGTGTCCCGGCGTTCCTGTGACGCGGGACACGAAAATTACATGAAACTGGCTCATGTTCGCTAGGTCGTCGCGCCCGCGGAGGAGGTCGCCGAGTCGATGGGAGCCGAACTCTCTCAGGGACCCCGGTGCTTTTCGTCACACCTTGCCAAGTTAGGGTCACACCCGAAGCAACGGGGTTGTTGTGGACGATGAGAACTTCGGGGGGAGGGCGGCATGACAGGATCACCGGGTAGTACGGCCGGGCGCGAGGAACCACCGCCCGCGGCGCTGCGCGAGGCCATGGCCCGCGGGCTCCAGGAGCAGTTCCCGGGCGTCCGGGTCTGGTACGGCGAGGCCACCGGCTCGTGGTGGGCGATGGTGCCGCTGCGCTCCGGCCCGCGGCTGGTCGAGGCGTCCACCTCGCAGCAGCTCCGCGAGCAGATCCTCAGCGCGCGGTCCCGAGGCTGAACCACGGCCCGACCGGCAAGACCTGAAAGACCCGCAAGCGCGAAGCAAGGCGCGAGTGCGCAGAAGCACGACGCGAGAGCGTAGAAGCACAGCGCGAGAGCGTAGAAGCAAGACGCGAGAGCGTAGAAGCAAAGCGCGAGAGCGTAGAAGCAAGACGCGACGAGAAGCGCAGTAGTAAGACGCGACAGCACGGTGAGCAGAACGCGAAGCGCGTCCGCGAGGCATCGCGGACGCGCTTCGCGTCTGTCCGGCCGCCGTCATGAACGGCTGGACACCGGGGTCCGGGGCTCCCGCGCGGCGCGCCGGGCGAACTTCGGGACCCACCAGTTGGCCTCGCCGCACAGTTCCATCAGCGCGGGGACCAGCAGCATCCGGACGACCGTCGCGTCGATGAGGATGGCGACGCCCATGCCGAAGCCGAGCTGCTTGACCGCGACGTCCGCGCCGAGCAGGACGGACAGGAACACCATCACCATGATCGCGGCGGCGGCGGTGATCACCCGGGCGGTGCGGGCCAGCCCGCCCGCCACCGCCCGCCGCGTCGGCAGGCCGCGCTCGTGGTACTCGCGCACCCGCGAGACGAGGAAGACCTCGTAGTCCATGGACAGCCCGAACAGGATCGGGAACATGATCAGCGGGACCCAGGTGGCGACCGGCATCGAGCCCGGGAACCCGAGCAGCCGCCCGCCCCAGCCCCACTGGACGACCGCGGTCAGCACGCCGTAGGCGGCGGCGATCGACAGCAGGTTCATCAGCGCGGCCTGCGCGGCGACGACGACCGAGCGGACGAGCGCGACCAGCAGCACCAGCGACAGCCCGACGACGACCGCGACCAGCCACGGCAGCCGGGCCTGGACGTTGTCCGCGAAGTCGATCGAGCCCGCGTTCGGTCCGCCGACGTACACCTTCCCGGCCAGGGCGGTGCCGCGCGTGGCGTCCGGGACGACGGTGTCGCGCAGGTGGTGGACGAGCTTCTGCGTCGCGGCGTCCTGCGCGCCGGTGCGCGGGTAGGCGATGGTGACGGTGGCCGCGCCGTCCGGGCTGGTGCGCGGCGGCTGGACGGTCGCGACGCCCGGCGTGCTGCGCACCGCGTTCGCGACGCGCGACACATCCGCGGCGTGGGACGCCTCCGCGACGTGGGACGCTGCCGAGCCCCCGCCCTCGGACACGATCACCAGCGGCGCCTCGACGCCCGCGCCGAACCCGCGCGCCACGATCTCGTGCGCGGCGTACCCGCTGGTGCCGTGCGGCTGCGTGGACGAGTCGGGCAGGCTCAGCCGCATCGACAGGGCCGGGACGGCGAGCGCGACGAGCAGTCCCCCGGCGACCAGCGCGGACGGCACGGGACGCCGCTGCACGACGCCCGCCCAGCGCTCGGCGAGCGGCCGTCCGGTGCGGCGGCCGAGGCCGGGCACGCGCAGCCGGTCGATGTGGCGGCCGGTGAAGCCGAGCAGCGCGGGCAGCAGCGTCACCGCGGTCACCATCGTCATCAGCACCGTGACGGACGCGGCGACCGCGACCCCCGCGAGCAGCTTGTCGCCCATGACCAGCAGGCCGAGCAGCGCGATGACGACGGTCGTCCCGGCGAACAGGACGGCGCGTCCGGCGGTGGACAGGGCGGTGACGGTCGCGTCCTCGGGGTCCTCGCCGTCGTGCAGCGCCTCGCGGTAGCGGGTCACGATGAACAGCGCGTAGTCGATGCCGACGCCGAGCCCGATCAGCGCGGCGACGATCGGGCTGAACGACGGCGCGGGCAGCAGGTGGCCGAGCAGCTCGATCAGCGCGAGCGCGGTCCCGATGCCGAGCAGCGCGGTCACGATCGGCAGGCCCATGGCCAGCACCGAGCCGAACGCGATGAGCAGGATGACCACGGCGGCCAGCACGCCGATGCCCTCCGACGACCCGCCGCCGGGCGTCTCGGCCGCGCTCACCGAGCTGCCGCCGAGCTCCAGCCGCACGCCGTCCTTCGTGCCGCGGACGTCCGAGATGAGCTTCGTGACGTCCGCCTTCGGCATGTCGGCGGATCCGACGTCGAGCTGGGCGGTCGCGAACGCGATGTGCCCGTCGGACGAGATCCGGCCCGGCCCCTGGTAGGGCGAGGCGACGCCGGTGACGTGCGGGGTGCGGGCGAGCCGGTCCAGCGCCGACTGGACGCGCGCCCGGACGGCCGGGTCCTGGATCCTCCCGTCCGCCTGGATGGCGAGGGTGATGCTGTCGCCGTTCATCTTCGGGAAGTGCGCGTCCAGGATCTTCTGCGCCCTCGCCGACGGCGATGAGCCGCCGCCGAACGCGTTGGACGCCTTCGCCGAGAACGAGAAGCCGATCACCATGACGGCGATCGCGCCGAGCACCCAGAACAGGACGGCGAGCCGCCGCCTCCGGTGGCAGAGCCGGGCGAGGCGCGCGACGGCGCCGTCCGGCGAGATGGTCTTCGTGGTCATGGGAAGAGGTTCGCGGCGCGGTATGCGCCGTCGCGTCCGGTGTCCGGAGACACTTCGGCGCGCGGCTACTCCCCCTGGAGTACTTCCCCGGGAGTCCCCAGCGGCCCGGAGGGGGTCGCGGGGAGGACGGCCACGACCCGGAAACCGCCGTCCGCCTCAGGGGCGGCGGTCAGGGTCCCGCCGACCGCCTCGGCGCGTTCGCGCATGCCGGTGAGGCCGTGCCCGCCCCCGGACGGGTCGGCGTCCCGACCCTGAGCCGCGCCGCCCCGGCCGTCGTCGGCGATCTCCACGCGGACGGCACCGGCGGAGTAGTCGACGCTGATCCGCGCCGTCGCGGAGTCCCCCGCGTGGCGGAGCACGTTGGTGAGCGACTCCTGGAGGATGCGGTAGGCGGCCTCGTCGGTCGCCGCGTCCAGCGGGACGGCCGTCCCGGACACCGCGACCTCGACCGGCTGGCCCGCCGAGCGCACGGCGTCCACGAGGTTCGGCAGCCGTCCGAGACCGGGCGCGCGCGGTCCGGCCTCGTCCCCGCGCAGCAGGCCGAGCGTCGCGCGCAGCTGCGCGAGCGACTCCTTGCTGCTGGCCCGGATCGCCGCGACGGCCTGGCGCACGGGGTCGTCCGGCGGACGGTCCGCGAGGCGCCGCAGCGCCGCGCCCGACTGGACGGTGATCGTCGCCATCCCGTGCGCCACGGTGTCGTGCAGGTCGCGGGCGATGCGGAGGCGCTCCTCGGCGGCCCGGCGCGCCGCCTCGCGCTCCTTCTCGACCCCGGCCATCCGCAGCCGCTCCCGGTTCTCGGCGGCGAGCGCGCGGCGGCTCCGCACCACCTCGGCCAGCAGGATCACGACGGTGACCAGCACCCACTGCTGCACGAACGTCGCGAGCGCGGCGACGGGTGCCGAACCCCTGTTGATCACCGCGAAGTAGCCGTAGCCGAAGAAGAACAGCGTGATCCCGATCGCCCAGCGCAGGTGGCCGGCGAGGACCGCGGAGAACAGCGGCACGCCGAGCACCCAGATCGGCGAGAACCCCGGCGCACCGGACGCGTAGTACACCGTCATCAGCAGGCTCGCGAGCAGCAGCGACGTCATCGGCCGGCTCCGGTGCAGCGGGACGGGCAGCGCGAGCGTCGCGCCGAGCGCGTACGCGAGCGGCGTCGCCGGGCGATCGCTCGGGTCGTCGGCGACGTTGACCATCAGCTCGACCGTCCCCGCGACCAGCAGGGTGAGGACCGCATCGACGACGCCCGCGGGCACGCGCCACTTCCAACCGCCTGTCACGCCGTCACCGTAACCCCGCAGCCCCGACCGCGCCCGCGCCGTCCGCACCGTCCGCTGCACACGCGCCGCCCACTGCACTCGCGACACCCGCCCTGCCCGCGACACCCGCTGCGCACGTGGCGCACACGGCGCACCTGATACCCGCTGCGCACGTGGCGTCCGCTCTGCACGCGACGTCCGCTGCGCCAGCGGCGTCCGCTGCGCACGCGACGGGCGCTGCGCACGCGCCACCCGCTGCACACGCGGCGTCTTCTCTGCACACGACGCTCGCTGTGCTCGCGGGGTCCGCTGCGCACGCGATGGGTGCTGGGTTCGCTGTGGTGGTGGTCAGGGGCGGGTGAGGAGGGCGGCGCTGCCGTAGGCGCCGCCGAAGCCGGTGCAGAGCGCGACCGAGGCGTCCGGGACCTGGTTGGTGCCCGTCCCGCGGAGCTGCCGGACGGCCTCGGCGACGTTGTTGAGCCCGTGCACGTAGCCCTCGGAGAGCAGCCCGCCGTGCGGGTTGACGGGGTGGCGGCCGTTCCAGGCGATCTCCTGGGCCGTCAGCAGGACGCCGAGGTCGGGCCGTCCGACCAGGCCGAAGTCCTCCAGCTGGCGCGGGACGAGCCAGGAGTAGGCGTCGTAGAGCAGCGCCACGTCGATCTGCTCGGGCTTCATCCCGGCGGCTTCGAACAGCGGGCCGGCCACGTAGGACGAGAAGATCCGCGTGACGTCCGGGGCGCGGTCCATCCCGGACGCGCCGGGCCCGCCGCCGCGCACGACGGCGTGCACGCGCGGCGCGTCCGGGGCGAGGTCGGCGCGGGTGAGGACGAGCGCGCACGCGCCGTCCGTCTCCTGGCAGCAGTCCACGCGGCGCAGCGGGGACGCCACCATCGGGCTGTCGAGGTAGTCGGGCAGGGCGATCCGCTTGCGTTGCAGGGCGCGCGGATTCCGGACGGCGTGCGCGCGGGACTGCGCCACGACCGCGTAGAGATGCCGCTCGGTGAGGCCGGTGTCGTGAAGGTAGCGCTGCCCGGCCAAGGCGAACTGGTGGACGGGCCCGGCCATGCCGTACGGGTGCGTGAACTGCTCTTCCGTGCCCTCGCCGAGCTTGAGGCCGAGCGCGTTCATGCGCCTTCCGGACCGTCCGTTCAGCGCCCGGTACACCAGGACGGTCCGAGCGAGCCCGGCGTCGATGAGCATCGACGCGTCCGCGAGGATCGACGCGCTCTGCGTCCCTCCGCCGTAGATCTCGTTGTGCCAGCCGATCTCGGCCATGCCCAGCTCGCGCGCCAGGTAGAGGACGGGCGCGGAGTCGTTCAGGTGGTAGCTGAGGATCGCGTCGGGCTTCGCGGCGGCACCGCCGGTCGCCTCGGCGGCCTCCGCGAGCGCGGCGCGGGCGGCCTCGGCGGCCAGCGACAGTTCGGTGCGTCCGGACGCGCGTGACAGCGCGGTCATCCCGATTCCGGCGATCGCCGCCCGTCCCGAGAAGCCCTGTCTCGCTCCGCGTCCGGCCAACCTCCGCCCCCTCCGAGCTCAGACCGTTGCCCCCGCGCCCGGCCGGTTCGACCTTCGCGCGCGGTTTTCGGAGACGCCCGCCGGAGACGGGGCGCGATCCGTCCCCGGCGGGCCTCGTCGCCGAACCTAACCCGCGCGACCGGTAGAACACAAGCGCTTGCTCGGTTCACTTGCGGTGACGGCCGTCCGGCGGCTCGGCTCCACGGCACCGCGAACGACCCGGAGCCGCGGCCACTTCCGGCCGGGGCCGGGCCGCCTCGAAAGGGAACTCTTCGGGTAGGGGACCACCCTCGTCCGGGACCGGCGCGACGCCGCCCGCGGGTCAGAGCTCGTACTGCACGGCGGCCCGCGAGGCGATCAGCGGCTTCATCGAGTCGACGACGGCCCGGTGGGTCGGATTGTCGCGATACACCAGGTAGGCGTCGCGGTCGGCGAAGTCCGCGACGATCGCGAAATCGGCGGTGCCGGGGTTGACGCCGGCGTCCGAGCCGAGGCTGTAACCGCGGATCTCGGGTATCACGGCCGGCAGCTCGCGCAGCTTCGCGGCGACCTCGTCGACCTGAGCGGTGGTCGTGCCCTCGACCCATGTGAAGAGCACCACATGGCGGAATCCAGTCATGGGAGCACCGTAGCGGTGGGTAGGACGGAACCTGTCGAGCCGTCCCGCCATCACAGACACTGAGGGCCGCGGGCCCAAAATAGGCGGCAATTAACGTTCCACGGCGGGAATGAGTTCCCATGGATCTTGGTTGCAGCCGTTCGGAGGTGTCTCTCGTGGACGCAGCGAAGCACACGGCGCCGACATGGCCGCACGCCGTCGCCACCCTGGGTGTGGGTGCGATGCTCTCCGTGCCGGCCGTGAACGGCGCCCCGTCCTGGCTGGACCAGATCTCCCTGCTCGCCACGGGCCGTCCGCTGGCGCCCGCGCACGCGGTGGTGCTGGCCATCGCCCTGGTGTTCGTGGCGCGCGGCGCGCTGCTGCGCCGGCGGGCCGCCTGGTACGGGCTGATGGTCATGGTCGGGATGGGTTTCGCGGCCGTCGCGTTCGGGGGTGACGCCTACTGGCGGCTGCCGCTGCTCGCGGCCGCCGCCGTCGCGCTCTGGGTCAGCCGCGACACGTTCGTCGTCCGGCCGCACCCCGACCGGCTCCGCTCGGCGATCCGCATCGGCGCGGTGCTCGTGGTCGCCGCCGCGGTGCTGACGGTGATCCTCGGCGGCGTGACGATCCGCTCGGTCGGTCCGGACGTCGCGCACGGGCTGTCCGCGACCGGCGGTCCGTCCGGCGGCGCGGCCTGGCTGCCCGGCGCGCTGTCGATGATCGGCGGCGTCGGGCTGCTGGTGCTGGTCGTCACGCTGCTCGCGCCCGACCCCGCGCCGCCGCCCGGTGACGAGGACGAGCGCCGCCGCGTCGCGGGCCTGGTCGCCCGGCCCGGCTCCGACACGCTCGCGCCGTTCGCACTGCGCCGCGACAAGTCCTACGTGTTCAGCCCGGACGGCCGGGCCGCGATCGGCTACCGGGTGCTGTTCGGCGTCGCGGTCGCGGGCGGCGACCCGGTCGGCGACGCCGACGCGCACGGCGCCGCGATCAACGCCTTCCTCGACCTGTGCCGCCGGTCCGGCTGGCGTCCGGCCGTGCTGGGCGCGAGCAGCGAGACGGTGCCGTCCTGGGGCGGGCTGCGCTCGTTCGGCTTCGGCGACGAGGTCGTGCTGTTCCCCGCGGAGTTCTCGCTCTCCGGACGGCAGATGCGCAACGTCCGGCAGGCCGTGAAGCGCACCCACAACTTCGGCGTCAAGACCGACGTCCTCCCCGAGCGGGAGATCGGCCCCGAGCTGCGCGGCGAGCTGCTGGACGTCGCGAGCCGCTCGCTCGGCGGCGCGGCCGAGCGCGGCTTCTCCATGAACCTGGACGAGCTGCTCACCGGCTACCACCCCGGCGCGGTCGTCGCCGTCGCCTACGACGAGCACGGCGCGCCGATCGCCTTCCAGCGCTACGTCGCGGCGGGCCAGGGCCTCAGCCTCGACGCGATGCGCCGCCTCCCCGACGCCCCGAACGGCCTGAACGAGCGCCTGATCGTGGACATCGCCGAGTGGGCGAAGGAGCAGCGCATCGAGGTGGTGTCGCTGAACTTCGCCGCGTTCCGCGAGCTCCTCGACTCCGACGAGCGCAACGCGGTCGAGAAGGTGGGCTACCAGGCCCTGCACCTGCTCGACCCGTGGATCGCGGTCGAGTCGCTCTACCTGTTCGACCGTAAGTTCCGGCCGGGCTACCGGCCGCGCAGCATCGTCTTCCGCTCCTGGGCCGACATCGGCTGGCTCGCCGCCGCCCTGCTCACCCTGGAGTTCGGCCGCACCGGCACCGTCCCGGCCGCCGACCACGCGCTGGACCCCGTCACGCCGGTCGGCTTCCCCGAACGCTCCCACTGACGGCCCGACCACACGAGCGCCCGACCGCACGGAGACCCGACCGCACGGGCACCCGACCGCGCAAGAGCCGAACCGCACAAGAGCCAGAGAGCCCGCCGCCCCGAGGGGAGGCGGGCTCTCGCGTCACTTGCCCATCTTGCCGATGTCGATCGCGTCCGCCGGAGCCTGGATCTGGAGCGGCGCGTCGTACTCGGTGAAGTCGAAGCCGCCGTCCGGCACGTCACCGCCCAGGCCGCTCGTCTGCAGCCGGACCAGGTGCGGCGTGCCCGACGCGGCCACATAGACGACGGGCTTCTTGGCCAGCGGCCCGATGGCGAACACCGGCGCGCCCCTGAGACTCTCGTGCCCTTCCGTCAGCCCTCCGGACCCCGAGGCGAGCCCTTTGCGGAACCGTTTGAACATCGCCTCGTCGAACTGCCGGACCCCGAGGAACGGCTTGAAATCCTTGGTCTCCGCGGCGGGCACGATCACCCACCTGCCGCCGAGCAGCCGCCCGGTGGCCTTGTCCCCGGTCATGCTCTCCCAGAACCCGGCGTCGCCGCTCATATAGACCTTCCCGCCCACCGAGCGGAGCTTCGTCGAGACTGCCCTGCCTTTGTCGCTGCCCTGCATGGTGCCGTCCGCCACGTCCACCCCGAGGCGGAAGTCCACGCGCATCGGGTTGCCGCCGTCGTCGAAATCGCCGGCGACCCGCACCGACTTGGCCACCTTGAAGTCCTCAAGCCCGGCCTCCAGGACCTTCTCCGGCGGATACGCCTCGATCGGCGACTCCGGCGCCGCGGAGGATTCGGCGGCGGCCGGAGTGGAGCCGACCTTGGCTTCGCTCTTCTTGCCGCCGTTCCCGCCGTCGCCGCCGCAGGCGGTCAGGGTGAGCGGGGCGGCGAGCAGGAGCGCGGTCGCGCCCGCGAGCCGGAGAAGGGGCAGGGAGGTGGATCGTCCCACGTGTGCACGTTCCTCAAGTTGATCTTTCATCGAGCAGCAGTAGGTCGCGCGAACGGGGGCGGACGTTGACAGCGGGGCGCGTAACGCTTGCGTCTCAGGGTCAGGGCGGGAGGCTCCCGCGTATTCGGGCGGGCTGTTAGGCTTCCCAAGCGAGCGCTTGGTACGTAATGATGGCAGGGTGCGGCGCCGCCCCCGGGCGCGCCCGCCCCGCGCGTTGACGAAGGAGCCTGCGACGTGGCTGACCGCCCGATGAAGTTCTCGACCTTCCACCTGTTCCACCAGTTCGCGGGGCAGACCGCGGGCGAGGTGTACGAGTACCAGATCGAGATCGTCGAACTGCTGGAGGAGCTCGGCTTCGACGGGGTGTGGGTCGCCGAGCACCACTTCCGCGAGTACGGGACCGTCCCGAACATCTTCACCATGCTGGCGAACCTCGCCGCGCGGACCGAACGGCTGCGGCTCGGGACGGGCATCGTGGTGCTGCCGCTGCACAACCCGATCCACGTGGCCGAGGAGGCCGCGATGGTGGACCTGCTGTCCGGCGGACGGCTCGAACTCGGCATCGGACGCGGCTACCAGGCCGTCGAGTTCGAGAACTTCGGGCTGGACCTGGCCGAGGCGCGGGACCGGTTCAACGAGTCCCTCGACGTCATCCTCGGCCTGTGGACGCAGGAGAACTACGAGTACAAGGGCCGGTTCTTCTCGACCGAGCGCCCGCTGAACCTGATGCCGAAGCCGGTCCAGCGGCCGCATCCGCCGCTGCACGTCGCGGCGGTCAGCCCGGAGACCGTGGAGATGTACGCGGCGCGCGGGCTGCCGATCCTCGCCGACCCGGCCGCGCCGTTCAAGAAGATCGCCAAGGCGGCGGAGACCTGGCACGCGACGGCCGCCGCGAACGGCGTCGACTCCTCCGACGTCGAGCTCGTCGCCAGCCGCATCGTGTACGCCGCGCCGACCAACGAGCAGGCCCGCGAGGACCAGGCCCGGTTCGAGGCCGCCTTCGACCGGTCCCGCATCTTCAACCTGCAGAGCGCGCCGATCGACAGCGCGACCGGGCAGGCCGCCAAGGGCTTCGAGTACTACCAGGACCGCTACCTGAAGGGCGGCTCGGTGGACAACGAGTTCCGCTGGGAGCAGCTCGAGGTGATCGGCGACCCGGAGCGCGTCATCGGCCAGATCAAGGCGATCCAGGAGATGGGCTTCGGGCACCTGATGTGCGACTTCGGCTCCACCCGGCCGATGCCGCTCGAGGAGATGAAGAAGATCCTGAAGTTCTTCGCCGCGGAGGTCATGCCCGCGTTCCGCTGACCCCGCAGCCGACCGTCCCCCCGCCGAGGCCACGTCCCGCAACACCGTTCCAGGAGGCGCGATGTCCGCAGTTCACCGGCTCACTCTCGGCGACGTCCTCGCCGAGCATCGACGCGGCCGTCCGCAGGGCACGGCGGTCGTGGACGGCGACGTCCGGCTGACCTACCCGGAGCTGGACGAGCGGGTGGACCGGCTCGTCGGGGCGCTCGCCGGCGACGGCGTGGCGCCGGGCGACCGGGTGCTGTGGCTCGGCCGGAACTCCTTCCGCGTGCTGGAGTTGCTGCTCGCGTGCGCGCGGCTCGGCGCGATCTTCTGCCCGGCCAACTGGCGGCAGTCCGCCGACGAGATCGCCTACGTGCTGGACGACCTGACCCCCCGCGTCGTGGTGTGGGAGGAGTCCGAGGCGGTCGAGAAGGCGCGCGGGCAGGTCGTGCCCGACGCGCGCTGGATCCGCGCGGGCGAGGAGTACGAGACGTACTTGACGTCCGGGAACACGGCGTTCTCGGGGATCATGGACGACGACGCGCCCGTCCTCGCGCTGTACACCGCCGCGTTCGACGGCCGTCCGAACGCCGCGCTGCTGAGCCACTCGGCGCTGGTCGCGCACAGCATGGCGCTGCTGCACATGCGGCAGATGGAGGACGGCTTCACCTTCCTCGCCTGCGGTCCGCTGTTCCACGTCGGGACGATGATGTTCACGCTCGCGACGTTCCAGATCGGCGGGAAGCTCGTCTTCACGCCCGCGTACGAGCCGGACGAGGTGTGCCGCCTCATCGACGCCGAGAAGTGCACGCAGGCGTTCCTGTTCGGCCCGATGATCGACGGTCTCGTCCAGGCGAACCGGGACGGCAGGTACGACCTCGGGTCGCTGCGCTTCGTCTCGCACTCCCCCGAGTGGGACGCGATGATCACGGTGGACGACAGCCCGTGGTGCGCGTCCGGGATGGGCGGGTACGGGCAGACCGAGGTCGGCGGGATGCTGACGTTCCTCGGGCTCGGCATGGGCGGCGAGGGATTCGCGGGACGGCCGTCGCCGCTCGTCCACGTGCAGATCCTGGACCCGGACGGGCGGGAGGTGCCGCCCGGCGAGGTCGGCGAGATCTGCGCGCGCGGGCACAGCCTGTTCTCCGGCTACTGGAACCGGCCGGAACTGAACGCGGAGAAGAGCGCGTTCGGCTGGCACCACACCGGCGACCTCGGCCGGCGCGAGGACGACGGCACGATCACCTTCGTCGGCCCGAAACTGCGCATGATCAAGTCGGCGCACGAGAACATCTACCCGGCCGAGGTCGAGCGGGCCCTCAAGACCCATCCGGCGGTCGCGGACGCGGCCGTCATCGGCGTCCCGGACGACCGGTTCGGCCAGTCCCCGAAGGCGATCGTCGTGCTCGCGGAGGGCGCGGAGGCGACGTCGGAGCAGATCATCGAGCATGTCCGGGGCGAGATCGCGTCCTACAAGAAGCCCCGCGAGGTCGTGTTCGTCGCCGAGATCCCCAAGCGCGGTTACACGCCCGACTATGACGCGCTCGACGCCGCCCACGGTGGCGGCGCGTACCCCGGCGCCTGAGTTCCGGAGCGCCGGTCGGCCCGCCGCCGGCCGGCGCTCTTTGCGGGACAACTGGTCAGACCAGTTGACATGTTGACCTTCGGATGGCCAGAATCCGGGCATGAGCGGCTTCTCCCCTGTCGAGCGGACCTCGGTGGCCACGGCGGTGTTCGAGCAGATCGCGGCCCGCATCCTCGACGGCACGCTGCCCGCCGGCGACCGCCTCCCGCCCGAACGCGCGCTGACCGAGGAGTTCGGCGTCAACCGGCAGGCGCTGCGCGAGGCGCTGCAACGGCTCGACCAGCTCGGGCTCGTCGAGATCCGGCACGGCGGCGCGACGCGCGTGCGCGACTTCCGCCGCACCGCCGGGCTCGACCTGCT
Organism: Actinomadura gamaensis; assembly: GCF_042652125.1. Lineage (NCBI taxonomy): Bacteria > Bacillati > Actinomycetota > Actinomycetes > Streptosporangiales > Thermomonosporaceae > Actinomadura > Actinomadura gamaensis. The sequence continues at coordinate 748,152 of NZ_JBHSIT010000001.1, read as the reverse complement.
CCCCCGGCTCTTCCTCGGCGCGGACGGCGGCATCGACGCCGGAGTCGTCCGGTCGGTGATGGAGATGCGCACCGCGATCGGCGCGGACGCCGCGGCCCTCGCCGCCGTGCGCGCCCCGTCCGGCGTCCGCGCGGGTCTCCGCGCCGTCCTCCAGGAACTGGAGAGCCTCGTCGAGACGCACGGCAACGCGCAGGGCAACGCGCAGAACGACGCGCGGGGTGACACGCAGGGCGACGACGCGGGCGCGGCCGAACCCCGGAACGGTGACGTCGCCGGGCTGGCCGCGATCGACGTGCGCTTCTGGGACCTGCTGGTCGAAGGGGCCGGGAACGTCTGCTACCGGCTGTCGCTGAACGTGCTGCGCGACGCGTACCGCCCGGTCGAGTCCCTGGTGGACCTGCTCGTCCTGGACGAGCGACGCGACGTGCCCGCGCACCGGGAGCTCGTCGCGGCCGTCGAGGACGGGGACGGCGAGCGCGCCCGCGCCCGCGCCGCCGCGCTGCTGGACCAAGGCCGCGCGGCCGTGCTGGCCCACTTCACCGAGGAGGATCCGGGTTGAGCCCCCGTACCGACACCCCCGGCTGGCTCCGGCCGGGCCTGACCCTGACCGGCGCGGCCCGCGAGTTCTTCCGGCATCCGAGCCCGAAGGTCCTCGTTCCGGCCGCCGCGGCCGCGATCACCGCACGGCTGGCCGCGGGCCGCTGGACCCGGCGGGACGCGGTCGTCCCGGCCGCGGTCCTGGCCGCCGAGCCGTTCGTCGAGTGGATCGTCCACGTGACGGTGCTGCACTGGAAGCCGCGGACGGTGCGGGGCCGCCGGATCGATCCCCTGCTGTCGCGCAAGCACCGCGCGCACCACCGCGATCCGCGCGACGCCGAACTCGTGTTCGTGCCGATGCCCGTCCTCCCCGGCGTGATCGCCGGGCTGGTCGCCCTCAACCTCGCGATCGCGCGGGACCGGCGCGTCGCGCTCACCGGCATCGCGACCTCGCTCACCGCGCTCGCGGGCTACGAGTGGACGCACTTCCTGATCCACTCGTCCTACCGTCCCCGGCACGCGCCGTACCGCGTCGCGTGGCGGAGCCACCGCCTGCACCACTTCCGCAACGAACGGTACTGGTTCGGCGTGGTCACCCCGATCTCGGACCAGGTCCTCGGCACCTACCCGGCGAAGGACGAGGTCCCGCCGTCCCCGACCGCCAAGACCTTGGGCGTCGAGGAGTTGCGCCCCGCCTGAGCCCGCCCAGCCCGAGCGCGTCCGGCCCGAGCGGGCGCAGCGGAACGGCGGGCCACCCGGTCGGGGCGGCCCGCCGTTTCGAGTTCGGGGTCAGCGGTGCTGAGCGCCCCGGTAGACGGCCAGCGCGTCCTTCTGCCACTGCGCGCCGCAGGCGTCCTTACCGCAGCTGCCGTAGTAGCTCGCGGTCTGCCAGCCGACGCCGGTGTTGGCGTTGAAGTTGATGAGGAACGGGCCGCCGCTCGCGCCCCCGCTCATCCCCTTGCAGTTCGCCAGGTAGATGATGCGGTGGTCGCTGCTGCCCTTCGGCTTGCCCGAGCAGCGCCACGGGTAGTCCTTGTCGCCCGGGATGCCGAGCAGGTTCGTGGAGTACTTGCTCGGGTTGTAGTTGAACGCCACGCCCTCGGAGCCCGCCGCGTCCTGCACGTGCTTGCCGTTGCGCTTGTTCAGGACGATGAACGCGTTGTCGCCCTTGACGCCCTTCGTGGTCACCCAGCCCGCCTTGCGCCAGGTGAACCAGCCGCGCGGGGCCTTGCCGTTGGCGTACGCGGGCGCGAACCGGTAGTTGCTGCCGCCCTCGCCGAACCCGCAGTGCCGCGCCGTCGAGATGACGTCGTGGTTGTCGGACACCACGACGGTCGCGGAGCAGAGCCAGGTCTTGCCCTTGAGGCTGAAGAACAGCCGGCCGAGCGCCGGCGGCTTGCGCCACTGCGCGGTGACCTTGCCGGACTCGCCCGTGGGCAGCGTCCCGGCGCGGACGTAGGGGGCGGCCTGGCCCGTCGCGTCGGACGAGACGCCGGAGCCGGCCGCCGAAGCGGTCTCCCCGCGGTACTCCTTGGCGCTCGCGATCCGCTGCGGGGTCCAGAAGCGGTCGACCTGCTCGGAGCTCTGCCCGGCGTCGACGAACCGCACGTTCGGGGCGGTCGGCGCGGGCGCGGCGGGAGCGGTCGGGGAGGGAGCGGCCGTGGCGGTGCCGGTGAGGGACGCGGTCGCGGCGACGAGCGCCCCGGCCGCGCCGACCGTCACGAGTCTGCGCATAGCGGTGTCCTCCTTGCGGTGGGGGGATGGACCCTCGCAACGCTGTCGGCGGACGATCACCTGTTGATCACATTTGGATGGACAAAAGACGAAGATTCGGCCACGCGCATCGGGGGGCGGCCCGGGTCAGAGGACGGCGACGGGGGTGACGGGGCTGGCGGTACCCCCCTCGATCCTGAGCGGCGCGGCGAGGAAGAGGAAGTCCGTACGGGACGTCCCGGCGAGCTCCTCCAGCCACAGCATCTCCAGCAGCGGGACGCCGTGCCGCCACAGCAGGATCATGTGGAGGTCGTCGGCGAGGCCCTCGTCGGCGAGCTGGCGCTCGTTCAGGCCGCCGATCGCCGCGTTGTCGGACGCGACCGCGCACACGTCCCGCGCGGCGAGCCAGCGGCCCGCGTCGGCGGACAGGCCCGGTTGGCCGCTCCAGTACGCGTCCGGGCCGTCCTGCCAGACCAGCGGCCAGCCGGTGCGGACGACGGCGACGTCGCCCGGACGGAGCTCGACGCCGCACGCCTCCAGGTCGTCCGGCGTGATGCGGTCGGTCGCGGCGAGGTGATCGACGCCGCGCAGGCGCGGGACGTCGAACAGGACGCCCCGCGCGACGACCGGGCCGGCCTTGTCGATGCCGCACCGTCCCGCGCCGTAGGAGCGGACGCGATCGGCCGGGTGCCCGTTGTACAGCTCGTCGCCCGACCACATGTGGCACAGGGCGTCCATGTGGGTGGTGGTGCCGTGCGGGGTCACGACGAGCGCGTCGTCGGCCATCCTCAGGCCCGCGCCGATCGGCCGGGTGCCCGCCGCGTAGTCGCCGCCGTCCACCGACATGAAGTGCTGCGGCAGCGGCCGGCCGCGCAGGTGCGGCACGGTCGTCGGCGCGGGCGAGGAGGTGGCCCCCCGGATCGGCAGCGACAGGCCCAGCACGCGCCCCTCCCGGACGCAGGACGCGGCGGCCAGCACGGTCTCCGGGGTGAGCAGGTTCAGCGCGCCGCGCTCGTCGGCGGCACCCCACCGTCCCCAGTTGTTCGGCTCATCGAGCATCATTCGGTTTCAGACCCTTCCGAGGAGAGGACGCCGCCATGACGACCGTGCAGGGACACTGCGACCCGGCCTTCGCCGCCGTCCGGGACGTGTTCGCCCGGAACTTCGACGAGGGGCGCGAGATCGGCGCGGCCGTCGCGGTCTACGCCGGCGGCCGCAGGGTGGTGGACCTGTGGGGCGGCCTCGCCGACCGCCGCACCGGACGCGAGTGGACCGAGGACACCCCGGCGTTCGGCTTCTCCTGCACCAAGGCGCTGACGGCCGCCGCCGCGCTGCTGCTCGCCGAGCGCGGCGCGTTCGCCTGGGACGACCCGGTGACCGGCTGGTGGCCCGAGTTCGGCGCGCACGGCAAGGACGTCGCGACCAACGAGCACCTGCTGACGCACCAGGTCGGCCTGCCCGCGTTCGCCCGTCCGGTGACGGCCGAGGAGGCGGCCGACGCGGACGCGCGCGCCGCCGAGCTGGCCGCGCAGGAGCCCGAGTGGAAGCCCGGCACGGCGCACGGCTACCACGCGCTGACCTACGGCTGGCTCGCCGGGCATCTCGTGCGCCACCACGCGGGGATGCCCGCCGGGGAGTTCGTCAAGAAGGAGTTCGCGCCGGACCTGGACCTGTGGATCGGGGCGCCCGACGAGGTCATCGAGCGGGCGGCGAAGCTGACGAACGTGCGGGGCGTCCAGAACGAGGAGGGCCCGCGCGCGGTGGCCGACGACGCGCTGCTCACGCGGCTCGCCGACGCCTACCTCGACACCGGCAGCCGCATGAACCGCGCGCTGAACAACCCGAGCCCCGGCAAGGGCGGCTTCAACAACCCGGTCGTGCTGCGCGCGGGCTGGCCGTCCGCCGGGATGGTCGCGACCGCGCGCGCGTTCGGCCGGTTCTACGCCGACCTCATCGCCGGACGGTACGTCCGTCCGGAGACGCTGCGCGAGGGCATCCGCACGCGCGTGGACGGCGAGGACCTGACCCTCACCGTGACCAGCGCGTTCGGCCTCGGCTTCATGCGTCCGTCCATGACGTTCTTCACGCCGGAGGCGGGACGCGGCTCGGCGTTCGGGCACACCGGCGCGGGCGGCTCCCTCGGCCTCGCCGACATCGACGCCGAGCTGGCCGTCGCCTACCTCCCGAACCGCATGGGCGACCAGCTCTCGGGCGACCTGCGCGCCTACCGCCTGGTCGAGGCCGCCTACGCGTCCCTGTAGTCCGGCCCCGCTTTCGCGTGGTCCGGTTCCGCGGCGGGTCACTGCATCGTGATCCCGCCGCTGACCGAGACGGTCTGGCCGGTGATGTAGGCGGCGCGGTCGGTGCACAGGAACGCGATGACGCCCGCGATGTCGGACGGACGGCCGATGCGCCGCAGCGGGATCTGCTTGGCGAGCTTGTCGAGCAGGTCCGGATGCCGCTCGGCGACCTGCCGGACCATGGGCGTGTCCGTGGGGCCGGGGCAGACGACGTTGCTGGTCACACCGTCGCGCGCGGCCTCGCGGGCGAGCGTCTTGGCGAGCCCGAACAGGCCCGCCTTCGTCGCGGCGTAGGCGCCCTCGCCGCCCGATCCGGCGCGCGCGCCGTCCGAGGAGACGAAGATCAGGCGGCCGTGCCCGCGCTCGGCCATGCGGGGCAGCAGCGCGCGCGTGAGCTGCATCGGCGCGCGCAGGTTGACCTTCCACATGAGGTCCCAGTGCGCCGGGTCGCTCTGGACGAACGGCTCGACGATGCTGACGCCCGCGTTGTGGACGAGGATGTCCACCGGCCCGACGGTTCCGACGAACGCGTCGATCGACTCGGGGTCGGCGAGATCGACGCGCAGCGCCGCGCCGCCGACCTCCTTCGCGGTGCGGGACGCGGCGTCCGCGTCGAGGTCGGCGACGACGACGTGCGCGCCGAGCGAGGCGAGGTCGGCGCAGATCGCGCGGCCGATGCCGCCCGCGCCGCCGGTGACGACGGCGACGCGTCCGGTGAGGTCGAGGCCGTCCATCAGCCCTCCCAGGCTCGGATCAGCTCGTCGGCGGTGGCGCGCGCGGCGAGCAGCGGGATCGTGTGGGCGAGGACGGCGTCCCCGTACTCGGCGGGCGTCCCGGCGACCGCGTCGGTCACGCAGACGACCCGGTAGCCGAGGTTCACCGCCTCCAGGCAGAGGCCGGGGACGCCGAGGTTCAGCGACAGCCCGACCGCGACGACCGTGCCGACGCCGAGCGAGCGCAGCGTCATGTCCAGGGACGTCCCGGTGAACGGCGAGAACCCGTGGTAGCGGCGCGATTCGAGGTCGGACGGGTCGGACAGCTCGGGCAGCACCTCGACGGCGCCCGTCCCCTCCAGCATGTGCGAGGGGTCCTTGAGCAGCGCGCGGAGGAACGGCGAGTTGCGCGTGTGGCTGCCCGCCCGGTCCGGGCGGAACGCGGCCGTGCACTGCACGACGCGCACGCCCGCCGCGCGGGCCGCTCGCGCGACGCGCGCGGCGCTGGCCGTCACGCCGCGCTCGGCGCAGATCGTCACCAGGTCGGGGAAGCGGGCGAGGTCGCCCGCCACGCCGCGCTGCATCTCCATGACGAGCAGCGCCGTGCGGGCGGGGTCGGCGAGTTCGGCGAGGTCGGTCGGCACCCGCCCACCCTAAACGACCTAGCATTTGCTTGGGTAGGCGTGGACCGCCCTCAGCCCGGCCGGCGCTGCCCGTAGACGTGGACGCGGCGGCCCCGGTACTCGGTGTCGCGCAGGTGCCGGTGCCCGATCCGCTCCGCCACCGCGACCGAGCGGGCGTTGCCCGGCAGGATCAGCGAGACCACCTCGCCCGCGGCCAGCTCGGTGAAGCAGTAGCCGAGCGCCGCCCGTGCCGCCTCGGACGCGTAGCCCTTGCCCCAGTGCTCGCGCGCGAGGCACCAGCCGACGCCGAGGCCGGGGAAGCCGTGCGGGCTCCACGGTCCGGCGCGTCCGACGAACGCGCCGGTGGCCTTCTCGACGAGCGCCCAGTGCGAGTAGCCGCGGATCTCCCGGTGCCCGATGAACATCGCCAGGTTGCGCCACACGTCGTCGCGGGTCCGGCCGACCCCTTCGGCCAGCCCCGCCGCGACCTCCGGGTGGGCCATCATCGCCGCGTAGTCGTCCCAGTCGGCGCCCGCCAGCGGACGCAGGACCAGCCTCTCCGTCTCCAGCTCAGCCATGATCACAGTGTGCGCGGGCGCTACCGTTTCCGCCATGGAGATCACGGTTCCGCACCCCTGGCCCGGCACGCCGGCCGAGGCCGAGGCGATCCAGAACGAGCTGCGCGGACGCGTCGAGGCGTCCGGCTCGGTCGCGCCGCGCACGGTCGCGGGACTGGACGTCTCCTACGCGGGCGACGGCGGCGGCGCCCGCACGCGCGTGGCAGCCGCCGCGGTGGTGCTGGACGCGGCGACCCTCGACGTCGTGGAGGAGTCGGTGGCGGTCGGGATGTCCGACTTCCCGTACGTCCCGGGCCTGTTCGCGTTCCGCGAGCTGCCGACGCTGGTCGAGGCGCTGCGCGGCCTCTCCGCCACCCCGGGCCTGCTCGTCTGCGACGGGTACGGGCTCGCGCACCCGCGCCGCTTCGGCCTCGCCTGCCACGTCGGGATCATCACCGGCCTGCCGACGATCGGGATCGCCAAGACCGCGTTCGTCGGCGCGCACGAGCCGCCCGGCCCCGCGCGCGGCGACCAGGCTCCGCTGCTCCTGGACGGCGTGGAGGTCGGCCGCGTCCTGCGCACGCAGGACGGCGTGAAGCCGGTCTTCGTCTCCGTCGGCCATCGCGTCGGCCTGGACGAGGCCTGCCGCCTCGCGCTCGCGCTCGCGCCGCGCTACCGCCTGCCCGAGACGACCCGGCGCGCCGACCGCCTCTCCCGGGACCGCCTCGCCGCGGCCTGAGAGCGTCCGTTCGCGGCGCCACATCGGCGCCCTTGTCGCTCAACCAAGCGTGCGCTAGGTTGGGCCGCGATGGACCAGCCGCGCCCCGCTCCGACACCGAGCCCGCTGACCGAGCCCTACTGGGCGGCCTGCCGGCGCGGCGAGCTGGCGCTCCAGCGGTGCGCCGGATGCCGCCGGTTCGTGCACTTCCCCGAGCCGCGCTGCCCCTGGTGCGGCGGCGCGGACCTGGCCTACGAGCCGGTGTCCGGACGCGGTTCGGTGCACACGTTCACCGTCGTGCACCGCTCGTTCCTGCCCGGTTTCGAACCGCCCTACACCGTCGCCTGGCTCGACCTCCCGGAGGGCGCGCGCGTCTTCGGGGACGTCACCGGATGCCCGCCCGAGGACGTCCGGATCGGGATGCCGGTCCGGGTCCGCTTCGCCGAGCTGCCCGGCTTCGGCCCGATCCCCCACTGGAGTCCCGCATGACCGATCTGCCGCGCCTCGGCAACGTGCTCTACCCGGCGCAGGACGTCGAGCAGGCCGTCGCCTTCTACCGGGACGGCCTCGGCCTCACGCTCAAGTTCCAGGACGGCGGCCGGTTCGCCGCGTTCGACGGCGGCGGCACGACCCTCGCGATCGCCGGACCCGAGGAGGACGTCGCGGGCGGCGCGCCCGCCGCGTCCTTCAAGGTCGCCGACGTCGCGGCGACGGCCCGGAAGCTGACCGCCGCCGGGGCCACGGTCGTCCGGGAGCCCGAGGAGGGACCGCACGAGATCCGCGCCGTCCTCCGCGACCCCGCGGGGAACCTGTTCGTCCTGTACAGCTCCCGCTGACCGCCGGCCCGGACCGCCGCACCGGTCCCCCGGTACGCCGGTTCCGCCTCGCCTCCCGCCGTCCTCACCGCATCCCACCCCTCCAGCTTGAGCCGAAGGAGCCGAGCCGTGGCGCGAGAGAACAGCCCCAGCAGCGACAGCCCGTTCAGCAACTACGCCCACGCCATCCTGACCGCCAACGCCCTGCGCACCCCCGACAAGACGGCGCTGACGTACTGCGGCGAGCAGAGCTTCACCTACGACCAGCTCAACCGCCGCGTGAACCGCGTCGCGCACGGCCTGCTCGCCGCCGGGGTGGCGCCCGGCACGCGGGTCGCGTCGCTGATGAACGAGACGCTGCACGTCGCCGAGGTGTACCTCGCGCAGATGAAGATCGGCTCGGTCGTCGCCGCGCTGAACCCGTTCTGGCCCGCCGATACGCTGCGGGAGGTCGTCGAGCACTCCGAGTGCACGGCGTTCGTGTACGACGCGACCGTCGAGAAGCTCGTCGAGCAGATCCGCCCCGACCTGCCGAACGTGAAGCTCTGGCTCCGCGTCGGCGGGCCGGCCGGCGACACCGTGGACCTCGACGCGCTCGCCGCGAAGGCGCCGGAGGCCGAGCCGCCGCTCGGCGGGTTCGGCAACGACCTGCTCGCGCTGTTCTACACCTCCGGGACGACGGGCCTGCCGAAGGCCGTCATGCACACGCACTTCTCGTCGCTGGCGTCCGCGCAGATCTGGCTGGACGTCGAGCACGGCCCCGACTCGGTGATGGGCACCGGCGCGATCATCTGGGGCATCGGCTTCCCGGCGCTCGTCGGCCCGGCGTTCTACGCGGGCATGACGCTGGTGCTCGAACAGGACTGGGGTCCGGCGAACTTCCTCCGGGTCGTCCCGCGCGAGAAGGTCACGCACGTCTCGCTGATCCCGAGCTTCTTCTCCGCGCTGCTCGGCTCGGACGTCCACACCGGCGTGGACCTGTCGTCGCTGAAGGCGATCGTGCTCGGCGGCGAGCCGCTGCTCCCCGCGCTGCGCGAACGCATCCTCGCCCGCGTGCCGGGCGCGGCGATCTACAGCTACTACGGCCAGACCGAGGCCCCCTACACCTGCTTCGGACGCCAGGACGACGGCAGCCAGGACATCTCGTCGGTCGGCCGCGCCCGCACGTCCTGCGCGGTGCGGATCACCGACCCGAACGGGAACCGCGTGCTGGACGAGGTCGGCGAGATCAACCTCGCCGGGCCGAACGTGATGGCCGGCTACGACAAGCTGCCGGACAAGACCGCCGACGTCCTGCGGGACGGCTGGTACGTCGGCGGCGACCTCGGCCGCATGGACGCCGACGGCTTCCTCTACGTGCTGGGCCGCCGCGAGGACGCGATCCTCAAGGGCGGCCAGTGGACGCAGCCCGTCCAGATCGAGGAGGCGGCGATCGAGCTCGACGGCGTCGCCGAGGCGGGCGCGGTCGGCGTCCCCGCGCACCCCGAGGGCCAGGACGCGGTCGAGCAGAAGGTGCTGCTCGCGGTCGTGCCGCGCGAGGGCGCGTCCCTCACCGAGGACGCCGTGAAGTCCGCCCTCGCCGCCCGCCTGCCCGAGCACCGGCGCCCCGACGCCGTGGTCATCGCGAGCATGCTGCCGCACACGCAGGACGCGTCGGGCGGCCCCGGCAAGCTCCTGCGCCGGGGCATCCGCGACGCCTACGCCGACCGCGTCTGACGCACGACCGCGTCTGACGCACGACCGCGTCTGACGCACGACCGCGTCTGACGCACGACCGTGCCCGATCCGCGCGACCGCGCCCGATCCGCGACCGCGCCCGATGCGCGACCGCGCCCGATGCGCGACCGCTTCTGAGGAGGACTGTGAGCCACGTTGCCGAACACCAGGTCAAGGCGTGGATCTCCGGGTTCGGGGTGACCGTGCCGCGCGGCGCGACCGCGCGCACGCGCGCCGAGGTCGTGGCCGCCGCCGGTGGGCTGACGCCGCCGCTCGTGGTCAAGGCGTACGGCCCCGGGCTGCTCCACAAGAGCGACGCGGGCGCCGTGCGCCTCGGGCTCGACTCGGCGGAGTCGGCGGCGGAGGCCGCCGCCGAGATGCTGCTCACGCTCGACGACAAGGGGATCGCCGCGGACGGCCTGCTGGTCGAGGAGCAGGCCGAGCCCGGCGTCGAGCTGATCGTGGGCGCGGTGCGCGATCCGGCGTTCGGCCCCGTCCTGATGGTCGGGCTCGGCGGCGTGTGGACCGAGGCGCTTCGCGACACGGCGCTGCGGCTCGCGCCGATCACCGAGGACGACGCGCACGCGATGCTCTCGGAGCTGCGCGGCTCCGCCCTGCTCGACGGCTACCGGGGCGCGCCGCCGGTGGACCGGGACGCGGTGGTCAAGGTGCTGCTCGCCGTGAGCGACATCGTCACGGCGCTGGGCGACGGCTTCACCGAGTTCGAGCTGAACCCGGTCATCTGCGGGCCGTCGGGCGCGGTGGCGGTGGACGCGCGGCTCGTCGGCCGCGACGACCTGAACCTGGACGCGAGCCCGGCCTCGCCCGGCACCGGAGCGCTGAAGGCAAGCACGGTCTCGCGCGGCGACGGGGCATCGGAGGCGGGCCAGGCCTCGCGCGGCGACGGGGCGCTGGAGGCAGACCGGGCCTCGCGCGGTGAGACGGCGTTGCCGGAGGTGACCGACTTCGATCGGTTGTTCGCGCCTCGCGGGGTCGCGGTGGTCGGGGCGTCCACGAAGCGGCCGAACTTCGGGAACATGTTCCTCGGCTTCTACAAGGCCGTCGGGTACGAGGGGCGGCTCGTCGCCGTCCATCCGACGGCCGAGGAGATCGACGGGGTGCCGTGCGTCCCGTCGCTCGCCTCGGCCGACGTGGACTACGCGCTGGTCGCCGTCCCCGCCGAGCAGTGCGCGGACGTCGTGCGGCAGGCGTCCGGGATCCCGTTCGTGCAGGTCATGAGCGGCGGGTTCCGGGAGATGGGCGAGCCCGAGCTGGAGACCGACCTCGCGCGCGCCGCGCGGGAGGCGGGCGTCCGGCTGCTCGGCCCGAACTGCATGGGCGTCTACTCCCCCGCCGGAGGGCAGACGTTCATCGGCGGTGAGCCCGGCCGTCCGGGACGGATCGCGGTCGTGTCGCAGAGCGGCGGCCTCGCGGGCGAGATCATCAAGGTCGGCGAGCGGCGCGGGCTCACGTTCTCCAAGGTCGCGACGGTCGGCAACAGCCTCGACGTCACCCCGGCCGAGCTGCTGCGCCACCTGGCCGCGGACGGCGGGACGTCCGCGATCGGCCTCTACCTGGAGGATCCGCGCGACGGGCGCGGCCTGTTCGACGCGTTGCGCGCGTCGAGGCGTCCGGTCGTGGCGCTCGTCGGCGGGCGCAGCGACCAGGGCCGGACGGCCGCCGCCTCGCACACCGGCGGGATGATCGGCGACGACCGGATCTGGACCGCGCTCGGCGTCCAGACGGGGACCGCGATCGTCCGGAGCCAGGACGACCTGATCGGCGCGCTCGACGCCCTGGACCTGCACGGACGGCGCTCGGTGCGCGGGGACGGCGTGCTCGTCATCGGTCCGAGCGGCGGCGCGAGCGTGCTCGCCGCCGACGTGTTCGACGGCGCGTCCCTCGCTTTGCCGCAGTTCCCGGACGAGGCCGTCGAGGCCCTGCGCGGGCTCGGTCTCGGCGCGGGCAGCTCGCTCGCGAACCCGCTGGAGATTCCGGTCGGTCCGCGCGGCAACCCGGACCTCATCCGGAACGCGGTCACGGCCATCCTGGCGCGGCGCGCGTTCTCCGATGTCGTCGCGCACGTGAACGTGCAGAGCTTCTTCACCTTCGGGAACAGCGCCGATCCGCTGGTCGCCTACACGCGCGCGGTCGGGAAGCTCCAGGCGGAGGTCCCCGGCACGCGGATCACCCTGGTCGTCCGGAACGCCGAGTGCGCCCCGCCCGGGGTCGAGGACGAGGTGCGGGCCGTCGCGCGCGAGGCGGGCGTCCCGGTCTACCGCAGCATGGAGGCCGCCGCGAGCGCGGTGGCCGCGATGAGGAGGACCCTCGATGGGAAGTCTTGACGGCAAGGTCGCGATCGTCACCGGCGGCGCCCGCGGCATGGGCAAGTCGCACGTGCGGCGGTTCGTGGACGAGGGCGCGAAGGTCGTGTTCGGCGACGTGCTGGAGGACGAGGGCGCCAAGCTCGCCGCCGACCTCGGGGACGCCGTCCGGTTCGTCCGGATGGACGTGACGAAGGCCGAGGACTGGGCGACCGCCGTCCGGACCGCCGTCGAGACCTACGGCGCGCTGCACGTCCTGGTCAACAACGCGGGCATCCTCAAGCACAAGCCGATCGAGGACATGACGATCGACGAGGCGCGCGCGATCATCGAGGTCAACCTGCTCGGCCAGTGGCAGGGCGTGAAGGCCGTGATCGAGCCGATGCGGGCGGCCGGCGGCGGGTCGATCATCAACGTGTCGTCCACCGAGGGCTTCATCGGGGCGGCGGGGCTCTCGGCGTACAGCTCGTCCAAGTTCGGCGTGCGCGGGCTGACGAAGTCCGCCGCGCGCGAGCTCGGCAAGTACGGCATCCGGGTCAACTCCATCCATCCCGGAGCGATCGTCACCGGGATGTCGATGCAGCAGGACGTCATCGACGCGACCGCCGACCGCGCCGAGGCCCTGATCCAGGGCCTGCCGCTCGGCCGCCTCGGGAACACGCGCGAGGTGTCCGGGCTGGTCGCCTACCTGGCCTCGGACGACGCGTCCTACTGCACCGGCAGCGAGGTGCTCGTGGACGGCGGCCTGGTCACCGGCTCGGGCTACTGACCGGCGAACGCCGCCGCCCGCCCCGGCGAACGCCGCCGCCCGCCTCGACGCACGCGGCCGGGGCGGGCGGCGGCGGGTGTCAGCGGCTCACGGCCGCGGCCGGTTCGGCGGGATGCCGGTCGGCCCAGCCCTCCACGGCCTCCAGCTGCGCGGCGAGCGAGATCAGCGTCGCCTCGTCGGAGTCGTGGCCGAGGAGCTGCGCGCCGATCGGCAGGCCGTCCCGGCTGAACCCGGCCGGGACGTTCACGCCGGGCCAGCCGAGCACGTTCCACGTCCAGGCGTAGGGGCAGGCCGCCGCCACGCCCGACTGCGTCCGCTGGTAGCCCGCGCCGTCGAACGCGCCGACCTCCAGCGGCAGCTGCGCGGTCGTCGGGGTGAGGACGACGTCGGCGGTCTGGAAGATCCGGCCGACCCGGCGGCGGAAGTACGGGTCGAGGCGGCGGGCGAGCGGCAGCAGGCGGCGGCCCGCGATCCGCCCGATCCTCGCCTCCACCTCGGTGCGCGGCTCCGGACGCGGGTTCGGCATGCCGTCCAGCCAGTCCGCGACGCCGGTCGTGCCGCGCGGCACGAGGCCCATGAAGATCGGCCCGTAGTCGGGGTCGGCGGGGAACACCTTGTGCCCGAGCGCCGTGAGGCGGCGCGCGACGCGCTCGACCGCGAGCCGGATCTCGGGGTCGAGCCTGCTCGGCACGCCGAAGGCGGTCCGGAACGACACGGCGATCCGCAGCCGCCCGGGAGCGGTTTCGGCGGCCGTCGCGAACGGGGTGACGGGATGGTCGAGCTGGTAGGCGTCGTCCGGGTGGCTTCCGGTCAGGACGTCGAGGAGCAGCGCCGCGTCCCCGACCGTCCGGGCGAGGGGGCCCCAGACGGTGATGCCGTTGAACGGGTCGGTGTGCGGGTAACCGGACACGCGGCCGCGCTGCGGCTTGATGCCGACCAGGTTCGTCCAGGCTGCGGGGATGCGGATCGAGCCCGCGCCGTCCGAGCCGACCGCCGCGGGGACGATGCCCGCCGCGACCGCCGCCGCGCTCCCGCCGGACGACCCGCCCGGCGTCCGGGCGGGGTTCCACGGGTTGCGCGCGCGGCCGAAGCCGGGCGACTCGCTGAACGGCCACAGCCCGATCTCGCAGGTCGTCGTCTTACCGATGATCACCGCGCCCGCCTCGCGCAGCTTCCGGACGATCTCGGCGTCGGTGGTCTTGGGCCGGTGGTCGCCGAGCACCGCGAACGGCGTGGTCTCGCCGGCGAGGTCGGTGTCGTCCTTGATCGCGACCGGGACGCCGAGCAGCGGCAGCCACTCGCCCGCCGCCATCCGCCGGTCCGCCTCGTCCGCCTCCTTCAGCGCGGCCTCGTACCGGACGACGCGGAACGCGTCCAGCGAGTCCAGCGCGTCGGCGCGGGCCAGGGCGTGCTCCACCAGCTCCCGCGACGAGACCTCGCCGTCCGCCAGCAGCGCCGCCTGGTCGGCCAGACCGAGGAAGTCGTCCATCCCGTCGCACCCTTCGTCTCGCCCCAGGTATCGTTCGTTCGAACGAACGATAACGCCCGGCGCCCGGATGGGGAAGACTGGAACGACCATGACCACCCCGCGTGACCGCATGCTCCAGGCCACCCTGGACCTCATCGCCGAGCACGGCGTCGGCGCCGTGACCAACCGCGCCGTCGCCAAGGCCGCCGGCGTCTCGCTCGGCTCGCTCACCTACCACTTCCCGAGCCAGTCCGACCTGCTGCGCGAGGCGCTCACCACGTTCGTGGACGACGAGATCGCGGGCATCACCGCGTACGTGGAGCACCTGCGCGACGCGGGCCTCGACCCCGACCGCGCCGCCGACGAGGTCGAGAAGGCCGTGGTCGGGTTCGCCACCGACCGCCGCCAGATCGCCAACCTCGAACTGCACCTGCACGCCGCGCGCGACCCCGACGTGCGCGCCACCGCGGAACGCTCGGTCGCCGCCTACGACCGGCTCGCCGCCGCGATCCTCACCGCGCTCGGCGTCCCGGACGCCGAGCTGCACGCCCCGGCCGTGGTCTCGCTGCTCTACGGCCTCGCCGTCCGCCGGCTGGCGACCGGCGACCTGTCGGCGGCGGGCACCGCCGACGCGCTCCGCTCCGTCCTGCGCGGCCTGCTCTCCTGACGCCCCGGCCCGCTTCCTCGGCGCCCCGGCCCGCTTCCTCGACGCCCCGGCCTGCTTTCCTGACGCCCCGGCCCGCTCTCCTGACGCCCCGGCCCGCTCTCCTGACGCCCCGGCCCGCTTGCTCGACGCCCCGGCCCGCTTGCTCGACGCCCCGGCCTTCCGTGCGGCGGACAGGCCGGCCTGCCGCGGGCCGGACGGCCCTTGCCGCGGCGGGCGTCCGGGGTTAGCATCCGGCCGAACAGTTAGGAAACTTTCCTTTAGTAAGGCCATCGGGGGCCTGACCGCGTCCCTCCTGCCCAGGGAGCTCCCCGTGTCCCGAGCCGCTGTCGCCGTCCTGCTGACGGCCCTGCTCGTCCTGCTCGGCGTCCCCGCGCACGCCGACACCGCCGCCTTCACCAAGGTCTCCGAGTGGAGCGGCGGCTACACCGGCCAGTTCACCGTCACCAACACCGGAAACGCCCAGCTCAACGGCTGGACGGTCGGGTTCGACCTGCCGTCCGGCACCAGCGTCGGCTCGTACTGGGACGCCCTGCTCACCCGCACGGGCGACCACTACGAGTTCAAGAACCGCGAGTACAACGGCACCCTCGCCCCGGGCGCGACCGCCACCTTCGGCTGGGTCGCCTCCGGCAACGGCGCGCCGCAGAACTGCACCCTGAACGGGAAGTCCTGCGCGGGCGCTCCCGACACCACGCCGCCGTCCGTCCCGACCGGCCTCACCGTGAGCGGCGCGACCGGAACGTCCCTGACGGTCGGCTGGAACGCCTCGTCCGACAACACGGGCGTGACCGGCTACGACCTCGTCCGCGACAACGGCTCCCCCACGACGGTCACCGGCACCTCGACGACCGTGACGGGCCTGTCGCCGAACACGTCCTACTCCTTCAAGGTCCGCGCGCGCGACGCCGCCGGCAACGTCTCGGCCTACTCGTCCGCGGTCACCGGCAAGACCACCGACGGCGGCGGCACCCCGCCCCCGCCCAGCGGGACGATCCGGTTCGCGCCGTACATCGACATCACGATGAACACGCCGTCCCTGACCTCCGCCGCGTCCGCGACCGGGGTGAAGAACTACACGCTGGCCTTCGCGCTCGGGGACAGCACCGGCTGCAACCCGGCGTGGGGCGGCACCATCGCCCTGGACGACCAGCGCATCATCAACGACGTCCGCGCGCTCCAGCAGTCCGGCGGCCAGGTGGTGGTGGCGACGGGCGGCGCGGCGGGCCCCTACCTCGAACAGTCCTGCGGTGACACCGCGAGCCTGCTCGCCGCCTACGAGAAGATCCTCGACACCGTCAAGACGAACAACCTGGACGTGGACATCGAGGCGTCCATCGACATCCCGAAGGTCAACGCCGCCCTCAAGCAGCTCCAGCAGGCGCGCGGCACCACGATCAGCTACACCATGCGCGTCCAGGGCCAGGACTACGGCATGGACCCCTACTCGATCCAGATCCTCCAGGACGCCGCGTCGCGCGGCCTGAACGTCGGCGTCAACCCCATGCTCATGGACTTCGGCTACTCCGGCGACTGGGGCGACGCCATGGTCTCCGCCGCCACCGCGAGCCTCGCCCAGATGAAGCAGATCTGGCCGGGCAAGTCCGACGCCGAGCTGAAGTCCCTCCTGGGCGTCACCCCGATGATCGGCAAGAACGACAGCGGCATGACCACCACCCAGGCCGCCGCCCAGAAGCTCCACTCCTGGGCCGTCTCCAACAACATCGGCTTCATCCGCTTCTGGTCCGTGGGCCGCGACAACGGCGGCTGCCCGAACGGCCAGGTCTCCCCCACCTGCTCGGGCGTCTCCCAGTCCCCCTACGAGTTCACCGGCATCCTGAAGTACTGAGAAAAGACGACCGGCCCGCACGGCCCCGAGCGGGGTCCTGCGGGCCGTACGGGCCGGTCACCTGTCTCAATCAGGAACCAGGAGTCGGAACCTCAGCCGACGTAACCTCAACTCTCCCGCGCCACCTCCGCCGTAGCCCTCAACCTGACACCCGCCACGCTAAGCACCCCGAACCCTCCGGAGAACCCTCTTAATCCTCACTTAGGGTTCGCCTGAGTCGGTGTTATTCCGGGTGCCTTCGCATGCGCGCTGAGCTGGGAAGGAAGTGTGAAGGGCCTCCCGCGGCAACGGGAGGCCCTTCCGGTCGTGGTGCCCCGCCCGAGCCATCAGACGTGGAGCCATCGACACGTACAAGGTACGGGCCGGGCCGCGTTGTTCGGCATCCCCTCGGGAGCGGTGGCGCTGCCCTGCCGGTGAGGGCGGGTTGGGGCGGGGCGCTGACCTGCGGGGATGGCGAGAGAGGTGGCCGGCTTCGTTGTTCGTGGTTTCGGGACGGGGTGGTGTTCGTGCCTCTGCATGAGCAGGTGGCCGGTTCGGTCGTGGAAGTGCGAACAACTTTCGCTTGACCGGGAACGGGACGGCGCGATAAGCGCTCGGGCGCGGTCGGACTTCGAACAACGAGTCGGGCCATATCGCTTCCGGAAGCGGAACGTGTCCGACACGATGAACGCGAGTGGGGCGCGGAGCGTCCTTCGCGGCGGCAACCGCGAAGGACCGGAAGGACCGCGCTCGCTTTCTCCGCCCGAGCCATTCGTCCAAAGTGGGAGCTTTCGTGAGTTATGCCGTGGAAGTCCGTCCTTGCGTTACCCGGCCCGGGGTGCGCGACGTGTGGGCCGCGCCCGTGGTGGTGCTGGTCGTGGTGCTGGTGCTGCGGGGCGTCGATCCCTGGTGGGCGCTGGTGCTCGCGGCGTCGGCGGTCCTGCTGCGGACCTCCGTCCGCTGATGCCCCGGCCGGAGAATCCGCTCGATCCCGAGTCGGGTCCGGTCGCGGCGTTCGCGGTCGCGTTGCGGGAGCTGCGGGCGAGCGCGGGGTCGCCGAGCTACCGGGCCATGTCGAAGCGGTCCTACTACGGGTTCACCACGCTCGCCGAAGCGGCGGCCGGACGGCGCTTCCCCACCTGGGAGATCACGCGCGCCTACGTCGCGGCCTGCGACGGCGACCTCCAGGAGTGGGAGCAGCGGTGGAAGAAGACCGCCGCGCGGCTCGGGCACACGGGTGACGCGGGCGCGGACGAGTCCGGGGAGCGCTCCCCGCCGCTCCGGGCCGTGCCCGCGCCGCGCCGGTCCGAGTCGTCCATGGTGCAGGTGGTCGGCGCCGCCGTGCCCGCGCCTCGCGGTGGCGGCGCGGCCGTGTCCGTGCCTCGCGGTGGCAGTGCGGCCGTCTCGCTCGCCGCACCGGACCACGAGGAGGTGACGCCGCTCAGCCAGTGGCCGCGTGGCGGGCCGACCGTGCTGCGCATCCTGCTGGGCGCCCAGCTGCGGCGCCTGCGCGAGAACCGGGGGATCGGCCGGGACGAGGCGGGGTACGCCATCCGCGCCTCCGACTCGAAGATCAGCCGCATGGAGCTGGGCCGCGTCAGTTTCAAGCAACGCGACATCGACGACCTGCTGACGCTGTACGGGGTGACCGACCCCGCGGAGCGCGCCCCCCTGCTGGAGCTCGCGCGCGAGGCCAACTCGCCCGGGTGGTGGCACCGGTACGGGGACGTCCTGCCGCCGTGGTTCGAGACGTACCTCGGCCTGGAGGAGGCCGCGTCTGTGGTGCGCATCTACGAGTCGCACTTCGTGCCGGGGCTCCTCCAGAGCGAGGACTACGCGCGGACCATCGCGAGGATGGGCCAGGCGGACGCGTCCGATGCGGACGTCGAGCGGCACGTCCGCCTCCAGGCCATGCGCCAGCGGCGGTTCGCCGAGCCGGACGCGCCGACGCTGTGGGCGGTCCTGGACGAGGCGGTGCTGCGGCGTCCGGTCGGGGACCGCGGGGTCATGCGCGGCCAGGTGCGCCATCTCATCGAGATGGCGCACCTGCCCAACGTCACGTTGCAGATCCTGCCGTTCGCCTTCAGGGCGAGCACGCTCGTGAACAGCCCGTTCACCATCCTGCGGTTCGCGGAGCCCGACCTGTCCGACGTGGTGTACCTGGAGCAGCTGACCTCGGCGCTCTATCTCGACAAGCCGAGTGATCTCGACATGTACGGCGGGGTGATGAACAACATCTCCCTTTCGGCGACCGGGCCCGGCGAAACCATGAGGTTCCTGATGTCGCTGCTCGCCTAGGATCTGGGAGATGCGGGTTCCGTCTGACGAGGAGATTCGGGAGCTGCACCTGCGGCACGCTCCCTCGGCCGAGGCCTTCGAGCTGGTCTTCGCGCACTGCGAGATCGTGGCCCGGGTCGCCGGGCAGTTCAGCGACAGCGCTCTGGTGCGAGCCGGGGCGCTGTTGCATGACATCGGGGTGTACCGGCTCTACGGGCCGGACGGACGGCTCGATTCGGCCAACTACATCCGGCACGGAGTACTGGGTGAGGAGTTGTTGCGCGAGGAAGGGCTACCGGAAGTCCTGTGCCGATTCTGCTCGCATCACACCGGGGTCGGGCTCACGTGCGAGGACGTCCGCTCGCAGGGGTTGCCGCTGCCCGAGGCCGACTTCCTTGCGGAGACGGACGAGGAGGCGGTCGTCATGTACGCGGACAAGTTCCACAGCAAGACGTCGCCTCCGGTGTTCGTCTCCGCCGCCACCTACACGCTGAAGGTCGGGCGCTTCGGCGAGGAGAAGGCCATGGCGTTCAAGGCCATGAGGGAGCGGTTCGGCGAGCCGGTGCTGGAGCCGCTCGCCGCGGAGTACGGGTTCGCGATCATCTGACCAGGGTCCTCGGGAGCCCGAACAGGTCGAAGACCTCCTCGTCCTGGACGACGGTGTTGCGGCGGATCCCGTGCGGGGTGGCGTCCAGGATCTGGAGGGTGTGCAGCGTGGCCGGGCCGCCCCGCGCGGCGAGGTAGGCGGCGAAGCCGGGCTGGCCGTTGGCCTCGACCGGGATGTGGTGCCAGCCGGTGCCGCGCAGGGTGTAGACGCGGGCCATGAAGCCCAGGTAGTGGTCGCGGCCGGCGTACCAGTTGACGAACGGCGGCATCTCCAGGACGGCGTCGGCGGTCAGGAGGCCGCCGAGCGCCTCCAGGTCGGCGCTCTCGAAGGCGGTCACGTAGCGGTCCACCAGCGCCCGCGCGGACGGGTCGGACGGCCCCCCCAGGTTCTCCGGGTCGAGGTCCTCTTCGGCCAGGCGCGCGCGGGCCCGCTGGAGCGCGCTGTTCACGGCGGCGGGCGAGGTCTCCAGGAACGCGGCGACCTCGGCGGCCGGCCGGTCCAGGACGTCCCGCAGGATCAGGACGGCGCGCTGGCGCGGCGGCAGGAGTTGGAGCGCCGCCACGAAGGCGAGCCGGAGCGTGCCCCGCGCGGCGGCGGCTTCGGCCGGGTCCGTGGGGAACGGTTGCAGCCACGGGACCTCGTGGCCGCGCGCGAGGGGCGCGTCCGGATCGGTGCCGGGGGCGCCGATTCCGGACGGCAGCGGACGCCGCGCCCGTGACTGGAGCGCGTTCAGGCACGCGTTCGTGGCGATGCGGTACAGCCACGTCCGCATCGAGGATTTGCGCTCGTCGAAGCGGTCGTAGGAGCGCCACGCGCGCATCATCGTCTCCTGGACGAGGTCCTCGGCGTCGGTGACGGAACCCAGCATCCGGTAGCAGTGGGCCAGGAGCTCCCGGCGGTGCGGCGCGGTGCGTTCTTCGAAGTCCACGTCCCGTACTTACCGGGTGGGGACGCGAGATTCATCGGTCGCGGGCGATGGATTCCGGCGGGGTGGCCGGTACGTACCGGCGACAGCATCGACTTGGGGAGTGACCATGACCGACAACGAGACCCGCGTCCGCGACCTGTTCGGCCGTCTGGACAAGGCGTGGACGGACGGCGACGCCGACGCGTTCGCCGCGGAGTTCGCCGACGACGCGACCTCGATCTCGGCGGAGGCGTTCGCGGACGGCAAGGACGCGATCCGCGCCCGGATGAGCGCGCTGTTCACCGGCTCGCTCCAGGGCACGCGCCTGCGGGACGAGATCGAGGGCCTCAGGTTCGTGGGCGGGACGGCACTGGTGACCGTCCGCAGCACGGCCGCGCGCGCGAGCGAGGAGGTCGTGCCGGACGACCGCTGGATCCGGGCGACTTGGGTCCTCGCGGCGGACGGCGGCGACTGGAAGGTGCACGCCTTCCACGCCTGCCCGGCGGCCTGAGCCGGAAGTCCGCCGCCCGGGGTCCGATGAGTCCGGGCGCGTCCGCGGGTCTCTCCTTGCGAGAACCCGAGCAAGGAGGAAGGCATGAGCGGCATCACCGGAATCTGGGCGGCGGGCGTCCCGGTCACCGACCAGGACAGGGCCGTGGAGTTCTACGTCGGCGTCCTCGGCATGGAGAAGCGGCGGGACGTGCCGCTCGGCGAGTTCGGCGGACGCTGGATCGAGGTGGCCCCGAAGGGGTCCGCGACGACGATCGCGCTGGTCCCGGCGGGCGGGGCGTCGCCCGCCGGGCGCGGCACGGAGATCAGGCTCGCGACCGCCGACGCCGACGCGCTGCACGCCGAGCTGCGCGCCAAGGGCGTGGACGCCGACGACGTCCTGCGCTGGCAGGGCGCTCCGCCGATGTTCGCGTTCCGCGACCAGGACGGCAACGGCCTGTCGGTCACCGAGGTGTGACCGGCGCGTCACGCCGAGCGGGAGTGGCGGCGCCGGACGAGGCGGCGGGACCGGCGCTGCGGCGGCAGCCAGCGCGTCCGGAACCACATCTGCACCTGCGCGCCGCCGAGCACCGACCGGTGGATGCGCAGGTAGCCGCCCGTCGACTCGGCCGCACGGCGGGCGATGTCCAGGCCGAGGCCGGTGGAGCCGCCGCCGCTGCGTCCGCGCTGGAGGGCCGCCTCCGGGTCGGCGATGCCGGTGCCCGCGTCCGCGACGAGGATCCCGGTCACGCCCTGCCCGCGGTGCAGGGTGACCGCGAAGGCGGCGCCCTCGGGCGTGTGCTTGAAGACGTTGCCGAGCAGGGCGTCCACGGCGGCGGCGAGCTCGCTGCCGGGCAGCGGGAGCGGCGCGGGCCGGTCCGCGCCGATCAGCTCGCAGGAGCGGCCCTCGTCCTCGGCCAGCACCGACCAGAACCGGACGCGGTCGCGCAGCACCTTCGCGGCGTCGCAGCTGCCCCGCGCCGTGGGCTTCCGGACGGTCCGGATGATCTGGTCCACCTCGCGTTCGAGCCGCTCGACCGCCTCGCGCGTCTGGTCGGCGACCGGGCCGCCGCCGAGCGCCTCGGCGTTCAGCCGGAGCGCGGCGAGGGGCGTGCGCAGCCGGTGCGACAGGTCGGCGGCCATCTCCCGCTCGGCGGCCAGGAGCTGGACGACGTGGTCGGCCATCGCGTTGAACGCGGCCCCGGCCTCGGCGACCTCGGGCGGGCCCTCGGGCGCGACGCGCGCGCCGAGGTCGCCGTCGCCGAAGGCCGCGGCGGCGCCGGACAGCCGCCGGGTCGCGCGGATGACCCGCGCGCCGTGCCGGTCGGCGGCGAACACCGAGCCGCCGACCAGCACGAACGCGACCAGGCTCATCACGACCCAGGACCGGGTGACCCCGCGCGTCAGCTCCGACCGCGGGACGAACACCTCGACCACCACGACCTTGCCGCCCGCCAGCCACACCGGCTGGAGCAGCGACTCGCCGCCGCGCACGCCGACCGTGGTCGAGCGGCCGTGCGCGATCGACGCCGCGAGCTGCGCGGGCGTCGCGCTCCGGCGGCCCGCCGGGGGGACGGTCGAGCCGTCCGCCAGGTGCAGGGTCATGCGGTGCGCGATCCCGGCGGGCTGGGCCGCGACGGCACGTTCCAGATCGTCCGGCGCGGACACGGTCGCGAGGTCCGGGACGATCGAGGCGGCCTGCCGTTCGGCGGCGTTCAGCGCCCGGTCGTGCACGGTCTCCCGCACCAGCAGCGCCAGCGGGATCAGGAACGCGAGCGCGGTCATCGCCGACGCCGCCAGCGCGACCACCACGAGCGTCCGCCTCACACCCCCACCTCCTTCGCGCTCCTCACGCGCGCGCGTCGATCTACGGGCTGGTCAGGCGGACGCCGACCCCGCGGACGGTGTGGAGGTAGCGCGGCTTCGCGGCGGTCTCGCCCAGCTTGCGACGCAGCCAGGACAGGTGGACGTCGATGGTCTGGTCGTCGCCGTACGCCTGCCGCCACACCTCGGCGAGGAGCTCGCGGCGGGCGACGACGCGTCCGGGGCGGGCGGCGAGGTAGGCGAGCAGGTCGAACTCGCGGCGGGTCAGCTCCAGCGGCGCGCCGTCGAGGGCCGCCTCGCGCCGGTCCAGGTCGATGTGCAGGCCGCCGACGCGCAGCTCGGCGGCGGGTCCGGAGCGCGCCGCCCGGCGCAGCACCGCGGTCAGCCGCGCGGACAGGTGCTCGGCGGAGAACGGCTTGATCAGGTAGTCGTCGGCGCCGGCGTTCAGCAGCCGGACGATCTCGGGCTCGTCGTCGCGCGCGGTGGCGATGACGACCGGGACGTCGGAGACGCCCCGCAGCATCTTCAGCACCTCGCCGCCGTCGAGGTCGGGCAGTCCGAGGTCGAGCACGACCACGTCGGGCGGCGACTGGGTCACCTCGCGCAGCGCGTCCATCGCGGTCCCGACGCTGCGGACGACGTGGTCGCGGGCGCCGAGCTCACGGATCAGGGCAGTGCGGACGTCCGGATCGTCCTCCACCACGAGCACACTCGCCATGGCCGCACGGTACGTCAGGGACGGTCCACGCGGGGCGAGATGTCACATGTTGTCGGCGAGGTGAAAAATCTCCGCGAACGCGGTGGCCCCCTCGACGGCGTCCCGGGACCGCCGCCACGGCCGGACGATCAGCCGGTCCACGCCGAGCTCGGCCCATTCGGCCACCTCGCCGGGGTCGCGCAGCTCGTAGGCGTGCGCCGTGATCTCGAACGGCTCGTCCGCGCGGCCGGCCTTCTCGCGCAGCTCGCGGAGCAGCTCGATCTTGGGCCGGATCCCGTCCGGGGTCTGCGGCATGGAGATCCAGCCGTCGCAGAGGGCCGCGGCCCGGCGGAGCGCGGCGCGGGACTCGCCGCCCGCGAGGACGGGCAGCCGGGCCTGGACCGGCTTGGGCTCGAAGGCCACTTCCGGGAAGTCGTAGAACTCGCCGTGATGCTCGACGGCGGGTTCGGTCCAGAGGCGGCGGGAGACGGCGATGGCCTCGTCCAGGCGCCGTCCGCGGGTGCGGAAGTCGAGCCCGGCGGCGACCCATTCGCCTTCGTACCACCCCGCGCCGACGCCGACGATCGCGCGGCCGCCGGAGATCTGGTCGAGGGTCGCGAACGTGCGCGCGCCGATGAGCGGATGGCGCAGGCCGTAGAGGTAGACGGCCGTGCCCAGGCGAACGCGGCTGGTCAGTGATGCCAGAGCGCACAGGTAGGCGGGGGCGTCGTAGAGAGGCGTCGTCGGGGTGATGCCAGGTTTGTTCGTGTACGGGTAGGTCGCCATGGAGAGGTCCGTGGCGAAGACCAGGTGTTCGGCCAGCCAGACCGATTCGAAGCCGACACGATCGGCGGTGACGGCGAGGTCCTTCCACGCGGCCTGATGGACGAGGCTGAGGGGCACGCCGAACTTCATGTGATTCTCCCATCGGCACGGTCGCGTTCGACGGATTCGGCCGCGCGTTCTCCGGGCGGCCCATAGCCGCCTCCCCCGGACGTCTCGACGATGAGGGCTTCACCGGCGGCCAGCGGCTGGCGGGTGGCCTTGGTGCCGAGGGGCTCGATCCCGCCGTCGACGCGCTCGCGGTAGTAGCCGCCGGGCCGTCCGGGCGAGCCTCCGGCCGCGCCGGGCGGCGGGCGGAGCAGGCGGTCGCCGCGCGTGTCCACGCGGGCGTCGTCCAGCATCCGCAGGACGGTCCGGGTGCCCAGCCCGCCCCGGTTGCGGCCGGGTCCGCCCGAGCCGGGGATCAGTGAGACCTCCTCGATCCGGACGGGCAGGCGCGCCTCGACCGGTTCGACCTGCGGGACGATGTTGCGCCCGCCGCCGAACAGGGCGCCCGTGGCGTCCACGCCGTCGCCGTCCGGGCGGGCCCCGGTGCCGCCGAGGTCGAAGGACATGTGCAGCCAGGGCCTGCGGACGCCGCTGATGCTGAACGCCTGGAGGATGCCGGACGCGGCGGCGCCGTCCGGCGCGATCGCCGACAGCACGGCCTCCTCGGCGGCGGCGACCGTGCCGAACCGTCCGCCGCCGGGATACGGCGGCGTGCAGTGTACGAGCGTGCCGCGCGGCAGGCGGATGTCCACGGGGGCGAAGCAGCCCTCGTTCATCGGCAGCGTCGGATCGACGAAGCAGCGCACCGCGTACAGGACGCCGCCGATCGTCTGGGAGAAGCCCGAGTTCACCGGCAGCGGCACCTGCTCGTCGGTGCCGTCGAAGTCCACGGTGAGCGCGCCCGCGCCGTCCGAGGTGACGGCGACGCGGACGGTGTGGCCGTCGTCCAGCGCGTAGGACGCGCGTCGCGTGCCCGCGGGGATGGCGGCGAGGCCCTCGCGCATGCGCGCCTCGGTGTGCGCGAGGTAGTCGGCGATGCCGCGCGCGAGGCCGTCCGGGGTGTAGGCGTCGATGATCTCGGCGAGGCGGCGGGCGGCGACGTTGGCCCCGGCGATGAGCGCGCGCAGGTCGCCGACGAGCCGGTCCGGGGTGCGGCTGTTGGCGGCGAGCACGCGGACGAGGTCGTCCACCAGGCCGTCCGCCGTCGCGATCCGGACGGGCGGGAGCTGGAGCCCTTCGAGGAACACGTCGGTCGCGTCCGACGCCATGCCGCCCGCCGAGATCCCGGACAGGTCGGCGACGTGGATGAGCGTGCCGGTGAAGTAGGCGGGCGCGCCGTCCACGAACACGGGACGCAGGACGATCAGGTCGTTGGCGTGGATGCCGCCCTGGTAGACGTCGTTCAGCACGAACACGTCGCCCGGCTCCATCGTGCCGGCCGGGTGGGCGGCCAGCAGGAACGGCAGCGCGCTGCGCAGGCTCGCGCACTGGATCAGCGCCGTGGACAGGGAGTGCGCGACGAGCCGTCCGCGCGCGTCGAGGATCGCGGCCGCCGCGTCCGCGCCCTCGACGATGAACGCCGAGTACGCGGACCGGACGACCACGCTCCCGGCCTCCTCGGCGGCCACGCACAGCGCGTTCCGCAGGATCTCGGCGGTGAGGTCGGGCGTCATGGCCGTGCCTCCAGCATGATCGCGCCCTCGTCGTCCACGGTTCCGCGCCAGCCGGGCGGGACGAGCAGCGAGCACTGCGGTTCGGTGACGACGCACGGGCCGTCGAAGGTCTCGCCAGGGGCATGGCTCGTGCCCGCGCGTACGGGAACGTCCTGCCATTCACCCGAAAGCCAGATCCGACGTGACGCGCTCGGCGACGGCTGCGGAATCACGCGTGCCGTAGGCGGGGCGGCGCCGGGAAGCGTGACTCGTACGCGCGCGGTGGTCAGCTCCACGGGATCGCGCAAATCGATGCCATACGACTCGTGGTACCGCTTGTAGAACTCCTCGGCCGCCCGCTGGACGATCTCGGGCGTGACCGGCCCCGCGGGGAGATCGACCGTGAACGCGTGCGCCTGCCCGATGAACCGGACGCCCACCGACCGGACGACGACGGCCTCGCCGCCCGCCGACAGGTCCGCGCGGGCGCTCCGCTCCAGCTCCGCGAGGAGATCGGCGAGTTCCCCCAGCGAGTCGCGGCTCGCCGAGCAGGACGTGAGCCGCGCGACCGGTGCGAGGAACGTCCGGGCGCGCTCGATCGCGAGGTCGGCGTGCAGCAGCCCGGCCGCCGACCCGACGCCCGCGTGCGGCGGGACGAGCACCCGCGCCATGCCGAACCGCTCGGCGAGGCCGACGGCGTGCGTCGGCGCCGCGCCGCCGAGCGCGACCAGCGTGAACCCGCGCGGGTCGATGCCGCGCCGGACGGTCACGACGTGCACGGCCGCGCCCATCTGCGCGCCCGCGATGTCGTGGATCGCCGCGGCGGCGCTGGTCACGTCCACGCCGAGCGGGCGGGCGACGTGCTCCTCGATCGCGGCCCGGGCGAGCGACGCGTCCAGCCGGAACGCGCCGAAGCCGTCCGGGTCGAGGTAGCCGAGGACGAGGTCGGCGTCGGTGACGGTGGGGAGGGTTCCGCCGCGCCCGTAGCAGGCGGGACCGGGGTCCGCGCCCGCCGAGCGGGGGCCGACGCGGAGCGTGCCGGCGTCCGTCCAGGCGAGGGAGCCGCCGCCCGACCCGACCTCGGCGAGGTCGATCGCCGGCACCTTGATCGGGACGCCGGTGCCCGGCCGCCGCCCGCCGTGGCTGCCCTTGCCGCCGACCTGGAACTCGTGCGTGATCCCGGGGCGTCCGCCGCGCACGAGCCCGGCCTTCGCCGTCGTGCCGCCCATGTCGAAGCAGACCAGGTCGGCCAGGCCGCGCCGGGCGCCGAGCCGCGCGGCGGCGACGACCCCGGCGGCCGGCCCGGACTCGATGGTGTAGACGGCGCGGTCGGCGGCGAGCGCGGCGGGCAGGACGCCGCCCGCCGACTCCATCACGCGGACCGGCGCGGTGATGCCCGCGTCGCGCAGCCGCCCCTCCAGCCTGCGCAGGTAGGCGGCCATGACCGGGCCGACGTAGGCGGACATCAGCGTCGTCGTGGCGCGCTCGTACTCGCCCAGTTCCGGCCACACGTCGCAGGACGCGACGACCGGTGCGCCGTCCGGGAGGCGCGCGGCGACGATCTCGGCGAGCCGCCGCTCGTGCGCCGGGTTCAGGTAGGAGTGCAGCAGGCAGATCGCGACGGCCGAGACGCCGAGCGCGGCGATCCGGTCGGCGACGGACGCGGCGGCGTCCTCGTCCAGCGGGGTGAGGACCGCGCCGGACGCGTCGATCCGCTCGGGCACGGTGAAGGTGCGCGTGAGCGGGACGGGCGGTTCGGGCCGGGTGTAGAAGCGGTCGTACCGGTCCTCCTCGACGCGGGCCTGGCGGCCGAGCGCGAGCATCGACCGGAAGCCCTCGGTGGTGACGAACGCGACCGGGACGCCCGTCCGCTCCAGGATGACGTTGGTCGCGAGCGTCGTCGCGTGCACGAACCGGGTGACCTCCTCCGGCGCGGTGCCGCCGTCCGCGAGCGCCTGCCGGACGCCGCGCAGCAGCCCCTCGGTGGGGTCGTCCGGCGTGGTGAGCGTCTTGGCGACGGCGACGCGGCCGTCCGGTCCGGTGAGCACGACGTCGGTGAACGTCCCGCCGACATCGGTCGCGAGGGTGACGCCCATCCGCACCTCCCCGCGGGCCGACAAACCTAGCTAGCGCTTGGTACGTTAACGGCCATGATGCTGGACGGCAAGATCGCGGTGATCACCGGCGCGGGACCCGGCCTCGGCTGGACGCTGGCGGTGCTGATGGCGCGCGAGGGCGCGGACGTGGCGGTCGCCGCGCGCAGCGCGGACACGCTGGAGGCCATCGCCGGCGCGGTGCGGGCCGAGGGCCGCGAGGCCCTGCCCGTCCCCACCGACGTCTCGGACCCGGACCAGGTCAGGCGACTCGCCGACACGGTCGTCGAACGCTTCGGACGCGTGGACGTCCTGGTCAACGCCGCCTTCCCCGGCTCGCACCGGCGCAACGTCCTCGACATGGACGACGCCTACCTCGAACAGTGGCGCAAGGCCGTCGAGATCGCCGCCTACGGCACGCTGCTGGCCTGCCGCCACTTCGCGCCGCACATGGTCGCCGCCGGGGCGGGCTCGATCGTCAACCTCACGTCCATGTCGTCCCGCGCGGGATACGCCGGACGCAGCGACTACGCTGCCGGGAAG
Organism: Actinomadura gamaensis; assembly: GCF_042652125.1. Classification (NCBI taxonomy): domain Bacteria; kingdom Bacillati; phylum Actinomycetota; class Actinomycetes; order Streptosporangiales; family Thermomonosporaceae; genus Actinomadura; species Actinomadura gamaensis. The sequence goes on along the minus strand of NZ_JBHSIT010000001.1, from coordinate 719,487 downwards.
GCCGCCGTCCACCTGCTGTCGCACTGCCTCGCCGACGAGCTGGGGCCGTCGGGCGTCCGCGTCAACTGCGTCGCGCCCGGCTGGATCGCCTCGGACGTCCTCGACGACTGGATGCGCGCGCGGGCCGAGGCCGAGCACACCACGTTCGAGGCGATCCGCGCCCGCGACACGGCCGCGATGGCCCTGCGCCGCATCGCGACCGAGGAGGACGTGGCGCGGGCGGTCGTCTTCCTGGCGTCCGACCAGGCCGCCGCGACCACCGGCGCGACGCTCGACGTCAACGGCGGCCAGCTCTTCACCTAACGCTGCCGTTCACAACGCTGCGGCTCACCTAGCGCTGCGGCGTGATGAACAGCGCGGTCGCCTCGACGGTCGGCAGGCCCTCCGGGTTCAGGATGCGTCCCTCGACGTGGGAGCGGCGCCCGGACGAGCCGGTGACCTCGGCCTCGATGGTCAGCGGCACGCCGACGGGAGTGGGACGGCGGTACTTCAGTTCGAGGGACGCCGTCACGCCGGGGCGGCCCTTCGACCCGGCGGCCATGCCCAGGACCTGGTCGAGGACCATGGCCGCGACGCCGCCGTGCACGAAGGTCGGCGGCCCCTCGTAGACGTGGCCGAGGGTGACCACGGCGCGCGCGCCGGCCTCGGTGAACTCGACCTCGACCGGCGGCGCGAACGGGTTGCCGGGTCCGGTCACCGGATTGGTGACGTGGCGCAGCCGGCCGCGGCCGCCGTAGCGGGCGACCGGGGGCGCCTCGCGGCGGGCCGCGCCGAGCCGGGCGGTGAGCGCCTCGACCTGCGCGCCCACGGCCGCCAGCTCGTCGATCTCCACGTCGGTCAGCACGACGGCCGCGGCCAGCTCGCGGACCCGCGCGGCCAGCCCGGCCAGCGCGGCCAGGTGCTCCTCGTCCAGCGCCCGGCGGTCCCTGCGGGCCCGCTCGATGGCCGATCCCACCCCGGTCATGCACCCTCCCCTTGTCAGAACGGGATTCTAGGAAACGCGTCCCGGCCGGGGCGCGACCGGTTCCGGCGCGGTGGGGGCCCGGTCCTGGAGTATCACGGCGCAGATCATCCCATTTCGCCGCGACAGAGGTGACGATGAGGGCGTGGCGACGGATATTCACGGATTCTTCGAGTGCCGGATGCGCACCGATCCGCTGGACCGCTGGCGCGGCGTGCTCGACCTGCGGGACGTGTACGGCCGCCGGTCCTACCCGGCGTTCGGGTGCCTGTTCGGCGTGTGCGAGCGGCTGGGCTTCCGGCCGGTGGCGGGCGGGCGCGGGCTGCCGCTGGACGCCGCGCCGCAGACCCGCGCCGCCCAGCACGAGGGCCTGCACGGCCACACCTGGATCGGCTGGCAGGAGCTCGCGGGCATCGACTGGGACGAGCCGTCCGAGCGGCCCGACAGCCGCGTCCGGCACTACCGGCGGCGCGGCGACGGGACGCTCGAACTGGTCGGGACCTACCTGTGGGACACCGCCTTCACCGACCGGCTGGACGTCGCCGCGAACGCCGGCGGCCCGGCGGCCTGGGCCGAGCGCCGGGAGTGGACCGACGGCGGCACGGTGTACCGGGCCGACCGGGCGCGCCGCCGGGACGCGGTGGACACCGCCGAGTGGGCGCCGGTCTGGAAGATCATGGAGGTGCTGGCGGGCGTGCACGGGCCCGGCAACGTCCGCCTGGTGGTCTGGTTCGACTGAGCCGTCCGGGCGCGGGCCGGGGGACGGCGCTGTTCCCAAGCAAGTGCTTGGTGCTACGGTGTGGCCGAGCTGAGGAGGCCACGGTGGCGGAGACGGTGATGCGCGCGGCGGTGCTGCGGGAGTTCGGCGAGCCCCTGGAGATCGCCGAGGTGGCGGTGGCGGAGCCGGGCGCGGGCGAGGTCGCGGTGCGGATCGCCGCGTCCGGCGTGTGCGGCTCCGACATCAAGGCCCTGGACGGCAACAGCCCGGTCGTCCGGCACCTGCCGTGCGTCCTCGGGCACGAGAGCGCGGGCGTGGTCGAGCAGGTCGGGCCGGGTGTCGCGAACGTCAAGCCGGGCGACCACGTGGTGATCGCCATGAACGGCCCCTGCGGACGCTGCCGCGCGTGCGCGCGAGGACGCGCCTACCTGTGCTCCGGCAAGGCCCGCATGTCGGCCATCATGGGCGTCTTCCCGGACGGCTCGACCCGCCTCTCACTCGGCGGCGAGGCCGTCCGGCCGTACATCGGCATCGGCGCGTTCGCCGAGCGCGCGGTCGTGGCCGAGGCGATGTGCGTGAAGGTCGCCAAGGACGCCCCGCTCGACCTGCTCGCGCTCACCGCCTGCGGCGTCGTCACCGGGTACGGCGCGGTGGTGAACACCGCGCGCGTCGAGCCCGGCACGAGCGTGCTGGTCGTCGGCTGCGGGGGCGTCGGCCTGAACGTGATCCAGGGCGCGGTGCTGGCCGGGGCCACCACGATCATCGCGGCCGACGTGGTCGAGTCCAAGCTTCGGCTGGCCGGGGAGTTCGGCGCGACGCACACGCTGCTCGCCGACGACCTGCCCAAGCAGGTCGGCGAGATCGTGCGCGGCGGCACCGACTACGCGTTCGACGTCACCGGCGTCCCGGAGGTGCTGACCAAGGCGTTCGCCGCGACCCAGCCCGGCGGGACGACCGTGATGGTCGGCTCCCCCGCCGCCGGGCAGGACCTCGCGATCCCGCCGGGCCAGCTGTTCGGGTCGCGCCGCCTCATGGGCACCCAGGGCGGCGACGCCACCCCGGCCCGCGACCTGCCGATCCTCGCCGACCTGTACCGGCGCGGACGCCTCAACCTGGACGGCCTGGTCAGCGAGCGCGTCCCGCTGGAGCAGGTCAACGAGGCGATCGCGCACGTGCGCGGCGGCGCGGTCGCCCGCTCGGTCATCGTCTTCGACTAGCCGCGCCGGCAGCGCCGCCGACCGCGCCGCCGGGCTCGCCGCCCGTCTCGCCGGCGGCGCCGGGCTAGCTCCTGGTGAGCAGGCCCTTCACCGTCCAGGCGCGGGTCCGGCCGACGCCGTAGTAGTCGAAGTAGAGGCCGTCCTGCCGGGGCGTCAGGGTGAGGGTGCCGGTGGGCACGCACTTGTCCGCGCCGGCGGTGATGTTCTCGCGGAGCACCATCGCGCCGGACGTCCGCCCGGTGAGCGTCTCGTCACCGGAGCACCTCTGGGCGGGATAGTCGACGTGGCCGACCGTCCCGCCCTCGGGCAGCGTCAGCGTCACCGGGAGAACCTTGCCGTCGCTCTGGAGCACCTGCCCGCTCCACGTGCCCGCCTCCTGCGCCGAGAACGCCGCCGCGGACGGACTGGGCGTCGCCGTCGCGGTGGGCGCGGCCGAAGACGGCGTTTGCTCGGTCGGCGACTCGGACGAGCTGGACGGGGCCGGGGACGCGGGCGCCGGCGTCGACGCGGGCGCGGTCGCCGGCGCGAGGGCCGACCGCGCCCCCGTCGGACCGCCGGCCGGCGGCGTCCGCTGGCCGTGCGAGGCCAGCAGCAGGCCACCGACGACCCCGGCGGCGGCCACGGCGACGACCGCCGCGACGAGCGAGAGGACCGCCGGAAGGCGGCTGCCGCCCTTCCCGGACGGCCTGGTCGTGTACCAGGGCGGCACGTCCCCGCCGAATTCCGGTTCGGCGACGCGCTGCTGCGCGGCGGCCGGCAGTTCGGCGTCCGCCGTGTCGGGGTCGCCGAGCAGCGAGCGCAGCACCTCCGAGGACGACGGACGGGCCGCCGGGTCCTTGGCGAGGCAGCGGGACGCGAGCGCGCGCAGCGTCCCCGTCAGCGCCCCGAGGTCCGGCTCGCCGCCCAGCACCCGCCCGAACACGGCGGGGACCGTGTCGTCCCCGAAAGGCGGACGCCCGCAGGAGGCGAACACCATCGTCCCCGCCCACGCGAACACGTCGGTGGCCGGACCGACCCACTCGCCCCTGAGCTGCTCGGGAGCCATGTAGACCGGCGTCCCGACCACGCCCGACGGCACCAGCGTCGCGCCCTCCCAGAACCGCGCGATGCCGAAGTCGATCACGCGCGGACCGTCCGGGCCGAGCAGGACGTTCTGGGGCTTGAAGTCCCGGTGGACGACGCCCGCCTGGTGGATCGCGACGAGCGCGGTCGCGGTGCCGACGGCCAGCCGCTCCAGCGCGCCGCCGCCGCGCGGGCCCTCGGCGCGGACGACCTCGTCCAGCGACGGGCCGTCCACGTACTCGCTGACGATGTAGGGGTGGTCGCCGGTCACGTCCGCGTCGAGCACCGCGGCGGTGCAGAACCGGCGTACCCTCTTGGCCACGTCCAGTTCCCGGAGGAACCGGCCGCGGGCCTCCTCGTCGTCGCCGAACCCGGTGCGCAGCAGCTTGACGGCGACCCGGCGGCCGTCCGGGGCGAGCGCGGCGTAGACCACGCCCTGGCCGCCCGCGCCGAGCCGGCCGGTCAGCTCGTACCGGCCCAGCCGGTCGGGGTCGTCCGCGCGCAGAGCCGCCGGCATCGCACCCTCCTCCGCCGTTCGACGCCGGGACCGGGTGACCGGTTCACGCTAGATTGCATCCTGGCATCCCCGTCGATGTGGAGAACAGTGAACGACCAGCCGCCACCGCCTCCGCAACCCGGCCCGTACGGCTCACCGTACGGTTACGACCCCCGCTACGGCTACGGCCCGCCGGGCGTCCCGCCGCACCCGCCCGGCCCGGGCGGGCCGGTGAACGGCGACGACACGAACATGGTGGTGCTCAGCTACGTGCTGATGCTGTTCGTCGGGTTCCTCGCCCCGCTGGTCATCTACCTGATCAAGAAGAACACCTCGCCGTTCGTCCGGTACCACACGGCGCAGGCGCTGAACTTCCAGCTCACGATGCTGATCCACCTGCTGGCGCTGGGCGCGGTGTGCGCGGTTCCGGCGATCATCTTCAAGAACCCGGCGTTCCTGGTCCCGCTGGTCTTCGTCTACCTGGAGCTGCTGATCGGCGGCTGGGTGTTCCCGATCGTCGGGGCGGTGTCCGGCGGCAAGGGGAAGTGGATCCGGTTCCCGACCTTCTTCTGCTTCCGGATCATCCGCTAGCGTCCGGCGTGCTCGGCGGCGTACCGGTCGAGGACGGGCAGCACCGCGTCCCGGCCGCCGCCGGGGACGCGCAGCACGACCTCCTCGACGCCGAGCCCCGCGTAGTACTCCAGCTTGCCCGGCGTGGGCACGGTCCCGAACGGGACGACCCGGGCCATCGGCCGTCCGGCGGCCTCGCAGGCGGCGCGGAGTGCGGGCAGCGCCTCCCGGACGCCCGCGCCGCCGATCGGCATCCAGCCGTCACCGTACTCGGCGACGTGCGCGAACAGCGTCGGCCCCGGCGCGCCGCCGAGCAGCACGGGGATCCGGCCTTCGGGCTTCGGCCATGACCAGCTCGGCTCGAACGCGGCGTACTCGCCCTTGAACGCGGCCTCGTCCTTCGTCCACAGCTCGCGCATGGCGAGCACGTGCTCCCGGACGCGCGCGCGGCGGGTCGTCCAGTCCACGCCGTGGTCGGCGGCCTCCTCGCGGTTCCAGCCGTAGCCGACGCCGAGGACGACCCGTCCGCCCGAGATCCGGTCGAGCGTCGCGACCGCCTTCGCGGTGACGACCGGATCGCGCTGCGCGGCGAGCAGGACGCCCGTGCCGAGCGTGATCGTGCGGGTCACGACGGCGGCGGCGGCGAGCGCGACGAGCGGGTCCAGGGTGCGGGCGTACTCCTCGGGGAGGGTGTCGTCGCCGGTCGGGGGCGGGGTCGTGCGGGCGGCCGGGATGTGGGTGTGCTCGGGCAGGTAGAGCGAGGCGAAGCCGCGCTCCTCGGCGGCGGCGGCCAGCTCGTGCGGCGGCATCGTGCGGTCGGTGGCGAACATCGTGATCCCGAGGCGCATCCGGGCTCCCTCCGCTGCGCGCGCCTCGCCCCGCGGGGCGCGCGCGTCCGGTGCGCGCGGGCGCGACATGCGTCACACTGTATCCACAACCAAGCGATTGCTCGGCTTCCATCGATTGATGTAGCGTGCGCTTGTTCGGTTAATCCGAGGAGGCCAGACCGATGCCGTTCGCAGAGCTGGGCGACGTGCGGGTGTTCTTCACCGACGACTCCCCCGCCGGGCGGGAGCCGCGCGGCACGCTGCTGCTGGTGCACGGCTACGGCGCCGACTCCGACGACTGGGTCTTCCACTTCCCCGAGTTCGGCAAGCGGTACCGGATCATCGCGCCCGACCTGCGCGGGCACGGCCTGTCGTCCGCGCCCGCGACCGGCTACGCGCCGCACGACTTCGCCGGCGACCTCGTCCGGCTGCTGGACCACCTCGGCGTCACCGAACCGGTCGTCGCGATCGGCCACTCCCTCGGGACGATGGCCGTCAGCGCCCTCGCCGTCGAGTACCCGGCCCGCGTCCGCGCCCTCGTCTGCGTGGACCCGGCCTACGGCCAGACGCCCGAGATCGCCGCCGGCTTCCCCGCCATGTACGAGGGCCTGCGGTCCGGCGATCCGTACCCGACCGCGCTGGCGAACGAGGAATGGTGCCACACGCCCGCCTCGCCGTCCTGGCTGCTCGCCTGGCACCGCCGCAAGATCCTCGCCACCGCGCCGCAGGCCCTCGCCGAGGCGTTCCCCGCGCTGTACGACGGGGACGCGGCGTTCGGCGTCCGCCCGCAGGGCGACGCCTACCTGGCCCGGCGCGAGTGCCCGGTGCTGTCCTGCTGGTCCGCCGCCCAGGGCGCGTCGGCCTCCTGGGAGCGGGGCCTGTTCCGGCATCCCGCCTCCCGCGCCGAGGTGTGGCCGGGCGCCGGCCACCGGCTGCACGCCGAGCGGCCGGCCGAGTTCACCCTCGTCGTCCGCCGCTGGCTGGACGAGCTCGACCGGGCCGCCCCGGCTCCGCCCTCGGCCCTGCGCACCTCAGCCCCCGTCGCATCACCCGATCGAACCGCTCGCTAAGGAGACGCCCGCGTGAAGTTCGCGATCTTTCTGAACCCGCAGATCCCCGGCTCCGGGTGGGCCGCCGAGGAGAACGCCAAGGCCAAGCGGCCGATCGGACGCGACCGCGAGTCGTACCAGAAGCTGCTGCACGAGGTCCGCGAGATCGCCGTGCACGCCGACCGGATCGGCTTCGACGCCCTGATGATGACCGAGCACCACTTCCACTCCGAGGGCTTCGAGTTCTCGGTCAACCCGCTGATGTTCCTCACCGACCTCGCGGCCCGCACCGAGCGGATCCTGCTCGCGCCGCTCGGGCTCGTCCTGCCCGCGTGGGACCCCATCCGCGCCGCCGAGGACGTGGCGCTGCTCGACCACTTCTCGCGGGGACGGCTCCGGCTCGGCGTCGCGCGCGGCTACCAGGCGCGCTGGGCGAACGTCCTCGGGCAGCGCTGGCACGCGGCGGCGGCCCGCTCGGACGGCTCGAAGTCCGACGACCGCAACTTCGACGTGTTCGGCGAGGTGCTGAAGATCATGAAGATGGCGTGGGAGCAGGACAGCCTGCGCTACAAGAGCGACGTCCTCGACTACGAGGTGCCCGCGCCGTTCGAGGGCATCGAGGGCTGGCCCGCCCAGGAGTGGACGCGGACGTTCGGCGCGCCCGGCGAGATCGACGACGAGGGCGTGCTGCGCTCGGTCTCGGTCTGCCCCCGGCCCTACCAGGACCCGCACCCCGAGCTGTGGCAGCCGTTCACCGTGTCCGACCGGTCGGTGGTGCGCGCTGCCCAGGAGGGCATCCTGCCCTGGATGTTCACCCCGAACCCGGACGAGCACGCCAAGAAGGCCAAGCTCTACCAGGACGAGTGCGCCAAGCTCGGCAAGGCGTACAAGCTCGGCGAGCACACCGGCATCCTGAAGATCGTCGGGATGGCGGACACCCGCGAGGAGGCCATCGCCACCTACGGCAAGGGCATGCAGAAGGACTTCGCGTCGTTCTTCGGCCCGTTCGGCTACCTGGAGGTCCTGCGCAAGAAGGAGGACGACCGGCACCAGCCGATCTCGCCGGAGAAGGGCGACTTCAAGCGCATGGCCGACGTCGAGATGGCGCTCATCGGCGGCCCCGACGACGTCAAGCGCGGCATCCAGCGGATGCTCGACCGGATGCCGGACCTGGAGTGGTTCGGGCTGTTCATGCAGGGCCAGCAGGGCGTCCTGCCGCTGGACACGGTCAAGCGGAACCTGGAGCTGTTCGCCACCAAGGTCATCCCCGAGTTCCAGGACTGACGGCCGTGGAGTTCTGGCTCGGCGCGTCCTTCGTGGACGCCGGCGAGTACGTGCCGCTGGCGAAGGCCGCCGACCGGCTCGGCTACGACGTGGTCACCGTGTCCGACCACCTGTTTTACGCCGACTACGAGGCGCCCTACCCCTACAGCGAGACCGGCGCGCCGCCCTACGCCGAGGGCACGCACTGGCCGGACGCGTGGGTCACCATCGGGGCGATGGCGGCGGCGACAGACCGGGTCCGGTTCGCCACCAACGTCTACGTCGCCCCGGCGCGGGACCTGTTCACCGTCGCGAAGGCCGTCTCCACCGCGGCCGTCCTGTCGGGCGACCGGGCGATCCTCGGCGTGGGGGTCGGCTGGTGCGAGGACGAGTTCCGGCAGACCGGCCAGGACTTCCGGACGCGCGGCAAGCGCCTGGACGAGATGGTCCCGGCGCTGCGCGAGCTGTGGAAGGGCGGCCGGGTCGAGCACCACGGCCGCTTCTACGACCACGGGCCGCTCAGCATCGCGCCCGTGCCGTCCGCGCCGGTGCCGGTGTTCGTCGGCGGGGACAGCGACGTCGCGCTGCGCCGCGCCGCCCGCATCGGCGACGGCTGGATCGGCAACCGCGTCTACAAGGAGGACGACCTCTCCGACCTGCTCGAACGGCTCAAGGGCCACCTCGCCGAGCACGGCCGCACCCTGGACGACCTCCAGGTCGTGGCCCCGATCGCGAAGCGCCCGAGCGCCGGCCTCTACCGGAAATGGCGCGAGCGCGGCGTCTCCGGCACGCTCGCCGCGCCCTGGTGGATGCCGACCGACGAGGAGGAGGCCCGGTACAGCGGGACGGACCTCAAGATCGCGAGCATGGAGCGCTTCGCCGACGAGGTCATCGCCAAGATGTGAGCCGGATCCGGCCGCGCGAGGGACCCGGTCCGTCCGCCCACCTGGCGGTCCCATGGCGGGCCGGGTCCGGCTACGCGGCGGGCCGGGTCCGGCTACGTGGCGGGCCGGGTCCGGCTACGTGGCGGGCCGGGTCCGGCTAGGCGGTGAGGCGGGCGACGGCGCGGACGGGCGCGCCGTCGCCCATGTCCAGGCCGGCCAGCCGCAGCGGGAACAGCATCACCTCGGCGGGGCCGGTCACCTGCTCCAGCGAGGTCAGGTTCTCGCAGATCACGGCGGACGCCCCGAGCAGCACCGCATGGGCGGCGAGCGAGTCGGGCGGATCGACGCTCGCCGCGTCGATGCCCACCGTCCGGACGCCGGCGGCGACGATCGCCGACGCCGTCCGGATCGCGAGGTACGGGTGGGTCGTCCAGTACTCGGGGCTGCCCCAGTACGCCGACCAGCCCGTCCGGACGAGCAGGACGTCGCCCGCGCGCAGGCCGTCCGGCAGCAGCTCCGGCCCGATCTCCCGGTCCGGCACGTCCGTCGCGTCCATGATCACGGCCCGGCCGGCGAACCGCTCCAGCGGCAGGTCGGACAGGCGGGGCAGCGCGTCGTCGATGTGGAACGGCGCGTCCACGTGGGTGCCGGACTGCGAGCCGAGATGCAGCCGCGCCACGTTCGCGCCGTCCTTGACGGCGGTCAGCACGAGCCCGGCCAGCACCTCGGGGTCGCCGGGGTAGACCGGCATGCCGCTCTCCACCGGCTGGGTGAGGTCCACGAAGGTCATGGCCACATCATGACGTCCGATAGCGTGCACGTGTGCTGCCGCTCGTAACCGCCACCCGGTACGTGACGCCGCTCCGCGAGGGCGGATCGCTGCCGGGCGTCGTCGAGGCCGACGACCTCGGCACCTACGTCATGAAGTTCCACGGCGCCGGGCAGGGCCGCAAGGCCCTGGTCGCCGAGGTGATCGCCGGGGAGCTGGCGCGCCGGCTCGGGCTGCGCACCCCGGAGCTGCGGATCATCGAGCTGGACCCGGCGATCGGGCGGCACGAGCCCGACCCCGACGTGCAGGACCTGCTGAAGGCCAGCTCCGGCTGGAACCTCGCGGTCGACTTCCTGCCCGGCTCGCTCGGGTTCGACCCGATCGGCTGGAAGCCGGACCGGACGTTCGCCTCCCGCGTGCTGTGGTTCGACGCCTTCATCGGCAACGTGGACCGGAGCTGGCGCAACCCGAACATGCTCGTCTGGCACCGGGACGTCTGGCTCATCGACCACGGCGCGAGCCTGATCTTCCACCACGCCTGGGCCAACGCCGAGCGGCTGTTCGCGGGCGCCTACGACGTGGACGACCACGTCCTCACCCCGTTCGCCCGGCACCTGGCGGAGGCCGAGGCCGAGTTCCTTCCCAAGATCACCCCGGACGTGCTGCGCGAGCTGACCGAGCTCGTCCCGGACGCCTGGCTGGAGGGCGAGCCCGGCTTCGGCTCGGCGGACGAGGTGCGCGACGCCTACGTCCGGATCCTGACCCGGCGGACCGAGAACCCGCGCGACTGGCTGCCGTCGCTCGACGTCAGCGACCGCCGGCCGCACACCGGCGAGCGGCGCGGCGAGAAGCGTCCCGGCTGGCTGGGAGGCCCCGCGTGAACACCGTCCGGCCGAGCACCCCCGACACCGCCCCCCCAGCCCCGAGCACCCCCAGCGCAAACACGCCCGACCCGAGCACGCCCGGCGCGAACACCCCCAGCGCGAACACGCCCGGCGCCAGCACGGCCGACGCGAACACCCCCAGCGCGAGCACGGTCGGCGCGAGCACGGTCGGCGCGAGCACGGCCGGCGCGAACACGGCCGGCGCGAACACGGCCGGCGCGAGCACGGCCGGCGCGAGCGCCCTTGGCGCGAGCGCGGCGGTGAGCAGGGCCAATGTGGGGGCGACGGCGTCCGGGAAGCAGGTGTTCGAGTACGCGACGGTGCGGGTGGTGCCGCGCATCGAGCGCGGCGAGTCCATGAACGTCGGCGTGCTGGTCTACTGCCGCGCGCTCGACTACCTCGGCTGCGCGACGCACGTGGACGAGGCGCGGCTGCGGGCGCTCGACCCGTCCCTCGACGTGGACGGCGTCCGGACGGCCCTGGCCGCCGTGGCCGGGCTGTGCCGGGGCGGCGAGGACGCGGGCCAGGCCGCCGCGGAGCCGCCCGGCGGACGGTTCCGCTGGCTGACCGCGCCGCGCAGCACGATCGTCCAGCCCGGCCCGGTGCACGCGGGCCTCACCTGCGATCCGGCGGCCGAGCTCGACCGCCTGCTGGCGCTCCTGGTCTCCTGACCGTCCAAATAGGGACAATCAGAACAAGATGGACATGAACTCGCCGACCTCGTCGAACCCGACCCGGCGATAGGCGGCGCGGGCCCGGACGTTGTAGTCGTTCACGTACAGCGACACGACCGGCGCGATCGTGCGCAGCGACTCGGTGACCAGCGCCGCCATGCCCGACACCGACAGGCCCCGCCCGCGCAGGTCGGGCGGCACCCATACGCCCTGCACCTGGCAGGCGTACGGGGTGACCGCGCCGACCTCGGCCTTGAACATGACCCGGCCGTCCTCGATCCGGGCGAACGCGCGGCCGGACCGGATCAGCTCGGCGACCCGCGCCCGGTACAGGACGCCGCCGTCGCCCGCGTTCGGCGAAACCCCGACCTCCTCGGTGAACATCGCCACGCAGGCCGGGTAGATCAGCTCGAACTCCGACATCGCGACCCGGCGGACGAGCGGGTCGGCCGGGACCTGCGGGGGCCGCGAGGTCGCCATGACCGGCTGGAGCCCGCGCACCGCGCGCGGCGGGCCCCAGTACGGGCCGAGGATCTCCCACAGCCCGGTCACCGCCTCGACCGGGCCCACGATGGACGAGCAGCGCCGCCCCTGCGCCTGGGCCCGCTCGGCGAACGCGCGGACGGCGTCCGGCCCGGCGTTCACCGGGATCAGGTTGGCCCCGGCGTAGCAGAGCGACAGCAGCCGCCCGTCCCGCGAGTAGCCCCACATCTGCGCGCCGAGCCGCCGGGGGTCGAGCCCGGCGGCGTGGACGCGCGAGCCGACGAACACGTTCGCCACGGGATCGGCGTCCAGGATGCGCAGCGCCTCGTCGCGGTGCCGGTCGTCCAGCACCCGCACGGGCGACGCCCCCAGCATCCGCATGGCTATCGGGCCGCCATCGCCGTTGTCAGCACCACGTATCCAAGACTAGAACCTCGCCCCGACCGGTGCGGACACCGGTCCGGGGACCCGGGCCCGGACCCGCTTGCCCTTGCCGTCCGGGGTGGGCGGCGGCGGGGCCTTGCAGGTCGCGCCCGGCCGGGGCAGCGCGCCCCTGGCCAGGTAGCGCGCGACGGCGCCGTCCACGCACCGGTCCCCGCCGAGGGTGACCCCGTGGTTACCGCCCCCGACCTGCACCAGCAGCCGGGAGCGCGGCAGCCGCCGCCGGGTCTCCAGGGCGCCGTCGAACGGGGTCGCGGCGTCCTCGGTGCCCTGGACGAGCAGCACCGGGGCGAGGTTCGCGGGCGCGCCGACCCGCGGCACCGGCCCCTCGGGCCCCCGCCACGTCGCGCACGGCGCGTTGTACCACGTGTTGCTCCAGGTCTCGAACGTGTATCCGGAGCGGTAGAGGCGGACGCTGTCGACGTGCCAGCGCGTCCAGTCGCGCGGCCAGTAAGCGTCCCGGCACTGGACGGCCGTGTAGACGGTGTAGTCGTTCTGGTCGAGAAGGGTCGGCGGACGCCACTCCGCGGCGAGCGGCTTGGCGTCGCCGCGCAGGTAGGCCGAGAGGATCTTGGCGTGATCCGGCCAGGCGAAGTTCCCGTAGCCGTCGGAGAGGAAGACGTCGTCCAGCTCGGACGGGCCGATCCGGCCCTTCACCGGCTTCGCCTTCAGCCGGGCGCGGGCCCTGGCGTAGGCCGCGGCCACCTGCGGCCCGGTGCGGCCGAGGTGGTAGACGGAGTCGTAGCGGGCGATCCAGGAGAAGTACGCCTGGATCCGCTTCTGGAACGCCACGTCCTGGTCGAGGTTGTCGTCGTACCAGACGCCGCTCGGCCGGACGACGCTGTCCAGCACCATGCGCCGCACCCTGCCGGGGTACGTCGAGGCGTACACCGCGCCCAGGTAGGTGCCGTACGAGTAGCCCAGATAGTTGATCTTGCGCTGGCCGAGCGCGGCGCGGATGTCGTCCATGTCGCGCACCCAGTCCGCGGTGCCCATGTGCGGCAGCAGGCGGGGGTAGCGGCGCGCGCAGTCGGCCGCGAACGCCGCGGCGCGGGCCCGCCAGGCGTTCTCCTCCGCGGCGTTCGAAGGGATCGTGTCGGCGCGCGGACGGCCCGGATCCTGGAACGCCCGGTCGCACACCAGCTCAGGCCGGCTCGCGCCGACGCCGCGCGGGTCGAACCCGATCCAGTCGTAGGCGGCGGCGACGCGGCGCGGCATCCCGTGGGTGAGCAGCTTCGGCATGTCCCGGCCGTGCGCACCCGGCCCGCCGCGGTTCAGCAGCACGACGCCCTGCGAGCGGGCGGCGGTGTGCCGGGCGCGGGTCAGCGCGAGGGTGATCTGGGCGCCGCGGGGGTGGGCGTGGTCGAGCGGCACCCGGAGCGTCCCGCACTGGAGGCCGCGCAGCCGGTTCTTCTCTACGGGATCGTGCTTGGGACAGGGCCGCCAGGTGATCGACGCGCGGGCGGGCCGGGCGTCGGCGGAGGTGGCGGGCAGGGACAGGACGGCGAGAGCGGTGACCGTCGCGGCGGCCCCGGCCGTCGCGCGGTGGGCTATGGGGTTGCGCACCCTCGTGTTCTACCGGCCGGGTCGGCGCCGTCCCGGAGATCTGAGAATCCCGCGTTTCCGGGCGAAGACCGAGGAAAACCGGGAACCCGGCTCTCTCACGCCAACGTCGGCCCGCCCGAACCGCGACGGTCCGCCGAACAGGAACGGCCCGCCCGAACCGGGAGGGCCCGCCCGAACCGGGAGGGTGCGCCAAACAGGAACGGGGCCGCTCCAGGAGGAGCGGCCCCGCTGCCCTGCGGGCGCCTGCCCTGCGGGCAGACGGCCCTACGGGCGTCCGGGCGTCAGAGACGTCCGGCCGGGAGGTCCTTGCCGGGGCCGGCGACCGCCGAGCGCAGCTGCGTCGGGTTCGGGTCGTTCAGCGCCGGGTCGGCCTTGCAGGAGTCGTCCGCGCCGGGACGGCTCTTCGGCAGCCAGCCGGTGGACAGGTACTTGGCGACCTTGTCGTCCAGGCACTTGTTGCCGTTCAGCGTGTTGGCGTGGGTCTTGCCGCCGAGCTCCACCAGCAGGCGCGACGACGGGAAGCGCTTGTGCATCTCGTAGCCGCCCGCGACCGGGGTCGCGGCGTCCAGCGTGGACTGGACGAGCAGGATGCCGCCCAGGCCCTTCTTGCCCTGGATGTTCAGCGCCGGGCCGCCCTTGAACGGCCAGTACAGCACCGGGGCGTTGTACCAGACGTTGCTCCAGGTGTTGAAGCGGTAGCCCTGCTTGTAGAGCCTGTTCGCGTCGCTCTTCCACTTGGCCCAGCTGCGCGGCCACGCGGCGTCCGCGCCCTGGACGGCGTTGTAGACGGCGAAGCCGTTGTCGTCGTCGCCCGGGCCGACGCTGTCGACCAGCGGCTTCGGGTCCTTCTTGACGACCCACGCCGACAGCGCGGCGGCCGGGTCCTCGTAGGACGAGGTGTAGTAGCCGGCGTTGAGGACGATGTCGTCCAGCTCGTCACCGCCGACGACCCCGCCGATCGGCTTCTTCAGCGCGGCGGCGCGGGTCTTGTAGTACAGCGCCTCGACGGCCTTCCCGGTCTTGCCGAGGTGGTAGACCGAGTCGTACTTGGCGAGCCACGCGAACCAGAACTTGATGTTCCGCTCGAACGCCTTGTCCTGCTCGATCTGCGAGCCGTACCAGACGGTCTTCGGGTTGACGTTGCCGTCCAGCACCATGCGGCCGACGCGCTTCGGGAACAGCGTCGCGTAGGTCGAGCCCAGGTAGGTGCCGTAGGAGAAGCCGTAGTAGTTCGTCTTCTTGGCGCCGAGGGCCGCGCGGATGCTGTCCATGTCGCGCGCCACGTCGGTGGTGCGCAGGTGCGGCAGCAGCCAGCCGTACTTCTTCGCGCAGTCCTGCGCGTACTTCTTCGACTTCGCCAGCCAGTACTTCTCGATCTTCGCCGAGGTCGGCACGTAGTTCGGCCGCGGCGGCTTGGCGTAGTGCGCGTCGCACGTCAGGGCGGGCTTGCTGGCCCCGACGCCGCGCGGGTCGAAGCCCACGAAGTCGTACTGGGCGGCGACCTCCGGGTGGCCCACGCCCTTCAGCCAGCGCGGCAGCTTCTCGGAGTAGGCGTAGCCCGAACCGCCCGGACCGCCCGGGTTGCCGAGCATGATGCCGTGGTAGTTCTTGGCGTCGGTGTGGTGCGTCCGCGAGATCGCGATCTGGATCTTCTTGCCGTCGGGCCTGGCGTAGTCCAGCGGGACGGTCACGAAACCGCAGTCGGCCTTGGCCTCGATCAGCTTCGGGTCGGTGCACTTGACCCAGCTGACCTTCGGCTTGGCCGCGCCCTGCGCCGGGGCGGCGACCGCGGCGGAGGCGGTGCCGCCCACGGCCACGACCGCGGCGGACGCGGCGATGACGATCTTCTTCATCCGGTGTGTCCTTCGGAAGGGGGGCGCGCCCCGCCCCGGGTGGGGGCGGGGCGCGCCGTCGCGTGCTGCTCGGGCGCCGGGAGGCCGCCGGTCAGCGGATCTTCGGCAGCGCCAGGTCGGGCAGGCCGGGCACGGCGGTCAGCGACTTGGCCGACACGGTCGTCGGGTTCGGGTCGTTGGTCGCCGGGTTGGCGTCGCAGGTGTCGTCCACGCCGCGCTTGTTCGCCGGGAGGGCGCCGGTGTCCAGGTAGGAGACGGCCTTGGTGAACAGGCACTGGTTGCCCAGGCTGTTGGCGTGGGTCTTGCCGCCGAGCTCGGCCAGCAGGCGCGAGTTGAGCTCGCGGTGCTGGACGAACACGCCGTCGAACGGGGTCGCGGCGTCCAGGGTGGACTGGATCAGCAGCGTCGGCGTGCTGGTGTGGCGGGCGTTGATGTGCAGCTTCGGTCCGCCGTTGAACGGCCAGTAGAAGATCGGCGCGTTGAACCAGACGTTCGGCCAGGTGTTGAAGCGGTTGCCCTGCTTCACCAGCTTGACCGCGTCGTCGTGCCACTTGCTCCAGTTCCGCGGCCAGTGCGCGTCCGCGGCCTGGACGGCGTTGTAGACCGCGAAGCTGTTGTCGTCAGAGGTGTCGCCCTGGCGGTCCTTCAGGCCCTTCGGGTCCTTGTTGACGATCCAGGCGGACAGCGCGTCGGCCACCGGGATGTACTCGCTGGTGTAGTACGGCGCCTGCTGGACGATGTCGTCCAGCTCGTCCGGGCCGATGGTCCCGCCGATGGGGGCCTTGGCGGCCGCGGCGCGCGCCTTGTAGTAGTTGGCCTCGACGGCCTTCTCCGTGGTGCCCAGGTGGTACTTGCTGTCCCACTTGGCGATCCAGGAGTTGAACAGCTTGAAGTTCCGCTCGAACGCGCGGTCCTGGTCGAGCTGCGTGTCGTACCAGACGTGGTCCGGGTTGACGTTGCCGTCCAGGACGAACTTGCCGGTCTGGCGCGGGAACAGCGTCTCGTAGGTGGCGCCCAGGTAGGTGCCGTAGGAGAAGCCCCAGTAGTTGAGCTTCTTGTCCGCGCCGAACGTGCGGCGGATCTGCTCCAGGTCGCGGGCGGCGTCGGTGGTCCGCATGTGCGGCAGCAGCCAGCCGAACTTCTTGGTGCAGTCCTGCGCGTACTTGCGGGACTTGGCCAGCCAGGCGGCCTCCTCCTTGCGCGAGGCCGGGTTGTAGTCCGGGCGCACCGGCTTCTGGAAGTCGCTGTTGCAGCGCAGCGCGGGCTTGCTGTACTCGACGCCGCGCGGGTCGAACCCGATGAGGTCGTACTTGGCCGCGAGAGCGGCGTAGCCGCGCTTGTTCAGCAGCAGCTTGAAGTACGGGCCGTAGACCAGGCCGGCGCCACCGGGGCCGCCGGGGTTGAAGGTCAGCACGCCGCGGTAGTCCTTGGTGTCGGTGTGCTTCACCCGGGTCACCGCGATGGAGATCTTCTTGCCGTTCGGGCGCGCGTAGTCCAGCGGCACCTCGAGCTGGCCGCACTCGGCGTTGGTCGCCTTGTAGTAGGCGGCGTAGCCGTCGTCGGGGCAGGCGCCCCAGGTGACCTTGGACGCGCTCGCGGCCTTCGGCGCGGTCGGGGCCGGGTCCGCGAACGCGGCCGTGGCCGCGCCGCCGACGCCGACCGCCGCGGCGGTCGTGATCAGGAGGAGCTTCTTCACCAAACCCCCTCGGCCGGGGCGCACCGCACCCCTCGGTGGGGTCGTCTGGGGGCGGCCCCCGGCATCGCTCCGTCAACAGTTAGGCAGATTGTGGTGTTTGTTCAGGTTCGGACGGGAGAGGCCGATGTGAGTAGATATCAAACTGTGATCAACCCGCGGGAACACGACGAACCGCCCGGACGTCACGAATCGCCCGCACAGAGCGGGCTCCCGCCGACGAGACGTCAGCGGGAGCCCGTGTTCCGCGGAGGATGGCGCGGTCGCCGGAGAAGCGCACCGCGGGCCGGAGACGCGCACCGCGGCGCCGGAGCGGCGCACCGCGGCGCCGGAGCGGCGCACCGCGGCGCCGGAGCGGCGCACCGCGCCGTCGCCCGGAGCCTTACCCAGCGATGTCTTACTGGGCGGTGTCTTACTTGGCGATGTCCAGGCCGAGGCCCTTGACGGACGTGCCCGCGAGGGCGGCGTTCGCCGGGGGAACCGGGTCACCGGTCGACTTGACGTAGGTCAGGCCCTTGGCGGGGCGCTTCCCGGTCAGGAAGTAGGTGTCCCAGACGACGTCCACGGCGGGGTTGCCGCGGTGCACGATGCAGTGCGTCCGGCCGTCGGACTCGACCAGCATCCGCGAGCCCTTCAGCGCGCGGTGCAGCTCCAGCGCGCCCGGGTACGGCGTCGCGGCGTCGCTGGCGGCGTTGAACATCATGATGTTCGTCGGCAGCTTCTTGACGTGCCGCACGTCCACCGGCTTGCCGGCCTTGGCGGGCCAGTACAGGCACGGCGTGTTGTACCAGGCGTTGCCCCAGGTCAGGAAGGGGTGCTTCTTGTTGATCCGGGTGTTGTCGCGCTGCCACTTCGCCCAGTTGGTCGGCCACTGCACGTCGGTGCACTGGACGGCGCTGTAACCGAAGTAGCTGTTGTCGTCGGACTCGCCGGTCGTCGGGCCGCCGAAGGCGTCCGCGAACCCGGCCATGTCGCCCTTCTTGTAGGCGGCCAGGCCGTTCGCCGGCGGGAACCAGTAGCTCGGCAGCCGCCGGTAGCCCGCGTTCTGGATGTTGTCGGTCAGCGAGTCCGACGTGACCGCCGTGACGTCACCGGACTGCGGGTCCTTCACGAACACCGGCTTCTTCGCCAGCTTGGCGCGCAGGTCGTAGAACCAGCTGCGCACCTGCTTCTGGGTCGTGCCCAGGTGGTACACCTTGTCCCACTTGGCGAGCCAGCCGAAGAAGTAGTCGATGTTCCGGTCGAACCAGATGTCCTGCTGGAGGTTCGCGTCGTACCAGACGCCGGACGGGCCGATGTTGCCGTCCAGGGCCATCCGCCCGACGTTGTTCGGGTACAGCGCGGCGTAGACCTGGCCGAGGTAGGTGCCGTAGGACGCGCCGTAGTAGTCGAGCTTCCTGTTTCCGAGCGCCCGGCGGATGGACTCCACGTCCTTGGCCGAGTCGATCGTCTTGTCGTGGCTCAGCAGCCCGACCTTGTCGGCCTTGCCGCAGTCCTGCGCGTACTTCTTGGTCTTGGCCAGCCAGATCTTCTCCGACTTGGGGTCGCCCGTGCCGTAGTCCGGGCGCGGCTCCAGCTGGTACTTCAGGTCGCACCGGATGGCCGGGACGCTGTGCCCGATCCCGCGCGGGTCGAAGCCGACGAAGTCGTAGGCGTCCTGCATCGCCTTGGAGCTCTGGTTGAACACCCGGCCGCCGAAGTAGGCGCCCGAGCCGCCCGGACCGCCCGGGTTGACGACCATCTGCCCGAGGGCCTTGCCCTTGCCGGTGTGCGGCGTGAGGGTGACCTCGAGCGTGATCTTCGTGCCGTTCGGCTTGGCGTAGTCCAGCGGCACCCGGAGCTCGGCGCACTTGATGCGCTTGGAGCCCTGCGCCTGGGGGGTGTCGGTCGCGGAGACCGACTTGACGATGTCGGCCGCGCAGGCGTGCCAGGCCAGCTTCGGCGCCGGTTTCGCCGCCCCCTGGTCGGCCGAGGCGGCGGCCGGGCCGAGCCCCGCGAGCCCGAGGCCGGTCACCGCGGCGACCGTGACGAGTCGTTTCACGGACCACTCCTCCTTCGGACCCTCGCGATCGAGAGCCCTGAAATGGACGTTCCGAGCGATCTTCGTCAACGGGACATATGGGAAGTCAGCCGCCAAATTATGTTGTAGTGACTCCGAGGCCGCGCCGTGATCCGATCGAGACCGCCGCCGCGCAGGGATTTCGTGCCGAATGAACGGTTTGGACCCGTCCGAAATGCGACCGGGCCCCGCCTCCGGAGAGACGGGGCCCGTCGCGCGGACGTCGCCCGATCGGCGACGCCCACGCGGGTCACGCTTGGTGACGCCTACCTGGTGACGCCTACTTGATGACGCCTACTTGATGACGTCGTTCAGCAGGCCGCCCACCGCGGCGCTGCGGAGCCCGGCCGGCGGGGTCGGGTCGCCCAGCTGCGGGACGTGGACGGTGCGCTTCGACGGCAGCTTGCCGTTGAGGAAGTACGCGTCGAAGTAGGCGTCCACGGCCGACGAGCCGCGGTGCACGATGCAGTGCGTGCGGTCGCCGTCCTGCACGACCAGGTGCGAGCCCTTCAGGCGGCGCTGCATGTCCAGCGCGCCCTGGTACGGGGTCGCGGCGTCGGCGGTCGCCTCGAACATCAGGATGTTCTTCGGCAGGTTCTTGACCGCGCCGACGTCGACCGGCTTGGCGGCCTTCGCGGGCCAGCCGAGGCACGGCGAGTTGAACCAGACGTTCCCCCAGGTCAGGAAGGGAGCCTTCTTGTTCACCCGGACGTTGTCGTTGTGCCACTTCTTCCAGCTCGTCGGCCACTGGGTGTCCGTGCACTGGACGGCGTTGTAGACCGCGAAGTTGTTGTCGTCCACCGGCGCGTTGGTCGGGCCGCCGAAGGTGTCGACGAAGGTGGCGATGTCGCCCTTCTTGTACGCCGCCAGGCCGGACGCCATGCCGTGCCACATGGACTGGCTGCGGCGGTAGCCGGCGTTCTGGATGACGTCGGTCAGGTTCGCCGACGACACGGCCGCGCTCTTGTCCGCCGAGTAGATCGGCTTCTTGGCGAGCTTGGCGCGCAGACCGTAGAAGAAGGAGCGGACCTCCTTCTGGGTCTTGCCCAGGTGGTACACGGAGTCGTACTTGGCCACCCAGCCGAAGTAGTACTCCATGTTCGTGTTGAACGCGACGTCCTGGTCCAGGTTGGCCTTGTACCAGACGCCGGACGGGCCGACGACGCCGTCCAGGACCATGCGGTTCACCTTGGTCGGGAACAGGGTCGCGTAGACCGAGCCCAGGTAGGTGCCGTAGGACGCGCCGTAGTAGTCGAGCTTCTTGTTCCCCAGCGCCCGGCGGATCGTGTTGAGGTCACGCGCCGAGTCGGTGGTGTGGATGTGCTTGAGCAGGCCGATCTTGTCGGCCTTCTTGCACGCGGCGTCGTAGGCGTAGGTGCGCTTGAGCCAGATCTTCTCCGACTTGGCGTCACCGGTGCCGTAGTCCGGGCGCGGCTCGTGGCCGTAGCTGGTGTCGCAGCTCAGCGCCGGCTTGCTCGCCCCGACGCCGCGCGGGTCGAACCCGATGACGTCGTAGGCGGCGCGCATCGCCGGGGAGTTCTGCGCGAAGACGCGCGGGCCGAAGATGCCGCCGGCGCCGCCCGGGCCACCCGGGTTGACGACGATCTGGCCCTTGGCCTTGCCCTTGCCCGTGTGCGGCGTGCGGGTCACGAACAGGCTGATCTTCTTGCCGTTCGGCTTGGCGTAGTCCAGCGGGACCTGGAGGTAGCCGCACTGCACGATCTTCGAGACCGGGAAGATCGGGTCGTAGTTGGCCGCCACGGTCTTGACGAAGTCGGTGGGGCAGGCGTGCCACTTGACCGCGGACACCTTGTAGGCGTCGGCGGAGTCCGCGGCGGCCGAGGCGGCGGTGGCGCCGAGGGCGGTGACCCCCAGGCCGGCCGTCGCGGCCACGATGACGAGTCTCTTCACAGACCACTCCTCCACACCGGGCCCTCGAGTGAGCCCGGTTCACGGTGATTCGCCCGAAATATTGGCGATCGCCGTGGTCACCGAGATAGTCCGTTGACGTCGATCGTTGCTACATAGTTGCTCAGCTGTAACTTTTGCCACTTAGATGAGCGAAAGGTAAGAATCCCCCTTCCAGGGCATGGCGAAGGCCCCCGGGTCACCCCGAGGGCCTGAGGAGCGGTACGCCTACCGCGGCGAGAGCAGAAGCGTCAGCTGACGGTGACCGTGGCGCCGCCGACGCCGCCGCCGCTCACCGTGCCGTCCCCGCCGCTCACCGTGCCGTCTTCGTTGATCTCGAATCCCATCTCCTCGGCGATGCGCATCGCCTCCTCGATGAGCGTCTCGACGATCTGCGCCTCCGGGACGGTCTTGACGACCTGGCCCTTGACGAAGATCTGCCCCTTGCCGTTGCCGGACGCGACGCCGAGGTCGGCCTCGCGGGCCTCGCCCGGGCCGTTCACGACGCAACCCATGACCGCCACCCGCAGCGGGACGGGGAAGTCCTTCAGCCCGGCGGTGACCTCCTCGGCGAGGGTGTAGACGTCCACCTGCGCGCGCCCGCAGGACGGGCAGGAGACGATCTCCAGGCCGCGCTGCCGCAGTCCCAGCGACTCCAGGATCTGCGTGCCGACCTTGACCTCCTCGACCGGAGGGGCGGACAGCGAGACGCGGATCGTGTCGCCGATGCCCTGCGCGAGCAGCGCGCCGAACGCCACCGACGACTTCACCGTGCCCTGGAACGCCGGACCGGCCTCGGTCACGCCGAGGTGCAGCGGGTAGTCGCAGGCGGCGGCGAGCTGCCGGTACGCCTCGATCATCACGACCGGGTCGTTGTGCTTCACCGAGATCTTGATGTCCCGGAAGTCGTGCTCCTCGAACAGCGAGCACTCCCACAGCGCGGACTCGACCAGCGCCTCGGGGGTGGCCTTGCCGTACTTCTCCAGGAGCCGCTTGTCCAGGGAGCCGGCGTTCACGCCGATCCGGATCGGGACGCCCGCGTCCTTGGCGGCGCGCGCGATCTCGCCGACCTTGTCGTCGAACTTCTTGATGTTGCCCGGGTTCACCCGCACCGCCGCGCATCCGGCGTCGATCGCCGCGAACACGTACTTCGGCTGGAAGTGAATGTCGGCGATCACGGGGATCGGCGACTTGCGGGCGATCGCGGGCAGCGCCTCGGCGTCGTCCTGGGAGGGCACCGCCACCCGGACGATCTGGCAGCCGGACGCGGTCAGCTCCGCGATCTGCTGCAGCGTGCTGTTGACGTCGGCGGTCAGGGTGGTGGTCATGGACTGCACCGACACCGGGGCGTCGCCGCCCACCGGCACGTCGCCGACCATGATCTGACGGGACTTGCGCCGTTCGCCCAGCGGCCAGACCACCCCGGACTCCCGGTCGCCACCCCGGACCGTCGGAATACCCAGTGAAACGCTCATCCCACTCCCTAACGCTCTCGCCCACCCAACCCTAAGCGCACCCGGCGGGTGGCGTGACGCGGACGGGTGTCGAACTCGGTGACTCTTTGTAGCGATCCGGTGTCATCCCGGTATCTGGAGGGGATTGAACAGGTCCGCGACGATCAGGAGCACCCCGAGCCCCACCAGCACCAGCACGGCGAAGTAGGTGAGCGGCATGAGCTTGGTCATATCGACGGTCCCGGGGTCGGGCCGTCCCTTCAGCCGCGCGATCCGCGCCCGCGCCCGCTCGTAGACCACGACCGCGAGGTGGCCGCCGTCCAGGGGCAGCAGCGGCAGCACGTTCAGCGCGCCGAGGAAGACGTTGACCGACACGACGAGCTGGAGGAACAGGAACGTCTTGTCCCGCGCGGTGGCGTGCGAGGAGAAGATCTGCCCGGACACCTCCGTCGCGCCGACCACGCTGCCGACCTGGCCGCCGGGCGAGTTCGCCCGGTCCGGCGAGAACAGCTTGGGCAGCGCCTTGGGCAGGTCGGCCGCGACCTTCCCGACGCCCTTGACCATCTGGCCGAGCGTCCGGCCCGCGTATCCGGCCGCGCCGACCGGTCCCCTGCGCTCGTAGGAGCGGCCGACGACCTTGGACGAGACACCGACGAAGGACGCGCCGCCCACGTCGGCGAGCGTGATCCGCAGCGTCCGGTCGGTCCCGTCGCGCCGGACGACCATCGGGACGGCCTGGCCCGGCTTCGTCCGGTCGATCGCCGTCCGGAAGTCGGCCCAGCCGGCGACCGGCGTGCCCGCGAACGAGACGATCCGGTCGCCCGGCCGGATCCCGGACGCCTTCGCGGGCGACACCGGACGCCCCGCGCACGACGCCGACGAGCCCGCCGGGACGCAGTCGCCGACCTTCTGGACGGTCGTGCTCGGCGTGCCGGGGTGCAGCTCCCCGATCGTCATCGCCGTCACCGCGAGCAGCAGGAACGCGAACACGAAGTTCGCCACCACGCCCGCGCCGATCACGACCGCCCGCCGCCCGGCGGGCTGCCGGTAGAAGGCGCGCTCGCGGTCCTCCTCGGCGATCTCCTCCAGCGGCGTGTAGCCGACGATCTTGACGAACCCGCCGAACGGCAGCGCCTTCACGCCGTACTCGGTCTCGCCGCGGGTCCGCGACCAGACCGTCGGCCCGAAACCGACGAAGTACTGGACGGCCTTCATGCCGAACCGCTTGGCGGTCAGCAGGTGCCCGCCCTCGTGCAGCATGACCGACACCAGCAGCGCTACGACGAAGGCCACGGCGCCGAGGAGAAACGCCATCCGCGGGGCCCCCTTCGGGCGGTCGCGCCGCCGGGGGCCGCTCCCCCGGTCAGCCGGTCTCGGTCAGCGCGCGGGCGCGCTCCCTGGCCCACGCGTCGGCGGCGAGGACGTCCTCGACCGTCGGGTCCGCCGGTGCGGCGGCGCGGGCCGCGTGCTCATCCACTACCCGCGCGACCGTGTCGACTATCCCCGGGAACGGCAGCGTTCCCGCCCGGAAGGCGTCAACGCACTCCTCGTTCGCCGCGTTGAACACCGCCGGGTACGTGCCGCCCTCGGTCCCGACGTGCCGGGCCAGCCGGACGGCCGGGAACGCCTCGTCGTCGAGCGGGAACAGCTCCCAGGTGTGCGCGCGGGTCCAGTCCACGCCGGGCGCGGCGTCCGGGACGCGGTCCGGCCAGTCGAGGCCGAGCGCGATCGGCAGCCGCATGTCGGGCGGGCTGGCCTGGGCGAGGGTCGAGCCGTCCACGAACTCGACCATGGAGTGCAGGTAGGACTGCGGGTGGACCATCACCTCGATCCGGTCCATCGGCACGTCGAACAGCAGGTGCGCCTCGATGACCTCCAGGGCCTTGTTCACCAGCGTCGCCGAGTTGATCGTGACGACCGGGCCCATGTCCCAGGTGGGGTGGTTCAGCGCCTCCTCGACGGTGACGCCGGCCAGCTCGGCGCGGGTGCGCCCGCGGAACGGCCCGCCGCTCGCGGTCAGGACCAGCCGCCGCACCTCCGCGGCGCTGCCGCCGCGCAGGCACTGCGCGAGCGCCGAGTGCTCGGAGTCGACCGGGACGATCTGGCCGGGCCGGGCCCGCCGCTTCACCAGCGGCCCGCCGACGATCAGCGACTCCTTGTTGGCGAGCGCGAGGGTGCGGCCCGCGTCGAGGGCGGCGAGCGTGGAGGCGAGGCCGAGCGCGCCGGTCACGCCGTTCAGCACCACGTCGCAGGGCAGCGCGGCCACCTCGGCGACCGCGTCCGGCCCGGCGACGATCTTCGGGATGGGGTAGTCGCCCGAGCTGTAGCCGCGCTTGCTCGCCTCGGCGTAGAAGGCGAGCTGGAGGTCCTGCGCGGCGGACGCCCGCGCGACGGCCACCACGTCCGGACGGAACTCCAGGGCCTGCTC
This sequence comes from Actinomadura gamaensis, assembly GCF_042652125.1. NCBI lineage: Bacteria > Bacillati > Actinomycetota > Actinomycetes > Streptosporangiales > Thermomonosporaceae > Actinomadura > Actinomadura gamaensis. Next base: position 694,228 of record NZ_JBHSIT010000001.1, on the reverse strand, counting down.
GGCGAGCAGGTCCACCCGGCCGCCGCCCGCCGCGAGGGCGGTCACCCGGAACCGTCCCGGGTTGCGGCGGATCACGTCGAGCGCCTGCGTGCCGATCGACCCGGTGGAGCCGAGCACGGCCACCTCGCGGGGGTGCGCGCCGCCGGGGCCTTCGGCCGGGTTCCGGGTCTCGGCCGGGTTCCGGGTCTCGGCCGGGTTTCCGTTCGCGGTTCCAGTCACCGTCCCATTGTCGGCCATGACCGGCCACGCCGGGGCGCGCCCGCACGGAACCCGCACGGGCCCGCCACGAGGCGGAACGCGGAAACCCGCTGGTCGCCTTTGACCAGGTTTGTCGAGATATGCCAGTACCCCCGTCAGCGCGCCCGGCATACCGTCCGCAGGCGGGCTTCCACCGCGTCCCCGTCTCCACCCCCCGACTCGAGGAGACCCGATGGGAAGCATCCCTCACCGCCCCACGCCCCGCCGCATCCTCCTCACGGTGCTCGGCGCCGCCGCCCTCGTCCCGCTCGCCGCGGGCACCGCGCTCGCCGATCCCGCCCCCACCGCCCCCCGCGATCCCGGGCCGACCGCGCCCCTCGACCCCGGCCCCACGGCGCCGCTCGATCCGGGGCCCACCGCGCCGGTCGTCCACCCGCAGGCCACCAGCGGCGCCGCGCAGCAGGACCTGCTGCGGTTCTGGACGCCCCAGCGGATGCGGTCGGCCGTCCCGATGGACACCCTGACCAGCTCGCGCAAGGCCACGCCCGAGCAGGTCAGGCGGGGCCTGCCCGCGGTGATCCAGTACTCGCAGCCGAACGGCGGCTCGGCCTGGACCGGCGGCGGCGCGATCACCAGGACCGCCGGACGGGTTTTCTTCACCTACCAGGGCGGCACGCACTCCTGCTCGGGCGACGCGATCACGAGCAAGAACAAGAGCGTCGTGATCACCGCCGGGCACTGCGTCAAGCTGAGCGGCACCTGGCACACCGACTGGGTCTTCGTGCCGGGCTACAGCAACGGCAACGCGCCCTTCGGCACCTGGGCCGCCGCGAAGACGCTGTCCACCCCGCAGTGGACGGCCAGCGAGGACATCAACTACGACGTCGGCGCGGCCGTCGTCGCCCCGCTGAACGGCCAGGCGCTCACCGACGTCGTCGGCGGCCAGGGCATCGCCTTCAACCAGGCGCGCGGCCAGGTCATGTACGCCTTCGGGTACCCGGCGGCGGCGCCCTACGACGGGACGAAGCTGATCTACTGCTCCGGCGCGGTCATCAACGACTTCCTGACCAGCAACGACCAGGGCATCGGCTGCAACCAGACCGGCGGCGCGAGCGGCGGCCCGTGGTTCCTGAACTTCAGCGAGTCGACCGGCACCGGCGTGCAGAACTCGGTGAACAGCTTCAAGTACAACTTCCTGCCCAACTACATGTTCGGCCCGTATTTCGGGACCGACGCGCAGAACCTGTACAACACCGCCCAGTCCTCCTGAGGTCCGGCGGCGTCACGAACGTCCACGCGCCCGCGCCCGGCGCCGATCGAACCGCCGGACGCGGGCGCGAACGAGCCGAACCCGCCGCCCGCCCGCCCGACGTCCCCACAAGCGCGCACGGCGTCCGCGCGCCCTCCCCACAGCGCGCGGCGTCCGCGCGGCGCCCCCACAGCGCACGGCCCGCACGGCGCCCCCACAGCGCACGGCGGGCGCACGGCGTCCCCACGGCGCGCAGCGTGCCCACGGCGCGCGCGGCGCCCCCACACCGCGCGGCGGGCGCACGGCGCCCCCACAGCGCACGGCCCGCACGGCGTGCCCACAGCGCGCGGCCCGCACGGCGTGCCCACAGCGCGCGGCCCGCACGGCGTGCCCACAGCGCGCGGCCCGCGGCGTGCCCACAGCGCGCGGCCCGCACGGCGTCCGCACAGCGCGCGGCAAGCGCGCGGCATGCCCACGGCGCGCGCACGGCGTGCCCACGACGCGCGCACGGCGTGCCCACGACGCGCGCAGCGTCCCGACAGCGCACGCGGCGTCCCCACAGCGCGCGCGGACGCCCCTTACAGCGCGCGGGGCGTGCGCGCGGCGCTTGTGTGGCGTGCGCGCCTGGTTCCGGATTTCCCCGGTCCCCCGACGCGGTTCGGACGCGCTGGGCGGGGCACACCGGCCTTACCCGACAGCGCCGCCGGCCCGCGGCCCCGACACGGCCCCGCGGGAGATCGTCGCACCGATGCTTTGCCGGTACTTGCACCGTCCGTAGCTGGTAGCACACAATCGGCGATCTATAACTGGAAGTGTGATCCCGACTCCCGCCACGGGGGGAATGGCAATGGTTCCGCAGGGCGAGCTGAGGTTCGATCCCAGCGCGCTGAGCGCCGCGCAACGCGAGGGCGACGCTTGCGTCGTCTGCCACAAGAGGTGGCCGCGTCCGCGCGTGCGCGTCGGTCGCCTGCCGGACGGCCGGGAGGTGGTGGCGTGCGACGACTGCGCGCCCGTGCTGCCCGTGCCGCGAGGGCGGCCGAGGATGCCGCGGAACGCGAGGGAGCGGGGCACGGACGCCGAAGGACCGGCGGTGGAGCCGGCGTCGGCGGCAGCGGCGGCCTTCCAGTAGGCCGCCTCACCACTGGAGTTCTCTCCAGGAGGGTGACCCGGAGATTCGGGGGGAGATCCGGGGCCACCCAGAGGGCGCGCCCGGCTGGGGGCGGTCGGGCGCGCCGCCCCTCCCGTCACCGCCCCGGACCGGTCACCTTCCGTTGACGTCCAGGCCGCCGCCGGGATCATCCGTCGCGCGGCGCGCTACGCCTTCGCGGCGAGGACCTCGTTCCAGCGCCGCGCCCACTCGGCGTAGTCGGTGCAGGTCGTCCCGCCGCCGTCGCCGCCGCCCTTCGCGCACGCCTTCGCGGGGGTGTGCGCGAACAGGACCTTGTCGATGAACTCCCGGTCGCCCACGTGGTAGGCGTCGCAGAACGCCTGCTTGAGCCGGTCGCCCGAGCACGCCTGTGGGTTGGCGGGCGCGACGCCGTTCCACTCGGCCACCTGCTGCTGGACGTCCGGCGAGGCCGTCCACTGGAGCCACTGGTACATGCAGTTCGGGTGCTCGGCGCGGGCGCCGATCATCCAGCCGGTCATCCACCCGGACACCCCGTCGGACGGCGCGACGCCCTGCACCGGACGGCCCGCGCGGGTCAGCACGTCCACCTGGTAGGGCCAGGTCTCGCCGAGGACGGCGTTGGTCACCGCGCCCTTCAGGTCGGGCTGGCCGCCGGCGAACATGCCGACCGCGTCCGACGCCTGGCTCCAGTACTGCGCGACGTAGGGACGCTGCCGCTTCAGCAGCGCCACGGCGGCGTCGAGCTGCTTGGGCGTCAGCGAGTACGGGTCGCGGATCTTGAGCGCGCGCTGGTGCGACCGCAGGTACAGGGCGGCGTCGGAGATGGTCAGCGGCGAGTCGCGCATGACGACCTTGCCCTGGTAGCGGCGCACCTGGTCGGGGTCGAAGAGCGCGCCCCACCCGGTCGGCGCCTGCACCTGCCGGGTGTCGTAGGTGATCAGGTTGAAGCCCCAGGTGAACGGGACGGCGTAGGCCTTGCCGTCCTTGCCGTGCACCAGGGTGCGCAGCTTCGGCTCCAGCTTGCGGTAGCCGTCCACCAGGTCGGGGTTGACGGGGGCGACGTCGGCGTCGGCGACGAGCTGCCCGGCGACCTCCGGCGGGGCGGCGACGCCGTCGTAGCGGCGGCCCTTGTTGTGCATGAGCTCGCGGACGTCCTGCGGGGTGCGGACGACGCGCCAGCCGACCTTGCAGCCGGTGCGCTCCTCGAACGGGGTGATCCAGTCGACGCGCGGGTCGCTGCCGCCGTTCTCCATCTGGCCGGGCATGGTGACCAGGTTCAGCGAGCCCTCGCCCTTGCCGAGCGCGGTCGCCATCCGGACCGTGCCGGTCTCGTGGGACTCGCCGCTGCACGCCGCGAGCATCGAGGCGGCGAGGCCCGCCGTCGCCGCGGCGGCCGTGAGCCGCCGTCCGGCGTTCCGCCGAAGGGGCCACCCGGCGCGCCGCCGGAAGGGCGACCCGGATTCCCGCCGAAGGGGCCGTCCGGCCCGTCGCCCGTCCCGCCGGTCTGCGCGCCCCGCACCGGTCCACCGCAGCATGTCGCTCCCGCTCCCCGTCCGCCGTCGGGGAAACTTTACCGCCGCATCGGCGGCCGCTGGACGACCATTACGTCGGAACGTCCGCGCGGTGCCCCGCGGCGCACTCGCGGCGAAGGCGCGGGCGCGCATAATCCCGCAATTATGCGCGCCATTAAGGGGCGGTTCGGAAGAAAGGAAACCGCCGCGACCCGGGCGGCAGTGGGTGCTGGCGTCCGCGCCACACACGGAGGTTGCTGGAGAGGGATATGGCGCGGGCTACTGCCGTTCGTCCGGGCCGCGGCGGCACCGGTGATGGCGTGGCGAGGTTGGGGAACAGCGGATCACCTTGCAGTGCTGCCTGGCCACGCGGTCACCGGTCCCCGGCGAGGCGGCGACGGTGTGACGCCCTCGAGACGGAGGAGATTCGAGGGACGCCGCGCGTCCCGCCGGAGGTCGCGGGACGGCCGGGGGCCGTCCGTACGCGGGTTCTGCCTGCGATCGTTGTGTTGGATCACCTCGATCCGTGCGATGAGCCTGCGCGGGGTCTCGGCCTCCACGAAGCACCCGGTGTCCAGCGTCCGCGGCGGGAGCGCCCACCAGTGGCCGGTGAACAGGCCGAACCAGAAGGTCCAGCCCGGAAAGCGCCGGGAAAGCGCCTCGACCTCCGCTGCGTGCTCGTCAGTCATCGGGTGACCTTCCTGCCGGCGCGGATCCGGACTCCGGACGCGCCTGTGGGGCCATGACCTTTTTCAATTCCGCCCCATTAATTGGGACAGTTCAGATTGTGTCCCCCGTCACAGGGCCAGTCAATACTTGTAGCTATTATTTGTCGAACGCCGAATGGCGAAAATTGACGACGGAAACATCCGGGCGGCAGAAAGTCCCGCCCCGGGGACCTGGGGCTTCGCCGATCCGGCGGACGCCGCTCACCCGGTGCTGCGCTGCGTTCACCCCGGCGACACCCCGCTCCCCTAGCGTGGGCGCTCCTGTGACCGACGACACCGCTCGCGGCCGCCGCTCCGCCGGTGGGCAATTCGCGAATTTTCAAGCTATCTGGGCGATTCCTCGCCGAGTGTCCGCGCCGCGCGCGGTCACCGCCGCGCGGGACCGGCTGCGTCCGCACGCGCTGTTCCTCATCGCGCTGGCGGGCGCGATCGCCCTGCGCTGGACGACCCTGCGCGCCTATCCGTCCGGCCTGTGGTTCACCGGGGACTCCTACTTCTACATCGGGCACGCGCTGAACCCGCGCCCGTCCCCGACCAGGACCACCGGCTACTCGATGCTGCTGTGGCTGCTCCGGCCGGCGCACAGCCTCTACCTGGTCGTGTTCCTCCAGCACGTCATGGGGATCGCGGTCGCGGTCATGCTGTACGCCCTGGTGCGGCGCGCCCGGCTGCCCGGCTGGGCCGCCGTCCTGACGGCGCTGCCGGTGCTCTTCGACGGCTACCAGATCGAACTGGAGCACCTGTTCATGTCGGAGGCGCTGTTCACGTTCCTCCTGACAGCCGGGATGACCGTGCTGCTCTGGCGGCCGCTCGGCCCGGACCGCGCGAGGCCCGGCTGGAGGCAGGCCGTGGCGGCGGGCGCCCTGCTCAGCGCCGCGACGATCGTCCGGTCGGCGGGTGCGCCGCTGGTGCCCGTCCTGCTGCTCGGGCTGCTGCTGTGGCGCGGCGGCTGGCGGACGGCGGTGGCGTTCGGGACGGCGGCGGCCGTCCCGCTGCTCTCCTACGCGCTCTGGTTCCAGCAGGTCAACGGCACGTTCGCGCTGACCAGCAGCGACGGGATCTTCCTGTGGGGCCGGACGGCGAACTGGGCGGCCTGCTCGAAGATCCGCCCGCCCGCGCACGAGCGGGACCTGTGCCTGCCCAAGCGCGTCCAGGCCCAGCGCATCCCGCCCGGACGGCTCGACTGGATCAGCACGATCCCGCCGCGCAAACGCTGGCGGACCGTCGCTACGCCCGAGGCCAACAAGACCCTCCGCGACTTCGCGATCCGCGCGATCCTCGCGCAGCCGCGCGCGTACGCCGGCGACGTCGCGCGAGGCATCGGCTACACGTTCGAGAACAGGCGGCGGCCGTACCCGAACGACACGACCGAGATGCTGTACCACTTCCCGGACCGTCCGCAGATCTTCCCCGGCGGGCGCGGCTGGAGCGGGCACGGCGGGACGGCCCTCGGCGACATCCTCACCTACACCGACGACGGCACCCCGAGCCGGGTGAACCTGCCCGAGGCGAAGCGCATGATCGCCTACCAGAAGCACGTCTACCTGCCCGGACCGGTCCTCGGCGTGATCTTCGTGGTGGGCGCCTTCGCGGTGCTGCGCCGGGGCCGCACGGCCCTGCTCGCCTACGGCGCGGCGGTGACGCTGCTGGTGTTCCCGATCGCCTCGTGCGACTTCGACTACCGGTACGTGATGCCCGTCCTGCCGTTCGCGTGCCTGGCCGCCGCGCTGGCGTTCGCGCCGAGAAACGGAGACGGCCCCAGCGGTGCCGGGGCCGTCTACGCGTGGGCGCGGTCCAGCCGTCGCGCTTGGGCGCGGTCTAGCCGTTGGTGGGGAAGCCCAGGTTCACGCCGCCGTGGGACGGGTCCAGCCAGCGGGCCGTGACCGCCTTCGTGCGGGTGTAGAAGTGGACGCCCTCCATGCCGTGGGCGTGGCTGTCGCCGAACAGCGACGCCTTCCACCCGCCGAAGGAGTAGTACGCCATCGGGACCGGGATCGGCACGTTGATGCCGACCATCCCGACCTCCACCTCGTTCTGGAAGCGGCGCGCCGCCCCGCCGTCGTTGGTGAAGATCGCGGTCCCGTTGCCGTAGGGGTTGCCCGCGAGCAGCTCCATCGCCGCCTCGTAGGAGCCGACGCGGGCGATCGACAGCACCGGGCCGAAGATCTCGTCCCGGTAGCAGTCCATCTCCGGGGTGACGTGGTCCAGGACGGTCGGGCCGAGCCAGAAGCCGTCCGCGCCGCCGCCGAGCACCGGCGTCTCGCGGCCGTCGATCGCGAGGGTCGCGCCCTGGGCGACGCCGCCGTCCAGGTAGGACGCGACCTTGTCCCGGTGCGCCCTGGTGACCAGCGGGCCCATGTCCGACTCCGGGTGGTCCCCCGGCCCGATCCTGAGCTCGGCGACGCGCTCCTTGATCTTCGCGAGCAGCTCGTCGCCGACCGGGTCCACCGCGACGACGACCGAGATCGCCATGCAGCGCTCGCCCGCCGAGCCGAAGCCCGCCGAGACGGCCGCGTCGGCGGCGAGGTCGAGGTCGGCGTCCGGCAGCACGACCATGTGGTTCTTCGCGCCGCCGAGCGCCTGCACGCGCTTGCCGGTGCGGGCCGCCGTCTCGTAGATGTGCCGCGCGATCGGGGTCGAGCCGACGAAGCTGACCGCCTTCACGCCGGGGTGCTCCAGCAGGCCGTCCACCGCCGCCTTGTCGCCGTGCAGGACGTTGAACACGCCGTCCGGCAGCCCGGCCTCGGCCCACAGCTCGGCCAGCCGCACCGCCGCGGACGGGTCCTTCTCCGACGGCTTGAGCACGAAGGTGTTGCCGCAGGCGATCGCCACCGGGAACATCCACATCGGCACCATCGCCGGGAAGTTGAACGGCGTGATCCCGGCGCAGACGCCGACCGGCTGGAGGATCGAGTAGGCGTCCACCCGCGACGACACGTTCTCCGAGAAGCCGCCCTTGAGCAGGTGGGGGATCCCGCACGCGAACTCGACGACCTCCAGGCCGCGCGCGACCTCGCCCGCCGCGTCCGACACGACCTTGCCGTGCTCGGACGAGATCAGCCGCGCCAGCTCGTCCCGGTGCTCGTGCACCAGCTCGCGGAACCGGAACAGGATCGCCGTGCGCTTGGAGAGCGAGGTGTCGCGCCAGCCCGGGAAGGCGGCCTCGGCGGCGGCGACGGCCGCGTCCACCTCCGCGGCGGCGGCGAAGTCGACGCTGCCCGCCACCTCTCCCGTGGCCGGGTTGTAGATCTCGCCTCGCCGTGCGGCGGCTCCGTCGAAGGGCTTGCCGTTGATCCAGTGGGTGACGTGCTTGCTCACTTGCGGGCCTCGTTCACGGTTTCCAGGGAGTCGATCAGGATGCCGAGGCCCTCTGCGGCCTCGGCGTCGGAGAGGGTCAGCGGCGGGGCCATCCGGACGGTGTTGCCGTACAGGCCGCCCTTGCCGACCAGCAGGCCGCGCTCGCGCGTCGTCTCCATGAGCGCGGTGGCCAGCTCGGGGCTCGGCGCGCCGGTCTCCGGGTCGGTGAACTCGATCGCGAACATCAGGCCGCGCCCGCGGATCTCGGCGACGAACGGGAAGCGCGGCGCGGCCTCCCGCAGCCCGCCGATGATCGTCGCCCCCTGCCGCCGGGCGTTCGCCTGGAGGTCGTGGTCCAGCACGTAGTCGAGCGTGGCGTTGGCGGCGGCCGTCGAGACCGGGTTCCCGCCGAACGTGGACAGGCCCACGGCGTGCAGGCCGTCCATCAGGTCGCCGCGCGCCACGACGCCGCCGATGGCGAAGCCGTTGCCGAGGCCCTTGGCGAAGGTCATCATGTCCGGCGTCACGCCGTGGTTGCCGATGCCGAAGAAGCTGTCGCCGGTGCGTCCCCAGCCGGTCTGCACCTCGTCGGAGACGAACAGGATCCCCTGCTCGTCCAGCACCTCCTTGTAGGCGGCGAACAGGCCGTCGGGGGCGGCGGTGAAGCCGCCGACGCCCTGGATCGGCTCGGCGATCAGCGCGGCGACGTCGCCGCCGGTCGCCGTGGCGAGCACGTGCCGCAGGTCGGCGACGCACGCCTCGGTGTACTCGGCGTCCGACATGCCCCTGAACTGGGGCAGGTGCCGGTCCGCGCCGTGCAGGAAGTGGACGTTCAGCGGCGAGTACGAGTTGTTCTTCCAGGCCCGGTTCGAGGTGACGCCGACGGCGCCGAAGGACCGCCCGTGGTAGCTCTGCCGCATCGCGAGCACCTGGTCGGTCTTGCGCGCATAGGTCGCGAGCAGCAGCGCCGTCTCGTTCGCCTCGGTGCCGGAGTTGGTGAAGAAGACCTTGGCGTCCGGGATGCCCGACAGCCGGGCGATCTTCTCGGCCAGCTCGACCTGCCCGCGCAGCAGGTAGGCGGTCGAGGTGTGGACGACGCCGGTGGCGAGCTGCCGCTCGACGGCCTCGCGCACCTCGGCCACGTCGTAACCGATCATGTTCGTCAGGATGCCGACGAAGAAGTCCAGGTAGGTGTTGCCCTCGGCGTCGGTCACGCGGCTGCCCTTGCCGCCGACGAGCTCGATCGGGTGCGCGTAGTTGAGGGCGAGCCACGACGGCATGACCGCGCGGTGGCGCTGGAGAAGCGAGGCGTGTTCGGACATGACTTCATCCTCCGTCGCGGTCCGGCGGCGCTGCTACCGGCACTCTGTCAACATGCCGGACAAAGTATTGACGCTGTGGCGGGCCGACCGCCACGATATCCGCAGCCGGTTAGGGGCCCCTATCACCGAATCCGCAGGTCATCCCGATACCGTCGGGCTACAGGCTGTAAGTGACCGGCCGGATCGTCCTGACACTGTGTCGGCTACCATCGTGCTCGATGCTTCCCACCGTCGCCGACGTCCTCCAGCTCGAGGCGGTCCGCCGCGGGCAGCCCCGAGTGGTCGCCGGCGCCGACCGCCTCGGCAACCGCGTGCGCTGGGTGCACGTCGCCGAGGTCGCCGACATCGCGCACCTGCTGCACGGCGGCGAGCTGGTGCTCACCACCGGCATCGCCCTCCCGGACGAGCCGGACCGGCTGCGCGTCTACATCGCCGAGCTGGCCGAGGTCGGCGTGTCCGGCCTGATGGTCGAGCTGGGCCGCCGGTACGCCGCCGCGCTGCCCGGCCCGCTGCTCGCCGCCGCCGAGGAGCACGGCCTGCCCGTCGTCGTGCTCGCGCACGAGCCCGCGTTCGTGGACATCACCGAGTCCGTCCACGCCCGCATCCTCCAGGACCAGTTCGCCGAGCTGCGCGCCTCCGAGCAGCTCCACGAGATCTTCACCCAGCTGTCGGTGGAGGGCGCGTCCACCGAGGAGGTCGTCCGGCAGGTCGTCGCGCTCTGCGGGCACTCGGTCGTGCTGGAGAACCTCGCCCACCAGGTGCTCGCGATGGACTCCGGTCCCCGCGACCCGGCCGAGCTGCTGTCGGCGTGGGAGACCCGGTCGCGGGCCGTCCGGCCGCGCAACCGCACCGCCTTCGACGACGCGTCCGGGTGGCTGGTCACGACGGTCGGCGCGCGCGGCGAGGACTGGGGTCGGCTCATCATCACCCTCGGCCGCCCGCCCACCCCGCGCGAGACCGTGCTCATCGAGCGCGCCGCCACCACGCTCGCGCTCGGCCGGCTGCTCGACCGGCACGCCGAGTCGGTGGAGCGGCAGGCGCACCGGACGATCATCGCCCGCATCCTCGCGCACTCCTATTCCGACCCGCAGGAGGCCGCCGCGCGCGCCCGCGCGCTGGGCGTGCCGCTGTCCGGGCGCCGCCTCCTCGGCGTCGTCCTGCGGCCCCGCACCTCCCCCGCGCCCACCGCGCCGATCGTCACCGGCGAGCTGGCCGAACTCGCCGAGACCGCCGCCGCCGCGTGCAAGGAGGCCCGGCTCGCCGCGCTGGTCAGCGTCCTCGACGAGGGCGGCCCGCACGCCCGCGTCGGCGTGCTCGCCTCGCTGCCCGCGCGCGCCGACGCCGAGACCGCGCTGAACGACACGGCCACCCGCATCCGCAAGCACTCCGGCACCGACTACGTGATGGCGGCCGGGTCGGTGGTCGAGTCGATCCGGGACGTCCGGCGGTCGTTCCTGGAGGCCGAGCAGGTCGCCGACGTCGCCGCCCGCTCGTCCTCCAGCCCGGCGCGGCTCTTCTACCGGCTGCCCGACCTGCGGCTGCGCGGCCTGCTGCACCTCATGCGGGACGACGCGCGCCTCCAGACGTTCGTCGAGCGCGAGCTCGGGCCGATCCTGTCGTACGACGCCCAGAAGGGCAGCGACCTCACCCGCATCCTGGAGCTGTACCTGGAGTGCGGGCGCAACAAGGCGGTCGCGGCGCAGCGCGCCCACCTGTCGCGTCCGGCGTTCTACGAGCGGCTGCGGCGCATCGAGCGCGTCCTGGACGCCGACCTCGACGACGTGGAGTCGTGCGTGTCGTTGCACGTGGCGTTGCTGGCGCTGTCGTCCGTCCGCTGGGAGCGTTCTTAGGACTCGCGAGAGCGGCCGGTGACGCGGGGTGCGTCACCGGCCGTTCTCGTCATGCGGGTGTCAGCCCAGTTCGCTGACGGCGCGCCAGGCCGCGTCGATCGCGGCGTCGGCGTAGGCGCGGTTCTGCGAGTCGGAGTTCGCGATGGTGACGCGTCCGAACGGCGTGCGTCCCAGCACGGACGGCAGCGGGCCGTCCGGCCAGAACGGCGCCCACGGACGGCCGTACTCCAGCGCGTAGCCGTGTCCCCAGCGGTTGACCGTGATGGCCTGGATGTCCTTGGCCGGGTCGAAACCGCCGCCGCTGAGCAGCCGGGTGAGCTGGTCGCGAATCGTCCGCTCGAAGGACGAGAACGGGCGAGCGAACAGGTCGCGGCGGCCCGGGCCGACGCCGCCGCGCGGGTTGTCGCCCGGCGCGGTCGCCATCCGGATCATGTGCACGAGGATCGGCTGGGACGGGTCCTTGGAGAACTGGTAGCCGGGGAAGCTGACGGGGTAGTCCAGCTCGGCGACCACCCAGTCGCCGCTGGTGAAGCGCGTGTGGTAGATCCGGAGCCTCTCCCACGCCTCCCAGTTGCGCAGCTGCACCATCGCGTACACGACCGGCAGCTTCGTGCCGTAGAAGAGGTTCTGCTTCTGGTCCGAGGGCAGGTCCTGCATGAGATACGGGATCATCGTGTTGTAGCAGGCCATGACCACGTTGCTCGCGCGGGCGCGGCACACCTTGCCGTCGCGGTCGAAGTCGACCTCCACCTCGCCCGCGTCGATGTCGCCGCCCTTGTGCTGCACTCGCACGCACGGCGAGCTGAGGCGCAGCCGGACGTCGTTGCCCGCCACGTCCAGCTTGCTGTAGTCGATGCGCGCGAGCGGCTCGGCGTCCATGTTCTGCGGAGCGCCGGTGTTCGGGATGAGCTGGCCGATGAGCAGCTTGCAGATCCCGTTGTTGCCGTCCGGGAAGTGGTAGATGTACGGGTCGTCCTCGTTCCACTGGATCTGGATCGTGGGACCGCAGTACTTGTAAGGCTCCTTCGACCGGTTCAGCTTCAGGCCGCCGAAGCCGGGATAGTCCTCCGCCCACGCGTCGATCGCACCGAACGCGTCGATGCCGAAACCCCACTCGTCGCTGGTGTAGGTCTGGAGGTAGTTGAGGACCTCCTCCGGCATCTTGGCGTAGTCCCGGAGGTACTGCCGGTAGGTGAGGTCGACGAGCTTGAGCTTCTTCTGCTCGTCGCTCATCCCCGGCAGGTAGTCGCCGGGCTTGTCCTGCAACGTGAGGAAGGCGGCCTTGGACTCCGCGCTCATCGGGGCGTTCGCGAGGGTCCGCGCCGTCTGCGTGTCGTCCTGCATGACGGCGAGGTGGTCGCCGCTGAACAGGTCGCGGGTGAAGAACTCCGAGTCGTTCAGCTTCCACTGCTTGTTGAAGTTCTGGTTGTAGTACCTGTCGAACTTCTGCAACTGGACGCCGAGGTCGGCCAGCAGCTTCTTCGCCTGCGGGCTCCACACCGACGGGCCCTCGATCGACTGCGAACCCCCGTACCCGACCAGCAGGTTCCCGTTCGGACGGAACTCGTTGCGGCGCGCGTGACCGCCGAAGTCGTCGTGGTTGTCCAGGATGAGGATCTTGGCGTCCGGCTTCCTCTGCTTGAAGAAGTGCGCGGCCGACAGGCCGCTGATGCCCGCGCCGACGACGATGAGGTCGTACCGCTCGCCGGTGTCCTCGACGGGCTTGCTGCCCGCCCAGTAGATGCCGTCGCGCAGCTCGTGCGGCACGCGCAGCGCCGGGTTCACGCTGCCGCGGAGCCCGGTCATCGCGGGCGGGTAGGACTTGTTGCCCGCGCCCGCGTACGTCCAGCCGTCCGGCGGGGTCACGACCTTGTTGTGGATGCCGCCGTAGGAGCCCGCCGAGCAGCCGGAGAGGGCGCCCGCCGCCACCGCGCCGCCGACCGCGACCGCCATGCCGTCCATGAAGTCGCGCCGGCTGATCTTCCTGTGCATTCCGAGCTCCCGGTCGGAATGCACCGGTTCATAGGAGTCTTCCCCCGCCATCAATCCCCCCGATGCGCACTGCCCCGCGGGGAGATCTTCCACGCCCCGGAGGCACGAAAACAACTACTACCCCGTCGGGGACGGTCAACCTGAGTTAAAACCGCGAGAAGGCTATCAGCGTAGGGCCTGACCTGCGCAGGGACCCCTCACTGTTCAAGTTCGGGCCAAGCGTGGAAGCGATTTGCGCAACAGGAGGACAAAGACCTAGTTCGTTTGTCTAATGATTGGAGGGCGTGCGGCCGAGAAGCCGGAGCAGGCCCGGATCGGTGGCGAACAGCCGGTCGAGTTCGGCCGCTCCCACGCGGTCCGCGAGGAGCTGGAGCGCGATGTCCTGGCGGACGTACTCGGCGGCCATGAGCGCGACCGCGGGATCGGCGGTGTAGATGCCCCAGGCCGAGCCGTCCGCGCCGAAGCCGCCCACGACCGCCTCGCGCCGGTCCCCCACGACGACGATGAGCCGGTACCCGAGATCCTCCAGGACGGCCTCGGGCGCGGAGTAGCGGTGCTCGTAGACGTTGCCCGGCAGCGCCCCGCCGGAGCCGTTCGCGTCCGCGCCCGAACCGAACGACATGATGGAGACGTCCACGCCGCGTCCGGCCGCCTCGTGCACGCGCGCGCCGAGGCGCGCCGTCTCCTCGGGCCAGACCGACAAGAAGAGGTCGCGGCGCGCGCCCGCCACCACATCCTCGGCGCGCGCGAGCATCGCCTCGCCGTCCTTGAGGTTATGGATCATGTGCTGCTCGGGCTCGGCGACGACGGCGGGCAGCGCGGTCTCCAGCACCGCGACCGACCCGTCGAACTCGCGGCGCATCCGGTCCAGCAGGGACGCGGGCGGCAGCGGCAGGTAGTCGGTCGCGTCGGACGCCCCGCGCAGCTCGAACGCCGCGCCGCGCGCCACCAGCTTGCCGAGCGTCTCGTACACGGTGCTGCGCGGCACCCCGGACCGCTTGGCCACCTCGTACCCGTTGACGGGCCGTCCGGCCGCGACCAGCGCGACGTAGGCCTTGGCCTCGTAGCCCGAAAGGCCGAGCCGCTGAAGGTGCTCCAGAACGTCCTGCACGCCCATATCGCCGCCATGCTACGCGCCCGGCACACCCCCGGCCCGACGTCCGCGCACACCCGCCGCCCAAACCGCGGGGCGCGCCCCGCGGGGACCGTGCGGTGCCCTCGCGCGAACCGTGCGACTACCCCCGCGACCAGGGATGTCATGGGCCGCGCGCTAGTCTTCGAAGGGTGGATCTAGGACTGCACGGCCGCCGCGCCGCGGTGGCGGCGGCGAGCAGCGGGCTCGGCCTCGAGGCGGCGCGGGCGCTGATCGCGGAGGGCGCGTCGGTCGCCATCTGCGGACGCGACCGCGACCGGCTGACGGTGGCCGCCCGCCGGCTCGGCGACCGCGCGTACCCGGTGCTCGCCGACGTGGGCACGCCCGAGGGCGCGACCGCGTTCGTCCGGGAGGCGCAGGACGCGCTCGGCGGCGTGGACGTCCTCGTCACCAACGCGGGCGGTCCGCCGCCCGGCGGCTTCGCCTCCACCCCGCTGGACGCCTACCAGAGCGCGCTCGACCTGAACCTGATGTCGGTCGTCGCGATGTGCAAGGCCGCCGTCCCGGCGATGCAGGAGCGCGGCTGGGGACGCGTCGTCGGCATCACCTCGATCTCGGTGCGCCAGCCGATCCCGACGCTGATCCTGTCCAACACCGCGCGCGCCGGGGCGACCGGCTTCCTCAAGACGCTCGCGCTGGAGGTCGCCAAGGACGGCGTGACGGTCAACTCGCTCCAGCCCGGCTTCCACGCCACCGAGCGCCTGCGCACGCTGCGCGGCGGCGACTGGGACGCGGTCGCCAACGAGATCCCGACGGGCACCGTGGGCGACCCCGCCGACTTCGGCGCGTTCGTCGCGTTCCTCTGCTCGGAGCAGGCGAAGTTCGTCACCGGCAGCGCCATCACCGTGGACGGCGGCGAGTACGCCGGCCTGCTCTGACCGGTCCCGTCAGCCCCCGGCCGACCGGTTCCGGTCCTGCCACGCGTTAATGAGACTCGGGTCTGGCCGCTTGGCAAGTCCGGCGGCGATACTCATGTTGTGACAACATTCACAGCCGCTCCGACCTGCGCTGCTGCCAACCGTGCTGACACGTGCGTCAAGCGCTTGGTCGGTTTCGCCTAGCATGCGCGGCATGGCCTCCCCTGCCGAGTGGACCCCGCCGCCGGACCACCTCATCCGCGCCGCCGACCTCGCGCTGCGACCGTGGCGCGCGTGGACCTCGCCCGTCTTCCACGGCCTGGAGAACCTGCCCGAGCGCGGCCCGGCCCTGCTGGTCGGCAACCACACCCTGTACGGCGTGGTCGACGCGCCGCTGATCTTCTTCGAGATCCACCGGCGGCGCGGCGTGTGGGTGCGCTCGCTCGCCGACCACGCGCACTGGCGGATCCCCGGCTGGCGCCGGATCATGGACGTCGGCGGCTCGGTGGACGGCACCCGCGACAACTGCCGCGCCCTGCTGAGCGCGGGCCAGATGGTCGTGGTCTTCCCCGGCGGCGCGCGCGAGGCCACCCGCGCCCGGCACCAGTGCTACCAGCTCCAGTGGGAGCGCCGCCTCGGCTTCGCCCGGCTCGCCGTCGAGGCCGGCTGCCCGATCGTCCCGTTCGGGTCGGTCGGCGCGGAGGAGATGTTCACGACCGTCCTCGACTCCGACAGCCGCCTGCTCGCCCCGGCCCGCGCGCTCACCCGCTCGGTGCTCGGCGACCGCGCCCGGGGGCGCGACGACATCATGATGCCGCTGTCCCGCGGCATCGGCCCGACCCTCGTGCCGCGCCCCGAACGCCTCTACTTCCGCTTCGGCACGCCGATCGACACCACGCCCTGGCGGGGCCGCGAGCACGACGACCTGGCCGTCACGGAGGTCCGCGACCTGGCCCGCAAGGCCGTCCAGGAGATCATCGACACGCTCCGCGCGGAGCAGTCGGCCGACCGGGGCCGCACGCCGCTGCGCCGCCTGACCCGCACCCTCACCAGGACGGCCCGCGCCCTCCCCCTGCGCTGAGCGGCACGGGCAAGACGCGGACGGCCGCGGAACGCCGGGCGTCCCGCGGCCGGAACCGGGTCAGGCGGCTCGGCGGCGCTGGAACGGCAGGTAGCGCTCGGCCCGGCGCGGGCGGGACGGCATGCCGGTCGACTCGACCGCGAGGATGCGGTCGAACCGGAAGGCGCGCACGCCCCGGCGGAGCCGGCACCAGCCGACGAGGTACCAGTGGTCGCGGTGGACGAGGCAGGTGACCGGCTCGACCTCGCGGATCGTGACGTGGGCGTCGGCGTCGCCGTAGCAGAGCCGGACGACGCGGTGGTCGGTGATGGCGGCGGCGATCACGCGGGCGCGGTCGGCGGTGGGCGCGTCGAGCGGGTCGGTGAGGGTCGCGAGGGTGGTGGCGACGACCTCGTCGTGGTCGGCGCCGGGCGGCATGAGGTGGCGCAGGGCGCGGCGGGCGGTGGCCGCCTGCGGGCCCGCGCCGAGGTGGGCGAGGGAGAGCGCGAGGGACGCGATCTCCGCCGCGGTCAGGGTGGGCTCGGGGGCCTCGAAGAGCGCGTCGGTGGCGGGACCGGTGGTGGCCCGGCCGGAGCTGGGGGTCGCGACGTTCGCCATGGTTCGATTATATGTTCGAACACCGACATTTCGCGGGTCGTCCGGCACCGGTCGTCCCTCCCCTTGAGGTGGCGCCCGCGCATGGGGAACACTGATCCCTCAAAACGGCACCATCCTGGGACATCGGGGGCGACATGGGCTTGCTGGGGGGCCGCGTTGGCTGACGCGGGGCTCGGTCGGCCCCTGACGAGGGAAGAGGCCGACGAGGCGCTCGCACGGCTCCGGGACGAGAGGGAACGCATCGGCACGGGTCTGCTCGACCTCGACGCCCATCCGGGCCGCCGCATGCTCGACGGCGCGGCGCTGTCCGGCGCGACCGCGGAGCTCCAGGCGCGCGTGGCCGACCGCATGTCCCGGCTGTGGGAGCTGTTCGACCTCTACCAGCGGGCGCTGTCGGACGCCGAGCGGCTGCGCGAGCGGCACGCCCGTCCGAAGCCGTCCGAGCTCGCGGCGCTGACGAGGCTGCTGGACGGCCCGTCAGTCGAGCTCCGGCCCGCGCAGGTGCCGATCGAGAAGCGCGGCCTGCTGGGCGGTCCCGAGCCCGAACGCCTCACGCTGCACGCGACCGTCCGGCGCATGACGGGCCTGTACGACGAGGTCGCGCAGGACGTGGCCGCCGTGGACGCGGCGTGGACGGCGCTGCTGCCCGCGCTGGAGGGCGTCGAGTCGCGGCACCGCGAGGCCGCCGCGCTCGCCGCGTCCCTGGAGGTCTCCCCCGACGGGCTGGACGACCTGGGCCGCGAGGTGGCCGAGGCCGGTCGCGCCGTCCGCGCCGATCCGCTGTCGCTGGTGAACGGGTCCGGCCCGGACACCGAACGCCTGCGGCGGCTGTCCGGCCGGTTGGACGAGGTCGTGGCGCGCCTGCGCGAGGCCGCGAGCCTGCGCGACGGCTTCGCCGAGCGGCTCGCCGCCATGGACGTCCTGATCGGTGAGGTGAGACGTGCCCAGGAGAAGGCCCTTCGCGTCCGCGCGGAGGCCCTGGAGAAGATCGCCTCGCCCGGGCTGCCCGAACCGTCCGATCTCGCCGCCGCGCTCGCCGACCGCCTCGCGGCGCTGCGGCGGTCGCCCGCCACCGGCCGCTGGGACGACCTCGCCGAGCGGCTGGCCGACGTGGAACGTGCTGCGACCGACGCGCGCGCCCGCGCCCGGCACGACGCCGAGCTCGCCTCCGGGCTGCTGGAGCGCCGCGAGGAACTGCGCGGACGTCTCGCCGCCTACCGCGTCAAGGCCGCCCGGCTGGGCCTGGCCGAGGACGCCGAACTCCTGACGATCTACGAGCGGACCCGCGAGCTGCTCTGGACGTCCCCCTGCGACCTGCGCGCCGCGACCGTGGCGCTGTCGGGTTACCAGCAGGCCGTCACCTCGCGGGCGAAGGGAGCCGATCGATGATCCCGTGCACGCAGCCCGGCTGCGGCGGAAACGTCGAGGACGGTTACTGCGTCATATGTGGCATGCCCCCCTCGCAAGGCACGCCGACTCCCCCCGGCCGGCAGGCGAACGGTCAGCAGCCGGCCGCCGCGCCCGGGCGCTGCACGCAGCCCGGCTGCGGCGGCACGATCCAGGAAGGCTACTGCGACGTCTGCGGCAGCGCGGCCGAGCAGGTTCCGGCCGCCGCCTCGGGCACGGGCTCGGGGCAGTCCGCTCCGTCGAGCTCGTCCGGGCAGTCCGGCTCGTCCGGGCAGGCTCCGGTGACGCGGCCCAGCGGCTCGTCGGGAAGCTTCGCGTCCGGCAGCGTCATGACCGGCGGCGCCGGGACGGGCGGCACCGGCAGCGGCGGGACGCGCCCGTCCGGAATGATGGAGTACCTCGGGTCCGGCCTGGTCGAGGTGCCGAGGGTCCCCTACCGCGACCCGGCGACCGCCGTCCGCCCGAATCCGGAGGTTCCCGAGCACCGGCGGTTCTGCGGGAGCTGCGGGGAGAAGGTCGGCCGCAGCCGCGGCGACCGCCCCGGACGCACCGAGGGCTTCTGCCCCAAGTGCGGCGCCCCGTTCTCGTTCACGCCGAAGCTCAGCCCCGGCGACATGGTGCACCGGCAGTACGAGGTGCTCGGCTGCCTGGCGCACGGCGGGCTCGGCTGGATCTACCTCGCCCGCGACCACCGGGTCAACAACCGGTGGGTGGTGCTGAAGGGACTGCTCAACACCGGCGACGCCGACGCGCGCGAGGCCGCCGAGGCCGAGCGGGAGTTCCTCGCCACGGTCAAGCACCCCAACATCGTCCAGATCTACAACTTCGTCGAGCACGCCGGCGACGAGTACATCGTCATGGAGTACGTCGGCGGCAAGTCCCTCAAGGACATCCTGCTCGAACACCGGAACACGGTGAACCCGGACGGCCTGCCCCTCCCCCAGGCGATCGCCTACGCGCTGGAGGTGCTGCGCGCGTTCTCCTACCTGCACGCGAACGGCCTGATCTACTGCGACTTCAAGCCGGACAACGTGATCCAGTCCGAGGACCGGCTGCGGCTGATCGACCTCGGCGGCGTCCGGCGGCTGGACAACCCGGACGGCGCGATCTACGGGACGGTCGGCTACCAGGCCCCCGAGATCGCCGACCGGGGCCCGTCGATCAGCTCCGACCTGTACACCGTCGGCCGCGCCCTGGCCGTGATGACCTTCCCGTTCAAGGGCTACGGCAGCACCTACAGCGACCGGATCCCGCCGCGCGCCGAGGTGCCGCTGCTCGCCCGGTTCGAGTCGTTCGACCGGCTGCTGCGCCGCGCCACCCACCTCGACCCGGACCAGCGGTTCCAGAGCGCCGACGAGATGGCCGACCAGCTGCTCGGCGTGCTGCGCGAGGTGCTCGCCGCCGAGGACGGCCACGAGCGGCCCGCGCCGTCGGGGCTGTTCGGTCCGGAGCGGTTCGTGCCGGCCGCCGCCGCGTCCGGGGTGAGCGGGCCGGCGCTGCCCGCGCTCACGCCCGCCGAGCTCGCCGCGTCCCTGCCCGTCCCGCTCGTGGACGGCACGGACCCGGCCGCCGGGTTCCTCGCGGGCCTCACCGCGCTGGAGCCCGCGCAGCTCGCCGTAGCGGTCGAGGGCGCGCCCGAGCGCACGCCCGAGGTGAAGCTGACGCTCGCCCGCGTCCGGATCGAGCTCGGCGAGCTCGACCGGGCGTACGAGCTGCTCCAGGAGGTCGCCGCCGACCGCCCGCACGACTGGCGGATCGACTGGTACCGGGCGGTCGCGCTGCTCGCGGCGGGCCGGGTCGAGCAGGCGGACTCGGCGTTCGACCGGCTCTACTCGCTGGCGCCGGGCGAGCTCGCGCCGAAGCTCGCGCTCGCCGCGTGCCGCGAGCACCGGGCGCCGCAGGACGCGGCGCGCCTCTACGAGACGGTCTGGCGCACCGACCGCGGCCACATCAACGCCGCGTTCGGGCTGGCCCGCATGAAGCTCGCCGCGAACGACCGGCCGGGCGCGGTCGCCGTGCTCGACTCGGTCCCGCCGACCTCGATCCGGTTCGTCCCGGCGCAGGTCGCGGCGGTCGGCGTCGCCGTGCGGGGCCGTCCCGCCGCGGAGCTGACCCCGGGCGAGCTGGTCGCCGCCGCGCGCCGGCTGGAGCGGCTCGACCTGGCCGGGGAGCGCCGCGACCTGCTGGCCGCCGAGGTGCTGGAGGCCGCGCTCGACTGGACGCTGCACGGGTCCGGGCCCGGCGGCGCGCCGGGCGGCGGCCCGGCGGGCGACGGCGGGGAGCTGTTCGGCGTGCCGCTGGCGGAGCTGCCGCTGCGCCGCCGCCTGGAGGGGACGTACCGGACGCTCGCCCGGCACACCCGCGACCGCGAGGAGAAGCGGCTGCTGGTCGACGCCGCCAACGCCGTCCGGCCGCGGACGCTGCTGTGAACCGGGACGGGATCGGGAACATGGACGGGGAGGGCGACGACACCGCAGTGGAAGCGAACGAGACCGCCGGCGGGACGGCCGCGCACGAGGCGCCCGGAAGCGCGCCGACCGGGGACGCCGCCGCGCTGGTGGACCAGAGCGCGGTGAAGCCCGCCGAGCTGACCTGCCCGAACCCCGAGTGCGGCGTGGTGGTGTACCCGGGCGAGGTGTACTGCGAGAACTGCGGTCACCGGCTGATCGCCGGGCAGCCCGGGAACGGCGCGCCGGCGACGTCCGGCGGCACCGAGTGCGTGGGGTGCGGGGAGGCGGCCGTGGACGCCGAGGGCTACTGCGAGCACTGCGGGCTGAAGCAGCCCGCCGACCGCGACCACCTGGAGGTCGCGCTCGACACGCCCGGCGGCCCGGTCGCGGGCGTCAGTGACCGGGGCAAGCGGTACGCGCGCAACGAGGACGCCTTCGCGATCGCCCCGCACAACACCGGCGTCGCCGCCGTGGTGTGCGACGGGGTCGGGTCGTCGCCGCGTCCGGAGACGGCCTCGCGGGCCGCCGCCGACACGGCCGCGACCGAGATCGCGTCGGCGCTCGGCGCGGGCGCCTCGCCGGGGGACGCGGTCCGCGCCGCGGTCGCGAAGGCCGCGGCGGCCGTGAGCGCGCTCGCCGATTCCCCCGAGCAGGCGCCGTCCTGCACCTTCGTCGCGGCGGTGACCGGCCCGGACGGCGTGACCGTCGGCTGGGTCGGCGACAGCCGCGCCTACTGGCTGAGCGCCGACGACCTCCGCGCCGGCGACCCTGGCGACGGCGACCTCGCCGACACCGGCGAGCTGAACGCGGCGGCGCTCAACGCCGAACTCGACGCCGCTTACAACGCCGAACTCTCCGGCGACCCGAACGCGACCACCCCGGACGCCGAGACACTCCCGCTCGGGGCGTCCCGGCGGCTGACCGACGACGACTCGTGGGCGGCGTTCATGGTGGCGTCCGGCGCGCTCACCGAGGCGGAGGCCGAGGCCCACCCGAACGCGCACGTCATCACGGCGTGGCTCGGCGCGGACGCCGGGGAGGTGCGCCCGCACGTGCGCGCCTTCCTGCCCGACCGGCCCGGCACGCTGCTGGTGTGCAGCGACGGGCTCTGGAACTACTTCCCCGGCGCCGAGGAGCTGGCGGCCGTGCTGCGGAACGCGCAGGCGGACCCCGCCGCCGACCCGGCCGGCGCGGCCAGGACCCTGGTACGCCACGCCCTCGACGCGGGCGGGCGCGACAACATCACGGTGGCCGTGCTCCCGATGGCGGCCGCCCCGAGCACGGAGCAGGCCCGATGAGCGACCAGCCGCAGTTCACCGTCAAGATCGACCAGAACAAGTTCCTGCCCGAGGGCGGGCGCGAGGTGCACGCCATCGTCTCCGTCGAGTCGGCGGGGGGCGCGGCCGCGGCCGCGCCGAGCGCGCAGGCGGCCGAGGTCGTCATCATCGACACCTCGGGGTCGATGACCTACCCCGACACGAAGCTGCGCTCGGCGATCGCCGCCGCGCAGACCGCCGTCGACACGCTGCGGGACGGCGTGATGTTCGCCGTCGTCTCCGGGTCGAACAGCGCGCAGATGGTGTACCCGCAGCAGCCCATGCTGGTGCCCGCCAACGAGCGGAACCGGCACGCGGCGAAGGTCGCGCTGAAGCGGCTCACCGCGCAGGGCGGCACCGCGATCGGCTCCTGGCTGCGGCTGGCCGACCAGCTGTTCGACCCCTACCAGGACGGCGTCCGGCACGCGATCCTGCTGACCGACGGCAAGAACCAGCACGAGAGCGCCGAGGAGCTGGAGGCGGTGCTGTTCCGCTGCTCCGGCCGGTTCGTGTGCGACTGCCGCGGCGTCGGCACCGACTGGGAGGTCGCCGAGCTGCGCAAGGTCGCCAACGCGCTGCTCGGCACCGTGGACATCGTCGCCGACCCGGCCGACCTCGTCGCCGACTTCCGCGCGATGACCGAGGCGGCGATGGGCAAGGCCGTCGCGGACGTGGCGCTGCGGGTGTGGACGCCGCAGACCGCGCGGCTGAAGTTCGTCAAGCAGGTCATGCCGACCGTGCAGGACCTCACCGCCATGCGCGCCGAGGCCGGGCCGCAGGCGGGCGACTACCCGCTGGGCGCGTGGGGCGCCGAGAGCCGTGACTACCAGATCTGCGTGGAGGTCCCGCCGGGGGAGGTCGGCAAGGAGCTGCGCGCGGCCTGGGTGAAGCTGGTGGTCCCGGGCGGGCCGGGCCAGGAGGCGCAGGTGCTCGCCACCGGCAACGTGCTGGCGCAGTGGACCGACGACGAGGCCCTGTCCACCAAGATCAACGCGCGGGTGGCGCACTACACCGGGCAGTCCGAGCTGGCCGACGTGATCCAGGAGGGCCTGACCGCGCGCCGCGAGGGCGACTTCGACACCGCGACCGCCCGGCTCGGCCGCGCCGTGCAGCTCGCCGACGAGGCGGGCAACGAGGCGGTCACCGCCGCGCTGCGCAAGGTCGTGGACGTGCTCGACCCCGCCACCGGCACCGTCCGGCTGAAGGCGAACGTGGAGAAGGCGGACGAGATGTCCCTCGACACCACCTCCACCAAGACCGTCCGGACCCGCAAGGACGAGACGGTCAACACCCGGCGCACCGAGGTCTGAGCATGGCTCTCTGCCCCGCCGGGCACGCCTCCGGCTCCGACGACTACTGCGACGTGTGCGGCGAGCGCATCGGCGGGACGTCCGCGCCGCCCGCGCCGGGCGCGCCGCCGTCCGGCCCGCGGCCCGCCGCGCCGGGCGCCCCGACGCAGGCGATGGTCGCGCCCGGTGTGGCGTGCCCGGACTGCGGCACCCCCGCGGCGGACCGGTTCTGCGAGCAGTGCGGCTACGACTTCGCCACCGGCGGCGGGCGGCCGAGCGCGCCGCCGGTCCCGCAGCCGGCCCGGTCCGAGCCGTCCGAACCGATGCGCGCGCCGGACCTGCACTACCGCGACCAGTCGCAGTCCGGACCGCGGCCCGCCGGATGGGTCGCGGTCGTGTCCGCCGACCGGGCCTACTACGACGCGGTGATCGCGATGAACGGCCCGGACGCGGCGCGCATCGTGTTCCCGCCGTTCGTGCCCGAGCGGCGCATCCCGCTGACCGGCGACCGGGTGCTCATCGGACGGCGCAGCCCGAGCCGCGGCACCGAGCCGCAGATCGACCTGCGCCAGCCGCCGGAGGATCCGGGCGTCTCGCACACCCACGCGTTCCTGCTCGCCCGCCCGGACGGCCGCTGGTCGCTGGTCGACCCCGGCTCGGCCAACGGGACGTGCGTGAACGACTCGATCGAGCCGATCCCGAACAACGTGGAGGTCCCGGTGGGCGAGGGCGACCGCGTCCACGTCGGGGCCTGGACGACCATCACCCTCACGAGAGGCGGGACGCCATGACGGCCGTCCAGCAGCAGGGAGGCTCGCCTCCCGCGCAGCCGCCCGCGCCTTCGCCCGCGTCCTCGGGCGGCCCGCCGGCGCCGTCCGGCGGCGTCCGGCCGGGGCTCGCGGACGTGCGCGCGCGGGCCGCGGCCATGCCGCCGCGCCGCGGCGTCCGGCGTGCCCTGCCGCGCACCAACTCCGGACGGATCCGGGCGCTGTCGGCGGGCGTCGTGATCGTCCTGCTGGGGCTGCTCCTGCTCGCCTGGAACGGCGTCCACGACGCGCGCACCGGCGTCCGGGTGATCGGCACCGCGGGTCCGCAGGTCATCGCGACCGGCGACCTGTACTTCCGCCTCACCGACATGGACGCGCAGCTCGCGCACGCGCTACTCGTCGGCGCCGGGCCCGCGCACGCCGACGACCGCGCCCGGGCGCTGGGCCGCTACGACGCGAGCCGCAGCGAGGCCGACAAGGCGCTCGTCGAGGCGGCGCGGCTGGCCCGCGACGATACCGAGAAGCAGACGGCCCGGTCGCTGCTGGACGCGCTCGGCCGCTACGAGCGGCTCGCCGGGCAGGCGCTCCTGCTGGACGAGCGGTCGCCGCACGCGGCGGGACCGCCGTCGGCCGCCGTCACCCAGCTCTACCGCCAGGCGACCGACCTGATGAAGCTGGAGCTGCTGCCGCAGGCGTACAACCTGACGCTCGACAACGGCACGATCGTCCGGCACACCTACGAGGACAAGCGCTCGGCGGTGCTGACCGGCCGCACGGTCGTCGCCGTCACCGGGGTCGTCCTGCTGGTGCTGCTGGGCGCGTTCCAGCTGTTCATGGCGCGGCGGTTCCGGCGGCTGCTGAACCTCCCGCTGGCGCTCACGACCGTCGCGGTGCTGGTCGTCGTCGCCTGGACGGCCGCCATGCTCTCCGCCGAGGCGTCCTCGCTGGCCAAGGCGAAGCACGACGGGTTCGACTCGATCCTCGCGCTGGCTCGTGCGCGCGCGATCGGCAACAGCGCGCAGGCCGACCAGACGCGGTTCCTGCTCGACCCCGGCCGCGCCGACACCTACGAGCAGGTCTTCCAGAGCAAGGCGCAGACCGTCCTCTACCTGCCGGCCGACAACCTCGCCGGATACCAGGACCAGGTGAAGAAGCTCCAGTCGCTGCGCCCCGAACCCGGCAAGCAGGCCGTGCTGGGCTTCCTGGGCGACGAGGCGCACCGTCCGGGCGGTAGCGCGCGGGCGCTGGACGACGTCCTGCACGGTTTCCAGCGGTTCCAGCAGAACGACCGGCAGATGCGCGACCTGGCGGCGCGCGGCCGGCGCGACGACGCGATCGCGTTGCAGACCGGGCAGGCCGCGACCGACTACGCCGCCTACGACAAGAGCGTCGTCGACCTCGCCGCCGTGCACCAGGCGACGTTCGACAAGGCCATGAAGGACGGCAGGGGCGGCACGAAGGGCTGGCAGTACCTGCTGCCGGCCGCGGGCCTGGTCGTCCTGCTGCTGCTCGTCGCGGGAATCCGGCCCCGGCTGGCGGAGTACCGATGATCGACCGGACGAGGGGGCGCATGATGCGGGCACGGCGGTTCGGAGCGGCGGCGCTGGCGGTGGCGGCGTCGGCGGCCCTGGCGGCGGCGTGCGGGATCGCGGGGGCGTCCGAGTCGTCCGTGGCGCACAAGGGCAAGCTCGTCATCGGCGTCAACAAGGACCAGCCGGGGCTCGGCCAGCAGCAGTCCGACGGCTCCTACCAGGGCTTCGACATCGACGTCGCGCGGCAGCTCGCCGCGTTCATGGGCGTGCGCGACGTCGAGTTCAGGGCGATCACCTCAGCGAACCGCGAGACGATGCTCCGGGACGGCTCGGTCGACCTCGTCGTCGGCAGCTACTCCATCACTCCCGAGCGCAAGACGAAGGTCGCGTTCGCCGGGCCGTACTACGTCGCGCACCAGAGCATCCTCGTGCGCGCGTCGGACGGCGGCCGTGTCAGGAGCGTGCACGACCTGGCCGGCCGGAAGGTGTGCCGGGTGCCGGGTTCGGTGTCCTACCCGCGCGTCACCAAGGAGCGCGGCGTCGCGGCCGTCCCCGTCAACGCGAGCGGCTACAAGGACTGCCTCGACGGGCTCACCTCCGGACGCCTCGACGCCGTCTCCACCGACGACCTGATCCTCGCCGGGCTCTTCGCGCAGAACGTCCAGGCGGGCGGCCCGGCGCTGCGCCTGGTCAACGCCCCGTTCTCGGACGAGCCGTACGGCGTCGGCATCAAGCAGGGCGACGTGGACGGCTGCGAGGCGGTCAACAAGGCCATCACGCGGATGTACCAGCAGGGCATCCCGACCAGGCTCCTCCAGTCGCGGTTCGGGGCGAGCGGCCTGGCCTACACCGGGACCGTCCCGCAGTTCGAGGGCTGCGAATGACGGACGCGCCGCGGGATTCGGACGATTGAGACCAGCCGGTCACTGAGATCCATCGGTTACGTAAGTGCCGGTCGCGTCCGGTGATCGTAAGTTATGGTCGCGATCTAAAAGCGTGCCGGAACCGTCGACCGCGGGCCTGAGGGGTGCCATGACGACGCTCATCCTGGTGGTGCTGTGCGTCGTGGTCGGGGCCATGGAGCTCTGGGCGGGGCGGCAGAGCCGGGAGCAGGCGCGCGCCTTCGCCCGCCGCGTGGACGAGCTGAACGACCAGGTCACCAAGCAGAACAGCGTGCTGGTCACGGTCGGCGAGCAGCTCACCGCCGAGCTGTCGCGGGTCAAGCGGGACGTGCTGCCCGCGCTCGACTCGCGGCTGCGCGACAACTCCGGCCAGGTCGAGGAGCTCGCCCGGCTCGTCCACCAGGCCGACTCCTACCTGCGCTCGCAGTCCGGCCGGCTGCAGGAGCTCGAACAGCAGCGGGTCACGCTCGCCGCGCTGCGCCGCAAGCTCGGCGAGATGGAGACGTCGGTGCGCGCGGTCGCGGCCGGGAGCGGCGCGGCGGTCGCGGGCCGGGTGGACGAGGCGATCTCGCGCCTGGCCGAGGTCGAGCGCGGCGGCGCGGAGATGCTGGAGCTGCAACGCGCCCTCACCCGCACCCTGGAGGACGTCGAGGACGTCGTCGCCGAGCTGCTCCAGTACACCGAGGGCGAGCTCGACAGCGCCGTCTCCTCCGCGCTCGCCGGGCGTCCGCGGGTCGGCGGCGACGGCCTGTCGGTCACCGCGACCGGACGATTGTGGAGCCGCGACGAGCAGCTCCAGGACATCCTCGGCGAGATGTACGAGGCGTGCCTGCGCGCCAACGGCCTCCAGGTCCGGTTCCGGACGGTCGAGGACGCCGACGGCGCGGGCCCCGGCGTCCCCGAGCACCGCCGCTACTTCCTCGGCGGCCGCCGGATGGAGGAGCTGGCCGGGGCGTTCACCGCGCTGCTGATCTCGACCGGCGCGGACCTGCCGCCGGGCGGCTCCGGCGCCCCGGCGGGCGGTCTGAGCCGCGACCCGGGACCGAGCCGCGGCCGGGGGCCGGGGTCCGGCCGCGGACCGGGGGCGGGCAGCGGCCTGGGGTCGGGCCGCGGACCGGGGGCGGGCAGCGGCCTGGGGTCGGGCCGCGGGCCGGGGCACGTCGTCCCGGCGGGCCGCGCGCCCGAGGACGAGGCCGCGCTGAAGTCGCTGCTGCGCGTGCTGTACGAGAGCGAGGGCGCGGTTGCCCAGATCGGGCCGCTGCTGGCCGTCCGGACGCGCGAGGAGCTGGTCGCGGCCGTCCTCGACCCGGCCCAGTCGCTGGAGCTGGAGAACGACGAGGTGTTCTGGGACCCGGCCACGGCGATCGTCCGGATGCGCCGCCTCCCGGCGCATCAGCTGTGGGAGCTGACCGCCTGGGGCGCGAGCGCGTAGGCCCGGACGTTCCGCTCCGCCGGGCCGCCGATCCGCACGAACACCGGGCAGCGCGCCGTCCCGGACTCCTGGTCCGCCTCGGCGCAGAGCCCGACCCCCGACCCGCGGTCGAGCAGCACCACGTTCTGCACCGCCCGCGCCGCGCGCACGGCGTACGGCACGGACGACGCGTCGCCCGGCTCGAACAGCTCCTCGAACGTGAGCTTCCGGGCGAACCGGACCAGGCCGTCGGCGTCCACGACGCGGCTCCCGACCGCGGAAGCCGGACCCGCGATGACGATGCCGAAGCTCGGGTTCTCCTGGCCGCGCACGTAGATCTCGCGGTCGGGCTCCAGGCCCTTGCGCCGGTCCGGCAGGTGCAGCCCGAACCCGGACTCCCCGTTGACGAAGGCGGGCGGGCCGAAACCCGGCGGCAGGGCGCTCTCCGGAACGTCCCATTGCGTGCCGCCGAAACCGTCCCTCGGCGGTTCCCCGAACGCGCTCCGGCCGTTGGGCACGGCGACGGTCACCGCCCCGGACGGCTCGGACCAGCCCGGCAGGTACACGCCGATACCGCGCACGAGCAGCCGCCAGACGGGCCGTCCGGTCACGTCGGGGGTGAAGGCGCCGCTGGGCCCGCGCGCGCCCGCGAACACGTCGTCGGCTCCCGGCCGGGGCTCCCGCGCGGCGTCCATGGGCAACATCATCATGACCCCGCCGCGCCCGCACAAGGGACGGCCGCCCTCCCAAGGGAAACCCCTGCCCCCACCGGCCACACGAGCCACAGACCGTGGACGGGACGGGACGGACCGGAAGGGGCGTCGCGACGCGGAGCACTCCGGCCCGCGCGAGACCGCGCGCAGACAGGCGCGAGACCGCACGCGGGCAGGCACGAGACCGCGCGCAGGCGGGCACGAGACCGCACGCGGGCAGACGCGAGACCGCACGCGGGCGGGCGCGAGAGCGCGCGCAGGCGGGCACGGGGTGGGACTGTCCGGGCGCGGCCAGTGCCCGGCGGCGCGGCCGTCCGCTACCGTTGACGGCAACAGATCACGACGAGGACGCGGCCATGAACATGCAGGACATGATGGTCTTCCGGGACGCCGGATCGCGGACCGTCGACCGCTATCTGATGAACCACGAGGGCCACGTGATCGCCGTGCGCCAGCACCCGGCGCGGCTGCTGCTCCCGGTGGTCGTCGCGTTCGTCGCGCTGGTGGCCTGCACCGCCGTGAACGCGATCACCGGCTTCGCCTGGATCTGGTTCCTCTGGGTGGCCTCGCTCGGCTACCTGGTCTGGAAGGTGTTCGCCTGGTCGATCCAGTTCTTCCTGGTCACCGAGCACCGGATCATGCTGATCACCGGGGTGCTGAACCGCAAGGTCGCGATGATGCCGCTCGCGAAGGTCACCGACATCCGGTTCGACCGGTCGGTCCTCGGCCGGATGCTGGGCTACGGCGAGTTCCTCATCGAGTCGGCCGGCCAGAACCAGGGTTTCGACCACGTCACCTACATGCCGTACCCGGAGCAGCTCTACCTGGAGGTCTCGTCCCTGGTCTTCGGTTCCAAGGACGCCGCCCCCGACTAGAGGCCCGGCCGGACCACCCGTCCGCCCCTGGGAGGATGGGGATCATGGAACGCGCCTCCCGGACGCCGCCGGCCCCCGGCACCGCTGTAGCCGATGTCGCCGCTCGGCTGCGGAAGGCCGGATGCGTCTTCGCCGAGGACGAGGCCGAGCTGATCCTGTCCGCCGCGTCCACGCCGGACGAGGCGGACGCGATGGTGGCCCGCCGCGCGGACGGCGAGCCGCTGGAGCACGTCGTCGGCTTCGCCGAGTTCCACGGCCTGCGCATCGCCGTCGAGAAGGGCGTCTTCGTCCCGCGCCGCCGCACCGAGGTCCTGATACGCGAGGCCGCCGCCGTCACCCGCGCGGGCGCGGTCGTGGTCGATCTCTGCTGCGGCTCCGGCGCCCTGGGCGCCGCCCTCGCCGCCGAAGTCCGCGCCCGCCCCGAACAGGACGGCCCCGAACAGGACGCCCGCGACCAGAACGTTACCGCACAGACCGCCGCCGCACAGCACGACGGCGCACAGCGCGACGGCCCACAGCGCGACGGCGGGCAGGACGCCAACGAACGAGGCGACGGCGCACGGCGCGACGGTGGGGAGCGTGTCGAGCTGCATGCGGCCGACATCGACCCGGTGGCCGTCCGGTGCGCGCGGCGGAACGTGCCCGGAGAGGTGCACGAGGGCGATCTGTTCGAGGCGCTGCCCGCCGACCTGCGCGGACGCGTCGACGTGCTGC
This sequence comes from Actinomadura gamaensis, assembly GCF_042652125.1. Taxonomy (NCBI): domain Bacteria; kingdom Bacillati; phylum Actinomycetota; class Actinomycetes; order Streptosporangiales; family Thermomonosporaceae; genus Actinomadura; species Actinomadura gamaensis. The sequence continues at coordinate 663,888 of NZ_JBHSIT010000001.1, read as the reverse complement.
TCGCGAACGTCCCCTACGTGCCGTCCCGGGAGATCGGCCTGCTGCCGTCCGAGGCCCGCGACCACGAGGCCCGCGTCGCGCTGGACGGCGGCGAGGACGGCCTGAACGTCCTGCGCCGCGTCACCGCCGACGCCGCCGCCTGGCTCGCGCCCGGCGGCCACCTGCTCTGCGAGATCAGCGAGCGCCAGGTGCCCGCGGCCTTGGCCGCCTTCGCCGAAGGCGGCCTGGAACCGCGGATCGCCGTGGACGAGGACTGGAGCGCCACCGTCATCCTCGGCCGCAGGCCGCGGGCCTCCTGAGGTCAGCTGTCGAAGCCGAGGCCGAGGCGGTCGAGCAGGCCGAGCCACGGCCCCCGGCGGCCCGCGTTGCGGTCGGCGCGGGCGATCTCGCGCCGGGTCAGCTCGATCACGCCGTACCGGAGCGGTTCGGGCGGGAACGGGACCGGCTTGGAGCGGACCATCCTCAGCCGCGTCCGCTCGGTCCTCTCGCCGGGGCGCAGGCCGACGCCGAGCAGGTCGAGCATGACGTCCGCGCCGAACCGGGTCGCGCCGACGCCGAGGCCGGTGTATCCGGCGGCGTAGGCGAGGCGTCCGGATTGCGCGGTGCCGTAGAACGCGCTGAACCGGCTGCACGTGTCGATGACGCCGCCCCACGCGTGGCTGAAGCGGACCCCTTCGAGCTGCGGGAACGTGGCGAAGAAGTGCCGCGCGAGGGTGGCGAACGTGCGCGGCCGCCGCTCCAGCTCGGCGTGCACGCCGTTGCCGTAGTGGTAGATCGCGTCGTAGCCGCCCCACAGGATCCGGTCGTCCGCCGTGAGCCGGTAGTAGTGGAACTGGTTGGCGCTGTCGCCGACGCCCTGCCGCGCCCGCCATCCGACGGCCTCGCGCTGCGCGGGCGTCAGCGGCTCGGTGACCAGCGCGTAGTCGTACACCGGCACCAGGTAGTACCGCAGGCGGCGCAGCAGCGGCGGGAACGCGCCGGTCGCGAGCGCGACGCGGCGGGCGGTCACCGAGCCGTACGCGCCGCTGATCTTCATGTGCCCGCGCCGGTCGGTGGCCAGCCCGGTGACGCGGGTGTTCTCGTGGACGCGGACGCCCAGCGAGCGGCAGGCGTCGGCGAGCCCCCACGCGAGCCGGGCCGGGTTGACCATCGCGACGCCGTCCCGGTCCCAGAGGCCGCCGAGGTAGGTCGGCGACCCGACCTGCGCGCGGACCTCGTCGGCGTCCAGCAGGGTGAGTTCGCGGCCGAGGCGCGCGGCGGTCTCGGCGTCCTCGCGCAGGCCGTCGAGCTGCCACGGCTCGGTCGCGACGGCCAGCTCGCCCGTCGGCTCCCACTGGGCGTCGATGCCGTAGCGGGTGAGCGTGTCGGCGATCCCGGCCAGGTTGTCCATGCCGAGCCGCTCCAGCGCCGGCATCTCGTCCGGCCAGCGCTCCATCCCGTTGCCGATGCCGTGGGTCAGGCTGGCGGCGCAGAAACCGCCGTTCCGTCCGGACGCCGCGCCGCCGACGCGGTCGGCCTCCAGGACGACGACGTCCAGCGACGGGTCGCGCTCCTTGGCGCGCAGCGCCGTCCAGAGGCCGCTGTAGCCGCCGCCGATGACGGCGAGGTCGCAGGCGTGCTCCCCGACGAGCGCGGGTTCGGGGTCGGGTCGTCCGTCGTCCGCCAGCCAGAACGGGACCGGCTCGGCGTCGGCGAGTGCCCTCAGCGGATTCACATTTCCAACTCCCTCGGTCCCCGCCGCGCCGACCCGGCGCGGCAGGGGTGTTCAGTGCCCGTTGGTTCCCGGCGCGTCGCCGCCGCGGACGCGCCGGTTCCGGCGGCCCCGCGGCGGCGACGCGCGCCGGATCAGGCGCGGCGTGCGCGCCGGGCGGAGATCACGGCCAGCAGGACGCCGACCGCGAAGATCAGGGTGCCCATCACGTTCACCTGCGGCGGGGTGCCGGTGCGGGTCGAGGCGTACACCCACAGCGGGAAGGTCACCGTCGAGCCGCTGGTGAAGTTGGTGATCACGAAGTCGTCGATGGACAGGGCGAAGGCGAGCAGCGCGCCCGACAGCACACCCGGCATGATCATGGGCAGCGTGACCAGCCGGAACGTCGCGACGGGCCCGGCGCCGAGATCCTTCGCCGCCTCCTCCACCTTCGGATCGAGGCCGACCACGCGGGCCCGCACGGTCACCGCGACGAACGAGATCGAGAACATCACGTGCGCGATCAGGACCGTCCAGTAGCCGCGCGGCAGGTCCAGGCTGACGAACATCGACAGCAGGGACGCGCCCATCACGATCTCCGGGCAGGAGATCGCGGCGAACAGCACCAGGTTCGTCACGCCCTTGCCGCGGAACCGGAACCGACCGAGCGCGATGCCCACGAACGTGCCGAGCACGGTCGTGATCACCGTGCTGAGCAGCGCGATCGAGATCGAGTTCCACAGCGCCCGGGTGAGGTCGCCCTTGTCGAACAGGTGCCGGTACCAGCGGAGCGTGAAGCCCTCCCACTGGAAGTTCTGCTTGCTGTGGGTGTCGTTGAAGCCGAACAGGATCATGATCGCGATGGGCAGCATCAGCCACGCGATGATCAGCCAGGTGTAGAGCCGCAGGCCCAGGCCGTCCCGCTCGATCCGGCGGCGCCGCGGCTTTTTCCGGCCAGGAGGCTTGCTGAGGGTGGTCGTCGTCATCGTCCCGCCGCCTCCAGAACGTCCTCGGTGCCCAGCGCGCGGGCGTAGGCGAAGATCCCGACGAGCAGCAGCGCCATCAGGGAGAACGACAGCGCCGACGCGAGCGCGTAGGAGCTGTTGTCGAAGTACTCGGTGCGGATGATGTGGCCGATCATCACGTTGTTCGGCCCGCCCAGCACCTCGGAGTTCACGTAGTCCGACGCCACCGGCACGAACGTCATGATCACCCCGGCGAAGACGCCCGGCAGCGACAGCGGCAGGACGACCCGCAGGAACGCCTGCGTCCGGCTCGCGTACAGGTCGTAGGACGCCTCGATGACGCGGTAGTCGATCCGCTCCAGCGCCACGTAGATCGGGAGCACCATGAACGGCAGGAAGTTGTAGGTCAGCCCGGACACCACGGCGAAGCCGCTGTCCAGGACGTGGAAGTCCTTCGGCACCAGCCCGTGGTTCCGCAGCGGCCCGAGCAGCGGCCCGTTGTCGGTGAGGACGAGCTTCCACGCGAGCGTCCGCAGCACGAACGACACGAAGAACGGCAGCAGGAGCAGGAACAGGTAGGTCGACTTGCGCCGTCCGCCCTTGAACGCGATCCAGTAGGCGGCCGGGTAGGCGAGCGCGATGCACGCGGCCGTCGCCAGCAGGCCGTACCAGAGCGACCGCAGCAGCTTGTCGCCGTAGGTGTGGAAGCCGTCGGTGTAGTTCCGCCAGTGCCACGTCTGTTCGAAGCCGTCGATGATGTTCCCGGTCATCAGCGACACCGAGAACATGAAGACCAGCGGGACGACGAAGAACACCGCCATCCACAGCCCGCCCGGCAGGATCATCAGGTACGGGGTCAGCGCCCCGCGCAGCCGTGCCATCGCTCAGGCCCCCTGCGAGATCGTCTGGAAGACCTTCTGGTAACGCGGCACCTCGGCGTTGCTGAGCGGCCGGTAGGTGCGGAGCTTCGCGTACTCCTGCGCGCTCGGGAACACCAGCGGGCTCGTCGCGAGCCGTTCCAGGTCGGCCCTGTCCTTCGCGTCCGCCTTCGCCGCCTCCTGGCGGATGACGTCCTGGACGCCCGGCACCGGTGTGACGTAGTTGATGAACTCCGTCAGCGGCGCGTTGTTCTGCGGCAGGTACAGCCAGTCCATGAGCCGGATCGCGTCCACCGGGTTCGCCGCCGTCTTCGGCAGCATCATGCAGTCGCTCCAGATGGTGCCGCCCTCCTTCGGGATGACGAACTTCACGTCCGGGCTGGACAGCGTGTACACGTCACCCGACCAGGCCATCGTCAGCCACACGTCGCCCTTGGTGACCGCGTCGATGTAGCCCTGCTCGTAGTACTTGCGGACGATCCCCTTGTCGCGCTGGCTCCGCAGGACGTCCCCGGCGCGCTTCCAGTCGTCCTCAGTGGACTTCTCCGGGTCGATGCCGAGCGCGAACATGCCGAAGTTGCCGAGCTCCTGCGAGTCGCTCATCATCCCGACCCGGCCCTTGTACTTCGGGTCGAAGAGCTGCTGGACGCTGGTGATCGGCTCCTTCACGTACTTGGTGTTGTAGGCGATCCCCGTCATCCCGGACATGTACGGGACGCTGAACACGTTGTTCGGGTCGTAGGCCCGCCTCTTCGCCTTCTCGCTCGCGTACCGGGCGAAGTTCGGCAGCCGCTTGTGGTCGAGCGGCGCGAGGTAGCCCAGCTCGACCAGCTCGGTGAACTGGATGCCGTTGGTGACCACCATCAGGTCGAACCCGATCGACTGGTTCGCCGCCAGCGGCGCCTGGATCTTGCCGAACCAGTCCGCCGCCTCCTGGATGGCCTCCTTGTAGGTGACCGAGATCCCGGTCTCCCTGGTGAACGCCTTGAGGGTCGAGCGGTCGTCCTCCATGTAACCGGGCCAGTTCGCCCAGTTGATGTGGCCCTTCCCGGTCCGCCCGCGCCAGTACTCGTCGATCTCGGCCTGGGTGACGATCCCGTTGCCGCCCCGACCCGGGATGCTGCATCCCGACAGCGCCGCCGCGCCCGCGACCGCGCCCACGGCCCCGAGGAACGCGCGCCGCGAGGTCAACCCGCGCCGCAACGCCGCGTCCATGCCGCCGCGCAGAACCGCCGCGTCCAGGGCGCCGGGTGGCGGCGCCGCGTCCGCGCGGGTGCGCGAGGCCCGGTACCGACCGGTCATACCGCGCTCCCGATCAGGTAGGAGTGCTGCGGCTCCCAGGACAGCCATACCGCGTCCCCGCGCCGCGCGACGTCCTCGGCGTTCATCGCGTTCTGGACGAAGACGACGACGTCCGCCCCGGCGTTCGTGGTGACGTTGTAGTTGGTGGAGGTGCCCAGGTAGACGACCTCGCTGACCGTCCCGTGCACCCGGCACAGGCCGTCGCCCGGGTCGTCCGGCGTGATCTGCATCTTCTCCGGCCGGACGGTCAGCTCGACCTTGTCGCCCGTCGCGACGCTCTGGCCTTCGCGCAGGGCGACCTCGATGCAGCCGCCGTCGCCGTGCTTCAGGACGGCCCTGCCGTCACCGGTCTCCACGGCGTCCCCGGACAGCAGGTTCGACGTCCCGATGAACCCGGCGACGAACTTGCTGGCCGGACGCTCGTAGATCTCGCGCGGCGTCCCGAGCTGCTCGACCAGCCCGTCGTTCATGACCGCGATCCGGTCCGACATCGTCAGCGCCTCGCCCTGGTCGTGCGTGACGTAGACGAACGTGATCCCGACCTCGCGCTGGATGCGCTTCAGCTCGACCTGCATCGCCTGCCGCAGCTTCAGGTCGAGCGCGCCCAGCGGCTCGTCCAGCAGCAGCGCGCGCGGCCGGTTCACCAGCGCCCGGGCGAGCGCGACCCGCTGCTGCTGCCCGCCCGACAGCTCCGTCGGACGCCGCTTCTCCCGGCCGGTCAGATCGACGATCTCCAGCATCTCGGTGACGCGCTCGGTGATCTCCGCCTTGGGCGTCCGCCTGCGGCGCAGCCCGAACGCGACGTTCTCGAACACACTCATGTGCGGGAACAGCGCGTACGACTGGAACACCATGTTCACGTCGCGCTTGTTCGCCGGCACCCCCGTGACGGAGTCGCCGTGCAGGTACACCTCGCCCGCCGTCGGCTCCTCGAAGCCGGCGATCATCCGCATGGTGGTCGTCTTGCCGCAGCCGGACGGCCCGAGCAGCGAGAAGAACTCGCCCTGCGCGATCGCCAGGTCCACCTCCCGGACGGCCGCCACGGTCTCGCCGTAGGCGTGGTACTCCTTGCGCACCCCGGCGAGCTCGATCGCGGGGACGGCGTCCTCGGCGCGCCCGGGGTCGTCGCGTAGGGGCGCGTGCTGGGTCTCGGTCATGACACGGTCCTTCACGGGAATCGGAGTGCGGCGCCCCGTGGACGGAGCGCCTGGGGGGCGGCCTCCCCCGCCGGGGGTTCGGCCTCGCGCCGGGTCCGCCCACGGACCCGGCCCTGATGGACGCGCCGAAGCGACGTCCAGATGCTATGCGTCGGCACGGATCCGTCCTCCATGCCGACCGACCACTTCCGACTCCATCGCGGCATTCCCCGGCCGCGATGGAGCCGCCAATCCACACCGCCCGCGCCCGGAGCGCTCCACCGCCACCCCGTCCGGCGTGTGGTCGAGAAGCTCCCGGGCCCGCCCGACGCCCCGTCGGCCCCTCCCGCCGGCCCCGATCTCGACCAGCCCCGCCGCTGCAACCGACGGCGAGCCGAGGAAACCTGGCAAGGACGAACCGAACGGACCGCCCAGGCAGCACAGGGCTCCGGAGCCCAGCGCCCGACCGGACTGACCACAGGAGCGCGCCCTCCCGCAGCCGATCGCGACCGCCTGGCGAGAGCTCGCCTTTTCCCGGCCGAGCGAAACCGCGGAACGGAGACGTGTCCTCCCGCGACCGATCGAGCCGCGGGGCGGAGGCTCGTCGACCCGCGACCGATCGAGCCGCGGGGCGGGGGCTCGTCGCCCCGCGGCCGGTCGGAGCCGCGGGACGACGAGACTCAGGCGGGGGCGGAGGCTGTGACCGGGCGTCGGGACGGGCGGGACGTCGCCGGTCCCTGCGGTTTCCACGGGCGGGCCGAGCCGTGCGGGCGTGCGCGGGCGCGGCGGCTCAGGCGCCGATGTAGTGCATGACGTGCTTGATGCGCGTGTAGTCCTCCACTCCGTACATCGACATGTCCTTGCCGTAGCCGGAGTGCTTGAAGCCGCCGTGCGGCATCTCCGACACGAACGGAATGTGCGTGTTGACCCAGACCGCCCCGAAGTCGAGCGCCTTGGTCATCCGCATCGCCCGGCCGTGGTCGCGGGTCCACACGCTCGCGGACAGGCCGTACCTGACGTCGTTGGCCCAGCGGACGGCCTGCTCCTCGTCGCCGAACCGCTGCACGGTGATCACCGGGCCGAAGATCTCGTTCTGCACCATCTCGTCGTCCTGGCGGAGCCCGCTGACCACGGTCGGCGCGAAGAAGTAGCCGCGGTCGCCGACGCGCCCGCCGCCCGTCTCCAGCCTCGCGTGGTCCGGCGCGCGGTCGATGAAGCCCTGCACCCGCTCCAGCTGGGCCTGGCTGTTCACCGGGCCGAAGTCGGCGTCCTCGTCGGGGTTCGGCGGGCCGACGCGGGTGCCGCGCGCGGCCTCGGTCAGGGCGGCGGTGAAGTCGTCCGCGAGCCGCTCGGCGACCAGGACGCGGGTGGCGGCCGTGCAGTCCTGCCCGGCGTTGAAGTACCCGGCCCCGGCGATCCCCTGCGCGGCGGACTCGACGTCCGCGTCGTCGAAGACCACGACCGGCGCCTTGCCGCCCAGCTCCAGGTGGACGCGCTTCAGGTCGTCCGCCGCCGCGCGGGCGACCTCCATCCCGGCCCGGACGCTGCCGGTGATCGACACCATCTGCGGGGTCGGGTGCGCGACCAGCGCGCGGCCGGTGTCGCGGTCGCCGCACACCACGTTGAACACGCCCGCGGGCAGGAACTCCGAGGCGATCTCGGCCAGCAGCAGCGTGCTCGCCGGGGTCGTGTCGGACGGCTTCAGCACGACCGTGTTGCCCGCCGCGAGCGCCGGCCCGAACTTCCAGACCGCCATCATCATCGGGTAGTTCCACGGCGTGACCTGCGCGCACACCCCGATCGGCTCCCGCCGCACCGAGGACGTGTGGTCGGCCATGTACTCGGCCGTGGCCTTGCCCTCCAGGATGCGTCCCGCCCCGGCGAAGAACCGGATGTTGTCGACCATCGGCGGGATCTCCTCGTCCGCCGTGAGCTTCAGCGGCTTGCCGGTGTCCCGGCACTCCGCGGCGACGAGCTCGTCCGCGCGGGCCTCCAGGGCGTCGGCGAACCGGAGCAGCGCCAGGGACCTGTCCTTCGGCGTGGCGTCGCGCCAGGCGGGGAACGCGTCGGCGGCCGCGCGGAACGCGGCGTCCACGTCCTCGGCGCCGGAGTTGGGCGAGGACGCCCACACCTCGCCCGTGCTGGGGTCGATCACCTCCAGCGTCCTGCCGTCCTTGGCGTCCACGTACTCGCCGCCGATAAAGTTGCGCAGCCTGGTCGCCTGCTCGCTGGTCATCGTCGACCCCTTCCCTGATGGCCGCCGCAGCCGGAACTGTCGTTGGCCCCGACCCTTACAGAGGTTCCCCGCTATGGCAAGGGATTCCGTTGTTACGATCGAGTTTCACGACTGAATCCATCATCCAAGCCCACTTCCACCCATGATGCCGCACCAAGGAGACCCCACCATGACGGACCGCTCCCCGGAGCGCCGCCCGCCCGCCGGGCGCGAGCGCCGCGCCGCCGTCCCGCTCGACGAGACCGCCAAGCAGATCATCGAGCAGCTCCAGCAGGACGGCCGCCGCTCCTACGCCGCGATCGGCAAGGCCGTCGGCCTGTCCGAGGCGGCCGTCCGCCAGCGCGTCCAGAAGCTCCTGGACACCGGCGTGATGCAGATCGTCGGCGTCACCGACCCGCTGATGCTCGGCTTCTCCCGCCAGATGATGATCGGCGTCAAGTGCGAGGGCGACCTGGAGAAGATCGCCGACGACCTCGCCGCCGTCGAGGCCATCGACTACGTCGTCATCACCGCCGGCTCGTTCGACATCCTGGTCGAGCTGGTCTGCGAGGACGACGAGCAGCTCCTGGAACTCCTCGGCCGCATCCGCGCCGTCCCGGGCGTGGTCTCCACCGAGAGCTTCGTCTACCTGAAGCTGCGCAAGCAGACCTACACCTGGGGCACCCACTGACGACCGCCTCCCCCGAAAGCGGGGATGCCGGCCCGTCCCTCACCGGCGTACGTTGAGAAACCGCCCGGAAGGAGACGAGCCATGCCGGTCGAAACCCCCCTCCCCGACCACCTTGACGTACCAGCCACCGAGGACCAGTTCCTCACCATCACCCGGGCCGCCGACCTCCTGGGCTGGACCGTCCCCGAATACGTCCTCACCGCCACCCTCGACCGAGCCGAACGCGACCTCTACGAGAACGCCACCATTCCGTCCCCGCCCACCCTCACCCAAGCCACCCTGACCCCCTACACCGCCCTCCTGACCCCCACCTCCTAAACCCTCGCCCCGCCCCCGCCACCCACCTTCCGTTTCAAAGTCCCCGCCTCACACCTCCCACTCCGGAGTTCCCGCCTCACAGCAAGCCTTGGAAGGGCGCAACTACCGCCCTCCACCCCGCACCCTCACCTGGACTCCACAAACGCGCATCCCGCAGGAAGCCCCTCCCAAAGCAGCAGGCCAGAGATAGCCCCTGCCCAAGTAGGCGACTCAGTCGCAGCTCCAAATCGGCACGCCCAGATCCCCCGCCGCGAGCACCCCGCCCAGCGCGCCACCACCACAGGCAGGCACGACACGGCGAGGACGCGAGCACGACGCAGCCAGGCCACGAGCACAACGCGGCGACGACGCCACGCAAACCCACTTCCCAGACCGGGCAGCCGCCGCCAACTCCAGCCCAGGCCACGAACTCGCGACGCAAGGCCCAAACCACAGCCAGGCATGCCACACCGCGACCAACACGACCGCTCCCTGTCACTCCAACGCGGTGCGGAGACGGGTGGCGTATTCGGCGGCTTCCTCATCGGACTCGTACTTGTGACGCGGCCAGAAGAAGCCCTTCAGACCGTCCTTCCGGTTGCGCGGGACCACGTGTACATGCAAGTGAGGGACGCTCTGGCTGACACGGTTGTTGGCCGCGACGAACGAGCCGGCCGCGCCGAGAACGGCCTCCATGGCGCCCGCGAGCCGACGAGCCTGCGCGAAGTACGGCCCGACCTCCTTTTCCGGAAGGTCGACCAAGGTCTCGTGGTGCTCGCGAGGGACGAGCAGCGTATGCCCCTTGAACAGCGGCCGGGTGTCCAGGAACGCCATCGCCTCCGGGACGTCCAGCACCACGTGTGCCGGACGCTCGCCCCGGATGATCTCGCAGAACACACACGGCGTGTCCGCCATACGCCCCGTCCTCCCCGCGGCTCACGCCGCCGTTACTTCGGATCGGCTACCGTGCGCAGCCTATGCGCATGGACAGTGTCGCCTTCCGCTATGGACGGCGTGGCCCCTGGGTGCTCCGAGACATCTCCCTGACGCTCCGGCCCGGCGACATCGCCGAGCTCACCGGACCGAACGGCGCGGGCAAGTCGACCCTGCTGCGCCTCCTCGCCGGACTGCACCGTCCCCGACGCGGCACGATCGTCGAACGTCCCGCCTCGGTCGGCTACGCCCCCGAGCGCTTCCCCACGGACCAACCGTTCACGGTGACGGCCTACCTGGCGCACATGTCCGCGCTTCACGGCCTCCCGAAAACCGCCTCAACTCACTGGACGCACCTCCTCAACCTCGACCACCTGCTGGACACCCCGCTCCCCGACCTCTCCAAAGGCAGCGCTCAGAAAGTCGGCCTGATCCAAGCCCTGCTGCCCTCCCCCCGACTTCTCCTCCTGGACGAACCCTTCTCCGGCCTGGACGCCACGACCTTGGCCCTCCTCCCCGAGCTCCTAGCCGCCATCGCCGCCAAAGGCACCATGATCGTTCTCAGCGACCACCATCGCGTCCTGCATCACCCCGAGGCAGCCGCCCACCTCCCTTCCCTCCGGCACCTACACCTGAGCGACTCCGTCCTGACCGAACACACCACCAGCCCAGCATCCCCGGATGCGCCGCTGACCGAAGCCCCAGCCACTCCGCCCCGAACTCCTCCCCGCCAAGCACCCTCCTCCCACCGCGAGAACACCCCATCTCCTGACTCACCCGCAGTCCGCCTAAAAAGACGCTTCGCCAACAACACAGGCAACGCCTCAGACGGCACCTCAAACAAAAGCGCAGCCAGCAGCCCAAACAGCCACACAGACACCCGAGCACACGAGCCCACACGCAGCCCCGCAGACAGCCGCGCAGACAACGGAGCACACGAGCGCCCACAGGGCCGCGCAGACAACGCCACACACAGCCCCGCAGACGGCCGCACAAACAACCCCCAACACAGCCGCGCAGACAACCCCCAACACGGCGGCGCAGACGGTCAGGCACACGACCGCGTAGAAAAGCCCCCGCACGGGCTCGCAGACGGTGGCTTGCACAGACCTTCAACGGTTTCCCGTAGGGGCGCCTCGCCCGCCGAGATTCCGCCCGACTGTGTGCTCCTCGAGGTGATCGTGCGAGCGGACGAAGCCGACGACGTCGAGCGCCAACTACGTGCCGCCGGACGAACCGTTCGGAGAGGCGTCAGCGAATGATCGCGCTCATCCGGTTCCAGCTCGCCGGTTATCTCCGCTCCATGAGGTTCCTCCCGTCATTGATCATTACGTTGCTGCTCGTGCTCTTGGTCTTCGGGCAGTGGCCTAGTGGTCCCGACCCCGTCAAACTGGCGACAGGCACCTACGGCGACGCCGCCGCGTTCATGGTCCCGATCTCGGCGTGGACGGCCCGCTCACTGCTCGACACCCAGCCCACCGTGCAGCGATGGCTCAGCGTGCTGGCCGTTCGCCGGTCCGGCGTGGCGGGACTGCTCGCGGCCTTCGCAGCCAGCGTCACGCTCAGCGCCGTGCTGTTCGCCGCTCCACTCCTTCAGGGAGCGACCGTCGGCGTACCCGCGACCACCACCGCGGCCGCCGCCCTGCTGGCGCTCCTCGCCTGCGCAGCCGGCACGTTCATCGGCGCCTGGACCAGCCGGGCGATCATCCCCAACACCGGCACCTCCCTCCTGGTGCTCCTCTCAGTCCTCACGGCGTCCCTCCTGCTAGGCCTGGGCCGATTGAGCTTCCTGGCCATCCCTTACCTGGAGTGGATCAAGGCGGCCCACGACGGCCCGTCCAAGCTTCAGTCCTCCCTCCCCGCAGTTCTCGTCCATCTCGTCCTCTGGTGCGTCGTGGCCGCAGCCGGTTACCTGCTGACCCTCCACCGCCGCAGCACCCCGACCTGAGCAACCGGGAGAAGAACCGCCGCAGTCTCAAGCACGCCCAAGCAACGCAGCAGCGCCCCCAACTACCGCCACTCTCAACCGAGGACGGCTCCCCCGGCCCTCGCCTGGAAGAACCTCCGCTGCCCACACGCTCTCCAGCTTCAAGCCACTCAGGCCAGCGTTGATCTCAGTACCCCTACCGACCAACACACCACCCAATCAGCCGGGACACCGCCCATCGTTCACGCCCAACTCATCAAATCGACGCGAGCGCTGGCGCTGGAACCTAGCGATGCCGCTGGCACTGGCGCTAACACGAGCGTGGATGCTGGCACGTGCGCGGATGCTGGCGCCGGCACAAGGCAGGCGCGGGCACGAGCACGGACGCGGGCACGAAGCGGAAGGGCTAGAGGGCTTGGCGGTTGAGCCAGGCGCTTTCCAGGGGCGCGTCGGGCTGGACGGTGAAGTACAGGAAACCTGGATCGCCCCAGAACCAGCCCAGGCTCGGGTCGGAATCGAGCTGGAGGACGAGCCGTCTCTCGCTGAGGCGCTCGCGGAGCAGTTCGGTCAGCCTGCGTGTCGCCGAGCGTCGGGCGTCGGACGCCTTCTTCGCCTGGCCCTCGGCGACCTGCTGAGCGTCGGCCGATCTCGATCTCGCGGCCGCGATGGCCGCGCGGACCTCGTCCAGGCGGATGGAGTCCACGTTGGACGGCAGCACCGATACCGAGTGCCGGGGAATGCGCGGATACAGGAAGGCCGGGTCACGGTCCATGCCCTTGGCCAAGTGATCGCGGGCGAGGGTGGACGGCGTATCGCTCAGGCCGATCGGAGGGCGGATCGCCGGTTCCGTGACGAGATCCAGACCTGGAGCCCGGCGAGCTGCCGACTTCGGTTCTCGGGTCGGACGAGGTGAGAGGCAGCTCGCTTGCTCTGCGGCCCGGACCGCGGAAGCCGACCGGATCGAATCGGCAACGGGACGGAGGGCAGCGACGCTCGCCGACTCGCGCTGTGCGGCAGTCGGATTCTCGGTTGAGAGGCGCGAATCCGTGGGCGCCGATTTGGAACTGGCGCGTCGGGAGATCGGAAGAGGTTTTCGAGGATCGGACGATGTCGCACCAGTCCGCCGGCGTTTCGTGGCGGGGCGGCGGTAGTCGGAGAGACGGACGACCTGGTCGGCTCTGGGTTCGAGCGGGGGCTTGGTCAGGCTCGTCTTCGGTTCGAGGTACGGCGGAGCCTTGGGCGGTGACGGTTCGCAGGGGGTCGGCGGGCCCATGGGACGGTTCGGCTCCAGGAGAACGGGCCATCCTCCGAGCTGGTGGCGAGGGCCTTCGTCCGGCCAGACCTGTTCGAGCCAGCTCTCGTAGAGAGGCCGGTACGTTCCCAGCGTCCCGGGACGGGCCTGCTCCAGCAGGCCGAGCGCCGGATCCAGCGGGCTCGGCAGGGACCAGAACGGCGTCGCACTCCAGGACTGCCCCTTCGCCTCGGCCGATGAAACGGGCGGGACGGCGGGCTTCATGTCGTGGGCGTAGACGCGCCACGTCTCGCGCGTGTCGAAGTCGTCCCACCAGTTGTGGGCGCTGCCCGAGTAGTAGAAGGAGGCGTGGCCGGACCCGGGCAGCCCGTCCAGAGGCGGAAGCTCAGCGAAGGCGATCGTGCTGAGGTGGGCGAGCGGACGGCCCGACGCGGTGGGCCAGGGTTCCCCGGCCGGGAGTAACGGTGAGCCGCCGAGGTGTACACCGGGTGACGTGCCCCGGGTCAGGCGCAGGGCCGGACGGGCGAGCGTGAGCAGGATCCCCGCGGTCTCCGGCGTCAGGAAGGCGCTGAAGAGCGGGTGGAGTCGACGGAACAGTTCGGCGTTCATGTGACCCAGCGTGACCGCCCGCCGCCGACCCCCGCCACTCAGTTCAAGATCTGTGGATAACTTCTCCGGTCAGCGAGGATCGAGTGCTTCCGCCAGCTGCACAAGGAAGCGATCGACGTCCTGCTCGTCGTAGGCGCCGCTGAAGCGGGCCGTGCGGAAAGTCACCTCTCGCACGTCCCGCGCGGTGACCGGCGGCTGGGTACCGCGAAGGCCCGCGACGACGCGGTCGAGGAAGGCGTCCACGTCTCTCATGACGTATCCCGCGCGCGGGGTGGCTCTCGGGAAGCGCACGTTCTGAATCCACGAGATCAGCCACTCGTGCTGGACGCGCGGACGGCGCTGCCGCGGCGGCGCCGACGGCGCAGTGGCCTGAAGCTCCAGGACGCATTCCTGGAGCATGGCGTCCACGACCCGGCGGTCGTAGCCCCGCAGCACCACGTCGAAACGTGCCTGGCGGACGTCCTCGGCCGTCAGCGGCGGGCCGCCACCGTCCATGCCGGCGCGGAGGCGCCCCATCAGCTCGTCCACCTGGGCGCGGTTGTATCCGCGCAGGCTCACGGGAAAGCCTCCGGCCGTCACAGCCACCGGCCTGCTCCTTCCGGGGCGCGCGGCCTCGGCTCAGTCCTTGGTGGACGCGGCGAGCTGGCCGCAGGCGCCGTCGATCTCGCGCCCGCGCGTATCGCGGACCGTGACCGGGACCCCGTGGGCCTCCAGCCGGCGGACGAACTCCCGCTCGTCCTCGGGCCTGGAGGCGGTCCACTTGGAACCCGGCGTCGGATTCAACGGGATCAGATTGACGTGCACGAGGTGTCCGCGCAAGAGGCGGCCGAGCAGGTCGGCGCGCCACGCCTGGTCGTTCACGTCCTTGATCAGCGCGTACTCGATGGAGACGCGGCGTCCGGACCGCTCGGCGTAGGCCCAGGCGGCGTCCAGGACCTCGGCGACCTTCCAGCGGTTGTTGATCGGGACGAGGTCGTCGCGCAGCTCGTCGTCCGGCGCGTGCAGGGAGAGGGCGAGGCGCACCGACATGTCCTCTGCGGCGAGCTTCTCGATCGCGGGCACGAGGCCGACCGTGGAGACCGTCACGGAACGCTGGGAGATGCCGAGCCCGCCGGGCGCGGGGTCGGTGATGCGCCGGACGGCGCCGATCACGGACTTGTAGTTGGCCAGCGGCTCGCCCATGCCCATGAAGACGATGTTGGAGACCCGCCCGGGGCCGCCGGGGATGCGCCCGCGGGCCAGCGCTCGTGCGCCCGCGGCCACCTGCTCCACGATCTCGGCCGTGGACAGGTTGCGCGTCAGCCCCGCCTGCCCGGTGGCGCAGAACGGGCAGTTCATCCCGCATCCGGCCTGGGACGACACGCACATGGTCGCGCGGTCGGGGTAGCGCATGAGCACCGACTCGAACAGGACACCGTCGAACGCCTTCCAGACGGTCTTCAGCGTCTTCCCGCCGTCGCAGGCGAGTTCGCGCACGGGGTCGAGGAGTTTGGGCAGCAGAGCGCCGACCAGCCGCTCACGGAGGGCGGCGGGCAAGTCGGTCATCTGCTCCGGGTCGTCCTCCAGCCGTGCGAAGTAGTGCCGGGACAGCTGGTCGGCCCGAAACGGCTTCTCACCGAGCTCGGCGACGGCCTCGCGCCGCTCGGCGGCGGTGAGGTCGGCGAGGTGGCGCGGCGGCTTGCCCCGGCGCGGCGCGGCGAAAACGAGCTTCGGCGGGGTCTTCTGAGCGGTGGCGGCCGGTTCGGCGGTGGCAGACATGGTCCTTCCAGTGTCGCAAACCCCGGCCTATGCCTTGGACGCTCCGAGCAACGTTCTCAGGCCGTCCCTAGGCAGCCTCCGTCTCCGCCGCCACACACAAGTCTCCGCCCTACCCGGCCCCCGCTCTCTGCCCTACACAGGCCCGGCTACAGCGTCGGGTCGTCCGCCCAGGCGTTCCGGACGTGGCGCAGGTGGTGATTCATCGCGGCGGACGCGGCAGCCGGATCGCCTGAAGCGACCGTGTCCAGCAGCTCCAAGTGCTCGCGCGCGTAAAAGCCGAGTTCCTGCTTCTGGGCCAGCTTGGGCACGCCGTAAAGGCGCGAGCGGTAGCGGAGCCGTTCCACGACCTCGATCAGGTGCCGATTCCCTGCCAGCGCCAGCAACTCCAGGTGGAAAGCGTGGTCCGCCTCGATATAGGCGATGGTGTCGCCGCGTTCGGCGGCTTCCACGATCGCCTCGGCCATCGGCCGCAACGCCGCGATCCGCTCGGACGGGACGGATTCGGCGACCTGCCCTACGGTGGGGACCTCGATCAGCGTGCGGACGGCCGTGATCTCGTCCAGATCGCGCGCGGTCAGCTCGGTCACACGGAAGCCCTTGTTGCGGACGGCCGTGACGAGCCCCTCCTTGGCGAGGTCGAGCATGGCCTCGCGCACGGGCGTGGCCGAGACCCCGAACCGTTCGGCGAGAACCGGCGCGGAGTACACGACGCCAGGACGCATCTCCCCCGCGACCAGGGCGGCGCGCAGCGCTTCGGCGATCTCTTCCCGGACGTTCGGGCGGGCCCCGAGTGCGGGCAGGTTCGGCGTTTCGGTCACGGGCGCTCCTTCTTCCCCTGGCCGGTAGCGTGTCACATTGTGACGCACCGTCACAACACGGCCGACGCGTACAATGTGAAATGTTACAGTGCGGCCACCACCCCTCACCTGGCCTTCACCCAGGTCGCCCGAAGGGAGCGCCCATGTCCGACGCCGAGGCGGACCGCTTCGCCACCGGCAGCCACGACCTGCCCGTCTCTCCCGCGCTGGCGGAGTACTTCCGCCATTCGTGGGCCGACACGTCGCTCACGCCCGCGCCCTTCGACTCCGCGCCCTATGCCGAGAAGCGGCGCGCCGCCCTCTCCGAGCGTTTCCCTGGCGAACGGCTCGTCATCCCCGCCGGAGGGCTGAAGGTCCGCAGCAACGACAGCGACTACCCGTTCCGCCCGCATTCGGCGTTCGTCCACCTGACGGGTGAGAACGGTGTAGGCGCGGTTCCGGATTCGGTGCTGGTCCTTGAGCCGACGGCTAACGGGCATGAAGCGACCCTCTTCACGCACCCGCGCTCTCCCAGGGACACCGGAGAGTTCTACCGGGACCGCCGCCACGGCGAATTCTGGGTCGGCCGACGCCGCACCTTGGAAGAACTCCAGGCCACCCTCCAGATCGAGGGTGCGCCCAGGGAGAAGCTGGCTGACGCTTTGCGCGGGCGCGAGGTGCCGACCCGCGTGATGCGCGGCGTCGATGCGGAAGTCGACGATTTGGCCTCCGCCCACGCCGATCCGATGGCGGACCACGAACTCGCTTCTTTCGTCTCCGAACTCCGCCTCGTCAAGGACGACTGGGAAGTCGCGCAGCTTTCCGCGGCGGTGGACTACACGACTCTCGGCTTCCGTGATGTCGTGGCGGCACTGCCCAAGGCCCTTGCCCACAGGCGTGGTGAGCGTTGGGTCGAGGGCCAGTTCAACATGCGCGCCCGTCTCGAGGGCAATGGCGTGGGCTACGAGACGATCGCGGCCGCCGGCTCGCACGCCTGCGTACTGCACTGGATCCGTAACGACGGTCCGCTGCGTCCCGGCGAGCTGCTCCTGCTGGACGCGGGCGTCGAAACCGACACCCTCTACACCGCCGACATCACACGCACCCTGCCGATCTCCGGGAAGTTCACCGCGGAGCAGCGGCGCGTGTACGACCTCGTTTACCGCGCGCAGGAGGCGGGAATCGCCGCGGTCAAGCCGGGAGCGCGATTCCGCGATTTCCACCTCGCCGCGATGCGCGTCATCGCCGAGGGGCTCGAGGACTGGGGTGTCATTCCGGACGCCGAGGCCGCCCTGGACCCCAATTCCGGCATCTACCGCCGCTACACGCTTTGCAGCAGTGGCCACATGCTCGGAATGGACGTCCACGACTGCGCCAAAGCACGGGCGGAGACGTACCTGGACGGCGTCCTTGAGCCCGGGCACGTCCTCACCGTGGAGCCCGGCCTTTACCTCCAGCCGGACGATCTGACTCTGCCCGAAGAACTTCGCGGAATCGGCGTCCGGATCGAGGACGACCTCGTCGTCACCGAGGACGGCGCCCGCCTCCTGTCCTCCGAACTCCCCCGCCACCCGGACGAGGTCGAGAACTGGATGGCCGACCTCAGGTAAGGCTCGCCGAGCTCAAGGAAGTGAACGGCCTCCCCGGTTCTCGGGGAGGCCGTTCCTCATGGGGCCGGGCCGGTTGGTGAGGCCCGGAGTTCATAGGCGAAACCGAAGTTCTACGAATCGGCTCGTGCTGCGCGCGAGGCCGGGGCCGCTCCGTTGAGGCTCCGGCCTCACACGGGTCAGCGGATCCGGTAGTGGTCCAGCGGACGGACCGTCTCGTCCGGCTGCGCCTTCGCCTTGGCCACCCCTACCCACGCGGGCGTGGGGTCGGGCGTCTTGGCGCAGCGCAGGTCGACCAGGCCGTGATCCTTGGGCAGCGTACCGTCGCGCAGGTAATCGATCAGGGGTTTGTCGAGACACGCGTTGCCCGCGAGCGTGATGGCGTGCCGACCGCCGCCCTGTTCGACGACGAAACGCGAGTTCGGCATGGCCTTCGCCATCTCCACACCGCCCTGGTAGACGGTCGCGGCATCCTCGGTGGCCTGGAACAGCAGCGCCGTGGGAAGTTTCTTGCCGGTGATGGGCGTCCGCTCACCGCCCTTACCGGGCCAGAAGACGCAGGCGGCGTTGTACCACATGTTCGAATATGTGTAGAAGTGCGCCTTCTTGTCGATGCGAGCCTGGTCCCTGCGCCAGAAGCTCCAGTCCCGAGGCCACGTGCTGTCGCTGCACTGGACGGCGTTGTACAGGTCGAAGGCGTCGTCGTTGGGATCGGGCGCGGCGTACTTGTCGTAGGCCGCTCGTAGCGGCCCGGCGTCCTTGCCGTTGGTGTAGGCGGCGAGCACGGTCGCCAGGCGCGGCCACTTCGCCGGGTCGTAGCCACCGGCGAGCTGGGTGTCGTCCCACTCGTCCGCACCGATTCTGCCGTCCACCGGGTTCTCCCCCAGGGAGGCGCGCATCGCGTACCACTTCCGCTCGACACCGGACGGGTCCGTGCCGAGGTGGTAGGTGCCGTCCGCCTTGGCGACCCACTGGGTGAACGCCTTGAAGCGCTTCTCGTGCTGGAGATCCTGCCGGACGTTCTGCTCGTACCAGCTGATGTGCGGGCCGACGATGCTGTCGAGGACAAGACGCTTCACGTGGCTCGGGTACAGCGCGCCATAGGTGGACCCTAGGGTCGTCCCATAGGACCAGCCGAAGAAGCTGATTTTCTTCGCTCCCATGGCCTGCCTGATGTCGTCCATGTCGCGAACGATGTCGACCGTACGCAGATGCGGCAGAAGGTCGGCGTACTTGGAGGCGCAGTCGGCCGCATAGCTCGCGGCCTTGCGCAGCCAGGTCTGCTCGGTACCGGCGCTCGGCTGATAGTCCGGGCGAGGTCCGTTGAAGTAGTTCGGGTCGCAGGCCATGTGCGGCTCGCTGCTCTGGGTCCCGCGGAGGTCGAAACCGATCCAGTCGTAAGAGGCGGCGACGTCTGCGGGCATCTTCGAGGGAACCCACGGCGCCATCCACAGGCCGCTGATGCCCGGACCGCCCGGATTGAGCAGGATGGGCCCCTGCCGTTCGCCCGCCGGCGCCGTCGCAGGAAGCCGGTTCACCGCGATCTTGATCTTCGGACCGTCCGGCCGCGCGTGGTCGAGCGGCACCTCCAGCTTGGCGCACAGCAGCCGAGGGTTGGCCGCGTCGCCGCAGGACTTCCAGTCCAGGTGCGGCCGGTACCCGGCCGGTCCCGAGGGGGTGCGGCCCGGCGCGGCCTGAGCGGGCAGAGCGGCGGCGACCAGGGCGGACGAGGCCGCCGCGGCGGTGATCGCCAGCGCTACGGATCTCCTCATGCGTGTCTCCTCCAGTGCGCGGGACGGGACGAGGGAAGGTCCCGCGGGGCCTGTCCGGCCCGACAGAAGCATGTGGCAGTGCAATGTCACGCACTACAACCCTGCAAAGCCGTTGCCGAACCGTGACCAAGGAACAGGAGCCGTACGGAAGCGACGACACGGACGCAACACCAAGAAACGGAACACCAAGGGACGGAACACGAAGGCCCCGGGACGCCTCCCGGGGCCTGATTCACCACGCCGCCTGTCCAGGCAGCCAGAGTCACCTGACTAGGCAGGGACGAAAAGCTCCAGCAGAAGCCAGACGATCGGAGCCGTCGCCACGAGGGAATCGAGACGGTCCATAACACCGCCGTGCTCCGGCAAAAGCGTCCCCAT
Organism: Actinomadura gamaensis; assembly: GCF_042652125.1. NCBI lineage: Bacteria > Bacillati > Actinomycetota > Actinomycetes > Streptosporangiales > Thermomonosporaceae > Actinomadura > Actinomadura gamaensis. Next base: position 643,681 of record NZ_JBHSIT010000001.1, on the reverse strand, counting down.
GTCCTTGATGCCGAGATCGCGCTTCAGCATCGACTCGATGAGGTCGCCCACCGTCGCGGTCACCACGGCCGCCAGACCGATGATCACGCCCTGCCACCACCGGCCGTCGTCCAGTAGCGTGTCCACCAGGACCCCGCCCACCAGCATGCAGGTGAGGGCCGAACCGGTGACGCCCTCCCAGGTCTTCTTCGGACTGATCGTCGGCGCGAGCTTGTGCTTGCCCAGGAACGACCCCGCGAAGAAGCCGCCGATGTCGCTGGCGACCGTCACCGCGATGAAGATGACGATGCGGTGGTCGCCGTCGTCCGGCTTCATGAGCAACGCGACGACGCCGCCCATGAGCACCAGATAGCCGATCGCGAAAACGCCCGCCGTGACATCCCGGACGTAACCGTCCGCGCCGTCCACCATGCGCGTCATGAGGACGGCGAGCGTCGTCAGCGCGACGGCCGCCACCAGCCCGTTGGTGCCCCACACGTAGGAGACCACCGGCGCCGCGACCATGCCCGCCGCGAGCGGGATGAACGGGACCTCGATCCCGCGCGTCCGGAACGCCTCCGTCAGTTCCCGCAGGCCGAGCAGCAGGAACACCACCATGACGGCGAGGAAGATCTGCTTGAACGTGTAGAGCGAGAGCAGCACGAGCGCGCCGAGCGTGACGCCCACGCCGACGGCGATGGGCAGGTTCCGGCCCGACTTCTTCTGCTTCACCGGCGCGTCCGGAGACTCGCCGTCCGACGAGTCCGCGGCGACGGCCTCGGCCGCCGCCTGCCCGGACGGCGTCTCGCCCCGCACGCCTGAAGCGGCGCCCGACCCGGCCGGAGACTCCTCCGGCCCGTCCTGAGCGCCGCCCCTGTCCGCCGCGGCGGACTCGGTCACCGCGCGGTCCGCGCGACCCGCCTCACCGGGCGGGTCCGCGGGACCGGGGGCGACCGGCTCGTCCGGGGAGCGAGCGGGCCCCCCGGCGTTGTCCAGTTCCATCAAACCTCGAGCAGTTCGGCCTTCTTGTGCTCGAGCAGGTCGTCGATCTGCGCCACGTACCTGTGCGTGGCGTCGTCGAGCTCCTTCTCCGCACGACGGACGTCGTCCTCGCCGGCCTCGCCGTCCTTGGCGAGCTTGTCGAGGGTGTCCTTGGCGCGGCGCCGGATGTTGCGCACCGACACCTTCGCCTCCTCGGCCTTACCACCCGCGACCTTGATGAACTCGCGGCGGCGCTCCTCCGACAGCTCGGGGAAGACGACCCGGATGACGTTGCCGTCGTTGGACGGGTTGACGCCGAGGTCGCTATCGCGGATCGCCCGCTCCACCGCGCCCATGGACGACTTGTCGAACACCTGCACGATCACCAGGCGCGGCTCGGGCAGCGTGAACGAGGCGAGCTGGTTGATCGGCGTGGGCGTCCCGTAGTACTCCGCGGTGATCTTGTTGAACATCGCGGGGGTGACCCGTCCGGTGCGGATGGCCTGGAAGTCCTCCTTGGCGACCGCGACCGCCTTCTCCATCTTCTCCTCGGCCTCGAGGAGGGTCTCGTCGATCACTTCGACTCCCGTGTCATCCGATGGTCCGTGCCGTCACTGCTCGGCCGGGCTGACCAGCGTGCCGATCTTCTCACCGCGGACGGCCCGGACGATGTTGCCCTGGCCCATCAGGTCGAAGACCACGATGGGCAGCGCGTTGTCCATGCAGAGGCTGATGGCCGTGGCGTCCATGACCTTCAGGCCCCGCTGTAGAACCTCACCGTAATCCAAACGGTCGAACTTGACCGCATCCGGATTCTTGCGGGGGTCGGCGTCGTAGACACCGTCCACCTGCGTGGCCTTGAGCACCGCCTCCGCGCCGATCTCCAGCGCGCGCTGGGCGGCGGTGGTGTCGGTGGAGAAGAACGGCTGGCCGAGGCCCGCGCCGAAGATGACCACGCGGCCCTTCTCCAGGTGCCGCATGGCGCGGCGGGGGATGTAGGGCTCGGCCACCTGGCTCATCGTGATGGCCGTCTGGACCCGGGTGTCGACCCCGAGCTTCTCCAGGAAGTCCTGCAGCGCCAGGCAGTTGATCACGGTGCCGATCATGCCCATGTAGTCGCTGCGGCCCCGGTCCATGCCGCGCTCGGCCAGCGCCGCGCCGCGGAACATGTTGCCGCCGCCGCAGACGACCGCCACCTGGACGCCGTCCTGCACGGCTTCGGCGATCGCCTCGGCGACGTGCTGCACGACCTCCGGGTCGATGCCCATGGGGTCGCCCCCGGCGAAAGCCTCGCCGGAGAGCTTCAGCAGGACGCGCTTCCAGCCCGCCTTCGGCGCGTGCGTTTCCCTCCCGCGCGCGTCAGGGGAAGACGGCGCGCCCTTCGCAGACGACGAGGCCGCCGTCGTGTCAGTTTTCCTGTTGTCCGGCACGTCGGCGGCCTCCTCGGTCGTCTTCAGCGAATATTCGTCCCGCTTCCAGGGTGCGTCAGGCCTGGCCGACCTTGAAGCGGGCGAAGCGAACGACCTTGACGCCGTTCTCGTCCAGCAGCTTGGCGATCGTCTTCTTGCCGTCCTTGACGAACGCCTGCTCCAGCAGGACGAAGTCGCGCAGGTAGGCGTTGACCCGGCCCTCGACGATCTTGGCGATCGCGGCCTCGGGCTTGCCCTCCTCGCGGGTCTTGGTCTCGGCGAGCGCGCGCTCCTTCTCGATCACCTCGGCGGGGATCTCCTCGAAGGTGAGGTACTTGGGCGCCATCGCGGCGATCTGCTGCGCGACGTCCTTGGCGACCTCGGCGTTCTCCTTGTCCAGCTCGACCAGCACGCCGGTGGTCGGCGGCAGGGACGGGTCGGACTTGTGCAGGTAGCTGGCGACGAAGACGCCCTTGAAGTGGACGTACCGGTCGAGCTCCAGCTTCTCGCCGATCTTGGCGCTGTTCTCCTCGATCAGGGCCTGGACGGTCTTGCCCGGCTCGATCTCGGCGGCGAGCAGGCTCTGCGCGTCGGTCGCGTCGCTGCCGGCGGCGAACCGGACGATGCGGTCGGCCAGCTCGATGAAGTCGGAGTTCTTCGCGACGAAGTCGGTCTCGCAGCGCAGCTCGAGCAGGGCGCCGTCACCGGAGCCGTTGAAGTGCTCGGCGACCAGGCCGTTCGCGGCGGTGCGCTCGGCGCGCTTGCCGACGTCCTTGGCGCCCTTGAGGCGCAGGATCTCTACGGCCTTCTCGAAGTCGCCCTCGGCCTCGGTCAGGGCGTTCTTGCAGGCCATCATGCCCGAGCCGGTGAGCTCGCGGAGGCGCTTGACGTCCGCGGCGGTGAAGTTGGCCATCCCTCTTCGCTTCTCTCGTCAGTGGTCGTGGTGCCCATGGCGATCCCCGGCGGCCGCCTCGGGTGGGCGGCGCACCGGGGATCGGGGGCTCAGGACTGGTCGGCCTCGGCCGGCTTCGCCTCGGTCGCGGCCTCGGACTCGGCCGCGGCGGGCGCCTCAGCCTGGGCCTCGGCGGCGAACTGGGCCTCGGCGGCGGGCTCGGTCTCGGCGCCGCTCTGCTCCTCGGTGGCGCCGCCGTCCTCGGCGCGGGCCTCGGCCTCGACCTGCTCGGCGGGCTTGCCCTCGAGCAGGTCCCGCTCCCACTCGGCCAGCGGCTCGGCCGCGGCGCCGCCCTCGGCGGGCTTCTCGTCGCCGCCCTGGCCGGCGCCCGCGCGGGCGATCAGGCCGTCGGCGACGGCGTCGGCGACCACGCGGGTCAGCATCGCGACCGAGCGGATCGCGTCGTCGTTGCCCGGGATCGGGTAGTCGACCTCGTCCGGGTCGCAGTTGGTGTCCAGGATCGCCACGACCGGGATGCCGAGCTTCTTCGCCTCGTTGACGGCGATGTGCTCCTTCTTGGTGTCCACGATCCAGATGGCGGAGGGGACCTTCGCCATGTCGCGGATACCGCCGAGGGTGCGCTCCAGCTTGTCCTTCTCGCGACGCAGGCCGAGCAGCTCCTTCTTGGTCATGCCGGAGCCGGCCACGTCGTCGTAGTTGATCTCCTCCAGCTCCTTGAGCCGGGTGAGCCGCTTGTGCACGGTGGAGAAGTTGGTGAGCATGCCGCCCAGCCAGCGCTGGTTGACGTACGGCATCCCGACCCGGGTGGCCTGCTCGGAGATGGCCTCCTGAGCCTGCTTCTTGGTACCGACGAACAGGATGGTGCCGCCGTGCGCGACCGTCGCCTTGACGAACTCGTAGGCGCGGTCGATGTAGGACAGCGACTGCTGCAGGTCGATGATGTAGATGCCGTTGCGCTCGGTGAGGATGAAGCGCTTCATCTTCGGGTTCCACCGGCGCGTCTGGTGGCCGAAGTGGACGCCGCTCTCGAGGAGCTGCCGCATGGTGACGACGGGAGCCATAGCCCGTGTTCTCCTGTCCGGCCCGGCCTGGTGGGGCCAGGGCCACGTCTCGGTTGGTCGCTGCGCCCGGACACTGCCCCACCGCCGCAGACGACGGACCGAGAGGCAGGTGCCCCACACCAGGTGGCGGGCGGGCGCGTGAATTCGGCCGCCCGGGGTTGACCACCGTGCGACCGTCACCCAAGTCTACGGGATGACGGGACCCGACGCGGAACCAACCGCCATCACGGCCCGGCGGGGCCGAGGTTATCCACAGATCTTGGATTGACTGGCGGAGTCGGGTGGGCGGTGGCGAGCCTTGGGGCATGAGCCTGCTCACATCGCTGATCATCATCGTCCTGACCGCTTTCGGCCCGTCCGCGGCGGCCTTCGGGCCGTCCTCGGCGCTGTGGGGGCCGCCCGGCCGCCACGCCCCGGCGCATTCCCCTCCCGCGGGCAGCCCCGCGTCCGCTACCCGCATCGCCGCCCCGCCGCCCCCCGATCCCGCCCCCACCCTTCGCGGCCCTACGAGCACCGCCCCTGGCCCTGCGCGCGCCGTCACGGGTCCCGCGCCCGACGGGCATGGCCCTGCGCCCGGCCGCGCGTCCGTTGCCCGTATCGCCGCCCTGACGGCCCGCGCTCCCGGTCCCGGCGTTCGCGACCCTGCCCCCGCCGCCCCTGGCCCAGCGCGCACCGTTCTCGGCCCAGCGCGCGTCGCTCGCGGCGCTGTGCCCGCTGCTCGCGGCCTTGCGGCCGCTGCGGGAGGCTCGTGGTCCAGTGACGAGGGCACGTGGAGGTGGCCGCTGGGGCCGCCCGTGCCCGCGGTCGTCCGCGGGTTCAGCCCGCCTGCGTCACCGTGGCTACCCGGCCATCGCGGTATCGATCTGGCCGCGTCCCCGGGAGATCCGGTGTACGCCGCCGGGGCCGGGCGCGTCTCGTACGCGGGCGCGTTGGCCGGACGAGGCGTCGTGGCGATCACCCACGGGACGCTGCGAACCACGTACCTGCCGGTCCATCCGGCCGTCTCCGTGGGACGGGACGTCCCTGCAGGCGCCCGTATCGGCACCGTCGAGGTCGCGCAGCCGCCCCACTGCCCCCAAGTCTGCCTGCATTGGGGGTTGCTGCGAGGAACGTCCTACCTGGATCCGCTGGCCCTGGTGCGTCCACTGGTACGGCTGCTTCCGCTCTGGCAGTCAGAGCCCGCGCCCCCTTTCCCGAACTCGCCGCGACCTCCGCCGGTGCCGTCGCAAGGCACGTCGCTTCCGGACGACCTCCACCTGACTTGCGAAGCTCCGCCTCTATGCCCGCCTCGTCCTCCAGACGATCAGCAGGTTCCGGCCTCCGCACGGCCACTACCGCCTACCGGTGAGCACACCTCGCGGCACGGCGTCCGCCCGCAGACGGGCCATCGTGCACCTGAGGACGATCGTCCGCTGCGTCCTGCTCTTCGAAGCGCGTCAACGGCCGCGGCAGGCACCCTGACCTGCCTCGTCCTCGCGCTTTCGCTCGCCTTCGTCCGCAGAGCCCGGGGCCGTTCCCGCTCCCGCGCTGGCCGAGCGCACCAGCACGACCGGACGCCGCCGAACGTGATCGACCTGGCCCATGAACGACGTCTCCGGCGTCCGGCGGCAACCCACCACCCTCAATGACCAACGCCGACAAGGCCCGATGAAGGAGGCCGACGAACGAGGCCAGCAAAGGCACGACCAGACGGGTCCAGGCAATGACGCGCGCGCTGAGACCAGGGCGACCGCGCGCGGTCCTGGCGGCATGTCCTACGTGCGCTCGACCTGGCCGTTCGCGCGGCAAGCGGAGCCGCGTGCACCTGGGAATGGGATGCTACGGCACCGGGATCGAGCGGCCGATGGCCGCGATCGTTGCACTGCCCGAAGCGCACGCCAACGCCGGACACGCCCGACCAGTGCTCACTCCGCGACGCCGCGGGGATGAGCTTGTCGGTGTACCTGCTTGAGACGTTCGACCGAGACGTGCGTGTAGAGCTGCGTGGTCTGAAGGGAGGCGTGGCCGAGGATCTCTTGGACGCTCCGCAGATCCGCTCCGCCTTCCAGCAGGTGGGTGGCAGCGGAATGCCGCAGCCCGTGCGGTGCCAGATCGGGCATCTCACCGACCTCGGCGATACGGGAGTGGACGATCCGGCGGGCGCTGGTGGGGTGCAGGCGTCCTCCACGCACGCCCAGGAAGAGCGCCGGTCCGCTGCCGTCGGTCACCAGATGCGGGCGCCCTGCCCGCTGCCAATCCGCCAGTGCACGGAGCGCCGGTTCACCGAGGGGTACCGTGCGCTCCTTGCCGCCTTTCCCGAAGACGCGCAGGGTCTTACGTCCGGCGTCCACATCGTCCACGTCGAGGCCGCACAGCTCACTGACGCGTATGCCTGTGCCGTAGAGGACCTCCAGGATCGCGAGGTCCCGCAAGCCGATCGGCCCGGTGACGTCCATCTCGTCCAGGAGGCGGCCTGCTTCCTCCTGCGCGAGAACGGTCGGCAGGTCGCGCGTCCGCTTCGGCGTGCCCAGAAGCGGCCCAGGATCGCCGGCGAGTGTCCCGCGCCGGTGCAGCCACCGGGTGAACGTCCTCGCAGCGGCGGTGCGCCTGGCAAGCGTGGCGCGCGACAGCCCGAGCGCATACTGCCGGGCAAGCCATGCTCGCAGCACGTTCACATCCAGGTCGGCAGGTGTCGCCAGTCCGACCGAGGCGGCGTAGCGCGACAGCTCCCGGATGTCGCCCAGATATGCCCGGAGCGTGTGATCAGAGACGTTGCGCTCTGCCTTCAGGAAGGTCGCGAACTCAGGAAGCAACTCGTCCAGGAGTCCTGAGCCGGCCTCCTCCGTTTCCGGTACTTCCTCGTCACGCTCCTCAGCACTCACATCGGCCACGCTGCGTCCTGGAATGCCCGAAATCAAGCACCGGCACGTCGCCGACACGCTCAGCCGTGAAATCAGTGCCATCTATGCCGTCCTCAGAACCCCCCCCCCGCTACGAGGCTCCGCACCCTGTCTGGACCTCCTTGCGCCTAGGCGGAGGTCGCACCGAAAAGGCAGGCGCTGCTGTCCCCGAACAGCTCGGGAAGCATCAGCTACCTCGCATCTCCGCGCCCAGAAGGCAAGGCAGACGGGACGCTCACGCATTCGCAGGCTTCGTCGCCGAACCCGTTCCGGAACAGGCGCACGGGGGCTCATCACACGACTCCTCCGAGTTATCCACAGAACGGAGTTCGGTTATTGCGGAGCGTGGCCGGGCGGCATCGTCGGATCTCGGAGGTGAGGCCGATGAACGGCAACCAGATGCTCGGACAGCGAGGCGAGGACGCGGCGGTCGCGTACCTGGAGCGCCTCGGGTGGAACGTCCTCGACCGCAACTGGCGGTGCTCGGAGGGCGAGCTCGACATCGTCGCCTACGACGGGCGACTTCACGTGGCGTGCGAGGTGAAGACGCGGCGCTCCACGGCCTTCGGCGACCCGGTCGAAGCGATCACCGAACGCAAGGCGGCCAGGTTACGCCGCTTGGCGCTCCGCTGGGCTGCGGCGAACCGGATTCCCGGCGCGCGCGTCCGGGTCGACGTCATCGCGCTGGTCTGCCAGGGCGACGGCTTCTCCCTGGAGCACCTGCGGGAGGTGTGCTGAATGACGCTCGCCAAGACCCGTTCCGTCTCCCTGGTCGGCGTCGACGGCTTCGTGGTGGACGTCGAGGCGGCGATCACGAGCGGCGTCCCGGGGCTGCACCTGGTCGGGTTGCCCGACGCGGCTCTGAACGAAGCCCGGGACAGGGTTCGCGCGGCCATCTACAATTCGGGTGAAGATTGGCCCAACAGGCACGTGACCGTGTCGCTTTTCCCGGCTAGCCTTCCGAAAAAGGGCTCTACGTTTGATCTGGCCATCGCAACGGCGCTGCTCGCTGCGGCCGAGGCGGTCTCCCCGCTCTCGTGTGTGGGCCTGACACTGGTCGGAGAACTCGGACTCGACGGCCGGGTCCGTGCCATTCCGGGCGTCCTTCCCGCGGTCCTGGCCTCGGCGAACGCCGGGTGCCAGACGGTCGTCGTCCCCCGCGCGAACGCGGCCGAGGCAAGGCTCGTCCCGGATGTCGAGGTCGTTCCGGTCGCGTCGCTGCGCGAGTTGCTCTGCCTGCTCCGGGACGAACCGCCCCCGACGGACGAGGACCCGCCCGACCCGTCCCCCATGTACGGGGTGGACGGTCTCGCTCCGCGCATTCTCGATCAGCGTGCCGCCCTCGACCTGGCGGACGTCCGTGGGCAGGCCGAAGCGCGGCGTGCCCTGGAGATCAGTGCGGCGGGCGGCCATCATCTGTTCTTCAGCGGTCCGCCCGGCTGCGGGAAGACGATGTTGGCCGAACGCCTGCCCACGCTGATGCCGCCGCTGGAGCCGGAGGCTGCGCTGGAGGTCACCGCGATCCACTCGGTCGCGGGCACGCTCCCGCCCGACCAGCCGATGATCACACAGCCGCCGTTCCACGCACCGCATCACACCGCGACTCGGGCGGCGATCGTGGGCGGCGGCTCCGGCCGCGTCCTCCAGCCGGGAGCGGTGTCCCTGGCCCACCGCGGAATCTTGTTCTTGGACGAGGCTCCCGAGTTCCAGCGCGGCTCCCTGGACGCTCTCCGCCAGCCTCTCGAGGAGGGAGAGGTCAGGCTGTCCAGGGTCGAGGGCACCGCCCGCTTCCCGGCGCACTTCACGTTGGTCCTGGCCGCGAACCCGTGCCCGTGCGCGGCCGCCAAGCAGATGGACTGCTCCTGCGCTCCGGGCGTGCGCCGCAAGTACATCTCGCGTGTCTCAGGTCCGCTGCTCGATCGCATCGATCTGAAGCTCGAACTCACTCCGGCGAGCCGCGCCGAGCTCAGATACGACCTGGAGTTCGCCGAATCCAGTGACGTCGTGGCCGCACGTGTCCTGGACGCGCGTGACCGCGCCGTGAAACGCCTGTCGGGGACCCCCTGGCGGACCAACTCCGAGATCCCCGGCCCGGAGCTACGCCGCCACTTCACACCGTCCGGCGACGCGATGCGGGCCGCAGACGAGGCCCTCCAGAAGGGAACCCTCAGCGCGCGTGGTCTCGACCGCGTTCTCCGTGTCGCCTGGACCATCGCCGATCTGGCGGGCCGCAGCGACCCGGGCGACGACGACATCGGCGGCGCGCTGGCCCTGTGGAACAGCCGGTGGTCATGAACCTCTCGCCCTCACACGCCTGCTTCCCTGAGCGGCCGTCCACGGCACACCGCCTTGGCAGGGCGTGGCCGCTGCCGTCCCATCGACCTTCCCACGCCGTAGACCTTGAGTTGAGGAGACCAAAGTGAACGAGACCGCAGAGCGGATCGCGCGTGCGACGCTCACCGCCCTCGCTGAGCCGGGAGAACCGGTGCTCAATCAGATCGTGGACAGGATCGGGGCGTCCGAGACACTCGTCGCGATCCGGTCGGGTCGCTTACCGGAGCAGCTGATCGGACGGACTCCGAACGACCCGGAATCAGCCCAGATGGCAGAGCGACTGAGCCACTGGCGCATCAGGCTGTCAGCGGCCGAACCGGCGAGTGATCTCCTGGTGGCCGAACGGCTCGGTGTCAGGTTGGTCTGTCCGGGCGATCCCGAGTGGCCCACCACGCTGGACGATCTCGGCACTCGCCGTCCGTACGCCTTATGGCTGCGCGGTCCCAGCGACCTTCGCCACGGCTGCCTCCGCTCCGTCGCCCTCGTCGGCGCTCGGGCCGCCTCTCCCTACGGTCTGCGCGTCGCCTCGGAGATGGCATCCGAGCTGGGCGAACGCGGTTGGACGGTCGTCTCGGGTGGCGCCATGGGCATCGACGCCGCCGCGCACCGAGGCTCGCTGGCCGCCGACGGTCCGACCGTCGCGATCCTCGCCAACGGAGTCGATGTTCCTTACCCGGCCTGCAACGACGGCATGTTCGCCGAACTCGCCCGCCGCGAGCTGCTCGTCAGCGAATCACCGCCGGGAACCACACCGCGACGCCAGCGCTTCCTCGTACGCAACCGCGTCATCGCCGCGCTCTCCCGAGGCACGGTAGTCGTCGAGGCGGGACGCCGGAGCGGAGCCCTCAGTACCGCCCACTGGGCCCGCAAGCTGGGCCGAGTCGTCATGGCGGTCCCAGGCCCGGTGACCTCGGCGACCTCTGTCGGCTGCCACGTGCTCCTCCGCGACCCACCGCCCGCCCTGCTCGTCACCCGCAGCGAGGAGGTGATCGAGGCCGTCGGCGAACTCGGCACCGACCTGGCGCCGATTCCCGCCAGTCCCGTCCTGTCCCGCGACCTTCTCGACCAGGCGGCCCGCACCGTCCTGGAAGCCCTGCCCACCCGTGCCGCGGCCGGTCCCGCCCAGATCGCCGCGAAGGCCGGCGTCGACCTCCCCACCGCCAACGCCAAACTCGGCCTGCTCTCCGCCGGCGGCTTCGTAGAACGGGCCCCGGGCGGCTGGCGCCTCACTCAGAAAGCCAAATCGCCATGACCTCTCGTGTTCTGACCGTCCTGCCCTGCCGGGCAGGGCGCATGTGGATGACCCACACCGATAGGAGACGGTCTCGTCGATACGGTCACGCGCGCGCCGCCAGTCGCGATCCTTGAGCGCTAGGGCTCGCTTCGCCCATCCTCTGAAAGCGTCGCCCGGTGAGCTCGGCGGCAACCAGGCTCACCGCCGCATGACCGGCCGGAGACGGCGTGAGCCCTCGACGTGGTGGCTATCCAGTGGCCTGGTTCGGTGCCGGACGCGCGGCTGCCGCCTCCAGTGACCTCGGGGGCGGGAGGACGGGAGCGAAAGCGGCTGACGTGCTGGGAGGGCGGATGAGCAGTGGTTGGGTGAGAGGAAGGAGTAGACGGGCGTGGGGTTACTGCTCGGAGGGGAGTTCGAAGTCGCTCTTGGCCAGTTCTTCGACGTTGACGTCCTTGAAGGTGACCACGCGGACGTTCTTGACGAACCTGGCCGGACGGTACATGTCCCAGACCCAGGCGTCCTGCATCGTGACCTCGAAGTAGACCTCGCCGTTGTCGGCGCCGCGGACCTGGAGGTCCACGGAGTTGGTCAGGTAGAAGCGGCGCTCGGTCTCGACGACGTAGGTGAACAGGCCGACGACGTCGCGGTACTCGCGATAGAGCTGGAGCTCCATCTCGGTTTCGTACTTCTCGAGATCCTCGGCGCTCACACTCGTGTCCCTTCAGTCCGGGCCTCGTGGTCCTCCCCGGCCGGTTCCCCCATGACCACGTTCCCATTCTTACGCACGGCCCGGCCCACATTGACGAAGGAGAGGCGGTGTTCGGCGCAGGGACCGTGTTCGGCGAGCGCCGCGGTGTGCGCCTTGGTCCCGTATCCCTTGTGCACGTCGAAGCCGTACTGGGGGTAGCGCTCGTGCAGTTCGATCATGATGCGGTCCCGGGTGACCTTCGCCACGATCGAGGCGGCGGCGATGCAGGCCGCCACCTGGTCGCCCTTGATCACACCGAGGCTGGGAACCACCAGGCCGGGAACCGTGAAGCCGTCGCTCAGCACGTACGCGGGCCGCCGGTCGAGGGCGGCCACGGCGCGGCGCATCCCGGTGATGTTGCAGCGGTGCACGCCGTAGCGGTCCACCTCGTCCCGGGGAACGATAATCACGCTCCAGCTCTCGGCGCGCTCGACGATCTCGTCGTAGAGCGCCTCGCGGCGGGCGGGCGTCAGGAGCTTGGAGTCGCTGAGACCCTCGATCCGGCCGCGCTTCCCGTCCCGCAGGATGGCGGCGCCGATCACCAGCGGCCCGGCGCAGGCTCCGCGGCCCGCCTCGTCCACCCCTGCCACCGGGCTGAAACCCGCGTGCCCGAGGGCCCGCTCGAAGCCGTACAGCCCGGCGTCACGCCGGGGCGTGAACCGCAGTGGACGACCGTTCATAGACCGCAGCGTACGTCCCGCCAAAGCCGGAAAACTCCGTTTTGGAGGTTCAGCGCCGTCCACCCGGGACACCCGTCGTGAATCCGCAGTTCATGTCCGCCTCCACCCTGATTCAGCTCAAGGCGGAACACCCCTACCCCGTTCCGCCCTCGCCCCGTAACTCCAGTCGGCGGGCGCAGACCGCGGCGAGTGCCCCAACTGTCCAGCCGCGCTCATGCCTCCCATCCATCTGCCTCCCACCGGCGGCGAAGGCCACGACCCGATCCCGCCGCCGCACGGAGGGAAGCGCCACGCGCAGAGGGAGGCACCACACGGAGGGAAGCACCACACGCAGGGAGGCGCCACGCGAAGGGGCCGCTCGGAGGGGCCGCTTGGAGGAGCCGGTCGGAGGGGCCGCTCGGAGGGGCCGCAGGCAGGTGACGGGGTGCACTGAGATGGGGTGCCGCAGGCGGGTGGGGCGGCACCACGCGGAGAGGGACGCCGCGGGGAGGGGGATGTGGGGGGCGGCGCTGCCTTAGGTGCGGGGGTGGCGGAGGCGGCGGGTCAGGTAGGTGAGAGGGAGGGCGGTCAGGAAGCCCAGGGCCAGCGGGGCGGACGGGGCCAGGGCGGCGGCGGCTTTCAGGGTCGGTTGCTTGAAGGTGCCGGGGATGGGGAGGGTGTCCAGGCGGTTCAGGGGCCAGACGATGACGAAGGCGCGGCCGATGACGTGGTCGGTGGGGATGGTGCCGCCGCCTCGGTCGCCGCGGTGCCAGCGGGAGTCGGAGGACGCCTCGCGGTGGTCGCCCATGACCCAGAGCTGGCCGGGGGCGACGGTGGCGTCGAAGGGGTCGATGGACGGCTTGTTCTGCACGTGCGTGGCCGGGTCGGTGTACAGGTAGGACTGCTCGTTCAGGGGGACGCCGTTGACGGTGACGCGGCCCTGGGCGTCGCAGCACTTGACGTGGTCGCCGGGGATGCCGATGACGCGCTTGATGTAGTCCTTCTCGTTCGGGGCGACGCCGAACGCGCTGCCGACGGCGCGCAGCGCCCTGGTGACGGGGTTGCCCGGCTTGCTGACCCGGACCTCAGGGTCCCAGGAGTCGAGGCCGTTGAAGACCACGACGTCGCCGCGGGCGATGTCGCGGGTGTGGTAGACGACCTTGTTGACCAGGACGCGGTCGCCGATCTGGAGGGTGTTCTCCATGGAGCCGGACGGGATGTAGAACGCCTGGACGACGAACGCCTTGATCACCAGGGCGAGGACGAGGGCGACGCCGATCAGGATGGGCAGTTCCTTGAAGAAGGAGCCCTTCTTGCGCTTCTTGGCGGAGGAGTCGGACTCCTCGGACTTCTCGTCGTCCGGGGCGTCCGCGGTCGGCTGCTCGGCGGGCGTGGGCTCGCGGTCGGGGGTCACGGCCTGCTGCTCTTCGGGCACCGCGCCCTCGGCTTCGGAACGCACGTCTCTCCGATCCTCCTCGTGAGTCATCAGAGCGCCAGACTAGCGGCGGGGAGGCCGCCGAATCTCGCGCATGGCCGTGTCGTCCGCACGAGCCGGCGGCGCGCGACGTGCACTTTCCCCCATAACGGGCGGCGCCCCGGGATCCGCGGTCGGATTCCCGGGGCGCCGGACGCTTCGGCGAGCGATCAGAAGTCGCGCTTCTCCTTGATACGGGCCGCCTTGCCGCGCAGGTTGCGCAGGTAGTACAGCTTGGCGCGGCGGACGTCACCGCGGATCGCGACCTCGAGCTTCTCGATGTGCGGGCTGTTGATCGGCCAGGTGCGCTCGACGCCGTAGCCACCCTTGCTGATCTTGCGGACGGTGAAGGTCTCGCGGGAGCCGCCGCCCTGCCGCCGGATCACCACGCCCTCGAAGACCTGGACACGGGTGACCTTGCCCTCGGTGATGCGCGCGTGCACGCGCACCGTGTCACCGGGACGGAAGTCCGGGATGTCGGTCCGCAGGGCGGCCTTCTCGATCTCCTGGATCAATGCGTGCATGACAGCGGTTCCTCAGTGTGTCGAACGCGGACGTCGAGAGGCCCCGGTGATGACCGTGCTGGGGGCGTCGCGCCGCGCGGAGTGGATCTTCATGGAAGTCGGCGCGCCGTGTGTCACGAGCACACGGCGACGCTCTAGTCTGCCATATCTTCGCCGTGCACCGGAAAACCGGCGTCGGCGAGGACCTTCCGGTCGTGCTTGTCAAGCCTTTCCGGGTCGAGCCGCCCGAGCAGTTCGGGACGGTGCGCGGCGGTGCGCCGCAACGCCTCGTCCCGCCGCCAGCGGGCGATCGCGCCGTGGTTCCCGGACAGGAGGATCTCCGGGACGGCCCGCTCCCGCCACACCGGCGGCTTGGTGAAGACGGGCCCTTCCAGCAGCGATTCCATCGCGCCGGGCGCGAACGAGTCGTCCGCGACGGACTCGGCGTTCCCGAGGACGCCGGGGATGAGCCGTCCGATCGCCTCGGTCATCACCAGGACGGCGACCTCCCCGCCCGCCAGCACGAAGTCGCCGAGGCTGACCTCGGACACCGGCATGCGGGTGGCGGCCTCGGCCACGACGCGGGAGTCGATGCCCTCGTAGCGTCCGCAGGCGAACAGCAGCCAGTCCTCGGCGGCGAGTTCGGCGGCCATGGCCTGGGTGAACGGGCGTCCGGACGGGGTGGGGACCACCAGGCGCGGCACCGCGTCGCCCGCCGGGGCGATCTCGTCCAGGGCCTCGCCCCACGGCTCGGGCTTCATGACCATGCCGGGACCGCCGCCGTAGGGCGTGTCGTCCACGGTCCGGTGCCGGTCGTGGGTCCAGGAGCGCAGGTCGTGGACGCGGACGTCCAGCAGCCCGGTGCGGCGGGCCTTCCCGATCAGCGACACGTCGAGCGGGGCGAAGTACTCGGGGAAGATGCTGATGATGTCGAGTCGCATCGGGCTCAGTCCTCGTCCAGGAGGCCGGGGGGCGGGTCGATCACGAGCCTGCCGCCCGCGACGTCCACCTCGGGGACGAGCGCGGCGACGAACGGCACCAGCAGCTCGCCGCGGCCCCCGTCGGCGCGGCGGATGACCAGCAGGTCCTGGCCGTGGTGCCGGACGTCGGTGACCTCGCCCACGTCCGCGCCGTCCACGGTGCGGACGGCGAGCCCGACGAGCTGCGAGTCGTGGAAGTCCTCGGGGTCGTCGGAGACGGGGATGTCGGAGGCGTCCACGACCAGCCAGATGCCGCGCAGTTCCTCGGCGGCGTTCCGGTCGTCGACGCCCGCGAACCGGACGATCAGCCGCCCGGAGTGCCAGCGCGCCCGCTCGACGGTCAGCGGCCCCGCGCTCTCGGGGTCGGTGGCGATCTCCGTGCCGGGCGCGAAGCGCAGCTCCGGGTCGTCGGTCCGCACGTCCACCGTGCTGTCGCCGCGGACGCCGTGCGGACGCCCGATCCGGCCGATCACGATCCGCTCAGCCACGAGCCGTCCCTCCAGCAAATGATCATCGAACAGGTCCTGCCGTTCCGTCCGCGCAGGTCTCGACCTCAGCCTGCCAGCCGAAACCTCGTCCACCGGACGGCGCGCGGTTCGCGTCACCCGCGCCAAGCCGACCGAACCCCCATGTGATTCGGCCCACTCCCCCGCGCGCCCGGCGCCCGGCGCCCGCCGCCGAGCAGCGTCCGCGAGGTGCGGGCGCGGTGGCTGCGGCTTCGCGGGGAGCGAAGCGTGCGGTCGGGTGCGTCCGCGTTCCGCGGGCGGAGCGCGGTCTCGGTGGCTGCGTGGTGAGCGACGGGCGGCGGTCGTGCTCCGTGCGATGGGCGCGGGCACCTTGCAGCGGGTGCGGCGTGCAGCCGGGCGAGAGGTGCGTTCCGTGCGCGGGACGCGGGTGCGGCGCGCTCTTGGAAGAGCGTGCCGCGTCCGGACCGGTGGTGGCCGGTCCGGGGTGAAACGTGGTCCGAGCCGCCGCGTCGACGGGACGACGCGAGCGGCTCGGATCAGGGTCGGGCCTCCGCCGAGGCCCGGATGACGTCCTCCCCGGTGTGGCCGGGCAGGCCGCCGTCCGCGGGGGACGGCGGTGAAGTGGGCTCCCGGGATCGGCGCGTCGAGGCGGAACCTCGGCGCGCTCCGATCAGCGGACGGCGGTACCGTCCGCGGGCGGGAGCCCCGCGCCCGAGCCTTCCGGGGTCAGCGGACCTCGTTGACGTCGAGCAGGTCGACGCGCACGTAGCGGCCTCCGGAGAGGGCGCTGATGACCGTGCGCAGGGCCTTGGCGGTGCGACCGCTGCGGCCGATGACCTTGCCGAGGTCGTCGGGGTGCACGCGCACCTCCAGGACCCGGCCGCCCCTGATGCGGCGGGCGCGGACCCGGACGTCGTCCGGGTTCTCCACGATCCCGCGCACCAGGTGCTCGAGCGCTTCTTCGAGCACGTCAGTCCTCGCTCTTGGCTTCGGTCTCGGCGGCGGTGTCGGCCTCGGCCTTCTTCGGCTCGGCCTTCTTCTTCGGCTTGGCGGCCGGAGCGGCCTCGGTGTCGACGTCGCCCATCGACTCCTTGACCGCGGCCTCGAAGACCGCCTTCTTGTCCGGCTTGG
This sequence comes from Actinomadura gamaensis, assembly GCF_042652125.1. Taxonomy (NCBI): domain Bacteria; kingdom Bacillati; phylum Actinomycetota; class Actinomycetes; order Streptosporangiales; family Thermomonosporaceae; genus Actinomadura; species Actinomadura gamaensis. The sequence continues at coordinate 626,929 of NZ_JBHSIT010000001.1, read as the reverse complement.
GCTCGGCCTTCTTGAGGGTGCCCTCGGCGCCCGGCTCGCCCTTGAACTTCTGCCAGTCGCCGGTGATCTTGAGCAGGTTCAGCACCGGCTCGGTCGGCTGCGCGCCGACGCCGAGCCAGTACTGCGCGCGCTCGGAGTCGATCTCGATGAGGGACGGCTCCTGCTTGGGCTGGTAGAGGCCGATCTCCTCGATGGCGCGACCGTCCCGCTTGGTGCGGGAGTCGGCGACGACGATCCGGTACTGCGGGTTCCGGATCTTCCCCAGACGCTTGAGCTTGATCTTGACTGCCACGGGTGTGGTGTTCTCCAGACTCGATACAGGCGAACGCGACCGCACCAGGTGGGGAACACCGGCGACCGGTCGGCTCAATGGACTCCGGTCGCGCGGGACGAGAGAGGGCGCCGGCGCGCGTTCCGGGTTTCCAGCCTGCCATTCTGCCAGACGATCGCGGAAAAAGCGCAATCGGGCGATGACACGCGGCCACCCGGACCGCGAAGGCCGCCCGACCTGCACGGACGTTCCGCCGAGAACGAACACGCGCGTCGCGCCGTCCGCCCATCAAGATCACGTCGAGAATGCGCGGAAACCCGGAAACAACGCGAACGCCGCGCCCCGGGGAGAAGGGTCGCGGCGTTCGGCAGCCCGAGAGGGCCGGTTACTTCTTCTTGCCGCCGCCCAGGTCGCCCAGGTCGGGCATCTGGAAGCCGGGCGGGAGCTGCTTGGCGAGGCCGGGCGGGAGCTGGCCGCCGAGGCCCGGCGGGAGGCCCTGGGGCATCGCGTCGGCGGCCGGCTGGTCGGCAGCGGGCTGCTTGCCGAGGGCGCGCTTGCGCGGGTCGCCGCTGCGCTGCTTGCCCTTCTTCTTGGCGGCCTTCGCGGCCTGCTTGGCGCGGCGCCGGCCGGGCATGCCCGGGAAGCCCATGTTGCCGGCCATCGCGCGGACCATCTTCTGCGCGTCGAAGAACCGGGTGACCAGGCTGGACACCTCGCCGACCTGGACGCCGGAGCCCTTGGCGATGCGGGCCCGGCGGGAACCGTTGATGATCTTGGGGTTGGCGCGCTCGTCCGGCGTCATGGAGCGGATGATCGCGGCGACCCGGTCCAGGTCCTTGTCGTCGATCTGGGAGATCTGGTCCCGGACCTGGCCCATGCCGGGCATCATGCCGAGCAGGTTGCCGATCGGCCCGAGCTTGCGGATCATCATCATCTGCTCGAGGAAGTCCTCGAGCGTGAAGTCCTCGCCGGACGCGAACTTGGTGGTCATCTTCTCGGCCTGCTGGGCGTCGAACGCCTGCTCGGCCTGCTCGATCAGGGTGAGGATGTCACCCATGTCGAGGATGCGGCCCGCCATCCGGTCCGGGTGGAAGACGCTGAAGTCGTCCAGCTTCTCGCCGGTGGACGCGAACATGATCGGACGGCCGGTGATGTGCCGCACCGAGAGCGCCGCGCCGCCGCGGGCGTCGCCGTCGAGCTTGGTGAGGACGACCCCGTCGAAGCCGACGCCGTCCATGAACGCCTGCGCGGTGTTCACCGCGTCCTGGCCGACCATGGCGTCGACGACGAAGAGGATCTCGTCCGGCGTGACGGCGTCGCGGATGTCGATGGCCTGCTGCATCATCTCCGCGTCCACGCCGAGGCGGCCCGCGGTGTCGATGATCACCATGTCGTGCTGGTCGCGCCGGGCCTGGTCGATCGAGCGGCGCGCCACGTCCACCGGGTCGCCGACGCCGGAGCCGGGCTCGGGCGCGAAGACCCGCACCCCGGCGCGCTCGCCGACGACCTGGAGCTGCTGGACGGCGTTGGGCCGCTGGAGGTCGGCCGCGACCAGCAGCGGCGCGTGCCCCTCCTTCTTCAGGTGCCGGGCGAGCTTGCCGGCCAGGGTGGTCTTACCGGCGCCCTGGAGGCCGGCGAGCATGATCACGGTCGGCGGGTTCTTGGCCAGGTTCAGCCGCCGGGTCTCGCCGCCGAGGATGCCGATGAGCTCCTCGTTGACGATCTTGACGACCTGCTGCGCCGGGTTGAGCGCCTGGGAGACCTCGGCGCTCGCCGCCCGTTCCTTGATCCGCGCGATGAAGTCCTTCACCACGGGCAGCGCCACGTCGGCTTCCAGCAGCGCGACGCGGATCTCGCGGGCCGTCGCGTTGATGTCGGCCTCGGAGAGCCGGCCCTTGCTGCGCAGCGACGAGAAGACCGTCGTCAACCGGTCGGAGAGCGTCTCGAACACGTGTGGACCCGTCCTTGGAAGCTTTCGTGGGATCGCCTATCAGACTATCGGGTCGCACGCCGACTCCCGCCCCGTCCGCCGGGCGCCTTCCCGCGGACCGTCCTGCGAGATCGTCCGCAGGACGGCCGGCGAGGCGCGGCGGGGACGCGTCCCGGGCGCGGCCGGTCAGCCGAGCGCGGTCAGGACGTGTGCCCGGACGGACGCGGCGGACTCCCCCAGCGGGCGGCCTTCGGCGTCCACGACGTAGAAGGTGTCGACCGCTTCGGCGCCCAGGGTGTCGACGCGGGCGGCGATGACCTGGAGGCCGCATTCGCCCAGCGCGTGGCCCACGCGCCAGAGCAGGCCGGGACGGTCGTGGGCGCGCACCTCGACGACGGTCGCCGTGGCGGAGGCGTCCGGGACGATCGTCACGCGCGGCGGCGGGACGGACGCGCCGGGCCGGAGCCGGACGGAGCGGGCCCGGCGTTCCAGCCGGTCGGCGACGTCGAGGCGGTCGGCCAGCATGCGCCGGAAATCGGATTCGAGCGCGGCCGGATCCGGCGGGTCGCCGAACTCCGGGACGGCCGTGAAGTCGAGCACGGCCGTCGGGACGCGGGCGGACGTCTGGGAGACGGTCCTCGCCGTCCGCACGGCGAGGCGGTGCAGGGCCAGGACGCCGGCCGCCCGCCAGAGCAGGCCGGGACGGTCGGGGGCGGCGATCGTGATGCGCGAGCCCTGGACGCGGACGGCCGCGCCGTCGTGCCTCGCGAGGGCGAGGGTGTCCGGCCCGAGGGACGGCGCGGGCGGCAGCGTGCCCCCGGCCAGCGAGGTCAGGGCGCGGTGGGCCAGGTCCGCGACCAGCCGGGACTTCCACGAGCCCCAGGCCGCGGGGCCGGTCGCCCGGCCGTCGGCGATCGCCAGCGCGGCCAGCAGTTCGAGGACGTCCCGCTCGCGCCCCGGGGCCTCCCCCACGGCGGTCAGGACGGTCTCGATCGTCTTCGGGTCGTCGATATCCCGGCGAGTGGCGGTTTCGGGCAGCAGCAGGTGGTAGCGGACGACCGTTTCCAGCACTTTCACATCGTCCGGCGGGAAGCCCATCCGGGCGGCGACGTCGCGCGCGACGACCGCGCCGCAGACCGAGTGGTCGCCGGGCCAGCCCTTGCCGACGTCGTGCAGGAGCGCGCCGACGAGCAGCAGGTCGGGGCGGGCCACCTCGCGGGTCAGCGCGGCGGCGCCGGCGGCCGTCTCGACGAGGTGGCGGTCCACGGTGAAGCGGTGCACGGGGTTGCGCTGCGGCCGGTTGCGGACACGTTCCCAGTCCGGCAGCAGCCGCACGATCAGCCCGGCCTGGTCGAGGGCCTCCCAGACGCCGATCGCGGCGGGTCCCGCGCCGAGCAGGGAGACCAGCGCGTCGCGGGCCTCGGCGGGCCACGGCGTGCCGGGCAGAACGGCCTTCTCGGCGAGCCTGTCCACGGTCGCGGGAGCGAGAGGCAGGCCGTTCTGCGCGGCGGCCGCGGCGACGCGGAGCACCAGCGCGGGATCGCCCGGGTCGGCGCCGCGGGCCAGGACGACCTCGCCGTCCTGCTCGACCGCGCCGTCCCCGACGGGGCGGCGTTCGGGTCCGCCGCGTCCGGTGCGCGGCCGGACGAACCGGTCCACCCGCCGCCAGATCTGGTCGCCGGCGTGGGTGATCGTCCGGGCGGCCTCGGCGACCGCCCGCAGCAGGACGTTCGCGTCGAGCAGGCCGAGCGCCGCCGCGACGGCCTCCTGCTCCTGCAGGACGAGCCGGTCGGACGTCCGCCCGGTGGTCTCGTGCAGCGCGTGCCGGACGTCCAGCAGCAGGTCGTGGGCTTCGCGCACGCGCGCGTCCGGGCCGGGCGCCACCCAGGACGCGGCGACCGCGCTCATGGCCTGCACGTCGCGGAGCCCGCCGTGCGCCTCCTTGAGGTCGCCCTCCAGGAGGAACGCCAGCTCGCCCTGCGCGTCCCAGCGCTCCCGGCACAGGGCGCCGAGATCTCCGAGGCGCCGCCGCGCGTCCGCGCGCCAGTCGGCGAGGACGCCCGCGCGCACCTCGTTCGACAGCGTGCGGTCTCCGGCGAGGAAGCGCGGCGCGAGCAGCCCGAGCGCGGCCTTCATGTCCTCGCGCGCGACCGTCCGCGCCTCCTGGACGGTCCGCACGGAGTGGTCGAGCCGGAGCCCGGCGTCCCAGAGCGGGTACCAGATCCGGTCCGCGATCTCCGCGACGTCGCCGCGTCCCCGGTGCAGGAGCACCAGGTCCAGGTCCCCGCCGGGCGTCAGCTCCCGCCGCGCGTGGCTCCCGACCGCCACCAGCGCCACCCCGGCCCCGCGGGACGGGGAGGCGTCGTTCGGGGCGGGCACGGGTTCGGGACGGCCGGAGACGGCGGTGGCGAACAGCGTGGCCAGGTGCCGGTCGAGGGACGCGATGCGAGCGGCGCGGGCGGCGGCCAGGGTCGCGCGGGCGGGGGCCGGGCCGGAGGCGAGGACTCCGGCCCGGTCGCGTTCCGCGGGGCCCGGTGCTCCCTGGGCGAGGACCATGCGGCGGCCTACAGGGCGTCCGGGCCGGTCTCGCCGGTGCGGACGCGGACGACCGTCTCGACCGGCACGGCCCAGACCTTGCCGTCGCCGATCTTCTCGGTGCGGGCCGCCTTGACGATGACGTCGATGATGTCGTCGGCGTCCTCGTCCTCGACGAGGACCTCCACGCGGAGCTTCGGCACCAGGTCCACCTTGTACTCGGCGCCCCGGTAGACCTCCGTGTGGCCCTTCTGGCGGCCGTAGCCGCTGGCCTCGCTGACGGTCAGCCCGCGGACCCCGAAGGTCTCCAGCGCGGCCTTGACCTCGTCCAGCTTGAACGGCTTGATGACCGCGGTGATGAGCTTCACCCTTATGCCTCCACCTTCTTCTCCGCTGCGGTGCCGCCGGTGGCGACCGGGCCGGTCACCGCGGCCGCGTGGCCGGTGCGCACCGAGCCGCCGCCGGCCGGTGCGAGATCGTACGCGGTCTCCGCGTGGGTCGTGAGGTCCACTCCGGTCGCCTCGGCCTCCTCGTCGATCCGGAAGCCCATCGTCTTGTCGATGACCGTGCCGATCACCCAGGCCATCCCGAACGAGTACAGGCCGATGACGACCGGACCGAGCACCTGGAGGCCGAGCTGGTGCACGCCGCCGCCGTAGAACAGGCCCTTGTGCTGCGAGGTCAGCGCCGGGTAGGCGGCCAGGAAGCCGAGGGACACCGCGCCGAGCGCGCCGCCGACCAGGTGGACGCCGACGACGTCGAGGGAGTCGTCGTAGCCGAGCCGGTACTTCAGGCCGATGGCGTAGGCGCAGACCGCGCCGGCGACGAGGCCGAGGACGATCGCGGCCCACGGGTCGACGAAGCCGCACGCGGGGGTGATCGCGACGAGGCCCGCGACCGCGCCGGACGCCGCGCCGAGCGTGGTGGCGTGGCCGTCGCGCAGCTTCTCGACGATCAGCCAGGCGCCGGCGGCGACCGCGGTCGCGATCTGGGTGTTCATGAACGCGAGGCCGGTCGTCGTGTCGACGCCGATCTCCGAGCCCGCGTTGAACCCGAACCAGCCGAACCACAGGATCGCCACGCCGAGCAGGACGAACGGGAGGTTGTGCGGCCGCATCGGCTCCTTCGGCCAGCCGCGCCGCTTCCCGAGGACGATGGCGAGCGCCAGGCCCGCCGCTCCGGCGTTGACGTGCACGACCGTCCCGCCCGCGAAGTCCTCGATGCCGAGCTTGTTGAGCCAGCCGGTGCCCCACACCCAGTGCGCGACCGGGAAGTACACCAGCGACGCCCACGCGACGGTGAAGACCATCCAGGCGCCGAACTTCGCCCGGTCGGCGATCGCGCCGCTGATCAGCGCGACCGTGATGATCGCGAAGGTGAGCTGGAAGGCCGAGTAGACCAGCAGCGGGATGTTGTGGTCGGGTGCCGTGCCCTGCTGGATCGCGGTGACCGTGCCCTTGAGGCCGACCGCGCCGAAACCGCCGAGGAACTTGTTGACCAGCGAGCTGCCGCTGTCGGTGAACGCGACGGAGTGGCCGAACAGCACCCACAGGACCGTGACGCTGATGATGCTGCCGAACGACATCATCATCATGTTCAGGACGCTCTTCGCGCGGGTCATGCCGCCGTAGAAGAACGCGAGTCCGGGTGTCATGAACAGCACCAGCGCCGTGGCGGCCAGCATCCAGGCCGTCGCGCCTGTATCGATCTTCATCTCGGGGGACGCCCCTCCTCGACCGGGAACGTGGACTGGCCACAGATTCCGGCGCGGCCGTTTCGCCTGTTCGGCTCCCGTGTTTCGGCGGTGTGAAACCCCGTCACGCCGTGTTGCGCGTGTGTTTCGTACCCCTCACCGACTGTCCGGTTCGGATAGGTGTTTCGGGAATTTCTGTCACGTCTTTTCACGCGAAAGGCCCCACCGGCGGGGTAACCGATGGGGCCGAAAACCTGACCGAAAGGTCAGGAAAAGCGGATCAGTCGCCGAGGATCGCGTCCACGAACGCGCCGGGCTCGAACGGGGCCAGGTCGTCCGGGCCCTCGCCGAGCCCGACCAGCTTGACCGGGACGCCCAGCTCGCGCTGCACCTGGACGACGATGCCGCCCTTGGCGGTGCCGTCCAGCTTGGTCAGCACGACACCGGTGATGTTGACGACCTCGGCGAACACGCGGGCCTGCTGCATGCCGTTCTGGCCGGTGGTGGCGTCGAGGACGAGCAGGACCTCGTCCACCGCGGCCTGCTTCTCCACCACCCGCTTGACCTTGCCGAGCTCGTCCATCAGCCCGGTCTTGGTGTGCAGGCGTCCCGCGGTGTCCACGATCACCGTGTCGACCTTGCTGTCGATGCCCTGCTTGACCGCGTCGAACGCGACCGACGCCGGGTCGGCGCCCTCGTCCTTGCGGACGACCTGGGCGCCGACGCGCTCGCCCCAGGTCTGGAGCTGGTCGGCGGCGGCGGCGCGGAAGGTGTCGGCCGCGCCGAGCACGACGGTCTTGCCGTCCCCGATCAGGACGCGCGCCAGCTTGCCGGTGGTGGTGGTCTTGCCGGTGCCGTTGACCCCGACGACCATGATCACCGCGGGCTTGTCGCCGTGTCGCTCGGCGCGCAGGGAGCGGTCCAGGTCCGGGCCGATCTGCTTGACCAGCTCCTCGCGGAGCAGGGCGCGCACCTCGTCCGGCGTGCGGCTGCCCAGCACCTGGACGCGGGTGCGCAGGTCGTCGGTGATCTGGCGGGAGACGGCGACGCCGATGTCCGCGCCGATCAGGGTGTCCTCGATCTCGTCCCACGCGTCGTCGTCGAGGTGGTCGCGCGACAGCAGGCCGAGCAGGGTCTTGCCGAAGGTGTTCTGGGACCGGGCCAGCCGCGCGCGCAGCCGGACCAGGCGGCCGGCCGACGGCGGCGGGACCTCGATCTCGGGCTTGGGCGGGGCGGCGGGCGTGGGCGGGGCCCGTTCCACCGGCGGGGCGGCCTGATCCTCCTCCGGCGGCGCGGTGGTGGTCGCGCCGGGCCGGATGTCGGGCCGCTCCGCTGGTTCGACGGGAGCTTGGGGCTTGCGGCGGCCGGGCCGCAAGAACATCACGCCGCCCACGATCAACGCGAGGACGGCCAGCCCGGCGATCAGGATCACGTATTCCATAGCGGGTCCAGTTTTCCAGACGGCCGCCCATGCCCCGAACCCCGGCACGACGGCGCGCCGGCCGGCGCTCCGAGCGGAACGCCTCCACCCGCCTGGCGGACCGCCTTGAGAACCGCCCCGGGCCGCCGCGTGCCGCCTTTCAGAGCCGGTACATGTCAGAGCCGGTACATGTCACAGGCGGCATTCGTCGGAGGCGGCATTCGTCGGAGGCGGCACGTCTCAGAGGCGCCACACGTCACAGGCGGCAAATGTCAGAGGCGGTACGTGTCAGAGGCGGTACATGCGGATCCAGTCGAGCTGGAAGGTCGCGGGGGCGTTGCGGTCGATGCCGGGGGCGGTGCGTCCGGCGTCGCCGGGGAACCAGTCGAGCTGGACGGTCTGGCCCATCGGGCCGGGGGGCAGGGCGCGCCGCCGCGTCGTGGTGAACCAGCGCCGGCCGTCGACGAAGCCGCTGATCGACTTCGGCGTCCATTCGAGGGCGAAGGCGTGCCAAGTGGTCAGGTCCACGCGCGTGCGCCCGTAGAGCTGGTCGTTGGCGTGCTCGGAGCCGTAGTGCAGGAAGAACTCCGCCTGCTGCCGGGTGCCGTCGTCGGCGACCTCCAGCCAGTCCACCTCGCCGCCGCCGCCCTTGGGCGCGTTCCCGCCGCCGGCGCCGATCGGCCACAGCAGCAGGACGGGATGGTAGGCGGCGCAGGCGCGGTTCATCCGGACCCGCGCCTCCCAGCGTCCGGTGTGCTGGGAACCGGCCTTCCAGGCGAGCCCGCCGGTCGTGCCGTCGGGACGGCCCGTCAGGGTGAGCGCGCCGTCGCGGACGCTCACGGCGCGCGGGCTGCGCCGTCCCGCGCCGCCGTGGCCGGGCCCGTCGTAGACCTCCCACGCGCGGTGGTCGAGGCGGGCGGAGGCGAAGTCGTCGGAGGCGACCGGGGAGCCCCAGCCGTACCGCGCGGCGGCGGTGGGCGGGGCACCGGCCGCGGAGGAGGGTTCGCCGGGACGTCCGGGATCGCCGCCCCGGCCGCCGGATCGGCGGTGCCGGATCTCCCGGTGGGGGAACAGCCGCATGTCACGCAGCGTAAGCCGCGAGGCCCCGTCCCGGATGTCCCGTAACCGAACCGTGGCCCCGTGTAACGCCGCTCCGACCGCGAGAACGAGAACGGCCGGGACGGTCACGGCGATGATCAGCGTTCTGAGCCGACTGGACACGTGAAGGACGCTACGAAGGCCCGATTATGGAACGCCTCCCCCGATCCCTTGATTGTCGGGCAAGAAAGCCGTCCGAGCGCAAAGGCCACTCAGATTCTTAAGGTTTATGCACCCTTTGCAGACGCTTTCGCATTCCGCCTGAAGTCACTCGGCGGTGACATTTGCGGACGGTCATCGATCCGGCCGGAGCGGATCAAACCGACGCGGGCTCCGGCTCGTCCCGGACGAGCCGCTGGCTGACCACCTGCGTCACGCCGTCGCCGCGCATGGAGACGCCGTAGAGCGCGTCCGCGCCCTCCATCGTCCGCTTCTGGTGCGTGATGATGATCAGCTGGGACGACTCGCGCAGCTCCTCGAACACCTTGATCAGGCGCTGGGTGTTGGTGTCGTCGAGGGCCGCCTCGACCTCGTCGAGCACGTAGAACGGCGAGGGGCGGGCCTTGAACACCGCGACCAGGAACGCGATCGCGACCAATGACCGCTCGCCGCCGGACAGCAGCGACAGCCGCTTGACCTTCTTGCCGGGCGGGCGGGCCGCGACCTCGACGCCCGTGGTGAGCATGTCGTCCGGCTCGGTCAGCGACAGGCTGCCCTCGCCGCCGGGGAAAAGCCGGGCGAAGATCCGCTCGAACTCGCGCGCGGTGTCCTCGTAGGCGGACGCGAACACCTGCTGCACCCGGTCGTCCACCTCCTTGACGACGAGCAGCAGGTCGCGGCGGGTCTTCTTGAGGTCCTCCAGCTGCGAGGTGAGGAACGCGTGCCGCTCCTCCAGCGCCGCGAACTCCTCCAGCGCGAGCGGGTTGACCTTGCCGAGCTGGTTCAGCTCCCGCTCGGCCTTCTTCAGCCGCTTCTCCTGCGTCGGACGGTCGTACGGGACGGGCTGAGCGTCCTCCGCCGCCTCCGGTCCGGGCGGGACGGGCTGGTCCGGTCCGTACTCGTTGACCAGCGCGTCCACTTCGAGACCGAACTCCTCCAGCGCGCGCTGCTCCATCTGTTCCAGGCGGAGGCGCTGCTCGGCGCGCGCGACCTCGTTGCCGTGCACGACGTTGACGAGCCGTTCCAGCGTGGACGACAGCTCGCGCACCTGCGTGCGGATCACCCGCAGCTCCGACTCGCGCGCGGCCCGCGCCTCCTCGGCGGCCTCCCGCTGCGTGACGGCGGTGGTGAGCGAGTGCTCGATCCGTTCGAGGGCGAGCAGAGAACCTTTGTGCACCGCCTCGGCGATCCGCGCCTGCTGCTCGCGGCGGGCGCGGCGCTGCGCGGCGCGGGCGCGCTCCTCACGTTCGCGGCGGGCTCCGCGTTCGAGGGCGTCGGCGCGTCCGGAGATGGCCTGCACGCGCTCCTCCGCGGTGCGGACCGTCAGCCGCGCCTCCATCTCGCCCGCGCGAAGCTCCTGCACGCGCGCGGCGAGCTCGTCGCGCGCGGACGTGTCGTCCCCGACCTCGTCGGCGACGTTCGCGGCCTCCTCGGCCTCTTCCAGCCGCATCGCCAGCTCGTCGGCCGCGTTCGAGTCGGCCTCGCGGGACTCGGCCGCCGCCTCCAGCGCCCTGCCCAGCCGCTCGACCTCGCCGCGCGCGGCCCGGACGTCGGCTTCGAGCCGCGCGGCGCGCTTGGCCTCCTGCGCGGCCTGCGACTCGAACTCGCGCACGCGCGCGCGGACGCGGTCGAGCTCCGCCTGCGCGGCGTTGACGCCGGCCTGCGCCTCCCCCACGGCGGCCTGCGCGGCGTCCAGCGAGAGCTGCGCCTGCTGCTCGGCCTCGGTCGCCTCGGCCAGATCGAGGGCGCTGCGCTCGGCGGCGGTCTCGGCCGCCGCGAGATCGGCCGTCGCCTCGTCGAGCGTCGCGCGCATCTGGAGGATCGACTGCGCCCCGCCCGCGCCGCCGCCCTGCGCCCAGTGCGCTCCCACCAGGTCGCCTTCGCGGGTGACCGCGCGCAGCGACGGGTGCGCCCGGACGAGCTTGGCGGCGGACGTCACGTCGTCGGCGACCGCGACGTCGCGCAGCAGGAACTCCATCGCGGGACGCATCGCCTCCGGGACGGTCACCGCGTCGATCGCGTAGTCGACCCCGGAGATCCGGTCCGCGGGGTTCACGGCCCCGCCGCCGATCACAAGGCCGGCGCGGCCCGCGTCCTCGGCGCGCAGCAGCGCCAGCGCGGCCTCGGCCGTGTCGAGCGACCCGACCGCGATCGCCTGGGTCGCGTCACCGAGCGCGGCGGCGACGGCCGTCTCGTACCCCGGCCGGACGGTCAGCAGCGACGCGACCGTGCCGAGCACGCCGTCCAGCCCGGACGCCAGCAGCGCCTCACCGCCGTCCGCAGCGGACGCGAGCGTCAGGTTCAGCGCCTCGATCCGGGCCTGGAGCGCGGTGACCCGCTTCTGCGCCGCCTGGTCGGCCGACCGCGCGGCGGCAACGGCGGCGCGCGCGTCCTTCAGCGCCTGGCGCGGGACGTCCACGGCCGCGCGGGCGGTCTCGGCGGTCTCCTTCGCCGCGGCCAGCAGCTCCTGCGCGGCCTCGTGCTCGGCGAGCAGGGCCGGGTCCTCCACGACCTCGGCCTCGAACGCCTCGAACTCGGCCTGCGCGGACGCGGCGCGCTGCTCGGCCTCGGCGCGCGCGGCCGACAGGCGTCCGATCTCCGACTGGCCGGCCTGCGCCTTGCTGCGCAGCGCCTCGACGCGTCCGCGGAGCCGGGCCAGCTCCTCGCGGCGGTCGGCGGCAGCGCGCGCGGCGGACTGGAGGCGGCGCTCCTCGACGTTCAGCGCCTCCTCGGCGGCGGACCGCTCCCGGACGGCCTCGCCCAGCCCGTCCTGAGCCTCCTCCAGCGCCGCGCGCAGCATCTCCTCCTGCTCGCGGATCGCCTCGGCCTCGCGCTCCATGTCCTCGGGGTCGCGGCCCCGGCGCTCCTCCTCGCGCGCCTCGGCGGCGTTGCGGTGCCGCTCGGCCGCGAGGTCGGCGACGCCGCGCAGCCGCTCCTTCAGCGAGGACAGCTGGAACCAGGTGTCCTGGACGAGCGCGAGCCGCGGCGCCTGCTCGGCCTCCTCGGCCTCAAGGACGGACTCGCGTTCCTGCGCCTCGGCCAGCGCGCGCTCGGTCTCGACGCGGCGCTCGCGGATCTGCGCCTCGTCGGCGGCCTCGCGGTCCAGGCGCGTCCGCAGCGTGACCAGGTCGTCGGCCAGGATCCGGAGCCGGGCGTCGCGCAGGTCGGCCTGGATCACCGCGGCGCGGCGGGCGATCTCGGCCTGCCGTCCGAGCGGCTTCAGCTGGCGGCGCAGCTCGCCGACCAGGTCCTGGACGCGGGTGAGGTTGGCCTGCATCGCGTCCAGCTTCCGCAGCGCCTTCTCCTTGCGCTTGCGGTGCTTCAGGACGCCCGCCGCCTCCTCGATCACCGCCCGGCGGCCCTCGGCCCCGGCGTGCAGCACCCGGTCGAGCTGCCCCTGGCCGATGATCACGTGCATCTCGCGGCCGATGCCCGAGTCCGACAGCAGCTCCTGGATGTCCAGCAGCCGGCAGGAGTCGCCGTTGATCGCGTACTCCGACTGGCCGGACCGGAACATCAGCCGGCTGATCGTGACCTCGGTGTAGTCGATCGGCAGCGCGCCGTCGGAGTTGTCGATGGTCAGCACGACCTCGGCGCGGCCCAGCGGCGGACGGTTCGCGGTGCCCGCGAAGATGACGTCCTCCATCTTGCCGCCGCGCAGCGACTTGGCGCCCTGCTCGCCCATCACCCAGGCGAGGGCGTCCACGACGTTGGACTTGCCGGAGCCGTTCGGCCCGACCACCGCGGTGATGCCGGGCTCGAACTTGAGGGTGGTCGACGACGCGAAGGACTTGAAACCGCGCAGGGTCAGAGTCTTCAGGTACACGCGCTCGCCGTCCTCCTCCGGATTCGCGGAGGGGGAGCGCCACCGGCCGCGCGTCCCGGCCCGCCGTCCCGGGCGGTCGCTCCGGGACGCCGGCGTCGCGCGTGGCGCCGCCGTGCCCACCGGCACGGACGGCTCCGGGCGGCTCGCTCACCCCCGTGGCCCGCCGGGCGGACGCCCGCGAGCCTGTCGAACGATACCGGCAGAGGACGCCGGCACCCCGCATCCGCGCGGCGGTTCCCCTCCAATGTGCCATGATCGGCCGCATTGCGCCGGGAACCCGGCCTGGCGGACGGGTTCCCGGGCAGCCGAACGGCACGCCCGGCGTGGGGCGTGGCGGTGAACTGCCGCGGCCGGCGAGCCCGAAGACGCCGTCCGGACGATCGGCCGTCTGACCCGGGAACGGGTCAAGACCACCGGACGGTGGGCTGTGGCGCGGCGGGAAAGACTAAGGGACGCCACGGGAAACGGCGTCCCTGACTCCGCTGACGTAAAAGAGCGGCGCCGATCAGGTCAGCGCCGGTTCACGGTCCTTCACTCCGAGCGACACGATGTCGCCGTCGGCGGCCGTCGCGAGCGCGTCGTTCTCCTCCTGGAGCCGTACGAGCTCGGCCTCCAGGTCGCGTACGCGCTGCTGAAGGCGCCGCATCTCCGCGACCATACGGGGGTCGGGACCGCCGACGTGGCCGAGTAGAGCCTTCGCCATGACTAAGGGTCCTCCACGCTGAGTAACCAGCAGGAATCGCGCACGGGAACCAACTGGATTCGGTGCGCGTATCATCTAGAGTCGCACCGGCGCGTGTCCTGGTCAAGACGGACATCACGGGCCGGTAACAACCTGTCGTCCTCAGTTTAGCAGGCTCAAACCGGACTTCCCTACCCGGTCACCTTTCCTCGAAACCGGCGCACCCGCCGCGCGGCTCACTCCAGCGCTCGACCACCCCGGTGACCCGTCCCGGACGGCTCGGAAGGCCGGTTTCGGGCCGGCCGTCGGGGCGCAGCAGCCCGAGCAGCCGGTCACACGCCGTGCGCGGTCCTTCGGCGATCACCTCGACCCGGCCGTCGCGCAGGTTGGCGGCGCTCCCCACCAGCCCCAGCTCCAGCGCGCGGGCCCGCACCCACCACCGGAAGCCGACGCCCTGCACGTGCCCGCGCACCCACGCGGTCAGCCGCACGTCCGGTTCGTCCGACATCTTCGCTCTCCTTCGACTTCGCCCGACATGCTCCGCGCGCCGCGTCCGGAAGGCCCTGCCGCAGGCTGATTCGCCCGCTCAGCGCCGATCGCGCCGTCCGGCGACCCTCGGATCAGTAGCGCGCCCGCCGCGGGCGTGGCTGGCATTTGGGACAGCTGTAGGACGAGCGGTTCATGAACTCGTCGCGGCGGATCGGGGTGCCGCAGCGGGTGCACGGCTCGTCCCGGCGGCCGTAGGCCTCCAGCGACCGCTCGAAGTAGCCGCTCTCGCCGTTGACGTTGACGTACATCGCGTCGAAGGACGTCCCGCCGACGCCGAGCGCCGCGCTCATCACCTCGCGCGCGGCCTCCAGCACCCGGGACGCCTCGGCGCGCGTCATCGTCTCGGTCGGGCGCGCCCAGTGCAGCCGCGACCGCCACAGCGCCTCGTCGGCGTAGATGTTGCCGACGCCGCTGATCAGCGACTGGTCGAGCAGCGCCCGCTTGATGCCGGTGCGGCGCCGCTTCAGCGCGGCGAAGAACGCCTCCTCGTCGAAGGCCTCCTCCAGCGGGTCGGCCGCGATGTGCGCGACGGGCGCGGGCACCCGGTCGCCCACCTTGGACGGCACCAGGTCGGCGACCAGCAGGTGCCCGAAGGTCCGCTGGTCGACGAAGCGCAGGTCGGGGCCGCCGTCGGAGAACGTCAGCCGGACGCGCAGGTGCTTGTGGCGCTCCCGGTCCGGCTCGCCGACCAGGAGCTGGCCGCTCATGCCGAGATGGGCGAGCAGCGCCTCGGTGGGCTCAACGGGCTCGGCGGGCTTGGTGGGCTCGGCGGGCTCGGTGGACTCTGTGGACTCGGCGGCCGCGCCGTCCGCCCGGCCGTCCGCCGCGCCCTCGGGCAGCAGCGGCAGCCACATGTACTTGCCGCGCCGCCTCGGCTGGGCGACGACGCGTCCGGCGAGGCGGCCGGCGAAGTCGGCCGGGCCCTCCTCGTGCCGCCGGACGGCGCGCGGGTGCAGCACCTCGGCGGACGCGACCGTCCGCCCGGTGACCCAGCGGTCCAGCCCGCGCCGGACGACCTCGACCTCGGGGAGCTCAGGCACCGGCGACCGCGGCCGCCGCGCCGCCCTTCCCCTCGCCGTCCCGCGCCTTGCCGTCGCCGCCCGCACCGGACCCGCCCTTGCCGGACGCGCCGTCGCCGCCCGCGGCGGACCCGCCCTTGCCGGAGGCGGGCTGACCCGAGCCGGACTGACCCGAGGCGGACTGGCCGCCCTCGCGCTGGACGACCGCCTCGCGGATGGCGTGCCAGGCGGCCTCGGCGGCGTGCTGCTCGGCCTCCTTCTTGGAGCGGCCCTCGCCGGAGCCGTAGGCCGTGCCGCCCACCCGCACCGACGCGCGGAAGGTCTTCTGGTGGTCGGGGCCGGACTCGGCGACGTGGTACTCGGGGACGCCGAGCTCCTCGACCGCCGTGAGCTCCTGGAGGGAGGTCTTCCAGTCCAGGCCCGCGCCGAGCCCCGCCGACCGGGTGATCAGCGCGTCGAACAGCCGGTGCACCAGCGCGGACGCCTCGTCCAGGCCGCGGTCGAGGTAGACCGCGCCGATCAGCGCCTCCAGGGTGTCGGCGAGGATGGACGACTTGTCCCGCCCGCCGGTGCCCTCCTCGCCCCGGCCGAGCCGGATGTGCGGGCCGACGCCGAGATCGCGCGCCACGCCCGCGAGCGCGCGCATGTTGACCACGGCGGCGCGGAGCTTGGCGAGCTGCCCCTCGGGCAGGTCGGGGTGGCCGCGGAACAGGGTGTCGGTGACGACCAGGCCGAGCACCGAGTCGCCCAGGAACTCCAGGCGCTCGTTCGTCGGCAGGCCGCCGTTCTCGTACGCGTAGGAGCGGTGCGTCAGCGCGCGCTCCAGCAGGTCCGGCGACACCTCGACCTGAAGTGCCGCGACCAGCTCGGCGCTGTCGGGGATGGGACGGTCCTTCTTGCCGCTCACAGGCCCTCCTCGCCTGGCGGGGCAGCCCTGAGGGCCGCCTTGCGGACGGCGCTCGCGGCGGCGGTGGGCGGCGGAGGGTTGTCCGCGAAAGCGAGGTGCGCGCCGGTGGGATCCGATCCCGGCGTGCACCACGGCTCCGGGCGCTGGCCTCGGCCGGTC
Source organism: Actinomadura gamaensis (assembly GCF_042652125.1). Taxonomy (NCBI): domain Bacteria; kingdom Bacillati; phylum Actinomycetota; class Actinomycetes; order Streptosporangiales; family Thermomonosporaceae; genus Actinomadura; species Actinomadura gamaensis. Next base: position 610,681 of record NZ_JBHSIT010000001.1, on the reverse strand, counting down.
ACCACGCGGCACGACGCGCCGGGTGGCCGGTTCCCGGACCGTCCCGGCGGATGCCGGAACGGTGCGGGGAACCGCGAGGGGGCGGCCGCGTTCAGCACGCGAGACCGCCCCCCGGTACGACGAGATCAGCCGTCAGGCCGACGGCGCGATGACCTGCCGCCGGTCGTAGGTGCCACAGGTCTGGCACGCGGTGTGCGGCAGCTTGGTGTCACGGCAGGTCGGGCACTCGACCAGGGTCGGGGCAGCGGTCTTCCACTGCGAACGACGGTGCCGCGTGTTGCTGCGCGACTTCTTCCGCTTCGGGACGGCCACTTCAGCCCTCCTGCTTTCCTTCTCGTAGGTCGATGGAACCGAGCGCCGCCCACCGGGGGTCGGCGGCGTCGTGGTGGTGGTCGGGCCCGGCGTCCGCCAGCCGTACACCGCACTCCGGACACAGGCCGGGACAGTCGTCCCGGCACAGCGGCGAGAGCGGCAGCTGGAGGACCACCGCGTCCCGGAGCACCGGCTCGAGGTCGATCAGGTCGTCCTCGAGGCGGAGCTCGTCGTCGCCCGCGTTCCCGCCGGAGCGGGTGTCAGGATAAACGAAGAGCTCCTGGAAGTTCGCCTCGAACTCCGAGGCGATCGGATCCAGGCAGCGCGCGCACTCCCCTTCGAGGGGAACCGTTGCCGTTCCGGTGACGAGCACGCCTTCGAGCACCGCCTCGAGCCGGATGTCCAGCTCCATCGGCGCGCCCTCGGGCACCCGCACCATCTCGATGCCGAAATTCTCCGGAGCCGGCACGGTGAGGTGCACCCGCCGCTCGGATCCGGGCTGCCTGCTGAGGGCTCGGGTGTCGAGCGTGAGCGGGCTCTGCGCGGAGTCGTTGCGGGACAGGATGTTCCTGCTTTCGTGAGGCATGGCGAATCGCGACCGTCGTTCCTGGCCGATGTCCCAGGGTATCCGACCGGGGGCGATCGCCCAACTCAGACGCCCCGTGAGGCTCCTCGCACCCCCGGCCCGGCCGTCCCGAACCCCCGCCCGGCGGCCATGGATTCCCGCCCGGCCGCCCTGGAATCCACGCCGGACCGGACCCGCGCGCCGCGGGGATCAGGACTCGCGGAGGCGTTCGACGAGGCGGTCGTGGACGACGTCCGGCACGAGGCCCGAGACGTCCCCGCCGAACTTCACGACCTCCTTCATGAGGGAGGACGACAGGTAGGAGTAGAGCGGGTTGGTGGACATGAACATGGTCTCCACGCCCGCCATCCGGTGGTTCATCTGGGCCATCTGGAGCTCGTACTCGTAGTCGCTGACCGCGCGCAGGCCCTTGACGATCATCGGGATGTCGTTCATCCGGCAGAAGTCGACGAGCAGGCCGTACCAGGAGTCCACCCGGACGTTGCCGTACTCCTTGGTCACCTCGCGGAGCAGCTCCATCCGCTCGTCCACGGTGAACAGGCCCTGCTTGGTCTTGTTGATCATGACGGCGACCACCACCTCGTCGAAGAGGCGGGACGCGCGGCTGATGATGTCGAGATGGCCGTTGGTCACGGGATCGAACGAGCCGGGGCAGACGACACGGCGCACGAGACGGCTCCATCCTTGGGCGGGGACGACCTGCGGCGCGACCGTACCAAACCGCCCGGACCGGGTCGGCGACCGGGGCGCGGCCTCTCCGCCGCCCCGCGGAGCGTCCCCGGCCCGCATCGCCCATCCCGCCCCCGACCTGCTCCGATGCTCCGCCTCGAGACGTCCGGCGAGTGATTTTCAGCACGGCGCGCGGGCCGGTGCTCAGCCGCCGAGCGCGTCGATGATCTTGGCGGCGATGGGGCCGGACTCGATGCCGTAGCCCGGCGCCTCGGTCATGACGGCGACGGCGTACCTGGCGCTCGATCCCGGTCCGAAGCCGATGAACCAGCGGTCGTTGTAGGAGACGCCCTCGATGTCGGCGGTGCCCGTCTTGCCGCCGCCGACGGACGATCCCTGGAGGCTCTTGCCGGTGCCGGACTTCACGACCTCCCGCATGAGGTCGCGCATCTGGCCCGCCTGGTCTGCGTTCAGCGCCTGCCCGAGCGACTGGCGCGTCGCGCCCTGGACGACCGTCCCGTCCGCGCCGCGCAGCCTGGCGACCAGGTAGGGACGCATGACCTTGCCGTCGTTGACGACGGCGGCGGCGACCATGGCCATCTGGAGCGGGGTGGCGATGGTGCTGCCCTGCCCGATCGAGCCGAGCGCGCTGAGCGAGGGCTGGCCGGTCTTGGGGAACGAGCTGACCGCGCTGGACAGGCCCTTGTCGTACTCGATCTTCTTGTAGAAGCCGAACCGCGCGGCCTGGTCGGAGACCCCGCCGTTGCCCGGCCGCTCGGCGCCCATGTAGGCGAAGGTGGTGTTGCAGGACTGCGCGTACGCCGTGATCAGCGGAATGGACGCGTTGTCGCACTCGCCGCCGATGTCCCCGGCGTCGTTGTTGATCGGCTGCCCGGCGCCGCGCGGCTTGTAGCTGCGTCCGGCGGGGACGCTGGTGTCCTTGGTCGTCCCGGCGGCCATGGCGGAGGAGGCGACGACCGTCTTGAACGTCGAGCCGGGCGGGAAGACCTCGCCGGTCGCCTTGCTGAGCAGCGGCTTCGACGCGTCCTTGTTGAGCCGGTCGAAGGCGGCCTGCGCCTGCTTGGCGTTCGGCACCGCGACCTGGTTCGCGTCGTAGGACGGGTAGGACGCCATGACGAGGATCGCGCCCGTCCTCGGGTCGAGGGCGACGGCCGCCGCCCGGCGTCCGCCGCTGCCGGCGAGCGCCTGGTAGGCGGCGCGCTGGGCGCGCGGGTTGATCGTGGTCTCGACCGTCCCGCCGGGGACCTTCCTGCCGAGGATGCGGTCCATGAGGCTCGTGGTCTTCAGGCGCGGGTCGCTGCCGTCGAGGACGTGGTTCTCCGAGCTCTCCAGCTGCGTCTGGGAGAACATCGAGAAGTAGCCGGTGATCGGCGAGAACGTCTCGCTGTCCTTGTACCGGCGCTGGTACTTGTTCTTGGCGACGGCGTCGGACCAGGCGATCCGCTCACCGCCCGCGACGATCGGTCCCCGGGCGATCGCGTCGCGGTTGGAGTACTGGCGCGTGTTCTGCGGGTCGTCGCGCAGCGACTGCGCCTCGAACCCCTGCACGTAGGTGACGTTCGCCATCAGGGCGAGCACCATCAGCAGGGTGATCACCCAGGTCCAGCGCAGCGCCCTGTTCGTGCCGCCGGAGCTCATGCGGACTCCTGCCCTCCGAGATCGCCTGAACACCCAGCGTAGTCAGGCGCGAGGTGATCAGCCGAGGGCGCGCCCGTACCAGAAGACGGCTTCGCCGTAACGACGGTCACGTTCGGACATATACCCCTCAGGCCACGACAAAGCGGGCGATCGAACCGATCGTTCGACGGCGAGGAGCGCGTCCTCCGCGAGCCACCCGTGGTCGCGGAGGGACTCCAGCAGCCCGGTGACGGCCTCGTCCGCGAGGGCGTAGGGCGGGTCGGCGAAGACCAGGTCGTACGGCTCGTCCGGCGGCTGCTTCACGACCCGCTCGACCTTGTCCGCGACCACGCGCGCGCCGGGCAGCCCGAGCGACTCGACGTTCTGCCGGACGACCCTGACCGCGCGCGGATGCGACTCCACCAGCAGCGCGTGCCCGGCGCCGCGCGAGAGCGCCTCCAGGCCGACGGCCCCGGACCCGGCGAACAGGTCGGCCACGCGCAGCCCGTCGAGGGGGCCCAGCAGCGCCTGGACGGTGGAGAACAGCCCTTCCCGCGCCCGGTCGCTGGTCGGCCGCGTGTCCCGTCCCGCCGGAACCGCCAACCGGCGTCCGCCCGCACTCCCCGCGATGACCCTGCTCACCCCAGCAGTATGGCCGCTCGCGGACCGGGGAACGGACAGGGAGTCCCCACCCCGAGACTCCCCGTCCGCACCGCGATCCGCGAGCGGCCTGCCCGGACCGGCTCTTACTAGGACAGCGCCCAGCGCACCTGGGTTCGGACTCCAGGGTCGGGATCCGCCAGCGCCTCCGTGAGCGCGGTCAGGACTTCGGGGTTCGTCGGCGCCCACTGTTCGAGCGACTGGACGGCGGCGCGCCGCACGTCCACGATGCGGTCGCGCAGCGCGCGCACGAGGGGCTGGACGGCGACGTCCGGCTCGGCGAACGCGAGGGCGATCGCCGCGCGGCGGCGGACCTGCCAGCTCGTGTGCGCGGTGGCGGTGACGACGCGTCCGACGAGGGGCTCGGGCGCGCCGAGTTCGGCCACGGCGTCGATCGCGGCCATCCGGACGACGGGGTCGTGGTCGGCGAGCAGATGGTCGAGGGCGGAGAACGCCGAACCCTGGGCGAGCCGCGCCAGTCCCCCGGCGACCGCGACGCGGACCTCGCGGGCCGGGTCGTCGGCGGCCTCCGCGACCTCGGCCGCGGCGTGGAGGGCGACGAGGCCGAGGACGGCCTGCACGCGGATGTGCGGCTCGTCCTCCTGGAGTCCCTGCGCGTAGAGCTCGGTCGCGGCGCGGACGAGCGCGTCGAGCAGCGCGCTCGCGGTGCGGCGGACGCGGCCGTCGCGGTCGGGCGCGGACGCCAGGAGCAGCGCTTCCACGCCGTCGGTGCCGAGGACGGCCTCGGGCAGGTCGTCCAGGGCGTCGGCGGCGGCCGACCGGACGCGCTCGTCGGGGTCGGCGAGCGTCCAGGCGAGGGTGTCGGCGGCGCCGCGCGGGGCGAGGCCGTCCCGGAGCAGCCGGGCGAGGACGGCGACGGCGGCGGCCCGCACCGCCGCCTCGCCGTCGCGCAGGTAGGGGTCGAGGTCGGCGAGCGTGGGCCGGTCGAGTCGGTGGAGTTCGAGGACGCGGGCGAGGGGTCCCGGCGTCGCGGAATCGGATGTGAGCGGCATGGCGGCCTCCGTGGTGCCGAGCGGATCGTCCGGGCGCGACGCGTCCGGAGGGGGCGGTCAGCGGCGGCTACACAGGGCGCTGGCCTGCCGGCGCAGGTCCACGTGCCGGCGCGCTACGAAGGCGGTTCGTGCGATCACGGGTCCATGGTGGCCCATATTCTCCCTATAGTCAACTGGAAAAGTATGGATTGACGGCGGGAAGAGGGAACGCGCCGGGCCGCGTCCCCTCTCCGTACAGTCGGTCATCCGACCCGCTCCGCCTCCGCGGCGGGCGCGGCCTCGGCGGCCCGCGGCCCGCGCAGCAGGACCAGCGCCGCGACCCCGCCGGCCGCCGCGATCACGGCCGCGACCAGGAACGCCGCGCGGAACCCGTCGGTGAGCCGGACCGCGTCGCCGAGCGCGTCCGCGCCGTGCGAGGCGGCGAAGGCGGTCGCACCGGCCAGCCCGAGCGCCGATCCGACCTGGTAGGAGGTGTTGACGATGCCGGACGCCAGCCCGGCCTGCTCCGCCGGGGCCCCGGCGAGCGCGGACATCATGGTCGGGATGAAGGCGAGCGACATCCCGAGGGCCGCCACCAGCGACGCGGCGAGCACGTCGGCGGCGAAGCTCCCGTCCGGACGGACGAACGTCAGCCCGGCCAGGCCGAGCGCCAGCACCAGCAGGCCGGTCACCGCGAGCGGCTTCATCCCGAACCGGGCCATGAGCCGCCCGGTCACGCCGATCATCAGGACCATGATCGTGACGGTCATCGGCAGCAGCGCCGCGCCGCTCGCGAACGCCCCGAACCCGAGCACCTGCTGGAGGTAGAGGTTCAGGAAGTACCAGGCCGGGATCCAGGCCGCGCCGAGCAGCGCGAACGCGAGGTTGGCCGCGGCGAGGCCGGGCACCCGCCAGATCGTCGGCGGCGCGAGCGGCTCCCGGACGGCCTTCTGCACGATCGCGAACAGCACCAGCAGGGCCGCCGCGCCGCCGAGCTCCAGCAGCGTGGACGCCGCGCCCCAGCCCTGCTCCGGCGCCCGGACGACCGCCAGCACGGCGAGGGCGAGCCCGCCGGTGACCGAGACCGCGCCGAGCAGGTCCACCGAGCCGCGCCGGGCGGCGACGGCGGGCAGCACGGCCGGGACGGCGGCGAGCGTCGCCAGCCCGATCGGGATGTAGATCACGAACACCCACGGCCAGCTCAGCCACTGGGTCAGCACGCCGCCGAGGAACACGCCGGCGGTGCCGCCCGCCGGGGCCGCCGCGCCGTACAGCGCCATCGCCCTGCCCAGCTCCCGCGGGTTCGCGCCGAAGGTCGCCATGAGCAGCGCCATCGCGGCCGGGGTGATCAGCGCGCCGCCGACGCCCTGGATCCCGCGGCCGAGCAGCTCGACCCAGGCGTCCTGGGCCGCCGCCGCGACGACCGAGCCGCCGGCCAGCACCGCCCAGCCGGCCGCGAACACCCGGCGCGCGCCGAGCAGGTCGGCGAGCCGCCCGCCGAGCAGGAGCAGGCCGCCGAACACGACCACGTAGGCGTTGAAGACCCATTGCAGGCCGCCGGGCGAGAAGCCCAGGTCGCGCTGCATGTCGGGCAGCGCCACTCCGATGATCGAGGTGTCCATGATGACCATGAACTGGGCCGTGGCGAGCACCAGCAGGGCCCACCACCGCCTCGGGTTCGACGCGGACATCTCCGCCTCCTATACCTCTAGGGGGTATGTCTTTCCGACGCGGAGAAACGTAGCACACCCCTAGGGGGTATATGGGGTGACCTGCATCACAATGCAGGAGGCCCCCGGCCGCGTTCGCGGACCGGGCGCCTCCAGCGCCCGTGGATCAGGCCTTTTCGAGGTACTCCGTGCGCTCCTCGTCGAGCAGGGACGCCAGCTCGGCGGCCAGCCCGGGATGGCGCTCCAGCTCCGGATCGTCCTCGACCAGGGCCGCCGCCTCCTCGCGGGCGAGCCTGATCACGTCCTCGTCCCGCTGGAGCGTCAGCAGCCGGAGGCTGGACGCCCGTCCGGCCTGCGCCGCGCCGAGCACGTCGCCCTCCCGGCGCTGCTCCAGGTCCAGGCGGGACAGCGCGAACCCGTCGGTCGTCGAGGCCACCGCGTCCAGGCGCTCGCGGGCCTTCGACCCCGGCTCGGCGTCGGTGACCAGCAGGCAGAGGCCGGGCAGCGTGCCGCGCCCGACCCGGCCGCGCAGCTGGTGCAGCTGCGACACCCCGAACCGGTCCGCGTCCATGATCACCATCGCGGTGGCGTTCGGCACGTCCACGCCGACCTCGATCACCGTCGTGGCGAGCAGCACGTCCAGCTCGCCCGCCGCGAACCGGCGCATGACCGCGTCCTTCTCGTCCGGGTGCAGCTTGCCGTGCAGCACCCCGATGCGCAGGCCGGAGAGCAGCTCGCCCTCCAGCATCGGCAGCAGCTCCATGATCCCGAGCGGGGACCGGCGGCCCTCCTCGTCCGGCGCGGGGACGTCGCCCTCGTCGCCCTCCTGCTCGCCGATGCGCGGGCACACGATGTAGACCTGCCGTCCCTGCCCGGCCTCCTCCCGGAGCCGCTCCCAGGTGCGGGCCAGGAACGCGGGCTTCTCCGGCGGCACCACGTGCGTGCTGATCTTCGCTCGCCCGGCCGGGAGCTGCCCCAGCACCGAGGTCTCCAGGTCGCCGAACACCGTCATCGCGACCGTCCGCGGGATCGGCGTCGCCGTCATGACCAGCACGTGCGGGCGTCCGCCCGACACCTTCTCGCGCAGCGCGTCCCGCTGCTCCACGCCGAAGCGGTGCTGCTCGTCCACGACGACGAGCCCCAGATCGGCGAACTGCACGTGATCTTCGAGCAGCGCGTGCGTCCCGACGACGATCCCCGCGCTCCCGGACGCCGCCTCCAGCAGCGACTCCCGCCGCGCCTTGGCGCCCTGCGAGCCGGTCACCAGCGTCACCCGCGTCGCGTTCTCGGCCCCGCCGATCTGCCCGGCCTGCCCCAGCTCGCCCAGCATCTTCGTGATCGACCGGTAGTGCTGCTGGGCGAGCACCTCGGTGGGCGCGAGGAGCGCGGCCTGCCCCCCGTTGTCCACGACCTGCAGCATCGCCCGCAGCGCCACGACGGTCTTGCCCGCGCCGACGTCGCCCTGGAGGAGGCGGTGCATCGGATGGGACTCGGCGAGGTCGGCGGCGATCTCCTCGCCAACCTGGAGCTGGCCCTCCGTGAGCTCGAACGGCAGGCGCCGGTCGAAGGCGCCGAGGATGCCGTCCGGGACGGCCGGGCGCGGCTTCGCGGGAAGGGCCGCGGCGGCGCGGCGGCGCTGCGCGAGCGCGATCTGGAGGACGAACGCCTCGTCCCACTTCAGGCGCTTGCGGGCGCGGCCGAGCTGCTCCCAGTCCTTCGGACGGTGGATGCCCTCGTAGGCGTCCGCGAGGGAGATCAGACCGAGGCGCTCGCGGATGGACTCCGGCATCGGGTCGTCGCCGAGATCGGCCAGGTCCAGGACGGTCGCGACCGACTTGCCGATCGCGTCGATGTCCAGGCCCTTGGTGGTCGGGTAGATCGGGATGATCTCGTCCGCCCACTCGCGGGCGGCGGCGTCCGCGTCGCGCGCGTGCACGACCTTGTACTGCGGATGGGTCAGCTGGCGCTGCGGGCGTCCCGAGCGCGGCCGGTAGGTGCTGATCTTGCCCGCGAACAGGCCGCGGGTGCCCGGCGACAGGTCGCGTTCGGGCACGTAGGAGCCGCGCCGGCCGAAGAAGCTCAGCTTCAGCTCGCCGGTCCCGTCGGTGACGGTGATCTCCAGCACGTAGCCGGGGCTGCGGGTCAGCGTGCGGCCCTGCACCTTGACGACCTCGGCCATGACGGTGACGTGCTCGTCGTCGGCCAGCTCGTTCAGCGGCGTCAGCTCGCCCCGGTGCGCGTAGCGGCGCGGGTAGTGGTGCAGCAGGTCGCCGACCGTGCGCAGGTCCAGCCCCTTGTCGAGGACCTTCGCGGTCTTGTCGCCCAGGACCTTGCGCAACGGCTCGTCGAGGTTCGTCACCCGTCTTTTCTACCGCGCCGGCCCGTCATTCCACGCCCACGAGGAGCGGATACAGCTCCTGCCGGCCCTCGTAGCAGACGGTCTCGACGTCCGGGTGGCGGGCGCGCAGGTGGTCCTCCAGGCGGTCGGTGAGGTCGGCCGGGGCCCGCACCCCGCGGACGAGCGTGACCAGCTCGCCGCCGCCCGACAGCATCCGGTCCAGCAGGCCGAGCGCGGTCCCCGCGAGATCCCGGCCGATCATGGCGACGTCGCCGTCGATCAGGGCGAGGACGTCGCCCGGACGGCACAGCCCGACGCTCGTCACGGCCTCCTCCGCGGCGACCTCCAGCTGGCCGAACCGGGTGGCCCCGGCGGCGCGGGTCATCGCGATCACGTCCTCGGCGAACCGGCGCAGGGGGTCGTGCACGGCGAGCGCGGCGAGGCCCTGCACCGACGCCCTGGTCGGCACCACCGCGATCCGCGCGCCGCCCTCGCGGGCGCGCTCGGCGGCGGCCTCGGCCAGGTCGAGCACCTCCGGCTCGTTCGGCAGCACCGCCACCTCGTCCCCGGCCGCGAGGATCGCCTCGGCGAGGACGGCCAGCGGCGGGACGGTCCCGGACGCGCGCCGCACGACCCGCGCGCCGTTCTGCTCGAACAGCTCGGCGAGGCCCTCGGCGGCGGTGACGGCGACCACGGCCCGGCCTACGCACGGCGCCTGCGGGCCGCCGTCCACGGCCTTCAGGTAGGTGACGCGGACCCGGTGCGGACGGCCCGCCGCGAGCCCCGCCTCGATCGCGGCGCCGGCGTCGTCCACGTGGACGTGGACGTTCCACAGGCCGTCGCCGCCGACCACCACGAGCGAGTCGCCGAGACCGTCCAGGGTGGCGCGCAGCCGGTGGATGCCGTCGTCGGGCGCGTCCAGGAGGTACATGACCTCGTAGCCCGGGCCGCGCCGCTCGTCCGGCGGCGCGGACGCGGCGCCGGGCGAGGTGCGCGCCGGGACGACGTAGCGCTCGGGATACTCGTCGGTGATCACGGCGGCGAGCGCGTCGAGGACCACGCAGAGGCCCGCTCCGCCCGCGTCCACCACGCCGCTGCGGGCGAGCGCGTCGAGCTGGCCGGTCGTGGCCCGGAGCGCCCGCCGCGCCCCGGCCGCCGCCGCCCGCGCGGCCCCCGCGAGCGTCGCCTCGTCGCCGGTCCGCTCCGACGCGGCGGCGAGCACGCTGAGAATCGTCCCCTCCACCGGGTGCTCGACGGCGTGCCGGGCCAGCAGCGCCGCGTAGCCGAGCGCCTCGCCGAGCACCTGGCCGTCCGGCGGCGGCGCGCCCCGGCCGCCGAGGATCTCGGCGAGCCCGCGCAGGAACTGGCTGAGGATCACCCCGGAGTTGCCGCGGGCCCCGAGCAGGGCGCCGCGCGCGAGCGTCCGCCACACCTCTTCGGTGCTCGCGTCCGGCGGGAGGGCCTGGATCGCGTCCGCGGCGGCGAGGACGGTCAGGTGCAGGTTCGTGCCGGTGTCGCCGTCCGGGACGGGGAAGACGTTCAGCGCGTCGATCTCCGCGCGGGTCCGGCCGAGCGCCTCGGCCGCCAGGGCGCACCACCGCCGGACCGCCGCCCCGTCGAGAACCTCGCCCACTCCCGCTCCCGCCAGCCGCCGCCGCATCCCGGACCACCGGTCTATCGCGCCCACCGTGCTCTTGGGAACAGCGGGCGGCCCGGAAATCCGCAGGCCGATTCGCCTAGCGGGCTCACCCTGGGCTACTCTGATCCATGCGCCTCGTCCGGGGCGCCATTCAGGATGCGCCTCCGGTGCCGGTCACCGAGCCCGGGGCGGTCCGGTCCAGAGCATCGACACCCAACTTGGAGTTTCCCGTGGCTTCCGTCTGCGACGTCTGCGGCAAGGGACCCGGTTTCGGCATGCGCGTCTCCCACTCGCACCGCCGCACCCCGCGCCGCTGGAACCCCAACATCCAGCGCGTGCGCGCCGTCGTGAACGGCGGCACCAAGCGCATCAACGCCTGCACCTCCTGCATCAAGGCGGGCAAGGTCGTCAAGCCGACCGTCTGACCTTCCAGACTCCGAGAACCGGCCCGGGGGCGCGCCCCGGGCCGGTTCTCGTATGCCCTGAGTATTTTCGGCGGTCAGCTGCGGTGCAGGTTCCAGCCGTGGTCGACCGGCCCGATGCCCGCGCCGAGCGGGAACCCTTCGGCGATGGCCCCGGTGACGTAGCGCTTGGCCTTCTCCACCGCCTCGGGGACGGGCTCGCCCTTGGCGAGGTTCGAGGCGATCGCGGAGGCCAGGGTGCATCCGGTGCCGTGAGTGTGGCGGTTGTCGTGGCGCTCGGCGGTGTAGCGGTACTCGGACGTCCCGTCGAAGAGCAGGTCGGCGGGCTCGCCGGGCAGGTGGCCGCCCTTCACCAGCACCCATGCGGGCCCGAGCTCCTTGACCGCCTCGGCGGCGGCGAGCATCCCCGACTCGTCCACGACCTTGACGCCGGTGAGCTGCTCGACCTCGAACAGGTTCGGGGTGACGACCGTGGCGACGGGCAGCAGTTTCGTCCGGACGGCCTCGACGGCGTCCTGGGCTAGCAGCGAGTCGCCGTGCTTCGACACCCCCACCGGGTCGACCACGACCGGGGCGGCCACCTCGCCGAGGACCTCGGCGACCAGTTCCACCAGCGGTTTCGAGGCCAGCATCCCGGTCTTCACGGCGTCCACGCCGATGTCGGAGAGCACCGAGTCGAGCTGCGCGCGGACGGCCTCGGGCGGCAGCTCCCAGTACCCCTGGACGCCGAGGGAGTTCTGCGCCGTCACGGCGGCGATGACGCTCATGCCGTGGACGCCGTTCGCGAGCATGGTCTTCAGGTCGGCCTGGATCCCCGCGCCGCCGCCGGAGTCGGAGCCGGCGACGGTGAGCACGAGCGGAGGGGCCTGACCTGGCTGGTGGGACGTCATGCAGCCCACTCTAGGCAATTCGGACGCCCCGCGACGCGGCGCAGGGGCCGGAGGGGGCAGGGCTCACGGGGCAGGGCCGGAGCGGCGGAGTCAGGCGCGGGCGCAGGTCTGGCGGTTGATCACGCAGTCGACCGGGGCGGCGACGGCCCCGACCGACGTGAAGGCGATGCGCAGCGAGGCGCCCGGCGGGAGCGCCTGGCCGCTCCGGCTGCGGACGCGCACGACCGAGCCGGTCTGGACGACGGCCGCGCCGGTGACCGCGCGGACGGTGCCGCCGGGGACGCGGAACGCGAGCGCCCACTTCGGGACGGTCGTCGAGCCGTGGTTGCTGATCGTCACCGTGCCGCGGAAGCCGGTGGAGGTGCGGGACGCGACGCGGAAGGCGACCGTGAGGCCGGTGCGGCCCGCGCCGCGGCTGGCCCGCTCGCCCGGCGAGCGCTCGGACATGGTGCCGTCGCTGGGGCCGCCCGCGTCCCGGGGCGTGGCCGCCTGCGGCGACTTGTTGAAGTTCAGGGAGATCTGCTGGGTGCTGTAGGCGAGGACGACGACTCCGACGGCGAGCATCAGCGCGACGAGCGGCATCAGCGGGAACGGGACGTGGGCGACCAGTTGCTTCCAGCGAGGCCGCGAAGAGGGTCCGGCCGGTGGCGGCAGGACCTCGTCCTCGGGCGTCCGGAGTCTGGTGTGTCGTCCCATCCCATCCCTCTTCGATCACAGGATGTATACCAAACCCTCACCAAGCATGCCTACTGGACGAGTAAACGCCCGGACCCCGCTCGACCCCTTTTAACCTGGGCTTAACTCCGGAAGTGGTCCCATCCCCGGACGCTCGGGACGGCCCCGTCCACGGTGACTCCGGAGCCCTCGGCGACGCGTCCGACGACCGTCCAGGTGGCCGGGAGCGCGGTGCCTGCCGGGAACGTCGCGGCGAACGCGTGATCCTCCCCGCCCGTGAGGGCGAGCTGCAGCGGGTCCGGTGCCGCGGGGACGCCGGCCGCCGATTCGGACGAGGTTTTACCTTCGCCCGGCCGTGTCGCCGTTCCCTTTTCGCCAGGGAGTCGTGGCGGAAGCGGGACGGAGGCCGCCGAGATGTCGATCGCGACTCCGGAGAGGTCCGCGATGTGCCCGAGATCCTGGAGCAGGCCGTCGCTGACGTCCAGCATCGCGGTGGCGCCGAGCGCCCGCGCCTCCGCCCCCGCCGCGTAGGGAGGTTCCGGGCGGCGGTGCGCGGCGAGGAACGCCGCCGCTCCGCCGAAGCCGTCCGGGCCGTCGAGACCGTCCGGGCCGGCGCCGCTTCGGCCGAGGAGGGCATGCTCCAGCAGGTGCAGCCCGGACGCGGCCCAGCCGAGCCGTCCGCGCACCGCCACGAGGTCGCCCGGACGCGCGCCGGAGCGGGTGATCGGCGGCGCGCCGCCGAGGTCGCCGAGCGCGGTCACCGCGATCGTGACGGTGGGCGAGGACACCGTGTCGCCGCCCGCCACGGACGCCCCCACCAGCGCGGCCTCGTCCGCGATGCCGTCGTTCAGGCGCAGCGCCCACTCGGCGGACGTGGTCGGCGGCGCGCCGAACCCGACGAGGAGCGCGGTGGGCCGCGCGCCCATGGCGACGACGTCGGCGAGGTTCTGCGCCGCGGCCTTCCGGCCGATGTCATAAGGGGACGACCAGTCGAGCCGGAAATGGCGTCCCTCGATGAGGACGTCGGTGGTGGCGACGACGCGTCCGTCCGGGGCGGCGATCACCGCGGCGTCGTCGCCGGGGCCGAGCAGCACGTCCGGAGTGAGGGCGCGCCCGGTCGCGCGCCGGATCAGGCCGAACTCGCCGAGGTCGCCGATGCTCTCCACGTTTCTCCCGTTCTCCCCCGTTTGACCGCTCTCGGGCCCCCGATCCCCCGCGGCGGCGCGTAACACGATACGGTGACCGTCCGACGTTGAATCTCCGCGCGGGGAGGACGTGATGGTGCAGGCCTACATCCTCATCCAGACCGAAGTGGGCAAGGCCGCGGCGGTGGCAGGACACATCCGCGGCGTCACCGGCGTGACCCTGGCGGAGGACGTCACGGGTCCCTACGACGTGATCGTTCGAGCGGAGGCGCGCAATGTCGACGAGCTCGGCAAGCTCGTCGTCGCCCAGATCCAGGGTGTCGAAGGCATCACCCGCACGCTCACGTGTCCGATCGTCCACATATAGGACGGTCGTGCGCGGGACGGCGGCGGGGCTCTCGCTGCTGGCCGCCGCGCCGCTGCTCGCCGCCTGCGGCGACGGCGCGGTGCAGGTGCCGGCCCCCAGACCGGACGCGGCGACGGTCAAGCTGTGCCAGGGGCTTCAGCTGCCCGCGCGGCTGCACGGGCTGAAGCGGCGCGACACCTCGCCCGACTCGCCGCTGACGGCGGCGTGGGGCGATCCGGCGATCGCGCTGCGCTGCGGCGTGCCGCTGCCGTCCACCTACCGGATGGACGAGCAGCTCATGGAGATCAACGGGCTGAAGTGGCACGGCTTCCCGCACGACCGCCCGGTCACCTGGACGGTGCTGGGCCGCCAGGCGTACGTCGAGGTGACGATCCCGCCGAAGTACGCGCCGCCCGGGGACACCCTGATCGAGATCGGCCAGGCCATCGCCGCCACGATTCCGGCCAAGCCCGAAAACCAGATCTAGGTCTCAAGAAAATCCCCTTGATTCCGTGATCACCGATCGCGTACCGTCACGAACGTGGGTTCGCTGATTTTCCTCTGATCGGTACGTGGCCGCCGCGTTGAGCTCCGCTCCGCCGCGGGCCGCGTCCTGACGCGTCCTGCCGATCAGAGACCCACGGGAGCCCTTTTGCGCACCGCGCAACTCACCCTTCGCAACATCACCAAGCGCTACTCCGACCACGTCGTCCTGGACGGCGTGGACCTGACGATCAAGCCCGGCGAGAAGGCCGGCGTCATCGGCGACAACGGAGCGGGCAAGTCCACGCTGCTCAAGCTGCTCGCCGGCGTCGAGCGCCCCGACAACGGCGAGGTGACCGTCGTCGCGGACGGCGGCGTCGGACATCTCGCGCAGACGCTCGGACTGCCCGCGCACGCGACCGTCCAGGACGCGATCGACCGCGCCCTCGCCGACCTGCGCGCGCTCGAAGCCCGCATGCGGGCCGTCGAGGAGCGTCTCGCGGACGATCCGTCCCTCCTCGACCTGTACGGCGACCTGCAGGAACGGTTCGAGGCGCGCGGCGGGTACGACGCCGACGCCCGCGTGGACGTCGCCCTGCACGGCCTCGGCCTGCCCGGCCTCGACCGGACGCGCCGCCTCGGCGCGCTCTCCGGCGGCGAGCGTTCGCGGCTGGCCCTCGCCGGCGTCCTCGCCGCCGCGCCCGAGCTGCTCCTGCTGGACGAGCCGACCAACGACCTGGACGACCAGGCCGTCGGCTGGCTCGAAGAGCACCTGCGCGGGCATCGCGGGACGGTCGTCGCGGTCACCCACGACCGGGTGTTCCTCGACCGGCTGACCAGCACGATCCTGGAGGTGGAGGCGGGGAAGGTCGTCCGGTACGGCAACGGCTACGACGGCTATCTCGCAGCCAAGGCCGCGGAGCGCGCGCGTCGCCTCCGCGAGTACGAGGAGTGGAAGCACGAGATCCGGCGCAACCGCGGCCTCGTCGCGGCCAACGCCGTCCGGCTGAACGCGATCCCGCGCAAGATGGAGCGGGCCGTGTTCGGTTCGGGCGCGTTCCGGGCGCGCGGACGGGCGCACGGTGCGATGAGCCGCATCCGGATGGCCAAGGAGCGCGTCGAGCGGCTGACCGAGAACCCGGTCGCACCGCCGCCCGAGCCGCTGTCGTTCACCGCCGACGTCCAGGCGGGCGGGGACGAGACCGCCGTGGAACTGACCGGAATCCGGGTCGGCGAGCGGCTGGACGTTCCGTCGCTCCGGATCGCGCCCGGCGAGCGGCTGCTCGTCACCGGACCGAACGGCGCTGGCAAGTCGACACTGCTGAAGGTGCTCGCCGGCGAGCTGCAACCGGACGCGGGCACGGTCGTCCGGCCGGAGCGGATCGGGCATCTCCGGCAGGACGAGGTTCCGTGGCCGCCCGCGATGAGCGTGCTGCGCGCGTTCGCGCACGGGCGCCCCGGAGACCTGGACGAGCACGCCGACACGCTGCTCTCGCTCGGCCTGTTCGAGCCGTCCGACCTGGGACGGCGCGTCGGCGAGCTGTCCTACGGGCAGCGCCGCAGGATCGAGCTGGCGCGGCTTGTCGCCGAACCCGCCGACCTGCTGCTGCTCGACGAGCCGACCAACCACCTGTCCCCCGCCCTCATCGAGGAACTGGAGGACGCGCTCGGCGGGTACGGCGGCGCGCTCGTCGTCGTCACGCACGACCGGCGGACGCGGGCGCGCTTCACCGGGTCACGGCTCGTCCTCGACCGCGGGCGGATCGTTCACCACATCGGGACGGGCAGCTCCCCGCGCGCGTAGTAGCCGGGGACCGGCTCGCCGGAGGCGGCCCTGTCGAGACGGCGCTTCATGCCGTCCGACAGGGCGCCCGCCTTCATCATCTCGACGAACACGGACGTGACGTTGCCGAGGTCGAACCAGTCGCGCTGCCAGGACCAGCGCAGGTTCCCGGCGTACCGGAACCAGCTCCCGCCGATGCCCGCGACCTCGTACGGCGTCCCGTCCGGACGGCGCGCGTCGGCGACCTGCTTCCAGAAGCCGACGACCTCGCCGCGCCGCTCGTCCACGAGGATCGCCTGGTAGGGGTAGGTCCAGCCGTCGAGGCCGCCCATCTCGGAGCCGAGCGCGAGGTCGCGGATCTCGTCCCGTCCGACGGCCATGAAGTCCTGGTCCGGGCCGATGTTCCAGCCGTAGGTGGCGTCCTCGGTGTAGAGGTCGGCGAGCGGACGCCAGTCGCCCGCCGCCTCGCAGCGCCGGTTGGCCTCCAGCCAGTGCTCGACCATCTCGTCCAGTTCGGCGCGGGGGAACGCAGGCATCACGGCTCCGTCCGGTGGGTCCGGGTCATTTCTGAGGCTCGGTCAGGCGCAGGGCCTGGGTCGGGCAGTACCGGACGGCGCGCGCCACCTCGTCGCGGTGCGCGTCGTCCGGTTCGGGGTCCAGAATGCGGACCTTGCCGCGCTTCGGCACCTCGAAGACGTCCGGGGCTTCGAGCTCGCACATCGCGTGCCCCTGGCACAGGTCGAGGTCGGCCTCGATCCTCATCGCCGCCTCCGGTACCGGACGACGCAGGGCCGCGCGAGCTGGACGACCATCTTCGAGTGGTCGTTGCGGTACGTCTCGGGCGGCTGGGCCAGCTCGAACTCCCAGTCCCGCAGCAGCACCGAGAAGATCGCCTTGAGCTGGATCATCGCGAAGTTCGCGCCGACGCAGCGGTGCCGTCCCGCGCCGAACGGGACCCACGTCCAGCGGTTGAGCAGGTCCTCTTCGCGCGGTGAGGCGTACCGTTCGGGGCGGAAGGCGTCCGGGTCGGGGAAGTCCTCCGGGATGCGGTTGGAGACCGCGAGCGAGCAGCCGACCATCGTGCCGGGTTCGATGCGGTGTCCGCGGACTTCCAGTTCCTTCTGCGCGACGCGCAGCACGAGGATCAGCGGCGGATGCAGGCGCAGCGCCTCCTTCACCGCCGCTTCGAGGCGCGGAATCGCGCGGAGCGCCTGGAAGCTGACGTCGCCGCCGTCCGCATAGAGATCGTCCAGCTCCTTGGTGACGTCGCTGAGCACGCCGGGATGGCGGAGGAGTTCGATCAGCGTCCACGCGGCCGTGCCGGACGAGGTGTGGTGCCCGGCGAACATCATCGAGATGAACATGCCGGTGATCTGGTCGGCGGTGAACTTCGGCGTGCCGTCCGGCTCGCGGATCGAGAGCAGGACGTCGAGCAGGTCGCGGTCCTCGCGCGGCGGGTCCGGGTCCCGGCCGTCCATGATCTGCTGGACGAGCCGGACCAGCGCCGCGCGCGCCTCGTCCCGCCTGCGGAAGCTCTCGATCGGCGCGTACGGGTCGACGTAGGCGATCGCGTCGGTGCCGCGCTCCAGGTCGTGGTACAGCTCGGCGAACCGCCGGTCGAGCTGCGCGCGGAACCTGCGCCCGATCAGGCACGCGGACGAGGTGTAGATGGTCAGCTCGGCGAACCAGTCGAGCAGGTCGATCTCGCCCTCGCCGCCCCAGCCGGCGACCATCCCGTCGACCTCGGCGGCGATCGTCGCGGCGTGCCCCTTGAGGAACGAGCCCTTGAGCGCCTGGTTGTGCAGGGCCTCGCGGCGCTGCTCGGGCGTCGCGTCGAACACGACGCCCTCGCCGAAGATCGGCGTCATGAACGGGTACGCCTCGGCCTGGTCGAGATCCTCGTCCGGGGCGCGGAAGAAGAACTCGTTCGCCTCGGCGCCGGTCAGCTGCACGACGGGGCGTCCGCCGATCCGGAACTCGCCGACGTCGCCGCACTCGTCCCGGACGCGCCGCATCAGCCCGATCGGATCGACGCGCAGTTCCTCCAGATGGTCGGGACCGCCCGACACCACGGGAATCGTCACTTCTCCTCCAGCGGAGCTTCCGGCTGGACTTCCACGAGTGAAAGGTGCGCGCCGCGGGGCATCCCGACGACGGCCGCCACGGCCGCCGCCACGTCGGACGGGCGCAGGAAGTACGGATGGCGGGCGTGCCCCCACTTCACCCACTCGTCGAGGACCTTCCCGGTGGTCTCCGGGTCCCAGTTCATCCCCATCCCCGTGGACGTCGGGCCCGGCCGGACGAGCGACGCGCGCACGCCCGTCCCTTCCAGTTCCATCTGCATCTGCCGCGCCATGCCCTCGACGCCGTTCTTCGCCGCGACGTAAGCGCCCATGCGCGTCCTCGGCGACCGCACGACATCGGACGAAACGAACACGATGTCGCCGCGCCTTCGCGCGACCATTCCGGGAACGAACGCCGACACCAAACGATGCGCGCCTACGAGATGCACGTGAATCTGTGCGGCGAACTCGTCCGAGTCGAGTTCGTCCAAGCGTTGTGCGGAGAGGTCACCCGCGCACGAGACGACGACCTCGGCCGGGCCGAGCTGGTACTCGGCCGCCGCGGCGAACGCTTTCACCGAATCGCTGTCGGCGACGTCCAGTGCATGGGCGAATGCCTCGCCGCCGCCCGCCCGGATCGTCGCGGCCAGCTCCTCGCACTTCTCCACCCGGCGCGCGCCGAGCGCCACGGGATGCCCGGCCATCGCGAGCGCCGTCGCCGTCGCGGCCCCGATCCCGGACGAAGCGCCCGTCACCATCGCCGGCCTCCGCTGCGGATGCGGCTCGAACCTCGGCATCTACCTGGCCTCCCAGCGGACGGGCAGGCTCGCGAACCCGCGCACGTTGATCGAATGGACGCGTCGCGCGTTCGCCTCGTCCACCTCGAAGCCCCTCACCCTCCGGACGAGTTCGGTGAGCGCGATGCGGGCCTCAAGGCGGGCGAGGTTCGCGCCGAGGCAGAAGTGGCGCCCGCCGCCGAAGCTCACGAGCTGCGAAGTGTCGCGATCGAGGTCGTAGTCGTCGGGCCGGTCGAACACGCGCGGATCGCGGTTGGCGGAACCGACGAGCAGCAGCATCCGCTCCCCCGCCGGGACGGTCGTGCCGTGCAGCTCGACGTCCTTGGCGACCGTCCGTCCGATCATCTGCGAGGACGTGTCGTAGCGGAGGGTCTCCTCGACCCAGTCGTCCACCCGCGCGGGATCGCCGAACGGCTTGCGCACCTGCTCCGGATTGCGGAACCCCCAGTACAGGGCGTTCGCCAGCAGCTTGGTCGTCGTCTCGTTCCCGGCCACGACCATGAGGAACAGGAACGCCATGATCTCCTTGTCGTCGAGCCGGTCCCCGTCGGTCTCGACGCCGAGCAGCGCCGAGGTCAGGTCGTCCCCCGGCCGCCGCCGCTTCTCCGCGACGAGGTCCTGGTAGTACCCGACCAGCGTGAGCGCCGCGTCCATCCCGGCGGGCGGCACGTCGTACACGCCCTCCTCGCGGTGGACGACCAGGTCCGCGAGCCGCCGCACCTCCGCCCGGTCCGCCGCGGGCACCCCGACCATCTGCGAGATGACGTCCATCGGCAGCAGCCCGGCGAAGTCGGCGACCCAGTCGCACTCGCCGCCGCTCAGCGCCTCGTCGAGATACCGCCGGGTCAGCTCGCGGATGCCGTCGCCCATCAGCTCGACCCGCCGAGGCGTGAACCCTTTCGACACCAGCGCGCGCATCCGCGTGTGCTTGGGCGGGTCGAGCGCCAGGAACGACATCGTCCGATGCGCGTGCGGCCCCCAGGCACTCGGCTCCAGCGAAACCCCGTTGCTACTGGAGAACGTCGCGAAATCACGGAACGCCTTGGCGACATCCTCGTGCCGTGACAGAGCCCAGAACCCGAGCTCCTCGTTCCGGTAGAGCGGAGCTTCCTCTCTCAACCGCGCGTACAGGGGATAGGGGTCTTCGTGAACGGCGTAGTCGTACGGGCTGTAGGAGGGGTCCACAGCCGCCACCTCACTTAGGAGTCGGGCAGGATCAGCTCCGCCACTTCTTCCAGACGGTCGGCCACGCGCGCGTACGAGGTGTAGCCCATCCCCGCGTGCACGAGCGCCCCCGAGTAAGCAAGCTCCAGCGCCCCGAGAACCTTCGGGTCGTCCTTCCCGAGCGCCGCCCGGAGCCGCCCCCGGATCGCGACGCCGATCTTCAACCGCAGCTCCCGGACGTCCGGATCCGTGCCGAGCATCGCCGCCGTGCAGGCCGCGGCGAGTTCCGGCTCGTCCGAGACCAGAAGCGCGATCTCCCGCAGCACCTCGACGACGCGTCCGCGCCCCGGCTCCCCCGCGACCTCGGGCAGCGCGCTGAGCCGCCGCCAGAACACCTCGGTGATCAGATGGTTCTTGGACGCGAAGTAGGTGTAGGCCGTGGCCGGCGCCACTCCGGCGCGCCGCGCGACGTTCCGCACGGTCAGCGCGTCGAAGCCGACCTCCCTGACCTCTTCCACCGCGGCGTCGGTCAACCCCCGCACCGTCTCCGCCTGCCGCGACGTCAACCGCCGCCGCGTCGGCTCGGTGGCCATCTCTTTTCCGGACACATGTCCAGACACTAGTTCAGGAACCCCGCGCCGTCCACCCCGGACGGCGTGGGCACGCGTCCGTCAGCGCCCGTCCCTCAGCGCCCGTCCGTCAGCGGGCGTCCGTCAGCGGGCGTCCGTCAGCGGGCGTCCGTGAGTGCCCGCCGCAGGGCGGTCAGGCCGTACTCGAAGGCCCGCTCGACATCGCCGCCGAGCCGGAAGGCGCCGTTGAGCTCCATTTCGATGAAGCCGGTCGCCCAGGCCGTCACGAAGCGCGCGGCTTCGAGCGCCTCCTGTTCGCCGACGAGCTGACGCGCGGCGTGCAGGACGGGGGCCGCCGCGCGGACGCGAGCCTCGGACGGCGCCTCCGTGGAGTGCATCAGCCGGAATCCCTCCGGCCAGTTGAGGGCGAACCGCCGGTATTCGCGCGTCAGCGCTTCGAGTGACCGGTCGGTCGCCTCCAGGTGGACGGCGAGGTCCTCGACGGTGGCCTCGGCGACCGCCGCCAGCAGGGCCGCGCGGTTGCTGACGTGCTTGTACAGCGACGGCGCGCGCACGCCCACCCGTTGGGCGACGCTCTGCATCGTCAGCTTCTGGAGGCCGGCCGCCTCCAGAAGATCGCGTCCCGCCGCCACGATCTCCTCGAACGACGTCTTCTCAGGCGTCGGCACGACCCGTCCCCCCGTCGGCAAAACTATTGACGTTAGCCATGATGGCTAATTATATTCGCCATCAACGATCTTCGTTCCGCGTTCGGAGACTGCCGTGAAACTCGCCCCCCACCTGCACCGCCTCGGTAACGACATCGTGGCCTGCTACCTCGTCGACACCCCGGAGGGCATCACCCTCATCGACGCCGGCCTCCCCGGCCACTGGCGCGACCTTCAGAACGAGCTGCGCTCGCTCGGCAAGACCGTGGACGACATCAAGGGCCTCGTCCTGACCCACGGCGACTCCGACCACATCGGCTTCGCCGAGCGCCTGCGCAGCGAGCACGGCGTCCCGGTGTACGTCCACGCCGCCGACGCCGTCCGCGCCCGGACGGGAGAGAAGCCGAAGGTCGCTACCGGTCCCATGCGCGTCGGCCCGGCGCTCGGCTTCCTGTCCTACTCCATCCGCAAGAACGGCCTGCGCGCCCGCTACGTCGGCGAGGTCACCGAGGTCGCCGACGGCGACGTCCTGGACCTGCCGGGCAACCCCGTCATCGTCGGCATGCCGGGCCACTCCCCCGGAAGCATCGCGGTGCACGTGCCCATCGCGGACGCCCTCTTCGTCGGCGACGCCCTGACCACCCGGCACGTCCTCACCGGACGCAGCGGCCCGCAGCCCGCACCGTTCACCGACGACCCGGCCGAAGCCCTCGCCTCCCTCGACCGGATCGCCGGACTCAAGGCGTCCTGGATCCTCCCCGGCCACGGCGCGCCCTGGCAGACCTCCCCGGCCGAGGTGAGCGAAGCCGTCCGCAACGCCTGACCCGGCGACCGCCGAACAGGCCGGCCGTCGAGGACACGCATTACCGTGACAGGTGTGCGATACCGACTCTTCGGCCGAACCGGCCTGCGTGTATCAGAACTGTTCCTCGGCGCCATGACGTTCGGACAGCCGGACGGCCCCGGCGCCGACCTCGACGAGAGCCGCCGCGTCCTCGACGCCTACGCGGACGCGGGCGGCAACTTCGTCGACACCGCCATCAACTACCGGAACGGCGCGAGCGAGGAGTACCTGGGCGAACTCCTCGAAGGACGCCGCGACCGCTTCGTCCTGGCGACCAAGTACACCGTCTCCCGCGACGGCGGCGACCCCAACGCGGCGGGCAACCACCGCAAGAACCTGCGTGCGTCCTTGGAGACCAGCCTGCGCCGCCTGCGCACCGACCACATCGACGTCTACTGGGTGCACATCTGGGACCGCGACACGCCGATCGAGGAGACGATGCGGGCCCTTGACGACGCCGTCCGCGAAGGCAAGGTGCTCTACGTCGGCATCTCGGACGCGCCGTCCTGGGTCGTCGCGCGCGCCAACACCCTCGCCGAATGGCGCGGCTGGACGCCGTTCGCGGGACTCCAGGTCCCCTACAGCCTGCTGAAGCGCGACATCGAGAACGAGTTGCTGCCGATGGCCGAGCACTTCGGCCTGAGCGTCGCCGCCTGGAGCCCGCTGGCGAACGGCATCCTGTCCGGCAAGTACAACTCCGGCACCGCCACCCGCACCCGCCTCGACCCGAGCCAGGTCAGCGACCACGACCTGGCCGTGGCGAAGACGGTCGGCGAGGTCGCCTCCGACCTCGGCGCGACGAGCGCCCAGGTGGCCCTGGCCTGGGTCCGCGCGAGCTCCCCGGCCATCCACCCGATCATCGGCGCCCGAACCGCCGAGCAGCTCATTGACAATCTGGGCGTCCTGGACCTGACGCTCTCCCCCGAGACCGTCCAGCGCCTCAACGAGGCGTCCGGCTTCAAGCCCGGCTTCCCGTCCGACTTCATCAACGGCACCCAAGAGTTCGTCTACGGAAAAGTCGTCTCACAAGTAGACGGCCGCCGCTGACCCCAATGAGCGCCCGCCCCCGCCCGGGCGCTCACCCAGCGAATCGGACAGACACTCTCACCAGCGGAAAGGCCGTCCGCATCGACACGTCAACGGCGCTCGGGAAGCGGCTCGATCGTCGTCATGCGCTGCCGAGCAGCATGGACTCCCAGGCACGCCGCCGAGCGGGACTGAGCATCTGGCGAAGCTTGGGCCACTGCTCGACCAGGAGATCGCGGTTCACCCACTGGCGCAGATCTGCGGCCGGCGCCTCCGAGAGAAGCAGGGCGTAGAGCAGCAGGCGTTGGCGGACGTCATCGAGGTCATAAGTTCTTCGTCCGGACCACACAACGCGCAGCGGCAGTTCGACGGGTCCCGTCACCGGACCGCGCAGTTCGTCGATCGACGAAGGCAGCCGCGCCGCGTAGTCCGCGCCGCGCGCCGACAGCTCCGCTGACTCGTGCATTCTTAATCGTCGGCCCCTTCCGCTCTGAGGAGAGCGTCGGCGAGGGCTTCGGCGGACGAGGCGCTGACGACGATGAATCCGGTCGCGCGCCAGATCTGGCGATCGTCCACGAACACGTCCCACTGCGGGAAATGGTCGCGCAGGGCATGCAGGAGGAGGACGCGGCCGGTCACTCGACGTCCAGCACCGCGTAGACGACCTTGCCACCACCCTCGCGCGGACGGACGCCCCAGGCCCGCGTCATGAGTTCGATCATCGCGAGCCCGCGTCCGGAGGTGGCCTCCAGCGTGAGCGGACGGACGACGGGCTGGACGTCCGAGCCGTCCTCGACTTCGATCACCGGCCCCGCGTCCGTGAGGAGAACACGAGCGGTGATCTGGTCACCCGGGTCACTGCCGTGCAGAAGCGCGTTCGTGACGAGTTCCGAAGCGACCGTCCGCGCGATGTACTCCAGGTCGGACGCGTACCCCCGCGCCCGAAACCACTCCGCCACGAAGTCCCGCACCACCTTGATCGATTCCCCGCACGCCTCCACCCCGATCTCGGCGTCCGCCGTCGCCACACCCTGATCGTTCTCCCCGGCCATGAGCACCCCTCGCCACCTTCCTCACGCTGAGTTGCCGAGTGCGCACTCATCCAGCCACAACGAGGCGTAGCGTTCCGTGACAACTGGCGAGCACCAACAACTCACTCGCATTCGTTAGCAGGGCGCTAGCAGGACGGTGATCGAAGATGCCGCAGAACCGGACTGATCCAGTACTGCTCAGTTTCGGTGAGGGAGTCAGGCAGATCCGCTTGGCGAGGAAACGCAATCAGACGGAGCTTGCAGCACGCACCAACGTGTCGCGCAGCTACGTTGGCCTGGTCGAAACTGGCCGGACGCGCTGCCGCCACGACTACGCCGTGCGCCTGGACTCGGCCCTTGACGCTCAAGGACAGATCACCCAAGCATGGACTGACCTGCTTCAAGATCTTAAAGCCGCCCGCTACGCCAGTCATTTTGGCAACTTCCCGCGGGCGGAAGGTACGGCGAACATGCTTCGCACCTTCGAGGAGCGCCTGGTCTACGGACTGTTTCAGACTGAAGCGTATGCTTCCGCACTCCTACTGAACGAAAGCAAAGTTCGAGCACGAATGAAGCGACAGGAACGTTTGTCGCAGACCGATCCGCCGTCGATTCATTCCGTAATGGACGAGAGCGTTCTCTATAGAGAGGTAGGAGACAGAGAGACGATGCGGGAACAGCTCGAATTCCTGTACGAGCTGTCTTACCGGCCTACCATCACCATCCAGTTGCTTCCGGTGGTCTACGTCCGCAACCTCTGGTCCTGCTTTGCGATCGCTACCCAGTCTGATCAAAAAGAGCTAGGCTACACCGTAAAAGCTTACGGTGGCGAGACTTCGTCTGATCCGAAAGACCTCGCGATGCTCAACGAGACCTTCGCGCGGTTGCAGGCCGAAGCTCTCAACATCCGGGAAACGCGGTCACAGATCAGAAGGGCCCTTGACCAGCGATGGAACTGAGCCGGTTGGTGTGGCGCAAGGCGTCGCGAAGCAACGAGAGCGGAGACAACTGCGTTGAGGTTGCGGACGCAGTGGGCGGGGTGGCCTTGCGAGACAGCAAGAACCCGGACGCCGGAGCGCTGACGCTGAGCCGGGCCGGATTCGGAGCCGTCCTCGCAGCCGTCCGCGAAAGGTAGCCAGGCGATGGACCTCAAGGGTGTCGAGTGGCGAAAGAGCAGCTACAGCGCCCCTAACGGCGGTGAATGCGTGGAGGTAGGCGCGATGCGCGCTTACGCATGGCGCAAGGCGTCGCGTAGTGACGAGATCGGCGACAACTGCATCGAGGTCGGAGCTGTGCCCGCGGCCCCATGGCGCAAGGCGTCGCGAAGCAAAGAGGACGGCTCGAACTGCGTGGAGGTCGGGACAGTCTCCCCCGCCGCATGGCGCAAGGTTTCCCGCAGCAGCGAGAGCGGCGACAACTGCGTTGAGGTTGCGGACGCGGTGGGCGGGGTGGCCTTGCGGGACAGCAAGAACCCAGGCGGCGGAGCGCTGGCGCTGAGCCGGGCCGGGTTCGGAGCTGTCCTGGCGGCCGTCCGCGCTCGGTAAGCAGACCCTCAGCGTGCGGGCTTGTGGGCTCTGACGTAGGAGAGGAGCACCGGGAGGTCGCCTTCGTCGTCGACCTTGAAGCCGGCGTCCGGGATGAGGGTGCCGAGCAGGTCCTTGGGGTCGTGGCGCATCGCGGGGCCGGTCATGTGGCCGGTGAGCGCGGCCGTCAGCCGGTTGGACGGCGGGCGGAACTCGGCGATCAGTAGCCGTCCGCCGGGACGCAGGACGCGGAACATCTCGGCGAACGCGGGCGCGCGATCGTTCACCGGCATGTGGTGGACGGCCAGGCTGGAGACCACCACGTCGAACGAGGCGTCCGGGAGTCCGGTGTCGCGTCCGCCGGCGACGACGTACGTGCAGTTCGCCGGGGCGCGACGCCGGGCGTAGTCGATCATCGGCTCGGACGGGTCGAGCCCGACGACCTCTCCTTCACCGTCCACGACGGGAGCCAGGATTCTCGTCAGGTATCCCGTCCCGCAGCCGACGTCGAGGATGCGCGCCCCCGGACGGACGCCCGCCAGCGCGGCCAGCCTGAGGAAGACCTCGCGCCGCCGTCCCAGAAAGCCGAGGCCCGCCACCAGCTCGTAGGCGCGAGGGTGGTCGAGCGTTCCGCCCGCTTCGCCGTGTTCGCCCCCGTGTGCGCGCACCAGTCCACGCAGTGCCATCGTCGTTCTCCTCGTTGAAACAACGTGTTCGTTAATGCATGGTGTGTTCGGCGCTCGAAACGGGTCAACACGCAGTTCGGCCCGGGTGTGCACTACCGAACAGAAGGCGGCGAAGTGTCAGGCAACGCCAAGGTCGACCGGCGAGTGCGACGTACCCGGCAGGCGATCCAGCAGGCCCTGACGGACCTGATCCTCGAAAAGGGCTACAACGCGGTGACCGTCACCGACATCATCGACCGCGCGGACATCGGCCGTTCCACTTTCTACGCCCACTTCGACGGCAAGCGCGCCGTCCTCGCGGCGGCCATGGAGCAACTCAGCTTCCTGAACGCGGAAGTGGACCTCGAAGGCCCGCTGTTCGCCTTCAGCCGCCCGCTGTTCGAGCACGTCCACGAGCAGCGCCGCATCGTTCAGGCCCTTCTCGGCAAACGCGGCGGCCACGAGCAGACCGCCCACGCCAACGAACATCTCCGCGCCGTCATCCGGGACGAACTACAAGCCCGAGGCGCGCCCGCGACACCCGCCCTGGAACTCACGGTCACCTGCGTCCACGGCGCCCTGATGGCCCTGCTGACCCGCTGGGCCGACAACGAGATCACCGCCACCCCGTCCGACCTGGACACCGCCTTCCGAGCCACCGTCATCCCCGGCGTCCAGTCACTCCTTCCCGCCCAATAACACGACCAGCGAGGCGACCGTAGTCCTACCGTCCGCCCCCTAGACCGTGGTCGTGTGTGGCGAGACCGTGTAGCGACCCGCCTCGCTCCGCCTTACCCCATCTGGGAGGCCGTCATGGCGCTACGGTTTCTGTGCATCGACCCCGACACCAACGGCGGCCACTGCCCCGCCCTGCACGTGGACGACGAGACCGGCGACCTCCTGGTCACCGGAAGGCGCGAGGACGATGTCACCAACCTCCGGCAGGTGGAGGCGAACAGCGGCATCGGCGACCACGAGGTCCTGGTTCGGCTCCCCGCCCGGATGAAGGCGATCGTCTTGGCGAAGCTCCTGGAGGAGGCCCGGGATGCGGACACGGCCCGCACCGCCGTTCGGCGAACTGATCGCGGCGACTGAACGCAGCGCCGTCCATCTGGAACTGCGGGACGCCTACACGCCTGAAGACCCGGCATTTCGGCGCTGGCTCGCCGGCGAGTCCGTGAACGTGGTGGAAGCCGAGCGGGAATGGTTCGACATCGTGCGCGACGCCACGGCACGGGGAGTCTCGATGCGCAGGATCCGTGTCGTGTCCGAACCGCTGGCGCCCTACCCGGCCTTCGAACACGAATGTACCCACGCATTGAACATCACCGCCGGTGAGCAGGTTCGGTGGCTGCCCAGGAAGCACACGGGCGACCTGCTCCTGCCGGGGCTCGACTACTGGCTCTTCGACGATCACACCGTTCGCTTCCACCACTTCGCGGGCGACGGAACCTGGCTGTACGACGAGGTGACGAACGACCGCGAAGCGATCGAAAGATGCGCCGCCTCGTTCGCGGCGGCTTGGGATCGGGCTATGCCCCACGAGGAATACCATCCGGCGTAACGACACGGATCATCGCTGTGCCTTCCCAGTATCCCGCCGTCCAGGCCGGCCGCCGTGCCTTGGCCGCACGCCTCCGGGAGATCCGGTTGGACGCGGGCATTCAGACGAAAGCCCTCGCCGAGGCCGCCGGATGGGATCGGTGGAAGGTCGGCAAGATAGAACACGCGAAACGCTCCCCGTCGGTCGCCGACGTGCGGACCTGGTGCCGGATCTGCCATGCGATGGACCAGGCGGACGACTTGGTGGGCGCTTTGCGGAGTACCGAGTCGGCCTACGTCACCTGGAATCGCCTTCAGCGCGGGAGGGCAGGGCTGAGACGGCTACAAGAATCGCGGCTCGCCCTCTATGAGAGAACCTCGACCGACTGGACTTATTGCTCGCAGGTCGTTCCCGGCCTTCTCCAGACCCGGGCCTACGTCACCGAGCTGTTGGAGCTGGTATCCCGTCGTTCAGGCAGCAGTGACAACGATGTGCCCGGGGCCGTGACGGCACGCATCGACAGACAGCGCGTGCTAAGGCGTCACGGCCGAAAATTCCTTTTCCTCATGGAAGAGGCTGCGCTCCACTACCGCATCGGCGATCCCGAGGTGATGGCCGGGCAGCTCAGCCATCTGGCCGATGTCACCGCCTCCGCGATCCCGTCAGTGGCTCTCGGTGTGATCCCCTTCTCGCAGTCCCGCACCCAATGGGTTCTGGAGAACTTCACCGTGTTCGACGGCGGCAAGGTCGAAGTGGAGATCCTGTCCGCCCTCGTCACCATCTCGGTGCCAGGCGAGGTCTCCCTGTACCTGGCAGCGTTCGAAGACCTGTACCGGTCCGCCGTCTTCGGGACGGAGGCCAGAAAGTTGATCGAGGTAGCGGCCGGCCGCTACCGGTGAGCTTCTCCGCCTCCTTTCGCCTCTTCTCTGGCCGCCGTCCCTCAGCTGAAGCCACAGTCGTCGTACGTACCGGCCCGCTGGACGAAGCAGAGCAGGAGGAACCATGGAGTTCGCCTATCAGGTCAGCACGAAGTGCGACAACCCGTCGTACTGCGTCGAAGTCGCCACCAACGTTCCCGGTGTCGTGTCGCTGAAGGACAGCAGTGGGGACACCGTCAAGTACTCCACGGAGGAGTGGCGAGCGTTCCTCGACGGCGTCAAGGCCAACGAGTTCGACGTCTGACATTCGACGCCCCGGGCCCCGCCTTCCGATAGGCGGGGCCTCCTTCCTGAGAGGCTGTCCTTGTGAGTGAACGCGTGGGTTGGGAAGCAGCTCGCGAGGTCATCGAGCAGCACACTGGTCCCGTCCGCTCGGCGCGACCCGTTTCGAACGGGCACAACTCGGCCGTGGCGGTCGTCATCAACGGCGACACGTTCGTCAAGGGAATCCGTACTGGAGACGACCGATACAAGGGGGCGCAAGTCCTCGAACGCCGGATCAATCCGTCCGTCCGCCACGTGTCCGCCCCGCTACGGTGGGCCGCCGAGGGAGAGGGTTGGGACCTGCTCGGCTTCGAGTACATCCCCGGCAGGCCCGCCGACTACCGGCCCGGTTCTCCTGATCTGCCGCTGCTCGTGAACGCCATGACCGCGGTCGGTGAGACCGTGTGCCCCGAAGTGCCGCTACCCCTTGCCGAACGACGCTGGAGGAATTTCAGCGTCCATCCCGACCGGCTCTCCGGACGGCATCTGCTGCACACCGATTGGAACCGGAGCAACATTCTCATCGCGGCTGGACGGGCCCACATCGTCGACTGGGCATGCTCCACGCGTGGAGCGGCGTGGATCGACGCGGCGTCCTGGGTCGTCCTCCTGATCGCCGCCGGACACACACCGCGTGAGGCGGAGGAATGGGCGGCACGAGTGCCCGCATGGAAACTCGCGACGCCCGAAGACCTCGACCTCTGGGCGGACAGCCAGCGACGCCTGTGGCACAACGTCCTCCACGCCCGCACGCCGAAGTGGGTCATCCAAACCGCGCACGCCTCCCGGCTCTGGTACCGCTACCGCTCGCGCTAATACGCGATGAGGACAGCGTCATCGAAGTGTGCGCCGGGGTTCTGAGCCATGTGCTTGCCAAAGAGCTTGAGCGTTCCATCATGAAGGTGGGGCGGGTGGGATTCGAACCCACTCAGCGCGGGGCACCTGCTTTACAGGCAGGTCCGACTCTCCTGCGTCGGCGCCGCCCCTCGCGTGCCCTCGGCAGGATTCGAACCTGCATCATCTCGGTCCTTAGCCGAGCGCCTCTGCCGTTGGACTACGAGGGCATGGTGCGGCTCCGGGGATTCGAACCCCGAACATCCGGCATCTGGGGCCGACGCCTCTACCTGTTGGACCAGAGCCGCGTGCGTCGGTGGAATCTCGGCGTCACCTCTGCACGCGGCGGCAGGTCAGGAAGCGGGATACCGGCCGGTGCGAGCGAGGGACGCCTTGGGCAGTCGATAAAGCTCCAGCATCGGCCGGTCCTCCTCTCGGTGCTTCGTGGTCCGGTGCGGACATCACCCAAGGTGCCAGAACGGCGTCCGGCGCGGCAATGGGTTTTTTCAGAGGTCGAGGGTCAGGCGGCCTTGGGTGGCTCGGGAGACGCAGATGAGCATGGTGTCGTCGCCTGGGGGATCTGAGGGGGCCCGTTGGTCTACTTCGCCGGAGAGGACGCGGGTTTTGCAGGTGCCGCAGAAGCCTTGGCGGCAGGAGTAGGCGACGTCGGGCTTTTCCTCTTTGATGACGTCCAGGGCCGAGCGGGCCGGGGGGATCTGCAGGACGCGGCCTGAGGAGGCGAGTTCCACTTCGAAGGGCTTGCCGTCGGTGACGGGGGCCGGGGCGAAGCGTTCGTAGTGGAGGGTCGCGGCCGGGGGGAACGCGGCGCGGATGCCGTCGATCATGGGGGCGGGACCGCAGACGTGGACGGCGGTTCCGGGGGTGGCTCGGGTGAGGAGGTCGGCGCAGTCGGGGACACCGTGCTCGTCGTCCGTGCGGATGGTGATGCGCGATTCGGGGAGGCCTGCCAGGTCGTCCAGGAACGGGAGGGTTGCTCGGGAGCGGCCTGTGTAGATGAGGTGCCAATCGGCGGCTGCTTTGTGCGCGGCTTTCACCATCGGGAGGATGGGGGTTATGCCGATGCCGCCCGCAATGAAGAGGTAGCGGTCGCGGGAAATGAAGGGGAAGGCGTTGCGGGGGCCCTGGACTTTGAGGGTGTCGCCTTCGGATATGGCGTTGTGGATTTCCAGGGAACCGCCTCCGCCGTCCGGGAGGCGGCGGACGGCTATGCGGTAGGTGCGGCGGTCGGACGGGTCGCCGCAGAGGGAGTACTGGCGGCGGCGTCCGGACGGCAGGTGCAGGTCCAGGTGGCAGCCGGGTTGCCAGGCAGGCAGGACGCGGTCGTCCGGGGCCGCCAGGGTGAGGGCCACGACGTCCTCGGCGACGGGGACGACCGAGGTCACCGTCAGGCGCATGGAGCGGTCCACCGGCCGGACGGGCGGCAGCG
Organism: Actinomadura gamaensis; assembly: GCF_042652125.1. Classification (NCBI taxonomy): domain Bacteria; kingdom Bacillati; phylum Actinomycetota; class Actinomycetes; order Streptosporangiales; family Thermomonosporaceae; genus Actinomadura; species Actinomadura gamaensis. Next base: position 579,057 of record NZ_JBHSIT010000001.1, on the reverse strand, counting down.
CGGGCGGACGGAGCGAGCGGAGCTTCTGCACGCCCGTGAACAGGGCGGACGCGGCGAGGACGAAGCGGTCGCGGGAGCGGCGGCCGTAGAGGTCGGGCGGGATGGTCACCGGAGCGCCGCCTGGGCCGCCGGGGACGTGGCGAGGTAGGCCAGCGCCTGCTCGGTGGAGCCCTCGTTCAGCGGGCTGTAGTCGCGCCGCATGTAGCGGCGGATGGACGCGGCGACCATGCGGCCCTCCGGGGTGAGGCCCGCGCGGCCGGTGCGGCGGATGTGGCGGACGCCGCCCTTGATCCGTCCCTTGACGATCGGGTCGGCGGCCATGAGGTAGCGGTGGCCGCGCTGCCAGAGGGAGACGAGCGCGGTGACCGTCTCGGCCATGGCGCGGAGCCGGGCGCTGTAGCGGCCGTCGAGGTGCATGAACAGGTCATGGGCGACGTGGCGGTGCTCGACCTCCTCGGCACCGTGCCAGCGCAGGAGGTCGAGCATCATCGGGTCGGCGCCGGCCTCGTCGAGGGCCTCGGCGTTGAGGATCCAGTCGCCGAGGACGCCGGTGAAGTGCTCGATCGCGGCGATGAGGGAGATCCGCTCGTAGAGCCAGGCGCGCTGCCGCTCGCCGGTGAGGCCGCGGTCGCCGAGCATGCTCTCGAAGAAGAACTCGACCTGCCGGACGAACGGCCGCACGTCCAGGCCCTGCTCGATGAAGTGGTCGAGGACGGCGTCGTGGGACGCGGCGTGCATGGCCTCCTGGCCGATGAAGCCGAGCACGTCCTCGCGGAGCTCGTCGTCCCGGATGAGCGGGACGGCCTGCTTGAACACCCGGACGAACCATTCCTCGCCCGCGGGCAGCAGCATGTGCAGCACGTTGATGAGGTGCGTGGCGACCGGGTCCCCGGGGATCCAGTGCAGCGGCACCGCGGACCAGTCGAAGCGCACGTCGCGGGCCTGCAGGACGAGGTTGTCCGGCTCCCCGAGCTGGGCGGTCATGGGCGGCTCCGGCGGACGGGCGGGTCTTATTGACGAACTGTCCAGAAAGTACAACGGACGCTCAGCCGGTGACAACGTACCGTCCGGGTGAGGCGCGTCACCCGGGGATGTGCGGCGTTCCGTCCCGCATCGCCGGGAACCGGTGCCGGGCGGCGGTGGTGCCGCGGGTCATGCGGGTGATGTCGGCCTCGGGCAGCGTCTCGGTGTCGTCGTCGATGACCACTTCCCAGCGGCAGTGCGGGACGCGCCCGGCGGGCACGCGCGGCGGCCGGTGCACGGGCCGGATCCGCGCCTTCGGATTCACGGCCTGCGCGGTGATGTCGAACGTGCCGTCCTCGATGGTGTGGCACATGCCCTTGACCGACCGCTCGCCGAACGGCTCAACGTCGAGCAGCGCACCGCAGGAGCGGAGCTGGAAGAAGCCGTGCCGCTCGTCGATCAGCTCGTACTCGACGTCCATGTAGTGCTGGGCGAAGCCCGGGTCGAGCTGGAGGCACTTGAAGATGGCCGAGACGCCGTCGCCCTCGATGCGCATGATCTCGCGGATGCGGTCGGTGTAGATCGGGCTGGCGCCCTTCCACTCCTCGATGGCGAGCTGCTCGACGACCTCCTGGCCGTAGCGCAGGCCGATGGCGGCCATGCCGGAGCGGTCGAGCAGGTGGACGATCAGCGCGTACTCCCGGACGAGCCGGACGAGCGCCTCCTTCGACAGGTCCTCGAAGCGGAAGTCGGGGTCGAAGTCGCCCGAATAGTCGGGCCGGGGCTTGCGTGGGGTCATGTCCTGGAAGATAGTCTGGACAGGTGTCCAGAACAACCGATCGCTTGTTCGGCAACCACCCCTCCCCACTGCTCCTCGACGGCCGTCTCGAACCCGGCTCCGGCGGCGCGTTCGACACCCTGAACCCCGCGACCGGCGAGGTCGTCGGCCAGGCGGCCGACGCGACGCCGGAAGACCTCGACCGCGCGCTGGCCGCCGCGCGGCGCGCGTTCGACGAGTCCGGCTGGTCGTCCGACGTGAAGTTCCGCGCGCACTGCCTGCGGCAGCTCCGGGACGCCCTCCAGCGGAACGCCGACGAGCTGCGCGAGCTCACCATCAGCGAGGCCGGCGCGCCGCGCTTCCTGACGTTCGGCGCGCAGCTCGACGGACCGGTGTCCGATCTCGGCTGGTTCGCCGACCTCGCCGAGGCGTACGCCTGGGAGAGCGACCTCGGCCGCGCCGAGCCGATGGGCATGGCGTCGCAGCGGCGGATCGTCCGGGAACCGGTCGGGGTCGTCGCGGCGATCACGCCGTGGAACTTCCCGCACCAGATCAACCTGGCGAAGGTCGGCCCGGCGCTCGCGGCCGGTAACACGGTCGTGCTGAAGCCCGCGCCGGACACGCCCTGGTGCGCGGCGGCGCTCGGCGTGCTCGCGGCCGAGGAGACCGACCTCCCGCCGGGCGTGCTGAACGTGGTCACCTCGTCCGACCACCGCCTCGGCGCGCTGCTCGCCGAGGACCCGCGCGTCGATCTCGTCTCCTTCACCGGCTCGACCGAGACCGGGCGGAAGGTCATGGCCGCCGCCGCGCCGACGCTGAAGCGGGTGTTCCTGGAGCTCGGCGGCAAGTCGGCGTTCATCGTGCTGGACGACGCGGACCTCAAGGCGGCCTGCTCGTACGCGGCGTTCGCGGGCGTCACGCACGCCGGGCAGGGCTGCGCGATCACCACGCGGGTGCTGGTGCCGCGCGACCGGTACGGCGAGGCCGCCGCGATCATGGCGAAGACGCTGTCCCGGCTCGGGCCGGGCGACCCGTCCGACGACGGGACGATCTGCGGCCCGCTGATCTCGGCGCGGCAGCGCGACCGGGTGGAGTCCTACCTGCGGCTCGCGGTCGAGGAGGGTGGCGCGTTCGCGTGCGGGGGCGGCCGTCCGGCGGACCGCGACCGCGGCTTCTGGATCGAGCCGACGCTGGTCACCGGCCTCACCAACGACGCCCGGACGGCGCGCGAGGAGATCTTCGGGCCGGTGCTGGTGCTGCTGCCGCACGACGGCGACGACGACGCCGTCCGGATCGCGAACGACTCGCCGTACGGGCTGTCCGGCGCGGTGCACGGCGGGACGGCGCGGGCGAACGCGGTCGCGGCGCGGCTGCGCGCCGGGACGGTCGCCGTGAACGGCGGCGTCTGGTACGGCGCGGACGTGCCGTTCGGCGGTTACAAGCAGTCCGGAATCGGCCGGGAGATGGGCGTGGCCGGCTTCGAGGAGTACCTGGAGATCAAGGCGATCGCCGAAGGGGCGTGACGATGGGACGGTTCGAGGGAAAGGTCGCGATCGTCACCGGCGCGGCGGGCGGGATCGGCGCGGCGTACGCGCGGGCGCTCGCCGCCGAGGGCGCGTCGGTCGTGGTCGCGGACGTGCACGAGGCGGGGCAGGACGTCGCCGACGAGATCAAGGGACTGTTCACCCGCACGGACGTGTCGGACCCGGCGTCCGTCCAGGCCATGGCGGACGCGGCGGCCGAGCGCTTCGGCGGCGTCGACCTCCTGGTCAACAACGCGGCGATCTTCGGGACGATGAAGCTCGACTTCCTGTTCACCGTCGACTGGGACTACTACAAGCGGTTCATGGCGGTGAACATGGACGGCGCCCTCCTCTGCACGCGCGCCGTGATCCCGCACATGCAGGCGCGCGGCGGCGGCGCGATCGTGAACCAGTCGTCCACGGCGGCCTGGCAGTACTCCGGCTACTACGGGCTGGCGAAGGTCGGCGTGAACGGCCTGACGCAGCAGCTCGCGCACGAGCTCGGCTCGATGGGCGTCCGCGTGAACGCGATCGCGCCCGGACCGACCGACACCGAGGCGAACCGGACGGTCGTGCCGGGGAACATGTCGCAGAAGATCGTCCGGGACAAGCTCGCGATCAAGCGGATGGGCACGCCCGAGGACCTGACCGGGATGTGCCTGTTCCTGCTCTCCGACGAGGCGCGCTGGATCACCGGGCAGATCATCAACGTGGACGGCGGCGAGGTGTTCCGCGCATGACGGCCGGGTCCGCGCGCACGACGACCGGGCCCGCGCGCACGACGACCACCGGGCCCGCGCGCATGACGACCGGGTTCGTGGGGCTCGGCCAGATGGGCGCGCCCATGGCGAAGCACCTGGTCAAGCGGGGACTGGTCGTGTACGACACCCGTCCCGAGGCGGTCGCGCCGCTGGTCGCCGAGGGCGCGCGGGCGGCGGCGAGCGTCGCGGAGCTGGCAGCGGCGTCCGATCTGGTCTCGGTCATGGTCCGCAACGACGCGCAGGTGAACGAGGTCGCCGCCGAGGCGCTCCCGGCGATGCGGCCCGGCAGCGTGTTCGCGATCCACTCGACCATCCGCGCCCGCACCGCCGAGGACCTGGCCGCCCGCGCGGACCCGGACGAAGTGCAGGTCGTGGACGCGCCGGTCAGCGGCGGGTTCATGGGCGCGGCGGACGGCACGCTCGCGGTCATGGTCGGCGGCTCGGAGGAGGCGTTCGAGCGGTGCCGGGAACCGTTCGGGGAGTGGGCGGAACTCGTCCTGCACATGGGGCCGGTCGGAGCGGGCACGCGCACGAAGCTCGCCCGCAACCTGCTGCACTTCACCGCGTTCACGGCCGCCGCCGAGGCGCAGCGGCTCGCCGAGGCGTCCGGCGTCTCGCTGCGCAAGCTGGCCCGGATCGTCCGGCACACCGACGCGATCACCGGCGGCGCGGGATCGATCATGCTGCGGCCCACCACCGCGCCGCTCGCGGACGACGATCCGCTGCGGCCGATCCTCGACCACGTCCGGACGCTGGGTGAGAAGGATCTGGCGTTCGCGCTGGAACTGGCGGACGAGCTCGGCGTCGACACCCCGCTCGCCCGGCTCGCCCTCGACCGGTTCGCGTCCGGGCTCGGCCTGTCACCCGCGCCGGAGCAGGAGGAGGAACGCGATGGATGAGCGCCGCGCCCGCGGATTGGCCAAGATGCGGGAGGTCTACGGCTGGGAGATCGGCGACGCCCCCGGCGACTTCTTCGGCATCACGGTCGACCACCTCTTCGGCGAGATCTGGTCCCGGCCCGGCCTGTCGATGCGCGACCGGCGGCTGCTGCTGATCGGGATGCTCGCCGGGCAGGGGCTGAACGACGTCCTCGACATCCAGATCCCGGCGGCGCTGGAGAGCGGCGACCTGGGTCCGGACGAGCTGCGCGAGATCGCGATCTTCCTGACGCACTACGCCGGCTGGCCGCTCGGCTCGAAGCTGTCGGTGCAGGTGGAGACGCTCATCGCCAAGTGGGAGAAGGGTCGGGCAGCAGGATCGGACGGCTGACCGCGAAGCGCTCGACGCCGCGCCTGGTCAGGTTCACGCGCAACTCGACGCTCCCGCCCACCACACGGCACGCACCGCGCGCGGGCAGATGCAGCGCGCCCACGTGCAGCCGAGCACCGAGGACGCGGACGGGCAGCAACACGCGCGACCCCGCCGTCAGCAACGCAACGGCACACCCGGCGGCGTCGCGCGCGTCGCCCCGCACAACCCCGTCCGCGTCCCAGGCACAGCCATCCGCATCCCACGCGCAGCCGTCCGCGTCCAACGCGCGGCCGTCCGCAGCCCGCACGCGGTCGTCCGCGTCCCACGCGCGATCGTCCGCATCCCACGCGCGATCGTCCGCGTCCAACGCGCGGCCGTCCGCGTCCAACGCGCGGCCGTCCGCGGCCCGAGCGCAGCCGGCGGCGTCGCCCGGGTCGGGCGAGGCGCAGCCGAGCGTGCTGGGATGGCCGGGAAGGCCGCGCGGGCCGGTCACGGACAGGACGTCCACGAGGACCACGTCGCCGGGCTGCGCGCCGACCACCACGAGCGGTCCGGAACGTCCGGCCGCGGGAACGGCGAGCCGCGCCGTCCCGCCCGTGATGACCTCGGCCTCGGCAGGGATCTCGGGGTGCCAGCGGCGCGGGGCGTCGATGAGCGGGGACGGCACGGCGGTTTCCCTTCCCGAGGCGGCGGATGACAGCACCGATCATGCCTACGCGGCTGTTACCGAGCCGTTTCGGCGGTAAGACACCCAGGTAAGGGTGCCATCACCGGCGCGGCGCGAATCGAACTCGGGCGGCGAGGAACCGAACGGGCGTCCGGGGCGTCCAACACCCATGCGTGCCCTGGCCTGTGGTTCCGCGCTCACGGCCGCGACGCTCGCCCTGGCGGCCTGCGGCTCCCCGCACTCCCGTTCCCACGGCTCCGCCGGTACGTCCCCGCTGAAGCTGGTGGCGTACGACTCGTGCGACGCGATCCTCCGGGACGTCCAGCAAGCGACCCTGCCGGAGCCCGAACCGTTGGGACCGGAACTCCGCGGCGGCGTCCACGCCCCGGACGGCACGGCCAAGGACATCGCGCCCGCCCCCGGCCACTCCAGAACGAACGTCCACGAACCGGACGCCGACGAGCCCGACACCGTCAAGACCGACGGCCGCCGCATCGTCGCTCTGACCCGCGGCGCGCTGGAGGTCATCGACCCCGCGACGAGGACGCTGACCGGACGCCTGTCCCTGAGCGCGACCGCGCCCGGACCGTTCGCGACCGGTGACGGCCAGGTGCTGCTGAGCGGCGACCGCGCGCTGGTGATCACGTCGCGCGTCCTGCTGCCGCCGCCGAGCGTCGTCAGGCCGGGCGCCCCGCCGAGAACGATGCCGAGCATGCCGCGCGCCCGGACGATCCTCACGCTCGTCGATCTCACCGGCGCCCCGAAGGCGATCGGGACGATGACCGTGAACGGCTCGTACGTGGACGCGAGGCAGACCGGCTCGACGATCCGCCTCGTCGTCCGCGCGGCGCCACGCGTGTACGGCCCGCTGGAGAAACCGCGCGACACGCCCACCGACCCGCCCGGCAACGTGCCCACCGACACGCCCGGCGACATGCCCACCAGCAAGCCGCGCGACACGACTCCACCACCGCCGCCACCGAGCCCGTCGCAGCAGCCACCACGCCTGGACGACTGGCTTCCCACCGCGACCGTGACCGCTCCCGGCACGCCGACCCGGCAGTACAAGGAACCCTGCGACCAGGTGAGACGACCGTCCGCGCCGACCGGCGGCGGCCTGCTCAGCGTGCTGACCGTCGCCCCCGCGAAGGGGCTCGCCGACCCGCAGGCCGTCAGCGTCGTCGGCGACGGCCAGACCGTCTACGGCACCGGGCGGACCCTGTACATCGCCGGTTCCACGCTGTCCGGGACGATCCAGACGCGCATCCACCGCTTCGACGTCGGCGGTGCCGGACGGCCCCGCTGGGTCGCGTCCGGCACGGTGCCCGGCACGCTGCTCGACCAGTACGCGCTGTCGGAGTACCAGGGCGCGCTGCGCGTCGCGACGACGGTGGGCAACGTCAGCGGCGTCCGCATCCTGACCCGCAAGGACGACCGTCTCGTCCAGATCGGCCGGGTGGACGGGCTCGGCCGCGACGAGCGCCTCTACGCCGTCCGCTACCTGGGACGCATCGCCTACGCGGTCACGTTCCGCGAGGTCGATCCGCTGTACGAGCTCGACCTCGGCGACCCGGCCCACCCGCGCGAGCTCGGCCAGATCAAGATCAACGGCTTCTCGTCCTACCTGCACCCGACCCCGGACGGCCACCTCATCGGCGTCGGGCAGACCGTCACGCAGCGCGGCATCCCCACCGGAATGCTCGTCTCGGAGTTCGACGGCTCCGCACCGCCGCGCCGCATCGCGTCCCACACCGACGAGGGACGCGTCTCCTACACCGGCACGGACCCGCACGCGTTCCTCTACTGGCCCGCGACCGGCCTCACCGTGATCCCGACCCAGCAGATCGGAACCCATCCCCCGCAGGACGGCGCCGTCGCGCTGACCATCGACGCCAACGGCATCCGCACTGCGGGATTCATCCCGCAGGAGCAGGTCACCCGCGCCGCCGTCGTCGGCGACACGCTCTGGACGTTCTCCGACACCGGTGCCCTCGCCTCCGGCCTCACCGACCTGAGGAAACGCGCCTGGCTCCGCTACGAGTAGCGGCCCAGCAGCGAGTGGCGACCCGGCTACGAGTAGCGGCCCGGCAGCGAGTGGCCACCCGGCTGCGAGCAGCGGCCTAACGGAGGCCGATCCTCCTGGTCAGGGCGCTCTGGATGAGCCGGTCGACCAGGGCCGGGTAGTCCAGCCCGGACGCGGCCCACATCTGCGGGAACGCCGACCTCGGCGTGAAGCCCGGCATGGTGTTGATCTCGTTGAGGATCCACCGGCCGTCGGGCGTGTAGAAGAAGTCCACCCGGGCGAGGCCCTCGCACTCCAGCGCCTCGAAGGCGCGGACGGCCAGGCGCTGGACCTCCTCGATGACGCCGGCGGGCAGGTCCGGCGGGATGGACAGGGAGGTCGAGCCGTCGAGGTACTTGGTGTCGAAGTCGTAGAAGTCGTGCTCGCCCGCCATCTGGATCTCGGCGGGCAGGCTCGCCTCGGCGGGGGCGTCGCCGACGCCCTGGAGCACGCCGCACTCGATCTCGCGGCCGGCGATCGCGGCCTCGACGATCACCTTGGGGTCGTGCTCGCGGGCGGCCTCGATCGCGGCGGGGAGGTCCGCCTCGCCGGTCACCCGCGTGATGCCCATGCTGGACCCGGCGCGCGCGGGCTTGACGAACACCGGCAGGCCCAGCTCGGCGATCTCGTCCAGCTTGCGCTTGCGCTCGCGCCGCCACTCGCGGTCGGTCAGCGTCACGTACCGTCCGACCGGCAGGCCCTGCGCCTGCCAGACCAGCTTCATGAAGCCCTTGTCCTGCCCGACCGCGCTCGCCAGCACGCCCGCGCCGACGTACCGGACGCCCGCGAGTTCGAGCAGGCCCTGGAGGGTGCCGTCCTCGCCGTAGGGGCCGTGCAGCAGCGGCAGGACGACGTCGACCTCGCCGAGCGTGCGGGGCACCTCGCCGGGCTCGACGACCATGAGGCCGCGCGCCTCCGGGTCGAACGGCAGCGCGAGCGCGCTGCCCTCGCCGCCGACCTCCGGGAGCCGGCCGTCGGAGATCGCCAGGTTCAGGTCCGAGGGGGGCAGGACCCAGCGCCCGTCGCGCGCGATCCCGACCGGGACCACCTCGTAGCGGTCGCGGTCCATCGCGGCCATCACCGCGCCGGCGGTGACGGCGGAGATGGCGTGTTCGGAGCTCCGTCCGCCGAACACCACCGCCACCCGGACCTTGCCTGAAACCTGGGACATGGTGTCCGACCTTATCGCTGATCAGGCACTATCTGCCACGCTCGGCACCGGCCCGGCGCCCGATCCGCCACCCGATCCAGTGGCCGATCCGGTGACCGATCCGCCGCCCGGTCCGCCGGGTCCGCCGGTCTCCCGGCCGGTGACGCGCGCGACCGTGTCGAGGGCCCGGCCGACGTCGCGGACGAGGTCGGTCGCGTCCTCCAGGCCGATCCGGAACCGGACGGTCGCCGGGTCCGCTCCGGGGATCTCGGTCGCCGCGTGCGCGACGGCCGTGCGGACGCCGCCGTCCGTCCCGGCGACCAGCGCCAGCCGGACGGCGTCCACGAGCGCCTGCCCGGCGGCGAGCCCGCCGTGCGGCGTCACCGTCACCACTCCCCCGAAGCGCGTGCCCTCGGGCCCGGCGTCGAACAGGCGGCGCGCGACGTCGTGTCCGGGATGCTCCGGAAGGCCCGGATATCCCACCGACCGGACGGCCGGGTGCCGGGCCAGCGCGGCGGCGAACACGCTCGCGGTGTCGCACTGCCGCCGGACGCGAAGCGGCAGCGTCTCCAGGCCGCGCCGCAGCAGGAACGCGTCGTCCGGACCGAGCGAAGCGCCCGTCTCCACCCGGACGCGCCGGATCACCGCCATCACGTGCGCGCCGCCGACCACCACGCCGCCCGCCGCGTCGCCGTGCCCGCCCAGCGGACCGGACGCGTCGTGCACGACCAGGTCGGCGCCGTGTTCGAGCGGGCGGCACACGACCGGGGTCGTCCGGGACGAGTCGACGGCCAGCAGCGCGCCGTTCGCGTGCGCGAGTTCGGCGAGCGCGGGCAGGTCGGGCACGGCGAGACCGGGCTCGGACAGCGTCTCGGCCCACACGAGCCGCGTCGTCGGGCGCATCGCCGCCGCCATCTCGGACGGCTCGGCGAACGTCGTCTCGACGCCGAAACGGGCGAGCAGCCCGGTCAGCACCGCACGGAGCGGCCCGTGCGCGGCGGCGGGCGCCACGACGTGCGCGCCGGACGTGGCGCAGGCGAGCAGCACGCCCGTGACGGCCGCCGCGCCGGACGGGAACGCCTCGGCCGTCGCCGGACCGTCCAGCAGGGCGCCTTCGAGCGCGGCGACGCCGGACGCGAACGCGACCGCGGACGGATTGTCCACCGGATCGGCGAACCCCGAAGCGGAGGCGGAACCGGACGCGGTCAGCTCGGCGTGCTCGGCCGCGCCCGCGTACGCGAAGGCGGCCGTACGCCACACGGGCGCGCCGACCGGAGCCTGCTGCGGGACGGCGGGCTGCGGCAGGTGCGCGGCTCGGGTGTTCTCACCCTGCCGGGATCTGGAGGGACTACGCATCGCCTCCAGTGTGTCACGGACGGTGCTTATCCCGCTTGGGTGTCACGCCGTAACGCTCGGGTTTCGGCGACCGGGTGATGAGCGCGAGCCCGGCCTCCTTCACCGGCTTGCCCTCGTGCAGCACCGCGACCACCTCCTCGGTGATCGGCATCTCCACGCCGTGCTTGCGCGCCAGCTCCAGCACCGCCTTGGACGACTTGACGCCCTCGGCGGTCTGCTTCGTCACCGCGGTGACCTGGTCGGGCGTCATGCCCCGGCCGAGGTTCTCGCCGAACGTCCGGTTCCGGGACAGCGGCGACGAGCAGGACGCGACCAGGTCGCCCATGCCCGCGAGACCCGCGAACGTGTGCTCGTCCGCGCCGAGCGTCGCGCCCAGCCGGGCGATCTCGGCGAGGCCGCGGGTCATCAGCACGGACTTGGTGTTGTCCCCGAAGCCGAGCCCGACCGCCATCCCCACGCACAGCGCGATCACGTTCTTCACCGCGCCGCCCAGCTCCACGCCGATCACGTCGGTGGAGGTGTAGGTGCGGAAGTACGGGGTCATCGTGGCGGCCTGGAGCTTCTCGGCGCCCGCCATGTCCGCGCAGGCGGCGACGGCCGCGCCGGGCTCGCCGACGGCCAGCTCGCGGGCCAGGTTCGGGCCGGAGAACACCGCGACCCGGTCCGGCGACACGCCCGCGACCTCGGCGATCACCTCGCTCATCCGCCGGGTGGTGCCGAGCTCGACGCCCTTCATCAGGCTGACGAGCAGCGCGTCCGGCGGGAGGTGCGGGGCCCAGTCGGCGAGGTTGTCGCGCAGCGTCTGCGCCGGGACGGCGATCCCGACCACGTCGGCGCCGGCGAGCGCCTCGGCGGCGTCCGTGGTGGCGCGCAACTGCTCGGGCAGCGCGACGCCGGGCAGGTAGTCCGGGTTCTCGTGCCGCTCGTTGACCGCCTCGACGACCTCCGGACGGCGGCCCCAGAGCGTCACCTCGCTGCCCGCGTCGCACATCAGCTTGGCGACCACCGTCCCCCACGAACCGGCCCCGAGCACGGCGCAGCGGAAGGTCACTTGCCGTCCCCCCGCTCCGCCGCCCCGGCGGCCCGACCGTCGTCCCGCGCCCCGCCGCCCTCGACGACCTCGGCAGCCTCAACGACCTCGGCAGCCGCAGCGGGCTCAGCGGGCTCGACAGCCGCGACGGGCTCGGACGGTTCGTCCTGGAGCTTGCCGGCGGCGCGGCGGCGCTCCTCCAGCACCTTGTGGTGGTCGTACAGCTCGGCGGGCGGCTCCTCGCCGCGCAGCTCGCCGAGCAGGTCCGCGATCTGGCGCATGATGTCGTCGGTCGCGGCGCGCAGGGTGGCCTTGGTGAGCGGCTGGCCCTCGTAGCGCGACAGGTCCACCGGCGGTCCGGCGATCACCTGCATGGTCTTGCGCGGGAAGGGGTGGAAGCCCTTCTTCAGACGTCCGCGCAGCCCGGTCGGCTCGCCCTTCTTGTACGGCAGCAGCTCGTGCGCGCCCCAGCTCGCCACGGGGACGACCTTTGCGCCGGTCTTCAGCGCCATCCGCGCCACGCCCGTCTGGCCGGTCATCGGCCACAGCTCGGGATCGCGGGTGCAACTTCCCTCGGGATAGAACATCAGGCACTGGCCGTTGCGCAGGGCCTCCTCGGCGTCCCGGAGAGCGAGGGCGGCGTCCGCGCGGTCGCGGTAGACCGGGATCTGACCGGTGCCGCGCAGCACGGCCCGGATGACGGGCACGTCGAACAGGGTGGACTTGGCCAGGTACACCGGGTAGCGGCCGGACTCGTAGACGAAGTGCGCGAGGGCGAGCGGGTCGGACTCGGAGATGTGGTTCGCGGCGATGATCACGCCGCCCTCGCCCGGCACGTTGCCCCGGCCCCGCCAGTCCCGCTTCAGCAGCCCGTACAGCAACGGGCGAAGGATGACGATGGTCAGCTTCCGCCAGCCGGGCGAGTAACCGTGGCCCATGCCCGTCCCTCCTCGTTCCGAAACTCCCGCCGTGATGAACGCGGGGTGTCCTCAAGTGTCGCGGTTGCGAGCGCATAAAGTCGAATGGCCATGTCTACAGCAGAACGCGCCGTGCCCCGCCCCGGCTGGACCCTGGTCGTCCCGGTCAAGGTGCTGGCCAGGGCGAAGACCCGGATGGCCGGCGGCGCCGGACCGCACCGCGAGGCGCTGGCGCTCGCGGTCGCGGGTGACACGGTCGCGGCGGCGCTGGCCTGCGACCGGGTCCGCGCTGTGATCGTCGTCACCGACGACCCGCTGCCCGCCGCCGAGCTCGGCGCGCTCGGCGCCACGGTCGTCCCGGACGAGCCGGACGCGGGCCTCAACCCCGCCCTCGTCCACGGCGCGGGCCGGGGCCGCGAGCTCCACCCGGACGCGGGCGTCGGCGCCCTCTCGGCCGACCTGCCCGCCCTGCGCCCGGCCGAGCTGGCCAGGGCGCTGGACGCGGCGTCCGGCGCGGCCGAGGCGTTCGTCCCCGATGCGGCCGGCGTCGGGACCACGCTGTACACGGCCCGCCCGGGCGTGCCGTTCGCCCCGGCGTTCGGCGGCGACTCGCGCGCCGCGCACCGCGCCCGGGGCGCGCGGGAGCTGCTGCTCCCGGAGATCGACAGCCTGCGCCGCGACGTGGACACGCCCGCCGACCTGAGGGCCGCGCTCGCGCTCGGCGTCGGGCCGCGCACCGCGGCGGTCGCGGCCTTGCTGCCGGAACCGGTGACCGGCCGCTAGCCGGGACAGTAGGGTCGTTGCCATGCAGGCGACCGTGCGCGTGTACGACCCGGAGACCCGCTCCGGCAGCGTCCTGCTGGACGACGGCTCCGAGCTCGCCTTCGACGCCCCCGCGTTCGACGCGGGCGGCCTGCGCCTGCTCCGCCTCGGCCAGCGCGTGAACCTCGCCGTGGACGCGGGCGGCCGGGTCACCGCGATCACCCTCTCCACGTTCCCCCTGCCCTGACGCCCAGTGCCCCGTGCCCTGACGCCCAAGAGCCCTGCCGGCAGGGCCCGGACATGCGACGGCGCCCGGACCCGCGGGTGCGGGTGCCGGGCGCCGTCCAGGCGGTAGGCCTGCTTTTCGGGCCTACTTCTTGCCGGCCACCAGGTTCTTGAAGTCGGCGCCGGCCTTGAACTTCGGCACCGACGTCGCGGGAACCTCGATGGTCTTGCCCGTTGCGGGGTTCCGGGCCGTGCGGGCAGGCCGGTCGGCCTTCTCGAACGAACCGAACCCGGTGATCGCGACCTTGTCGCCCTTGGCGACCGTGGTCTGGATCGTCTCCAGGATCGCGTCGACGGCCTCAGCGGCGGCCTTCTTGCTGCCAAGCCGCTCTGAGATGGCGTCGACCAGCTCACGCTTGTTCATGGGTTACTCCTCTAGTTCCCCCCTTGCCCGAACGAAACTAAGGGAGCCATGCCACCGACACAATCACCTGAACGCGAGAGTTCCCGTGTCGCAGGCGTTTTGGTCGGTCTCGCCCCCGTCTCGGGCGGGCGCCGGACCGGATCCGGCCACGGCGAACGCTAGCGGGAGTCGGGGGAAGACGAGAAATCGGCGGCGCGCCCTTCCAGGAAGGCGTCCAGCCTGCGGGCGGCCAGGTCGGGGTCGCGTTTGGCCAGGTCGGTGATCGCCAGGAGCTGCCGGATGAGCCTGCGGCGGTCGTCGGCGGGCAGCGGCGCGACCCTCCGGTGCGCCTCGCGCAGCCGCTCGGCCAGCCGCGTCAGCTCCGGGTCGTCCCACGCGGGCCCCTCCCACGGGACGCCGCTCACCGCGTGCCTCCTGCCACGCCAGGCCCCCTTCCCGGCACGCCGAGCGTGCCCTCGCACAGGAGGAATTGTCCTCGGTACGCGGGCACGCTCGTACGCCCGGGGTGCGTCCAGCGGACGGCACCGCAGGTCAGGGGCGTGGCGGCGGGCGCGAACCCGCCGCCGCGCGGGGCGCCTCAGGCGGTGGTCGGGAGCAGGTCGGAGCGGTTCCGTTCGAAGGCGGCGATGTCGTCGGCGTGGCGCAGGGTGAGGCCGATGTCGTCCAGGCCCTCCATGAGCCGCCAGCGCGTGTAGTCGTCGATCTCGAACGGCGCGACGATGTCCCCGGCCGTGACCTGGCGGTTCTCCAGGTCCACGACGATCTCGGCGTGCGGTTCGCGCTCGGCGCGCTCCTGGAGCGCCTCGACCGTCTCGGCGGGCAGGACGACCGGCAGCAGGCCCATCTTCGTGGCGTTGTTGCGGAAGATGTCGCCGAAGCGCGGCGCGATCACGGCCCGGAACCCGTACTGCTGGAGCGCCCAGACGGCGTGCTCGCGGGACGATCCGGTGCCGAAGTCCGGCCCGGCGACCAGCACGGTCGCGCCGTCGTACTCGGGCTTGTTCAGCACGAATCCGGGGTCCTCGCGCCAGGCGGAGAACAGGCCCTTGTCGAATCCGGTGCGGCTGACCTGCTTGAGCCAGACGGCCGGGATGATCTGGTCGGTGTCGACGTTGCTGCGGCGCAGCGGGACCGCGCGCCCGGTGTGCGTGACGAACTTCTCCATGGCTCTTTCAGCTTCCTTACAGGTCGGCGGGCGCGGCCAGGCGGCCGGTGACGGCGGTGGCGGCGGCGACGGCGGGGCTCACCAGGTGGGTCTGGCCGCCGGGTCCCTGCCGTCCCTCGAAGTTGCGGTTGGAGGTGGACGCGCTGCGCTCGCCGGGCGTGAGCTTGTCGGGGTTCATCGCCAGGCACATCGAGCAGCCCGCCTCGCGCCACTCGGCGCCCGCCGCGGAGATCACCTCGTGCAGGCCCTCGGCCTCGGCCTGCTGCTTGACCTTCATCGAGCCGGGGACGACCAGCATCCGGACGCCGTCGGCGACCTTCCGCCCGGCCAGGACGGAGGCGACGGCGCGCAGGTCCTCGATGCGTCCGTTGGTGCAGGAGCCGACGAAGACGGTGTCCACGGCGATGTCGCGCAGCGGCGTCCCGGCGGTGAGGCCCATGTACTGGAGCGCGCGCTCGGCGGCCTGGCGCTCGGTCGGGTCGTCGATCGCGGCCGGGTCCGGGACGGACTCGCCCAGCGGCAGGCCCTGGCCGGGGTTGGTGCCCCAGGTGACGAACGGCGTCAGCTCGGAGGCGTCGATGACGACCTCCTTGTCGAACACGGCGTCGTCGTCGGTGCGCAGGGACTTCCAGTACTCGACGGCCCGGTCCCAGTCCGCGCCCTGCGGGGCGTGCGGACGGCCCTTCAGGTACGCGAAGGTCGTCTCGTCCGGGGCGATCATCCCGGCGCGCGCGCCGGCCTCGATGGACATGTTGCAGACCGTCATCCGGCCTTCCATCGACAGCTCGCGGATCGCCTGGCCGCGGTACTCGATGATGTGGCCCTGCCCGCCCCCGGTGCCGATCTTCGCGATGATCGCGAGGATCAGGTCCTTGGCGGTGACGCCCCCGGGCAGCGACCCGTTCACGGTCACGGCCATCATCTTGGGCTTGACCTGCGGCAGCGTCTGCGTCGCGAGGACGTGCTCGACCTCGCTCGTCCCGATGCCGTGGGCGAGCGCGCCGAACGCGCCGTGCGTGGAGGTGTGCGAGTCGCCGCACACCACGGTCATGCCGGGCTGGGTCAGGCCGAGCTGCGGGCCGATGACGTGGACGATGCCCTGCCCGTCGTCGCCCATCGGGTGCAGCCGGACGCCGAACTCGGCGCAGTTCTTGCGCAGCGTCTCCACCTGCGTCCGGGAGACGGGGTCGGCGATCGGCGCGAGCAGGTCGGTCGTCGGGACGTTGTGGTCCTCGGTGGCGATCGTCAGGTCCGGGCGGCGGACGGGCCGTCCGGCCATCCGCAGGCCGTCGAACGCCTGCGGGCTGGTGACCTCGTGCACGAGGTGGAGGTCGATGTAGAGCAGGTCCGGTTCGCCCTCGGCTCGTCGCACGACGTGCGCGTCGTACACCTTGTCGGCCAATGTGCGGCCCATCGCTCCACCTCACCTGTGTCTGGCTGCCGGGCGCTCCGGTGCGCCCGCGTCGTCTCTCCCCGATTTGCATCTCACATCGCGAGACGGCAATATCAAGGCATGGACAACTCTAGCGGAGTCGGCGTTCTCGACAAAGCGGTTCTCGTGTTGAACGCCCTGGAAGCCGGGCCGGCCTCCCTCGCCCAGCTCGTCCAGAGCACCGGTCTCGCGCGCCCGACCGCGCACCGGCTCGCCGTCGCGCTGGAGCACCACCGGCTCGTCCACCGCGACACCCAGGGCCGGTTCATCCTCGGCCCGCGGCTCGCCGAGCTGGCCGTCGCGGCGGGCGAGGACCGGCTGCTCGCGATCGCGCAGCCCATCCTCGCGCAGCTGCGCGACCTGACCGGCGAGAGCGCCTCGCTGTTCCGCCGCCAGGGCGACGTGCGCGTCTGCGTCGCGGCGGCGGAACGTTCCAGCGGCCTGCGCGACACCATCCCCGTGGGCGCCGCCCTCCCCATGACGGCGGGCTCGGCCGCGCAGGTCCTGCTGGCCTGGGAGGAGCCGGACCGCCTGCACCGCGGGCTGCGCGGCGCGAAGTTCGAGGCCACGACCCTCGCCCAGGTGCGGCGGCGCGGCTGGGCGCAGAGCGTCGGCGAGCGCGAGCAGGGCGTCGGCTCGGTCTCGGCGCCGATCCGCGGTGCGGGCGGGCGCGTCATCGCCGCCGTCTCCGTCTCCGGCCCCCTGGAGCGCCTGACCCGCACCCCCGGCCGCCTCCACGCCGGACCGGTCACGGCCGCCGCCGAGAAGATCAGCGACTCCATGCGCCGCACCACCAACTGACACCCCCGCCGGGCCTTTCAGAAGGCCCGGCCTTTTTGCGTCCTCGCTCTGTCCTGTCAGGCGAGACTGGCGAGGAGGTCGGCCACCTCGGCCCGGAAGAGGGCGGGCATGTCGATGTTGTCCGGGTCCAGGAGCCACTGCGTTTGCAGGCCGTCCATGAGGGCGACGACGCGGGCGGCGTAGGAGTCGGCGTCCAGGTCGGGACGGAACTGGCCCTCGGCGGCCCCGGCCCTGAAGGCCTCGGCCACCCTGGCCCGCACGTGGGCGTAGCGGTTCCGGGCCCAGGCGCGGGCCGGATGGCCGGCGGTCACGGCCTCGCTGGTCAGGACGGCGAACAGGCGCACCAGCTCGGGCGTGCGGGAGTTGTGCTCGACCAGGTCGGCGAGGGCGTCCAGCATGGCCCGGCCGACGGGGGCGGAGCCGTCCGGGCCGAGGAAGCGTTCGGCGTCGCGGCGGTCGCGCAGCTCCAGGACGGCGACCAGGAGCTGTTCCTTGTTGCGGAAGTGGTGCAGCAGGCCCGGCTGCGAGAGCCCGGCGCGCTCGGCGACGCGGGCCAGGGACGTGCCCCGGTAGCCGTTCTCGGCGAACTCCTGCATCGCGATGTGCAGGATCCGCTCGCGTCGCGCGTCTCCGGCGGCGTAGCCCCGCCGCCCGTCCGTCCTGGTCGCCACGGCGCCTCACTCTACGCATCGGGTCTCCGCGCACCGGAATTGGTAACGCACTGGTAACAAACCTACCGAGTACTCGGTATGGCGGCATAGGGTCCGGAGCGGTGGCTGGTTCTCTGCTGGTTTCGGGAGGTCTCATGGACGACGAGCTGCGGGCGCGCGTGGCCCGGCTCACGCTGGAGGAGAAGGTCGGGCTGCTGACCGGCGCCGACTTCTGGACGCTGCACCCGATCCCGAAGATCGGGCTGCGCCGGATGGTGCTCTCGGACGGCCCGTCCGGCGTGCGCGGCACCACCTGGGACGAGCGCGACCCGAGCCTGCTGTTCCCGAGCGTGACCGCGCTCGCCGCGACCTGGGACACCCGCTCCGCCGAGCGGACCGGACGGCTGAACGGCGCGCAGGCCAGGGACAAGGGCGTGCACGTCCAGCTCGCGCCGACGATCAACCTGCACCGCACCCCGCTCGGCGGCCGGCACTTCGAGAACTACTCCGAGGACCCTCTGCTCGTGTCTCGCATCGGCGCGGCCTTCGTGCGCGGCGTCCAGTCGGCCGGGGTCGCCGCGACGGTGAAGCACTACGTGGGCAACGACTCGGAGACCGAGCGGAACTCCTACGACGCGGTCATCGACGACGAGACGCTCGACGAGCTGTACCTGCGGCCGTTCGAAGAGACCGTGAAGGCGGGGGCGTGGGCGGTCATGGCCGCCTACAACAGGGTCAACGGGTTCTCGATGACCGAGCACAGGCCGCTGCTCACCGACGTGCTGAAGGTGCGGTGGGGCTTCGACGGCGTCGTCATGTCGGACTGGACGGCGATCCGCTCCACCGAGGAGTCCGCGAACGCGGGCATGGACCTGGAGATGCCCGGCCTGCCCGGCCCGCTGAACTTCTGGCGGGACAAGCTGGTCGCGGCCGTCCGCGCGGGGGCGGTCGCCGAGGAGCTGATCGACGACAAGGTGCTGCGCATCCTGCGGCTCGCGGCGCGCGTCGGCGTCCTGGACGGCTTCCCCGAGCCGGCGCCGGTGAGCACGCCGTCCGACGCGCGCGAGCAGCTCCGCGACCTCGCCGCGCGCGGGATGGTCCTGCTGCGCAACGAGGGCGGCGTCCTGCCGCTCAACGCGCCGCGGAGGATCGCGCTGATCGGGCCGAACGCGGTGCGGTTCGGCGCGCAGGGCGGCGGGTCCGCGCACGTCAACCCCGAGCACGTGGTCACTCCGCTGGAGGGCCTGCGCCGCGTCCTCGGGGACGACACACAGATCGAGCTTCGCTCGGGCGTCTACCCGCACAAGCGGTTCGCGGGGTTGCCGATGGAGCTGGCCACCGACCCGGAGTCGGGCGAGCCGGGCGTCCGGCTGACGTTCCTGGACGCGGACGGCGCGGTGCTCAGGTCCGAGAACCGGCGGGCCGCGAGCTTCCTGTTCTTCGAGGGCATCCCGGAGGGCACCGCGAAGATCACGGTCGGGACGGACGTCACGGTCGCCGAGACCGGCGTCCACACCTTCGCCGCGCAGGGGCTCGGCGCGTACAGGGTGACGCTCGGCGCCACGGTCACCGAGGTCACGCTCGCCGTGGAGGGCGACGACCCGCTCGGCGGCCTGCTCGCCCCGCCGGAGCACCGCGCCGAGGTTCACCTGGAGGCGGGCGCGACGATCCCGTTCCGGCTGGAACACGAGCTGAGCGGCGAGGGCCTGTTCGGGGCGGCGTCCTTCGGCCTCGGCTACTTCGCGCCGCACCTGCCCGAGGACGAGGAGCTGGCCGCGTCGGTCGCCGCCGCGCGCGAGGCGGACGTCGCGATCGTGGTCGTCGGGACGAACGACGACGTGGAGTCCGAGGGCTTCGACCGCGACACCCTCGCGCTGCCCGGCCGCCAGGACGAGCTGGTCTCGGCCGTCGCCGCCGCCAACCCGCGCACGGTCGTGGTCGTGAACGCCGGGTCCCCGGTGCTCATGCCCTGGCGGGACGAGGTCGCGGCCGTCCTGTGGGCGTGGCTGCCGGGCCAGGAGGGCGGCGACGCGATCGCGGACGTGCTGACCGGCGCGGCCGAGCCGGGCGGACGCCTCCCGACCACGTTCCCGGCGTCGGAGGACAACGTCCTCTCCCCGCTGCCCGTGGACGGCGTGCTCGCCTACGAGGAGGGCGACAAGATCGGGTACCGGCACTACCCGGCGGACGACGTCGCCTACCCCTTCGGCCACGGCCTCGGCTACACGACCTGGGAGTACGCGAGCGCCAAGGCCGTGGACGGCGTCGTGGAGGTGACCGTCCGCAACACCGGGCACCGGTTCGGACGCGAGGTCGTGCAGGTGTACGCGACGTCCGACGGGATGCCGGTGTCCGGGGAGACGCCGATCCGGCTGGCGGGGTTCGCGGTCGCGGAGGCCGCGCCGGGCGAGGCGGCGACCGTCCGGATCGAGCCGGACGACCGGCTTCCGGCGTCCTGCCGGTTGCGCGTCGGGCGCTCGGTGGCCGACCTCCGGCTGGACGCCTGAGGGGAGGTCACGCGGCGATAAGCCGGATTTGTCAGACTATGCCGTCCCGGCCCGCCGGGACGGCATGGCGGCTTGTTGGATAGTGCCGGTATTCAATGCCCCTCCTGCTGGATAGTGGCGATATCCAGACGCGGCAGGCATCAGGCGAGGGGCGTGGACGGGTGCAGATCTCCGAACTCAGCGACCGCAGCGGGCTGACCGTTCAGACGATCAAGTTCTACATCCGCGAGGGCCTGCTGCCGAAGGGCACCTCGACCACGGTCACCCGCGCCGAGTACGACCACCGCCACCTGGAGCGGCTGCGGCTGATCCGCGCGCTGCGCGAGGTCGGCGACCTGCCGGTGGCGTCCATCAAGAAGATCGTCGCCTCGATGGAGGACGAGTCGGTCGGCCTGCACGAGCTGTTCGGCACCACCCAGTACGCGCTCGGCCCGCACATCGTGCCGCCGAACGACCCGCACTGGCGGGCCGCGCGCGAGGACGTGGACATGCTCGTCCGCGAACTCGGCTGGCGCGTCGGCGACCGCGCGCCCGCCCGCGCCCTGCTCGCCCAGACCTTCGTCGCCCTGCGCCGCCTCGGCTTCCCGGTCACCCTCACCGACCTGCGGCCCTACGTCACCGCCGCCACCTCGGTGGCCGAGCACGAGATCAGCCGGGTCGCGCTCGACACCCCGCGCACGCTGACCGTCCACGCGATGCTCGCCTCGACGGTGATCTACGAGCAGGTCCTCACCGCGCTGCACCGGCTGGCCCAGGAGGACGCCTCAGCGCGGCGCTTCGCCTCCGGACCGTCCTGACCGCGTATCATGGGTCGCGCAGGTCACACCTCAGGCTTACGGGGCCCGCGACGCCGCGTCCAGCGGCGGAGCCAGTGGACCGCGCCCGTCACGGACTCCCGCCGGGGATCCGTACGCAAGGTCGGGCGCCACGGATCCCCGGGTGGTGGTTCTTGCGCTCCGCGGAGGGGATCCCACTCCCCTGTCCCGCGAGTTCCAAGGACGCGACATGTCCCAGCAGACAACCCGGCGGGTGCCCCACCCGGCGTCCCCGCCGCAGGTCCGGCCGTTCGGCACCACGTGGTTCATCCGGGCCAGCAAGGCGCTGCTGACCTTCACCGTCGGCGGCTTCGCGCTGTTCGTGGTGTTCGGCAACGTCACCGACTACTGGACGAACTTCCGCTTCGTCTCGCACGTGTTCTCGATGGACGCGCAGAAACCCGCGCTGCACGCGGTGAGCAACATCAACTACCGCGCCGTCGAGTGGACCTGGTTCCACCACGCCGCCTACGTCGGCGTCATCCTCACCGAGACCGCGATCATGGTCACCTGCCTGGCCTCCGCCTGGCAGCAGGCGCGCCGCCTCACCGCGGGCGACGCCGAGTTCCGCCGCGCCAAGCGGTGGGGCGTGGCGGGCTGCACGCTCGGGCTGTTCCTGTGGTTCTTCGGCTTCCAGGCCGTGGCCGGTGAATGGTTCGGCATGTGGATGAACGAGACCTGGAATGGCATTCCCGACGCGGTGCGGCTGTGCACCTACATCGGCGGCGTGCTCATCTTCCTGACGATGGGCAACGACCGGTCCGAGGACGAGCGGCCGGCCGCCGCCGTCTCGTCCGGAACGTCCGCGTCGGGGCGCTGACCTCGTCCTCAAGCGGCGGCGCGGGCCGTGGCCTCCGGGACGTCCGGACGGCCGCGGCCCGCGCCGTTTCCGCGCTTTCTCGACTTTCCCCGCTTATCGGGTCGGAATTCCCCACTGTTTTCGGGCCGTAATATGAGAATTCCTCCGTAACGCAAGAAAGCGAAGTGAGCGGCCGATGAGCGTCCAGGACTCCCGGGACCGGCGCGCGCGCTGGACCGAACGGCTGCTCGCCGAGGGCCGCGATCCGGACCCCCGGTTCTCGCTCGCCAACGAGCGCACCTTCCTGGCCTGGATCCGCACCTCGCTCGCCCTCATCGCGGGCGGCGTCGGCCTCGCGCTCAGCGGGCACCTGCTCGCCGGACCGCTCCACCACGGCCTCGCGGCGGCGTTCGCGGCGGTCGGCGCGCTGGTCGCGGCGCTGGCGTTCCGGCGCTGGCTGCGCACCGAACGGGCGCTGCGCCGGGACGAGACGCTCCCGCCGCCCGTCCTCGCGCCCCTGATGTCCTACGGGCTCGCCGCGGCGGCGGTCGTCGTCCTGCTGGCGCTGCTGTTCACCCGATGACCGCCCCGGACGCCACCCCGGACGCCGCCCCGGAGGCCGCCACGGGGGCCGCCACGGGGGCCGCCACGGACGTCGGCACGGACGCCGCCCCGCACGGGAGCGGGGAACCGGCGGATCCGCGCGGCATCTGGGATCCGGGGGCGCAACCCGAGCGCACCTCGCTCGCCTGGACGCGGACCACCGTGTCGTTCATGCTCGCCGGCCTGCTGTGCATCCGGCTCGCGCCGAACGAGCTGGGCGCGGCGCTGGCGGCCGTCGCGGTCTTCGGGCTGGCGGCGCTGCACGTCCGCCGGACGCGGTGGCGGCGCAACCGGCGCGGACGGCGGCTGCGGGCGGGTGAGCCGGTGGCGGACCCGGCGTCCGTCCTGCTGCTGGCGAGCGTGACCGTCCTGCTCGGGGTGATGGGCATCGCCTTCGCGCTGAGCTGACCCGAGTCGGGTAGGGCTGGGCTGACCTGAGCGCGCCGATGGCTTAGCCATGCTCGTCTCGCATGGCTGGCATGTCAGATCTTCGCTGGTGGAATGGCTCGTGGCCGCCTAGCGTCGTCCGCGTTATGACACGTATCGCCTTTCTCGGACTAGGGCGCATGGGCGCCACCATGGCCGGCCGCCTTCTCGCCGCCGGCCACGAACTGACCGTCTGGAACCGCACCCCCGAACGCGCCGCCCCGCTCGTGGAGCGCGGCGCGACCGCCGCCGCGACGCCCGCCGAGGCCGTCGCCGGGCGGGAGCTCGTGATCAGCATGTTCACCGACGCCGCGGCCGTGCTCGGCGTGCTGCCCGGCGCGGGCGTCGAGCCCGGCACGCTGGTCGTCGAGATGTCCACGATCGGGCCGGACGCCGTGCGCGACCTGCGCGAACGGCTGCCCGAGGGCGTCGCGCTGGTCGACGCGCCGGTGCTCGGCAGCGTGCCGCAGGCCGAGGCCGGGGAGCTGGTCATCGTCGCGGGCGGCTCGGAGGAGGACCTCGACCGCGCCGCGAAGGTGCTCGGCGTCCTCGGGACCGTCCGGCACATCGGGCCGTCCGGCCGCGGCGCGGCGGCGAAGCTCGTCGTCAACGGCGGGCTGGTCGCCGCGTTCGGCGCGGTCGCCGAGGGGGTGCGGCTGGCCGCGCGGCTCGGGATCGACCGCGAGACCGCCCTCGAACTGCTCTCCCGCACGCTTCCGCAGGCGGAGCGCGTCCGCACCCGCCGCCCGGACGCGCCCGTCACCTTCACCGTCGGGCTCGCCGACAAGGACCTCGGCCTCGTCCTCGACGTCCTCGCCGCGGACACGACCGCCCTCGCCGCGGACACGACCGTTTCCGCAACCGCCTCCGGCGCGGACGCGAGCGCCCTCGCTGCGGGGGTGTTCGCCGCGGCCCGTGCGCACACCGCCGCCGCCGTCGAGCGCGGCCTCGGCGGCTCCGACATCACCGTTCTCGTTCCCTCCGAGGAGTCCCTCTGATGCGCGTCGCCATCGACAATCCGTCCACCGTCCCGGCGACCAACGGCTTCTACTCGCACGTCGCGCACGTGACGGCCGGGCCGCTGCTGTTCCTGTCCGGGCAGGTCGCGTTCGGCGACGACGGCGAGATCGACCGTCCGGGCGACATGACCCGGCAGTCCGAGGTGGTCATGTCGCTCATCGAGCGGCTGCTCGCCGCGCACGGCGCGACGTTCGCGGACGTGGTCAACGTCCGGACGTTCGTCACCGACCTGTCCCGCGTCCGCGAGTACGGCGAGGTCCGCAACCGCTACTTCCCGAAGGACCCGCCGACCAGCACGACCGTCGAGGTGTCCAAGCTGTTCCACCCGGACGCCCTGCTGGAGGTCGAGGTCGTCGCCGCGCCGCCCGCCTCCTAGCGGGGCGGGGGCGTCCCGGCCGGACGGAGCAGGTCGGCGGCCACGGCGCGCAGGTCGTCCAGGAACGCGGTGACGGCGGGGGCGCGGCGGGCGTGCCGGGCGACCGCCGCGTAGACCGTCCGCCGGGGCTCGGTCCGGGCGTCCGCGACGGACAGGGGTCTCAGGACCACGTCCTCGCGGACGCCCCCGACCGCCAGCGCGGGCACGAGCGTCACCCCGAACCCCGCCGCGACCAGGCCCAGCTTGGACGTCCACTCGGCGACGCGGAGCGGCGTCCTCGGGACGAACCCGGCAGGCGCGCAGCGGGCGTGCAGGGCGGCGACGGCCGCCGCGTCGTCGGCGACGATCCAGTTCTCGTCCGCGAGCCCGGCCAGCGGGACGGTCCGGCGGCGCGCCAGCCGGTGGCCCTCCGGCAGCGCGACCAGCAGCGGGTCGTCGCCGAGCGCCACGAGGTCGGCGGGCGCGAGCCCGCCCTGCTTGTGCGTGCTGACCAGGGCGAGGTCGAGTTCCCCGGCGTCCAGCGCGGGCAGCAGCACTTCGGTCAGCCCCTCGCGCAGCCGGATGTCCACACCCGGATGCCGCGCACCGAACCGGGTGAGCGCGCGCGGGACGAGCACGGCGTTCGCCGTGGAGAACGCGCCGAGCCGGAGCGTCCCCGCGTCCACCCGGCGCAGGCTCTCCAGGGCGCGCGCGGTGTCGGCGTAACGCTCCAGCAGCGCACGCGCGTGCGGCAGCAGGTGCTCCCCCGCCGGAGTCGGCCGGACGCCCCGCGCGCCGCGCGCGAACAGCTCGACGCCGCACGCCTCCTCCAGCGTCCGGATCTGCCGCGAGACCGCCGACTGCGTGTAACCGAGCGCGGTCGCGGCGGCGGTGAACGAACCCAGCTCGGCCACGGACGCGAACGTCCGCAGCAGCACGGGATCGAGGGCATCGGCGCGCACCGCCGCAGCTTACGGCCGCGCGCGAGCGATCCGCACGCGCGCGCCGATACCCCACCGCGATTGTGTGGATTATGGGGCGACTTGGTACGCTCAGGCATCACTTTCCGTGATCCCCGCAGCTTCCGATAGGTACGCACGTGTCCGAGAACCGTCCGTTCGCCAGCCTCACCACCGACTTCGGCGCCGCCTACAGCGGAACGTGCGCCGGGGTCATGTACGCCATCGCGCCGCACGCCAACGTGCTGGTGCTGAGCGACGAGGTCACCCCGTACCGGATCGTCGAGGGCGCGATGCTGCTCCGGCAGGCGCTGCCCTACCTGCCGGTCGGCGTGCACGTCGGGATCGTCGACCCGGGCGTCGGCACCCCGCGCCGTCCGGTGGCGGTCGCGACCGGACGCGGCGACGTGCTGGTCGGCCCCGACAACGGGCTGCTCGTCCCGGCGGCCGAGGCGCTCGGCGGCGTGACCGCCGCGCACTACCTGGAGAACCCCGCCTACAGGCAGCCGTCGGTCTCCACCACCTTCCACGGCCGGGACATCTTCGCGCCCGCCGCCGGCCACCTCCTCGCGGGCGTCCCGATCGCCGAGCTGGGCTCCGCCGCGGACGCGCCGCTCCCCCTCGACCTGCCCGCCCCGGTCGTCGCGGACGGCTCGCTCACCGCGTCGGTCCTCTACACCGACCAGTTCGGCAGCCTCGTCCTCGGCGCCGGGCCCGCCGAGCTGCGGGCCGCGTTCGGCGACCTGCCGTTCGGCACGGAACTGGCGCTGACCTGGGACGGCGGCGAGGCGCGCGCGCCGTTCGAGGAGACCTTCGGCAAGGTCGCCGTCGGCGAGTCCCTGGTCTGGGTCGACTCGTCCGGACGGCTCGGCCTCGCCGTCAACCAGGGATCGGCGGCCGAGCGGTACGGTCTCGCCGACGGCATGCCCCTGACGATCACCCGAGCCTGACCCGGCCCGGCCCGGCCCCCGCCTCGCCCGGCCCGAACCCGGAACCCAACGTCCGCCCCTCGCCGCTCCCGCCGCTCCCGCCGCTCCCGCCGCAACCCTCGCACCGCTCCGTCGCATCGCTGGAGGCACGTCTTGGCCCGTCGTCCCCTGCTGGCCGCCCTCGCCGGGCTGGCCGCGCTCACCGTCGCCGCGACCGCGTGCGCGCCGCAGAAGGAGAGCGGCTCGTCCGCGGGCAAGACCCCGGCGTCCGCCGCGTCCTGCACCAAGGACAAGCTCAAGCTCGTCAAGCCCGGGCAGCTCACGGTCGCCACCGACAAGCCCGCCTTCGAGCCCTGGTTCAAGAAGGACGACCCGACCAACGGGCAGGGCTACGAGAGCGCCGTCGCCTACGCCGTCGCGGAGAAGCTCGGCTTCGCCAAGAACGAGGTGAAGTGGGTGACCGAGTCGTTCGACTCGTCCTACGCGCCCGGCCCGAAGAAGTTCGACTTCGACGTCAACCAGATCTCGGTGACCCCGGCGCGCGAGAAGGCCGTGACGTTCTCCGACGGGTACTACGACGTCCAGCAGGCCGTCGTGACCCTGAAGGACGGCAGGTTCGCGAACGCCACGCAGATCGCGCAGCTCAAGGACGCCAGGATCGCCGTGCAGGTCGGCACCACGTCGCTCGCGGCCGTCCGCGACCAGATCAGGCCGAGCGGGCAGCCGAAGGTCTTCAGCAACCAGATCGACGCGGTGAACGCGCTGAAGAACAAGCAGGTCGACGCCCTCGTCGTGGACCTGCCGACCGCGTTCTACGTCACCGCCGCCCAGGTGGACGGCTCGAAGATCGCCGGGCAGCTGCCGCAGAGCTCGGGCGGCGGCGAGCACTTCGGCCTGCTGCTCCAGCAGGGCAACCCGCTCGTCGGCTGCCTCAACCAGGCCATCGGGCGGCTCAAGTCGTCCGGGGACCTCGCCAAGCTCCAGCAGCAGTGGCTGACCTCGGCGGCGGGCGCGCCGATCCTCAAGTAGGGACGGACCGGTGACCGCCACCCCCGAGACCTGGGCGAAGAGCGAGCGGCAGCTCGCCCGCGAGCGCGCCCGCCGCCGGGCCGGCATCCGCAACGGCTCGATCGCCGCCGCGTCCACGATCGTCTTCCTGGCGGTCGTGGCCGGCGGCGTCGTCGCCTCGCCCGGCTGGCCGAGCGTTCAGGACAAGTTCTTCGACTGGGGCGAGTTCAAGGCCGCCTTCCCGGACGTGCTGAGCGGCTTCTGGATGAACGTCCGGATCTTCCTGCTCGCCGAGCCGGTGATCCTCGTCCTCGGCCTGCTGGTCGCGCTCGCGCGCGGGCTGCGCAACCCGCTGTTCTTCCCGCTGCGGGCGCTCGCGGTCCTCTACACCGACGTGTTCCGCGGCATCCCGACGATCCTGCTCGTGTTCATGATCGGTTTCGGGCTGCCCGCGCTCGGGCTCCAGGGCGTGCCGACCGACGCGGCCGTGCTCGGCGGCGGGGCGCTCGTCCTGTCCTACGGCGCGTACGTCGCCGAGGTGTTCCGGGCCGGGATCGACTCGATCCACCCGAGCCAGCGCGCCGCCGCGCGGTCGCTCGGGCTGTCCCAGGCGCAGGCGCTGCGGTTCGTCGTGCTGCCGCAGGCGGTGCGCCGGGTCGTCCCGCCGCTGCTGAACGACTTCGCGTCCCTCCAGAAGGACACCGCGCTCGTCGGGACGCTCGGCGTCGTCGAGGCGCTGCGGCAGGCGCAGATCCACTCGGCCGACACCTTCAACTACACGCCCTACCTCGCGGCCGCGGTGCTGTTCATCGCGCTGACGGTGCCGATGGCCCGGTTCACCGACCACCTCGCGGCCCGCGCCGAGCGCCGCCGCGCCCCCGGAGGCAAGTGATGAGCCGTCCGCTGCTGGAGGTCGAGGGCCTCTGGAAGACCTACCGCGCGCACCCGGTGCTGCGCGGCGTGGACCTGGACGTCGCCCCGCACGAGGTCGTGTGCCTGATCGGGGCGTCCGGGTCCGGCAAGTCCACGCTGCTGCGCTGCGTGAACCTGCTGGAGGACGTGGACGACGGCGCGATCACCCTCGACGGGACCGAGATCACCGCGCCCGGCACCGACCAGGACGAGGTCCGCAAGAGGATCGGCATGGTCTTCCAGTCGTACAACCTCTTCCCGCACATGTCGGTGCTGGACAACATCACCCTCGCGCCCGTCCGGGTGCACAAGCGCGGCCGGCGCGAGGCCGAGCAGCGGGCGCGCGAGCTGCTGGAGCGGTTCGGGCTGGCCGGCAAGGCGGCGGAGTACCCGGACCGGCTGTCCGGAGGCCAGCAGCAGCGCGTCGCGATCATCCGGGCGATGGCCTGCGACCCGAGCCTGCTCCTGCTGGACGAGGTGACCTCCGCGCTCGACCCCGAGCTGGTCACCGAGGTCATGGGCATCATCCGGGAGCTCAAGGACCAGGGCATGACGATGATCCTCGCGACCCACGAGATGGGGTTCGCGCGCGACATCGCCGACACGGTCTGCTTCCTGAGCGACGGCGTCCTGCTGGAGCGCGGCCCGGCCGAGCAGATCTTCACCGAGCCGCGGGAGCCGCGCACCCGCGAGTTCCTCCAGCGCGTCCTCGCCTCGCGGCGCCTCTGACGTCCAGCGCGTCCTCGCCTGATCGGCGCCTCCGTCACGCCCGTCCGATGCCGGGCGGCGTCGGGCGGGGCGGCGGGGCTGGGCGGCGTCGGGGGGGGCGGCGGGGCTGGGCGGTGCCGGGCGGGGCGGCGGGGCTGGGAGAATCCCCGTATGGATCTCGACGTCGTGGCCTGGGTGCACGTCGCGGACGGGCGGATGCTGACCGTCCGGTCGCGCGGCCGGGGCCTGCTCTACCTTCCCGGCGGCAAGCGCGAGCCCGGCGAGGACGACTGGTCGGCGATCGCGCGGGAGGTCCGCGAGGAGCTGGGGCTGGCCCTCGACGCGGCGACCTTCCGGGAGCTGGGCGTCGTCCGGGCCCCGGCGCACGACCAGCCGCGCCACTCGCACGTCCGGATGGCCTGCTTCACCGCCGGGCACAGCGGCGAGATGGCCGCGACGGGCGAGGTGGACGAGTTCCGCTTCGTCGGCCCCGAGGACCGCGCTCTGCTGGCTCCGGCGTCCGCCGCCGCGCTCGATCTGGCCGCCGAGCGCGGACTACTTTGATCATTCGCCGCCGACACGCGGCAACAATGATTGACCATCGCCCCGCCGGAGCCCCACACTAAACCCGCTGGCAACTCAAAGTAACGGAACGAGTACACGTCAGATTCGGCCAACGGGGGTTCCCATGCACGACCACATCGCCTACGCCGCCGGACGCCTCGGCGCGGCCGACTCCCTGCCGAGCCTGCTCGCCGCCGCCATCGACGGCCTCGAACTGGTCGAACGGGCCGCCACCGCGCTGACCGACCCGTCCCGCGGGCCCGTCCGCCCCGGCCTGGCCGCCGCCCTCGCCGAGGCCACCCAGGCGTGGTGGGCGCTGTCCGCCGCGCCGTCCGTCCGCTCCCCCGAGACCGGCTGCCCGAAGCGGAGCGGCGGCGTCCGGGAGACCGTGGACGCGCTCAGCCGGTTCTCCCTCCAGCTCACCGAGGCCCTCGTCAGCGCCACCTCGCGGACGCTGGACCCGGCCGACCGCGTCGCCTGCCTCCAGGCCGCCCGCCACCTCGCCCGGGTCCACGCCGTCCTCAACTGAAGCTCACGCGGGAACCGGCACCCGTGCCGAGACCGCCGGTCCCGCGGGGACCGAGGCTCGCTCGGGGAGCACAGGCCACGCGGGACCGGGACTCTCGCGGGGGCCGCGGGTCAGGCGGGCTCCTCCGCCTCGCCGGACGGCGCGGCGGCGCGGCGGCCGGCGGCGGCCCGCTCGGCGTCCGCGCGGGCGGCGGCGAGGATCATCTCGTCCACCAGCCAGCGGGACTGCGGCGACAGGTCGACCAGGGCGCGCAGCACGTCGGTGCGGACCACGCCCTCCTCGACCTCGCGGCGCAGCGCCTTGAAGGTCAGGTCGTCGTCGATCGGGCCGGCCTCGGACGCGAAGCCGAAGTAGCCGATCGGGACGCCGAAGAAGGTGGCCAGCGCGGTGAGGGTGCGCAGCTGCGGGTTGTCCTGGCGGCCGGTGCGCAGCTTCCAGACCGTCGTGGACGAGATGTCCTCCCCCGTCGCGTGCGCGATCGCGCTCGCGGTCTCGACGTTGTTGCGCGGCGCGGGCGCGTCGGCCGGCCACATGTTCTGGATCAGCCACTCGACCTTGTCGGCCAGCATCGCGCCCGGCGTCGGCGGCTTGCCGTCCCGCCCGGTCTCGGCGTCGGTCTCGGTCCCGGTCGTCTCCATGCACCATCCCCTTCGCTCAGGCAACGACTTTAGTTGACCCGGCCGCCGTCCGTCAGCAAGGACACATAAACAGTGGCGGTGAGTATCGAGATCATCACGGATCGCGACCCGCCGGGCGGCCTGCGGGACGCCCCGGCCCCCGGCTGCTTTCATCGTGCTCAGCAGGTCGTCCGGGGGGAGGTGACCGCCTGTGAGGGGATCTGTCACGGCACTGGCGGCCGGAGCGGTGCTGATGCTGTCACCAGCGCCCGCATCGGCGTCCGCGGCACGCGCGGTCTCGGTTTCCGCGTCGAGGGCGGGACACGCCGGCGGGGGCACCGATTGCCCGGGCCTCAAGGGGGCGGCGGCTGCGATCTTCGGGCAGACGCCCCTCTGCCGCGAGCTCGGACGAGAACTCCTCCACGGACGCGACGGTTTCGGCCGCACGCTGCGCAGCTCCCTGCGAGACCCGCGGCAGGGGCGGCCGGCGCGCCGCCCGCACCGCGCCGAGGCGCGCCGACGCGCGACACCGCCGCATCAGAAGGCGAGCGCGCGTCCTCTGGGCCGTCCTCGACAGCGTTATGGGGTGGTTGGCGACGTTCTCGGCAGCGCTGCGGTGCCCGGCGGGATTCCGGCGGGCGTGCCGTCGAGCGCTGTGCGGCCGTCCGGCGCCGCTGAGACCGTCCGGGGCAGTGGGCGGACGGGCTCGTTCGGTCTCCTGCCCACCCTGCTCGCCATCCTGGCCATGTGCGCGGCCTTCCTGCTGCACCGGCGGGTCAGGCCGGTGCTGGGCGCGGTGATCCGTCCTTCGCGCCGTCCCGGGGCGCGGTACGTCCCCCACGATGCTGTCAGCGAGCCGCCGTCCGCGACGTTCGCCACGACGGCGCACACGGGGCCGACCGTCCCGGCGGTGCGGGTGGCCGCCGAACTGGCCCGCCCGTCCGGGGTGGGGCTGGTCGGGGACGGCGCGGACGGGTTCGTCCGGGCCGTGATCACCGAGCTGGTCACCCGGGACGGCCCGCGCGCCAAGGTCGTCCTCTCCCGGGCGGAGCTCGACCGGCTCTTCGGCGACGCGTTCGACGAGCCGCTGCGCTCGGCGCTCGCGCCCGAACTGCACGTCTGCGAGCTGCTGGAGGACGCCATCGAGCACCTGGAACTGGAGATGCTCCTCAGCGACGCCGAGCAGGCGAACCCGGACCTCAGCCCGACGCGCGGACGCGGCATGCCGACCACCTACTGGATCTCCACGCCCGGCCGGGACGACGACGTCGTGCTCCCGCTGGTCCGGCGCGGCCCGGCCAACCGGCCCGTCGGGATCATGTTCGGCGTGTGGCCGCACGGCCGCACCTGCGCGGTCGACGCGGACGGCGGGCTCGCGACCCCGTCCGGCCCGCGCCGCGTCACGCCGCTCACGGCGGACCAGGCCCTCGCCGCCCTCCGCGCCCACGCCTCGACCGAACGCACCGGCTGGCTCTGACCCCAACCACCCGCGGCTGCCCAGCGCGAGCGCCCGGCGCAGGACGCAGGGCGGGGGCGCGGCACGAGGGCGGCGCGGGCGCACGGGGCGAGGGCGCGGGGCGAGGGCGCGGCGCGGGGTGCGGGCGCGGCGCGGGGTGCGGGCGCGGCGCGGGGTGCGGGCGCGGCGCGGGGTGCGGGCGCGGCGCTTGATCGTTAATGGAAATGGGCGGGTGGCGATCAATGCGGAAAATGCGCGAGGCCCCGGTCGTGATGACCGGGGCCTCGTACTTCGCGCGTACCCCCGAGCGGATTCGAACCGCCGTTACCGCCTTGAGAGGGCGGCGTCCTAGGCCACTAGACGACGGGGGCCTGATCTTGCCTGCGGCCTTCGCGGTCTCCCGCTCGGCCTCGCCCAGCTTAGCGGATCTCGCGCGGGCCGCCGACCGGTTTGTTCCGGCCGCCGCGTCCCGACAAGATCGAAGCCCCGACCGCGCACGCGGCGATCAGGGCTTTCACCTGCTGAGTTGCGTACCCCCGAGCGGATTCGAACCGCCGTTACCGCCTTGAGAGGGCGGCGTCCTAGGCCACTAGACGACGGGGGCCTGCGCGACACCGATCTCCGCTTCCGCGAGATCGGGATCAGCTGGGGTACCAGGA
The DNA here is from genome assembly GCF_042652125.1 of Actinomadura gamaensis. Taxonomy (NCBI): domain Bacteria; kingdom Bacillati; phylum Actinomycetota; class Actinomycetes; order Streptosporangiales; family Thermomonosporaceae; genus Actinomadura; species Actinomadura gamaensis. The sequence continues at coordinate 546,274 of NZ_JBHSIT010000001.1, read as the reverse complement.
CTCGAACCTAGACTAACTGAACCAGAATCAGTCGTGCTGCCGATTACACCATACCCCAGTGCCGTGAGCTTCCCTTTGGCCCTTCCGGGCCTTCCGTTCCGCTCGCGCCTCGAAGAGAATACAGGACTGCAGGACGAGTGCCAAAACGAATAGCGGAGGCACCCGACCAGCGCCTTCCGGCCGCCGCGGCGCCGCCCGGAATCGACCGTCCGGAACGCCTTCCGGTACCGGCGTCGTCAGCGTCCGAAATCGGGCGGGCCGACGTGCTCCTCGGCCCATTCGCCGAGCGGGCGCAGCCGCCGCCAGGCGTCCCGCACGCGGTCGACGACCTCGCCGGTGGCCATCCACGGGTCCGAGGGCCAGCCCTGGCGCGCGTAGAGCCCCCGGTGCCGCAGCAGCCCGATGCGCGGATGGTCGGCGTCGAAGCCGCGCGGACGGGTCTTGAGCGTCGCCCCAGCGATCTCCATGCCCGCCTTCTCCAGGTCGGCCAGCAGCGCTTCGAGGGCCTTGCCCGAGGCGGGCGCGTGGACGGCCGCGCGGTAGCGCTTCAGCCGCTCGCCGTCCATCGAGTACATGCCGCCCGCGACGAGCATGCCGTCGGCGTCGATCTCGACGTAGAGGCCGCCGTCGAGGGCCAGCGCGCCCTGGTGGTCCTTGTAGGGCGTCTTGTCCTTGCTGAAGCGGACGTCCCGGTACGGCCGGAACAGCTTGGTGTCGCCGAACTCCGGCTCCAGCTCGTCCAGCAGGGCGAGCATCGGCCGCCGGACGTGCCGCTCGTAACGCTCCTTGTTCGCCGTCCAGTAGTCGCGGCTGTTGTCGGCGAGCAGCCCCTCGTAGAAGGCGAACGCCTCCTCGCCGAAGCCTTCGAAGCCCATCGGTCCCTCCCTGTGAAACGCGTACGGCGCCCCTGGACAGAGCCTAGGGACGCCGTACGACAGCCTGAGCCGTCCGGACGCGGCGGAACGCCGGGCGCGGGCGGCGGAGCGCCGGGCGCGGGCGCGGTCAGTCGCGCGCGACCACGCGGTTGGTGAGGGTGCCGATGCCCTCGATCTCGACGCCGACCTCGTCGCCGATCTCCATCGGCCCGACGCCCGCCGGGGTGCCGGTGAGGATCACGTCGCCGGGCAGCAGCGTCATGACCTGCGTCACGTACTCGATCAGCTCCGGGATGCCGTGCGTCAGCTCGGAGGTGCGCGCCTGCTGCTTCACCTCCCCGTTCAGCCGGGTGGTGATCGCGAGGTCGGACGGGTCGAGCTCGGTCTCGATCCACGGTCCGAGCGGGCAGAAGGTGTCGAAGCCCTTGGCCCGGGTCCACTGCCCGTCCCGCTTCTGGAGGTCGCGGGCCGTGACGTCGTTGGCGCAGGTGTAGCCGAGGATGACGTCGCGCGCCCGGGACGCCGGGACCTCCCGGCACAGCCGCCCGATGACGACGGCGAGCTCGCCCTCGTAGTCGACCCGCTCCGACAGCTTCTCCGGGTAGGCGACCGCCTCGCCGGAGCCGATCACCGCCGTGGACGGCTTGCTGAAGATCACCGGTTCGGCGGGCGGCTCCCCGCCCATCTCGCGGGCGTGCTCGGCGTAGTTCTTGCCGATCGCGATGACCTTGCTGGGCAGGATCGGCGCGAGCAGCCGCACGTCGGCCAGCGGGAAGCGCTGCCCGGTGAAGGACAGCTCGCCGAACGGGTGCGCCGCGATGGCGGCGATGGTGTTCTCTTCGACCACCCCGAAGGACATGCCTTCACCGGTGGAGAACCTCGCGATTCGCATGTCGAGCAGCCTAATCGGCGCGCGGACTCAGAAGCCGCACGGCCGCCCGGACAGCAGGCACCCCTGCGGCTGCGCGGGCTGTCCCGTCGCGCCGAACCGGACCGTCCAGGTGCCGCCGGGCGGGATCGCGACCGTCCCGTCGATCTCCACGTGCGTGCCGCCGTGCACGAGCTCCGCGCCCCAGATCGCGTGCACGTCCGCGCGCGGCGTGTCGAAGGTGATCTTCCATCCGGTCAGCGGCGCGCTCCCGCCGTTGGTGACGACGAACTGGCCCTCGAAGTAGCCCTGGTCCTGCTGGACGACCTGGTAGCTGATCCCGTTGCCCCGGACCACCGGCCCGGACGCCGTGGGCTGCGGGCTCGCGCCCCCGGGCGGCACCGCACCGGGCGTCCCGCCGGGCGCCGCCGAAGGCATCCCGGACGGCTCGTCGGACGGCTCTCCGGATGGCTCTCCCGACGGCTCGCCGGTGGGCGAGGCCCCGCCGGGCGAGGCCGAGCCCGGGGGCGACGCGGAGGGCGACCCGGTCCCGCTCCCGGTGCCCGAAGGCGCGGGCACCGCCGTGGCCGCCGTCCCCTTGTGCGACTTCCCGGACGAGCCGCCGACGAAGAACGCCGCTGCGGCTCCCGCCAGCACAACGAGCACCCCCAGCGCGATCGCCAGGATGACCAGGGGCCGCCGGTTCCGTCCGTTCGGACGCGGCGACACGCCCCCGGCAGGGCTCGTGTTAGCGGCCGCTCCTCCGCCGCCGCCCATCGCCATGGCGGCCGGAACGCTCGGTTGTCCCACTGCGGGCGTCGGAGCGTCCGGCGACGACGCCCCCTGCTGCGACGACACCGCCTCAGGACGAGCCTGAGCGACGTTCTCCCCGGGCGCCGCAGCGGCGCCCACAGCCCCCGCAGTCCCCGCAGCCTCCGCACCGAACCGAGCCGTCCACGCCTGCCCGCCCGCCGGGTCCAAGCCCGCAGGCTCGGTCTCCGACCGCCCCGGCGCGCCCTCCACGTGCGGAGGCGGGGCTTCCGCCTGCATGGGCACGCCTTCGACCTGCGTGGGCGCGGCCTCCCCTTGCACCGGGATGCCCTCCACTTGGGTAGGCGCGGCTTCCACCTGCGTGGGCTGAGGACGTTCGACCGGACCGAAGGGCGTCGCGGCCGGATCGTCGGGGAGTTCGTCGGGGCGCGGTCGCCCACCGACCGGGATGTCGGTGACCGTCGCGGACGCGAGATCGGACTCGTCGGGGGACGTCGCCGGGACGTCGTCCACCACGGCGTCGTCGGGAATCGTGTCGGAGTCCCACACCGTGACGTCCGCGTCCGGGAGGTCGGTGGCGGTGACCTCCGTCATCGGAAGATCGGTGATCGTCTCGTCCGCCCTCGCAGGCACGCCCTCGCCCGCAGGCACATCGTCGGCCGGAGGCACATCGTCGGTCGCGGGCGTGGCGTCGGATGCCGGGGCGTCGTCGGGCGTGGTCGCCGGGGGCGGCGGGTCGGCCGCCTGGGGGACGTCGAGGACGGTGTCTTCCGGGGCGGGTCCGGCGGGTTCCCGTGGCGGGATCGCGAATTCCGCGGTGTTCGTGTGGTCCGGGGGGACGTATCCCGGGGTGTCGCCGCTCACCTGGCCACCTCTCCAGCGCTTCGGTTCACTGGATCGGACGGTCGTCGGGGCGATCCGGTTCGCCCCGGCGCGACGATCATCCCGCCGGACGCGCGGCACCGCCGCGGCTCGACCGCAGTGGCGGAGGCGGTGTTACTCCTCGGTGGCGCGGCGGGCGGCGCGGCGCTGGTGCCGGTTGAGCAGGTCGGTGATCAGGCCGATCGCGTCCGGGCTGGTGGTGTCCGGGGCGCCGCTGAGCCAGCGGGTGGCCTCGGCGAGGAGGTTCTCGGCGGAGTCGCCCGCGCGGCGCTCGTCGGCGAGGCGGCCGAGGACGTCGCCGAGCCGGAGCGCGGCGTCGGGGCTCCCGGCCTCGGCGGCGCACCGGAACCAGGCGGCGGCCTGCTCCAGGTCGCCGTCGCGTTCGAAGGTCTCGCCCAGGCCGAGGGCGACGCCGGCGAACGTCTCGTCCTGGACGGTCCGCGCCAGTGCGGAAGGCCGGGTTCGGACGGGCATGGATGCTCCGGGGGTCGGGTGCGTGGGGTCGCGTGCGTGGGGACGCGAACGCGCGCCGGTCGTTCGCGGCGCGCGATCACGGGTAACTCATGGTGGCCGTCCGGACAGCGTTCTGCCACCTGTTTGGCCATGTTCAACGGCTTTTCTCCGTGTTCACATGAACACGACGAGTCATTATCGCAGGTCAGGCGAGAACATCCTGGTAGTCGGGGTGCTTGTCGATCCAGGACTTGATGAACGGGCACTGCGGGACGACCGTCCGGCCGGCGGACCGGACGTCGTCCAGCGCGCCGCGGGCGAGCGCGCCGCCGACGCCCTGCCCCTCGTAGTCCGGGAAGACCTCGGTGTGCGTGAAGACGACGGTCCCGCCGTCCCCGCGCAGCCGGTACTCGGCGAATCCGGCGAGGGCGCCGTCCACGGTGATCTCGTAGCGGCTCTGGTCGCGGTCGTCGGTGACGTTTCTGCTCATGCCCGGTCAATTACCCGGCGGCGGCGAAGATTCCCCGGTGCGGGTGATCTCACGCGGTCGGCTCGTGGCCGGCGTGGAGCAGGCAGTAGGTGACGGCCTCCTCCAGCGCCTGCCAGGACGCGGCGATGACGTTGTCCTCGACGCCGACGGTGCCCCACTCGCGCTCGCCGTCGCTGGACTCGATGAGGACGCGGGTGCGGGCGTCGGTGCCGTGCGTCCCCTCCAGGATGCGGACCTTGTAGTCGGTCAGCTCCATCCGGGCGAGCTCGGGGTAGAGCTGGCCGAGGGCGAGCCGCAGCGCGTTGTCGAGCGCGTTGACGGGGCCGTTGCCTTCGCCGGTGGCGATGATCCGCTCGCCCTTCGCGTGGATCTTCACGGTGGCCTCGGAGACCATCGAGCCGTCCGGGCGGCGCTCCACGATCGTCCGCCACGACTCGACGTCGAAGTGGCGCGGCCGGACGCCGGTCAGCTCCTCGCGCAGCAGCAGCTCGAACGACGCGTCGGCGGCCTCGAACGTGTGGCCGGTGGACTCCAGGTCCTTCACCCGCGAGACGACGGCGGCGGCGCGCTCGCCGGACAGGTCGTAGCCGAGCTCGCGGCCCTTGAGCTCGACCGACGCGCGTCCGGCCATGCTGGAGACGAGCATCCGCATGTCGTTGCCGACGGCGGCGGGGTCGATGTGCTGGTAGAGGTCCGGATCGACCTTGATCGCGGACGCGTGCAGGCCCGCCTTGTGCGCGAACGCCGACAGCCCGACGTAGGGCTGCTGCGAGGTCGGCGCGACGTTGGTGACCTCGGAGACGGCGTGCGCGATCCGGGTCATCTGCGCGAGCTGCTCGTCGCTGACGAGCCGCATCCCGCGCTTGAGCTGGAGGTTCCCGACGAGCGTGAACAGGTTGGCGTTGCCGCTGCGCTCGCCGTAGCCGTTGGCGCAGCCCTGCACGTGCGTCGCGCCCGCCCGGACGGCGGCGAGCGAGTTGGCGACCGCGCAGCCCGAGTCGTCGTGGCAGTGGATGCCGACGCGCGCGCCGGCCGAGACCACGTCGTGGACGACGTCGGCCAGCTCGTCCGGCAGCATGCCGCCGTTGGTGTCGCAGAGCGCGACGACATCGGCCCCGGCCTCGGCCGCGGTCCGGACGACCTCCAGCGCGTAGGCGCGGTTGGCCTTGTAGCCGTCGAAGAAGTGCTCGGCGTCCAGGAAGACGCGTCGGCCCTCCGCACGCAGGTGGGAGACCGTGTCGCGGATCATCGCGAGGTTCTCCTCCAGGGTCGTGCGGAGGGCCAGCTCGACGTGCCGGTCGTGGCTCTTCGCCACGAGCGTCACGACGGACGCACCCGAGTCGCGCAGGGCGGCCACCTGAGGGTCGTCGGCGGCCTTCACACCGGCCCGGCGGGTCGCGCCGAACGCGGTGAGCTGCGCGTTCTTCAGTTCGAGCTCGGTCCGAGCACGGCGGAAGAACTCGGTGTCCTTGGGGTTGGCGCCCGGCCAGCCGCCCTCGATGAAGCCCACGCCGAGCGCGTCGAGGTGACGCGCCACGGCGAGCTTGTCGGTCACGGAGAGGTTGAGGCCCTCCTGCTGCGAGCCGTCACGCAGCGTGGTGTCGTACACGTGGAATGCGTCGCCCTGCATGTGGGATCAGCCCTTCGAGGGTGGGCGGGACCGCGCCGGAAAACGAAAAGACCCCTCACGGGCGTGAGAGGTCTGCGCGCCGGCGGTGTTCCGTCAGTTGCCGGCGCGCCAGCCAATAATCACGAGGCTGTGGCGCATGATGCCCCGATCATGCCACAGCCGTCTCAAAAACACCAACTGCCGTCTCACGTGTCGAGACGAAATCGGGGCGACACGGTGAAACGGCAGCCGGCGGACGAGCATCGGGCCCCGGGAAACGGCCTGGCCCGGCCCTCACGGGGACGAGCCTCAGGCGTCACGGCGACGGCTCTCAGGCGTCACGGGGACGCATGCCAGGCGTCCCTGTGGACGGAGGTCAGGCGTCCCGGGGAAAGGTGACAGGTGTCCCGGGACGGAGGTCAGGCGATCTTGTGGACCCAGCCGTAGCGGTCCGGGCGGTGGCCGAACTGGATGCCGATGAGCTCCTCGCGCAGCCGCATGGAGATCTCGCCGGGCTCGCCGTCGCCGATCTTCCACTCGCGGTCGGTGCCCTTCACCGCGCCGACCGGGCTGATGATCGCGGCGGTGCCGCAGCCGAAGACCTCGGTCAGCTCGCCGGACTCGCAGCCCCGCTGCCACTCGTCGATGTCGATCTTGCCCTCCTCGACCTGGATGCCGAGGTCGGGCGCGAGCTTCAGCATCGAGTCGCGGGTGATGCCCGGCAGCAGCGTGCCGGTGAGCGCCGGGGTGAGGATGCGCGGCTGCGGGCCGGCGCCGTAGACGAACATCAGGTTCATCGAGCCGACCTCCTCGACCCAGCGGTGCTCCACGGCGTCCAGCCAGACGACCTGGTCGCAGCCGTGCGCGACGGCCTGGGCCTGCCCGGCGAAGGACGCGGCGTAGTTGCCTCCGGTCTTCGCCGCGCCGGTGCCGCCGGGGGCGGCGCGGGTGTAGTCCTGCGACAGCCAGACGGTGACCGGCTTGATGCCGCGCGCGTAGTAGTTCCCCGACGGGGACGCGATGATCATGAACAGGTACTCGTCCGCCGGCTGGTTGACGCCGAGCAGGCGGGTGGTGGCGAACATGAACGGGCGCAGGTAGAGGCTGTGGCCCTCGCTGGTGGGGACCCAGTCGCGGTCGGTCGCGACGAGCAGTTCCAGGGCCTCGACGAACAGCTGCTCCGGGATCTCCGGCATCGCCATCCGCTGCGCGGAGGCGTTCATCCGGGCGGCGTTGGCGTAGGGGCGGAAGGTGACGATGGAGCCGTCCGCCTGCCGGTAGGCCTTCAGGCCCTCGAACAGCTCCTGCGCGTAGTGCAGCACCTGGGAGGCCGGGTCGAGCGCGATCGGGCCGTACGGCTGGAGCTTGGCGTCGTGCCAGCCCCGGTCCTTGTGGTAGCGGATCGTGATCATGTGGTCCGTGAAGTACCGGCCCCATCCGGGATCGGCCAGGATGGCCGCGCGGTCCTCCGCCGAGACGGGGTTCTCGTTCCGCGTGATCTCGAAGTCCAGGGTCGTGCTCATCGTGGGTGTCCTCTCCCGGATCGCCAGGCGGCTCCGTTGCCGTCCGACCTTCCCTAGTCCCTATTGTCGTACTTCGTCCAGACCCGGCTCTCCACCCACGGCGAGCACGACGAAAAACCGGGCGCGCCGTGAGGTCGGCGCGCCCGGTCATGGCTGGTCGGCGAGCGCGCCTACCCGGCTACTCGCTTGGCGATGGCGTCGCCGATCTGCGCGGTGGACCGGACGCCCGCGCCCCCGCGCTCGATCAGGTCCTCGGCGACGGCGGACTCGACGCGGCGCGCGGCCGCGTCCTCGCCGAGATGGTCGAGCAGCATCACGACCGACAGGATAGTCGCCGTCGGGTCCGCCTTGCCCTGCCCGGCGATGTCCGGGGCGCTGCCGTGCACCGGCTCGAACATCGACGGCGCGGTGCCGTCGGGGTTGACGTTGCCGGACGCGGCGAGCCCGATGCCGCCCGCGACGGCCGCGCCGATGTCGGTGATGATGTCGCCGAACAGGTTGTCGGTCACGATCACGTCGAACCGCTGCGGCTGGTTCACGAAGAACATCGTCGCCGCGTCGACGTGGCAGTAGTCGGTCTCGACCTGCGGGTACTCCTCGCCGACGCGCTTGAGCGTGCGCTGGTAGAGGTCGCCCGCGTAGGCGAGGACGTTGTCCTTGTGGACGAGCGTGAGCTTCTTGCGCGGACGCGCCGCGGCCTGCTCGAACGCGTACCGGATCACCCGCTCGACGCCGAAGGCGGTGTTGACGCTCTCCTGCGTGGCGATCTCGTGCGGGGTGCCCTTGCGGATCACGCCGCCCGTCCCGGCGTAGAGGCTCTCGGTGCCCTCGCGGACGACGAGCATGTCGATGTCGTCCGGGCCGACGCCCGCGAGCGGGGACGTCGCGCCGGGCAGCAGCTTCACCGGGCGGAGGTTCGCGTAGTGGTCGAACTCGAACCGGGTGCGCAGCAGCAGGCCGCGCTCCAGCAGCCCGGACGGCACGGACGGGTCGCCGATCGCGCCGAGCAGGATGACGTCCTGGTCGCGCAGCTCCGCGAGGACCGAGTCCGGAAGGACCTCGCCGGTGCGGTGGTAGCGCGCCGCGCCGAGGTCGTATTCGGTCTGCTCGAAACTCAGGTCGTGGGCGGGGGCGACGGCGTCGAGGACCTTCAACCCCTCGGCGACGACCTCCGGGCCGATCCCGTCACCGGGAATGGCCGCGAGTCGGATGCTGCGGGAAGCCATGCGGGGACTCTACCGCAACGTCTCATCCAATGAGCAATGGTCTCACCCCCTGAGACAGGACAGAACGGTGTGACTTGACGTCGCATCCCCCAAAGGGGACGCTTCGCCTGACAAGTTCACATCGAGGCGACGGTGCGCAGGAACCCGGTGCGATTCCGGGACGGTCCCGCCACTGTGACCAGGGAGCCTCCCCCGCGTGCGACCACGGCCGGAAGACCGGCTGGAAGGTCGGCGGGAGGCGCCGATCTGGGAGTCAGGACACTGACCCGTCGTCCTCCCGCAACCGGGGCGAGTGAACCCCGTGAGGAGACCCAGATGGCCCAGTCCGCCGTTCCCGAGCAGCGCGCCGCCCAGCAGCCGGTGCCGCTGCGCGTCCCCGTCCGCGACATCCTGCCCTGGGCGGTGTTCGCCGCCGTGCTCGGGCTCGTCCTGATCTACTTCGTCGGCGCCGAGCAGGGCGCGACCTCCCTGTTCTCCGGCACCTGGGTGCACGAGTTCACCCACGACGGCCGGCACCTGCTCGGCTTCCCCTGCCACTGATGGCGGCGGACGTCACCGCCGCCCCGCGCCCGATGACCATGCGTTCCCTGCTCGTGCGGGGGATGCTGGCCGGGCTGGCCGGGGCGGCGCTGGCCCTGGTCGTCGCGTGGGTCTACGGCGAGCCGCAGGTGGGGAACGCGATCGCGTTCGAGGAGTCGCACGCCGACCACGGCGCCGGGCACGAGGAGGAGATCGTGTCCCGGGCCGTGCAGAAGACGGCCGGCCTGATCACCGCGGTCGGCTTCTACGGCGTCGCGATCGGCGGCCTGTTCGCGATCGCGTTCGCCTTCGCCTACGGACGCCTCGGCGCCCTGCACGCGCGCGCGACGGCGGCCGTCGTCGCGCTGCTCGGCTTCGTCGCCGTCGAGGGCGTGCCGTTCCTGAAGTACCCGGCCACTCCCCCGGCGGTCGGCAACCCGACCACCATCGGCGGCCGGACGGCCCTGTACTTCGGCATGGTCGCGATCGGCATCGCCACGGTCGTCGCGGCGGTGATCATCTGCCGCCGCCTCACCCCGCGCCTGGGCACCTGGAACGCGGTGACCGTGTCGGCGATCGGTTTCGTCCTGGTCAACGCGGTGCTCTTCCAGATCACCCCGAAACCGGACGCGATCCCCGACCACTTCCCGGCTAGGACGCTCTGGGAATTCCGCATGGCGTCCCTGGGCATGCAGGCCGTCCTGTGGGCGACGATGGGACTGCTCTTCGGCTGGCTGACCGAACGAGCCGTCCGCAAGTAGCACCGGCGAGGGGGCCGGCGTCGTCGCCGACCCCCTTTCAGCGGTACCGGGCCAGTTCCCACGGGTCATGGGCCGAGAAGACCTCGACCTCGTCCCCGTGGTCGCGGACCAGTTCCCGCAACCGCGCCTGCGTGCCGAGCCGCAGGTCGGCATGGACCTGCGAGTTGGTCTGGACGAGATCCATGAGCGGATGCGGCTCCTTCTCGTCCTGCATCTCGCGGTGGTAGTAGTACGCGTCCCCGCAGTGCAGCAGCCATTTGTCGCCGTCCCGCACGGCCACCCCCGCGTGCCCCTGAGTGTGCCCACCGAGCGGGACGAGCCTGATCTCCGACGGCAGGCCGTCCAGGGCGAACGCGCCGAACCCGAACCACCGCTCGCCGGGCGTCCCGTCATAAGTCACCCACTTGGGCCCATGCGCCCAATGCGCCGGCCGGTACCGGGAAGCATTTCCCGCTAGCGCCGCGTCCCGCTCGGCCGCCAGCACGTGAACGGACGCGTCCGGGAAGTCGGGCAGGCCCCCGCAGTGATCGACGTCGAGATGGGTGACGACGACGTGCCGCACATCGGACGCCTCGTACCCGAGCCTCTCGACCTGCCGGATCGCCGTCTCGGACTCCTCCAGCACAGGGGCGGTCATGGCGACCCACTCCGCCCCGAGCGTCCCGTCCGGATCGCGGACATCCCCAAGCCCCAAGCCCGTCTCGACCAGCACAAGCCCTTCCTCGGTCTCGACGAGCAGACAGTGGTTCACCGCACGCGCAGGAGAAGGCCCTTCATAGGTGGCCTCGATCGTGGTCATGGAACCGCAGTTCAGGTGATGGATTCTCATGCGGGCTATGCTGCGACTTGAAGCGCGGTTCAAGTCAAGGAGCCTCATGACGGACGATCTGCTCGACATCGCCGAAGTGGCCCAGCGCGCCGGGCTCGCCCCGTCCGCCCTGCGCTTCTACGAGAAGAAAGGCCTAATCGAACCCGCCGGACGCAACGGCCTCCGCCGCACCTACCGTCCGGACATTCTCGAACGCCTGGGCCTGATCACCTGCGCCCGCAGCGCCGGCTTCACCATCGCCGAGATCTCCGGCTTCCTCGCGGCCCGCCCCGGCGACACCGCCATCCGCGACCGCATGGCCGCCAAAGCCCGCACCCTGGACGACCAGATAGCCCAGCTCACCCGCCTACGCGACAGCCTCCAACACGCCTCGACCTGCGACCACGACCCGGTAGTGGACTGCCCCGACTTCAAACGCGCGATCGGCCGCGTCCCGACCGTCCCGTCCCGACAGTGCGCACACTAACGACCCGAGCAGGCCTGGGCACGAATGATCGACCACTCCCGGCCTGTAGCGCGCGCTCGACGGCGGCGCTTTCTGCGTTCTCGGTCACGCAGACCATTCAGCCGCATGCTCGCAGGAAGGCCCAGGAACGCGGTGTCCTAGTCGAGGCCGAGTTCGCCGACCAGTGACCGGATTGTCGGCGAGGGGCGGGTGGTGATCTCCCGGACCTCGGCTACGAGGGAGCGGGCGATGGCCTGGTGGCGGAACCAGACGCGCGAGGTGGCGCGCGCCTCGGCGAGGCGGGTCTCGGCCGCGCGCGGCTGGCGCGCGTCCACGTGGACCTGGGCTACGTCCAGCAAGTGGCGGCTGTAGGAGATGCCGCGCAGCTCGCCGGGCCGGACGTGGCGGGCCTCGGCCAGGGCGTGGCCGGGGTCCTTGAGCGTCGCCCACGCGTGGACGGCCTGCATACGCACGGTGGCCGGGCCGAACGCGGTCTGGTAGGCGTCCACGCGGTGGCCGATGCGCCGCGCGGCGGCGGCAGCGCTGTCGATGTAGTCGGACGGGTCGCGCCCTGCCGCGGCGGCCGGGGCCAGCGCGGTCATGAGCAGGTTGCCCCACACCGCGAGATGCGCCTCGGGCGCGGAGAACGACGGCTCGATCCGGGCGGCCGCGAGTACCGCGACGCGCTCGGCCTCTTCGAGACGCGCCTGGTGGAGCAGTACCCACGCGTAGGTGCCGTGCGTGGTCGCCCACTGCCACTCGTCGTCGCCTTCGGCCGCCGCCGTGACCGCGCGCTCCGCGCTCAGAGCCGCCAGGTCCAGCTTGCCGAAGTGCACCAGCAGGCAGGCCGCGAGCTGGTACGCCTGCGCCAGCGACGCGGCGACCGCCGCGCCGAGCGTGCGGTGCGCGAGCCGCGTCTCGCCGATCAGGCCGGGCAGCGCGGCCGTCAGGCTTCCGAAGTCGCCCGCCCAGTAGAGGTCCCAGCCCCGCCCCACGGCGGCGCGCAGCTCGTGGGGCGGCGTCGGCGCGCCGTCGTCGTCCACGTCGAGCCCGGCCAGGCCGGGCAGCAGCGACGGCGCGAGCAGCGCGTCCCTCAGCGCGAGGACGCTGGCATCGCCCCGGTCGCCGCCGAGCCGCTCGCGCCGGCCCGTCAGCTCCGTGAGGTCCACGTCCAGCGCGGTGGCCAGCTTCATCAGCGTGGTCGTGCGCTCGCCCTGCCGTCGCCCCTGTTCGAGCTTGGCGACCGTGTCGCGCGAGAGCCCGGCCCGTTCCGCGAGGCCCTCCTGACTCATCGCGCGCTCCCTGCGGATGCGCTTGAGATTCGTCCCGATCGTGCTGGTCTCGGGCATGGCCCGTACCTCCTGACGCCTCGGCGCTCCCAGGCTACTCAGCGCCTGCGATGCGCGCGGCGATGGCTTCGGGAGTGAGCAGGCGACTTACAAGTTCCTCGACGGCCTGAGGCACGTCGCCGAGTCCGAACCCGGACGAGTCGACCAGCCGTCCCGCCCGCATCTGCACGCTCTCTCCGAGATGCGGGACGGCGGCGTTGGTCACCAGCAGCGCGGCCACGGGCTCCTCGGGTAGCGGCCCCAGATGCGCCTTCACCCGCAGCCCCCGCCCGACCAAGAGATCACCGAGTTCACGCAGCACGTCGATCACCGGGCCTCCTCGCGCGCGTAGGCGCGGAGCTGGATCCGGAGTCCCTCAGGCGTGTCGGCCTCCGCGGCCGAGGGCCCGTGCTGCACCAGCTCCCCCGGCCCTGGCCCGCGCAGCGCCCACCACCGCCCGGTATCCCGAGCACAAATGATCGACCACCCGGGAAACTCCGCCTCCAGCGCCGTCTCGTGCGCTGCCTTCTGTTCCGCCGTAAGGCGTGGCCTGTGCGTCATGACGCACAGGTTGCCAGCGGGGACGCTCCGTAATGTTCCAAGATGGTGCACGGTGGGCTTGCCGCGCGCGGGGGCCGGGTGTTACACGGTCATGCGCCGCTGGAGGCGCCTGAGCGGTTCGGGCAGCGTGCGGCGCACGTCCACGAGGTGCGCGACGACGGAACGCGCGGTGGGGTGGAACGTCACCATCTGGGGGGCTATGCGGTCGGCGCTCGCCAGGCGCGCCAGGGCTTTGGCGTGGTCGCCCACCTCGACGTGCACGCGCGACATGTCGATCTCGTGGTGCGCGCGGCGTTCGGGTGGGAGCGAGGTGAGGGTGCGCTCCCCGATCTCGTGGTCGCGGCGGGCGGCCTCGTCGGTGTCGCCCAGCTCGGACGCGACGGCCGCGCCGTGGATGGCCACGTTCGCCGGAGTGAACTCCAGCCCGTGGACGACCGGGCCCGTCCTGCCCGCGCGGACGCGGTCCACGGCCTGCCCGAAGTAGTCCCAGCTTCGGGCCGGGTCGGCGGCGCGCGCGGCGACTATGGCCGAACGCAGGTCCAGCGCGCCGGCTATCTCGGCCGCGTCGGGGCGGGCGGAGTCGAGGGACGCGGCGGCGCGGTCCAGCAGGATCAGCGCCGGACGGTGCTGGTTGAGGCCCAGCAGCACCAGGGCGCGGGCCAGCGTGATCAGGGCGGGGACGTTCGGGTCGCCCGAGCGCCGCGCCGTGTCCGAGGCGCGCTCCAGGAGGGCTAGGGCGTCACCGCTGTAGCCGAGCCGCCGCGCGAGGCTGACGCCCAGTCTGAGCGCTTTGCTGAGCAGCCCCCATACTTCGGGGTTCCCGGTTTCGTGAGCCCAGTAGGTGAGTTCCTCCAGCACCGCGGGCAAGCGCGCGCCAAGCTTGGACAGCTGGGCGTTGTGCATGAGTTTCTGGCCCGTCGCCACCTCGGCCGCGAGCACTTCGACACTGCGAGGCGGACCGGCGAGCTCCGGGCCGACGTCCACATACGCCTGGATGCGGCGCAACTCCGGGATGAACGCGTGGACGCGGTCGTCGTGGCCCGGCAGGCGGTACGGCTGGCCGTACAGGTCGGCCGGGTCCACGCTCAGCGCCGCCGCCACGGCCGCCACGAACGCCGGGGTCGCCATCTTCTGCCCGGCCTCCACCTGGGCGATGTGGCCTCGCGAGTACGCCGCCCGCTCGGCCAGGCCTTGCTGGGTCAGGCCCCGGCGCTTGCGGGCGCGTGCGATGCGAGTGCCGACCGTCTCCGTCGTGCCGTCCGCTGCCATGGAGCCTGCACCTCCTGAGCCGTCGCGCTTTTCAGGCTACGGGCCGGGGACCGTCTTCAGCGGTCCAGAAGGGCGCAGTCGCCGCACATTTCGCCGCCGGGAGGGACTTTGTAGTAGAGGCAGCAGCTTCGGCGGGTGAAGCCTCGGGGGCCTAGCGTCCCGGCCGTGTTCAGGGGTGGACGGGTGAGGAGGGCTTGGACGAGTGGGGTCAGCTTGGGGGCCAGGTCGGGGGCCAGGCGGGCGGCGTAGAGGGTTCCGGCCAGGGCGGAGGCCGCGTTTCCCCAGATCAGGCCGTCGGCCAGCTTGACGACCTTGTGAAGAGTGTCGCGGAGGGGGCGGAGCTGGATGTCCATGACGGTCTCGAACGCCTTCTGCGGGGACGCGGGCCAGCCGGTGGGCGTCGCCAGCCAGAGGGCGATGGGCGCGCCCGGGGCCCAGCGCCAGTGCAGGGACGACAGATCCGGGACGACGCCCTGGGCGGCCGAGGCGACCACTGGTGACCAGAGGCGCGAGGCGATGCCCTGGAAAAGGATGCTCGCGGCCACGCGCCGGTTGTCCGTGCCCAGGCGTTGGGCGTATTGGTCGATAAGGGTGTTCAGGTGGTCCGGGTCGGTTTCGGGGAGTGCACGCCAGGTCGGGTCCACCTCTTCGTTCGGGTCGGTGGTGATTCCGAAGTAGGGGCCTAGGGTGGAAGCGCGCTGAAGGGCCTGCGTGGGGTCGGTCATCAGCCGACCACCGGTTCGGCCACGGCGCGGTGGAAAACAATGTCGAGGGCTGTCTCGACGCCGATCGCCAGGGCGCCCTGGACGGTCGCTTCCGCCCCCAGTGCGGACGGTTCGACGGGTGGCGGGTCGAGCGGGGTCATGTCGGCGAGTCTCTCGCGGACGGCGTCCAGCAGCACGTCCTGACCGTGCCGGACGAGGCCGCCGCCGATCACCACGAGGCGCGGGTCCAGCACCGCGATGACGCTGGCCAGGGCGCGGCAGACGTTGCCCGCCTCGTACTGGACGGCCTCGACCGCGAGCGGGTCGCCCGCGCGGGCCGCGTCGTAGACGTCCGCCGTGGTGAGCTGGGCGTCCATGCCCAGGCGGCGGGCCGTGGCCACGAGGCCGGCGGCGGACAGGACGCTCTCCAACATTCCGTGGCGCCGGGCTTCGGGCGCGCGGGTGAGCGGGTCGGTCTCGCCGAGCGGCAGGAACGCGACCTCGCCCGCGGCGCCGCGCGCGCCTCGGTAGAGCCGTCCGTCCAGGACGATGCCCATGCCGATGCCCGTGCCGACGGAGAGGAACACGAAGTCGGGGACGTCCCGGCCGAGCCCGTGGGCCTGCTCGCCGAGCGCGGCGAGGGCGATGTCGTTCTCGATCAGGACGGGCGCGGGCAGCCGTTCGAGCAGTTCGCGCGTGACGCCCGGTTCGTCCCAGCCGGGCAGGTTGGGCGCCAGGCGCAGGCGGTGGGCGTCGGTGTCGTGGACGCCGGGGGTGCCGATCACGATGTGCGTGAGGTCGGCGGGGGCGCATCCGGCGTCGGCGGCCAGTTCGTCCACCAGGGCGACGAGCTGCGCCGTCAGCTCAGCGGGGCCGCCGGCGCGAGACCGGACGTCCCGCCTGACCAGCACTTTCCCGTCCAGTCCGCAGAGTCCGGCGCGGACCCACTCGCGGCCGACGTCGATGCCGACGGCCCGTCCCGCGTCGGGGTGGATCTCGTACAGCATCGCCGCGCGGCCCGCGCCGCCCGTG
Source organism: Actinomadura gamaensis (assembly GCF_042652125.1). Taxonomy (NCBI): domain Bacteria; kingdom Bacillati; phylum Actinomycetota; class Actinomycetes; order Streptosporangiales; family Thermomonosporaceae; genus Actinomadura; species Actinomadura gamaensis. Next base: position 530,129 of record NZ_JBHSIT010000001.1, on the reverse strand, counting down.
CGGTGACCGACCGTCCGGACGAGCCCGACGCGCTCCAGATCCGCCAGCGCGAGCGAGACCGTCGGTTTGGACAGCCCGGTCTCGCGCGCGACCTCGGGACGCGACACCGGTCCCCGCTCGCGGATCCGCTCGTAGACGGCCCGCTCGTTCATCACCCTCAGCACACTGGTGGTGCTGGCCACCGGTCTGCCGCTCGCCGACGCCACTCGTCCCCCTCACGTGCGCTCCTGCGCTCACCGGATTATCGCGCCCCCTCGGATCGTCCCACCCCCTTGCTTTGTTAGGAAGCCTCCCTTACGTTCAGCGCAACGGCGAGCCGACCAGAAGGCGGTGCGGGCCATGCACACCACGATCCGGCTGCGGACGACACGAACCGCGACGGCGGCGATGACGCTGCTCATCGCGGTCGCGGGCTGTTCCAGCGGCGGAGAGAGCACCTCGTCGCACGGCGCGGCGACGATCGCGCTCCTGCTGCCCGAGTCCAAGACCACCCGGTACGAGTCGTTCGACCGCCCGCTGTTCGAGCAGCGGGTGAAGCAGCTCTGCGCCGGCTGCAAGATCGTCTACTCCAACGCCGACCAGGACCCGGCCAAGCAGCAGAACCAGGTCGAGTCCGCGCTGACCCGGGGCGCGAAGGTGCTCGTCCTCGACGCCGTGGACGCCAAGGCCGTCGCGCCGCAGGTCAACGAGGCCGGACGCCGGCACGTCCCGGTCATCGCCTACGACCGGCTCATCACCGGCGTGAACTACGCCTACTACGTCTCGTTCGACAACGTCCGCGTCGGGGAGATGCAGGGCCAGGCCCTCCTCGACGCTCTCAACGCCCGGCACACCCTCGGCAAGGGACGCGTCGTCATGCTGAACGGCGCGCCCACCGACCCGAGCTCGGCCGACTACAAGAAGGGCGCGCACAACGTCCTGGACGGCAAGGTGTCGATCGGCCGCGAGTTCGACACCCCGGACTGGAGCCCCGACAAGGCCCAGCAGGAGATGGAGCAGTCGATCACCGCGCTCGGCCGGGACTCGATCGTCGGCGTCCTGTCGGCGAACGACGGCATGGCGGGCGGCGCGATCACCGCGATGCGGCGCGCGGGCTACCGGCCGCTCCTCCCGATCACCGGCCAGGACGCCGAGCTGACGGCCGTCCAGCGGATCGTTTCCGGTGACCAGTACATGACCGTCTACCTGAACATCAAGGCGCAGGCGTACAAGTCGGCCGAGCTGGCGGTGGCGCTCGCGCGCGGCGAGAAACCCGCCGCCCCGACGACCGTCGCGAACGGAACGGGCAAGGTCCCGGCGTTCCTGCTCGCCCCGACCGCCGTCACCCGCGACAAGATCAAGGACACCATCCTCAAGGACGGCTTCTACACCGTCTCGCAGATCTGCTCCGGCGCCGCCGCGGCCTGCAAGAACGCGGGCCTGCAATGAGCGCCGGGTCCCCGCCGGCCGTCCTCTCGGCGCGCGGCGTCGGTCGCACCTTCGGCGCCGTCCGGGCCCTGGACGACGTGACGCTCGACCTGCGCGCGGGCGAGGTGACGGCGCTCGTCGGCGACAACGGCGCGGGCAAGTCCACGCTGGTGAAGATCCTGTCCGGGGTCGTCGCGCCGGACGCGGGCCGGATCCTGCTCGGCGGCGAGCCGGTGCGGATCGCCCGGCCGCACGACGCCCGCGCGCTCGGCATCGCGACCGTCCACCAGGACCTCGGGCTCTGCGAGAACCTCGACGTCGTCGCGAACCTGTTCCTCGGCGCGGAACCGCACCGCTGGACGCTGCTGCGCTCGCTCCGGATGGAACGGACGGCGCGCGACCTGCTGGCGTCCCTGGACGTCCGCATCCCCGACCTGCGCACGCCGGTCGCGAGCCTGTCCGGCGGGCAGCGGCAGTCGGTCGCGATCGCCCGCGCGCTGCTGGGCGAGCCCCGCGCCGTCCTGCTGGACGAGCCGACCGCCGCGCTCGGCGTCGAGCAGACCGCGCAGGTCCTCGCGCTGATCCGGCGCCTGCGCGACCGCGGCCTGGCCGTCCTCGTCATCTCGCACAACCTCGCGGACGTCCGGGCCGTGAGCGACCGCATCGCCGTGCTGCGGCTGGGCCGCGGCGCGGGCGTGTTCCGCACCGCGGACACCAGCACCGAGACCGTCGTCGCCGCCATCACGGGAGCGGGAGCCGCCGCATGAACCCGACCCTCCGCAACACGTTCCGGCACACCGTCCGCGGCACGTTCCGCGACACCTTCCTCGACCCGCCCGGGACCGGTGGCGGCGGGCGGCGGATCCGGCTCCCGCGACCGTCCGGGGGCGAGCCGGGCGCGCTGCCCGTCGTGGCCGGCCTGGCGCTGATCGCCGTGGTCTTCGGCTCGCTGAACGGCCACTTCCTGTCCGCCGAGAACCTGACGAACCTCGCGTTGCAGATGGCCGCCACCGGGACGATCGCGCTCGGGATCGTCCTCGTGCTGCTGCTCGGCGAGATCGACCTGTCGGTCGGCTCGGTGAGCGGGCTGTGCGCGGTGGTGATGACGCTGCTGAACGTCCACCGGCACGTCCCGGCGGGCGTGGCGGTGCTGCTCGCGCTGGGCGCGGCGGCGCTGATCGGGCTCGCGCACGGGCTGATGTTCACGGTCCTGCGGATGCCGTCGTTCGTGGTCACGCTCGCCGGGCTGATCGGCTGGCAGGGGCTCATGCTGTACCTGCTCGGCCGGGAGGGGACGATCAACCTGCCGTTCGACGGCCCGATCGCCAAGCTGAGCGACACCTGGCTGCCCACCTGGCTGAGCTGGACGATCGTATTCGTGGCGGGCGCGTCCTACCTGGTCACGGCGCTGCTGGTGCGCAGAGCGAGGATCGGGGCCGGGCTTCCGGTGTCCGGACCGCTCCCGCTCGCGCTGCGGACGGCCGGGCTGGTCGTCCTGCTCGGGGCCGCCGTGGCCGTCATGTCGGGCGACCGGGGCGTCCCGCTGACGCTGGTGATCTTCGGCGGCCTGGTCGTGCTGCTGGACCTGGTGCTGCGGCTCACCCTGCCGGGCCGCTGGGTCTACGCGGTCGGCGGCGATGCCGAGGCGGCGCGGCGCGCGGGCATCGCGGTGACGCGCGTCCGGGTGCTGGTGTTCGTCGGCGCATCGGTGCTGGCCGGGGCGGGCGGCATCCTCGCGGCGAGCCGCCTGTCGGCGGTGAACCAGAGCTCGGGCGGCAGCGACATCCTGCTCAACGCGATCGCCGCCGCCGTCATCGGCGGGACGAGCCTGTTCGGCGGCCGGGGCCGCGCCTACGCGGCGCTGCTCGGCATCCTCGTCATCCAGTCGGTGGCCAACGGGATGCTGCTGCTCAACGTGGACTCCTCGGTCCGCTTCATGGTGACGGCCGGGGTGCTCGCCCTCGCCGTGGCCATCGACTCGGCCGCGCGCGGCGGCCGCCGGTGAGCGCGGGGTTCGTGCTCGGCCTCGACTTCGGCGGCACCAAGATCGCCATGTCCACCGCGCGGCCGGACGGCGGGACGCTGCGCAGCGTCCGGCTGGCGACGCGGGCGGAGGACGGCGCGGAGACCGTCCTCCGCCGGGCGCTGGAGGCGGCGCGGCGGCTGGTCGCCGAGACCGGCGCGGACGGCGGGCGGCTCGTCGCGGCGGGCGTCGCGACGTTCGGGGTCGTCCGGGGCCAGCGGGTGCTGCTGGCCCCGAACGTGCCCGGCTGGGAGGATCTGCCGCTCCCCCGCCTGCTCGCGGACGGCCTCGGCGCGCCGATCGTCCGCCTGGACAACGACGTGAACGCCGCCACGGCCGCCGAACTCCGCTGGGGCGGGCTCGCCGGCGTCGACACCGGCCTGTACGTGAACCTGGGCACCGGGCTCGGCGCGGGCATCGTGGTGGGCGGACGCGTCGTGCGCGGCGCGAACGGCGCGGCGGGCGAGATCGGCTACCTGCTGCGCTCCCCCGGCGAACCCGGCCATGCCGCCGGACGCGCCCCGCTGGAGGAGCACGTCTCGGGCGGCGGGCTGGCGCGGCGCGCGTCCGCGCTGGCGGGACGGGAGATCACCGCGCGGGAGCTGTTCGGGCCGTCCGTCCCGGCGGAGCTGCGCGCGCTGCGCGACGCGGCCCTGGACGAGCTGGGCATGGCGGTCGCGAACCTCGCGATCGCGCTGGATCCCGAACGGATCGTCCTCGGCGGCGGGATGGCCGCCGAGCCGGCGCCGGCGTCCCGGCTGGAACGGCTCCTGGCCCGCGCGGTGCCGTTCCCTCCGGCGCTCGAACCCGCGCACTTCGGCGCGGACGCGGCCCTGCGCGGAGCGCTCGCCCTGGCCCTGGACGCCCTGCCCTGAACACGGGCGGGAAGGACGGGCGGGAAGGACGAGCGGAAAGGACGGGCGGCAAGAAAGGGTGCGGCGTGTTGCCGGCTCGCGCCTGCCGGAGCGGCAACACGCCGCAGGTTCGCGGGGCGTCAGAGGCCGCGGCGGTCCAGTGCCGTCTGGAGGGCGCGCTTCGCCTCTTCGGCGTCGTCGTCGGAGAGCAGGACGGACAAGGTCTGGGACTGCATGATGGGACTCCGAGGTCGCTGATCGTCGAGGCGCGGGGACGGATCCGGGGACCGTGGTTCGCACGGACCGGGTCGGTCGGAACCCGCTCGCGGCCGCGGAGGATGTCCGCGGAAGGCCGCGTGGCTCGTCTTCGACGTTACCCCCCGACCGCCGGGTTGTCTTGACCCGTGGCGATTCATCTCACATATTGAGACGATATAAGGCGTGAACTGCGCAAACCAAACGGGCGGGTCGGCCGAAGCCGCCCGCCCGTCTCAGACTCTGGAATCTCCCGATTTCAGGAGTCGAGGTCCACCCGGCGGCCCATGTCCGCGCCGACGGCCTCGGCGATAGCGTCGACCAGCTGCGGCGCGATCGTCTCGTCCACGGTCAGCGCGATCAGCGCGCGGCCGCCCTTGGTGTCGCGGCCGACCTGCATCCCGGCGATGTTGACGTCCGCCTCGCCCAGCAGGCGGCCCACGACGCCGACGATGCCCGGCCGGTCGCTGTAGGAGAAGAACGCCATGTGCGCGGTCGGCAGCAGCTCCATGTTGTAGCCGTTGATCTCGATGATCCGCTCGTGGTGCTTCGGCCCGGTCATCGTGCCGGACACCGAGACCACCTCGCCGTCGGCCATCGTGCCGCGCACCTGGACGACGTTGCGCCAGTCCGGGCTGTCCTCGGAGGTGGTGAGCGACACCTCGACGCCCCGGTCGCGGGCCAGCAGCGGCGCGTTCACGAAGGTGACCGACTCCTCGACCACGTCGGCGAACACGCCCTTGAGGGCGGCCAGCTCCAGCACCTTCACGTCGTGGCCGGTGATCTCGCCGCGGACGACCACGTCCAGCCGCACCGGGACGCCGCCCGCGAGCGCGGTGAAGATGCGGCCGAGCTTCTCGGCGAGCGGCAGGCCCGGCTTGACGTCCTCGGCGACCGCGCCGCCCTGGACGTTCACCGCGTCCGGCACGAACTCGCCGGACAGCGCGAGCTTCACCGAGCGGGCGACCTGCGTGCCCGCCTTCTCCTGCGCCTCGTGCGTGCTCGCGCCGAGGTGCGGGGTGACCACCACGTTGTCGTGCACGAACAGCGGGCTGTCGGTGCAGGGCTCGGTGGAGAACACGTCCAGGCCCGCGCCCGCGACCCGGCCCTCCTTGAGCGCCAGGTCGAGCGCCGCCTCGTCCACGATGCCGCCGCGCGCCGCGTTCACGATCCGCACCGACGGCTTGACCAGGCGCAGCTCGCGGTCGCCGACCAGGCCGAGCGTCTCGGGCGTCTTCGGCAGGTGGACGGTGATGAAGTCGGACTCGGCGAGCAGCTCGTCCAGCCCGACCAGCTTCACGCCGAGCTGGGCCGCGCGGGCCGCCTGCACGTACGGGTCGAAGGCGATCACGTTCATGTCGAACGCGGCCAGCCGCTGCGCGACCAGCACGCCGATGCGGCCGAGGCCGAGGACGCCGACGGTCTTGCCCTGGAGCTCGACGCCGGTGTACTTGGACCGCTTCCACTCGCCGTTCTTCAGCGCCGCGTGCCCCTGCGGGACGTTGCGGGCGATGGCGAGGAGCAGCGCGATCGCGTGCTCGGCGGCGGTGACGATGTTGGAGGTCGGCGCGTTCACGACCATGACGCCCGCCTTGGTGGCGGCCTCGACGTCGACGTTGTCGAGGCCGACGCCCGCGCGGGCGACGACGCGGAGCCGCTTGGCGTGCTCGAACACCTCGGCGTTGGCCTTGGTGGCGGAGCGGACGATCAGCGCGTCCACGTCCTGGACGGCCGGGAGGAGCGCGGCGCGGTCGGCGCCGTCCACGTGGCGGACCTCGAAGTCGTTCTCGAGGACCGCGAGGCCGGCCGGGGAGAGTTCTTCTGCGACAAGGACGACAGGCTTGCTCAAGGAACAGTCCTTCGGATGGTGGATTGTCTGCACTGGGCCGTGCGGAAAGCGTCGCGAGCTCACCCCGTCGTGCCCTCGCCTGCGCCACGAGTCTATAGGGAGGCCGGCCCCCGGACGGCGGCCCCCGTGACACTGGCCGGTAACCGCGCGGGGACGCCGCCGGCCCGCCCGTTCGGCACGGGCGGACCGGCGGCGCCGGGGAGAGGGAGAGGGCTTCGGAAGACCGGTGACCAGGCCGCCGACCAGACCAGGGGCCAGACCAGGGGCCAGGCCGCCGACCAGGCCAGGGGCCAGGCCGGGGGTCAGGCCGGGGGCCAGGCCGGGGTCTAGATCAGTGGCCGGGCGCGGTGGCCGGACGGCCCGCCGTGTACAGCCAGGTCTTGATGATGTCGCCGATGTTCTTGCCCGACACCCGCTCGACGTGCCGGACGAACTGGGCCACGCTCGCGTCGCCGCCGCCCTTGGCCGCCTGCCACGTCCGCAGCGCCTGGAAGAACGCCCGGTCCCCCACCCGGAGCCGGATGGCGTGGACGGCGATGGCGCCCCGGTCGTAGACCTGGTCGGCGAACGGGTCCTTCGCGCCCGGGTCGCCGGGCAGCACGTTCCACCAGGCGTCGCCCGCCGGGTGGGCGTTGTAGGTCTCGTCCGAGAGCTGCTGGGCGGTGGCCTGGCCGGTGTGCTCGCTCCACAGCCACTCGGCGTAGGTGGCGAAGCCCTCGTTCAGCCAGATGTCCTTCCAGTTGTGGACGGACACGTTGTCACCGAACCACTGGTGCGCGTTCTCGTGCACGATGACGCTGTAGTTCGGCTTGCCCTTGGCGAAGAACTTCGGGCTGTAGAACGGCCGCGTCTGGGTCTCGATGGCGAAGCCGGCCTTGGTGTTCGGGACCGTCCCGCCGGTGGCCTCGAACGGGTAGCGCCCGAACAGGCCGCTCTCCCACTTGAGGATCTCGGGCGTGCGCTTCAGGCTGGTCAGCGCGTTCGCCTTAACGTCGGCGGGCAGGTCGGAGCCGATCGCGTACTCGTACGGCAGGCCGCTCGGGGTCCGGCCCTTGACGACGTCGAACTTCCCGACCGCGAGCGTCGCCAGGTAGGTGGCCTGGGGACGGGTCTCGCGCCAGCCGTAGGTCGTCCAGCCGCCCTTGCTGCGGACGCCGGTGGACACGCCGTTGCTGATCGCCTGGTGGCCGGTGGGGACGGTCACCGAGACGTCGAAGGTCGCCTTGTCGCGCGGGTGGTCGTTGCTCGGGTACCACCACCAGGCGCTCTCGGGCTCGTTCGCCGCGACGCCACCGGTCGTGGTCCGCTGCCAGCTGGTGAAGCCGTAGATCTTCACCGCGGACGGCACGCCGCCGTAGGTGACGACCGTGGTGAAGTGCCGGCCCTTGCGGAGCGTGCGCGGCGGCGTGATCACGAGCTCGTGCTGGCCCTCGGCGCGGAACTTCGCGGCCCGGCCATTCACCGTGACCTTGCTGACCGCCAGGCCGAAGTCCAGGTTGAACCTGGTCAGGCCCTGCGTGGCCCGGGCCCGGACGGTCGCGACGCCGTCCAGGCGGTCGGTCGCGGGCTGGTAGTGGAGCTTGAGCCCGTAGTGCGAGACGTCGTAGCCTCCGTTGCCATAGTCCGGGTAGTAGGGGTCGCCGACACCCGGCGCTCCCGGCCCGGCCGACGGCGGGGCCGCCTGCGCGACGGCCTGCCCGCTGAGCAGGACGCCGGCGGCACCGGCCGCCGCGATCGCGGCGCGCGCGCTGCTGCGCATTCGCACTCCTTTGTGAGAAGGGGGAATTGATCGCTTAACCTACTGGAAAAGTAGGAAATCCCCCGGTCACGACACTCGTGATCTTGCTCACAGTTGCGCAAACGTGGAAACCCGCGCCGGGGCCGCGCGGCGGCCCGGATGCCCGCGGCGCGGCGGCCTGTGCCGCACACGGCATGGGTCGGCGAGGAAGCAGCTCCGCGTCGGGCGGGGCGGCGGTCAGGCGGCTCCGCGCCGGGGGCCGCGGTCAGGCGGCTTCGGGCTGGGCGGCCAGGATCGAGGCCACGCGCTCGGCGTCGCGGACGGCGACGTGCGGGACGTCCACGTAGACGCGCATCGGCCCCGCCGGAAGCCCGAGCTCCTCGGCGACCTCCAGCTGCACCTCGCGCAGCGGGATGTACGACAGGTACGCCCGGTGGACGTTCTGCGAGCGGAACATCGCGGTCATGACCAGGCGGTACGCGCGCAGCCGGAACGCCAGCGCGACCAGGCAGGGCACCGCGTCGGCGGGCTCGCCCGGATCGTTCAGCGACACCCAGGCGCTGGTCGTCCAGGGCCGGGCGCGCAGGAGCGCGGCCGCCCAGTGCAGCTGGTCGACGCCGTGCAGGTCGCGCAGCCGCCCGCCGATGCCCCCGGCGGCCTCCGCGCGGGCGCGCGGCACGCTGGACCAGTGCGCGATGCGCGTGCGGTCGCCGTGGCGCAGCAGGATCGGGTCGCGCCAGCTCAGCGAGCCGATCTCGAAGAGGACGGGCGGCCCCTCGATGATCGGACCGCGGTCCTCCATGCCGGCCTCGCCGGCCGACCACACGTGCCGCAGCAGCGCGATCCACGCCAGGCCGCACGTCTCCCAGTGCTGGAGGTCGTTCCCCGCCGCCGGGACCACCTCACACCTCCGTCGGAACTGGTTCCGGACGGACCGCAAGCAATTGCAGAGAATTACCTTCTCGCCCGCCCCGCCGTCGGCAGATGTTCACCAATTGCGTGTAGCGGCCCTCCCCGATGGGCCGCCCCGAGATCGTGCCGTCCATCACTCTCGCCCCACTGCCGGTCGGGGCGCGGCCACAATCGCAGGTTCGCGCGGGTGCGCGAAATCGCCGCGGCCGTCGCGGCTTGACTTCAGTATCCGACAGCGAGCTCCAAAAAGGTAGATTCCCCTCGCCCTTTGGTTCCGGAAATCTTTACACGCCGTGCTGACCGGGCCGTATCGGACGGACCGTCCAACGAACCCTTCGCGCTAGCGGCGCAGGACGACGTAGCCGTCCCGCGCGAACACCGTCCGGTAGCCGGAGCGGTCGAGCAGCGCGATCCGCTCCCGCTGCTCGGTGAGCGAGGTGAAGGGGAACTGCTCGTAGGCGACGTCGGCGACGACCCAGTCGGCCCAGCGCGGCGTCCGGTCCCAGAGCAGCACGTGGGTGCGGCCGGAGAGCGCCGGTCCCGTGTGGTTCACCGCCTCGACCTCGACACCGGACGGGACCCGCGCCACCGCGGCGGCGGCCGCTCGTGCGCGCGCGTCCCGCACGTACAGCGATCCGTCCGCGAACGAGCGGAACGCGAACGCCGGGACGGTGACGAGCGTGCCCGCCAGCATCCCCAGCACGAGCCACGTCCCGGTCCGCTCCCCCGCCGGACGGCGTCCCTGGACGCGCACGGCGCCGTCCACCGCGGCGAGGACGAGCGTCGCCACGAGGAACGCGTTGTAGTGGTAGTGCGGCGCCCACCAGTTGTCGAACTTGCTGGACAGCATCCGTTCCAGCAGCGGCGGGACGACCACGAGCGTCAACGGCGACACCAGGGGCAGCGCCAGGAACGGCAGGACCAGCAGCGCCATCGTGCCGAGCTTCACCGGCGGCGTCCCGAGCGCCTTCACCGCGTCCCACGGATGCGTCAGCAGATGCAGGACGGCGTCCTTCATGTCGGGTCCGAAGGCGCCGTAAGCGAAGTAGTAGTTCCCGTTCCCGCCGAACGCGGGGATCAGCACGCGGGACGCGACGGCCGTCGTCACCAGCCCGACGATCACCAGCGCCAGCGCGAGCGGGCGGTCACCGCGCAGCGCCCACGTCCGGTCGAGCCGCGTGCGCGGCCGGAGCACCAGCAGGTACAGGCCGAAGCCCGCGACGAGCAGACCGGTGTCCTCCTTGACCAGGAGCAGCAGCAGGGCGGCGGCCAGCGCCTGCCGCCGGCGTCCCGCGTCGAACCGCTCGATCGCCGCGGCGGTGAGCAGCGGCGCGAACGCCACCTCGTGGAAGTCGAACCGGAGCGCCTCGGCGATCGGCCACGAGAGCGCGTAGGCGAGCGACGCGCCGAGGGCCGCCGTCCGGCCGAGGCGGCGCAGCGTGAACGCCCAGATCGGCACGATCGCCAGCGCGAACAGCACCGCCTGCGCGACCAGCAGCGTCGCCGGGCCGTCGTGCAGCCGGTAGAGCGGCGCGATCAGCGCCAGGATCGGCGAGAAGTGGTCGCCGAGGATCGAGAAGTCCGGTCCGAACCCGTTGTGGACGCCCTTGACCGGCGCGATCGGCGCCTCCAAGCGGCTGTACGACCGCACCGCCTGGTCGAAGATGACCAGGTCGTAGGTGCTCGTCCGGAACGTGTGCAGCCGCAGCAGCGCGTAGACCGCGTAGCCGGACGCCGCCGCGGCGGCGAGCAGAAGCGGGGCCGTGGAGCCGCCCAGCCGGCCGCGCCACCACGTGCCCGTCGCGTCACCCGCCGTCACCGGAGCAGCCACCAGCCGGACGGTACCAGCCGCCGCCGCGGGCCGCCTCCCGCCCGGGACATCTCACCCGCCGCGCCGCGGCGGCGACACACTGTGAGGATTCGGCCGCGCGCCGCCGCCCCGAGCCCTAACGTAACCGGGGAAACCCGCCTGACCTGGAGAGCCCGTGACCTCGGACTGCACGATCAGTGTCCTGCACGACGTCCTGCGCGTGTACGACCACCGCTTCCTGGGCCTGGACCGGGCCCAGCGCGACCGGCTCGTGGACGGCACCCGGCGGTACCTCGGCGACGCGGGCCTGAGCGACGACGTCCGCGCCGGACTGCCCGCGGCGTTCCGGCTGCGCGCGTTCTGCATCCAGAACGGCCTGCGGGACGAGCTGGAGCGGCTGATCCGCGACGAGGTGGCGGGCAGCGCGGCGGGCGCGGTCGTGGTCGGCGGCCGGGTCTACGCCATGTACCCCTACCTGCGCGGCGTCCCCCGGCAGGACGCCGACATCACCGCCGAGGTCGGCGTCGAGCACCGGCTGGACGCGGCGGGCTGGCGGGACGGCCTGGTCCGCATCGCGGGGCACGCCGTCGTGGAGCGCGTCGAGACGCACCGGACGGCCGTGGACGTCGTGCTGCGCGAGCGTGGCTCGGGCGCCGAGCAGCGCGTCGTCGCGACGTCCGGCGACGACGGTTTCGAGGCGTTCGCCGACCCGGCCGTGCTCGGCCCCGGACGCTGGGACGCGCACGTCGTCGCGACCGCCCTCGGCGTCACGCGGGAGGCGCGGTACGGCGGCGTCCGGGCGCCGGGGTTCAAGCTGGACGAGTCGCCCCGGGCCGTCCCGGCGATCGACGCGGAGGCCGCGCTGTACCTGACCAAGGGCGGCCATCTGGCGCTGCTGGTCAGGGCCGCGCGCCGGCCCGCGCCCCTGCGCACCAAGATCCGCCGCCGCCTCACCCGCTGACGGCCGGGTCGCGAACGGGAAGAGGGGCGGGCGCCGAAGCGTCCGCCCCTCCCTCACGACCCGGCGTCAGTCGTTCAGCCAGCTCATCATCGGACGCAGCTTCGCGCCGGTCTCCTCGATGGGGTGCTCGGCGAGCTGCTTGCGGTACTCGGCGAACTTCGCCTGCCCCGTCTCGAACTCGTTGATCAGTTCCTTGGCGTACTCGCCGGACTGGATCTCGCCGAGGATCTTCTCCATGGCCTTCTTGGTCTCCGGCGTGATCACGCGCGGGCCGCGGGTGAGGCCGCCGTACTCGGCGTTGTCGGAGACCGACCAGTACATCTTGGAGACGCCGCCCTCGTACATGAGGTCGACGATCAGCTTGAGCTCGTGCAGCACCTCGAAGTAGGCCACCTCGGGCTGGTAGCCCGCCTCGGTCAGCACCTCGAAGCCGGTCTTGACCAGCTCGGACGCGCCGCCGCACAGCACCGCCTGCTCGCCGAACAGGTCGGTCTCGGTCTCCTCGGTGAAGGTGGTCTTGATGCCGCCCGCGCGCAGGCCGCCGATCGCCTTGGCGTAGCTGAGCGCCAGGTCCCACGCCTTGCCCGACGGGTCCTTCTCGACCGCGACGATGACCGGCACGCCGCGTCCGGCGGTGAACTGGCGGCGGACGAGGTGGCCCGGGCCCTTCGGCGCGACCATGGCGACGTCCACGCCCTCCGGCGGCTCCACCAGGCCGTACCGGATGGAGAAGCCGTGGCCGAAGAACAGCGCGTCGCCCTCGACCAGCGCCGGCTTGATGTCGTTCTCGAAGATCTCGCGGTGGTGGTGGTCCGGCGCGAGCAGCATGATCAGGTCGGCCTCCTCGGCCGCCTCGCGCGGGGTGAGCACGCGCAGCCCCTCGGCCTCGGCCTTCTCCCGGCTGGCCGAGCCCTCGCGCAGGCCGACGCGGACGTCGACGCCGGAGTCGCGCAGCGACAGCGCGTGCGCGTGCCCCTGGCTGCCGTACCCGATCACGGCGACGTGCCGGTCCTGGATGACGCTCAGGTCGGCGGCGTCGTCGTAGAACATCTCAGCCACTTCTGTGTGCCTTTCGTTGCGGAGCGGAAAACTGGGCGGAGCTAGGCGGAGCGCTCGATGGCGCGGAGCGAGCGGTCGGTGATGGAGCGCGCGCCGCGTCCGATGGCCACCATGCCGGACTGGACGAGCTCCTTGATGCCGAACGGCTCCAGGACGCGGATGAAGGCGTCCAGCTTGTCGCGGTTGCCGGTGACCTCGATCGTGACCGCGTCGGGCGCGACGTCCACGACCTTGGCGCGGAACAGCGACACGGTCTCCAGGACCTGCGAGCGGGTCTCGGCGTCCGCGCGGACCTTCACCAGGACCAGCTCGCGCTGGACGGACTGCGCGTTGTCCAGCTCGACGATCTTCAGCACGTTGACCAGCTTGTTCAGCTGCTTGGTGACCTGTTCGAGGGGCAGTCCCTCGACGTTCACCACGATCGTCATGCGGGAGATGTCCGGGTGCTCGGTGGTGCCCACCGCGAGCGACTCGATGTTGAAGCCGCGCCGGGAGAACAGGGCCGCGACCCGTGCCAGGATGCCCGGCGTGTTCTCCACCAGCACCGAGAGGGTGTGTTGGCTCATCGGGGTCAGTCTCCGTTCTCCCAGTCGGGGGCCATGTCCCGGGCGATCTTGATGTCGTCGTTGGTGGTGCCGGCGGCGACCATCGGCCAGACCATGGCGTCCTGGTGGACGACGAAGTCGATGATGACCGGGACGTCGTTGATCTCCATGGCCTTGGCGATCACCGCGTCCACGTCCTCGGGGCGCTCGCAGCGCAGCCCGATGCAACCGTACGCCTCGGCGAGCTTCACGAAGTCGGGGATCCGCCGCGAATGCAGGTTCGTGTTGCTGTAGCGCTCGTTGTAGAAGAGCGTCTGCCACTGCCGGACCATGCCGAGGTTGCCGTTATTGATGACCGCGACCTTGATCGGGATGCCCTCGATCGCGCAGGTCGCGAGCTCCTGGTTGGTCATCTGGAAGCAGCCGTCGCCGTCGATGGACCAGACCGCCGAGTCGGGCCGGCCGACCTTGGCGCCCATCGCCGCCGGGACCGAGTAGCCCATCGTGCCCGCGCCGCCCGAGTTGAGGAACGCGCCCGGACGCTCGTACTTGATGAACTGCGCGGCCCACATCTGGTGCTGGCCGACGCCCGCGACGTAGTAGGCGTCCGGGCCGGCGAGCTGCCCGATCCGCTCGATGACGAACTGCGGCGACAGCGAGCCGTCCGCGGGGGTCTCGTAGCCGAGCGGGTACGTCTCGCGCCAGGCGTTGAGCTGGCGCCACCAGGCCTCGTAGTTCCCGCGCCGTCCGGCCTCGTGCTCGGCCTGGATCGCGACGATCAGGTCCGCGATCACCTCGCGGGCGTCGCCGACGATCGGGACGTCCGCGTGCCGGTTCTTGGAGATCTCCGCCGGGTCGATGTCGGCGTGCACGACCTTGGCGTGCGGGGCGAAGCCGTCCAGCTTGCCGGTGACCCGGTCGTCGAACCGGGCGCCGAGCGCGACCAGCAGGTCCGAGCGCTGGAGGGCGCCGACCGCGCCGACGCTGCCGTGCATGCCCGGCATGCCCATGTGCAGCGGGTGGCTGTCGGGCAGCGCGCCCTTCGCCATCAGCGTCGTGACGACCGGCGCGCCGGTCAGCTCGGCGAGCACCTTCAGCTCGGCCGCCGCGTTCGCCTTCAGCACGCCGCCGCCGACGTACAGGACGGGCCGCTCCGACTCCACGATCAGCCGGGCCGCCTCGCGGACCTGCTTGGAGTGCGGGCGGGTGACCGGGCGGTACCCCGGCAGCCGCATCTGGACGGGCCACTCGAAGGCGAAGGTCGCCTGGAGCGCGTCCTTGGCGATGTCGACCAGGACCGGTCCGGGCCGTCCGGTGGAGGCGATGTGGAACGCCTCGACGATCGTCCGGCCGATGTCCTCGGCGCGGGTGACCAGGAAGTTGTGCTTGGTGATCGGCATCGTGATGCCGGAGATGTCGGCCTCCTGGAAGCCGTCGGTGCCGATCAGCGAGGTGGCCACCTGACCGGTGATCGCCACCATCGGGACCGAGTCCATGTAGGCGTCGGAGATGGGCGTCACCAGGTTGGTCGCACCGGGGCCGCTGGTGGCCATGCACACCCCGACCTTCCCGGTGACCTGCGCGTATCCCTGCGCGGCATGCCCCGCGCCCTGCTCGTGCCGGACCAGGATGTGGCGGATCCGGCGGGAGTCGAAGAGCGGGTCGTAGGCCGGGAGGATCGCCCCGCCCGGGATGCCGAACACGGTGTCGACGCCGACGTTCTCCAGGGCGCGGACCAGCGCCTGGGCTCCCGTCATCTGTTCGGTCGTCATGGTTCTGATTCCTTGGGGAGAGGCCCGCGTCCGGGCGGAGGCGGGTGTGCTTCGGATCACTCGGCCAACAAAAAACCCCCGCCCGCCCGGATGGCGGTCGAGGGAAGCGCGCAGGTGTGAGTGCTCGATCAGCCTGCGCGCCGACCAAGTACTACGAGAATGATGTGGAAGCTCTGCACGGTGACCACTCTGGCCGACGTTCCACCCGGCGGTCAAATCCTTGGACAGTTTGTCTCACTATGTGAGACTGCGAAAGATCTCACGTGGTCAGCGCGGAGCCTTCCAGCGGCAGTTCGATCTGGCCCGGCGTCCCGCGCAGGTTCGTCCGGACGAGCGACTCGACCCGTCCGGCGGCCATCGGGCGCGCCACCAGGAATCCCTGCCCGCGCGGGCAGTCCATCTCGCGCAGCAGCTCGAGCTGCTCGGGCCGCTCGATGCCCTCGGCCACCACGGTGAGACCGAGGTCACGGCCGAGCCGGACGATCGTCCGGGTGAGCAGGGTGAGCGTCTCGTCCCGGCCGAGCCCGGCCACGAACGACGGGTCGATCTTGATGATGTCCACCGGGAGCTGCCCCAGGTAGGCCAGCGACGCGTAGCCGGTGCCGAAGTCGTCGATCGCCAGCCGGACGCCGAGGTCGCGCAGCTTCGACAGCCGCTGCACGTTCTGCCCGCCGTCCTCGACGAGCACCTCCTCGCGGACCTCCAGGGTCAGCGCGTGCGGCGGCAGCCCGGTCTGCTCCAGCGCCGCCGCGACCGACTCCACGAACCGCGGCGCGGCGATCTGCCGCGCGGTGAAGTTCACCGACAGGCCGATGTCCCAGGAGTCCGCGCGCCAGCGCGCCACCTCCCGGCACGCCTCGTGCAGCACCCAGTCGCCCAGCGGGATCATCAGGCCGGACTCCTCGGCCGGGGCGATGAACTCCTCCGGCGGCACCGGCTCGCTCCCCCGCCACCAGCGGACGAGCGCCTCCACCCCGGTCACCCGGGACGTCCCGAGCTCCACGACCGGCTGGAACTCGACCGCGAACTCCTCCTCGGCCAGCGCCCGCTGCAGGTCGCTGCCGAGCTCCAGGCGGCGTACCGCGTCGGCGTGCATGTGCGGCGCGAACACCTCCACCCGCCCGCCGCCGAGCTCCTTCGCCCGCGCCATCGCGATGTCGCCGTTGCGGATCAGGTCGGCCGCGCTGCGCCGCGCCGCCGCGCCGCTCCCCGGCTCCGGCCGCGCCCGGCCCGGCCGGCCGCCCGGCCCCGCCGGCGGATCGGTGTCCCCGGCGAACGCTATGCCGACGCTCGCGGTCAGCGCGATGTGCTTGCTGCCCACCAGGTACGGCTCGGTCGACAGGACGCGCAGCAGCCGCTCGGCCAGCTCGACCGCGAGCTGCGAGTCGCTGCCGGGGAGCTGGAGCATGACGGCGAACTCGTCGCCGCCCCAGCGCGCCACCGTGTCGTCCGCGTGGACGGTGCCGCGCAGCCGCCGCGCCGCCTGCGCGAGGACCTGGTCGCCGGCGGCGTGCCCCGCCGAGTCGTTGATGTCGGTGAAGCCGTCCAGGTCGACGAAGACGACCGCGACCGTGTCGGGCTCGGCGTCCTCGCTCCGCCGCGCGGGGTCCTCGCTCCGCCGCGCGGCGGCGTGCTCCAGCCGGGACAGCACCTCGCGGGCGCGCTCCTCGAAGTAGGCGCGGTTCGGCAGGCCGGTCAGGCCGTCGTGGAAGGTCAGGTGCGCCACCTGGCGCTGCAACGCGGCCTGCTCCGACAGGTCGCGGGTGGTGACCAGCAGCCGGGCCGCCGCGCCGCCCGCGCCGCTGTACCGCGACACCGTCGACTCGGTCGGCAGCCACGTGCCGTCCGCGGCGCGGACCCGGCACGCCACCCGCAGCGACCGGCCGGGGTCGCGGCCCGCGAGCACCGGCGGCGACCCGCCGTCCGGCCCGGACGAGCCGCCGGACGCGTCGGAGGTGTCCGGCAGCAGGTCGGACGCGGGGTCGCGCAGCATGTCGAGGCCGGTCTCGTCGTCCCCGGCGAGGAACGCGGCGAACACCTCGCGCACGCGCGGCAGGTCCTCCGGGTGGATGATCTCGCTCAGCGGGCGGCCCAGCAGCTCGGACGCCTCGTACCGGTAGATGCGCAGCGCGCCCGCGCTCGCGTACTGCACGACGGCGTCGAGGTCGCAGATCAGCACCGCGTCGTTGATGCTCTCCGACAGCGCGCGGAAGTGGTCCTCGCCGGTCTCGACCGCGCGGCGCAGCGTGTCGTTCTCCCGCAGGAGCTCGGCGAGCCGCGCGAGCAGCACGAGCGTGGCCGTCCCGGCGACGATCGGCACGACCGGATCGGAGCCCGGCTGCTCGGTCAGGCTGTGGCCCGCCACGAACAGCGCGGCGAGCGCCGCGACGGCGGCGGTGGCGAGCCCGGGGCCGATCATCCGGCCGCGCCGGGGCCCGGCCGCGGGTTCGGCGTCCCCCGGGAGCCACGGGATCAGGACGAGCAGCAGCAGCCCCGCCAGGCGCAGGATGTCGGCCGGGTCGTCGGCGGGCGCGCCGCCGCGCAGCCGGACGACCGTCGTCACGATGTCCGCGCCCGCGAACGCCGCCAGCGCGCCGAACGCCAGCCACGCCGGGCGCCGGTCGCGCCGGTCCGCGCCGAGGACGAACGGCAGCGAACCGCAGACCAGGGCCGTCCCGACCAGCGGGTACAGCAGTTCGAGCAGGAACTCGCCGGGCGACTCGCCGGACCGGTGGAACAGCGTGCCGAACAGCGCCACCCAGCCGAGCACGAACAGACCGGCGACGCAGACGTAGGTGTCGGCGGCGTACCGCGCCCACAGGCGCGCCGAGCGGGGCAGCCTGATCGGCACGACCAGGCCGGTGACCAGCGCGAACATCGCCACCAGGTAGAACGGGTCGGTGACCGAGAGCGCGAGCGTGCCGCCGCCGTGCAGCATCGCCGACAGGGTGCGGCTGAGCGCGCCGATCCCCCACGCGGACGCCGCGATCCCGAACCAGCGCCAGGACGCCCGTCCGAACAGCCTGCCCTCGGCGGGCACGCCGCCCTCGGGGGCGCCGGCGCCTTCGGGCGCCTCCACGTCTGCGGATGCGTCCGCTTCTCCGGGGACGTCCACGTCTGCGGGTACGTTCAGGTCCGCGGATGCGTTCACGTCCCCGGCCGGCTCCACGGCGGCCCGGCGCTCGCGGCGGAGCGACAGCGGCAGCAGGCACGCCGCGGCGGCGGCAGCGGCGGCCGTCTCGGCCCAGCCGAGATACGCCGGCCCGCCCCAGCCGAGCAGCGAGCCCAGCGCGTAGAGCACACCGATGACCGCGACCATGCCGACCGGCACCGCCCAGGGCGGCAGCCGTCTGGCTCCCTCGCCGCTCATCGCGCCGTGTCCCCTCCTGCCCGTCGGGACCTCGCGGTCCCCGGCGCGCCGAGGCGCGCACCCGATGCGTGTCGTCTCCCGTCACCCGCCGGTCGCAGGGTCAACGCCCGGCGCCGGTCGGATCGTGCCCCCCGGGGCGCGGTCGGCCGTGGGAGGCGGCGGCGAGCGCTCAGGCTGCGCCGGCGGTGGGACAGCGACGTTGCTGTATGGCGGGATCACCGTGATGCTCAATGTACGTTCCGTAGGTCACGGAGCGATTGAGGCTGGGCGTCCTCCCGGCGACAAACCGGCGCGTGACCCCCGGTCCCGTCGCGTGTCGCGAAGATCACTCGGTTTTCCCGCGACACGCCGGGCATCACGCTGCGTAGTCGTCGGCCGGGCACGGTTGGACCGCCGTCCGGCCGGGGATTGAATGGTCCTATGCGCACCATCGGCATGCCCGGGAGGATCCTCGCCGCCGTTCTCACGGCCGTCCTGCTCGGCGGCTGCGACTCCGCGAGCCCGACCCGCACCGCGCAGACCCCGCCCCCCGCCTCACCCGCCCCCGACTCGCCACCGCCCGGATCCGCCGCCCCCGGCACCCCCCGCGACCTGGTCACCGGCCTGTCGGTCCCGTGGGCGATCGCCTTCCTGCCGAACCGGGACGCACTGGTCACCGAGCGTGACACCGCACATCTCCTGCGAATCACCCCGGACGGGAAACGGACCGACCTCGGACGCGTCCCGGGGGTCGAGCCGTCCGGCGAGGGCGGCCTGCTCGGCGTCGCGGTCTCCCCGTCCTACGCGACCGACCACTGGGTCTACCTGTACTTCACGTCCGCGACCGACAACCGCCTGGTGCGCCTCACCCTCGACAACGACAAGCTGGGCCCGCCCCAGCCCCTGCTCACCGGCGCGCCCAAGGGCGGGAACCACAACGGCGGACGCATCGCCTTCGGCCCCGACGGCATGCTCTACATCGGCACCGGCGAGACCTACCGGACCGAACTCGCCCAGAACAGGGACTCGCTCGGCGGCAAGATCCTCCGCGTCACCCCCGACGGCAAGCCCGCCCCCGGCAACCCCTTCGGCACCCCCGTCTGGACCTGGGGCCACCGCAACGTCCAGGGCCTCGCCTGGGACGACACGGGCCGCCTCTACGCCACCGAGTTCGGCCAGGACCGCTTCGACGAGGTCAACCTCGTCCAGAAGGGCCAGAACTACGGCTGGCCCGCCGTCGAGGGCTTCGGCAAGGACCCCCGCTACACCAACCCCCTCCTGACCTGGCCCGTCTCGGAGGCCTCCCCGTCCGGCCTCGCCTACGCCGACGGCTCCCTCTGGGCCGCCGCCCTCCGCGGCTCCCGCCTCTGGCAGATCCCCCTGAAGAACGGCAAGGTCAGCACCCCGATCGCCTACTACACCAACACCTACGGCCGCCTCCGCGCCGTCGTCCGCGCCCCCGACGGCTCGCTCTGGATCACCACCAGCAACAAGGACGGCCGAGGCGACCCCAAGCAGGGCGACGACCGCATCCTCGTCATCCCCCTGAAGTGACCGAGAACCGCAGTACCCGAGCCCTTAGTACTCCAGCTCGGACCAGTCGATGGTGACAGGGAAGGGCTCGCCCACCTGCGGCTGCCCGCCCGCCTCCTTCATGAACGTGCCGACATGCTTGTAAAGCCCGGCCGCCCGGTCCAGCTGGTAGCGCTCGATCACCGACACGCCCGTGCCGCCCGTCCGCACGATCCAGTAGTGCGGGATGCCCGCCTTCGCGTACTCCCCGAACTTGTCGACGCCGTCCTGGGTCTCGGAGCCGGGCGAGACCACCTCGCAGACGAGCACGACGCCCTCGGGACGCAGGAGCACGTCGCCCCCGCGCTCAAGGCACCGGTAGACCACCACGTCCGGACGCCGGTTCTGCAGAGGCACGTCATGGATGCGCAGGTCGATGTCGAAATCGACCTCCACGCACGGATGTCCCCGCTCCATCGCGTCCCGCGTGAAGCGTTCGAGGAGGGTGGCCAGCCGCCGCACCACTCGCTGACGCTCGCGGGTCGGGGCCTCGCAGAAGACCACGTAGCCGTCCACGACCTCGATGGTCTTCGCGACCTCCTCGGGCAGCGCCTCGTACTCCTCGGCGCTCAATCGTCTCGGCTGAGGCCGCAAGTTGCGCAGCCAGCTGTCGTCCGGCATCGCCGCCATGCGGCCCCCCGTCATCGCAGTGGTCGCTACCGGGCCACAGCCTAGTGCTCAGGCCTCGACCCGGTGGGGGGCGACAGGACGAGGACGGCCGCCGTTCCTTTGGGGAGCGGCGGCCGTCGGGGCTGGCACAAGTCAGCTCTGGTCGAGCTTCTTCAGGAGGAGCTCGCGGGCGCGGGCGGCGTCGGCCTGGCCTCGGCTGGCCTTCATGACGGCGCCGACCAGGGCGCCGACGGCGGCGACCTTGCCGGAGCGGACCTTCTCGGCGGCGTCGGCGTTGCCGGCGATCACCTCGTCGATGATCGACTCGAGCGCGCCGTCGTCGGAGACGACCTTGAGGCCGCGGGCGGCGACGACCTCGTCCGGGGTGCCCTCGCCGGCGAGGACGCCCTCGAAGACCTTGCGGGCGAGCTTGTCGTTCAGCTCCCTGGCGTCCACCATCGCCTGGACGCGGGCGACCTGCTCGGGCGTGATCGGCAGGTCGGCGAGCTCGACGGACTGCTCGGTCGCGCGGCGGGACAGCTCGTTCATCCACCACTTGCGGGCGGACGCGGCGTCCGCGCCGGCCTTGACCGTGTCCTCGATCAGGTCGAGCGCGCCCGCGTTGACGACGTCGCGGAGCTCCAGGTCGGTGAGGCCCCACTCGCCCTGGACGCGGCGGCGGCGCGCGGCGGGCAGCTCGGGCAGGGACGCGCGCAGCTCCTCGACCCACTCGCGGGACGGCGCCATCGGGATGAGGTCGGGCTCGGGGAAGTACCGGTAGTCCTGCGCCTCCTCCTTGGACCGGCCGCTCGTGGTGGTGCCGGTCGCCTCCTGGAAGTGGCGGGTCTCCTGCGTGATCCGGCCGCCGGACGCCAGCACGCCCGCCTGCCGCTCGATCTCGGACCGGACGGCCCGCTCGACCGAACGCAGCGAGTTGACGTTCTTGGTCTCGGTGCGGGTGCCCCACTCGGACGCGCCGCGCGGCATGAGCGACACGTTGACGTCGCAGCGCATGGAGCCGTGCTCCATCCGGACGTCCGAGACGCCGAGCGAGCGGACCAGCTCGCGCAGCTCGGTCGCGTAGGCGCGCGCCACCAGCGGGGCCTTCTCGCCGGTCGCGGTGATCGGCTTGGTGACGATCTCGACCAGCGGGATGCCCGCGCGGTTGTAGTCGACCAGGGAGTGGTCCGCGCCGTGGATGCGGCCGGTCTCGCCGCCGACGTGCAGCGACTTGCCGGTGTCCTCCTCCATGTGGACGCGCTCGATCTCGATCCGGTACGTCTCGCCGTCGACCTCGACGTCGAGGTGGCCGTCGACGCAGAGCGGCTCGTCGTACTGGGAGATCTGATAGTTCTTCGGCATGTCCGGATAGAAGTAGTTCTTCCGGGCGAACCGGCACCACTCGACGATGTCGCAGTCCAGCGCCAGGCCGATCTTGATGATGCCCTCGATCGCCGCGCGGTTGGTGACCGGCAGCGATCCGGGCAGGCCGAGGCAGACCGGGCAGACCTGGGTGTTCGGCTCGGCGCCGAACTCGGTCCGGCAGCCGCAGAACATCTTGGACGCGGTGCCCAGCTCGATGTGGGTCTCGATGCCCAGCACCGGCTCGAAGCGCGCCAGCGCCTCCGCGTAGCTCATGGGCTCGTACTTCATCGGCGTCTCCACGCTCACTCGCCCGCCTCCAGCTTCGGGGCCCGTGCCAGCAGCGGGCCGCCCCAGCGGTCTTCCAGGGCCTTCTCCAGGGCCGCGCCCACGCGGTAGACGCGGTCGTCCGCGAGGACGGGGGCCATGATCTGCACGCCGACCGGGAGGCCGTCCTCGTCGGCGAGGCCGCACGGGACGGAGATGGCCGGGTTGCCCGCCAGGTTGGACGGGATCGTGCACAGGTCGGCCAGGTACATCGCCATCGGGTCGTCGGCGCGCTCGCCGATCGGGAAGGCGGTGGTCGGGGTGGTCGGCGAGACCAGCACGTCCACCTGCTCGAACGCGGCCTCGAAGTCGCGGTTGATCAGGGTGCGGACCTGCTGGGCCTTGCCGTAGTAGGCGTCGTAGTAGCCGGACGACAGGGCGTAGGTGCCGAGCATGATGCGCCGCTTGACCTCGGCGCCGAAGCCCTCGGCGCGGGTCAGCGCCATGACCTCCTCGGCGCTGCGGGTGCCGTCGTCGCCGACGCGCAGGCCGTACCGCATGGCGTCGAAGCGCGCCAGGTTGGACGAGCACTCCGACGGCGCGATCAGGTAGTAGGCGGGCATCGCGTAGGTGAAGTGCGGGCACGACACCTCGACGACCTTCGCGCCCAGCGACTCGAGCAGCTCGACGGTCTCGTTGAACCGGTTGAGCACGCCCGCCTGGTAGCCCTCGCCCGCGAACTCCTTGACGACGCCGACGCGCAGGCCGTTGACGTCGGCGCGGCGGGCGGCCTCCACGACCGGCGGGACGGGCGCGTCGATCGAGGTGGAGTCCATCGGGTCGTGGCCGGAGAACGCGGCCTGCAGGAGCGCGGCGTCCAGGACGTTGCGGGCGAACGGGCCCGGCGTGTCCAGGGACGAGGCGAACGCGATCATGCCGTACCGGGACGCGCCGCCGTAGGTCGGCTTCATGCCGACGATGCCGGTGACGGCGGCGGGCTGGCGGATCGAGCCGCCGGTGTCGGTGCCGGTGGACAGCGGCGCCTCGTAGGCCGCGACCGCCGCCGACGACCCGCCGGACGACCCGCCCGGGATGCGCGTGAGGTCCCACGGGTTGCGGGACGGCCCGTAGGCGCTGTTCTCGGTGGACGACCCCATGGCGAACTCGTCCATGTTGGTCTTGCCGAGGATGACCATCCCGGCGGCGCGGAGCCGCGCGGTCACGGTCGCGTCGTAGGGCGGCCGCCAGCCTTCGAGGATCTTGGATCCGGCCGTGGTCGGCATGTCCGCGGTGACGAAGACGTCCTTGTGCGCGACGGGGACGCCGGCCAGCGGGCCGAGCTTCTCGCCCGCCGCGCGGCGCTCGTCGATCGACCGCGCCTGCGCCAGGACGGCCTCGCGGTCCACGTGCAGGAACGCGTGGACCTCGGCGTCCACCGCCTGGATGCGGTCGAGGTGCGCGGCGGCGACCTCCTCGGCGGAGGCCTCGCCGGCGGCGATCAGCTCGCCGAGCTCGGCGGCGCCCTTCCCGGTCAGCTCGCTCACGCTCACGCCTCCTCGTCCAGGATCCGCGGTACCCGGAAGCGCTGCTCCTCGGCCGCCGGGGCGGCGGCGAGCGCCTGCTCCGGGGTCAGCGAGGGCCGGTTCTCGTCGGCCCGGTAGACGTTGGTGAGCGGCAGCGCGTGCGAGGTCGGCGGGATGTCCTCCGCCGCGACCTCCTGCACCCGCGCGACCGCGGAGATGATCTGGTCGAGCTGGGCGGCGAGGTGGTCGAGCTCGTCCTCGCCCAACGCCAGCCGGGACAGCCGGGCGAGGTGCGCGACCTCGTCACGGGTGATCGCGGACATGTGGGAAACCGTTCCTACGGGTTGACAGGATTCCCTCTCATCCTATGGGTCGCGGCACCGCGGCCCGACTCGTTTACCAGCGTGATCGGCCGCGTCCTCGCGCCCCGCCACCGGTGACGACGGTCTCAGGCCCGTTTCAACTTCGTCCGAGGGGAAGGGTGACGGCGTAACCCCCACGACGGAGAGGAGAGCGCGGTGACCGTCGGAGGCAGCCTCGCCCTGATCATCATCGGCGCCATCCTGGCCTACGCGGTCGACTACCGGTTCAGTGGCGTGGACATCCACGTGGTCGGCTTCATCCTCATGCTGGGAGGCCTGGTCGGCCTGATCATCGGCATCGTCCGGATCGTCAGCGCCCGGCGCGCCGCGCCCCTGCCGCCGCCCGCGGTCCGGGAGGAGCGGTACTACGAGGACCCGGAAGTGCGGCGGCGCTACTGACCCGCGCCGGCGGTACCGACCCGCGGCAGCACCACTGACCCGCGGCAGCACTACCGACCCGCGGCGGCGCAACCGGTACGCGGTGGTCCTCGCCGCCGCCCACGGTCGACGCGTGATGACGCGTGATGACGCGCGCTGCACGGCTGACGTTGTCCGGTCCACACCGTCCGACACCTGTCGGCCGGCGCGCGACGTTCTGGCGCCCTACGTCTGACCTCGCCGTCAGGCCTGGGGCGTCAGGCGTGTCCGGGGACCGGCCGAGTCGCCCCGCGAGGACGGGGCCGGGTCGCCCGCCAGGCCGGGGCTAAGCGAGGCGCTAGGCGAGGCGCGGGGCCGGGGGGCCGGTGAAGACGCCGTCGTCGCCGGGGAGCCCGTCGGTGTGGATGCCCCGGCGCAGGTAGGCGGTGGCGCGGACGGCGTCCAGCGGACGGGCGAAGTGCCAGCCCTGCGCGGCGTCGCAGCCCATCTCGCGCAGCAGCGCGGCGGTCTGCGCGTCCTCGACGCCCTCGGCGACCGAGCGCAGGCCGAGCGTGCCGACCAGCTCCACCACCGAGCGGACGATCACCGCGTCGTCCGGCGAGCCGGTGAGCCGCCGCACGAACGAAGAGTCGATCTTGACCTCCTCGATCGGCAGCCGCTTGAGCCGGACGAGCGAGGAGTAGCCGGTGCCGAAGTCGTCCAGGCTGAGCGCGACGCCGAGGTCGGTGAGCGCGGCGACGGTCCCCGACCCGGACGCGGGCTCCCCCGTCAGCACCCGCTCGGTGATCTCCAGCTGGAGCGCGGCGGCGGGCAGGTCGCGCGCGATCAGGCCCTCCGCGATGGTCTCGGCGAGGTCGGCGTCCAGCAGGTCGCGGCCGGACACGTTGATCGCGACCTGGACGGTCAGCCCCTCCCGCCACCACGCCTCGGCCTGCGCGAGGGCCATGTCGACGACCTCGTGCGTGATCGCGCGCATGAGGTAGGTCTGCGCGGCGACCGGCAGGAACTCGTCCGGGGCGAGGACGCCGCGCTCGGGGTGCCGCCAGCGCAGCAGCGCCTCCATGCCGACGAGCCGGCCGTCCCGTAGCGCGATCTTCGGCTGGTAGCGCAGCTCCAGCTCGCCCCGGTCGAGCGCGCGGCGCAGGTCGCCGAGCAGGCCGAGCCGGGCGGGCGAATTGCGGTCGCGGTCCGGCGAGTAGACCTCGACGCCGGTGCGGCTGCCCTTGGCGTGGTACATCGCGACGTCGGCGCGCTGGAGCAGCAGCTCGAAGTCGGGCGCGTGGTCGGGGTAGAGCGCGATGCCGACGCTGCCCGCCAGGTCGAACGACACCCCGTCCAGCCGGACCGGCTCGCTCAGCGCGGCGCGCAGGCGGGCGGCGACCTCGCGCGCGGCGGCCTCGTCCCGGACGGTCGGCAGCAGCACCGCGAACTCGTCGCCGCCGAGCCGGGCGACCAGGTCGCCGGGGCGGACGCTGTGCGTGAGGCGGTGCGCGACGAGCTGGAGCAGCCGGTCGCCGGTCGGATGCCCGAGCGTGTCGTTGACCTCCTTGAACCGGTCGAGGTCGAGGAGGAACAGGCCCGCGCGGCGCGCGCCGCCGGCCTCGCCGCGGCGCAGCGGCGACCCGCCGGGCGCCCCGCCGAGCTGGGCGATCGCCTCCTCGGTGCGGGTGATCAGCAGCTTGCGGTTCGGCAGGCCGGTGAGCCCGTCGTGCAGGGCCTGGTGCTCGCGCCGCACCGAGACCGAGGCGTTCAGGTAGACGGCGATGAACGGCAGCACGATCAGCGGGACGAACGCGGCGGACCGGTCCATGGCGATGACCATCAGCGGGGCGAGGCCGAGCAGCGCCAGGTGGACGAGGATCTGGTACGGCAGGTCCCAGCGGAGCGCCCGGACGAGCGAGATCCGCTCGTGCAGCGCGATGGCGGACCCGACCAGCGTGACGTTGCAGACGAAGTAGGCGATCCCGACCAGGGCGATGACCGGCAGGTCGCGGCCGCCCGGCACCCACGGCGAGGTCGGCGAGGGGTGGATCCCGAACGCCTGGAGCACCAGCGCGGACGCGCCGAGGCTGAGGGTGTACTGGGCGGCGTTGAACGCGATCCGGTGCGGGCTGCGGCCGCGGAAGATCCCGCAGGTGACGGCGGCGGCTGCCTGGAGCACGGCGGCCACGGGCAGCCCCGCGTAGAGCAGGGCCGCGATGCTGAACGTGGTGGAGGTCGTCGCGCCACTGGTCTCGGTGAGGCCGGGGGCGATGATCGGGCGCATCTCGCCGACCACGATGAAGGCCCCGAGGATCCAGAACACGGGGTTGGCGAGCAGGGCGTCCAGGTCGGCGCGGCCGAGCCCGGCGAGCGCCGCCGCGCCCGCCGCCGCGCCGAGCGCGATGCAGGCGGCGAAGAAGATCCACAGCGGGGAGCCCCGGCGCGGCGACGTGTTCCGCGTGTTGTTCGGGTCCTTCATCACTTCCTCGGGGGGTCCGGGAGGTCATCCCCTGGCGGCGCGGCGGGAGGGGCCCCCGGGAACCGGAGGCCGGGCCCCGGAGTCCGCCGTGATAGGTGGGAGGGTACGGCTTTCGGGCAACTTCGCGGAACCGGTTGGGTACGTACCGTTATGCCCTCCCCGGACGGACATGCTACCAGTAGGTAGTCGAAAAGTACCCTTGAGTAACTACCCGCTGGTCACCACTTCCGATGTCACCGCAGGTCAGTCCTCCGTGCGTTCGGTTACGGCCTTGGCCGCATCCGGCCCGTCGGCCAGCAGGACGCCGAAACCGTCCTCGTCCAACACCGGAACACCGAGTTTGACGGCTTTGTCGTACTTTGAGCCCGGACTGTCGCCCACGACGACGAAGCCCGTTTTCTTCGACACCGAGCCCGAGACCTTGCCGCCGAGGTTCTCGACCGCCTCCTTGGCCGAGTCGCGGCTGTAGCCCTCCAGCGAGCCGGTGATCACGACGGTCACGCCGTCCAGCGGGCGGGGACCGCTGTCGGCCCCCTCGTCGGCCATCCGCACCCCGGCGTCGGCCCACTTCGCCACGATCTCGCGGTGCCAGTCGACCTCGAACCAGTCCTTGATCGACTTGGCGATCGTCGGGCCGATGCCGTCCACCTCGGCGAGCTCCTCCTCGGTGGCACTGCGGATCGCGTCCATCGAACGGAGGGCGCGGGCCAGATCCTGCGCGGCGCGCGGGCCGACGTGCCGGATCGACAGCGCCACCAGGACGCGCCAGAGCGGCTGCTTCTTCGCCTTCTCCAGCGACTCGAAGAGCAGCTCGACGGTCTTCTTCGGCTCGCCCTCCTGGTTCGCGAAGAACGTCACGACCTTGGGCTCGCCGGTCTCCGGGTCGGTCTTGGCCGTGCCGGTCTTCTGGTCGAGCACCATGCTGCGGATCGGCAGCAGCTGCTCGACGGTCAGGTGGAACAGGTCGCCCTCGTTCCTGACGGGCGGATCCTTCGGTTCGAGGGGCTGGGTGAGCGCCGTCGCGCCGACGTAGCCGAGGGCGTCGATGTCGAGGGCCTTGCGGCTGGCCAGGTAGTAGACGCGCTCGCGCAGCTGCGCGGGGCAGAACTGGGCGTTCGGGCAGCGGATGTCGGCGTCGCCCTCCTTCTCGTACGCCAGCTCGGTGCCGCAGTCGGGGCAGTGCGTCGGCATCTCGAACTCGCGCTCCGAGCCGTCCCGCAGGCCGGTGACCGGCGCGACGATCTCGGGGATCACGTCGCCGGCCTTGCGCAGCACGACGGTGTCGCCGATCAGCACGCCCTTGCGCTTGACCTCGCCGGCGTTGTGCAGCGTCGCGCGGTCGACCGTGGACCCGGCGACCTTCACCGGCTCCATCACGCCGTACGGCGTGACGCGCCCGGTGCGGCCGACCCCGACCTTGATGTCGAGGAGCTTGGTGTTGACCTCCTCCGGCGGGTACTTCCACGCGATCGCCCAGCGTGGCGCGCGCGAGGTCGAGCCGAGCCGCCGCTGGAGCGGGAACTGGTCGACCTTCACCACCACGCCGTCGATCTCGTAGGCGGGGTCGTGCCGGTGCTCGCCGTAGTGGGCGATGTACTCGCGGACCTCGTCGAGCGTCGCGACGACCTGGACGCGGTCGCTGGTCGGCAGGCCCCACGCCTTCATCAGCGCGTACGTCTCGGCCTGCGACGTGGGGCGCTCGCCGCCCTCCCACGCACCGAAGCCGTGCACGAGCATGCTCAGCGGCCGGGACGCGGTGACGCGCGGATCCTTCTGCCGGAGCGACCCTGCGGCGGCGTTGCGCGGGTTGGCGAACGGCTCCTTGCCCTGCTCGACCTGGGTCTCGTTGACCTTCTCGAAGCCCTCGACCGGCAGGAAGACCTCGCCGCGCACCTCCAGCACCTCGGGCCAGCCCTCGCCGGACAGCCGGTCCGGGACGGCGTCGATGGTGCGGACGTTGAGGGTGATGTCCTCGCCGGTGCGGCCGTCGCCGCGGGTGGCGCCGCGCTCCAGCACGCCGTTCCGGTAGGTCAGCGCGACCGCCAGGCCGTCGATCTTGAGCTCGCAGAGGTAGGACGCCTTGCCCTCGCCGACCTCCTTGACGACCCGGTCGTTCCATTCGAGCAGCTCGTCCGCGGTCATCGCGTTGTCGAGGCTCTGCATGGGCTCCAGGTGCGCCACCGTCGCGAAGTCGGTGACGAACGGCGCGCCGACCCGCTGGGTGGGCGAGTCGGGCGTCACCAGCTCCGGGTGCTCGCCCTCCAGCGCCTGGAGCTCGCGCATCTTCGCGTCGTACTGCGCGTCGGTCAGCGTCGGCTGGTCGAGCACGTAGTACCGGTAGTTCGCGTCGTCGATCTCCTGGCTCAGCGCGGCGTGCCGCCGCCGCGCGTCCGCCGGGACCCCACTCGCCGAGCCGCCGCCTGCCGAAGTGCCGTCGCTCAAGGTCATGCCCCTATTCTTGCGCGCCCCACCGACATTTCCGGGGCCTCCCCGGGGGTGTCGCGTGATGCCCGCCGCGCGGGGCGCGACCGTCTACTCGTCGCTTTCGTGGAGCATACGGGCCGTTTCCTGACAATGCGCGAGGGCGGCGCGCGCATATCGGGGCGACGCGCCCGCGAGGCCGCACGACGGCGTCACGACCACCTGCTCGCCCCTCTGCCCGGCCGAGAACCCGAGCCTCCGCCACAGCTCCCGGACGGGCGCGGCGGTCTTCTCCAGCGACGGCAGCGGCGCGTCCGTGCCGGGGACGACGCCGAGGAAGAGCGCGACGCCCGCGTCGATCGTCTCCCCTACGGCGTCGTCGTCGCGCTTGGGGACGAGTCGCATGTCCACCGAGATGCCCTTGGCCCCGGCCCCGCGCAGCAGCCCGTAAGGGACGTCGGCGGCGCAGCAGTGCACGAGCGGGAAAACGTCGTCCACGCCCTCGAACACATCGCGGATGCCCTGTTCCGCTAGCGGGGCCTCCACCGCGCGCAAACGCGAGAGGCCGCTCGCGGTCGGGACGCGTCCGGCGAGGACGGCGGGCAGGCCCGGCTCGTCCAGCTGGAGCAGGATCTCGGCATGCGGGACGGCACGGCGCACGTCCTCGACGTGCTTCGCGACGCCCTCCCGGAGGGACGCGATCAGGTCGCGGACGGCACCGGGGTCGCGCAGCACGCGCTGGCCGTTCGGCAGCTCGATCGCGGCGGCGAGCGTCCACGGCCCGCACACCTGGATCTTGAACGGCCCGTCGTGGCCGCCGAGCAGCTCTTCCAGGAACGCGAGGTCGCGCTTGAGGTGGTCGTCCGCCCGCCGGTTGTCGCGGCCGGGCCGGTCACCGAGCCGCCAGCCGGACGGCTCGACCCGCACCGGCAGGTCCACGAGCATCCCGGCGGTGCGGCCGATCATGTCCGCGCCGACGCCGCGTGCGGGCAGTTCGGGCAGGTGCGGCAGCTCGGGCAGCTCGCCCGACACGACGCGCAGCGCCTCCGCGAAGTCGTCGCCGGGGTACGAGCCGACCGCGGTCGCGCTGCCGGGATTCCAGGGAAACGCCATGTCACGGCAGCTTAACGGGTTCACGATCACTTGACCGCCCGCACCGCGCTTCGCCGCCGCGCCTCCGGGGAGCCTTTCGCAGCGGGGCTCCCCGGGGCGTGCGTCAGAACAGCTCGGCGAGCTTGTCGAGCGTGCGGAGGGTCTCGTCCTCGGGCTGGGTGGGCAGGTCGAAGAGGACCTGGTCGGCGCCCGCCGCCTCGATCTCCGCGACGACCTCGGGCTTCGGCGGGACCGCGAACAGCGTCACCGGCAGCCGCCGTCCGGCGCGCTCGCGCAGCTCGGCGATCTGGTTCGGGAGGTCCTCGGTGCCCCGGCCGTAGATCGGCATCCAGCCGTCGCCGAACTCCACGACGCGGTCGAACGTGGTCGGTCCGGAGCCGCCGAGCAGGACGGGCGGGTGCGGGTCCTGGACGGGCTTGGGGTAGGAGAACACCGGGTCGAAGTCGACGAACTCGCCGTGGAACTCCGCCTCGTCCTTCGTCCACAGCTCCTTGAGGGCGAGGACGCGCTCGCGCAGCAGCCTCATGCGCGTGCGCGGGTCGGTGCCGTGGTTGCGCATCTCCTCGCGGTTCCAGCCGGCGCCGACGCCGAGGACGGCCCGCCCGTTCGACACGTGGTCGAGGGACGCGACCTCCTTCGCCAGCACGATCGGGTCGCGCTGGACGATGAGGGCGATGCCCGTCGCGACCGTCAGCCGCTCGGTCACGGTGGCCGCCGCCGTCAGCGCCACGAACGGGTCGTAGGTCCGGTAGTACTTGCGCGGCAGTTCCGCACCGCCCGGCCACGGCGTTTCACGCGAGACCGGGATGTGCGTGTGCTCGGCCAGGAAGAGCGCGTCGAACCCGCGCTCCTCCAGGGCCCGGCCGAGCGGGGCCGGGCCGATGCCGTCATCGGTGACGAACGTCGAGACGCCGAACTTCACGGGCTCGTTCCTCTCCCACGGGGATGATCAGGGGAGCATACGGAACGGAGCCGGACAATCCACGTCCGCCCGGCGGGTAAGCCGCGCCTTCCGGTCAGGCCGGGACGCGCGCCGTCTCGGAGATCGTCGCGGAGCCCAGCACCCGGTCGCCGACGTACAGCACCGCGGCCTGGCCCGCGGCGACGCCCCGCGCCGGACGGTCCAGCCGGATCCGGACGGCGTCGCCGGCCGGCTCGGCCGTGCAGTCGTGGACCTCGCCGTGCGCGCGGAGCTGCACCTGGCAGCCGACCGGCCCGGCGGGCGGCTCGCCCAGCCACACCGGACGCTCGGCCGTGATCTCGTGGACGTCCAGCGCCTCCCGCGGCCCGACCGTCACGGTGTTGGTCACGGGCGAGATGTCCAGCACGTACCGGGGCCTGCCGTCCGGGGCCGGACGGCCCAGCCGCAGGCCCTTGCGCTGCCCGATCGTGTACGCGTACGCGCCCTCGTGCTCGCCGAGCTCCGCGCCGTCCACGTCCACGATCGGGCCGGGCGCGGCGCCGAGCCGCTCGGCGAGGAACGACCGGGTGTCGCCGTCGGCGATGAAGCAGATGTCGTGGCTGTCGGGCTTCTTCGCGATCTGGATGCCGCGCCGCTCGGCCTCCAGCCGGATGTCGGCCTTGGTGGTGTCGCCCAGCGGGAAGATCGCGCGGGAAAGCTGCTCGGGCGTGCAGACGGCCAGCACGTAGGACTGGTCCTTGCCGGCGTCCACGGCGCGGCGCAGGACGGCGCCGTCCCAGCGGGCGTAGTGGCCGGTGCAGACCGCGTCGAAGCCGAGCGCGACGGCCCGGTCCAGCAGCGCCTGGAACTTGATCTTCTCGTTGCAGCGCAGGCACGGGTTGGGCGTGCGGCCCGCCGCGTACTCGCTGACGAAGTCCTCGATCACGTCGTTGCGGAAGCGCTCGGCCAGGTCCCAGACGTAGAACGGGATGCCGATCGCGTCGGCGGCGCGGCGCGCGTCCCGCGAGTCCTCCAGGGTGCAGCAGCCGCGCGCGCCCGTCCGGTACGACTGGGGATTGCTGGACAGGGCCATGTGCACGCCGGTGACGTCGTGCCCCATCTCGGCGGCACGGGCGGCGGCCACGGCGGAGTCGACGCCGCCCGACATGGCGGCGAGTACGCGCAGAGTCATAACCACTCCAGCCTAAGGGCCGTCCGCCACTCGTTTATTTCAGGAGCGCGCGAACTTCCGCCAACGGGCGGAGGTCGGGCGGGGAAGGGCCAGGGGTGGGGCGGAGGTCGGGCGGGGAAGGGCCACGGGTGGGGCGAGGGTCAGGCGGGGAAGGGCCAGGGGTTGGGGCGGCAGCCGTAGAGGGACTTGGTCTGCTGGACCATCACGGGGGCGCGGCGGCCGGGGCCCGGGCACTGCTCGTGGCCGTGGCCGAGCGCGTGGCCGACCTCATGGTTGATCACGTACTCGCGGTAGGCGGCCAGGTCGCCGCCGTACCAGGGGACGCCGGTCCCCCACCGGCGCGCGTTGATCACCGAGCGGACGCCCTGCCGGCAGGACAGCTCGCCGCCGGTGATCAGCGGCGCGCACAGCCGGTCGGTGAGCTCCGGGCTGGACAGCGCGACCCGGAACGCGACCGGGCCGTCGTCCACCCGGAGGAACCGCATCCGGCCGCCGTGCCCCCAGCTCCGGGGATCGTTCAGCGTCCGGTGGACGGTCTCGGCGAACTCGGTGACGTCGAAAGGCAGGCCGCGTTCGACCTCCACGGCGTACCGGACGGTCGTGCCGCGCGCGCCCGCGGGGGGCTGCTGCGTCCCCTTGGCCACGGCGTACCTTCCGCTTCCGGACTCGGGGACGCGCACGATCGGCGGCTGGGGCCGTCCGTTCACCGTGCGGGACGGCGCGGGCGTGGGCGTCCCGGCCCTCGGCTTCGCCGGCTTCGCCGCCGTTTCCGAGGAGCCGGACGGCGCGGGCTTCGGGCCCGTCCGCTCCCGGTGCGACTCGAAGCCGCATCCGGTCAGGCCCGCGACGGCCGCCGCCAGCGCCAGCGCGGCCGC
This sequence comes from Actinomadura gamaensis, assembly GCF_042652125.1. Taxonomy (NCBI): domain Bacteria; kingdom Bacillati; phylum Actinomycetota; class Actinomycetes; order Streptosporangiales; family Thermomonosporaceae; genus Actinomadura; species Actinomadura gamaensis. The sequence goes on along the minus strand of NZ_JBHSIT010000001.1, from coordinate 496,559 downwards.
CGGCAGTGTCCGTCCTCGCACGTCTCCCCCGAACCCGATCACCGAAGATGATCACCTGGGGGCAGGTCTTCCCCCGGTGATCGCCGATCAGGGTAACGTGCGAGCAAAATCCGGTGACGGTCACTCCGTGGCGAAATCCGCCATCATCGCCATGTCCTCGTGTTCGAGGTTGTGGCAGTGGAAGACGAAGTTCCCCGCGTAGTCGGTGAACCGCACCGCGACCTCGGCGGCCTCGGCGGGACGCAGGTCCATCGTGTCCTTCCAGCCGTGGTCCGACGGGCCGAGGCCGTGCCCGTTCCGCGAGACCACCTGGAAGGCGTCCAGGTGCAGGTGGATCGGGTGGTGGAAGTCGGTGACGAACCGCCACAGCTCCAACCGGCCGAGCTTCGGGCGCGCCAGCGGCCGGCCCGGCTCGTACTCGTGCCCGTTGATCCGCCAGCGTCCCGACTTCTGCTGCAGCACGAACGTCCTGCGGACGGCCGCCTTCGCGGGATCGAGCACGCGGACGCGGGACAGCCTGGCCGGGACGGCCGAGTCGTCCCGCGGCGTCCGGCCGGACGAGGCCACGTCGAACGCCATGATCTCGCGCGTCCGGCCGCTGCCCAGCAGGTTCACCAGCCGGACGCGGGTCCCCGGACGGTACCGGGCGAAGTCCACCACCACGTCGAACCGCTCGGCCGGGGCCACGTCGAGGCCCTCGTGCGCGATCGGCGCGGCGAGCAGGCCGCCGTCCGAGCCGATCTGCACCATGCCCTTGCCGCCGGGCGGCGGCGGGTCGAGCGCGATCCGGTAGTTGCGGGCGTTGGAGGCGTTCAGCAGGCGGAGCCGGTAGCGCAGCCGCTCGACCCGGTGCACCGGCCACGGCACGCCGTTGACCAGGATGACGTCCCCGAGGACGCCGTTCATGTGGGTCGCGTGGACGCCCGGCATGTGCTCCAGCGTCCGGTCGATCGACGGGTAGAGGAACGACCCGTCCGCGTCGAACGAGCGGTCGGCGATCATCAGCGGGAGGTCCCGGTCGCCGCGCGGCAGCGGCAGCCGCTCCTCCTCGTCGTCGTGGACGAGGTGGAACCCGGCCAGCCCGCGCCACACGCTCGCGCCGGTGAACCCCATGCGGTGGTCGTGGTACCAGAGCGTCGCGGCGCGCTGGTTCATCGGATAGGCGTAGTCGCGCCGTCCCATGACGGGTTTGCCGGGCATCGGGTGACCGCCCATGACCATGGTCGGCTTGCCCCCGGCGGGCAGGATCTCGTCGCCCGGATACCCGTCGGCGTCGTGCGGCGTGTGCCCGCCGTGCAGGTGGACGACCACGGGCCGGGGAAGCTCGTTGGTGTGCCGGACCACGGTCCTGCGGCCGGATTTGGACACGATCGTCGGGCCGGGGAACGTTCCGCCGTAGGTCCAGGCCGTCGTCCGCGCGCCGGGGAGGATGTCCAGCTCGGCGGCCTTCTGGGTGATCTCGTAGTAGTCGGTCGTCGCGTCCGTGCGCGTGGGGGCGAGCACGGGCGGCAGCTTCAGGGGCTGCTGGAACGCGGCGGGGAGCGGACGCTTGCTGGCGAGCAGCCTGCCGGGCGGCACGGTGCCGAGGAGCTTGGCCCCTCCGAGCGCCACGCCGCCCGCGCCGACGCCGAGGGCGACTCCCGCGCCGAGGAAACCGCGCCGCGAGATGCCCCGTCCCGACTTGGCCTTCCCGGACCCGCTCACACGTTCTCCTCGACGCGCTCGTCCCGCGCGGGGGCGGGGTCCCCGGCGGGGCCCCCGAGGCCCATGCCGAGGCGGACGAGGGTGACCGCGCCGACGAGCAGCGCCGTCCCCAGCGGGACGTGCAGGGCGAGCACCCGGCCGAACCCGAGCGTGATCTGGACGGTCTCCAGGACGACCATCGCCACCGAGGGGCCGATCAGCTTCGCCGGCCCGCCGCCCGGACGCCAGACCAGCACCGCCGCGACGATCGTCAGGAGCCCGACGGTGGCGGTGAACATCGCGTTGGCGCTGTGCAGGCTCAGCGCCTCGTAGCCGCCCGACAGGAGCTTGCCGGCCAGGACCGCCTGCAGCAGGACCATGAGGGCCTGGAGCGCGGCCGTCACCCGGAAGAGGACCACCGTCCAGCGTTTGGGACGTCGCATGGGTGTCACCAGTTTCGAGAAGGGTTACAGCAGAATCTATCTCAAGTGAAACTATCTCAGATGGTCTAGAGTGGGAAGCCGTGACTACCCCATCCGAAGGCCCGCCGGTGGGCCTGCTGCTGCGGCTGGCCCACGTCCGCGCGCGCGACCTGTTCACCGCGGCGCTCCGGCCGCTCGGCCTGAAGAGCTACCACTACGGCGCGCTGCTGGTCCTGCGCCGCGAGGGGCCGTGCAGCCAGCGGCAGCTCGCCGAGGAGATGGCCACCGACAAGTCCACGATGGTCCGGCTGCTGGACGACCTGGAGAACGCCGGACTGGTCACCCGCACGCCCGTCCCCGCCGACCGCCGCACCCACGCCATCACGCTCACCGACGAGGGCCGCGCGATGATCCGCAAGGCCGGCGCCGTCGTGGCGAAGACCCAGGAGGAGCTCCTCGAGGGCTTCTCCGACGCCGAACGCCGCACCCTTCAGGAGCTGCTCGTCCGCTTCACCGGCTACAAGGCGTCCTGAGCATCGAGCGTCGTGCCGCGTCCGCGTCCGCGTCCGCGGCCGGGGCCGGGGCCGAGGTCACACCCGTAGCGTGATCCGGCCCGGCCCCGCCGGACGGGGGCGGGTGCTCAGGTCAGGAGGCCGCCCAGGCTGCGGTTCTGGGAGACGGCGGTGTCGAAGGCGAGCGGGCAGGCGAGCGTCAGCGTCTTGAACGGCTCCGGAAGCTGGACGTGCTGCCGCAGGACGTACCGGTCGGAGCCGGTGAACGCCTGCGCGAGCAGGTCGCCGAAGCCCTCGCTCGCGCGGCGGAACAGGGCGAGCTCGTTCTCCGCGTTGTCCTTGACCCGGCCGCCCATCAGCTCGTAGTAGCCGATCTGCTGGTCGTAGGCGTCGAGCAGCTCCCACCCGCGCAGGGCGCGTTTCCGCAGGTAACCGATGGGCTGGTTCTGCGGGGTGAGCAGGTGCATCTTCGGCGTGTGCGCGAACCCGTACGGCTTGTAGAAGGAGAACAGCGGCATGCCGTCCGGGCGGATGATGCTCAGGCGGCGCTCGGCGTTGTTCTGGGTGCCCTGGTTGAGCGCGCGGAAGACCTTGCGCGCGCCGTTGACGCCCTCTTCACGGACGTACGCGGCGGGCCGTCCGTCCGCCGACCAGATCGTGTAGTTGGCCTCCACCGAGAAGAATCCCTGCGGCTGGTCGTAGACCAGGAGCGACTCGGCGTAGAGGTCGGCGGGGGCCGCCGGGGCCTGCTGGTACGCCTGCGGCGGATAGCCCGGCTGCTGGTACTGCGGCGGAGGAGCCTGCCGGCCGTATCCGGGCTGCGCGTATCCCGGCTGGGCGTAGCCCTGCGGCGGGTATCCGGGGTGGGGCGCCGGTTGAGGAGGCGCCGGCTGCGGATATCCCGGATGGGGAGGCCCCTGATGCGGATAGCCCGGCTGTGGATACCCCGGCTGGGGATGTCCCGGCTGCGGAGGCGCGGGCTGCGGCGCGTACGGCTGCGGCGGATGGCCGGGCCGCGGCGCGTAAGGGTTCGGAGGGTAGCCCTGCTGAGGCGGCGCGTACCGGGGATCCCTCGGGGGCATGGGGGGATGGCTCATGAGGCTCCTCATTACGAACATACGCACTCTAGCGGCACACAACGGCCATCAGCGGGAGCATCCACGCTCGCCCCGCGCCCCTCAGAGAATCACCTGGTCACGCGCGTCAGCTTCTGCCACAATCCCCGCAAAGATCGCAATCGGGGTGATGGTTGGACACCAACAAGACGCTGCGGCCGGTGATCGACCCGGAGCTGCCGCCGGACGTCCGCGAAGCGCTGCTGAGCTCGCCGGCGAGCCTGCGGCCGGCGAGCGCGGAAGCTCCGCCTCCGCCCCGCGCCGGGGGCCTGACCTCGGAGGACGCGGTCCGGGCCGTCCCCGTGGCGGCCGTGTGCGGTTTCCTGCCGGTCGTCGCCGCGCCCGTCCTGCTGAGGACCGCCCTCAGGCCGGCCTTCGCCTGGACGGTCGGGGCGGCCGCGCAGCTCGCGCTCGCCGCCGCCTGGTGGTCCAGCGGCTTCTGGACCTTCCTGCTGGCGGGGACGGGCCTCCAGGTCCTCTGCTACCCGGCAATCCTGTACTTCGCCGGCAGGGAGGACGAACCGGCCGAACTCGCCCGCGTCCACCACGGCCGCTACTACCTGGACGGCGACTTCGCGAACAGCGGCATGCGCAACTGGTTCGGCCTCTCCCTGCGCCGGCTGATGGAGCGGACGCAGGTCGCCGTCGCGGTCGTCCTGGAATCGGACGTCCACACCGCCGACCTGCTCGACGACGCCGCGCACACGGTCACCCTGCCGCGGCAGGAATGGGAGATCGCGCAGACCCTCGCCGAGCTGACCAGGATCGGACGGCAGCTGAAGGCCGCCGTCAGCACCGGCGGGGCGGGCCCGCGGCTCCTCGACGCCGTCAGGCCGCAGCAGGAGGCCCTCAAGGAGTCGGTCGCCGCGCTGACCCGGCGCGTCGAGGCGCTGGAACGCTACGCCGACCAGATCCGCGCGGCCGACGGCGCCTACCGCGAGTGGCGGGCGCTCCAGGCGCTGGCCGAGATCGACACCGACACGCGCGAGGTGCTCGCCCGGACCGTCCGGGACGAGCTCGCCGTGGACGAGATCGGCGACCTGGAGGACCAGTCCGGGCTCGCCGCCCTGCGCGAGAGCCTCCGCAAGGCGCGCGAGGCCGGATCGCTGCTCACCGAGCAGGTCTGAGGAGCACCGACATGAGCAAGCGGAAGACCGCGACCGCGAAACCCGAGACGCCGCTGGAGCGGCTTCCGGATTGGCTGGTGCCCCTCGGCGGTGTCCTGCTGCTCTTCCAGGCGGTCATGGGCCTCTCGGCCGTCCTGTCCGACGGTTCCTCGAAGAAGGACCATGCCCCGGCGTCCGGCGGGAAGCCGGAGCAGGTCGACGTCACCTTCCTCATCACCGGCGACCGCCGGTCCGCCGACGTCTCCTACACCGTCTCAGATCGCGAGACGAAGATGGACGCCGCGCCCCTGCCGATGCGCAAGACCGTCCGGATGCCGGAGGACGGCTACATGTCGGTGACGGTCCAGAACCGCTACCAGAACGGCCCGGGCACGGTCACCTGCACCGTCCTGGTCGGCGAACGGATCATCAGCCAGAGCTCGAAGTTCGGCATGAGCAAGGTCGCGAGCTGCTCGGGCGTCACCCCCACCGCCCCGACGGTCCGCGGCGCCAGGGTTCCCGCGCAGGGGAACGGGCTGCTGCCGGGCGAGACCCGGCTGACCCGGAACGTCCCGATCAGGCGCTACTCCGGCCCCGGCTCCCCCACCGCGGGACGGGTCGACGACGGCGACCCGCACCTGTCGTACCTCGCGCTGGGCGGCGACTGGGGACGCAGCCGCGCGGTCGATCCGCAGTTCGAGGGGCATTCGCGCAAGCAGTCCTTCGACACCGAGGCGAACTGGGAGGCCGTCGTCGCGTCCGGCTTCGTGGACGGCGACCTGGCGACCGCCGCGCGCGGGCCGAACCGGCTCCGCACGCTCGCGGGCGCCGTCCAGGACGACCGGCAGTGGTCGAACTTCCCGGACACCGCACGCGGACGCGACGTCGCGTCCCAGCCGCTCACGATCGACGGGCACAAGGCGTGGGCGGTCGTCCGCGAGATCCGGTTCACCAAGCCCGGCGTCCGCGCCAAGCTGGACCTCTCGGCGGTCGTCGTCGTGGACACCGGGCGTCCGCGCCCGTCCTACCTGTGGATCGACATCCCCGACACCCACAAGCGCCTCTGGCCGGACGTGAACACCGTGATCGACTCCCTCCGGCTCGACGACTGACCCGGCCGGGCGGAATCCACGCTTTCGTCCGCGAAGCGGCCGGTCCCTCCGGCCGAGTGCACCGGCCGGCGATCGCGCTCGTGAGGGTCGCGAGGCGCTCTGAGTGGTGGATGACGAGAGGGGCGGGGGCTCGCGTAGGGTTTGCGGGGCGGGCCCTTCCGGGCCCGGGTGTGGGTCCGAGACAGGGAAGAGACGACTGGTGGGAATCTTCCGCCGTCCGCGCGAGACGCCGTCCGCCGTGAGCCCGGCGATCAGCGAGTTCTGGGAGTGGTGGGCGCAGGCGCGCCCGGACGTGGAGGCGTCGCTCTCGGCGGTGCCCGACACGCCGGAGGCGCTGCTGGGCGACGGCGAGCCCGAGCCGGGCGAGTCCGAGCGGGGCGAGTCCGAGCCGGGCGAGTCCGGCCTGTCGGCGGAGATCATGGAGGAGCTGTCCCGCCGCGTGCACCGGATCCACCCCGACCTCCAGTGGGAGATCGGCGGGGTCGAGGGCCGCGCGCCCACGCTGACGGTGTCCGGGGCGGGCGAGCCGGAACTGCGCGGGCTCGCCGAGCGGTGGTTCCGCGCCGCGCCGACCGGGGACGCCGCGGCCGGCTGGGAGTTCCATCCGGCGCGTCCGGCCGACCCGGAGATGCTCGGCCAGGAGCTCCAGCTCGGCGACCACGAGTTCGACCTGGAGTACGTCCGGTTCGGGATGCGGGCCGACCAGTTCCGCGGCCGGGTGGACATCGTCGCCTACCACCCGGACTTCCTCTTCGTCTCCGAGGAGCACCAGGTCGCGGTCGCGCTGCACGTGCTGCACTGGGCGCTCGGCGAGGACGACGTCGCGCGCTGGGTCGGCGAGGTGAAGATCTCGACCGAGGAGCCGGTGGACGCGCTGCCCCCGGCCGTGCTGCCCGCCGTGGTCGAGCAGATCGTGGAGGACTTCCGCGAGCCGACCTGGCTGTCCGGCGAGGGCCGCACGCCGCGCGGGCACCCCGCGCAGTTCGGCATCCGGTTCCCCGTGCACCGGCAGGACCACCCGCTCGCCGACGTGCACGTCGAGGTGTCGGTGCCGTACCAGCACGCCAACCCCGACCGGCTGCCGGTCGAGCCGTCCGCGTCGGCGCTGCGCGCGTTCGAGAAGAAGATCGCAGCGCTGCCTGGCGCGGTCCTGGTCGTCCGGCAGACCGGGGACGGGCTGCGCGTGTTCCACCTGTACGCCGACCCCGACTCAGGCGTCCTCGCCGAGCTGGACCAGCTCGCCGCGGGCTGGAGCGAGGGCAAGGCGAAGGTCGCCTCGACGCCGGATCCGGGCTGGCGCGCGCTGGCCCCCTTCCAGCCCTAGGACGCCCGGCGTTCCAAGGAGCTCCGGTTCCTCTAGGAGCCTTCGCGCTCCTTGGAGCCCCAGGCGTCGGGGGCCTTGCCGCCCTGGTCGTAGTCGTAGAAGCCCGCGCCGCTCTTCACGCCGAGCCGTCCCTTGTCGATGTACTCGCGCAGGAGCCGGCGCGGGCCCTCCGGCAGGGACGGGTTCTCGGCAGCGTAGTGCTCCTCGATGTCGAGGACGACGTCCAGGCCGACCTGGTCCATCATGCGGAACGGTCCCGCCCTGGTTCCGAAGTTGAGCTTGAACATCTCGTCCACGTCCTGCGGTGTGGACACGCCCTCGTGCACGACCTCCAGCGACTCGCGCTTGATCGCCGCCCAGATGCGGTTGAAGATGAAGCCGGTGCTCTCGCGGCGCACCTCGAACGGGTGCAGGCCGTAGTCGGGGAACACGCGCTTCACGTACTCGATCACGTCCGGGTCGGTCCGGCCGCAGGACATGACGTCCAGCGCGTTCGTGGCGGGCGGCATGTAGAAGTGCGTGTTCAGCACCCGCTCCGGCTGGTCGACGTCGTCGATGAACAGGCGGCTCGCGTACGAGGACGAGTTGCTCGCGAGGATCGCGTCCGGCGGGGCCTGCGCGTCGAGCTGGGCGAACACCTTCTTCTTCAGGTCGAGCCGCTCCGGCACGGCCTCCACGACGAGCCAGGCGTCCCGGACGGCGGCGGCCTGGTCGTCGGACGCCTCGACCGTGCCCGCCGGGCCGAGCCCCAGCTCCCCGATCGTGTCGTGGAGGTTGTGCGCGGCATAGTCCACGGCCGCGTTCCGCTGGTCGGCGGACGGGTCGCACACCCGGACCGTCCCGCCGCGCGTCGCGAACATCATCGCGATCCGGCGGCCCAGCGTGCCGGCGCCGATCACGACGACCGGACGGTTCGCGCGGTCCTCCGGCAGGGTACGTCCCACGGCTCGGCTCCCTCGTCGGCGCACACTTGCGTTGCGGGTGGTGACTCTTACGTCACTTCTCGTGTCCAGCCGGGGAGGCCGACAAACGCGATCTCGCCCGATGAATCCCGGCGAAACCGGCGAACCGCCGGGAGTCTCAGGAGAGGCCGGCGCGCCGCGCGCGCTCCACGACGGACGGAAGGGCCTCGGCGAGGGCGTCCACGTCGGCGTCCGTCGAGGTGTGGCCGAGGCTGAAGCGGAGCGAGCCGCGCGCGCGTTCGGCCGTCGCGCCCATCGCGAGCAGCACGTGGCTGGGCTGCGCGACGCCCGCCGAGCAGGCCGAGCCGGTCGAGCAGGCGATGCCGCGCGCGTCCAGCAGCATGAGCAGCGCGTCGCCCTCGCAGCCGGGGAACGAGAAGTGCGCGTTGCCGGGCAGCCGGTCGGCCGGATCGCCGTTGAGGACGGCGTCCGGGACGGCGGCGAGGACGGCTCCGATCAGCCGGTCGCGGAGCGCGGCGAGCCGGACGGCCTCGTCCTCGCGCCGCTCGGCGGCGAGCCGCGCCGCGACCGCGAACCCGGCGATGGACGGCGTGTCGAGCGTGCCGGAGCGGACGTCCCGCTCCTGGCCGCCGCCGTGCAGCAGCGGCACCGGGTCGACCCCGCCGTGCTTGCCGGGCTTGCCGAGCAGCAGCGCGCCGACGCCGACCGGCCCGCCGAGCTTGTGCCCGGACAGGGTCAGCGCGTGCGCGCGGCTCGCGCCGAAGTCGACCGGGAGCTGCCCGGCCGCCTGGACGGCGTCGGTGTGGAACGGGACGCCGTGCTCGCGCGCGATCTCCGCCAGCTCGGCGACCGGCTGGACGGTCCCGACCTCGTTGTTGGCCCACATCACGGTGACCAGCGCCACGTCGTCCCCGGTGCCGATCATCTCGCGCAGGGTCTCGGGCCGGACCCGGCCGAGCTCGTCGCACGGGATCCACTCGACCTTGGCGTCCTCGTGGTCGGCGAGCCACTGGACGGTGTCGAGGACGGCGTGGTGCTCGACCGCGCCCGCGAGCACCCGCGTGCGGGCCGGGTCGGCGGCGCGGCGCGCCCAGTAGAGGCCCTTCACGGCCAGGTTGTCGGCCTCGGTGCCGCCGGAGGTGAACACCACCTCGCTCGGCCGGGCGCCGAACGCCTCGGCGACGACCTCGCGGGACTCCTCCACCACCCGGCGCGCCCGGCGGCCCGCCGCGTGCAGGGACGAGGGGTTGCCCAGCCCGGCCATCTCGGCCGTCACCGCCGCGATCGCCTCGGGGAGCATGGGGGTCGTCGCCGCATGGTCGAGATAGGTCACCACGCGCCCCAGGTTATCCGCGCGGGGGCCGGGTCCCTCCCCGGCCCGGACGGCTCGCGGGCGCCCCGGAGATACCGCCGAGGTGACCGGGGTCACAGCGGAATATTTACGCTCCCGAGGTGATTTTTACGGAAGATCTCCGAGTTGCCCGCTTGACCGTCCGGTCGGTACAGTGAAGAGGCCATGAAGAAGGAAGCCCTCCTCGACGCCGCCGAGGCCGTGCTGTTCGAGCACGGCGGCCGCGCGTTGACGCTGAACGCGGTCGCCGAGCGCGCCGAGGTCAGCAAGGGCGGGCTGCTCTACCACTTCCCGAACAAGCAGGCCCTGGTCCGGGAGCTGGTCGCCCGGGTCATCGCGGAGTTCGACGAGCTGATCGCCTCCTACGAGGACGGACGGCCCGGGTCCTACACCCGCGCCTACGTCCGGGCCACCTTCGAGATCCTCACCGGGGAGGCCAGGGCGCACCGGCGATGGTCGGCCATCACGGCCGCCGCCACCGATCCGGAGCTGGCCGAACCGCTGAACGAGGCCATGGGCCGCTGGCACAAACGGCCCTGCGGCGAGGATCCGGACCCGGCGACCGCCATGGTCGTCCGGCTGGCCGCCGAAGGCCTCTGGGAAGTGCTGAGCCACGCGCCCGGGCTCTACGACGAGGCAGAGCTCGCGGCGCTCAGGGAACGGCTGCTGGCCCTGGCGTCCGGCTGACGCCGGGCCGCCGTCCCGCCGCCTCGTCCACCCGCACGACCCCCTGCACGACCCACCCATGAGCACGGCCCCGGCGCGCGCCGCCGAGCCTCCGGACGCCCCCACGCGTCTTGGAGCGTTCCAGCGCGCTCCGGGCCACCCATGCCCCGGGCCCCCTGCGGCCCCCTCAGACGAGAAAGAGGTGAACCATGCTGCTGCGCGCTCGCACAGGCACGTTCCTGACCTTCGCCCTGGCAGGACTGCTCTGTGGTGTGTGGACGTCACGCATGCCCGCACTCGCGGGCAAGTTCGGGACGAGCGAAGGTGAGATCGGCATCGTGGTCCTCGTCTGGGGCCTCGGCGCGCTCGTCGCCATGCAGGGCCTGCGGTCGGTGATGGGACGCCTCGGCAGCGGCGCGGTGCTGCGCGTCGCGCTGCCGCTCACCGCGGTGACCTACCTCGGCGTCGCGTTCGCGCCGACCTACGGCATGCTGATCGCCGCCGTCGCGCTGTTCGGGATGGCGTTCGGGATCACCGACATCGCCATGAACGCGCAGGCCAGCGTGGTCGAGCAGGCGTACAAGCGGTCGATCCTGTCGTCCATGCACGCCGGCTGGTGCGTGGGCGCGATGAGCGGCGGCCTGATCGGGTTCGCCACCGCGCACGCCGGGCTCGGCTTCAGCGCCACCGTCCTCGCCGCCTCGCTCGCCGCGCTGCCGCTCGCGCTGCTGCTCGGCCCGACCTACCTGGCGGACCGCCCGGCCCCGGCCGCGGCGGGCGCCGGACGCCGCCGCGCCCGGCTGCCGCTCGCGGTCTACCTGGTCGGCGTGCTCGCGTTCATCGGGTTCATGACCGAAGGCTCGATCGCCGACTGGAGCGGCCTGCTCCTGCACGGCGAGCTCGGCGCGACGCAGGCCGTCGCGGCGCTCGGCTACCCGATGTTCCAGCTCGCGATGCTCATCGGCCGGATCGCCGGGGACCACCTGCGCATGTGGGTCGGCACCCGCAACCTGCTGACCGGCGCGGGCATCGGCACCGCCGTCGCGATGACCGTCGTCGTCACCGCGCCGAACACGCCGGTGGCGCTCGCCGGGTTCTTCCTGACCGGCCTCGTGGTCTGCACCGTCGTGCCGACCTCGATGTCCCTCGCCGGGACGTCCGCGCCCGGGCAGCCGGCCGCCGCGGTCGCCCAGGCCGGGGCGATGGGCTACGGCGGCCTGCTGCTCGGCCCGGTCGTCGTCGGGTTCCTCGCGGACGCCACGTCGCTGCGGATCGGCGTCGGCACCGTCGTGGTGCTGGCCCTGCTGATCGCGGCCGGGTCCCGGTTCGTCCCGCTCGGGGCCGGCGAGATCGGCTCGCTGGGCGGCGCGGCCACCGAGTCCCGGACCGTCGTCACGGCGGACGGACCGGTCGCGCGGACCGAGCAGGGCGCGGCGCCCGAGCGGGCAGCGGCGGGGAACCCCGCGCCGCAGCCGGACGGCGACCCGCAGCCCGTCGCCGCCTGACCCGTCCTGCGCCCTGCGGAGGGGACCGTCCACACGGACGGTCCCCTTTTTCGCTATAAACCCTCGGACGAGACCATTCCGGTGAGGGGCGCTCATGGACGGCTGGCGGGTTCCCGGATACACCGAGCTGCGCGTCCTCGGCGAGGGCGGCCAGGGCCGGGTGGTGCTGGCCCGGCACGACGCCACCGGACGGCCCGCCGCGATCAAGTACCTCACCGAGCGGCACGCCGCGTCCGCGACCTTCCGGCACACCTTCGAGCGCGAGGCCGCGCTGCTGCGGCGGCTGCGCAGCCCCTACGTCGCGCAGCTGTTCGGACTCGTCGCGCAGCTGTTCGGACTCGTCGAGCACCCGGCCGGCCTCGCCATCGTGATGGAGGCGGTCGACGGCGCTTCGCTGCGCGACGTGCTCGCCGAGCGCGGCCCGCTGCCGCCCGAGGCCGCGCTGACCGTGCTCAAGGGCTCGCTGCTCGGCCTCGCCGCCGCGCACGAGAGCGGGATCGTGCACCGCGACTACAAGCCCGCCAACGTGGTCGTCCGCGCGGACGGGCTCAGCAAGCTGATCGACTTCGGCATCGCGGTGGACGCGGGCGCGGCGGACCGCTCCGGCACGCCCGCCTACATGGCGCCCGAGCAGTGGCGCGCCGAACCCGCCTCCCCCGCCACCGACGTCTACGCCGCGACCTGCGTGTTCGTCGAGTGCGTGACCGGGGAGCGGCCGTACCGGGCGACCACCTCGGCGGAGCTGCGAGAGCTGCACGTGTCCGCGCCCGTGCCGTCCGGGCCGGTGCCGGAGGCGCTGCGTCCGCTCGTCGAGCGCGGGATGGCGAAGGACCCCTGGGAGCGTCCGCACGGCGCGGCGGCGTTCGTCCGCGAGCTGGAAGCGGTCGCGTCCGGCGCGTACGGGCCCGACTGGGAGCGGCGCGGTGTCGCCGCCCTCGGCGGCGCCGCGGCGGCGCTCGTCGCCCTCTTCCCCCTCACGAGCGCCGGCCTGGGCGCAGGCGCCGCCGGCGCGAGCGCGGGCGCCAGCGCGGCCGGAGCTGGCAGCGCGGGCGCAGGAGGCGCAGGCGCGGGAGGCGCAGGCGCAGGCGCGGGAGGCGCAGGCGCAGGCGCGGGAGGCGCAGGCGCAGGCGCGGGAGGCGCAGGCGCAGGCGCGGGAGGCGCAGGCGCAGGCGCGGGAGGCGCAGGCGCAGGCGCAGGCGCGGGAGGCGCAGGCGCGGGCGCGGGCGCTGGCGGCGGTGGGCAGGCCGCCGCGGGGGCCGCCGGGAAGGGGATCTTGGCGGGCGTGGGCGGCAAGGCCACTCTCGCGGTCGCCGGGACGGCCGTCGTCGTCGCCGGGGGCGGCACGGCGGCGTACGTCGCGACCCATCCCGGTAAGAAGAAGCCTCCGCCGCCGCCTCCGATCGCGATCCGGCTCGCGGCGCTGAACGAGCCGCGGAGCACGCTGCCCGCGGGCGGGACGTGGCAGGTGAACGGCCAGGTCGTGACCGTGTCGGGGCACGAGGACCCGGCGGTCGACAGGAAGCTGAACGCCGCGCTGCGCGCCCCGCTCGACCAGCGCTGGGCGGACGCGAAGAACCTCCTCGGCGGGCCGGGCGCCTACACCGGGACCGTCCGTCCGACGATCCTGCTGCGCGGGCCGAAGCTGCTGAGCGTCCGCTACGACACCGACGTGGAAGGCCAGGTCGGGACGGGCTGGGACCAGGCCCGCGCGGTCACCGTCAACCTCGACACCGGCGCGACCTACACGCGTCCGATCGACTTGTTCCGGTCGGCGTCCCCTGCGCTGTCGCCGAAGGTCCTCGCGCATCTGCCGGGCAACAGGTGGTGCCCGCGCGAGCCGGTGGGGCCGGGCATCACCGCGAAGCAGCTCACCAGCGGCGAGGTCTCGGTCGCGCTCACGCCGTCCGGTGTCCGCGTAGCCTTCCAGGGCGCGGTGCTCGGCTACTCGGGCTCGTGCGGGAACCGTGGCGCGGACGTCCCGTACGGCGAGGTCGCGGACCTGCTGAAGCCGGAGATCACGTCCGCCGTCCCGTACCCGGCGACGTCCATCCGCCCGACGCCGTAGCCATTGCCGGACTTCCGGGCTCCGCCGGACTCCCGCCGTCCGAACGCGGAACGCCCCGGCCGGGCGGACCCGGCCGGGGCGTCGCGCGCATGCGCCTACTTGCGCTTGTTGATCTCTTCGGTCAGCTGCGGGGCCACCTGGAACAGGTCGCCCACCACGCCGAAGTCGACCAGCTCGAAGATCGGCGCCTCGGGGTCCTTGTTGATCGCGATGATCGTCTTGGACGTCTGCATGCCGGCCCGGTGCTGGATCGCGCCGGAGATGCCGACCGCGACGTACAGCTGCGGCGACACCGTCTTGCCGGTCTGGCCGACCTGGAACTGGTGCGGGTACCAGCCCGCGTCGGTCGCGGCGCGGGACGCGCCGACCGCCGCGCCGAGCGAGTCGGCCAGCGACTCGATGATCTTGAAGTTCTCGCCGGAGCCGACGCCGCGGCCACCGGAGACCACGATCGCGGCCTCGGTGAGGTCCGGGCGCTCGCCCTTCTCCTCGACGACCTTCTCGACGATCTTGGCGGCGCGGTCGGCGTCGGTCAGCTCCACCGACACCTGCTCCTCGGCCGGGGTCGCGGGGGCGGCCTCGGGCGCGACGGAGTTCGGCCGGACGGCGATGATCGGCGTGCCGGTCTTCACCTTGGCGTGCGCGATGATCCCGCCGCCGAAGATGGAGTGCTCGCCGACGAAGCCGTCGGTGACGTCCACCACGTCGGTCAGCGCGCCGGAGCCGGTCTTCACGGCCAGGCGGCCGGCGACCTCCTTGCCCTCGGCGGTCGCGGCGACGAACACCGCGGCGGGGGACTTCTCCTGGACGAGCTTGGCGAGCAGCGCGGCCTTCGGCGCGACGACGTAGGAGGTCAGCTCCTCGTCGGCGGCCTGGTAGACCTTCTTCGCGCCGTACTCGGCCAGCTTGTCCTTGGCGCCCTCGTAGCCCGGGCCCACCCATACCGCGGCGGCGTCGCCGTGGCGGTTGGCGAGCGTGAGCAGTTCGAGGGTGACCTTCTTGACGTCACCGTCGACGTGGTCGACGAGGACCAGGATCTCACTCATTGCTTAGGGTCCCCTTCCCCGCTCAGACGAACTTCTTCGACGCGAGGAACTCGGCGACCTTCACGCCGCCGTCGCCCTCGTCGGTGACGATCTGACCCTGCGCGCGCGGCGGGGCCTCGGCGAAGTCCACGACCTCGGTCGCGGCGTTGGCGAGGCCGACCTGGCCGGCGTCGATGCCCGCGCCCGCCACGTCCAGCGTCTCGACCGGCTTCTTCTTGGCCGCCATGATGCCCTTGAAGGACGGGTAGCGCGGCTCGTTGATCTTCTCGACCACGCTGACCACCGCGGGCAGGCTCGCCTCGACCTTGTCGTGGCCGTAGTCGGTCTGCCGCTGGACCTTGATGGCCGAGCCGTCGATCTCCACCTTGTTGGCGAGCGAGAGCTGCGGCACGCCGAGCCGCTCGGCGAGCATCGCGGCGAGCATGCCGGTGCGGGCGTCGGTGGACTCCGAGCCCAGGATGACCAGGTCGAAGCCGGTGCGGCCGAGGACCTGCTGGATCGCGTAGGAGGTCTGGAGGGCGTCGGAGCCCGCGAGGGCCTCGTCCGAGAGGTGGACGGCCTTGTCGGCGCCCATGGCGAGGGCCTTGCGGATCGAGTCGGTCGCCTTGTCGGGACCCATGGTCAGGACGGTCACCTCGCCGCCCTGGGCCTCCTTGATGCGCAGCGCCTCTTCGATCGCGTACTCATCGAGCTCGTTGATGACACCGTCCGCGGCACCGCGGTCGAGGGTGCTGTCATCGGACTTCAGCTTGCGCGGGCTCTCCGTGTCGGGAACCTGCTTGACGCAGACGACGATGTTCATGGCCGGTGGCCGACCTCCCTGCACTCAGTTGGCCGCTGGGGTAAGCGGACAGTAGGACGCCGCCCGTGGGTCGGGTCGACGCGTGCTCGAACGCCACCTGGCGGCAGCGCACCTGACAGCCTGCCAAAGACCCGAACGTGCTTCGGCCCCGGGTCCCCGGTTGGACCGTTCGACTTCGATGTTACCGGTCAGTAGCGCCTGGGCGAAACCCAGACCGTGAGACCTTACCCACGCCGATGATCGCCAGACGAGCCCCAGAGGCCCGCTCCCCTTCCCCGGACGGGCGGGGGATCAGTGCAGGGCGTTCTGGATCCGCGAGATCGTGCTCTCCAGGCTGCTCTGCAGGCCGTAGAGCGGCGCGAAGCTCGGCGTGAGCGACATCGCCGCGACGAGGCCCGCGAGTGACAGCACGCCGAGCACCAGGCCCGCGACCCCCACCGTCCCGGGACGCCAGGCCAGCGGCTCGAAGGCCCGTTCCAGCGCCCGCCGCGCGCCGCCCGCGCCCGGGGCCGTCCACAGCGCGATCGTGCCCGTCCCGGCGCCGAGCGCGCACGCGCCGAGCGGCGACAGTTCGAGGTCCACCGCCGCGAGCGCCGCGACCATCAGCGGGACCACGACCGCGAACACCGCCGCGTAGGGCAGCGACAGGACCGTCCGGCCGAGACCGCCGAGCCGTCCGACCGCGCCCCGGCCGCGCGCGACCCGCAGCAGCGCCACCGCCACGGCCGAGACCGCCGTCCCGACCACCGGCATCACGACCGCCGCGCTTCCCGCGATCACGATCACCAGTACCGCGAGCAACCGCGCCCATCCGCGCACGACGGCGAGCTCGTGCGCGTCCACGTTCCCCGCGTGGCGCCCGCTCCCCACCACGACGCTCTCCGCGCTCGCGCGCGCGGCTCTCCCGCCCGGAGGAGCATCCGGGGAAACGCGCACCTCCGTCTCACCCGCACCGCTCACGTCCCCGCGGCCGAGCGTGCCCGCTCCCGCTTCACCGACGCCCGCGGCCGAAACAACGCCAGTACCGCTAGGAACAGCGGCTCCCTGAGTAGCAGTTCCGCCGGGAACAGCGGTTCCGCCCGGAACGGCTGGCACGGCGAACCCGCCGGTGCCCTGCCCGCCGAATCCGGCGTTCTGCCCGCCGTATCCTGCGTCACGAGGCGCGGGGAGATCACCGGGTTCGGGGTAGGGAGCCCGCTGCGGCGGCACGGACGGTTCAGGGGCAGCGCCCAGGTCCAGCGCGGAAGCGGCGGCGACCAGCTCCTCAGCGGATGGACGGGACGCCGGGTCGGGCGCGGCGGCGGCGCGGAGGAGACGGCGTAGCGCGTCCGGGATGGCGGCGGCGTCCAGCGAGGCGTGCGCACGACCGGTGGCGGCGAACAGGACGGTCCGGGACCAGGCGCGGATGTCGGCCGCCTGCCCCTCCGGATGGTTCACCAGGCCGAAGTCGACCACGACGGGCGCGCCGTCCACGACGAGGACCGTGCGCGGATCGAGGACGCCGTGGGCGAGGCCCGCACGGTGGATCGCCGCTACCGCCTTGGCGAGCGCGACGGCGAGGTAGCGCAACGCGGGGCCGCGTAGCGAACCGTCCCGCGCGACGGTCTCGGCCAGCGGACGCCCCGGCACGAGCCGCGACACGACGTACGGCGGCCTCGCGTTGGGATCGCCGTCCAGAACGTCCACCACATAGGGACTCATGACGCCGCGCATGCGCTCGACGTCGAGAACCGTGCCCTGCGGGAGCATCCGGATCGCGACGTCGCGACCGTCCGGTCCGGCCGCCCTGTGCACGACGCCGGACGGCCCGTCCAGCCTGGCCAGCAGCCGGTACGGACCGATGTGCTCCTGGTGGCTCGTATCGCCGCTCATGGACCCGGCACCCTACCGGCCGCACGCCCCGCCCGAAGCCTCATGCGAACACCGCTTCCCCCCGGCCGACCAACACCCTCACCAGCCCCGCCCCCCAGCGTCCCCCGGCCGAACGCATCTCCCACCGAACAGCTACCACGCCCCGCCCACCCCCAGTGCCCCTTCACCAGGACCAGCGCTCGGCCACCCTGCGGAAGCGGGGGCGACGTCCCTCGGGCGCGGGGTCGGGCGCTGGGTGGGGGCGGAGGGACGGCGGCGTCATCCCATGAAGGGGATGTGGCCGTGCAGGATGTCCTCCACGCGGCCCCGGACGTGCTCCAGGTTGTTGCTCATGCCGTTCACCGGGGTCGTGTCGGGCGGCTGCCTCTGCGACAGGACGGCCAGGACGGTCGCGAAGATCCCGAGGACGAGGACCCCGGCCAGGGCCACCTCGGCGCGCGGGAGCAGCGCGCCCCACACGCGCGCGAGCTGGCGGCGCGGGGCGCCGCTGCCCGGGGCGAGCGTGAGCAGGCCGATCACGAGCATGCTGGAGTACGCGACCGCGCGCGAGGCGGTCATGTCCGGGTAGGCGAACATGAGCACGCCGAGCAGGATCGCGCCCGCGAACGCCGACAGGCCCGAGAGCAGCGCGGTCGTCACCACCGCGCCGGGCAGGTGCAGCGGCGTGCGGAAGGCCGCGCCGACCGCGTCGCCCGCGCGCGGGCCGCGCCGGGTGCGGCGTCCCTCCATGCCGCGCGCCGCCTTGTCCCCCGCGCGCAGCACGAGGACGCCGACGACGGTCACGGCGACGGCGAGCAGCGGCGCGATGTTCGCGAACGCCAGCAGCGCGCCGAGCGTGAGCAGGCTCAGCACGCGGTACCAGCCGTAGGGCTTCTGGTGCTCTCCCTTCTCGCGCTGCTCGCGCTTGTCGTGTTCCGGACGCTGGTCGGGGCGCTGCTGCGTCGGCTGGCGGTACGGGTCGTAGGGCTGGGGCGGCTGCGGCGGCTGCGGCTCGTCCCGGCGAAGCGCGTCGCGGGGAGGCCAAGTCTGCCCGTGCGGCTGCGCCGGCGGGCGGCCCTGGTGCGCCTGTGGATAACTGGCGCGGGCGGGGCGCTCGTACGGCGCGGGCGCGGGAGGCGGAGTGGGTGGGGGCGCCGCCGGAGGCAGCATCCCTATGAAGTCCTTGGGCTGCTGCGCGGCGACAGGCGCGGGAGCAGGCGCGGGCGCGGGCATCGGCGGCGGTGTGTCGCGGAGCGTCTCGGCGTCCGGCTTCGGCGTGCTCGCCGAGTTCGACGCCTCGACCGCGTCGGCGGGCTTCGCCGAGTCGCGGAGGGTCTCCGGCTCGTACGGGGACGGCGCGTCCTGCACGGTCTCCGGGTCGGCGGGATCGGGCGCGGGCATGGCGAACTGCCGCACCTGGCCCGGGGCGGGCTTCGCGACCGGCGCGGGCGGCGCCGGCAGCGGCAGCGGGTTGCCGTGGTCCGGACGGGTGCTGAACTGGTCGTCGATCCGCGTGTGGTCGGTGAACGTCGCCTCGACGTGGATGCGCCGGACGAGCTGCGTCAGCGCCACCGCGGTCGGCCGCTCGGCCGGGTGCCGGGCCATCGCGGCGCGCAGCACCGGGAGCAGGGCGTCCGGGACGCCGTCCAGGTCGGGCCGGCCCTGCATGATCTTGTAGAAGATCGACTCGAAGGTGCCCGAGCCGAACGGCGGGCGCCCGGTCGCGGCGTACCCGACCGTGCCCGCCCAGGCGTGCACGTCCGACGGCGGGCCCGCGTCCTCGCCCTCGATGATCTCCGGGGCCAGGTAGCCGGGGGTGCCGATCACCATGCCCGTCGCGGTGAGCCGGGTCGCGTCCGCGGCCTGCGCGATGCCGAAGTCGATCACGATCGGCTCGCCGTCCAGCAGCATCACGTTGGCGGGCTTGAGGTCGCGGTGGATGATCCCCGCGCCGTGGATCGCCGACAGCGCCCCGGCGAGGCCGACCGCGAGCCGCTGCAGGGCGCGCCCGTACAGGGGGCCGCCCTCCTCGACGACCTCCTCCAGCGTCCGGCCCGGGACGTACTGGGTGACGATGTAGGGCCGCTCGGCGGTCACGTCGGCGTCGAGGATCTCGGCCACGTTCGGGCTGTGCACCCGGCGCATCGAGTCGACCTCGCGGGCCAGCCTGCGGCGCGCCGTCGCGTCCCCCGCGACGGACGGGCGCAGCACCTTGATGGCCACGTCGCGGCCCTCGGGGTCGGCGCCGAGGTACACCACGCCCATGCCGCCCTCGCCGAGTGTCTCCAGGACGCGGTAGTGGCCGATCGACTGGCCGATACTGTCCCCGGACGTGGCAACCCCCTTCATCGTTTCCGAAACCCTACCTTCGTCCGCCCGCCCGGACCGAGCCGGACCGCGCGCCGTCCGCTTCCCGCCACCTCGCCGCCCCTTTCAGCACATCCCCCGGTTCCGGGCAGGGTCCCGGCTCTCGGCACGGCCCCGGTTCCCGGTTCCCGGTGGGTTCCTCGATCATGCGACGGCCGTACGGGCCGCCAGGTTCGGAGCGGTGCCGGATCCGTGCGCCCATTCGGCCAGCGCGCCCGCCAGCCAGCGCGCCGACGGACGGTCCGCCGGATCGCGGGCGAGCGCCCGCCGGACCGGCTCGGCCAGCGGCCCGGTGATCCCGTCCAGGTCGGCCATCCCCCGCAGGATCCGGAAGCACACCGCGTGCAGCGACCCCTTCCCGAACGGGGAGCGTCCCGTCGCGGCGAACGCGACGGTGGCCCCCCAGGCGAAGACGTCCGAGGCCGCGCCCGCGTTCCCGCCCTCGATGAGTTCCGGCGCGAGATAGGCCGGAGTGCCCGCGACCATGCCGCGCCGCTTGCGCTGCGGACGCTCCGCCGTGTACAGGACGTGGTCGGCCCCCGGCTCGTGCGCGATGCCGAAGTCGATCAGCGTGGGCCGGTCGCCGAGGACCATGACGTTGCCCGGCGCGACGTCCCGGTGCAGCACGCCCGCGTCGTGGACGGCCGCCAGCGCGAGCGCCAGCGTCCGGGCGAACCTCGGCACGCGCGCGCGGGGCAGCGGCCCGTAGGCGTCCACGAGGTCGCCTAGCGGCGTCCCCGGCACGTAGCCCATTGCCAGATGCGGCCGGTCGGTGTCGATGCGGCCGCCCAGCAACGGCGCGACGTACGGGCTGTCCACCCTCCGCTGGGCGGCCATCTCCCTGGCCAGCCGCCGCCGCGCCTCCGCGTCGGGCGCGAACTCCGGCCGCAGCTCCTTGACGGCGACCTCGCGGCCCGATGCGTCCAGCGCGAGATGGACGACCGCGGTCCCCCCGCGCCCGATCTCGTGCAGCAACCGGTAGTCCCCGAGTCGCCGGTGCGTCCCCATACTCCCTTTGACGCCGGTTCCGCCAGGGTCGTTCCTGAGAAACCGGCGCCCCGCACCGCCAGCGGACGCAGACCGATCGCCCCGAGGGACGCCCTTCCCGCGGACGGCGCGGCTCGGACGGTCAGCCCTGGCTACCGGCCAGCCCCGGCGGGCCGGTCAGCCTTCGCGGACGGTCAGCCCTAGCGGGCGTCCTGGCGGACGGTCAGCCTTCGCGGACGGTCAGCCCTGGCGGGCGGCCTGGCGGGCGCGGCGCTCCTCGCGGCGGGTCTCGAACTTGGTGGCCGCCGCGTCGAGGCCGTCCATGAACTCGGCGAGTTCCTCGCGCGCCTTCTCGCCGTCGCCGGTGAGGTCGGAGCGGTCGAAGACGTTCCACTTGCGCAGCACCGGGATCAGCACGTCGTCGTGGTGCAGCCGCAGGTCGTAGATGCCCGCGTTGGCGATCACGACCGACTTGCGCAGGAAGCCGTCGATGCTGTGCCCCGGCATCTGGAACGCCTTGACGACGTCGGTGACGGCCCGCATCGTCTCGTTCGGCGCGAGGTCGAAGGCCGCGCCGAGCAGGTTCCGGTAGAAGACCATGTGCAGGTTCTCGTCGGCGGCCACGCGCGCGAGCATCTGGTCGCAGATCGGGTCGCCGGCCGCCCGACCGGTGTTCCGGTGGGAGACGCGGGTGGCGAGCTCCTGGAACGAGACGTACGCCACACCGTGCAGCAGCGACTCGCCGTGGTCGGCCTCGTAGCCGACCTCCATGTGCTTCATGCGCGCGCGTTCCAGCGCGACCGGGTCGACGGCGCGGGTGACCGAGAGGTAGTCCCGGATGACGATGCCGTGCCGGTTCTCCTCGGCGGTCCAGCGGTTGACCCAGGTGCCCCACGCGCCGTCGCGGCCGAACACGTCGGCGATGGCGCGGTGGTAGCCGGGGAGGTTGTCCTCGGTGAGCAGGTTCACGATCAGCGACTCGCGCGCCTCAGGGGTGATCTTGGAGTCGCCGGGCTCCCAGCCCTCGCCGCCGAGCGGGCCGTCGTAGTCGCGGCCCTGGCTCCACGGCACGTACTGGTGCGGGAACCACTCCTTGGCCACCCCGAGGTGGCGGTTGAGCTCGTTCTCGACGACCGGTTCGAGCTCGATGAGGAGCTGGTGCTGGTGCTTGGACTCGGACGTCACGGTCATGCGGTTCCTTCGCTGGACGGAGGGAGGTCGAGCGCGTCCGCGCGCGGTCCCGGCGCGGCGGCGCACGGCGCGGGCGGGGGCTCGGCCGTGGTCGTTGGTCGCCAGCGGGCGATCATCGAACCTACTGAAGCGTAGGTTCGATGTTCGCGATCACGGCCCGGTCACGTCAAGGCACTCCCGTCACAAGCCGCGAGCCGGATTTCTTGTCGGAAGTGATGAAACTCGGCCCGGATACCGCTAGGGATGCTTTTCGAGTGACTACTGAGAGTCAGCGGCCTGCTTCCACAAGCGATTCGCGGCGGCGCGCAGGAGCGGCCTGGGCAGGACCTTCAGCGCGGGCATCGCCGCCTTGTACTGAACGCCGGGCACGCACAGTGCGCGTCCGGACTCCACGGCGTCCAGGCCCGCGCGCGCGACGTCCTCCCGGCGCAGCCAGAGGGGATGCGGGTCGTGACCGCTTTCGGTACGGGTGAAGCCGGGGCAGAGGGCGGTGACGTGGACGCCCCGTCCGACGACCTCGGCGTGCAGGCTCTCCGAGAAGGAGGCCACGTACGCCTTGGTCGCCCCGTAGGTGGCGCTCCCCGGGGACGGCGCGAATCCCGACATGGACGCGACGTTCAGCACGCCGCCCCGTCCGCGCGCGAGCATCCCCGGCAGGGCGGCGTGAGCCAACCGGACCAGCGTGTTCACGTTCAGCTCGATCTCGCGGAGCTGGTCGTCGATCGGGATGTCGGCGAAGGCCCCGAACGCGCCGTACCCCGCGTTGTTGACGAGCAGCTCGACCGGCTCGTTCCGGAGCCTGCGCTCGACCTCGTCCCGGTCGCCGGGGTCGGTGAGGTCGGCGGCGATCACCTCGACCGCGACCCGGTACGTCTCGACCAGCTCGCGCGCGAGCGCGTCCAGCCGGTCGGCGCGGCGGGCCACGACGACCAGGTCCGCCCCGCGCGCGGCCAGCTCGCGCGCGAAGCTCTCGCCGATACCGCTGGACGCGCCCGTGACGAGGGCGGTTCGGAACGCCTGCCGCATGGCGGGTGATGGTAGCCGCTCCCCCGCCCGGGTGGGCCCGTTCAACTGCGTCCCGCCGACCGCCACCGACCGGGCCGGGACGATCGGGGCCGCCGGAGGGACGATCAGGGGCGCCGGAGGTGATCGGGTGGACCGGCCAGACCGAATTGGTCGTGCCTCACGGACATCACGGGGCAAACCCCATACGATCATGCACCGCAGTCCCCGAGCGGCGACGGGTGTCCCAGTGCGAACGGAAGATCGGATCGGCCCCTACCGGGTGCTCGAAGAGCTCGGCGTGGGCGGCATGGGCGAGGTGAGCCTCGCCCTGGACGAGCACGGCCGCGCCGTGGCCGTGAAGGTCCTGCATCCGGCCGTCGCGCGCGACGAGGTCGCCCGCAAGCGGCTCGAACGCGAGGTCGCGACCATGCGCCGCGTGCGCGGTCCGTTCGTCGCCGAACTCCTCGACGCGGACTTCACCGCGCACCGCCCGTACATCGTCACCCGCTACGTGCAGGGCCGCACGCTGGAAGAAGTCCTGCGCGAGCGCGGTCCGCTGCGCGGGGCCGCGCTGCGGCGGCTCGCACGCGGGCTGGCGCGCTCGCTCGTCGCGATCCACGAGGGCGGTGTCGTCCACCGCGACCTCAAGCCCGGCAACGTGATGCTCGTGGACGGCGATCCCGTCGTCATCGATTTCGGTCTCGCGCACGTGCTGGACGCGACCCGCCTCACCCTCACCGGAACCGCCATCGGCACTCCCGGCTACCTCGCGCCCGAGGTCCTGGACGGGGAGCGGGCCACTCCGGCGTCCGACGTCTTCTCGTGGGGCGCCTCGGTCGTGCACGCCGCGACGGGCCGTCCGCCCTTCGGATCGGGGCCCGCGGCGGCCATCTGCTCGCGGATCCTGCGCGGGCGCGCGGATTTGGCGGGTGTCCCGCGCGACCTCCTGCCCGCCGTCAAGGCCGCGCTCTCGGTGGATCCCGCCGACCGTCCCACGGCGATCGAGCTGCTGCCCCTGCTGCGCCCCACCCCACCGGACGCGCCGACCGAAGAGATTCCCGTCCCTCCGCGTCCGCCCGAGGTCGAGGCGGCCGAGCCCTCCGACGACGTTCCCGAAGTGGATTCGCGCGCGCAGGAGCCGGAAGGCCAGGAGCCGGACAAAGCAGAGAAGAAAGGTGAAGGGCCACGCCGTCCGGCCGGGGCACGGCCACGGAGGCTGCGCGGCGCGTTCGGCGCGCTCATGCTGGCCGTCCTGCCGGGAACGGCACTCGCCGTGCCGGTTCTGACGTCGATCGTGTGCCTGCTGTTCTTCTTCTCCGTCTACGCTCGCCGCGCCGTGCGCCGGATGCGGTTGCGTATCGCGAGCGCACGAGGCGGACGTGGCGCGCGCCTACGCGCGGGCACGGCCGCTCTGATCGCCGTCCCGCTCGAAGTCATCGTCCGCCTGGGCCTGCTGACCGTCGCCGGTGCGGGCGCGTACGCGGCCATCTTCGCGTTGACGCGGCTGACGCCCGCGTCCGGACGGGCCACGGAAATCGCCTTGGGCGTCCTGGCCGCGACCGTGGTCGCCCTGCGCTGCCGCTACAACACGTCGGCAGCCCTATGGCTGAGGCTGCTTCTGCCCGTCCTCGCCATAGGGCTGCTCGTCGCCGCCGCGTGGGCGGTACACGCCGCCGTCTGGTGGCCGTTGTCGCCGCTCAGCATCCCCGACGAATGACGCCTCGGCCGAGTGGAGTCCTCAGCCGCCGGCGTACCGAGTGGGCCCTTAGCGGCCGGTGAACTTGGCCTTGCCCGGGCCGTCCTCCATGAAGCTCTTCATACCGTCGCGCTGGTCGTCGGTGGCGAAAAGCGCGGAGAACTGCGTGCGCTCGATCTCCAGACCGGTCTGGAGATCGACCTCCAGGCCCGCGTCGACCGCCTGCTTGGCGGCGCGCAGCGCCAGCGCCGGGCCGCCGACGAAGGTCGCCGCCCACTTCCTGGCCTCGGCGTAGACGTCGGCGTCCGGGACGACCCGGTCGACGAGCCCGATGGCGAGCGCCTCGTCCGCCTTCACGTGCCGTCCGGAGAGGATCAGGTCCTTCGCCCGGCTCGCGCCGACGAGCCGCGCGAGCCGCTGCGTCCCGCCCGCGCCCGGGATGATGCCGAGCTGGATCTCCGGCTGCCCGACCTTGGCGCCCTCGCCCGCCACGCGGAAGTCGGCCGTCAGCGCCACTTCGAGACCGCCGCCCAGCGCGTACCCCGTGATCGCCGCGATGACCGGCTTCGGGATCGCCGCGAGCGCGCGCGTGAAGTCCTGGAGCAGGCGCGACGGCTCGCCCGACATCTCCGCGTACGAGAGCGGCGCCATCTCCTTGATGTCGGCGCCGGCGGCGAACACCCGCTCCCCGCCGTAGAGGACGACCGCCGCCACCGTGCCGTCCTCGCCCACCTGGCGCGCGGCCTCGATCAGCTCGCGCTGCATCTGCGCGTTCAGGGCGTTCATCTTCGGCCGGTCCAGCCGGATCGTCGCCACGCCGTCCTCGGCCTCGACACGTACGAACTCGCCCACCAACGCCTCCATCGCTCCTCGGACCAGCAACGCCCAGAGCCTAATCTCTCGCGGTTATCCACAGGCCGGCGGTCGGCCGCCGGGTGTCGCAAGGCGCTGGTAGCTTCGGTTCCCGTCCTGCAATCGAGTGAGCTGGAGATCGTCGATCATGCTGGTGGCGCACGGCACGTGGCACGGCGGAGCGCTGTGCCTGTGGGCCGAGCGGAGCGGTCCGCACGAGCCGGCCGGCGACGCCCACCCGTTCGCGACGCGCGACTTCACCGGCACGTCCTACGAACCGATGGTCGCGGGCGCGATGCGGATCGAGCTGGCGATGGTCCTGCCCACCCACGGCGATCACCCGCAGCCGTCGGTCGAGCTCGGGCCCGAGCCGTTCGACGGCCCGGCCGAGCTGCGCGCCTGGCGGGTCCCCGCGCTCGTGCTGGAGCCGTTCCCGGCGATGGCGCTGCTCCAGGCCGCCGAGCACAGCGGCGACGTGGTGCCCGGCACCGACCTGCGCTTCCTGTGCCTGCTCGCCGACGAGGCCGTCCGGCTCTCCCAGCGCGGCCACGTCCTGCCCGCCCTGCTCCGCGAGGACGGCGACCTCGTCGCGCGCTGGCGTCCGGTGATCGACGACGCCGCCCGCTTCCGCGACCTGGCGCGCGCGATGCCCGCCGCGTGCCGCGCCGCCGAGGGCGGCCGTCCGGCCGCCGACGTGCTGCGCGAGGCCCTGTCCGGCATGGTCGACACGGCCGTCCGGGGCGTGGTGCCGCATCCGCTGCTGCCCCCGCGCAAGGGCAGGGCGCCCGACCGCGTCCCGCTGGCCGAGCGCTGGGTCGAGGCGCTGACCGGGCCGTCCGCCCTGGTGGCCCGCGAGCCGCGCGACGACCCCGACGACCTGATCGCCGAGCTGGACGCCTGGCACGCCGCCGCCCACCGCCCGTCCGGCCCCCTCCGCGTCTGCTTCCGGCTCTACGAGCCCGCCCTCCCCGAAGACGACGACCAGCTCGGCGAAGGCGACCGCGCCCCCGACGACCAGGCTGAACGCCCGCACGAGGCCGCGTCGGACGTCTGGCGCGTCGAGTTCGCGCTCCAGGGCACCGAGGACCTGAGCCTCTACGTCCCCGCCGCGCTCGTCTGGACGGGCGAGGCCAGCTTTCTCCCCGACGCCGAGGAGACGCTGCTCGGCGGCCTGGGGCGGGCCCTCCGCCTCTTCCCCGACATGGCCCCCGCGCTCGACGGCCCGCTCCCCTGCGAGGTCGAACTCGACACGGCCGCCGCGTTCCGCTTCCTCAAGCAGGCGGCCCCGATGCTCTCCGCCGCCGGGTTCGGCGTCCTGCTGCCGCAGTGGGCGGGCAAGGCGAAGCTCGGCATGAAGCTCACCACCCGCTCGCAGGAGGGCGAGGGTTCGGGCGCGGCCACGAGTTCCGGCTTCGACCTCCAGGGCATGGTGAACTTCCGCTGGGACCTCGCCATCGGCGACGAGGCGATCGACGAGGACGAGCTCGAAGAGCTCGCCCGCCTCAAGGCGCCGCTGGTCCGCCTGCGCGGCCAGTGGGTCGAGCTGGACGAGGCCCAGTTGGAGGCGGCTCTCGACTTCCTCCGCCACCCCCGCGCGGGCGCGATGTCCGCCGCCGAGGCGATGCGCGCCGTCATCCACGCGGGCGACGAGGCGCTCCCGCTGGTCGACGTCGACGCCGACGGCGCCTTCGGCGACCTCCTCTCCGGCACCGCCGACCGCCACCTGACGCCGGTGACGACCCCGGCCGGCTTCAACGGCACACTCCGCCCCTTCCAGGAGCGCGGCCTCGCCTGGCTCACCTTCATGGAGAGCGTCGGCCTCGGCGGCATCCTCGCCGACTCGATGGGGTTGGGGAAGACCGCGCAGACGCTCGCGCTGCTGGCCTGGGAGCGGGCGGCGGGGCGGGAGCCGGGCGGCCCCACACTGCTGGTCGGGCCGATGTCGCTGGTGGGCAACTGGCAGCGGGAGGCGGCCAAGTTCACGCCGAAGCTGCGGGTCTACGTCCATCACGGGACGGGGCGCCATCGCGACGACGAGCTCGTCCGGGCGGCGTCGCGGGCCGATCTGGTGCTGACCACCTACGGGACGGCGGCGCGCGACGCGGAGATGCTCGCCGAGGTGGCGTGGCGGCGCGTGGTGTGCGACGAGGCGCAGGCGCTGAAGAACAGCGGCACGCGGCAGGCGCGGGCCGTGCGGAGCATTCCCGCGCGCACGAGGCTCGCGCTGACCGGCACGCCGGTGGAGAACCACCTGACCGAGCTGTGGTCGATCATGGAGTTCGCCAATCCGGGCCTGCTCGGGCCGCGCGCGGCGTTCCGGGAGCGGTTCGCCGTCCCCATCGAGCGGGACGGCGACGAGCGGGCGGCCGGAGCGCTCAAGCGCGCGACGCAGCCGTTCATCCTGCGCCGCCTCAAGACCGACAAGTCCATCATCTCGGACCTGCCGGAGAAGCAGGAGATCAAGGTCTACTGCAACCTCACGCGCGAGCAGGCGTCCCTCTACCAGGCGACGCTCGACGACATGCTGGAGCAGATCGCCGAGAGCGACGACAAGCAGCGGCGCGGGCTGGTGCTGGCGACGATGGCCAAGCTCAAGCAGGTCTGCAACCATCCGGCGCAGCTGCTCAAGGACGGCTCGCGGCTGCCCGGCCGGTCCGGGAAGCTGGAGCGGCTGGAGGAGATCTGCGCCGAGGTGCTGGAGCAGGGCGAGAAAGCGCTGGTGTTCACCCAGTACGCGGAGTTCGGCTCGATGCTCCAGCCCTATCTGGCGGCGCGGCTGGAGCGGCCCGTCCTGTGGCTGCACGGCGGGACGTCCAAGCAGCAGCGCGACGACCTGGTGCAGCACTTCCAGCACGACACCGAGCCGTCGGTCTTCCTGCTGTCGCTGAAGGCCGCGGGCACCGGCCTGACGCTGACGGCCGCGAACCACGTCGTGCACGTCGACCGCTGGTGGAACCCCGCCGTCGAGGACCAGGCCACCGACCGGGCGTTCCGCATCGGCCAGACCAGGAACGTGCAGGTCCGCAAGTTCGTCTGCGTCGGCACCATGGAGGAGCGGGTGGACGAGATGATCGAACGCAAGAAGGCGCTCGCCGAGTCGATCGTCGGCACCGGCGAGGACTGGCTCACCGAGCTGTCGGTCGCCGACCTGCGCGACGTGCTCCGCCTGTCCCCCGAGGCGGTGAGCGACTGATGCCGAGGTTCGGCGAGTACGGCGACCCGATCGAGGTCGAGGACGGCCTGCGCGCGCGCACGAGGCGCGGGTCGATCGGCTCGCAGTGGTGGTCGCGCCGGTTCATCGACCTGGTCGAGTCGTTCGCCGACACCGGACGCCTCCAGCGCGGCCGCTCGTACGCGCGCAAGGGGCAGGTCATCGATCTGCGGGTCGCGCCCTACGAGGTGACCGCGCGCGTGCAGGGTTCGGTCGAGGAGCCCTACGAGGTGGCGCTCGGCATCGACGCGATCGACGACGCCGGCTGGCGGCGCGTGGAGGCCGAGCTCGCGTCCCGCGCGGTGTTCCGGGCCCGGCTGCTCGCCGGGGAGATGCCGCCCGAGATCGAGGAGGTCTTCGCCGGCCTCGGGCTGTCGCTGTTCCCCGAGTCGGCCGCCGACCTGCACCTGATGTGCGACTGCCCGGACTGGGGCGACCCGTGCAAGCACGCCGCCGCCGTCCTGTACCTGCTCGCCGAGTCCTTCGACGACGACCCGTTCCTGATCCTCGCCTGGAACGGCCGAACCCGCGACCAGCTCCTCACCGCGCTCCGCCGCGCCCCCGCGCGGGACGCCCCCGACCCGTTCGAGGCCGAGGACGAGCCGCTCACCGCCGAGGGATTCTGGGCCCCGCCGACGGGCCTGGCCCGCCTGCGCGACCGCGCGCCCGCCCCGTCCGTCCCGCCCGGCTTCATCCTCCAGGTCGCCGAGCCGCCTCCGGTGAAGGTCCGCCGCCGTCCCCTCCCCGACGTCCTCCTGCCCGCCTACGAGTCCCTGGCCGCGACCCCCTTCACCACCGACTGACCCCCACGCCCCCAGCGCCCCGCACGCCGACACGGCCGGTCGCGGGGGCGAGGCGTGGCGACGGCGCGGGGGATCGGGGTCAGCCGTAGTGGCGGCCGGTGCAGCCGACCTCGCCGGCGATGGTCGCCCAGACGCCGAGCAGGCCGACGATCTCCTGGAAGTCGTCGGTGGTGAACTCGGTGGTGCGCGGGCCGGTGAGGCGGACGCCGGGGATGACCTCGCAGGACTGGGCGATCGCCGTCGAGCTCCATTCGACGCCGAGGGTGAGCGGGGGCTCGACCTCGTGCTTGCGCCAGCGGTCGGGTGAGGTCAGCACGGCGCGCGCGGCCTCGTAGATCATGCGCTGGGCGCGGGCCGGCGGGACGAGTTCGGCGGCGTAGCGGTCGCTGCCCTTCTTGACCGCGACGGTGGCGACCTCGCCGAGCACCTCGCGCGCCTCGGCGCAGGCGGCGACGTCCCCGGTGACCAGCCCGACCGGGACGCCGAGGGACGACGCGTACGCGGCCATCAGCCGGATCTCCCCCGCGACCTCGCCGTTGAGGGTCACGTTCTGGATCTCGCGGCCCATCCAGGTGTGGTTCAGCACGCCGCGCGGCGTCCCGGCGCGGGCGTGGTAGCCGACGTACACGGCCACGTCGCACCAGGCGCCGAGGCCCTCGGCCATGCGCATGGGCTTGTAGGGGCCGCGGACGAGGGTGCAGCGCTCGTCGATGAGGTCCACGCGCAGGTTCTTGCCCTGGCCGTGCGCGTCCGCGACCACGACCTTCTCGGCCCCGGCGTCGAACGCGGCGGTGATCACGGCGTTGGCGTCGGCGGTCATCAGCTCGCAGCCCCGCTCGTACCCGCGCCCGCCCGCGCGCATCTCCTCCGGGTCGGTGAGCCCGGTGACGCCCTCCATGTCCACCGAGACGAACACCTTCATCCGCCTACCTCCACTCGCGTCCCACGGCCTTCGGCAGGACGAGCCAAGCCGATCTTCGCCGTCCTGACAAGCCCGCGTTCCGCCGCTGGTCACGAGAACACTTTCTTGCACTCCTGCGATCGAATGTAGTACACCTACTATCAACAGTCAGAGTTCTACGGTGGCAGGAGATGGCGAGGGCCGGTGCCGACGGACAGGGACAAGGAGCTCGTGCACAACCGCATCGCGGTGTTGCGGGCGGAGCGGGGCGTGTCGCGGCGCGAGCTGGCGAACGCGCTCGGCGTGCACTACCAGACGGTCGGCTATCTGGAGCGGGGCGAGTACAGCCCGAGCCTGCACCTGGCGCTCCAGATCGCCGAGTACTTCCAGGTGCCGGTGGAGGTGGTCTTCTCGCTGAGGCCGTTCCCGCTCATCGGCAGCACGACGTTGCAAGGAGAACACCAATGACGACCCCCCGCACCAAGCACGAGGAGCGGATGCTCGGCATCCTCCAGGCCGACCTTCCGGGTCGTTACGCGACGCGGAGCGGACGGCGGAACCTCGTGCGCGCAGGAATCGCGTGCCTGGCCCTCTTCTATGCGAGCGCCGTGGTCTGCTGGATCCTGGCTCCCAGCGACACGGCGATGTACGTGACGCTCGCGTGCGACGGAATCGGCCTTCTCGCCGGTGGAACGGTCCTGGGCCAGATGGTCGTGGTCACGCGCGGCACCACCCGCCTTCCCGACCACCTCCTGGACGAGCGCCAGGCCGTGGAGAAGCTGCGCGCGCACTCCGCCGCGCACCGCCTGACGCTGCTGCTGCTGTTCGTGTCCCTGTTCGGGATCGAGCTGGGCATGTCCCTCACCGGCGACCACTCGCCGTCCGCCGCCGTGGTCGTCACCTTCATGGCGCTGCTGGTCACGGTCTTGTCGCTGCCGCTGCTGGTGGCCACGTGGCGGATGCCCGACCCCATCCCCGACGAAGAGGCCTGAGGAAGAAGAGCTCTAGCAACAGGGACGGGCGCGGCCACCTTCCGGAGGCCGCGCCCGTCCGCGTGGGCGTAGGCGGGATCAGCGCAGGACGCCGTTGGTCATTCCGTGCGGTGCGGGCGGCAGCGCGACCAGGCCCATCTCCGCGCGGTTCGCGAGCTTCGGGTGCCGCGGGACGACGCGGACGCTGTAACCGAACGCACCGCTCCGCACGAGCGGAACCTCACCCGTGTACCGCAGCCGCCCGTCGTCGGCCGTCTCCTGGCAGCTCAGCTCCAGGTAGGACGGTTCGACGATCGCGTCGGAGTCGTCCACCCGCCCGTAGGCGATCTCGACCGCGACGTCGGACGGTTCGAGCCCGTTGAGGTCGACGACGACCCGGACCTCCAGGCGCGTCCCCACGTGCGGGCTCTCCTCGCCGTGCGATTCCACGTGCTCGACGGCCACGCCGGGCCAGCCCTTGAGAATTCGCTGTTTCCATGAGGCGAGGGCCCGCGCGCCCGCGTAGCCGTCCTCGCTCATCGCGCGCGCGGACGAGGCAGCAGGCGTGTAGTACTCCATGACGTAGTCGCGCAGCATCCGCGTGGCGAGCACCTTGGGACCGAGCGTGGCGATGGTGTGTTTGACCATTTCGAGCCATCGCCTGGGCAGGCCGGAGGCATCGCGGTCGTAGAACACCACCGAGACGTGGTCCTCGATGAGCTCGTAGAGCGCGGCGGCCTCCAGCGCGTCGCGGCGTTCGGGTCCGGACAGGCCGTCGGCGGACGGGATCGCCCAGCCGTTCTGGCCGTCGTACCACTCGTCCCACCAGCCGTCGCGCACGGAGAGGTTGAGCCCGCCGTTCAGCGCGGCCTTCATCCCGGACGTCCCGCACGCCTCCAGGGGCCTCAGCGGATTGTTCAGCCACACGTCGCAGCCCTGGACGAGCAGCCGTCCGAGGGCCATGTCGTAGTCGGGAAGGAAGACGATGCGGTGCCGGACGTCCTCGGCGTCGGCGAACCGGACGATGTCCTGGATGAGCCGCTTGCCGCCCTCGTCCGCGGGGTGCGCCTTGCCCGCGATGACGATCTGCACGGGCCGTTCCGGGTCGAGCAGCAGGGCGCGGAGCCGCTCCGGGTCGTGCATCATCAGCGTGAGCCGCTTGTAGGACGGGACGCGCCGCGCGAAGCCGATGGTCAGGACGTCCGGGTCGAGCGCCTCGTCGATCCAGGTGATCTCGGCCTCGCTCGCGCCGCGTCCGCGCCAGGACTCGCGCAGCCGGTTCCGCGCTTCCTGCACGAGCCGTTCCCGCAGGACGCGCCGGACGCGCCACATCTCACGTTCTGAGACGTCGCGCACCTTCTCCCAGCCCTGCCCCGCTTCCACGATGGACGGCACTTCGCGTGCGGCGAGTTCGAGGATCTCGCGGCCGACCCACGTTCCGGCGTGCACGCCGTTGGTGATGGATCCGATCGGCACCTCGGCGGTGTCGAAGCCGCCCCACAGCCCACCGAACATCTCCCTGCTGACCTCGCCGTGCAGGGTCGAGACGCCGTTGACGCGCTGCGCCAGGCGCATTCCCATGACGGCCATGTTGAAGACCGTGGGATCGCCGTCGGGATAGTTCTCCGCGCCGAGTTCGAGGATCCGTTCCACCGGGACGTGGTGTTCCTCGTTCGGGCCGCCGAAGTAGCGCTGAACCAGTTCTCTCGGGAAGCGGTCGATACCGGCCGGGACGGGCGTGTGCGTCGTGAACACGGTTCCCGCTCGCGTCGCTTCCAGCGCTTCCTCGAATCCGAGCCCTTCTTCGGAGACCAGTTCGCGGATGCGTTCCAGTCCGAGGAAGCCGGCGTGCCCTTCGTTCGTATGGAACACCTCGGGTGCCGGGTGGCCGCTGATGCGGCAGTAGGCGCGAATGGCCCGGACGCCGCCGATGCCGAGCAGCATCTCTTGCAGCAGGCGATGGTCGCCGCCGCCCCCATACAGACGGTCGGTGATGTCGCGTGCCGCCTGGTCGTTGTCCTCCACGTCGGAGTCGAGGAGGAGTTGCGGGACGCGCCCTACGCGGGCGAGCCACACCTGAGCGTGCAGGTCATGTCCATGGGGCAGTCCGATGGAGACCCTCACCGGATCGCCGTTCTCCTCGTGGAGGAGGGTCAGCGGTAGCCCGTTCGGGTCGATCGGTGGGTAGCGCTCCAGTTGCCACCCGTCGGGTGACAGTGACTGGGAGAAGTAACCATGCCTGTAGAGCAGCCCTACGCCGATGATGGGCACGCCCATGTCGCTGGCGGTCTTCAGGTGGTCTCCGGCGAGGATGCCCAGTCCGCCCGAGTACTGGGGCAGCGCCGCGGTGATCCCGTACTCCGGTGAGAAGTACGCGACGGCGCGCGGCCCTTCGCCGAGCGACTGGAACCAGCGCGGCGCGGTCAGGTACTCGCGCAGTTCGTCCGAGGCGTCGTGCAGCCGGCGCAGGAAGCGGCGGTCGTGCGCGAGGTGCTCCAGCCGTTCCGGAGTGATCTCGCCCAGCAGCCTGACCGGGTCGTGCCGGACTCTCTCCCACAGCACGGGATCGACCTCGCGGAACAGATCCAGGGTCTCGTGATGCCACGACCACCGGAGGTTGAGGATCAGTTCTTCGAGTGGGCGGAGGGGTTCTGGAAGGACGGTGCGTACGGTGAATCTACGGATTGCCTTCACGCACGGCCACGCTAGGCGCTGATTCGTTCGCGCGCGACCCGCGGTACGGGACCGTCACCCGTCCGCACCGCCTTCAACGGGACGCGAACGCCTTGCGTACGCGCACTCCTAGCAGGGCCGTCACCGCACCCAGGACTAGTCCGAACGAGTTGTAGGTCACGTCGCCCGCATCGCATTCACGACCGGGATCGAGTGTTTGTAGGAACTCCACAAGGACGAACGTCAGCGACAGAAACGCGGGTGCCGCTACCGGGCGCCTGGTGGCGACGACGGAAAGCGCACCCGCCGGTATCCAGAGCGCCACGTTCATGACGTCCTCCAGGCCGCGGTCGCCGAACGTACGCACGGACCATGCCGCACGGTCCACCGGGTGGGAAACGCACATCGACAGCCGTTCCCCCGCCCCGGCCTTCACGGTCAGCGGAACCGTCATGGCGAGGATCAGGCACGTCCACAGCAACAGTCCCAGCGTCGGCAGCCGCGCCCATCCGGTGCGGCGCACGAGCGGTCGCCACACGGCCACCGCGCCGAGGGCCAGCGCCGACCACAGCGTCAACGCGCGGACGGCCTCGATCGGGACGTGGTGGGGAAGCAGATGCGCGAGGTGCGGCACACCCGGGACGACGCGCCGGGCTCCGCGGGAGTTCGCGGGCGTCCGACCCCGGCCAGCGGGAGGTAGCCGAAATGTGGCGAAAAGTTAGTGGACCGTCCGGGGCGGCAACGGGCCGATCGCGGGCATGGACGGTTTTGATCACCGCGAGCGGGTAAGGGAGGGCGCATGCGAGTCGAGTCCGGAACGTCCGCGATGCACGACTTCACGCGAATCGGCCGGATTCCCATCCTCGACGTCGCGCCCCTGGTGGGATGCGGGCGCTGGCCCGCCAAGGCCGTCGTGGGCGAGACGGTCGAGGTCGGCGCGACGGTCTTCCGCGAAGGGCACGAGATGCTCGGCTGCGCCGTCGTGCTCCGGGATCCGGACGGAGATACGGTCCAGTCCGCGCGCATGCGCGAGGTCGGCGAAGGGGTGG
The DNA here is from genome assembly GCF_042652125.1 of Actinomadura gamaensis. Lineage (NCBI taxonomy): Bacteria > Bacillati > Actinomycetota > Actinomycetes > Streptosporangiales > Thermomonosporaceae > Actinomadura > Actinomadura gamaensis. The sequence continues at coordinate 461,370 of NZ_JBHSIT010000001.1, read as the reverse complement.
ACCGATACTCGGCCGAAATCACCCCCACGGCCGAGGGAGTCTGGCACTACCGCGTCGAGGCGTGGGGCGACCCCATCGCGCACTGGCGGCACGACGCCGAGATCAAGATTCCGCGCGGCCAGGACGTCGAGCTCATGTTCCGCGAAGGCGCACGCCTGTTCTCCCGCGCGGCCAAACAGCTGCCTTCGGCGAAGCGGCCCGTCTTCACGCGCCTGGTGGCGACGCTCAGGAACCGGACGCTGCCCCCCGGCGAGCGACTGGAAGCGGCCGATGCGCCGGACGTCCTCGACCTGGAGGACCGCTACCCGCTGCGCGACCTGCTCACCACGACCGAGTGGTTGCCGTTGGCCGTGCATCGCGAGCGCGCACTCTACGGGTCTTGGTACGAGTTCTTCCCACGCTCCGAGGGCGCGTCGTTCGATCCCATGGGACGGCGCGGACCCATGTCGGGAACCTTCCGTACCGCGATGAAGCGGCTGCCCGCCATCGCCGAGATGGGTTTCGACGTCGTGTACCTCCCGCCGATCCACCCCATTGGCAGGACGTTCCGCAAGGGACCGAACAACACCCTGGAAGCCGGCCCCTACGACCCCGGTTCCCCTTGGGCGATCGGTTCGGAAGAGGGCGGGCACGACGCCGTCCACCCGGAGCTGGGTTCGCTGGAGGACTTCCGCGCGTTCGTCGCCTACACGCGTGACCTCGGCATGGAGGTCGCCCTCGATCTGGCGTTGCAGTGCTCTCCGGACCATCCGTGGGTGACCGAGCATCCCGAGTGGTTCACCACGCGCGCGGACGGGACGATCGCCTACGCGGAGAACCCGCCGAAGAAGTACCAGGACATCTACCCGCTCAACTTCGACAACGACCCCGAGGGCATCTACGCCGAGGTGCTCCGCATCGTCCGGCACTGGATGGACCAGGGCGTCCGCATCTTCCGCGTGGACAACCCCCACACCAAGCCCGTCCCCTTCTGGGAGCGGCTACTGGCGGACATCGCGTCCACCGACCCGGACGTGCTGTTCTTGGCCGAGGCGTTCACCCGTCCGGCGATGATGCACACGCTGGCGAAAATCGGGTTCCACCAGTCCTACACGTACTTCACGTGGAAGAACTCTCAGCACGAGCTGCAGGAGTACTTCGAGGAACTCGCGGGCGACGCCGCGAACTACATGCGGCCCAACGCCTTCGTCAACACGCCCGACATCCTCAACGAGTACCTCGTGCACGGCGGACGTCCGGCCTTCGAGATCCGGGCGATCCTGGCCGCGCTGCTCGCGCCCGCGTGGGGCGTCTACTCCGGTTACGAGCTCATCGAGAACGTCCCCGTCCGTCCCGGCAGTGAGGAGTACCGCGACTCCGAGAAGTACCAGTACAAGCCTCGCGATTGGGAAGCCGCCGAAAGGGAGGGGCTGAGCATCGCCCCGCTCATCGGCAGGCTCAACGCCTTCCGGCGCGCCCACCCCGCGCTGCACCGGCTGCGCAACCTCCGCTTCCACCACGTGGACCAGCCCGAGTTCGTCGCGTTCTCCAAGGCGCGCCAGGACGACGTGGTGCTGGCCGTGGTGAACCTCAACCCGCACATGGTCCGCGAGGCGACCGTCCACCTGGACCTGCCCGCGCTCGGCCTCGGCCCGGACGAGGAGTTCGACGTCACCGACGAACTGTCGGGCGAGACCTACACCTGGCGGCAGGCGAACTACGTGCGGCTCGATCCCCACGTCCAACCGGCCCACGTCTTCACCCTCCGGAGAGGCCAGAGTTGAGCGAAGCACCACACCAAGCCCCCCGCGCCCCGCGCGACACCCTCCGCAACGCCCCCGAAGAGCCGTCAGACGACCAGCCGCCCGTCCCGCTCCCCGAGGCCGACCCCATCCCCGAAATCCCGCCAGAGGCGCTCTCGGCGACGCCCGCCGAGCCCGTCCCCGACGCCTTCGACCCCGGCACCCCGCGCGACCCGCACTGGTTCAAGACGGCCGTCTTCTACGAGGTGTCGATCCGCGGTTTCGCCGACTCGAACAACGACGGCTACGGCGACATCCGCGGCCTGGTGAGCAAGCTCGACCACCTCCAGTGGCTCGGCGTGGACTGCCTGTGGCTGCTGCCCATCTACGAGTCGCCGCTGAAGGACGGCGGATACGACATCGCCGACTACACGAAGATCCTGCCCGAGTTCGGGGAACTCGTGGACTTCGTCCAGCTGATCGAGGAGGCGCACGCGCGCGGGATCCGCGTCATAGCGGACCTGGTGATGAACCACACCAGCGACCAGCACCCCTGGTTCCAGGCGTCGCGCACCGACCCGGACGGTCCGTTCGGCGACTTCTACATGTGGTCCGACACCGACGACAAGTACAAGGACGCCCGCGTCATCTTCGTCGACACCGAGACGTCCAACTGGACGTACGACCCGGTGCGCGGACAGTACTTCTGGCATCGCTTCTTCTCGCACCAGCCGGACCTCAACTACGACAACCCCGCCGTGCAGGAGGCCATGCTCGAAGTCCTCCGCTTCTGGCTGGACCTCGGCATCGACGGTTTCCGCCTCGACGCCGTCCCCTACCTGTACGCGCGCGAGGGGACGAACTGCGAGAACCTGCCGGAGACCCACGCCTACCTCAAACGCGTGCGCGCGGAGGTGGACCGCCTCTACCCCGACCGCGTCCTGCTGGCGGAGGCCAACCAGTGGCCGGCGGACGTGGTGGAGTACTTCGGCGACCCGGGCGTGGGCGGCGACGAGTGCCACATGGCGTTCCACTTCCCGGTGATGCCGCGCATCTTCATGGCCGTGCGGCGCGAGCAGCGCTACCCCATCTCCGAGATCATGGCGCAGACCCCCAAGATCCCCGAGAACTGCCAGTGGGGCATCTTCCTGCGCAACCACGACGAGCTGACCCTGGAGATGGTCACCGACGAGGAACGCGACTACATGTACGCCGAGTACGCCAAGGACCCGCGTATGAAGGCGAACATCGGGATCCGCAGGCGGCTGGCCCCGCTGCTGGAGAACGACCGCAACCAGCTCGAGCTGTTCACCGCGCTGCTGCTGTCCCTGCCCGGCTCGCCCGTCCTGTACTACGGCGACGAGATCGGCATGGGCGACAACATCTGGCTCGGCGACCGCGACGCCGTGCGCACGCCCATGCAGTGGACGCCCGACCGCAACGCGGGCTTCTCCCGCTGCGACCCCGCGCGCCTGTACCTGCCGCTCATCATGGACCCGATCTACGGTTACCAGGCCGTCAACACCGAGGCGCAGCGGGAGAACCCGGGCTCGCTGCTCAACTGGACCCGCAAGATGATCGAGATCCGGCGGCGGCACCCGGTCTTCGGCGTCGGCGAGTACGTCGAGCTCTCCGCGTCGAATCCGAGCGTCCTGGCGTTCGTGCGCGAGATCCCCAACGGCGAGTCGAACCACTGGGGCGGCATGGACACCGTCCTCTGCGTCAACAACCTGTCGCGCTTCCCGCAGCCGGTGGAACTGGACCTCAGGCGGTTCCAGGGGTCCACCCCCATCGAGTGCATGGGCGGCGTCCGGTTCCCCGCGATCGGCGAGCTGCCCTATCTGCTGACCCTTCCCGGGCACGGCTTCTACTGGTTCCTGCTCCCGCCCCCGGACACGCCAGAGGTGATGTGACGTGCGGCCATCCGTCCCCTCCCTGGTCGACCTGCTCGCCGAGTGGCTCCCCACCCAGCGCTGGTTCGCCGGCAAGAACCGTCCGATCCACGAGATCAGCATCGGGACGGCGACCGCGCTGCTCCCCGGCGATCCGGGCCTGCACCACCTGGTGCTGGACGTCCGGCAGGACGGGCAGGTCGAGCAGTACCAGCTGCTTCTCGGTCTGCGGCGTGACCTTCCCGAACGGCTGCGTGCGGCGGAGGTCGGATGGCTCGCCCTGGACGCGGGCGCGCAAGACGGAACCGGTAACTACAAGGACGCCGCACATGCCTTCGACGCGGCGCACGATCCGGAACTGGCGCGCTGCCTGCTCGCCTACATGGCGGACGACGCCGTCGTAGGGCCGCTCCGTTTCCGGCGCGTGCCGGGAGCGGATCTGAACACCGGCCTCGCGCCCGCCGTGGCGACGGCCGAGCAGAGCAACACCTCGCTCATCTTCGGGGACGAGTACATCTGCAAGCTGTTCCGGAAGCTCTCGCCCGGCGTTAACCCGGATCTCGAAGTGAACCTCGCGCTGACCAAGCTCGGCTGCGCCCACGTCGCCGGCGTCTACGGCTGGATCGAGCTGGAGGCCAACGGCCGCGAGTCGGCCACGGTCGCTCTCCTGTCGGAGTACCTGCGTACAGGGACGGACGGCTGGAAACTCGCCGTCACGAGCGTCCGTGACTGGTTCGCACAGCCGCACTACACGCTCAGCCCGGACCAAGGCGTCGGCGCTGCGGGCGGAGACTTCGCCGGAGAGGCCGAACGTCTGGGCGAAGCGACGGCCACCGTCCACCAGGATCTGGCCGAAGCGTTCGGCAAAGCGGAGATGCCACCGGAACACGTGCACACGATGGCTGCCCGTATGCATGAGCAACTGGACGAGGTCCGTGCGAACGTTCCGGGGATCGAGCCCTACGCGGAGGCGATCGGTGCGACGTTCTCGGCCCTGGGGCAGTGGAGCCGTCCGCTGCCCGTACAGCGCGTCCATGGGGACTACCACCTCGGCCAGGTGATGCGCACGGAGACGGGGTGGGTGCTGCTGGACTTCGAGGGCGAACCCGCGCGCAGCCCGGTCGAGCGGAGGGAGCCGTCGCATCCGCTGCGGGACGTGGCGGGCATGCTCCGCTCGTTCGAGTACGCGGCGAGGTTCCTGCACATGACCGGTCCCCGGACGCCTCCGGAGGCCGAACGGGAGCTGGAGCTGCGCGCGCGTGCGTGGGTGGCGCGCAACCGCGCGGCCTTCTGCCGGGGGTACGCGTCGGCGGGGGGACCGGACCCTGACGCGCACGAGACCCTGCTGCGGGCGCTGGAGTTCGACAAGGCCGTCTACGAAGTGCGTTACGAGGCGGCCAATCGCCCCTCCTGGCTCCCCGTTCCCCTGCGGTCACTCGCGCATCTCACGGAATGATCTCCCAGGCCGTTCCCAGGGTTCTCCCAGGCTATTCTCGGATTCGATGCGGACATCCGGGAAAGGGAGCGAATTCCCGCCCGAATTAACGCTCCGCTCCCCGTCCGACGATCTTTACGATCCCGTGACCTAGATCGATATGGCCAGATCCGGCCAGGTCACATGTGCGGGTACGGCGGATTTACCGCCATTTGTCCGGTGGAGCAATCCGTGATGATGCCCTTACCTGCCGGAGCCGTACGAGCTGCGTAGGCGGTCCTGCGCAACTTAAACGAGTGCTCGGGCGAATCCTCCAAACATGATGGGCGCACCTGGCATCTAAACGGGTCAGGACGTCAACTACTTACGGGGTCTCCCATGTCATCCTCCAATCCCACGGCCCGCGCCGACGGCGTGCCGAGAGCGGCCACCGGAGCCCATACCGACAACCTCGTGAACCTCACCGACCACGGTCGGCGATGGCGCACCGTGACCGCCGTGGTCCCGACCCTCAACGAGCGCGAGAACCTCGAATGGCTCCTCCCGCGGCTGTACGCGAACGAGGAGCTGGACGAGATCGTCATCGTCGACGGCGAGTCGACCGACGGCACCCGCGAGCTCGCCGGCTCCTACGAGCAGGACTCGCTCGAGCCCGGGCCGCACCCCGTCGTGCGCGTCATCTCGCAGCCGCCCCGGGGGAAGGGCGCCGCGATGCGCGAGGGGCTCGCCGCCGCCACCGGCGACATGGTCATCATGCTGGACGCCGACGGCAGCATGGACCCCGAGGAGTTCGCCGCGTTCCTGGCGCTGCTCCGGCGCGGCTTCCAGTTCGTCAAGGGCACGCGGTACGGCTGCGGGGGCGGCTCGGACGACCTGACGGGCCTGCGCCGCCTCGGCAACCGCGCCCTCACCTGGCTCGCCAACCGGCTCTACCGCCAGCACTGGACCGACCTGTGCTACGGCTACGTCGCGATGCACCGCGAGGCGGTCGAGCGGCTGCGGCTGCGCTCCACCGGTTTCGAGATCGAGACCGAGATGTGCGTCAACGCCGTGCGCGCGGGCCTGCGCATCGCCGAGATCGCCAGCCACGAGACCGAGCGCAGGCACGGGGTGTCCAACCTCAACACCTGGCGCGACGGCTGGCGCGTCCTGCGCACGATGATCCGGCTCCGCTTCGCGGGACCGCTCGACCCCGAGCGGGGCACGGCCACGCAGCTGCCCGCCGCCGAGCACCTCAGCCCCGGCACGTTCGCCACGTCCGTCCCGGGGGCCGCCGCGTCCGCGCTCGCGTCCGCGTCGCCGGAGGAGACGGTCCCGGACCACGTGCGGCTGTCCTGGCGGTCCGCCGCGCTCAGCCGGACGGGCACCGAGTGAAGGTCTCCGTCGTCCGCCCGTCCGACCTCGGCCCCGCCGAGATCGGACGGTGGCGCGTGCTCCAGGGCGCCGACCCCGACCTGGCCAACCCGTTCCTCGCGCCCGAGTTCACCCTCGGCGTCGGCCGCTTCCGCGGCGAGGGCCCCGGACGGGTGGACGTCCTGGTCGCCGTCGTCGAGGACGCCGGAGAGATCGCGGCGTTCTTCCCGTTCGAGCGCGGCCCCCTCGGCATCGGGCACCCGGTCGGGTTCGGCCTCACCGACCTGCAGGGCATCGTGGGGCCGTCCGACCTTCCGCTCAACGCGCGCGCGTTGCTGCGGGCGTGCGGTCTCGCGGTGTGGGACTTCGACCACCTGCTCGCCGCGCAGCGCGCCTTCGCGCCGCACCACACCGTCCGGCGCGTCGAGCCCGTCATGGACCTCGGCGCGGGGTTCGCCGCATTCGAGGAGGAGATGCGGCGGGCCGCGCCCAAGACGCACAAGACGATCCGCTACAAGGAACGCAAGCTCGGCCGGGACGTCGGCGAGATCCGCTACGTGTTCGCCTCCGACGACCCGGACGACCTGCGCCGCCTCATGGCGTGGAAATCCGACCAGTACAACCGGACGGGACGCACGGACCGCTTCGCGCGCCCGTGGATCGTCGCTTTGGTGGAGCACTTCCACCGCACCGGGTTCGGTGTGCTGAGCGTCCTGTGGGCGGGCGACGAACCCGTCTCGGCGCACTTCGGCCTGCGCAACGAGGGCGTCATGGCGGGCTGGTTCCCGGCCTACGACACCCGGTTCGGCAAGTACTCCCCCGGCATGATCGGCCATCTGCGCCTCGCCGAGGGCTGCACCCGCAACGGCATCACCGAGATAGCGATGGGACGCGGCGGCAAGGAGTTCAAGGAGGGTTTCAAGGGCCGCGAGATCCCCATCGCGGAGGGACGTGTCGCGCGCGCGACGGCGGGCGCGGGAGTGCACTGGGTGCGCGCCACTCCGCTGAACAAGGCGCGCGGGGCCGTCCTGGACAACCCCGCCCTGTACAAGCGGGCCGACCGCGTTCTCAAGACCTATGCCAAGTTGAGGGGACGCGGCCAATGACCGAGTCCTTCAGCAGCGTGCCACCCCTGGAGCCTTTGGAGGGCGCGCCGCGCATCTCGGTCGTCATCTGCGCCTTCACGGAGAAACGCTGGGACGACGTGCACGCGGCCGTCGCGTCCGTGCGCGCGCAGGAGTTCGCGCCCGAGGAGATCCTCCTCGTCATCGACCACAACCCGGCGCTGTACGAACGGCTCAAGGCGTCCCTGCCCGATGTCGTCGTCGTAGAGAACCGCGAAGAGCGCGGCCTGTCGGGAGGGAAGAACACCGGCGTCGCCGTCGCGCAGGGCGACGTGGTGGCGTTCCTGGACGACGACGCCGTGGCCGCGCCCGGCTGGTTGCGCGCGTTCTCCCGGCACTACGCGAACCCGTACGTCGCGGGCGTGGGCGGTATGACGCTCCCCATGTGGCCGGGTTCCACACCGTCCTCGGAACTGGTCGCCGAACCCGTGCCCGCGTCCACCGGCACCCGTCCGCGATGGTTTCCCGAAGAGTTCGACTGGACGGTCGGTTGCACCTACCGGGGCCTGGAGGCGGGTCCGGTGCGCAACCTCATGGGCGGCAACGCGTCGTTCCGGCGGGAGATGTTCCCGGTCGCGGGAGGGTTCAGCTCAGGGATCGGTCGGGGTATCCACAGAAGGCCGTTCGGTTGTGAGGAGACGGAATTCTGCATCAGGCTGAGGCAACGAAGCCCCGAATCCGAACTGCTGCTCGACGACGAAGCGATCATCTGGCACCGCGTCCCGACCGAACGCGCCCGGTTCTCCTACTTCCGCTCCCGCTGCTACGCCGAAGGACTGTCGAAGGCCCTGGTCACCCGCAGCGTCGGCACGCAGGACGGCCTCGCCAGCGAGCGCGCCCACGCGCTGCGCACCCTTCCCCGAGGCGCCCTGCGCGGCCTCGGCGACTCCTGCCGCGGTGACCTCGCCGGGCTCGGCCGCGCGTCCGCCATCACCGTCGGACTCGCGTGGACGGCCTGGGGCTACGCCGTCGGCAGGTACGCCGCCCGCCGCTCCACGGGCGCCGCCCCCAGCGCGGCCGCCCGTCCCAACGGGGAGGAACCCGCCCAGTGACCGCCGTCCCGATCCTGATGTACCACTCGGTGACCGACCGTCCGACACCCGAGACGCGCGCCCTCTCGGTGCCCGTCGCCGCGTTCGCCGACCAGATGGCCCACCTCGCCGAACACGGCTTCGCCCCCGTCCCGTTCTCCGCCCACGCCGCCTCGCGGCGGCCGGCGCGGGGCTCCGTGCCGCCTTCGGAACGGGCCTCGGGGCGCCCGGTGGTCATCACGTTCGACGACGGGTACGCCGACTTCCACGAGAACGCCCTGCCGATCCTGGAGCGGCACGGCTTCACGGCGACGCTGTTCGTGACGACCGGCTGGCTCGCGGACGCGGGTCCCGACGCCGCCGGACGGCCGCTCGACCGCACGCTCTCCTGGACGCAGGTCGCCGAGGCCGCCGCACACGGGATCGAGATCGGCGGGCACAGCCACAGCCACCCGCAGCTCGATCAGCTCGGCGACCGCGCGCTGCGCGAGGAGCTGGCCCGCAACCGCGGGCTGCTGGAAGAACGGCTCGGGCGGGACGTCCGCACCATGGCCTATCCCTTCGGCTATTCGAGCGCGCGCGTGCGTCGCATGGCGCGCGCAGTGGGATACGACACCGCGTGCGCGGTCGCCAACCGGATGGCGTCCGGGGGCGCCGATCCGCTCGCCGTGCCCAGGCTGACCGTCCGCGCGACGACCGGCCCCGGCACGTTCGCCCGCGTCGTGGAGGGCCGGGACATCTCCCGGATCTTCCTCAAGGACCACGCGCTGACCCGCGGTTACGCGATCGTCCGCCGCGGTCGCTACGCCGTCCACCGCGCCCTCGCACCGCGCGGCGGCGACCTGCCCCCGCACCACGGCGCCGCCGGACGGTCCCGCACCGAACGGCACGTCCCCGGCGCGGGCACCAGTGCTGAACGGGACGTCCCCGGCGCAGGCACCAGCGGCGAGCGGCGCGACCCCGGCGCGGGCGCCAGCAGCGAACAGGACATCTGCGGCGGGGACGCCGGCGGCGAACGGGACGTCCGCGGCGCGGGTGCTGGTGGCGGCGACCACTTGGGGGAGCGGTTGTGACCAGTTCCAGCGAGGCGCGGGCCGACGCCGTGGGGGCTCCGCCGGGCGGCGGCGGGCGCGCGCCCGGATGGCTCCGGCGCGAACTGTCGAACCCGCTGTTCCGCAACGCGTACGCGCTGGTCGTCAACGGCGGGCTGACCGGGCTCCTCGGGCTCGGCTACTGGGCCCTCGGCGCCAAGCTCTACGCGCCGGACGACATGGGCCGCAACTGGGCCGTGATCCAGGCGATCATGTTCGTCGGCAGCGTCACGATGCTGAACTTCCTGCTGATCCGGTTCGTCCCGCAGACCGCCCGGCACACCCGCGCGCTGGTGCTGACCTGCTACGGGACGGGCGCGGCGGCGGCGGCGCTGCTCGCGCTCGGCTTCCTCGCGACGCTGTCGTGGTGGGGGCCGTCCTTCCGGCACCTGCACAACTGGCACTCGGCGCTGTGGTTCCTCGTCATGGCGATCGCCTGGAACCTGTGGAATCAGCAGGAGGGCGTGTTCACCGGGCTCCGGCACGCGGGCTGGGTCCCGGTCGTGAACATGGCGTTCGGGCTGGCCAAACTCGTGCTGCTGGTCGCGCTGGCGGGCTCGTTCCCCGCCGACGGGGTGACGCTGTCGTGGTTCGTGCCGGTGCTGGCGGCGCTCGTCCCGGTCAGCTACCTCATCTTCGGCCGGATGATCCCGCGGCACCGCGCGGAGAACTACGGCCGCGGCCCGCGTCCGACCTACCGGCAGATCTGGCGCTACCTCGGCGGCGCCTACCTGGGCGGCGCGTTCCAGTACGCCTCGATCAGCTTGATCCCCGTCATCGTCGCCGCTCACCTCGCCGAGGACGCCAACGCCTACTTCCAGATGGCGTGGGCACTCGGCATGATGCTCGACCTGCTCGCCCTGACGCTGTCGATGTCGCTGACGGTGGAGGGATCGTTCGACACCGACCGGATGGCCTCGTCCGCGCGGGCGGCGCTGCGGCGGACGATGACGCTGCTGCCACCGGTCGTGCTCGTCGTCGTCCTGGGCGCGCCCTTCGGGCTGGCGTTCTTCGGGCACGAGTACGCCTCGCGCGGCGCGCCCCTGCTGCAGATCCTGGCGATCGCAGTGCTCCCGAAGGCGCTCATCGAGCTGTACATCGGCGTCCTGCGCGTGGAGAACCGCACCAACCTCATCGCGTTCCTCCAGGCGATCCGCTTCCTGGGCGTGCTGGCGCTGCTGTTCCCGCTCATCGACCCGCACCATCTGGCCGTCATCGGCCTGGCGATCCTCGCGGTGAACACCGTTGTCGCCCTCCTCGTCCTGCCCGGCCTCGTGCGCGCGATCCGCGGAACCGGCCCGTCCCGCCGGGCCGGCTCCGGCGACGAGACCTCCGACGGTCCGGACAGCGAAGGCGCGGTCGCCTCCAGAGATGAGCGCCCTGACCGGAAGAGCCACGGCAGCCCCGAGAGCAAGAGCTTGGACCGCCCTGGGAGCGAAAGCTGGGGCAGCTCCGAGGGCGAGGGGCTCGACAGCCCTGGCCGCGAGAGGCTCGACGGCTCCCAGGGCGAGAGCTTGGGCGGCCCCGAGCGCGAGAGGCTCGGTAGCCCTGAGGACGAAGGGCTCGGCGGCTCAGAGCGTGAGAGGGCTGGCGGCCCTGGGGGCGGTGGGCTCGGCGGCTCCGGAGGGGGCGGGGGCGTTGGCCCGGGAGGTGCGGGCTCCGGTCCGGCGGGCGTCTTCCCCGTCGGCGGAGGGCGGGATATCAGTTGAGCATGACGGTTCGCCAGGAACCGGACGAGCAGGCGCGGCCGGTTCCGCGTCCCCCCGAGGCCGCCGACCGGAAGGCGACGCTCGCCGCGGCGGCGCTGCTGGTGTTCGGCACCGCGCTGTTCTGGACGCCGCTGCGGCGCGTCGATCTCGACGCGATCAACGGGTTCGGGCTGATCAGCGTGCTGCCGGGCGCGTCGCTGGTCGGCGCGGCGGTGATCGTCGGATCGTTCATGCTGACGCTCGCGCTGCCGCGCCCGCACCGGGTCCTGCTCGTCGCGCAGATCCTCGTGCTGATCGCGACGTTGCACGGCGTCGCGCAGGCGCTGGAGCCCGAGGCGCGGTTCCCCACGGCCTGGCAGACCGCGGGGTTCATCGAGTACATCGAGCGCACCCACACCGTCAGCTGGGATCTGGACGCCCGGTTCAGCACGCCCGGATTCTTCGCCTTCGTGGCGTTCGTACTGAAAGCCGTCGGGCAGCACAACATCTCGCCGGTGCTGAAGTGGGCCCCGCCGCTCACGGACCTGATGTACCTCGTCCCATACATGCTGATCCTGCGGGTGCTGAGGGCGACGTGGCGTGCGAAGTGGTTCGCGGCGTGGCTGTTCATCGCCGCCAACTGGGTCGGCCAGGACTACCTCTCCCCCCAGGCGTTCGCGTACCTGCTCTACCTCTACTTCGTCGCGATCCTGGTGAACTGGTTCCGCCACCACGACGAGACGACGCAGCGCGCCGGACGCCGCCGGTCCCCGGAGACCGCTCAGCGCAGCGGAGGCCTGTGGCGCGTTTACAACTGGCTCTTCGGCCCCAAGGATCCCGGCGAGCTGCCCGCGCCGAGCGCGACCGTCCGCGACCGGACGATCCTGCTCTGCCTGCTGTTCGTGCTGATCCTCGTCGGCACGGCCGCGCACCAGCTCACGCCGTTCCTGATGACCGCCTCGTGCGCGGGCCTGGTGCTCGTCCGCCGGTGCAGCCTGCGCGGGCTGCCGTTCATCGCGGGCGTCGTCTACGCGGCGTGGGTCAGCTTCATGACGGTCGGGTACTGGTCGAGCCGCAAGGGCGAGCTGTTCGGCGGGCTCGGCAACGTGTTCCAGAACGTCCAGCAGAGCACGGGCGGACGGATCAGCCAGACCAGCCCGCAGACCGCCGACGTCCAGCAGCTCCGCATCATCATCGCCGTCGTGGTCGTCGGCCTGGCCGTCATGGGGCTGCTGCGCCGCCGCGCGCGCGGCATCGACGACCGGGTGGCGCTCGTCCTGCTGCTCGTGCCGTTCTCCTCGTTCGGCCTGCAGAACTACGGCGGCGAGATCGCGCTGCGCATCTACTTCTTCATGCTGCCCGCCGCGTGCCTGCTGGTGGCCTACCTCTTCTTCCCCGCGCCGTTCGACGCGCCGCGCGTCCGCGACCCGCGCGTGCGCGTGCGGCTGGGGTGGCTGCGCACCGGGTCGCGCCGGCACTGGCCCTCGGTCGCGGCCGCTTCGGTGTTCGCGCTGCTGCTGGTCGGCGGGTTCCTGACCGTCCGCTACGGCAACGAGAGGTACGAGCAGGTGCGGCCGAGCGACGTCCGCGCGTTCGACGTCATGACGCAGCGGACCAAGGGCGTGATCGGCGTGGTGTGGATGAGCGCCGACAACCCCGACCTGGTGGGCGGCACGCCCGTGATGCCCTGGTCGTACCGCGAGTTCGAGCGGTTCAACTACACGCCCGTGATCGCCAACCGGAGCGACCCGGCCGACCTGTCGGAGATCATCCAGCGGCTGCGCGAGCAGGGACCCGGCGGGTTCTTCGTCACCACCCGCAGCCACGAGGACTTCCAGGTCCTCACCGCGGGCCTGTCGACGGACTTCGCGCCCAAGATGCGCGCCGCCCTCGCCGCCGACCCGCGCATCGAGACCGTCTACGCCGACCGCGACGCCGCCGTGTACCGCCTGCGGCAGCCTCCGTCCGAGCCGAACCCGCCGGTGCCGAAACCGTCCGGCCTCGGGCTGCGCTCGTCGCCGTGGACGCCGGCGGGGCTCATCTACCTGCCGGTTCTGCTCGGCGTCCTGCTCGCCCGCGAGCTGCGGCGCCTCCGGCTGGCGCCGGGCGAGCTGTGGCGGCTGCGCCCCCTGACGGTGCTCGCCATCCCGCTGTTCCTCAGCGTCGTCGCGGTGATCGTCGAGAGGTTCCTGGTGATCTCATGAGCCCGCTGCTCGCGCTGCTGCTGTTCGCCGCGCCCGCCACCGCGTGGTGGCTGCTGCTGTCCGGCCTCGATCCCCTGGGCCGCCTGGTCGTCGCCACCGCGGGCTCCTTCGCCGTCCTCGCGGGCACCGCCCAGGTCATGCTGATGGCCGACGCGTGGACCCCGATGAACGGCGTCCTCGCGGTCGTCCTCCTCAGCGCCGCGCTGGCCGCCCTCAGCCGCGTCCACCGACCATCCCGCCCACCCACGCCCGTCCCCGCACCGGACGCCCCGCCTCCGAACACTCCCGCCACTACCCGCCAGGACATCCCCCTCCCCCGCCGCGTCCGAAAGGAGGACGACGAGGACTGGCTCTTCAAGGAGTGACCCACCCAACCCTTGAGTGCCCCGCCCCCTTGGGCGCGGATCGAGCAAGGACGGCTGCGGACCTGCGCCCGCGAAGGGAACGCGGGCGCTTTGGGGCGCCCGCGCTCGGGTCGGGGACGTCACTTGGGGTCGCGATGGCCGTTGGGGTGGGTGTTCAGGTCGGTCGTCCGGGAGTCGAGGTCGATGGCGTAGTCCAGGACGGCGCGGTCGGCGGGGATGACGATGTCGCGGCAGACCTCCAGCACGCGGTCGTTCGCGATCATGCGGCGGGTGATGGTGAAGACCGGGACGCCCGCGGCCATGCCGAGCGTCTCGACCTCCTCGGGGGTCGGCATGCGCGCGCCGACGGCCTCCTCGACCCGGGTCGGCGGATGTCCGAGGTAGACCAGCTGGGCGAGGGTGCCGCCCGGCCAGGGCTCGCGCGCGGGATCGGAGACCGGGGTCTCGGCGACCAGATCCCAGGGCAGGTAGTTGACCGAGATCTGCTGCGGGTCGCCGCGCGCGTAGAACACGAAGCGGCGCCGTAGCAGCTCGGTGCCGACGGGCAGCTCGAACAGCGCCGCCAGGTCGGCGGTCGCGGCGGCGCGGGTGAACTCGCGGTCCAGCCGGTACTCCTGCCAGCCGATCCGCTGGTCGCGGGTGAAGGTGGTGGCGGGCGTCTCCACGGGCGCGGTGAACGTCCGGTACCGGTCCATGGCGATGCGGCGCACCGGCGGCGTGTGCCGCACGGTGGTGCCCGCTCCGCGCCGTGACTCGATCAGCCCCTCGCCGCGCAGCAACGCGAACGCCTGCCGGACCACGATCTCCGAGACGCCGTACCGGTCCCCGAGGTCCCGCATGGTGGGCAGGCGGGAGCCGGGCGGATAGGTGCCCGAGCGGATCTGGTCGCGGATGGTGTCGGCGATGCGCAGGTAGGCCGGGCGTTCGGGCACGGACTCACCTCCCTAGGCACTGTCCGTGAGGGGACGGTCCTCTTACGGACAGCTTGACACCTCTTCGACCGAGTAAGACTTTTGTATACAGAACCGCCGCCCCGGGGAAAGGACGACCTTGATGGGCGACTTCGAGGATCTGAAGACGACCATCGAGCGCGAGTACCCGGGCTGGCTGGTGTGGCGCAGCGACGCCGGGCGGTGGTACGCGACGCGCAGCGGAGATCTCACCGACGCCCAACTCCAGGCCGGATATGCGATGACCGTGGCCGCCGACGACGCCGACGGCCTCCGGGCGCTCCTGGCCGAGCAGTCCCGCCGGGACGGCGGCGAGCGGTGAGGCCGGCCGCAGGGGCACCGGACGGCCCGGCCCGGTCTCGGGGGCGGGCCGGGCCGAGCGGTCCCGCGACGGCAGTGACCTGTGGCGCTCAGGTGACACAGGAGTGGAGCCCTGGTCGGTGGGGTGCATGTCACCTCGCGGGCCAGAACGACGTGACCGCACGGATGACACATCGGCGCGACCCCCACGAGAAGTCGTGTCGTCCGTGCGGTCGCGCAGAGTGATTCTTCCGGCCGATCCGGCCTGGGCCGCTTGTTCCTCCGGTCGCAGCGGTCTCATCCCTCCCCCGGTGAAGCTCCGGACCCACCCGTCCGGACGTCCTCGAGAGCGCGTGCGGGGCGCTCTCGAGGACACCGCGGCCCCACCCCCGCGATCAGCCCGACCCCGGTCGCACTGAAAGATCCCCAGGCGCACGGGTAACGGCGCTGCTCAAGAAGCGGGCCCCGCAGGAAGCGCGGGCGCACAGCAAGCGCGGGCGCACAGCAAGCGCGGGCGCACAGCAAGCGCGGGCGCACAGCAAGCGCGGGCGCACAGCAAGCGCGGGCGCGCAGGAAGCGCGGGCGCGCAGGAAGCGCGGGCGCGCAGGAAGCGCGGGCGCGCAGGAAGCGCGGGCGCGCAGGAAGCGCGGGCGCGCAGGAAGCGCGGGCGCGCGGGAAGTGGGGGCGCCCGGGGAGGGGGGCGCGCGGGGAGGGGGGCGCGCGGCGGTGGGGCGGAGCGAGTTGCGGAGTTCGTTGGGGAATGGGCGCCGGCGGGGGTCGTGCAGGGGGCGCAGGGGGGTCGTACTTGTGGGGGTTCCGGGTTCCGGGGGCTCGGGGTTAGGCAGATGTGACGGCCGAAATGGGGGGCCGGACGAACTCGGTCTTCGTTCACGGCGTTCTAACGGACGTGCGCGGATGACGCCGATCACGGGAGGCGCACGTGGATGTTCGGTCGCGGGCCCACGAGGTGGGGGAGACGGATCGCACGGCACTGTTCCGGGGGCGGCAGGGAAGGCACGGGCGTCGGAGGAACGTCGGGTTGATCCCGGTCGCGGTCGTCGCGGCGATCGCGGGTGTGCTGACGGCGGCGCTGGTCGTCTGGGTGACCGGATGGGGGCCGGGGGGCGGCGGGCCGGGGCCGTCCGGGCCGGCGGGGGCGGCGTCCAGGGTGGCGCCGGGCGCGCCGAAGGGCTGGCCCGCCTGGGGGTTCACGCACACGCAGGTCACGGTGGACGGCCAGCAGGGGCCCGCGCAGGCGCTCAGCGACATCTCCCGGCAGGCGATGCCGCAGGTCACGCCGATCATGGGCTGGGGGCTGGACAATCCGGAGCCGAGCCCGGGGCAGTACAGCTTCGGGTCGCTCGACCGGCGGATGAGCGTGATCCGGCAGACGAACGGCGTCCCGGTGGTCACGCTGTGCTGCTCGCCGGACTGGATGAAGGGCGGCGCGGCCGGCCAGACAGACTGGACGCGCCTGGAGGACGCCGTCCAGCCGCAGCATTTCGATGATTTCGCCGACCTCGCGGCGAAGGTCGCGCAGCGCTATCCCGATGTGAAGTACTACGCCGTCTGGAACGAGTTCAAAGGCTTCTGGAACAACGGCGCCAACCGTTGGGACTACGAGGGGTACACGAAGCTCTACAACAAGGTCTACGCGGCTTTGAAGAAGGTGAACCCGGACATCGAGGTCGGCGGTCCGTACATCGTCCTCAACAGCGACGCCCCTGGTAGGGCCACTGGTCCGCCTTCGGAACTGCACGGCGCGTGGGGCAGCATGGACCAGCGCGGGCTGGACGCGGTCAAGTACTGGTCGCGCCACAAGGCGGGTGCCGATTTCCTCGCCGTGGACGCTTCTTCGCTGCCGCAACAGAAGGACGCGACGGTAAACGAGTTCCAGATGCTCGCCAAGTTCTCCGACACCACGAAATGGTTGCGCGCGCTGGAGCCGGAACTGCCGGTGTGGTGGGCGGAGTGGTATGTCGAGCCGGACGGTTCCGGCTGGACGGACGAGCACAGGGGCGCGGTCCTGACGGCCGCGATGATGGAGTTCGTCAAGGGCGGCGCGTCCAGCGCCCTCTACTGGAGCCCGCAGACGAACACGTCCGGGAGCTGCCCGGGGTGCCTCTGGTTCGGGACCGCGCAGGGCGGTGGCGGGACGCCGAACCTGGTCATGTTGCAGAACTTCGCGCACTGGTTCCCGCCGGGGACCAGACTCGTGGACGTGCGGTCGTCCGACCCGTCCGTGCGGGTGCTGGCGCAGGCGCGCGAGATGGTCGTCGTGAACACCGGCTCCCGGCCCGTCTCGGCCCGGGTGGACGGTCACGGGCTCGACCTCGCGCCCTACGAGGTCCGATGGGCGAGCCGTTGATGCGGGCCACGCGGGAACCAGTCAGCACGCGGAAACCAGTGAGCACGCGGAAACCAGTGAGCAAGCGGGAACCAGTGAGCACAGGGGGCACGTCATGACGCTCGCGACGGACATCGATCTCGTGGACATCCGGTTCTGGGACCGTCCGCCGGAGGAGCGGCTCGCGGACTTCGCGCGCCTGCGCGAGCGCGGCGCCCCGGTGTACTTCGCGGAACCGCACGTTCCGTTCGTCCGGTCGGGGAAGGGCTTCTACGCGCTGGTCCGGCACGCGGACGTCGTGGAGGCCAGCCGCAACGCGAAGGTGTTCTCCAGCGAGCCCGCGGCGACGTCGCCGGAGCCTCCGCCGTGGCTGTCGAAGCTGTTCGGCACGCCGATGGTGAACATGGACGATCCCGCGCACGCGCGTCTGCGCCGCATCGTGTTCCGCGCGTTCACGCCGAAGATGCTCGCCAAGATCGAGGACGACGTCCGGGCGACGGCGGCGCGGATCGTCGACGACGTCCTCGCCGAGGGGCCGGGCGACTTCGTGTCGCGGGTCGCGGCGCGGCTGCCGATCAACGTCATCTGCGCGATGATGGGCATCCCCGAGCGGACGCGGCCGTACGTGCTGTCGCGCATCGACGCGATGACCGAGTACTCCGGCGTCCGCGGATCGCTGGCGAGCCCGCGCACGATGCGGCTGCTGGCGGGGAACCTCAAGGCCATCGTGGATCTGCACCGCCTCGTCGCGCGCCTGGGCGAGGCGCGCCGGGAGAACCCGTCGGACGACCTGGTGTCGGCGCTCGTCAACGCCAATCCCGACGGCGAGCGGCTCTCGGTGAAGGAGCTCGGTTCGTTCTTCGATCTCCTGCTGGTGGCGGGCAACGAGACGACGCGCAACGCGCTCGCGCACGGGCTGAAGCTGTTCACCGACCATCCGGACCAGCGCGACCTGCTGCTGGCGGAGTACGACGAGCGGATCGGCCCGGCGATCGAGGAGCTCGTGCGCTACGCGTCCCCCATCATCCAGTTCCGCAGGACGGTCACTACCGACTACGAGCTGAACGGACATCCGCTGAAGGCGGGCGACAAGGTCGTGTTGTTCTATCTGGCCGCCAACCGCGATCCCGAGGTGTTCGCCGATCCGGATGCTTTCGACGTGACCCGCTCCCCCAACCCCCATGTCGGGTTCGGCGGGCCCGGACCGCACCTGTGCCTGGGGGCGAACCTCGCGCGCATGGAACTGCGCATCATGTTCCGCGAGCTGTTCGACAGGTTGCCCGGGTTGCGCGCGTGCGGGGAGCCGGAGTACCTGCTCTCCAGCTTCGACAACGGCATCAGGCGCCTTCCCTTCGCCTGGGACTAGTCCCAGGCGAAGGGCCAATCCCGGATCATCGGGATTTACGGGTGAGACCGGCGAATCTCGGGGCATGGCTAGGGACGCTCTCGTCACCCCCGGAGGAGTGCCGATGTCACGAGTGACCCGCGCGGAGATCGACCAGCTGGTCGGAGGCGACCACCACGACCCGCACTCCATCCTCGGGGCGCACCCCGGCCGGTCCGGCGTGACCGTCCGGGCCCTGCGTCCGCTGGCCGAGCGGGTCGAGGTGGTCCTGCCGAACGGAGACCGGAAACGGTTGCGCCATTACCACTCGGGTGTGTTCACCGGAACGCTGCCCGAAGGGTCGTCGCTGTCGGACGGGACCGGCGCGCCGCAGGCGGTGCCCGACTACCGCATCGCGGTGACCTACCCCGGCGCCCCTGAAATCGTCCAGGACGACCCGTACCGGCACCTCCCCACTCTCGGGGAGCTGGACATGCATCTGATCAGCGAGGGACGCCATGAGGAGCTCTGGCGGGCCCTCGGGGCGCGCGTCCGGACCTACGAGTCGGCGTTCGGCCCGGTGACCGGGACGGCGTTCTCGGTGTGGGCCCCGACGGCGCGCGGCGTCCGCGTGGTCGGCGACTTCAACCACTGGGACGGGCGCGCCCACCCGATGCGGTCGCTCGGCTCGACGGGCGTGTGGGAGCTGTTCGTCCCGGACGTGGGCGACGGCGACACCTACAAGTTCGAGATCCTCGGCGCGGACCACGTGTGGCGCGTCAAGGCGGACCCCATGGCGCAGTACACCGAGACGCCTCCGGCTACGGCCTCGCGCGTGTACACGTCGTCCTACGAGTGGAGCGACGGCGATTGGATGGCCCGCCGGAAGGAACGCCAGTGGGTGAGCGAACCCATGAGCGTGTACGAGGTTCACCTGGGGTCGTGGCGTACCGGGCTGAGCTATCAGGAACTCGCGGACGAGCTGACCACCTACGTCCGGGAGATGGGCTTCACGCATGTGGAGTTCCTGCCGGTGGCCGAGCATCCGTATGGGCCGTCCTGGGGTTATCAGGTCACGTCCTACTACGCCCCTACGTCCCGTTTCGGAACGCCGGACGATTTCCGGCACCTGGTAGACCGCCTTCACCAGGCGGGCATCGGCGTCATCATCGACTGGGTTCCCGCCCACTTCCCCAAGGACGAATGGGCACTCGCACGCTTCGACGGAACGGCACTCTACGAACACGCCGATCCGGGTAAGGGCGAGCACCCCGACTGGGGAACGTACGTCTTCAACTTCGGCCGAGCCGAAGTGCGCAACTTCCTGGTGGCGAACGCCTGCTACTGGCTAGAGGAATTCCACGTGGACGGCCTGCGCGTGGACGCCGTCGCCTCGATGCTCTACCTGGACTACTCCCGCAACGAAGGCGAGTGGACGCCCAACGTCTACGGTGGACGCGAGAACCTGGAGGCCATCTCGTTCCTCCAGGAGATGAACGCGACCGCCTACAAGCGGAATCCCGGAATCATCACCATCGCCGAGGAGTCGACCGCGTGGCCGGGCGTCTCCCGGCCCACGCACCTGGGCGGGCTCGGGTTCGGCTTCAAGTGGAACATGGGCTGGATGCACGACACGCTCAACTACTTCAAGCACGACCCCGTCTTCCGGCACTACCACCACAACGAGATCACGTTCTCGATGGTGTACGCGTTCTCGGAGAACTACGTCCTGCCGCTCTCGCACGACGAGGTCGTCCACATGAAGGGATCGCTGCTGGAGAAGATGCCCGGCGACACCTGGAAGAAGTTCGCCGGGCTCCGGACGCTTCTCGCGTACATGTGGTCCCATCCCGGGAAGCAGCTTCTCTTCATGGGCGGCGAGTTCGGCCAGGGAGCGGAATGGACCGAAAGCCGTCCGCTGGACTGGTGGCTTCTCGACAACGCCGCCGAAGGCGCGAACCACATCGGCGTGCAGAAGCTGGTGCGCGACCTGAACCACGCCTACCGGGAACTGCCCGCGCTGTGGTCGCGCGACACGTCCCCCGAAGGGTTCCAGTGGATCGACGCTAACGACGCCGCAGGGAACGTCCTCTCGTTCGTCCGGTACGCGGATGACGGGACGCCCTTGGCCTGCGTAGTGAACTTCTCTGGCGACGTCCACGAGAACTACCGCGTCGGCCTGCCGCAGTCGGGCATCTGGCTGGAGATGCTCAACACCGACGCCTACGAGTACGGCGGTAGCGGCGTGGGCAACATGGGACGCGTCGAAGCGCACGACAAGCCGCTCCACGCGATGCCCGCGTCGGCCGAAATCCGTGTCCCGCCGCTGGCAGTCGTCTGGCTGGCCCCCGAGCACAGCACGCTTCCGGCGGAGGTGGAGACCGAGCGCGCCCTCACGGAGTACGCAGAAGCCGAGATTGCCCTTGCGGACGACGCGGAAATCGAGCGCGTCCTCGTGGACGATACGGAAACAGAGGGCACTCTCGTGAGCGATGCGGAAACAGAGGGCGCCCTCGTGAGCGACGCGGAAACGAAGCGCACCCTCGTGACCGACGCGGAGGCGGGGGACGCGAATACAGTGGCGGAATGACCGTCGCGCAGACCCTCGCCATCGTCCCGAACCGGTTCGTCCTGGAGCATCTCCCGAACTCGGTGTTCCCCGAGGACGACGAGTGGGTCGCCCTCGTGCGCGCGCCCGAAGGGCTGACGGTCGTCCGTGAGGCTCCGCCGTCCGTGGAGGCCGACCGCTGGGTGGGCTTCTACGGCGGCGAGACCGCGCACAGCCTGGACGTCCCAGGGATGCTGGCGGCCGTCATCTCGCCCCTCGCCGAGGCGCGCGTGTCGGTGTTCGTCGCGTCCACCTACCACGCCGACCTGGTGCTCGTGCCCGAATACAAGCTGGAGGTCGCGATGGCCGCCCTCCAGGAGGCCGGGCACAAGATCAAGCCGTGAGGCTCACCTGGCGAGGTGGCCGAGCAGCCAGCGCGGGCCGGCGAAAGCGCCCCCGGCCGCGGCGACTCGGGAGCGCAGTTCACGGTCGGCGGTGATGACCAGCGGTTTCGTGCCCGGCGCGGACGCGGCGACCAGTTCGACGATGTGGTCGTCGCCGCTGCCGGGCGCGGAGCTGACCCGCACGGACTCCGACGACGGAACGTTCCGCGCGGCGCCCTCCACCACCTGGACGATCTCCGGGTAGACGGTGTCGTAGGGCACCGGTTCGCCCGGCAGGTCACCCGGCAGATCGCTCACGCCCTCGGCCAGTACGGCCAGGTCGTCGCGCAGGCGCGCGTTGGCACCCGCGCGGTCGCGCCACCAGCCGTGCTCTGCGCGCGCGCCCACGACGTTCGCGGCGTCCACGATCAGGACGACCCGGAACAGGGCGTCGCGCAGCACCGGCCACGTTCCGGCGAACGGCGCGAAGAGCTTGAGCTCCTCCACCTCGTCCACGGGGACCCAGGCGGCGCGGCGCGTCTCGAAGGACGCGGGCCGCACGTGGTCCATCTCGGCAACGGAGCCGACGACCGACGTGAAGGCCCAGGCGCCGTGGTCCTCCTTGCGGCTGCCGACCAGGCGCACCGCGGACGTGTCGAGCGTGCACTCCTCGCCCGTCTCGCGGATCGCGCCCGCGACCGGGTCCTCGTGGCTGTGGTTCGCGCCGCCGAACATGCCCCACGTGCCACCGCCGATGCCCCAGGACGCGCGTTTCTGCAGCAGCACGCGGACGACCCCGTCCGGCCCGCGGTGGTAGGGCAGCAGTCCGGACGCCCCGAACCGGCCCCAGTGCTTGTGCCCCTGCTCGCACCGCGTCCAGCCGTCGCCGTCTCCCATGCCCGCGACCCTAGCCGTGACGAAGTGCACAGTGTCCGCGCATCGCCGTCCGAATACCCTTCGGATTGGTGACGTCCACCGAGGGAGCAGCGTTGAGCGTCGAGACCGGGCAGGCCGAGAGCGGACGGGCACGGGCCGAGCAGGTCCAGGCGGAGCGGGGCCAGACGGAGCAGGTCCAGGCCGACCAGGTCCAGGCCGAGCACGCCCGCATGTGGGACGAGCTGACCGGCGCCGAGCTGATCCAGGCG
The DNA here is from genome assembly GCF_042652125.1 of Actinomadura gamaensis. Classification (NCBI taxonomy): domain Bacteria; kingdom Bacillati; phylum Actinomycetota; class Actinomycetes; order Streptosporangiales; family Thermomonosporaceae; genus Actinomadura; species Actinomadura gamaensis. The sequence continues at coordinate 438,469 of NZ_JBHSIT010000001.1, read as the reverse complement.
ATCGCGGACGGCCGGTTCCCGCCCGTCTCCACCGTGGACGGGCATATCGGCCAGGACATCCGCTCCGCCGAACCCGGCCGCATCGAACTCGCCTGGACGCCCGGCGAGCACCTGTGCAACCCGGGTGGCACGGTCCACGGCGGCTACGTGGCGATGATCCTCGACAACGCCGTCTGCCTCGCGGGCGCGTCCACCTGCGAGCACTTCATGCCGATGCTCACGCTCAACCTGAACGTGGACTACCTCCGGCCCGTCCTGGCCGGCGGCACCTACACGGTCACCGGCACCTGCGTGCATCCGGGGCGCGCCCGGATCGTCTCGAACGCCGCGATCACCGACGAGAACGGCCGCGTCCTCGCGCAGGCCAGCGCATCCGTCCTGCCCAACCGCGCCTTCGCCCGCTGAACCCGCCCCCTTTAACCCGCCTGCTGACACCGCCCGCTGGACCCGCCCGCTGACACCCGCCCCTTGAAGTGCGCGGGCACTCGTCCAGCCGCGCGGGCGCCGTGCCGAGGCGCGCCCGCCGTCCGGGTGGGAGCGCGGCGGGGCGCATAGGGTGGGGGCATGGTGGATCCCGGCAACGTTCTCAGCGTCATCCGGCAGGCTCGCGAGCGGCGCAACGCCCCGCTCGTGCTGGAACTGGACCTCACCGACGGGATCCTGGAGGCTCCGCCCGGCGATCCGGTGACGGCGTTCCTCGCCATGAGACGGACGCACCTGCGGGACGTCCTGGACGGCCTGCGCCGGGCTCGCTCGGACGCGCGCGTGAAGGCGCTCGTGGTGAAGGTGACCGGCGGCGTAGGGCTGGCGCTCGCCCAGGAGATCCGGGACGCGGTCACCGCGCTGCGCGAGGCGGGCAAGTACACCGTCGCGTGGGCCGAGACGTTCGGCGAGGGCGGTCGCGGGACGGTGCCGTACTACCTGGCCTCGGCGTTCGACCGCGTGTACCTCCAGCCCACCGGCGAGGTCGGGCTGACGGGCGTCGCGCTGGTGGAGCCGTTCTTCGCCGGGGCGCTGGAGAAGGCGGGCATCCGGCCGGAGTTCGCGAAGCGCCACGAGTACAAGACGATGGCGAACACCTTCATGGAGAAGGCGTACACGCCCGAGCACGAGGAGTCGTCCAAGCGGCTCGTCGTCTCGCTCGGTGAGCAGATCACGCAGGGCATCGCGCGGGCGCGCGAGCTGACGCCCGAGCGCGTCCGCGAACTCACCGACAGGGGCCCGCTCCTCGCCGACGAGGCGCTGGAGGCGGGTCTGGTCGACCGCCTCGGTTACCGCGACGAGGTCTACGCGCACCTACGCGAGAAGGCGGGCGAGGACGCGCAGCTCCGCTACGTCGCCCGCTACAACCGGACGCACGGCCTGGCCAAGCGCATCCCGCAGCCGGGACGGCAGGACGCCGTCGCGCTGATCAACGGGCACGGGCAGATCCGGCTCGGCCGCAGCGGACGCGGCGGTCCGCTGCCCGGCCAGGGCGCCGCGATGGGTTCCGACACGATCGGCGCGGCGTTCCGGGCGGCGGTGAAGGACGAACGCATCCGGGCGATCGTGTTCCGGGTGAACAGTCCCGGCGGCTCGGCGGTCGCGTCCGACGCGATCTGGCGGGAGGTCGTGCTCGCGCGCGAGGCGGGCAAGCACGTGATCGTCTCGATGGGCGACGTCGCGGCGTCCGGCGGCTACTACGTCGCGATGGCCGCCGACACGATCGTCGCGCAGCCCGGCACGATCACCGGCTCGATCGGCGTGGTGGTCGGCAAGGCCGTGGTGAACGGCCTGCTCGACCGGATCGGCGTGGGCCTCGGCAGCGTCGAGGACGGCGCGCACGCCCGCATGTTCAGCGCGACCAAGGACTTCAGCGAGTCGGAGTGGGAGCGGATCAACGCCTCGCTCGACAAGATCTACGCCGACTTCACCGGCAAGGCCGCCGAGGGGCGCGGCATGTCCCGCGAGCGCGTCCACGAGCTGGCGCGGGGCCGCGTCTGGACGGGCGCGGACGCGCACGCCAACGGCCTGGTCGACGAGCTCGGCGGGCTCGACCGCGCCTTCGACCTGGCTCGCAAGAAGGCCGGCCTTCCCGTGGACGCGCCGATCCGCACGTTCCCGCACACGTCCCCGCTGGAGCGGCTGCGTCCGCCCGAGTCCAGCGAGGACCGCACCGCCGCGTCGGCCCGCTTCGACGGCTGGGGCTCGCTCGGCTCGCTGGCCGCGCGCCTCGGCCTGCCCGCCGCCGGTCCGCTGACCCTGCCGGGCTCGTGGGAGATCCGCTGACCGCGGGGATGGACGGCGAGGGACCGAGCGCGGGGATGGACGGCGAGGGGCTGAGCGCGACCGAGTTCACCGAGGCGGTCGCCGGGTTCGCGACCGGGGTGGTGGTGCTGACCGTCCGGGACGGGCGGGACGACCTCGGCACGACGGTCACGTCGTTCATGTCGGTGTCGCTGGAGCCGCCGATGGTGCTCGCCGGGGTCGCCTCGTCCGGCTACCTGGCCGAGGTGCTGCGGCGGTGCCCGCGCTGGGCGGCGACGGTGCTGAGCGCGGAGCAGCGGGCGCTGGCCGGACGGTTCGCGGCGGAGGGACGCCCGTCGGCGCGGCTGCTGCTGGCGTCCGAGCCGCACCACCGCGGCCCGCTCTCGGACGCGCTGATCGTGGACTCGGGGCTCGCCGCGCTGGAGTGCGAGACGCGGCAGGCGATCGAGGCGGGCGACCACACGCTGTTCGTCGCCGAGGTTCTCTCGGCCGACTACGTGGCCCGCCGCCGCTCGCCGCTGATCAGGGTGAACCGCCGCTACCTCCCCTGACCCGGGGACGCCCCGGAGATCGAAGGCGCGGCGGGCGCCGGATACGCTCCGGGAAGAGCAGCCGAGAGGAGACAGCAGCCCGCCATGACCCATCCCGACCCGATGACCTATCCGGATCCCGCGTACCTCGGCGAGGGCGGCGAGAGCAGCGCGACCTACCGGCCGGATTCGACCGCGCCCGACTACGTGTACAAGAACGGCACGCGCGTCCACTACCTGGCGACCGGGGCGTCCACGAACGGGCGGTTCGGGCTGTACCGGTGGGAGATGGGTCCGGTGCCGAGCGGACCGTCGCCGCACTTCCACCGCTCGATCTCCGAGTCGTTCTACGTCCTGGCCGGCACGGTCCGGATCTTCGACGGCGCGACGTGGATCGACACGCGCGCCGGGGACTGGGTGCACGTCCCGGAGGGCGGCGTGCACGGCTTCCGCAACGAGTCGGGCGAGCCGGCGTCCATGCTGATCCACTTCTCGCCGGGCGCCCCGCGCGAGGCGTACTTCGAGGGCACCCCGCACCTGGCCGAGATGACCGACGAGGAGCGCGTCGCGTTCTTCCTCGAACACGACACCTTCTGGGTCTGACCCCGAGGATCTGACGCCGAGGGTCTGACGCCGAGGGCTCAGCGCCCGGCTCGGCGACCGGGACTCGGCGCCGTCAGACGCGGCGGCCGCGCTTCCAGACGGCCGCGACCTGCGGGACGCCGGGCCGGTAGGCCAGGTGGATGTGGGACGCGGCGGACAGCGCGAGCACGTCAGCCCGCGCCCCGACGCCGAGCCGTCCGACATCGGTGCGGCGCAGCGCCCGCGCGCCGCCCGCCGTCGCCGCCCAGACCGCCTCGGCGGGGGTCATCCGCATGTCCCGCACGGCGACCGCGATGCAGAACGCCATGCTGGAGCTGTAGCAGGAGCCGGGGTTGCAGTCGCTCGCCAGCGCCACCGTCACCCCGGCGTCGATCAGCCGCCGCGCGTCCGGGTACGGCTGCCGCGTGGAGAACTCCACGCCGGGCAGGAGCGTCGCGACGGTGCCGGAACCGGCGAGCGCGTCGACGTCCTCGTCGCTCAGGAACGTGCAGTGGTCGGCGGACGCCGCGCCCAGCTCGACCGCGAGCCGCACGCCCGGCCCCTCGCCGAGCTGGTTGGCGTGGACGCGCGGCATGAGCCCCGCCTTGATCCCGGCCTCCAGCACCTCGCGGGCCTGGTCGGCGTCGAACGCGCCGCGCTCGCAGAACACGTCGATCCAGCGCGCGTGCGGCGCGCACTCGGCGAGCATCTCCCCCGACACCAGGCGCACGTAGCCCTGCGCGTCGCCGGCGTACTCGGCCGGGACGACGTGCGCGCCGAGGAAGGTGACCTCGTCGGCGATCTCCGCCGCGATCCGGACGGCGCGCTCCTCGTCCGCGACGGTGAGCCCGTAGCCGGACTTGCACTCGACCGTGGTCGTGCCCTGCCGCGCCATCTCGTCCACGAGCCGCCGGACGGTCGCGCGCAGCTCGTCGTCGGACGCCGCGCGCGTCTTCGCCACGGTCGTCCGGATACCGCCCGCCTCGTACGGCTGTCCCGACATGCGCGCGGCGAACTCCTCGGCCCGCTCCCCCGCGAACACGAGGTGCGCGTGCGAGTCCACGAATCCGGGCAGGACGGCGTTCCCGGCCGCGTCGTACGCCTCGTCGGCGGCGGGCGCGTCGGCGGCCCGGCCGAGCCAGGCGACCCGTTCCCCGTCGAGGACGAGCGCCGCGTCCCGGACGACGCCGAGCGGCCCGTCCCCGACGCCGGGCTCGTTGGTGACCAGTTCCCCGATGTTCGTGATGACGATGCTCACCGTCCCAGGATCGCACCCGCGGCCGGGCCGTCCACCACGCGCCCCATCCGTCTCCGTCTCGGATCCGAGACTTCCGTCCGGGTGCCCGGCACCCGCGGTCCGCGCGCGGACGGGCCGGTTGCGGACAGGGCGGACGATCCATGGAGTGCCCGTTCGGTGCCAGAGTGTGGGGCATCCCCCGGGCCTTCTGGAGGGCCGCGTCTCGGCCGCCGGCGCGGGGCGAAGGGCAGGTCGCCATGACCGAGCAGCAGACGGGCGCCCCGGCACCCCGGGGACGCTGGCGCGTCCGGAGCGGTTCGCACACGGTCGCCGTGCGGCGGCAGGGGATGGACACCGACTCGCAGGTGGACGTCGCCGAGTTCCTGATCGGCGAGGTGACCGGCGACCGGGCCACGATCCGGGTCGTCCGCGCGGGGGCGGACTGGTCGGTGGCGTCGTGGCAGGTCACGGTCACCACCGCGGTCCTCGCGGAACTGCTCGACCGGTCCGTCCGGGAACCGGACCTGATCGACAAGCACGACGTGCTGGGCGGCTACTTCCAGGCCGGGACGGCCCTGTTCCAGGGGCCGCCGCATCCGGCGGACATCGCGCAGGGCCTCGTCGGCGACTGCCGCGTGGCGTCGGCGTTCCAGGCCGTCGCCGCGACGCCGGGCGGCCCGGCGCTGATCCAGTCGCTGATCACGACCGGGACGGACGTCTACCGGGTACGGCTGGTGCCGACGGCCGGGCCGAAGTCCATGCCCGCCTCCGGCGCGACGGCGACGGCGATCGAGATCAGCGACTACCTGCCCGTGACCAGGAACGACAAGAACCCGCTCTACCTGCTGAGCGGCACGCCGTACGGGCCGACCTCGTCCACGCCGATCTGGCCCGCCGTCCTGGAGAAGGCGTTCGCGACGATGTGGGGCGGTTACGCCGCGCTGGACGGCGCGGAGGAGCGGCCCGTGTTCGCGGCGCTCGGGCTGGGCGACATCACCCACGTCAACTGGATGTCCGGCGACGAGAGCAAGCCCGCCGTCGCGAAGACGAGGATCATGTCGCTCGCCAAGGACGGCTACGCGATCACGACGGCGGCGGCGCGGGGTCCGCGCCACAACTACGCGGTCATCGGCGTCACCGAGGACGGCCCGGTGATCGCCGACCCGAACACCAAGCGCGGCGCGGAGGCGGAGAAGCGCTGGAAGTCCGCCGAGGTGGTCGCCAAGCTCGACAAGATGCCGACCGCCGACCAATTCCCTCTCCACTTCACCTGGGACGCGTTCTTCCAGAACTTCATGTGGATCTACGCCGCCCTGCCGCCGAAGAAGAAGTAGCGGGCGCGCGGCGGGGAGCGGGGCCGGGACACCGGTCCCGCTCCCGTGCCGCGCGGGTGGCCTGGATCACATGGAACCGTTCCGCCAGGTCGGCGGGGATCCGAGCCGGAATTCAGCCCTCCGATCGATGACCACGGCTTGCAAGTTCGTAGTACGAATCAATATGGTTCGTACTACGAACTGAAGCGAGAGGTGGGTCATCGTGAACGAAACCGTGGTGGTCGTGGGCGGGGGCTACGGGGGCGCCGCCGTCGCGGCGGCACTGGACGAGCACGCCGACGTCGTGCTGGTCGAGCCGAAGGACGCCTTCGTGCACTCGGCCGGAGCGCTGCGGGCCCTGGTCCGGCCGGACTGGGCGCCGAACATGTTCTTCCGCTACGACCGGCTGCTGACGCGCGGACGGGTCGTCCGGGCGCGGGCCGCGTCGGTGGACGCGGGCGGCGTCACGCTGGAGTCCGGGGAGCGGATCGAGGCCGGCCACATCGTCCTGGCGTCGGGTTCCGGCTATCCGTATCCCGCGAAGATGCGGACGGACGTCGCCGACGAAGCGCTGGCCCAGCTCCGCGGCACGCACGAGGAGCTGGCGAAGGCGGGACGGGTCCTGATCACCGGCGCCGGGCCGGTCGGGCTGGAGCTGGCGGGCGAGATCAAGGCGGTCTGGCCGGACAAGCGCGTGACGGTCGTCGATCCGGCCGAGCGCCTCGTCCCGGCCTTCGCCGACGAGATGCGCGCCGACCTGCACCGCCAGCTCGACGAGCGCGGCATCGAGGTGCGCCTCGGCACCGCGCTGAGCGAGCCGCCGCCGGTCGAGCCGGGGCGGGCGCGGACGTTTACCGTGGACGGCATCACCGCCGACATCTGGTTCCGCGCCCACGGCGTGGCCGTCCAGACGTCCTACCTGGGTGCCGACCTGGCCGCGGCCCGCACTCCGGAGGGGCGGATTCGGGTGACCGAAACCCTGAACGTCGAGGGCTTCCCGAACGTGTACGCGCTGGGCGACGTCACCGACCTCGACGAAGCGAAGATGGCCGGTTACGCGATGAAGCACGCCGAAGTGGTGGCCGCGAACATCGCCGCGCGGGTGCGGGGCGAGGAGCCGGCCGCGACGTACGCGCCGTCCCCGATCCCGTCGGTGCTGCTGCCGCTCGGACCGGACCGCGGCGTCGGCCAGTTCCCCGGCCCGGACGGCCCGCTCGTGGTCTCCGCCGAGACCGTCGCCGACTACAAGGGCCGCGACCTGTTCGTGGGACGGTTCGCCGAGCTGTTCAAGACCGCCGAGCCGCTCTCCGCGCCGCTTCCCGAGCCGTCCGCCGAACCGCTTCCTCAGCCGCCCTCCGAGCCGTCCGCCGAGCCGACCGCTGAGCCGGTGGACGTGGGTTAGGGCTCGTCCATGAAGACTTCCGGAACGTCGTTCGCCTCGACGACGCGGGCGAGCAGCTCCACCAGGGCGCCGCGCTCGGCGGCGGAGAAACCGGCGGGCAGCTCCTCGATCCGGCGGCAGGTCTCGGTGTAGAAGTCGTCCACCAGCGCGGACCCGGCCTCGGTGAGCGCGACCCGGACGGCGCGGGCGTCGTCCGGATCGGCCTCGCGGCGGACGAGCCCGCGCCGGGCGGTGCGGTCGACCAGGCCGGTCAGGCTGGACTTCGCCAGGCCGAGCATGCCGCCCAGCTCGCCCATGCCGATGGGCCGCGCCATCAGCACGCAGAGCAGCTGGCCCTGCTGGGGGGTCAGCCCGTACTCCCGCGCGGACGCCGCGTACACGGCGTTCACCAGAAAGGACGAGCGGACCAGCGCGGTCGCCACCGCCATCCGCTCACCCGTTGCCTTCGCCATTCCCCCACGATATCCGACGGAGAAAATCATGCGTAATTCGCGCCACGAACTTGTCTTCGGCCTCGGCCTCTCGTCGGCCGTCGCGACCACCGCCGCCATGCTGCGCCAGGCCGCGCGGGCGGACGCGGACGGCCTCGACATGGTCAGCGTCTCCGACCACCCCTACTACGCCGACCGCCTCGACGCCTACGCCACCGTCGGCGTGCTGCTCGGCCGGACCGAGCGGCTCTCGGCCTTCGCGAACGTCACGAGCCTGCCGGTCCGGCCGGCGCCGATGCTCGCGCGGACGATCACCTCGCTGTCCGAACTGTCCGGGGGACGCGTCATCCTCGGCCTCGGCGCGGGCGGGCTGTGGGACGAGGCCGCCCGCCTCGGCGTCCCGCGGCTCTCGCCGGGCCAGGCGGTGCGCGCGTTCGAGGAGGCGTTCCAGGTCGTCCGGGCCCTGTCCGGCGGCGGCGGCACGGTCACGTTCGACGGCGAGTTCTACCAGGTCAGCGGGCTCGAACCGGCCGCCGCGCCGACCCCGCCGATCTGGACGGGCTCCAACGGGCCGCGCTCGCTCGCCGTCACCGGCCGGCAGGCGGACGGCTGGATCCCGGGCCACGCGGCCGACTGGCTGAGCGACCGCTACCGCTGGTCCCGGCCGATCATCGACGAGGCCGCCGCGTCCGTGGGACGCGACCCGTCCGAGGTGCGGACGATCTACAACTTCCCCGGCCGGATCACCGCCCGGCCGCTCGCCGCCACCCGCGACGCCGAGGGCCGGTGGGTCGGCGGCTCCCCCGCCCAGTGGATCGAGGAGCTGACCGGCGCGGTCCTGGAGCACGGCGCGTCCGGTTTCACCTACTTCGGCGACGAGCCGGACGCATGGGCGCGCGAGGTCGTCCCAGCCGTCCGGGAAGCCGTCGCAGCAGCCCGGGTCACCGAGACGTGACCACCTCGCCCGCGGGCTCTCGTTCGGCTGGTCTTCGGGCTCGTCGTCGGCTTGGGCGAGGGCCGAGGCGGCTCTGACCAGGTGTTCCAGGACGGCGGCCGTCGCGGGCGGGTCGGGCGGTTCGCCGTGGACGGCCGCGCTGACCAGGCGTGTCTGCCCGTCCAGCCGGACCGTCCGGATGCCGTCGTGCCGCAGCGCGCGCAGGGCGAGGGCGGGCAGCGTCGTGACGCCGAGCCCCTGCGCGACGAGCGCCTGGATCGCGACGTAGTCGTCGGTGGTGAACGCGATGTCGGGGGTGAACCCCTCGTCCGCGCAGACCCGGACGAGCTGGGCCCGGCACCGCTCGCAGCCGCTGATCCACCGGCTGTTCACGTGGTCGGAGAGCTTGTCGCCCGGCGTCCCGGCGGGCATCACGAGATGGATCGCCTCGGTCAGCAGCGGCGTCCGCCGCAATCCGTCGCCGGAATCGGAGGCCGGAAAGCCGGGGCGCTCGGGACCCAGGGAGGAAGGGTCGGTGGCGTGCGCGAAGAGGACGGCGACGTCGATCTCCCCCGCGCGGAGAGCCTGGATCGCCTCCGGCGGTTCGGCCTCGGTCAGGCGGAGCTCGACGTCCGGATGCGCGGCGGCGAACGCGGCGGCGGCGTGCGGGACGAACGTCCCCAGCGCGGACGGGAACGCGGCGAGGCGGACGCGGCCCGCGCGCAGGCCGGTGTGGGCGGCGAGCTCGGCCTCGGCCGCGTCCAGCCGCCCGAGGATCTCCTCGGCGCGCTCGGCGAGCACGCGTCCGGCCTCGGTGAGCCGGACGCCCCGGCCGACCCGCTGGACGAGGCGGCTGCCGGTCTCGGCCTCCAGCCGCGCGAGGTGGTGGCTGACGGAGGGCTGCGCGTAGCCGAGCGCGCGGGCGGCCTCGGTGACCGACCCGTGCCGGGCCACGGCCGCCAGCACGCGGAGCCGGACGACATCGAGCATGACCCGAATGTATCAACAGTGTCGATGTGTTCCAGAGAAGATTGGCATTGGACCTATGGGACGGCCGGTCGCGACCATGGGCGCATGCGACTTCCCGTGTTCGACGACGTCCTCGCCGCCCGCGACCTGCTGTCCTCGCGGCTGCCCGCCACGCCGATGTGGTCCTATCCCGTCCTGGACGAGGCGGCGGGCACGCCGGTGTTCGTGAAGCACGAGAACGTGCAGCCGACCGGGGCCTTCAAGGTGCGCGGCGGCCTGACGCTGCTGGCCTCGATGACGCCGGAGCAGCGGCGGCGCGGGCTCGTCACGTACTCGACCGGCAACCACGCCCAGTCGATCGCCTACGCGTGCGCCGAGTACGACGCGCCCTGCACGGTCGTCATGCCGGAGTCGGCGAGCGAGGAGAAGATCCGGGCCACCCGGGGATTCGGCGCGCGGGTGCTGCTGCGCGGCGCGGACATGGCCGGGGCCCAGCAGGCGGCCGAAGAGCTGGCCGGCGAGTTCCTGGTGGTCAGCCCGGGTGACACGCCCGAGCTGCTGGCCGGGGTCGGCACCGCCTACCTGGAGATCTTCGAGGCGCGGGCCGATCTGGACGCGGTGGTCGTCCCGGTCGGGAGCGGCACCGGCGCCGCCGCGGCCTGCCTGGTCGCCGCCGCGCTCGCGCCGCGCTGCCGGGTGATCGCCGTCCAGTCGGCGGCCTCGCCCGCCGCGCACGACTCGTGGGTTGCCGGGGACACCGTGGTGCGCCCGAACCGCACGGTCGTCGAGGGACTGGCCACGGGACGCGGCTTCGACCTTCCGCAACAGGTGCTGCGCAAGCACCTCGCCGAGTTCCGGCTGGTCTCGGACGAGCAGATCCGGGCGGCCCAGCGCGTCCTCGCCACGCACGCGCACACCCTCGCCGAGGGCGCGGGCGCCGCGGCCCTCGCCGCCGTCCTCGCCGCACCGGACGACTTCGCCGGACAGCGCGTCGCCGTCGTCTGCACCGGCGGCAACGCGCCGAAGTTCGAGATCGCCGACCTCGCCTAGCGGCCGACGGGCACGGACGCGCGACACTTCGGAAACAAGGTGTGACTTGGGCCTGTCGGACGGCTCCCGGCCGCCGCTACCTTCGTCCGGTGAACGAGAGAGTCAACACCGAACCGGAATTCAACGAGGCACTGGCCTACCCGAAGGCCGTGCGCGTCGGGCAGTCCGTCTGGGTCGGCGGGACGACCGCGGCCGCCCCGGACGGCGCGGTCGGCGGCGACGACATCATCGCGCAGACCACCGAGGCCATCCGCCGCGTCGACATCGCCCTGCGGCAGGTCGGGTCGGCCCTGGACGAGATCGTCCGGATCCGCGTGTACGTCACCGACATCGGCCGCTGGCCCGAGATCGTCACGCTGCTCCGGCAGTTCTTCCCGCACCGTCCCGCCGCGACGATGGTCGAGGTGAGCCGGCTCCTCTCGTCCCATCTCCAGGTCGAGATCGAGGCCGACGCCGTCGTCCGCACCTGACCCGCCGCCCCGGCCCGACACCGTCGTCCGCACCTGACCCGCCGACCCGGCTCGACACCGCTCCCCCGCGCTTCGGCGCAAACCCCGCCGACCCGCCGACCCACCGACTCGCCAGTCCGCCAGTCCGCCCGGCTAAGGCGTGCCGTCCGCCCGCCGCGCCCGAGCCCGGCGCTCCCTCCGTCACCGCTTCTCCGGTGACCGCATGTCCGCGCACTCCACCGCGATGGAACGGTCCGGCCGGCGCGACTACATGCACCTGTCCCTCAGGTCTCAGGGGCATCGAAGCCGCCACCGCACGACCACCTCGCGTAGTCGAATGGCGGCGATCACCCCCGACAGTGAGGAGGGAAAGCGGTGAAGAAGATCTCCGCGGCCCTGGTGCTCGCCGCGGCGGCGTGCCTGGCCCTTCCCGGCACGGCCGCCTCGGCCGCCCAGTCCACGCCCCCGCCGCCCGCCAAGCCCCACGCCCATTCCCCCGCGCACGCCCACGCCAAGCCACCGGCCAAGACGCCCGCGAAACCGCCGGCCAAGCCCGCGGCGAAGCCTCACGCAAAGCCGCCCGCCAAGCCTCACGCCCAGCCTCCGGCGAAGCATCACGCGCAGGCCCCCGCAAAACCGCCCGTGAAAGCGCACGCGAAGCCGCACGCGAAGGCGGCTGCGAAGCCGCACGGTTCGCAGGTGCACCGGGTGCCGAAGACGAGGGCGCGGGTGCCGCTCGCGCTGTGCCCACCGGGGACGCAGCGGGTCGGCAGGATGTGCGATCTGCCCCTCTGAAACGGACCGGACGCCCCGGTGTCGCCTGGCGCGACACCGGGGCGTCGGCGTTCCGGCGAGCGACGTCCGGCGGGCGGCGGGCGGCGGGTGAGGCGAGCGGCGGGCTAGGCGGCGATGAGCTTCTCGGACAGCGTCCAGAGGCGGTCGGCGAGGTCCGGGTCGAGGATGCGCGGCAGGTAGTGGCCGTGGGGCGGGTCGCCGCCGGACGTCCAGGGCTCGGCGATGGCGCAGTTGTCCAGGTAGCGGCCGCCGATGCCGCCGAGTTCGGGGGCGACGGCGGCCCAGACCGGCGTTGCGGCGCCCTGCTCGACGGTCTTCCAGCCGGGCGGGGTGATGATGTTGCCGTCCGCGTCGGCCCAGCCGAGCTCGATCAGCTCGTCCCGCGGGATGTGGCGCTGCAGGTCCGTCATGATCATGCCGGGCTGGACGGCGTTGGCGGTGACGCCGGCGTCCGCCCAGCGGTCCGTGAGCCCCCTGGCGAACAGCGCGTTCGCGCTCTTGGACTGGCCGTAGGACTCCCACGGGTCGTACGGGCGGTGCCGGTAGTTCGGGTCGTCGAAGTCGACGTCGCCGCGCCGGTGCGCGCGGGACGAGAGCACGACGACGCGCGCGCCGTCCGCCGCGCGCAGCACCGGGTACAGGGCGGTGGTCAGCGCGAAGTGGCCGATGTGGTTGATCCCGAACTGCGATTCGAAGCCGTCCGCCGTGAAGGTGAGCGGCGTGGCCATCACCCCGGCGTTGTTCACGAGCAGGTGCAGCGGCTCGCCCCGGTCCAGCAGGCGGGCGGCGCACGCGCGCACCGACGCGAGCGACGCCAGGTCGAGCTCGGTGTGCTCGACCCGCGGGTTTCCGGTCTCGGCGGCGATCCGGCGGGCCGCGGTCTCGCCTCGGGCGGTGTCCCGGACGGCGAGCGTGACGCGCGCCCCGGCCGAGGCCAGCGCCCGCGCCGTCTCCGCGCCGAGCCCGGCCGCGCCGCCGGTGACGACGGCGTTCACACCGCTCAGGTCGTGTCCGGCGATGACGTCGGACGCCGTGGAAGTGCTGTCGAAGGTCATGTGTGGCTCCCAGTTCTGACGCGCCGGAGAACAGTGCGACGCCTCGATCGTGCCGAGCTCCGCCGCGCCCGTGGAAGGCGGCGGCGTTCCTGGCAGTGACACGGCTACCCGCGCGAGCCCGGTCGCTGGCAGACTGGATGAATGCCTTCCAGCAGCGCGCTCGGCGAGTTCCTGCGGGCTCGGCGGGCCCGTCTGCGCCCGTCCGACGTGGGGCTGCCGGCAGGACCCGGCCCGCGCCGCACGCCGGGCCTCCGGCGCGAGGAGACCGCCGCGCTCGCCGGGGTGAGCATCGACTACTACATCCGCCTTGAGCAGGGCAAAGAGAAGAATCCGAGCCCTGCCGTGCTCGACGCGCTCGGCCGCGCGCTGAGGCTGGACGCCGAGGAGCGCGCGCACCTCCTCGCGCTCGCGAACCGCGCCGCCGGACGCGTCGCCCCGCCCGTCCGGGAACGTCCCACCGTCCGGACGGGTGTGCTGCGCCTTCTGGAACGCGTCCGTCCGTGCCCGGCGTACGTCGTCAACCGCACCAGCGACGTGCTCGCGTCCAATCCGGAAGGGCTGGTGCTGTTCGCGGGCATGGAGGACTGGCCGCCGGAGCGCCGCAACACGATCCGCTACGTCTTCCTGCATCCCGCCGCCCGGGACGTCCTCGCCGACTGGGAGAAGGCCGCCGCGACCAGCGCCGCCCAGCTCCACAGCCTCGCCGCGACCGACCCGGACGACCCGCACCTCACCGCGCTGGTCGAGGAGCTCAGCGCCGATCCCGACTTCACGCGCCTGTGGAACCGGCACGACGTCCAGGCGAGGCGCTCGGACCGCAAGACGTTCCACCACCCGCGCGTCGGCGACCTGACCCTCGACTTCGAGATCCTCCACCTCGGCGAGGACCGCCAGCGCATGACCGTCTACCAGGCCGAACCCGGCACCCCGGACCACGACGCGATGGTCCTGCTCTCCCTCAGCACCACCGGCGACCAGTTCCGCACCCCGCACCCCTGACATGCCGTCCCCGCACCCCCGCCTCCTTGCCTGGGCTTCGCAAGCCGTCGGCGAGCCGTGCGAGACGGTCCGTCCCCTCGCGGGCGGCACGCACGCCGACACCTACCTGCTGCACACCGCGTCCGGTCCGCTGGTCCTGCGCGCCTTCCCTCCGGCGGACCGGGCGGCGGCCACCGAGGAGGACGTGCTGACCTCGCTGGACGACCTGGCGGGCTGGGTTCCCCGCCTCGTCGCCGCCGACCGCGACGGCTCGCGCGCCGGACGTCCCGCCACCTTGATCACCCTGCTGCCGGGCCGTGCCGACGTCCGGCCGCGCGATCCGGGCCAGGCCGCCACCCAGCTCGGCCGCGCTCTGGCCCGCGTCCACTCGGTGCGCCCCGCGCGGCTCGGTCACCTGCGTGACGGCCTGGCCGGGCCGCCCCGGCCGTCCGCCCAGAACCCGGCCGCGTGCATCGTGGCGGAGAACCTGAGCACCTTGACCGCCGAGCCGCGCGTGCTGACGCACTTCGATTTCTGGTCCGGGAACGTCCTCTGGGCCGGCGACGGCACCCTCACCGGTGTGATCGACTGGGCCGGCGGCTGCCTGGCTCCGCGCGGGTTCGACGTGAGCTGGTGCCGCCTCGACCTGCACCTTCTGCACGGCCCGGACGTCGCCGACGCGTTCCTGCGCGCTTACGAGCAGGCCGCGGGCCTTCCCGTCGCGAACGTCGAACTGTGGGATCTGTTCGCCGTCCGGAACTCCCGCGCCAGCGTCGGGAGCTGGGCGGGCAATTACGTCCCGCTCGGCCGGGACGACCTGACGCCCGCCGCGTTGCGCGCTCGGCATGCGGGGTGGGAGAAGCGTTGTCTGCGGCGGGTGGAGGGCGGCGCGTTACCGGGGGTGGGGCGTTGTGCAGAGGCGGACTAGTTCGGGGACGAGGGTCGTGAGGAGTGCGTCGTCGGCGGGGGTTGTGGGGGCGTATTCGGTGATGCCGAGGCCGACGACCTGGTGCCGGGACGCGAGGTGCTCGACCTGCGAGAGGAGTTCGGCGGCGGGCAGGCCGTCGGGTTCCGGGTAGCCGACCGACGTGAAGCCGTCGAGGACGTCCAGGTCGATGTGCACGTACAGGACGGCGTCGTCGCGGAGGTCGGCCAGGTCGCCCCATCGGGTGCGGTCGAGGAAGTCCGCCTCGGCCGGGTCCAGCGAGCGCACGCCGGAGAAGGCGACCTGGGAGGGGTGCAGCGGCGTGGAGGGCACCAGGTCCGGCGGGCCTTCGCCGAGCAGGGTGCGCAGGACCATCCCGTGGAAGGCTCCCGAAGGCGACGATTCGGGCGAGTTGAGATCGCCGTGCGCGTCGAACCAGACGACGGTGAGGCGGTCGCCGTGGAGGCGGACGGCGCGGGCGATCGGTTCGAGTTCGACGCCGCAGTCTCCCCCGGCCGTGACAGTCGGGCCGTCCCCGGGCAGGACGGCGCGGACGCGTGCGGCCGTCTCCGCCAGCGTCTCGCCGGTGGTCACCCTGACGTGCTCGCCGCCGGCCAGCGCCGCGACCCGCGCCGCGCCCTCGACCAGCTTCGGCGCTTTGGGAGAACGCGAGCCCTGCCATTGCGGCACCTCGATGACGGTGTACATCGTGTCCCCTTTCCGGTGGTCTGGCGGCAGTGTCGCGCGGGAAATCCTCCAAGGTCCACTTAGTGATCGTGGGCAGGACGGTAAGTTCCACTTGATGTTGGATCCCACCCGCCTGCGCCTCCTGCGCGATCTCGCCGAGTACGGGACGATGACGGCCGTCGCCGAGGTCACCGGCATGACGTCCTCGGCGGTGTCGCAGCATCTCGCCCGGCTGGAGCGGGAGGCGGGAGTGCGGCTGTTCCACCGCGCCGGGCGCCGCGTCGAGCTGACCGCGGAGGGGCATCGCCTGGTCGGGCACGCGCACACCGTCCTCAACGCGCTGGACGCGGCGGAGAAGGATCTTCGTGAGGCGGACACTCCGCGAGGCCCGGTGCACGTGGCCGGCTTCGCGACGGCAGCGGCGCGGTACCTGCTACCGGCCGTCCTCGCGGCGCGAGCCGAGCATCCGGAGCTGGACGTCGTGATCCACGAGCTCGAACCGTCCGACGCCGTCGCCGCACTGCGCGCGGGACGCGCCGATCTGGCGATCACCTACTCCTACAGCCTGCTCGCCGCCGCGCCCCCGGCGGGGCTGACCGCGCACCGGCTGACCCGCGAGCCCTTCCTGGTCGCCCTGCCCGGCGATCATCCCGCCGCACGCTGCGAGGCGGTCGACCTGGGACGGCTGGCCGCGGAGCCGTGGATCGTCGGTTCGCGCGGCACCGGCGACCACCGGCTCATCGAGCGCGCCGCGGCGCTGTCCGGCTTCCAGCCGGAGACCGGCCATTCGGCGGACGACTACCGGCTGATCCTCCAGATGGTCCGGCACGGGCTGGGCGTCGCGCTCGTCCCCGAGGGCGGCGCGGCCGATCCTCCGCCGGACGTCCGCCTCCGTCCCGTGGCGGGGCTTCGGCTGACGCGCGACATCGACGTGCTGACCAGGTATCCGACGCCCGGCGTCCGGGCCGTCCTCGACGCGCTTCAGCGGGAGGCGAGGTACTCGTAGACGGCTCGGTGGCCTTCGGCGTTGGGGTGCACGCCGTCCGCCAGGAGTCCGGGCGCGTCGCGGAGCGGAGGCCACAGGTCGAGGTGGTCGATGTGGTTTTCGGCGCACCAGGATCTCGTGACGTCGCGTAGGCGCTCGGCTCGGGCGAGGGTGTAGGACAGGCCCGGATAGTCGGGCGCGTTGGACTCGTCGAGCCAGATCGGGCCCGCGACGACGAGGCGGGCGCCGTGGTCGAGGGCGAGGACGGCGAGCTCCGACAGGTTCCCGGTGACGCTCGCCACCCACTCGTCCTCGGGTTGCGGACGGGCCGAATCGTTGATGCCCGCCGCGACGATCAGCGTGTCGGGAAGGCGCGGCGCGAGGAGGGCCGGAGTCTGCTCCCGGACGTCGGTCAGGGTGCTGCCGGGGATGGCGAGGTTGAAGACGCGGTGGTCCGCCTCGTTCGCGGCGATGTGCGCGGACGCCAGCCGGGCCGCCCAGCCGCCCGCCGGGTCGCAGCGCCCGTACGCGATGCTGTCGCCGACGATCACGATGCGGGCCGCGGGGCGCAGCGGGTTCGCGTCCAGGTAGGCCCAGGCGGTCTCGCCCGAGGTGAGCCGGACGCGACGGCGGACGTAGTCGTCGACCTCGTAGGCGTCGGCGGCGGCCAGGTCGTCGTCGGTGAGGTGCAGGACGGCGCCCTCGACGGCGGCGCCGAGCCGGCGGGCCAGGGTCAGGTGGACCTCCTGCCCGCTGGTCTCGATCACGGCCGGGTCGGTGATCCGCAGCGGCCGCGTCGTGTGGCCCGCGAGCGACGCCGGGGAGCTGGGCACTGCCTGACCGAAAAGCTTGTTCTGGACTCCCTCGTCCAGCAGCGTGCCGAAGGAGAAGAGGGAGTGGGGACGGGACTGGCTCACCGCGACCTTCCTGCCGGAATCGACCGGCTCAGCCTACCGATCACGCAGGGACGGAACGGACGCCATCGAACCCCACCACACTGCGCGGCGGTCGACCGAAACCGCCTCCGGGCGTCCGGGACACGGACGCCCGGCACGCGGACACCCGGGACGCGGACGCCCGGAGGCCGCCGGTCAGATCTTGCGGTTACCGCCGCCGTCCTTCACGCCGGCCGGGTGGCAGTAGCCGAACCTCGGCGGGCTGCCCTTGCCGCCCGAGAGCACCTTCACCTGCTTCGACGTGGTGAGGCGGTACCGGTTGTTCCTGAGCACGTTGCCCTTGCCGCACTTCTCCGAGCCGTACGGCGGCAGGTAGGCCCACTCGCTGAGCAGCGCGTACTTGCCCGAGTGGTGCATCGTGTTGGCGTCCACGGTGTTGTAGCTGCTCGCGTCGCGGACGCGCACCGGGTCGCCGGTGATGTAGGTGAAGGTGTTCTTCGTGATGCGGCTGCGCGACGTCCGGACGAGGTACACGCCGTGCATGTTCCCGGCGTTGCTGAGCTTGGTGAACGTGTTGCCGATGATGGTGATGCCGGTGGAGTCCTGCACGTGGACGCCGGCATAGCCCTTCGGCCCGCGCAGGTTCTTGAAGGTGTTCTTCGAGATGGTGATGTTGCGGGAGTTCTTGATGAAGATCCCGTTCTGGGCGTTCGCGAACGTGCGTCCGCTGATCTTCTTGTCGTGCTGGCCGTAGAGGCAGGCCTTGTAGACGCCCTTCTGGGCGCCTTTGCACTGGTAGGCGGCGGCGTCGGCCATGCCTGGGACGGCGAGCAACGCGGCGCCGGTGAGGGCGGCGGCGGTCGCGGGCAGGAGGATGCGGCGCATCGGTTCCGTCCTGTCGTCGGGTGCGGGTCCCGAGCGATCCTACGGAGATCAACTACGCCGGAGGTGTCCGGAAGCGGCCTTTCGGACGGCCTCAGCCCGCCACCGGGACGGCCGCGTTGATGAGCTGCTGGGCTGTGAAGTGCGCCTTGTCGACGGCGGCCTCGACGTTGCGCAGGGAGTTGGTGGAGATCGCGCCCTCGTAGACCAGCAGGAGCTGGTCGGTGAGCAGGCCGGGATCGGCGGCGCCGCTCTCCCGCGCGAGCTGCTCGACGCAGTCGCGCAGCGCGGCCTTGTAGGCGTGGACGACGGCGCGGGCCGGGTGGTCGGGCTCGGCCAGCTCGGCGAGGGCGTTCACGAACGAGCAGCCCCGGAACCGGGACTGGGACTCCGCCCACCCCTTCAGCGCGTCGAAGACGGCGAGCAGGCGGGCGCGCGGGTCGTCCCCGGCGTCGTCGATGGCGCGCTGCAACCGCAGCTGCCAGCGCGTCTCGCGGCCCTCCAGGTAGGCCATGATCAGCGCCTGCTTGCCGCCGAAGTGCTTGTAGAAGGTCATCCGCGCGACACCGGCCGCCTCGATCACGGCGTCCACGCCGGTCGAGTTGATGCCCCGCGCGTAGAAGAGCTCGTCGGCCGCGTCGAGGATGCGGCGGCGGGCCGGAGGGGTGTTCTCTTCACTCATCCCCCGAATGTATAGACCGTTCCGTCTACCATCAACCCGCGCCCTCACCGGACGAACGCCGCCAGCCGCGCGAGCGTCCCGCCGTTCCCGGCATGGACGTGCCCGCTCAGCCCGAGCGCCCGGGCGGCTTCCACGTTGGCCGGAGCGTCATCGATGAACAGGGCGTCCTCCGCCGCGACGCCCAGGCGCCGGAGCGCCGCCTCGAAGATGCGCGGATCGGGCTTCGCGTACCCGACGTCGCACGACAGGACGATCTCGTCGGCGAGGTCGGCCAGGCCGTCCCGCGCGAGGATCCTGCCGACCACGGGCCACGCGTTGCTGACGATCGCGACCGGGCCGGGCAGCCCCCGCAGCGCCGCGACCAGCTCCTCGTTCCAGCTCTCCCGCGCGCCCATGTCCCCGCGCAGGTCGGACAGCTCGTCCGGACGGAGCCGGAGCCGCTCGGCGACGACTCCCCACCACTCGTCCTCGTCCATCCGCCCGACCAGCACCGTCTCGTCGTTGCCCGCGAACACCGCCCGCAGCACCTTCCGCCGCGACGTCCCCAGCCGGACGGCCCAGTCCGCGATCACCTCGCGCGTCCGGTCCGACCGCAACACCCCACCGATGTCGACCAGCACCGCCCGCTCGCCGCTCCGCGCCGGGGACCGTGTCGACGATTCGTCCAACTGCGACATGCGTCCAGTCTGTGCCAAGATCGCCGGCATGGAGCCACGGTCACTGGACGAGGTGCGCGCCCGCATCGACGCGCTGGACGGCGAGCTGGTCCGCCTGCTCGCCGAACGCCAGCGCCTCGTGGAGGCCGCCGCCGCCTTCAAGACCGACGAGCAGGCCGTCCGCGCCCCGGACCGCGTCGAGCGGGTCGTCGCGAACGCCCGCCGCCGCGCCGAGGCCGCGAACCTCTCCCCCGCCGTCGCCGAATCCGTCTGGCGCGCCATGATCGCCGCGTTCATCGACCTCGAACTCGACGAGCACCGAACCCGCTGACCCCGCCCCAACGATCACGCCCGGCCATAATCGAGCCTGATCGTTACCACCGGGGAGGACGGGCTACGTGCGGCGGGTGCTGGCAGTGGGCTTCGCGCCCCAGGCGCTCTTCCTCACCTGCCTGCTCGCCCTGCTCCGCGCGCATTCCTTCACCGGCCACAGCGAGTGGCGTCGTGTCCCGCCCGCAACCGCCCTGACTGCGGTCGAGTTGCTGGCAACCATCTGCGCCACCGCCGGGCTGCTCGGCCTTCTCCTCGTCCCTTACCAGGTTCGGGCCGTCCGGGTGCTGGAGGGCTACTGGGACCGCTGGTCCCTTACGGCCCGCCTGGCCGACCTGCTGGTGGCCCGCCAGCACCGCCGCTGGCGCTCCCTCCGCGCGGCCGCTTCCCGAACTGCGTCAGGAGAGGCTCAGAGCCCCGGCGACCTGCGCCGGAGCGCCGACGCCGCCCGCCGGCTAGCGGCCCTGCCGGCCCCCGACGTCCTGCTCCCGACCGCGCTGGGCAATGCTCTGCGAGCGGGCGAGCTGAGCGCGGGTGAACGCTACGGCCTCAGCACTCTGGCGTCCTGGCCCCGCATCTACCCCCAGCTCTCCCGCCCGCTGGCGGACGCCGTCTCGTCGGCCCGCGACATGCTCGACGCCTCAGTCCACCTCTGCTACAGCCTCGCCGCCTGCACCGCGCTACTCACCGCGGGCCTGTACGACGAGCCCCGCACCTGGTGGCTCCCGGCCCTGACCGTGATCGCAACAGCCGTCGCCTACAAGGGCGCCGTCACCTCAGCCCAGACGTACTCCGGCCTCATGCACGTCGTCTACGACCTCCACCGCTTCGACCTGGCCCGCGCCCTCCACCACCCCCTCCCCGCCCGCGAAGACGAAGAAGAGATGTTCGAGCGATTGTCAGAAGCCCTCAAGGGCACTGCAACCCGCCTCCCTTACGACCACGGTCTTCGCGACGCGAATCGCGACGAATCGTGACGTTCGAGTTCAGGTGAGGTCGATGTTTTTGTCTCGAACGAGCTTCAGCTCCCGGGCGTACGCCTTCGAGGGGTGAGCTTTACTCGAACAGTATAGGTGAACAACGTCTGGGAGCACCGCGTAATCGCAGCGTGGGGCGTGATTCGCCGCTCCGTGCCTGTCCAGATACTGCCGGACCTGAACTGCGTCCGATTTCAACACCGCATGCCATTCGTCAAGCACGGCTTCGTCACGCCAATCCACCCTCTCGTACTTCTTATCCCTTCGGTCATAGGAGGCTGGACAGTTGGGGTCCGGACAATAGACGAATCGATCGGGCAGTGCCCCTGGATCCACTCCGGGCAGCACGTAAGTCGCCGCACTCATGAATTCTCCTCACTTGAAGAAGGAGGGACTTCTCGGACAATCATGCTCGGCGCTTCTTCACTCCTATCCTTCACTAGGCGATATCGGTGCCAGTAAAGATAAAGAACCCAACACGCTTCCAAGATAGTTCCGCCGAGAACGAGCGTGAAAGCGCCCCATCGCCAGCCACTCTCGCGCGTATCGGCCATCGGGACCAAGGCGATTGCCACACCCAACCCGAGGAAGAGCGCCCCTAGATTGAAGCACCCAACAGACCATCCTTTGTAGCGACACCCGTGCTTAAAATCCTCATCATGCCACGCGCAGTACACCGGATACATCAGACCACCATCGATGACCTCATTCTCCAGCCACTCCTCCATCTCCGCACGGGAGTACAAGAATTGCCGCGCGTGAAAATGCAGTTCAATGCTGGCGATCAGCAACAGCGATGCCAGCACCAGAGCGAGTAGCGTGACTCCCGGCCATCTAAAATATTTATCCTCGACACTGGCGACGATGCCGGACAACGTCAAAGCCGCCGCAGTGAGCAGCGGCGCCGCCACCGTTATCATATCCTTGCCAGCAGCAATGGCGCCGATCGGAGTCGGCTTTTCCAGGCGAGGCATCATGCCCTCCTTGACCGCCTACTCAGAACCGACTCTCGCCCGCATTCTTCATGAACGCCATGGACGGATGCGGCCATGAGGACCGCGTGGGGACGAGGGAGGCGCAACAGCTGCGAACCGTCGTCCCAGGCATGCCGCGAAGGAACTGACGTCACCGGAGCCGCCACGTCCTTTCCTGGGCTCCACCTGCGGAGATGGAGTTGGCCGGGATTGGACAACTGGACGGTAAGGGGTTGATTGCGCAGTTGGGAGGGGTGGCGGGGGTGACGGAGCGTTCACGAGCGGTTGACCGGGTGTGGTGAGGCTTCCTAGGTTGACCTTGAAAGAAAGATTCAGTCACGCCTGTTGAAGCGTCAAACATTAACCCCGAGGGCGGTATGACTGTCACGGATCTCGATTACGAGAAGGCTCTGCGAAGGCTGTCCAAGGCGTCCGTCGAAAAGCACTGGGAACCGTTCCGGGACATTCCGTGGGATGAGCCGGAGTACGCGATCGATCCGGAGGACCCGCGCTGGGAGCTGCCGAAGGCGGATCCGCTGTCGGCGCACCCGTGGTACCGGGCGCTGCCGCCGGAGAAGCGGGCCCGCCTCGGCCTGTACCGGCAGGCGAACGTCGCCAAGGTCGGGATGCAGTTCGAGAACCTGCTGAACAGGGGGCTGCTGGCGTTCGCCTGGCGGCTGCCGAACGGGTCCGCGGAGTTCCGGTACGTGTACCACGAGATGATCGAGGAGGGGCACCACGGGCTGATGTTCCAGGAGTTCGTCGACCGCAGCGGAACCGACGTCCCGGGAATGTCGCGGGTGTTCCGGTGGGTCGGCGAGATCGTCCCGGTGTTCGGCGCGGTCGCGCCCGCCCTGTACTTCTTCGGCGTGCTCGCCGGCGAGGAGCCCATCGACCACATGCAGCGCAGGGTGCTGCGCGAGGGAGAGGACGGGCATCCGCTCATCACCCGGATCATGGCCATCCACGTGGCGGAGGAGGCACGGCACATCTCCTTCGGACGCAGGTACATCCGGTACCACGTGCCGCGAATGGCCGCCCCTTCGCGGTTCCTCCTGAGCCTGGGGGTGCCGCCGACGGCGAAGGTGATGGCGACGGTCATCCTCACGCCGCCGCCCGCGATGGCGCGGACGTTCGGCATTCCGAAGAGCGTGATGCGGCAGGCGTACTGGGGGTCGGACGCGTCCAGGGAGACCATCGCGGACGCCGTATCCGGGCTGCGCGACCTCTGCCAGGAGGTCGGCCTCATCAATCCCGTCAGCAAGCGGCTGTGGCGGGCGCTCGGAATCTGGCGCGACGGGGCGGGGGCGTCGTCGCGCCAGAAGGGACCGTCCGGGTCGTCCGGCCGGGGCAGGCGTTCCGGGCAGCCGAAGGCGGGAGCCAAGCGGCGGAAGGTGGAGACCGCACCGCTGCCCGAGTACTGAGACCGGCCGCCCGAGGACTAGGTGGGAGGCGGCTCCTCCTCTCTGGTGACGGCTTCGATCGTGTCGCGGAGCAGCGCCGGGACGTCGGGGACGAGCAGGTGACGGCCGTCCTCGACGATCTGGCGGCCGGAGACGACGACGTGCCGGACGTCGGCGGCGGTGGCGGCGAACACGGCCGTCTCCGCCGCCAGGTCCGGGCCCGCGCCCGCGGTGCGGGGCGAGTCGAGCGCGATCGTGGTGAGGTCGGCGTACGCGCCGGGCTCCAGCCGGCCCGCCTCGGGCCAGCCGAGCGCGTAGTGGCCGTTCCAGGTGGCGGCGGCGAGGAGCTCGGACGCCGTCCAGTGGCCGCGGGCGCGGGTGCGGAGCCGCTCGTCCAGCTCGACGGCGCGGGCCTCCTCGAACAGGTCGATGACGGCGTGCTGGTCGGAGCCGAGGTTGATCGGGGAGCCCGCCCGGTGCAGGTCGCGGGCCGGGCCGATGCCGTCGGCGAGGTCGCGTTCGGTGGTCGGGCACATGCACACGCCGGTCATGGTCGCGCCGAGCAGCCCGACGTCCTCCGGCGTCAGGTGCGTGGCGTGGACGGCGGTGGTGAGCGCCCCGAGCGCCCCGCATTCGGCGAGCAGTCTCGTCGGGGTCATCCCGTACGTCTCGACGCAGGCCTCGTTCTCGGCCGGCTGCTCGGACAGGTGGACGTGCAGCGGCGCGCGCCTCTCCTTGGCCCACGAGGCGACGGCCCGGATCTGCTCCCGCGGGACGGCCCGTACGGAATGGATCGCGGCACCCACGCGCGCATGAGGACGGGCGTCCTTGTCGTTGTGCTCGTAGAGCGAGTCCACGCGCCGTGCCCAGTCCCCGGCGGAACCGTCGCCGAAGCGGAGTTGCGGGCCCGCCAGGGGCTGCCCTAGACCACCGGTCAGGTAGCAGGTGTCGAGCAGCGTGATGCGGATTCCGGCCGCGTCGGCGGCGGCGATCAGCGCCTCGCCCATCGCGTTCGGCTCGTCGTAGGAGCCGCCGCCGGGCTTGTGGTGCAGGTAGTGGAACTCGCCGACGCAGCTGATGCCGGCCAGCGCCATCTCGGCGTAGACGGCCGTGGCGAGCGCCTTGTAGGAGTCCGGATCGAGGCGGTCGGCGACCTTGTACATCGTCTCGCGCCACGTCCAGAAGGTGCCGCGGTCGGCTTGGACGCGGCTTCGGAGGGCTCGGTGGAAGGCGTGGGAGTGCGCGTTCGCCAGGCCCGGGAGGGTGAGGCCGCGCAGGCGCGGCGTGTCCGGCGGGGCCGGGACGCCGCTGCTGATGCTGGTGATCCGCTCGCCGTCGGCCTCGATGAGGACGTCGGCGGCGACGTCGTCTCCGAGCCAGGCGTGCTCGGCGTGCCATCGCATACCGGTGTACCTACCCCCGTACCAGGTCGGCCAGTACCGAGGCGAGGGCTTCCACGCCCGCGAGGCAGTCGTCTGTCTCCGCGTGTTCGGCGGGGGCGTGCGAGACGCCGGTCGGGTTCCGGACGAACAGCATCGCGGTCGGCAGCACGGCCGACAGGATGCCGGCGTCGTGCCCGGCCCCCGTGGGCAGGACGGGCACCCCGCCGAGGGCCCGCACGCCGCCGAGGGCCTTCACCACCCGGTCGCGCAGCTCCAGGTTGAAGTCCACGACCTCGGTGTAGGACTCCTCGGTCAGCTCGACCGAGACGCCGTGCCCGAGCCCCGCCGCGCGGGCGTGTTCGAGCACGTCCGAAACCGTCGCGCGGACGGACCGTTCGTCCGGCCCGCGGCTGTCGAGCCACGCGGACACCGCGGACGGGATCGCGTTGACGCCGCCCGGCACGATCCGCACCTTCCCGATCGTCGCGACGCTGTCGTGCCGGTCGGCCGAGGCCCGCGCGGCGAGGACGGTCGAGGCGAACGGCAGCATCGGGTCGCGCCGGTCGATCAGCCGGGTCGTTCCGGCGTGGTTGCCCTCGCCGGTGAAGTCCAGCCGCCACCGGCCGTGCGGGATGATCGCGGACGCGACGCCGACCGGCGTCCCCGGCGCGAGCGCGCGGCCCTGCTCGACGTGCAGCTCGACGTAGCAGCCGATGCGTCCGAGCAGGTCGTCGTCGCGTCCGATCCCGGCGGGGTCGACGCCGTTCTCCTCCGCCACGGCCGCGTACGTCAGCCCTTCGCCGTCGGTCAACGCGCGCGCACGGGCCGGGTCGATCGCGCCGGAGAGCAGCCGGGAACCGAGGCATGCGACACCGAACCGCGCGCCCTCCTCCTCGGCGAACACGCCGACCCCGAGCGGACGGTCCGGTTCGATCCCCCGCGCGCGCAGGAGGTCGATCGCCGCGAACGCCGACACGACGCCGAGCGGACCGTCGAACGCCCCGCCGCCGGGCACCGAGTCCAGGTGGCTCCCGGTCAGGACGGCGCCGTCGCGCCGTCCCGACGACGGGTACCACCAGGCGAACAGGTTGCCGTTCCCGTCCGGCTCGACGTCGAGTGAGCGGGCGCGGGCCTCGTCGAGGAACCAGGCGCGGCACTCCAGCTCGGACGGCGTCCACACGAAACGGTCGTAACCGCCGGTGGCGGCGCTCCGTCCGACGGGCAGCAGCGCCGCCCACATCTCCTCGAAACTCAACCCGTTCTCCTCAGGAAGGGATCGGCAGGGCGGGATCAGTTCTCGCGCATCGGGATGCGGACGCCGCGCTCGGCGGCGACCTCCTCCGCGCGCTCGTAGCCCGCGTCGACGTGGCGCATGACGCCCGTGCCGGGGTCGTTGGTCAGCACCCGCTCCAGCTTCGCGCCGGCCAGCTCCGTGCCGTCCGCCACGCAGACCTGGCCCGCGTGGATGGAGCGGCCGATCCCGACGCCGCCGCCGTGGTGGATGGACACCCAGGTGGCGCCGGACGAGGTGTTCAGCATGGCGTTGAGCAGCGGCCAGTCGGCGATGGCGTCCGAGCCGTCCTTCATGCCCTCGGTCTCGCGGTACGGGGACGCGACCGAGCCGCAGTCCAGGTGGTCGCGGCCGAGGACGATCGGCGCGGAGATCTCGCCGCGCGCGACGAGGTCGTTGAACACCGCGCCCGCCTTGTCGCGCTCGCCGTAGCCGAGCCAGCAGATCCGCGACGGCAGGCCCTGGAAGTGGACCTTCTCCCCCGCCATCTTGATCCAGCGCGTCAGCGGCTCGTTCTCCGGGAACAGGTCGAGGATCGCCTTGTCGGTGCGCGCGATGTCCTTCGGATCGCCGGACAGCGCGGCCCAGCGGAACGGGCCCTTGCCCTCGCAGAACAGCGGCCGGATGTAGGCGGGGACGAACCCGGGGAACGCGAACGCGCGGTCGTAGCCCGCCGTCTGCGCCTCACCGCGGATCGAGTTGCCGTAGTCGAAGACCTCGGCGCCCGCGTCCATGAACCCGACCATGGCCTCGACGTGCTTCGCCATCGACTGGCGGGCGCGGTCGGTGAAGCCCTGCGGGTCCTTGCCGCGCTCGGCGTCCCAGTCCTCGAACGCGATGCCGGACGGCAGGTACGCCAGCGGGTCGTGCGCGCTGGTCTGGTCGGTGACGATGTCGATCGGCGCGCCCCGGCGCAGCAGCTCGGGGACGACGTCGGCGGCGTTGCCGAGCAGCCCGATCGACAGCGGCTCGCGCTTGTCGCGCGCCTCGACGGCCAGGCGGAGCGCCTCGTCCAGCGAGTCGGCGCGCACGTCGCAGTAGCGGTGCTCGACGCGCCGGTCGATCCGGGACGGGTCCACCTCGACGCAGATCGCGACGCCGCCGTTCATGGTCACCGCGAGCGGCTGCGCGCCGCCCATCCCGCCGAGCCCGGCGGTCAGCGTGATCGTCCCGGCGAGCGAGCCGCCGAACCGCTTGGCGGCGACGGCCGCGAACGTCTCGTAGGTGCCCTGGAGGATGCCCTGCGTGCCGATGTAGATCCACGACCCGGCGGTCATCTGCCCGTACATCGTGAGGCCCTCGGCCTCCAGGCGGCGGAACTCGTCCCAGTTCGCCCACTGCGGGACGAGGTTGGAGTTCGCGATCAGCACGCGCGGGGCCCACTCGTGCGTGCGGAAGATCCCGACCGGCTTGCCGGACTGGACGAGCAGCGTCTCGTCCCCGTCGAGGGACTCGAGCGACCGGACGATCCCGTCGAAGGAGTTCCAGTCGCGGGCGGCCTTGCCGGTGCCGCCGTACACCACGAGCTTGTCGGGGTGCTCGGCGACCTCCGGGTCCAGGTTGTTCTGGATCATGCGCAGGGCGGCCTCCTGCGGCCAGCCCTTGGCGGTGGTGAGCTGCGTCCCGCGCGGCGCGCGGACGGGACGGGGACCGGACATGAGGGAACTCCTCGGAGAAGACGGGTCGCGCGCGGAGTCGCCGCGCGCGGGATTCAGGACAGCGGGCCGGTGACGGACTCGGCGGCGGCGACGAGCGAGCCGTCCCGCACCAGCTCGACGGCGGCGGCGATCTCGGGGGCGAGGTGGCGGTCCGGGCCGGGCCCGGGCACGCCGCCCTCGCGCAGCCTCGCGACGACCGCGCCCGTCGCCGGGCCCGGCCGCAGCGGGGCGCGCAGCTCCAGCGCGCGGGCCGCCGCCATGATCTCGATCGCGACGACCTGGGTCAGGCCGTCCACGGCCTTGCGCAGCTTGCGCGCGGCGTTCCAGCCCATGGACACGTGGTCCTCCTGCATCGCCGAGCTCGGGATGGAGTCGGCGGAGGCCGGCACGGCGAGCCGCTTCAGGTCGCTGACGATCGCCGCCTGCGTGTACTGCGCGATCATCAGGCCGGAGTCCACGCCGGGGTCGTCGGCGAGGAACGGCGGCAGGCCGAACGAGCGCGCCTTGTCCAGCAGCCGGTCGGTGCGGCGCTCCGACATCGACGCGACGTCCGCGGTCGGGACGGCCAGGAAGTCCAGCACGTACGCGATCGGCGCGCCGTGGAAGTTGCCGTTGGACTCGACCCGCCCGTCCGGCAGGACAACCGGGTTGTCCACGGCCGAGGCCAGCTCGCGGGACGCGACCAGCTCGGCGTGCGCGAGCGTGTCGCGGGCCGCGCCGTTCACCTGCGGGGCGCAGCGCAGCGAGTAGGCGTCCTGGACGCGGGTGCAGTCCGGGCCGCGGTGCGACGCCATGATCGCCGAGTCGGCGAGCAGCGCGCGCAGGTTCGCGGCCGAGACGCCCTGGCCGGGGTGCGGGCGCAGCGCCTGGAGGTCGGCGGCGAACACGCGGTCGGTGCCGAGCAGCGCCTCCACGGTCATCGCGGTGGCGAGGTCGGCGGCGGTGAGCAGCTTGTGCAGGTCGCGGATCGCCAGGACCAGCATGCCGAGCATCCCGTCGGTGCCGTTCAGGAGGGCCAGGCCCTCCTTCGCGCCGAGCGTGACCGGCTCGATCCCGGCCTCGGCCAGCGCGTCCCTCGCCTCGCGGAGGTCGCCCTTGGCGTCCCGGACCTGGCCCTCGCCGATCAGCGCGAGCGCGCAGTGCGCCAGCGGCGCGAGGTCGCCGGAGCAGCCCAGGCTGCCGTGCTCGTGGACGATCGGCGTGATGCCCGCGTTCAGCAGCGCCGCGAACGCCCTCGCCGTCTCGGGCTGGACGCCCGTCCGGCCGGTCGCGAGGGTGTGCAGGCGCAGCAGCATCAGCGCCCGGACGACCTCCCGCTCCACCTCCGGGCCGGACCCGGCGGCGTGCGACCGGACGATGTTCAGCTGGAGCTGGGCCCGCAGCTCCGGGGCGATGTGCCGGGTCGCGAGCGCCCCGAACCCGGTGGAGACCCCGTAGACGGGCGTCGGACGGGAGGCCAGCTCCTCGATCGCGGCCCGCGACTCGGTGATCGCCTTCAGCGCCTCGTCGGTCAGCGCGACCCGCGCGCCGTCCCGGGCCACCGCGACGACCTCGTCGAAGGTCAGCGGTTCCGGTCCGACCTGGATGTTCGTGTCCCCCATGCCGAAACTCATACCCCCATTGCAGCGCCCGGACCGTTCCGGAACGACCCGCGCGAACGCCGTACTGTCTCACATACGAGACAATGGGCCGGTGACCCCGAATTCCGCGGCGCCCGACCCTCCTCCCGGCCGAGATCCCGGACCCGCTCTCGGACCCGCCCCCGAAGCCGCTCTCGGTTCCGCCCCCGATGCCGCTCTCGGTCCCGGCCGGGCCGATACCGCGGGCGGTACTGCGCGCGCTGCCGCGGGCGGTGGCGGGCAGGTTCCGGCGGCGCGGCGGGCGCTCGCCGTGCTGCGCCTGCTCGCCGAGTCCGCCGGGCCGCTGCCCGCCTCGGCCATCGCGCGCGAGCTGGGCCTGCCCCGGTCGTCCACCTACCACCTGCTGACCGCCATGGCCGGGGACGGCTTCGTCTCCTACGTCCCCGAGGACCGCCGCTGGGGCCTCGGCGTCGCCGCCTTCGAGATCGGCTCGGCCTACCTGCGGCACGGCCCGCTCGAACGCCTCGCCCGGCCGCTCCTGCGCCGCCTGGTCGACCGGACCGGCGACGTCGCCCAGCTCGGCGTCCTGCACGGCGCGGAGACCCTCTACCTGCTCAAGGAGCAGCCGGCCCGGCGCCAGGCCACCCTGGTCACCGACGTCGGCGTCCGGCTGCCCGCCCAGCTCACCGCGAGCGGCCTGTCCATGCTCGCCCACCTGCCCGCCGCGCAGGTCCGCGCCCTGTTCCCCGGCCCGCTGGTGGACCGCACCGGCCGCGGCCCCGCCTCGCTGCGCGAGCTGCGGCGCGTCCTCGCCGCCGACGCCCGGCGCGGCTGGTCCGCCGAGGACGGCCAGGTCACCGAGGGATTCGCGTCCATCGCCGCCTGCTCCTTCGACCACACCGGCCACCCCACCGCCGCGATCACCGTCACGTTCCGGCGCGAGACCCGTCCCGACGACACCTGGCCCGACCTGGCCGCGGAGGTCCGCCGCACCGCCGCCGACCTCACCACCCGCCTCGGCGGCCGGACGCCGTGAACGCGATGAAAAAGGCCCGCACGACGATCGTGCGGGCCTCTTCATGAGAACGGCGTCAGGAGGCGATTCCGGCCTTCTTCAGCCAGTCCTTGGCGACGTCGCGCGGCTCGGCCTTGTCAACGGACATCTTGGAGTTCATGTCCAGGAGGTCCTGGGTGGTGAGCTTCGCGGCGATCGCGTTCAGGACGCCCTGGGCGTCCGCGTTCACCTTGCTGCGGTAGATCAGCGGGGTCACGTTCTGCGCCGGGAAGACGTTCTTCGGGTCCTCCAGCGCCACGAACCCGTTCTTGGTGATCGCGGCGTCCGTGGAGAAAAGGTTCGCGGCCTGGATCTCGCCCTGCTTCAGGCGCGCCACCGTGATGGGACCGGCGGTGTCCAGGGACTTGAACTCCTTGAATTCGATCCCGTACTTCTCTTTGATTCCGACCAGGCCGGAAACGCGGGTCTTGAACTCCGACGGGCCGCCGAAGACGATGCTCGACGCGACCGGCTTGAGGTCGGCGATGGTCTTCAGGTGGTCCTTGTCGGCGGTCGCCTTGGTGACGACGACCGAGTCCTTGTCCTCGGCCTTCGCCGAGTTGAGGATCCCGAGCGAGGACGGCAGCTTCTGGCCGAGGGCCGCGTTCACCTCCTCGGTGGTGGCGGCGGTCGCCTTCGGGTCCACGTGCAGCAGCAGGTTGCCGTTGTACTCGGGGACGATCGCGAGCTGGCCGGACTGGATGGCCTTGTAGTAGGCCTCGCGGGTCCCGGCGACCTTGGTCTCGGCCTTCAGGCCCTTGGCCTTGAGGGCCTGGGCGTAGACCTCGCCGAGGGCCTGGCTCTCGGGGAAGTCGGCGGTGCCGATCACGAGGGTGCCGCCGCCCCCGCCCCCGCCGCCGGACGAGCCGCCGAGCGGGTTCTTGTCACCGCCGCCGCCCCCGCAGGCCGACAGCGCCAGCGCGCCGACGAGCAGCACCGCGGCGCCGCGCATCTTGGAGAACATCGAACAGTCCTTTCGCAGGAACTTCAGTGGTGAGCGTCAGGAGGAGCGCCGCAGGCCGGGCGAGACCGCGACCCGGCGCAGCAGGCCGAACGCGAACTGGATGAGGAAGGCGAGCAGGATGACCAGGATCGCGCCGCCCGCGGTGCTGGAGTACTCCTGCCGCTTCAGGCCGTCCACGATGAAGCGGCCGAGGCCGCCGAGGCCGACGTAGGCCGCGATGGTCGCGGTGGAGACGATCTGGATCGCGGCGGTGCGCAGCCCGAGCAGGACCAGCGGCAGCGCCATCGGGGCCTCGACCCGCCAGAGCACCTGGCGGCCGGTCATGCCCATGCCCTCCGCCGCGTCCCGCAGCTCGGGCTCGACCTGCTGGACGCCGGTGTAGGCGTTCACCAGGACGGGCGGGATCGCGAGGACGATCAGCGGGACCAGCGTCGGCACCAGGCTGGACGAGGTGATCAGTACGGCCAGGATCAGGAGGCCGAGCGTCGGCAGCGCCCGCGCGCCGTTGGCGGACGCGATGACCGAGAAGCCGAAGAACGAGGCGGCCCGGCCGCGCCGGACGTGCCCGAGCAGCAGCCCGAGCGGCAGCGCGATCACGACGGTGATCGCGAAGGCGAGGCCGGAGTACCACAGGTGCTCGGCGAGCCGGTGCGGGATGCCGTCGGTGCCGTGCCACTGCTGGTCGTGGAAGAACCAGCGGATCGCGTCGAGGATGGCGTTCACAGGGCGGCCTCTTCCGGTTCGGCCAGTTCGGCGCGGGCGGCCCGGCGCGCCGTCCGCCCGCCCCGGCCCGCGCGGGCCCAGGGGGTGAGCAGCCGCTGGAGGGCGAGCAGCAGGACGTCCGCGATGATCGCCAGCACGATGATCAGCGCGATGCCGACCACGATGGGGGTGGTGAAGTCGCGGTTGAAGCCGTCGGTGAACAGCTCGCCGAGGCCGCCGACGCCGATCAGCGCGCCGACCGAGACGAGGCTGATGTTGGAGACGGTCGCGACCCGCAGGCCCGCCATCACCACCGGGACGGCGATCGGCAGCTCGACCTGCACGAGCCGGCGCAGCGTGCCGAAGCCCATCGCGGTGGCCGCCTGCCGGACGTGCTCGGGCACCGAGTCCATGCCGTCCACGACGGCGGGGACGAGCACCGACAGGGTGTACAGGGTGAGCGGGATGATCACCGTGGTGCGGGTCAGGCCGGTGAAGGCGACCAGCACGACGAACAGCGCGATCGCCGGGATGGCGTAGAGCACGCTGGTGAGGCCGACGACCGGCGCGTACAGCCAGCGGTGCCGGGCGCACAGCAGGCCGATCGGCAGCGACACCAGCAGGCCGAGCACCACCGGGACGATCGAGAGGATCAGGTGGTCGTTGAGGTGCCGGACGATGATGTCGGAGTTGCGGCCGATCCAGTCCCAGCGGACGAGGGGTTCCCCGCTGTCGCCGACCGCGAGCGGGAGGGGCTGCGCGTTCACCGCTCGCCCGCCGCCGCTGCCTCGCCGCCGTGCGGCCCGGCCGGGCCCCCCGAGGCGATCGGTCTCGCCGCGTTCTCGGCGGCGGCCTCCGCGTCGAGCTTCTGGACGAACCGGAGCCGCCGGATGCCGCGCTCGCCGCCGAGGAAGTCGCGGACGAAGTCGTTGGCGGGGTGCTCGAGCAGCTCCTCCGGGGTGGCGTACTGGGCGAGCACCCCGCCGACCTGGAAGACCGCGATGCGGTGGCCGAGCTTCACGGCCTCGTCGATGTCGTGGGTGACGAAGACGATCGTCTTCTCGACCTCGGTCTGGAGGCGGAGGAACTCGTCCTGGAGCTGGGCGCGGACGATCGGGTCGACCGCGCTGAACGGCTCGTCCATCAGCATGATCGGGGGGTCGGCGGCGAGCGCGCGGGCGACGCCGACGCGCTGCTGCTGCCCGCCGGACAGCTGGGCGGGGTAGCGCTTGGCGACGGCCGGGTCGAGCCCGACGCGCTCCATCAGTTCCAGCGCGCGCCTGCGGGCCTGCTTCTTGTCCTGGTGGAGCAGGTAGGGCACGGTGGCGATGTTGTCGATGATCGTTCGGTGCGGGAAGAGGCCGGCCTGCTGGATGACGTAGCCGATGCCACGGCGCAGCGTGGGCGGGTCGACCTCGCGGATGTCCCGGCCGTCGACGGTGATCGTCCCGGAGCTCGGGTCGATCATCCGGTTCACCATGCGCAGGGTGGTGGTCTTGCCGCAGCCGGACGGACCGACCAGGACGGTGATCCGTCCGGCCGGGATCTCCAGGTCGAGGTCGTGCACGGCGACCGTGCCGTCCGGGTAGCGCTTCGTCACGCCCGTGAAGGTGATCAAACGAGTCACGTCCTCTTGGGGCGCCGCCGGGACGCCGTTCCGCTCGCTGACTGTTGGGTGATCGGTACCGGCATCCACCCAACCTTAGACAACCGACAATCTCCGGCACGGGTACCGCCGGGTCAACCCGATGACTGTCGATGTTATCGACCTGAAAACACGAGAAAGGGGCGCAGCGCCGTGTCGCACAGCCGGATCGAGCTTGACGGGACGTCCCTCACCTGCGATCTGGTCGCCCGCGCGGCCCGCGGGGACGTGATGATCGCCATATCCGACACGGGCCGCGAGCGGGCCCGGGCGGCCTGGGAGACGGTCCGGCGGGTGGCCGAGCGCCGTCCGGTCTACGGCCGGACGACCGGCGTCGGGGCGAACCGGGCGGTCGAGGTCGAGTGGGAGGACGCCGACGCGCACGGGCTGCGGCTGATGCGCAGCCACGCGGCGGGCGCCGGTCCGCTGGCGAGGCCCGAGGTGGTGCGGGCGATGCTGGTGGTGCGGGCGAACCAGATCGCGGCGGGCGGCTCGGGCGTGGATCCGGGCGTCCTGGCGGCGCTGGCGGACGCGCTGAACCTCGGCGTGCTGCCGCCCGTCCCGGTGTACGGGGCGATCGGCACCGGGGACCTGACGGCGATGGCCTCGACCGCGCTGTGCCTGATCGGCGAGCGGTCGTGGCTGGCGGGCGGCCTGGACGGCGGCGGCGAGGCGGACGCGGACGCCGGTCTCGCCCGCGGCCCGCACTTCCCGCTGAGCTCGGCGGACGCGCTCGGCTTCATGAGCTCGAACGCGGCCACGCTGGGCGAGGCGGCGCTCGCGGTGACCGACCTGCGGGAGGCGCTGGACGCCTCGGTGGTGATCGCGGCGCTGTCGATGCTGGCGGTGCGCGGGTCCCGGGAGGCGTACGCGCCCGCCGTGCACGTGGCGCAGCCCGTCCAGGCGGAGGTGGCGGCGGCGGTGCGGAGCCTGCTCGCCTACGAGCTCGACACCCCGGCGCGCATCCAGGACCCGTACGGCTACCGGGCGTTTCCGCAGGTCCACGCGCCCGCGCTGGAGGCGGCGCGGCACGCGGAGCGGACCGTCACGCGGGTGATCAACAGCGCCGCGGAGAACCCCCTGGTGGACGTGCCGGACGCGGAGGTCTGGCACAACGGCAACTTCCACACCGCCGGGACGGGCCTCGCGCTCGACGCGGCGCGGCTCGCGCTGTTCCAGGCGGGCGCGCTGTCGGCGGCGCGGCTGGGGACGCTGACCGAGCCGTCGTTCACGGGGCTGCGGGCGTTCCAGGCGAACGCGGAGGCGGCGTCCGGGATCATGATCCTGGAGTACGTGGCGCACTCGGCGCTGGCGGACGTCCGGCGGCAGGCGGCGCCGGCGGCGCTCGGCAGCGCGGTGCTGTCGCGCGGGGTGGAGGAGCACGCGGGGTTCGCGACGCAGTCGGCGCGGGCGACCGGCGAGGCGGTCGCGGCGTACCGGATCGCGCTGGCGTGCGAGCTGGTCGCGGCCGTGCGGGCGCTGCGGATGCAGGGGCGCGCGCCGTCCGGGGGCGCCCTGCGGGCCGCCTTCGACCAGGCCGCCTCGGTGCTGCCGGACGGCGTGGAGGACCGTCCGCTGGACGTCGACATCGCGATCGCCGCCGACCTGCTCCCCCGGCTGGCCCGCCTGCTCCCGAGCCCGGACGAGGCCGTCCACCTGCGCCGCGCCGAGTGAGCGCCCGGATGAGCCGCGGCGAGCCGGTGATCGGGCTCAGGCAGGGTGATCGCGGTCAGAGGCCGTGAGCGGGGTCAGGCGGCGGTGGACGGCCGGACGATCAGCTCCGGCTCGCGGACGACGCGGCGCTTGCGCGGCTTGCCGTCGATGACGTCCACCACCAGCCGGACGGCGGCGTGGACGATGCCGTCGATGTCCCAGTCGACCGTGGTGAGGGGCGGGGTGAGCAGCGCGGACATCGGGTGGCTGTCGTAGCCGCAGACGGCCAGGTCGCCGGGGACCGACAGGCCCAGCTCGCGGGTGGCGGCGTAGACGGCGTAGGCGATCGTGTCGGAGAAGCAGAACAGGGCCGAGGGCCGGTCGGGGCCGGCGAGGACGCGCAGCGCGACCTCGGTGATCTCGGCCGGCGTGGGCGGCGCGACGACGACCTGGACGGCGAGCCCGAGCCGCTCGGCCTCGGCGTTGACGTGCACGTCGGCGGGCCGGTCGGGGGTGCTGGCGCGGGTCGGGGTGAACACCGCGACGCGGTGGTGGCCGAGGTCGCGCAGGTGCTCCAGGGCGAGCGTGACGCCGCGCCGGTTGTCGAAGACGACCTCGCCCTGGGCCTTGCCGCCGCGCAGGGCGTCCCCGATGGAGACGACGGGGAGGGTCTCGGCGAGCTCGGACCAGAGCGGGGCGGCCGGGTCGAGCGGCTGGACGATCAGCCCGTCCACCCGCTGGTCGCGCAGGCGCCGGGCGAGGGCCAGCTCGCGTTCGGGGTCGCCGCCGGCGTCCACGATCAGGGCGTAGCGGTCGCGGGCGAGCAGCGCGCGGCCGATCCCGACGGCGAGGGACTGCTGCCAGTAGTCCTCCAGGGAGCCGCAGAGCAGGCCGACCATGTCGGTGCGCCCGCTGGCCAGGGCGCGGGCGATCGGGTGCGCCTCGTAGCCGAGCTCCTCGGCGGCGGCGCGGACCCGCTCCTGGGTCTCCTCGGACGTCTGGATTCCGCGCAGCGCGTAGGAGACCGCGGCGGGTGAGAGGCCGGTCGCCTGCGCGACCTCCCGGATGGTCGCGCGCTTCCGCCTGTCGCTCACGCCCCCCAACCCTAGACGGTCGGTACGACGATTCCCGGCGGGCCATTGACGCGGGGGCCACTGAACCGGTTCACTGAAACGGTTAACTGATGCGGTTCAGTAAGGAGCGGCGCGTGTCGGGGGTGGACGTCCATCAGCACCTCTGGAGCGCGCCCCTGCGCGCCGCGCTGCGCGCCCGGACGGCCGCGCCCCGCCTCGACGGCTGGACGCTCCACCTCGACGGCGAGCCTCCTTACGAGGTGGAACCGGACGACCACGACGAGGCGCGCCGGGCCGCGCTGGCCCGCGCGGACGGTCTCGAACTCGCGCTGGTGTCACTCTCGTCACCGCTCGGTGTCGAACTCCTGCCTCCGGACGAGGCGCGTCCGCTTCTGGACGCGTACCACGACGGCGCGTCGGCGCTGCCGGAGCCGTTCCGCGCCTGGGCCGCCGCCTGCGTGACCGAGATCGACCCGGACGCCCTCGTCAAGGAGCTCGATCGCGGTTTCGTCGGTCTCCAGCTTCCCGCGAACGCGCTGCTCGACGCCACCGGATACGAGCGATGCGCGCCGCTGCTGGCCGTCCTGGAGGAGCGCGGCCTCCCGCTGTTCGTCCATCCCGGCCCGGCCGCCGCGGCCGAGGGACCGGCGTGGTGGGCGGCCGTCGTGCCCTACGTCGGGCAGATGCACGCGGCCTGGTACGCGTTCCGCGCCTTCGGGCGTCCCGCGTTCCCGCGCCTGCGTGTCTGTTTCGCCCTCATGGCCGGTCTTGCGCCCCTGCACGGCGAGCGCCTCGCGGCGCGCGGAGGCGGACGCGGCGAGATCGACCGGAACGCGTTCGTGGAGACGTCCTCCTACGGGCCGCGCGCGGCCGACGCCATCGTCCGCGCCCTCGGCGTGGACGTCGTGGTGCACGGCAGCGACCGTCCGTACGCGGAGCCCCGAGAACTCGGCCTCGGCGAGGCCGCCCGCCGCGCCTTCCGCGTGGCCAACCCGTACCGACTACTCGAAGGAGAGGAGCGAACCCATGTCTTCTGAAGCCGTTCTCATCGAGGGCGACTCCTGTACGCCGGACCTGACCGGAGCGTCCGAGCGGCCCCCGATCCCGGACCTGCCGGCCCGTGCGCTGGACAAGCACGAGCTGCGCGGGCTGGTGGACGGCCTGGCCGAGCGGCCCGAGCTGTGGCGGCCGCATGTCGCCTTCTCCGACGAGGAACGGCACTACGCGTCCCTCTACCGGGACGAGTACGTGGACGTGTGGCTCCTCTGCTGGACGCCCGAGAACGACACGGGCTGGCACGACCACGACGTCTCGTCCGGGGCCGTCCGCGTGGTGGCGGGCGAGCTGGAGGAGTGCAACCCGCGCATCGGCGGCGAGCACGTGCGCGTCCGCGTGGGCGAGGGCACGTCGTTCGCGTTCGGTCCGGAGCACATCCACCGCCTGGTGGGCGCGGCCGAGGCGAGCGTGTCGATCCACGCCTACTCGCCCCCGCTGTGGCGGCTGGGCCAGTACTCGATCACCGATGACGGCGTCATGCGCCGGATCTCCGTCAGCTACGCCGACGAGCTCCGTCCCATCGACGACTGACCCGCCACCTGAAGGGGGCGCGGAGGGTCGAGCGGCCCTCCGCGCCCGTTCAGGTCAGCGTGGACGTCTTGACCACCACGAGCGCCACGAGCAGGGCGAACAGGGCCGTCGCCGCGGCGGCCTGCACCAGGAGGCGGCGGGCCTGCGGCGCGTAGGCGAAGGCGAGCGCGATCGCGCCGCCCGCGAGGAAGCCGCCCAGGTGTCCCTGCCAGGACGTCAGCCCGGCCGAGATCACCAGCCAGACGATCATGTAGAGGGTCTGCTGGTTGACCGCGCGCATGTCGTGGCCGAGGCGGCGGCTGAACACCCAGTAGGCCGCGCCCAGCCCGAAGATCGCGCCGGACGCGCCGAGCGCGCCGGTCGTCGGCGCGACGAGGAACACCAGCACCGAGCCGCCCAGCGCCGACAGCAGGTAGAGGGCGGCGTAGCGGGCCCACCCGAGCATCTCCTCGGTCCGCCTGCCGAGGCTCCACACCCACCACATGTTCAGGGCGATGTGCAGGACGC
The DNA here is from genome assembly GCF_042652125.1 of Actinomadura gamaensis. Classification (NCBI taxonomy): domain Bacteria; kingdom Bacillati; phylum Actinomycetota; class Actinomycetes; order Streptosporangiales; family Thermomonosporaceae; genus Actinomadura; species Actinomadura gamaensis. Next base: position 400,004 of record NZ_JBHSIT010000001.1, on the reverse strand, counting down.
CGAAGCCGCTGCCGGGCGGCTGGTGCAGGAAGGCCGAGGTGATCAGCCGGTACCACTCGCCGTGCGCGATGCCGACCTGCGCGAACCCCGGCGGGACGCCGCCGCCGTCGTCCACGAAGTAGTGGCCGCCCGGGCCGCGCAGCCCGGTGCCGAGCGCGTCGAGCCGGTCGACGATGCCGGGGGCGGCGAGTTCCAGCAGGTAGCCGAGCACGCACAGGCCGATGATCGTGTAGCTGACCCAGGGCGTGGCTCCGACGCGTCCGCCGAACACCGACCGGGCCTGGCGCGTGCTGCGGTGGCCCTCGCGGACGCACTCGACGCACTGCTGGCCGACCGCCGCGTCCCGCAGGCAGTCGGGGCAGGCGTAGCGGTCGCACCGGACGCAGCGGACCCGGCTCTCGCGCCTCGGGTGCCGGAAGCACGTGGGGTCCTCGGACGGAGCGCCGGCGTCGGTCGCAGGCTGGGTGCCGGGCGGAGGCTGGGTGCCGGGCGGAGGCTCGGCGGCGGGTGCGGGCTGAGCCGGGGGCTCGGCGGTGCTCATCGGGGCTCCGTTCGAGGCTCGGGAGCGCCGATCATAGCGGCGGCAAACGACACTCGTGGCAGGTCTGGATCGCTAGGATGCGCGGGATCCATACCGAACAATGGTGGTTTGTAAATGGCTGCTGGCCGCCTCCGCCGCGATGCGGCGTCCCTGCTGGTCTGTGCTCCGCTCCTGCTGGCGGGATGCGCCTCGGAGGCGCACGAGGCGAAGACGGCGAAACCGCCCAGGACCGCGGACCGGGTCGCCGCCGCGGCGCCCGTCGTGATGTTCCTCGGCGACTCCTACACGGTCGGCGAGCGCGGCGTGCAGCCGGAGACGACCTACGCCGCCGCGACGGCCCGGCTGCTGGGCTGGCAGGTCGTCCTCGGCGGACGCGGCGGGACGGGCTTCGTCGCGCCCGGCAGCAGGCACAGCCCGTTCGACCGGCTCTTCGAGGAGCAGCTCGGCTGGCGGCCGGCGCCCGCGCTGCTGGTGGTTTCCGGCGGGCACAACGACGCGAAGTACCCGGCGCAGCAGGTCTCGGACGCGGCGCGCACCCTGCTGCAGAAGGCCCGGGCGCGCTGGCCGCGGACCCGGATCGTCCTGGTGGGACCGCTGTGGGGCAGCGACCATCCGACCGGGGGCGCCGTCGCGGTGCGGGACGGCCTGCGCGGGGTGGCGGCGGGGCTGCGCATCCCGTTCATCGACCCGCTCGCCGAGAAGTGGATCACCGGGGACCGGGACCGCGGCACCGGCAACGCGCCGCGGTACATCAAGCCGGACGACGTTCACCCGACCCCGGACGGCCACCGCTACCTGGCGACCCGGCTGGCCGGCGACCTGCGGAGGATCGGCCTGGCGCATCCGGGGAGCACCAGCTGACGGCCTCGTCCGGGGTGAGGCGCGCGCCTTCGGCGAAGGCTCCGGCGAACGCCTCGTCCCCCAGCGCGGACGCGGCGGACGCGGTGATCCGGTCGACGTCGCCGCGTTCGGCGGGCGGCAGCGGGGCTCCGACGCCGCGCCGGGCCGCGTCGGCGGCCCCGAGCAGCAGCGCGGCCCGCCACGCGTCCCCGGCCAGCGCGCACGCGCCCGCCACGCCCTCCAGGGACAGGGCCAGCGCGCGCGGATCGGCCAGTTCGACGGCGATCGCGAGCCCCTCGCGGTGATGCGCGGCGGCGGTCTCGGGATCGCCGCGCAGCTCCGCGATGAAGCCGAGTTCGGCGGCCATCAGGTGCTCGCCGAGCAGCGACGACTCGTAGCCCTCCCGGACGTCCAGCAGGTGCCGCTCGGCGGCGTCGAGGTCGCCGGAGCGGCGCGCGCCGAGCGCGAGGCCCATCAGCGCGCCCACCTCGCTGTACCGGTACCCCTGCTCGACGGCCAGCCGCAGCGCCCGTTCATGCAGGTCACGGGCCCGGTCCCAGGCGCGGGCGAGCAGCGCGAGGCGGCCGAGGCCGGACAGCCGCTCGGACTCCTCGGCGCGCAGCCCGAGGTCCCGCGCGATCCGCAGGCCCTCGGTCTGGAGCCGCTCGGCCTCGGCGTACTCGCCCCGGACCTCGGCCAGCATCGCCAGCGGCGGGACGGTCTGGAGCTCGCCCCAGCGGTCGCCGAGGTCGCGGAACAGCCCGGCGGCGCGGGACCCGGACTCGGCGATCGCGTCGAGGTCTCCGTCGGTCATCGCGTGCATCGCCCGCAACGCGAGCGCGGCGGCGATCCCCCATCGGTCGTCCGCGGCGGCGAACAGCTCCTGCGCCCGCGCGTTGGCCTCACGGCTCTCGGCGGCCCGTCCCGCATGGAACAACCCGTACGCGTACAACCAGACGGCCCGCCCGGACGACCCGGCAGGGTCGTCCACGGGGGCGGTGGCCGTGTGGTCGCCGGTCAGGAGGGCGAAGGCGGCGTGCAGGAGGCCGCCGGGGGCGTGTTCGGCCAGGACGCCGCGGGCCTCGTGGAACCGGCCGCGCAGAAGCCACCACCAGGTGAGCGCCGCCGCCAGGCGGGCCGCTTCGGGCCGGGACGCCTCGTCCAGGGCGGCGCGGAGGTTGGCGGCGTCGGCGTCGAGGCGGGTGAGCCAGGAGCGCTGGTCCGCGCCGCGCAGGCCGGGTTCGGCGGTCTCGGCCAGCTCCAGGTAGTGGCGGAGGTGCCGGTCGCGGGTCCCGGCGCGTTCCTCGGCCTCGTCCAGCCGTTCCAGCGCGTACGCGGCGACGGACTCCAGCAGCCGGTAGCGCGGCCCGTCCGGGCCCTCGGCCATGACGACGAGGGAACGGTCCACGAGGCGGCCGACCAGGCCGAGGACCTCCTCCGGGTGGACGCCGCCGCCCGCGCACACGGCCTCGGCCGCCACCGGGTCGCAGCCGTCGCGGTGCACCGCGAGGCGGCGCAGCACGATCCGCTCGGACGGCGTGAGCAGCTCCCAGCTCCAGTCGATCATGGCGCGGAGGGTGCGCTGCCGGGCGGGCGCCCCGCGCCGCTCGGACGCCACCACGCGGAACCGGTCGCCGAGCCGCGCCGCCAGCTCGCGCGCGCCGAGCGCCCGGACGCGGGTCGCGGCGAGCTCCAGCGCGAGCGGGATGCCGTCCAGGCGGCGGCAGATCTCGGCGACGGCGTCCCGGTCCCGGTCGAGCGAGAAGCCGGGCGCGGACGCGGCGGCCCGCTCGGCGAACAGCCGGACGGCGTCGTCCTCTCCGAGGGGTTCGACCTGGTAGACGGTCTCCCCGGGCACCGCGAGCGGCTCCCGGCTGGTGGCGAGGACGCGCGGGCCGGGCGCGACGGCCAGCAGGTGGGCGACGAGGTCGGCGACCGCCTCGACCACGTGCTCGCAGTTGTCCAGGACGAGCAGCACCCGCCGGTCGCGCAGCGCCGCGGCGAGCCGGTCCAGCGGTTCGCCCGTGCCGTCCCAGGCACTGGCCGTGCCCGGGAGCTCGTCGCGGATGCCGAGGACGGCCGCGATGTGCTGGGCGATCTCGGAGGCGCCGCCCTCCTGCGCGGTCAGTTCGATCAGCCAGGTTCCGTCCGGCCGGGCCGCGTCGCGCGCGGATTCGAGCGCGAGACGCGTCTTGCCGACGCCGCCGGGGCCGACCAGCGTGACCAGGCGCGCCCTGTCCAGCAGGCGGACGACGTCGGCCACGCACTCGTCCCGTCCGACGAGGCCGGTCAGCGGGACGGGCAGGTTCGTCGCGGCGGGCCGCTCCCGGACGGGCGCGAGCGACGCGTCCTGCCGGAGGATCGCCTCGTGCAGCGCGGCCAGCTCGGGGCTCGGATCGACGCCCAGCTCGTCCGCCAGGAGTTCGCGCAGGTCCGCGAGGGACGCCAGCGCCTCGCTCTGCCTTCCGGACAGGTAGAGCGCCTTCGCGTGGACGGCCCGCAACCGCTCCCGCAGCGGGTTGCGCGCCACGAGATCGGCGAGTTCCCCGGCCAGCAGCAGGTGCTCGCCCGCGGCGAGCCGCGCCTCGGCGTGCTCCTCTAGGACGGTCAGCCGCTGGTCGTCGAGGCGGTCGGCGGCCGTCCGCGTGAACTCCTCGTCCGCGAAGTCGGCGAACGCGGGGCCGCGCCATAGGGCGAGGGCCTCGGAAAGGACCGCGGCTCGTGCGCGCGCGTCGTCCATCGTGCGCGCGCGCTCAGCGAGGGACGTGAAGCGGTCGGCGTCCACGGAGTCGGTCCCGTCCACGACGAGGCGGTATCCGGCCGCCTCCCGGACGACCCGGTCCCGCCCGAGGACGCGCCGCAGCATCGACACCTTCGCCTGGAGCGCGTTCGCGGGGTTCCCCGGCGGACGGTCGCCCCACAGGTCGTCGATCAGCCGGTCGGCGGAGACCGCCGCGCCCGGCCGCACGAGGAGGTCGGCGAGCAGCGCCCGCACCTTCGCCTCCGGGATCGCGACGGGCGTCCCGCCGTCGTCCCACACCGCCACCGGACCAAGCACCCCGAACCGCACGTCGGCAGCCTATTCGGATCGACCGTCAGCCGCTCGTCAGCGGACCCGAAGCCCGGGCGGGCACTGTCGTCCCGTCCTGTCGAGGACGAGACGACCGAGAAGGAGGCGACATGGTCACCACGGAAACGGCGCAGCCGACGCGGGCCGCGGCCCGGGGACTGCCGATGTCCCCGCTGCTGGCCCTGGCGACGGCGGTGTTCATCACGAGCCTGACCGAGACGCTGCCCGCCGGGCTGCTGACGCAGATGAGCGGCGGCCTCGGCGTGGGCGAGTCGGCCACCGGGCAGACCGTCACGGTCTACGCGCTCGGGACGGCCCTGACCGCCGCCCCGCTCACCGCCGCGACGGCGGGCTGGCGGCGCCGGCGGCTGCTGCTGACGACGGTCGCCGGGTTCGCCGTCGCGAACGGCGTCACGGCGGTCTCCTCCGACTACGTCCTGACGATGGTCGCGCGGTTCGCGGCCGGGGTCGCGGCGGGCCTGGCCTGGGCGCTGCTCGCCGGATACGCGCGCCGCCTGGCCCCGGAGGGGCTGGAGGGCCGCGCGATCGCGATCGCGATGGCCGGGATCCCGGTCGCGCTCTCGCTGGGCGTTCCGGCGGGCACGTTCCTCGGTTCCGCGCTCGGCTGGCGGACGGCGTTCTGGACGATGACGGCTCTCACGATCGTCCTGATCGGGTGGATCACCGCGTCCGTCCCCGACTTCCCCGGACGGCGGCGATCGGCCGAGACCGAACGGCCGCGGGTGCTGCGGGTGCCGGGAGTCGCGCCCGTCCTGTTCGTGACGCTGGTGTACGTCCTCGCGCACACCGTCCTGTACGCCTACGTCGCCGCCTACCTGGACGCGCTCGGTATGGGCGGCTCGACCGACGCCGTCCTGCTGGTGTTCGGCGGGGCGTCCCTGCTGAGCATCGCGGTCGTCGGCGCGCGGATCCACCGGCACCTGCGGCTGCTGTCGATCGCGAGCGTCCTGCTGGTGGCCGTGGGCGCCGCCGCCCTCGCGCTGGTGTCCGGCTCGGCCGTCCTCGTCTACGCCGCGGCGGCGCTGTGGGGCCTCGGCTGGGGCGGCGCGCCGACGCTGCTCCAGACCGCCGCCGGCCAGGCCGGATCCCGCTCCGGGGACGAGGCCGCCGACGCCGCGCAGGCCCTCCTCGTCACCCTCTGGAACGTCGCCATGGCGGGCGGGGGCGTCGCGGGCGGCGTGCTCCTCGACCGGTTCGGGACGTCCGCCCTCCCTTGGACGGCCCTGCTCCTGCTCGCCCCCGTCATCGCGACGGTCGTCACCGCCCGCCGCCACGGCTTCCCCGCCCGCTGACCCGCTTGCCCGCCCCGACTTTGCCCTGCTGAGCGCCTCGAAAGGAACCGCCGCCATGCTGAACGAGACCCTGCTCTCCCCCGCCCGCCTCGGCCGCCTCGTCCTGCCGAACCGGCTGGTCATGGCCCCGATGACGCGGAACCGCGCGAACGCCGACGGCGTCCCCGGCGAGCTGATGGAGACCTACTACACCCAGCGCGCGACCGCCGGGCTGATCATCGCCGAGGCCGCGACGCCGAACGCCGTCGGGCAGACCTACCCGAACATCCCGGCGATCCACTGCCCGGCGCACGTGACCGGCTGGCGCGGCGTCACCGGCTCCGTGCGGGACGCGGGCGGGCGGATGTTCCTCCAGATCCAGCACGGCGGACGCGTCGGACACCCCGACAACAGCGGCCTGCACCCGGTCGCGCCCTCGCCCGTCCCGCTGCCGGACACGATCCACACGCCGTCCGGCCCGCGGCCCGCGGTCGTCCCGCGCGAGATGACCGAGGACGACATCCGCCGCACGGTCGAGGACTTCGCCGCCGCCGCGCGCAACGCGATCGACGCGGGCTTCGACGGCGTGGAGGTGCACTCGGCGAACGGCTACCTGCTGCACCAGTTCCTCGGCTCGAACACCAACCTGCGGACCGACGGCTACGGCGGCTCGATCGAGGGCCGCATCCGCTTCACCCTGGAGGTCACGCGGGCCGTCGTGGACGCGATCGGCGCCGACCGCGTCGGCGTCCGGATCGCTCCCGGAGTCACCGCGAACGACCTGCGCGAGGACGACATCGACGCGCTCTACCCGGTGCTCGTCCGGGAGCTGGCGAAGATCGGTCCCACGTACCTGCACGTCGTCTACGCCGACCCCGGCACCGAGCTGTTCCGGACGATCCGGGCGCTGTGGCCGAACACGCTGATCGCGAACCCGAAGCTGGACGGCCTCGGCACCGAGGAGGTCACGCGGAAGGCCGAGCGCGTCGCCGAGGCGGGCGCCGACCTGGTCGCGCTCGGCCGCCCCTTCCTGGCGAACCCGGACCTGGTCGAGCGGCTGCGCATCGGCGCCCCGCTCAACCAGATCCAGGACCGGTATCTCATGTACACCGGCGACGCGAAGGGCTACACCGACTACCCCACCCTCGCCGTCACCGCGGCTAGCTGAGCCACCGCCGAACCGCCCCGCGCCGACCGCGGCACAGGTCGGCCGGCCGCGCCGGCGGCGGCACCGGCCGGCCACGCCGGCGGCACGGGCCGGGCCAGCAGCGGGCCACGCCAGCAGCGGGCCACGCCAGCAGCGGCACGGGGCGGGCAGCGGCAGGCCGCGCCGGCGGCGGTGCGGGGCGGGGCGGGGCAGCGGCGGGGCGGGTCAGCGCGGGCGGGCGAGGTTGAGGGAGAAGTCTCCCGCCTCGTCCGTCCAGAACTCGGCCAGGCGCAGGCCGGCCGCGCCGAGTTCGGACTCCATGCGCTCGCGGCGGAACTTGGCGGAGATCTCGGTGCGCGTCTCCTCTCCCGCCGCGAACCCGACGGACAGGTCGAGCGCGCCGACGCGGACGGTCTGGTCGCGCAGCGAGCGCAGCCGCATCTCCACCCACTCGTCCTCCGCGTTCCAGAGGGCGACGTGCTCGAACGCGTCCGGGTCGAAGTCGGCGTCCAGCTCCCGGTTGATCACCCGGAGCACGTTCTTGTTGAACGCCGCGGTCACCCCGGACGCGTCGTCGTAGGCGCGGACGAGCCGCCCCTCGTCCTTGACCAGGTCGGCCCCGATCAGCAGCGCGTCGTCCGGGCCCATGGTGGCGCGCAGGCCGCCGAGGAAGTCGACGCGCTCGGCGGGCGGCATGTTCCCGATCGTGCCGCCGAGGAACACGATCAGGCGGCGGTCCCCGGTCGGCAGCAGGTGCAGGTGCTGCTCGTAGTCGGCGACGACCGGCCGGACGTCCAGCCCCGGATGGTCGGCGGCGATCGCGGCGGCGGCCTCGCCGAGGAAGTCGCCGGACACGTCCACCGGGACGTAGCCGTCCAGCGTCCCGGCGAGCGCGGTCAGCAGCAGCCGCGTCTTCTCGCCGGAGCCCGCGCCGAGTTCCAGCAGCGTCGTCGCGCCGGTCAGCTCGGCGATCTCGGCCGCGCGCGCCGCGATGATCTCCCGCTCGCGGCGGGTCGGGTAGTACTCGTCGAGCCGGGTGATGTCCTCGAACAGGGCGCTGCCCCGCTCGTCGTAGAACCACTTGGGCGGGAGCGTCTTCGGGCTCGCGGTGAGCCCGTCGCCCACGTCCCGGCGCAGGGATTTGGCGAGGTCGTCGGCGGTGAGGAAGTGTTCCACGGGATCTCCAGACCAGAAGGTCGCGTCAGAGGGGAGGCAGACGCCGGGAAGGCGGCATGTGTCAGAGGGGCTGGACGCGGGCGCCGGACGCCAGGTCGGCGGACACGAGGGAGGCGTCCGGGACCTCTTGCCAGGCGGGGTCGGCGTCCAGGGGTTCGGACGCGAGCCACAGCGCGTCCGGCTGGATGCGGAGGAACAGCGAGTCGCCGCGGGTGGTCGCGGCGAGCGAGGTGCCGTCGGACGCGAGCAGGTTGAAACGGCCGCCCGCGAGGCCGGTGACGGCCTCGACGGTCGCGGCCAGGCCGTCCGCGAGGGACGCGCCGTCCCGCCAGTGCCGGGCGGCGATCGCGAACAGCAGGGCCGAGTCGACCGGCGCGCGGGCGTCGGGGACCTCGGCGAGGTCCCCGGCCAGCTCGCGCAGCTTCGCCTCGATCCCGGCGAAGTCCTCGACCTTGCCGTTGTGGCTGAACAGGCGGGTTCCGGCGCGGAACGGCTGGGCGCACGACTCGTCCACGGGGAAGCCGGACGTCGCCGACCGGATCGCGACGACCGCGCACGGCGCGGACACCGCGCGGGCGACCTCGCGGAACGAGACGTCCGTCCAGACGGGCTGGGCGCGGCGGAAGCGGAACGCCTCCCCCGCCTGGTACCAGCCGACGCCGAAGCCGTCGGCGTTGAGCAGGTTCCCCCGCGTCATGCGCGGCGCGTACGACTGGTGCTCCATGCTGTGCTCGCCGTCGTACACGAGATCGTGCAGCGGACGGGCCGGGCCGAGGTATCCGAGGTGGCGGCACATCAGAGCGACCTCGCGCAGCGGAAGCCGCTGAAGATCTGGCGGCGGATCGGGTAGTCCCAGTTGCGGAACGAGCCGCGGACGGCGAGCGGGTGCGTCGCCCAGGAGCCCCCGCGCAGCACCTTGTACTCGGGTCCGAAGAAGACCTCTGAGTACTCCTTGTAGGGGAAGGACCGGAAACCGGGGTAACCGTAGAAGTCGGTGGACGTCCACTCCCACACGTCGCCGATGAGCTTGCGCACCCCGTAGGCGGACGCGCCGGATTCGTAGGTTCCCGACTCGGTCGGGTGCAGGAGGCGCTGGCCGAGGTTGGCGCGCCCCTCTTCCCAGGCGTCGCCCCACGGGTAGCGGCGCGAGCGCCCGGTGGCGGGGTCGTGCCTGGCCGCCTTCTCCCACTCGGCCTCGGTGGGCAGGCGCTTACCCGCCCAGCGGGCGTACGCGTCGGCCTCATACCAGCACACGTGCTGGACGGCCTCGTTCGGCGGCACGGGCTCGACGCGCCCGAAACGCCTCCTCACCCACGTTAGACCCTCTAGCGTCCAGAAGGCGGGCGCGCGTTTGCCGGAGGAGTTCCGCCATTCCCATCCGGCGGGCGTCCACCAGCGCGGGTCGTCGTAGCCGCCGTCCTCGATGAACCGCTGGTAGGCGGCGTTCGTGACGGGCTCTGTGTCGATGTAGTAGGCGGGAAGGTCCACGACGTGCCCCGGACGCTCGTTGTCGTAGGCCCACGGGTCGTCCGAGGTGCCCATGACGAACGGCCCGGCCGGAACCAGCACCTCGCCGGCCGGGACGGGCGACACGGGCAGTTCCGGCCCCGGACGGTCGAGCAGCGCGGGCTCGCCCTTCCGGAGCTGGTGCGTCGCCAGCATCGTCTCGTCGTGCTGGTGCTCGTGCTGGACGACCATCCCGTACACGAACCCGCCCGACGTGAGCGGATCGTCGGTGTCGAAGCGCACGCGCTCCAGGGAGTCGAGCACCTTCGCCCGGACCTCGGCGATGTACGCGCGCGCGTCGTCCGGCGACAGCAGCGGCAGCGTCGGACGCTCGGCGCGCGGATGCTCGAACGCGTCGTACAGGTCGTCGATCTCCGGGCGCATCGGCGTGATCCCGGCGGCGGCGCGCAGCAGCCACAGTTCCTCGTAGTTGCCGACGTGCGCCAGGTCCCAGACCAGCGGCGACATCAGCGGCGAGACCTGCGCGGTCAGCTCGGGCCGCGGGAGCGACCCCGTGGTGAGGCCGAGGCTGCGGTCGCGCGCGGACGTCAGTTCCGCCGCCACCAGTTCCTTCAGCGCGTCTTCGGTGGGTGCGGTCAGCATCGGGAGGTCTCCTCGGCGAGCGCGGGGCTCAGGCCCCGCTCGACATATCGGTCGGCGTAGTCGGCGACGACCTGGACGAGCGCGCCCGCGCCCATCCGCGGCAGCGCGGCGAGCGCGGCGTCGAAGCAGGTCCGCGCCGCGTCCGCGAGCACGGGATCGCCCAGTCCGCGCCGCGCCGCCACCTCCCACCAGCCCCCGTCGCCGTGGGGCCGGGTGGTGGTGAAGGGCAGGGCGGCGGCCTCCGCGGCGGCGGAGGCGCGCGGGTCGTCCAGCAGGGCGGTCGCGACGGCGACGGGGACGGCCCAGTACGGCTCGGGCAGCGCGTCGATCATGCGCAGCTCCAGCCAGCCGCGCGGGCGGACCGGCGGGAACAGCGTGGACAGGTGGTAGTCCAGGTCGGCGAGGGTGGGCTCGCCCTTGTCCAGCCACTCGCCGAAGGTCATGCCGGGGTCGCTGATCCAGCCGTCGTCCGGGCCGCGGACGAGCATGACGCGGGCGTCCAGGGCGTACCGGGTCCAGGCGTCGGCCGGGCTCTCGGCGGCGTCGCGCAGCACCGGGCCGGTGCGGCACGGGTCCAGCTCGGCCCAGATGGCCTGCCGGGTGGACGCCCAGCCGGTGCGCAGCCCCGCGCGGCGCGGCGAGTTGGCGAACGCGGCGACCAGCACCGGGCCGAGCGCGTGCACCAGCCGCCAGCGGCGGGCGGCGTCCGCCTCGTCCGCGCCGATGTCCAGGTTCACCTGGACGGACGCGGTGGAGCACATCATCTGCGGGCCGACCTCGGTGAAGCCGCGCGCGACGTAGTAGTCCCGCATGCAGGCGTACCGGGGGTGCTCGCTCTGGAATCCGGGCGGGCGGTGCGGGTCGACGCCGTGCCCGCTGAGGACCAGCCCGGCGGGTGCGAGGGCGGCGCGGACGTGGGCGATGTCCCCGGCCAGGGCGCGGTGCAGCGGCGCGAGGCCGGGGAAGGGAGCGGAGCTGAGCTCCAGCTGGCCGCCGGGCTCGTAGGTGACGGTGCTGCCGCCGGGCGGCGGCCCGGCCTTCTCGACGGCGGCGCGGACGAGGGCGCCCGGGACCGGGGCCCCGGGCTCGCGCGGATCGGTGACGAACCATTCGGTCTCCGCCCCGACGGTGCCGGGCGGACCGGTCTTGAAGCACGTGCCGACGACGTGCCGGCGGACGTCCCCGGGGTGCAGACGGCGAGAATTCTCGATCACAGGTTCGAATCCTTCCCTGCTGAAACGCATCAGGAATCATGTGATTCAGGTAACAATCCCCAAACGAGGGTTAAACCGGCAGGAACCGCCGCACCTCCGCCGACGCCCGCACCGCCGGGAACGGCCGCGTCCCCGGCCGGAACGGCCCCGTCTCCCGCCGCGTCCCGGACGCGACACACCGGGTCCCGCACGTCGCACCCGTTTCCGGAATGCACTAGAGTCCCGTTTCCCACCGGTCCGCCCCGAGCCCTGCCCCGATCGCCCGGGCGGCCCGCCGGTCGGCTCCCAACGGCTCGTCCGAGCCGCCCCACTTCGGAGGTCACATGGGCGGGGACCCGGGTTCCCTCTACAACGCGCACGCCGAGCGGCTCTACGCCCACGGCTGGTCGCTCCTCGGCGACGACGCCGCGGCGGCGGTGCACGACGCCTTCGTGTCGGCGGTCCGGCATCCCCCGCGCGGCGACGTCGTGCTCTGGATGTACGCGCTGTCCCGCACGGCCGCCGAGTCGCGCGGCGCGTTCTCCCGCCCCTGGCACGTGGCCGCGGCCGAGACCGACCCGCTGCTGCGCGCCGCCGCCGCGCTCCGCGCCGAGCAGCGCGAGGCGCTGCTGCTGGAGGCGGGCGAGTGGCTGGAGATCCCGGACATCGCGCACGTGCTCGGGCTCGCGCCCGACACCGTCCGGCAACTGCTGCACTCGGCCCGCGCGCGGCTCGAACGCGGCGTCCTCGACGCGCTGATGCGCGGCGAGACCGGCGCCGGAGCCGCCGAGGTCATCGCCGCGTTCGAGAAGGGCACGCTGCCGCGCCTGCTGGCCCGCCGCGCGCCGGCCGGCCCGCCCGGAACCCTGCGCGAGCGGGTCCTCGACGCCTACGAGCGCGAGGTGGACGAGCCGTCCCCGACCGCGACCTCGCCCAGCCCGCTCGTCGTGATCGGCCCGGCCGCGCTCGGCGCGCCCGCCGCCGGAACCGCCGCGTACCGCGCCGCCGCGCACCGGGCGTCGAGCGGGCGGCGCCGCTCCCGCCGCACGTTCGGCGCGGTCGCGGGCATCGCCGCCTCGGCCGCCGCCGCGGTCGGCATGCTCGCGTCCTGGACGGCCTCGCGCGGCGGCGACGGCGGCACGATCGTGCCGTCCGCGCGGACCGACCGCACCGCCTCGGTCACCGGCGCGACCGGCCCCTCGGCCACGGCGAAGGCGCCCGGCCTCACCGGCACCGAGCGGACGATCGCGACCGCGCCGTCCGGCTCCCCCGACGGGAAGACCACCTCGCAGCCGGGTGCCATGCCGCGGGCGGGCGCGCCCGGAACGGGCGGAGCGCCGTCCGCGCCGGGCACCCCGCCGTCCACCGGCCCGGGCAAGGGCGGCACGTCCGCCCCCGGCACGGGCACGACCCCGCCGAGCTCGACGCCTCCGTCGACCCCGCCGTCCACCACCCCGCCGACCGATCCGGGTTCCAACGGCCCGTCCACGCCGCCCCCGACGGTCACCCCGACGCAACCGGACCCGAGCCCGGCCCCCAGCCCCACGGGAACCCCGACCCCGACCGGCGACTGACCCCGAACAAAAACGCCCCCGCCACGACGGCGGGGGCGTTCGCACTCTCCACAGCGCTGCCAGTCCGGACTGCTGGGCCGTTCGCGCTCTCCAGAGCGCTGCGGGTCAGGCGGCGGCGGGTAGCGGGGCCGGGGTGGGGGCGGTCGGGGCCGGGGCCGGGCGGGCCTTGCGGAGGCGGCGGGCGTAGGCGGGGCTCGCGGCGGACATGGCGGGGCCGGGGCCGACCTTGGCGAGCGCCGGGAGGACGAAGCGGGTGCGGCGGCGGTCGCGCAGGATCATCAGGGCGCCCAGGGCGGTGCCGGTCGCCATCGCGACGACGTGCCCGACCGCGGCGACGTCCAGGCTGGTCAGCCCCTCGAAGAGGTAGGGGGACAGCACGGCCAGCGCCCCGGCGGCCAGGACGCGCGGCACCCGGCCGGGGCCGAACAGGATCGTGGCGACCAGGGCCGCCGCGAGCACGTACGACGGCCCGACGTCGCTGATGTCGCGGACCGAGGCGGTCAGCGAGCCGAGCTCCAGCCGGACGGCGGCCAGGCCCTCGCTGACGAGGGTCCCGGCGACGTGCGCGGCGGCGACGAGCAGCACGCCGCGCAGGTTGCCGAACCGGCGCGCGACCGGGAACAGGCCGAGCGCCATCACCGCGAGCTGCACGAGCTGCGCGGCGTGCTCGCCCTCGGCGACGAAGGCCGAGGTGACCAGGGTGCCGACCGGGTTCCAGGACAGGTTGTCCAGGTTGGTGCTGGCCCAGGCGATCAGCGCCCGGCGGGCGGGTTCGGACAGCAGGTAGAGCTGCACGAACCCGGACGCGGCGAACAGGACGAGGAAAACGAGCGGCATGGGATACCGCCGGAGGAAGCCACCCATCACGCTCGGCAGGCTAGTTCCGGCGCGGGAGTGGTACGGCCCATACGGGGAAAACTCCCCGCTCGCATGTTCACGTTCATCTGCCATGTCCCACGTTTCCCGGCGCCGGAGCGGCACGGGTGCTGACCTCGCGCGTCGTGCCGCGTTCCTTCCATCGTCGATGGCGGAGCGCGGCACGGACGCCCGGATCGGCCCGGGTTAGCAGGCTGTGTCGTTTCCGATAGGTGACAGCCGGACATGGACGGTAGGGCCCGGTTCCCTCGGACGGCTCGGGCCAAACGTCCCGAGGTGGGGAGAGTCAGACGGCGACGCCGCCCTCCACCGGGGTCTGCCCGCGCCGGACGAGCAGGGCGGCGAGGATGGCGACGGCGGCGACGGCGCCCGCGACGGTCAGCGAAGTCTGGAAGCCGTCCATGAAGGCCAGGTGGCTGCCGCTGGTGATGGCGTGCGCGGCGGGCGCCGGGGTGCCCGGCGGGACGGGCGCGACGCCCTGCGAGACCAGGCCGGTCTGCCCGGCGAGCTGGTGCGCGGCGGGGCCGGGGACGCCCGCTCCGGTGAGCCGGTCGACCAGCACGTTGCCGACCTTCGTGGACAGCAGCACGCCGAGCACCGAGGTGCCGAGGACGCCGCCGACCTGCGAGGCCGTCTGCTGGAGGCCGCCCGCGACGCCGGCGAGGTGCGCCGGGGCGTTGCCGACGATGGCCTCGGTCCCGGCGACGATCACCATCCCGAACGCGAGCCCGACCAGCACGAACCAGGGCCAGAGCTGGACGTAGGGCGCGTCCACCCCGATCCGGGAGAGGCCGAACATCGCGGCGGAGGTGAAGGCCATGCCGAGCACGAGCGGCAGGCGCGGGCCGAACCGGCTGGTCAGGAAGCCCGCGATGGGCGAGGCGACGATGAACACGCCGGTCATCGGCAGCATCCGCACGCCCGCCTGGACCGGGGTCATGCCGTGCACGGCCTGCAGGTACAGGGTGATGAAGAAGATCGTCCCGAACATCGCGAAGAAGCCGAGCACGATCAGCCCGGTCGCGGCCGAGAGCGAGACGGACCGGAACAGCGAGAGCGGCAGCACCGGGTGCTTCGTCCGCAGCTCGGTGATCACGAAGCCGATGCCGAGGACGGCCGCCGCGCCGAACGAGGCCAGCGGGGTGGTGTGGCCGAAGCCGTGCTCGCCGGCCTTGATCAGGCCCCAGACCAGGAAGAACAGGGTCGCGGTGAGCAGTGCGACGCCGGGGATGTCGAACGAGCCGGCGTCCTGTTCGGCCTTGGACTCGCGGATCACCCAGAACCCGACGGCGAGCGCGATCAGGCCGAGCGGCGCGTTGAGGAAGAAGACCGACTCCCAGTTGACGTGCTCGACCAGCAGGCCGCCGACGATCGGGCCGCCCGCGATGGAGATGCCGACCGTGGCGCCCCAGATGCCGATCGCGGCGTTCAGCCGCTCGGCCGGGAAGGTGTTGCGCAGGATCGCGAGGCTGGCCGGTTGCAGGAGCGCCCCCGCCAGGCCCTGCACGACGCGCCAGAAGATGACCATGCCGAGGCCGCCGGACAGCCCGATGGCGAGCGAGGCGACGGCGAACCCGACGACGCCGGCGAGGAAGGTGCGCTTGCGGCCGAACCGGTCGGCGATCTTCCCGGCCGGGATCAGCGAGACGGCGAGCGCGAGCAGGTAGGCGTTGGTGACCCACTGGAGGCCGGACAGGGAGGCGTGCAGGTCGTGGGCGATGGCGGGGTTGGCGACCGAGACGACGGTGGCGTCCAGGCCCACCATCATCACGCCGAGCGCGACGGCGACGAGGGTGAGCCACGGGTGGCCGTGGCCCGGGCGCGAGCGGGCCCGGGTGTCCGACGGCGGTCGCAGCAGCTCGGCGCTGGATGTCTGTGCCATGGAGGAGTCCTTGAGGAGGGAGGTTGGTAGAGTCAAAGTGTCATGGCGTGACACATGTCGTCAAGCGCCAAGCTTCATCTCATGACGTAAGACACATGATGACAGTTTCCTGGACGGAGGTCGCATGGGCCGCTACAATCCGGCCATGACCGCGCCCGCTCCCGAGACCGAGCCCACCCCGCCCCCCGGTCGGCGCGAACGCAAGAAGCAGGCGACCCGCGAGGCCCTCCTCGACGCCGCGTTCCGGCTGTTCGCGTCGAAGGGGTACGAGGCCACCACCGTCGAGGAGATCGCCGAGGCCGTCGACGTGTCGACCCGGACGTTCTTCCGCTACTTCGCGTCCAAGGAGGACGTGGCGCTGACCTCGCAGGAGGAGCAGTTCTACGCCGTGCTGGACGCGTTCCGGCGGCGTCCGCCCGAGGAGTCGGCGCTGACCGCGATGCGGCACGCCGGGACGCTGCTCATCGAGGCGCTCGAGGTGGACGGCCTGGCCGACGAGCGGATGTCCCGCTTCGACTGCCTCATGCGCCTCACCGAGGAGAGCCCGGCGCTGCGCGCGGGCAGCATGGAGCGCACCCGCCGCAAGAACGACGAGATGACCCGCGCCATCGCCGAGCGCATGGGCGCCGACCCCGAGCGCGACCTGCGGCCCCGCATGTTCGCCGCGATGGCGTCCACCGCGTTCATGGTCGCCGCGGACGCCTACCGGATGGGCGTCTGCGGCTTCGGCTCGTTCAGCGAGGCCGTGGACGCCGCGTTCGAGGTCCTCGAAAAGGGCTTCGCCGAGTACTGACCGCCCTCCCGCTCCCCGTCCGCCGAGTGCGGGGCACGGCCGGAGCACGGGTTCCGCTCGTCCGGACGTGTTCACCGAGTGCCGGACGGGTGTCACCGGGCGTCGCTACGATCTCGCGTCATGCGCGTCGATCGTCACGACATTCCGGAGAAGTCGGTGGACGCCGCCCTCGCGGCGGTGCCCGAGGAGTTGGGGAGGCAGACCAGGCTCGCCCAGTACGGCGGGGCGTTCAGCGTCGAGATGCTGGCCGACATGCTGCTGGACTACGCGGCGGCCCGCACCGCCGGGCTCGACCCGCGCCTGGAGTCGCGCGACACCTGGCTCGCGATCACCTCGGCCGCCGCGCTCCACCGCGACTACGCGCTCGCCGTGAACCGGCCGGAAGGCGCGGAGGTCCGCGCGTTCGTGGACTACCTCGGCGTCGGTTTCGGGTTCGAGCAGGAGTCGCGGGGCACGCTCGCCCCGTCCGAGTGGATCCGCTCCTGGCACCTGGCGCTGCTCGTCGGGAACGACGGTCTCCTCGGCCCGCTGTCCGAGCTCGCCCACCTCTTCGAGGACGATCCCTACGTGCAGGCGCTCGTCGCGCACTGGGCGTCGGAACCGGTGGAGCTGGAGCCGTCCTCCCCCGAGGGCGAGATGCTGCGCGCGATCGTGGGCCGCGACGCCGCCGCCTTCAACGCCGCCCTGGTCACGGCGCTGGAGCGGCACCGCGAGAGGGCGGGCCGGAACCCGCGCGACCTGATCGCCTGGGGGCCGCTGGCCCTGGCCGCGCTCGCGCACGACGCGGGGCTGCCGATCGAGGTCGAGTCCGGCTACCTGCCCGAGCGGCTGTACACCCGCGCCGGGCCGGCCAGGCCGGGCGCGGACGGCCCGGTCGCGCGTCCCGACTTCGACACCGCCCGCGCCGCGAAGTGGCTGGAGGACGACGGGCAGCGCACCGAGCGGAAGAAGGAGTTCGCGTTCAACCCGGACGTGCTGCTCCACTACCGGTTCGCGGCGATGAAGCGCCTCGCCGACGACCTGCTGCTCGCGCTGTCGTTCCGCGCGGTCATCGACCCGCGCGCCGAGCAGCCCGTGTGGCGCGACTCGCTGGTCCTGGCGAGCGAGGCCACGGCGTCGGCGTTCCGGCTGGCGTCGGTGCCGCAGGGCACGGCGATCACCGTCCCGCTCGCCGGACGCGCCGAGGAGCTGCCCGCGTGCGGGCCGGTGAGCGACGCGTCCGACTGGGTGTACGCGCGGGCCGCCGCGCTGATGTGGATCGTCCGCTCGTCCGCCGACAGCGCCGTGCTGGCCGCCTTCGACGTGGACGACCTGCACCGGACGCTCCCCGACACGAACGCCTACGCGCGCGCGTGCCACGCCGTCCTGCGCGGCGAGGACCCGCGTCCGCACCTGCGCGACGTGCTGGCCGCGCCGCCCGACGACCCGCACGGCGAGTGCCTGCGCCATCCGCGCGTCCGCCTGCTGGACCGCATCGCCGAGGACGACGCGGACGGCTTCAACACCGTCCTCGCCGAGGCGCTCGGCCTCTACCGCGACTACTACAGCGCGGGCGACAACATCGGCGACCCGGACGGCCAGCTCCATCTGGACGCGCTCGGCCTCGCCTGCCTCGCCCACGACCGCGGCATCCCGGTCCGCGTCGAGTCCGACTACCTGCCCCGCACGCTCGTCGAGGGCCTCAGCCCCCGCTGAGGAGCGGCGGACTCGGCCCCCGCCGAGCGGCGACGGGCTCAGCCGGCGGTGAGGACCAGGCCGCTCGTCGGGACGCCGGTCCCGGCCGTGACCAGCACGTTCGTCACGTCCGGGACCTGGTTGACCGAGGTGCCGCGGACCTGCCGGACGCCCTCGGCGATGCCGTTCATCCCGTGGATGTACGCCTCGCCGAGCTGCCCGCCGTGCGGGTTCAGCGGCAGCCGGCCGCCGAGCTCGACGCCGCCGTCCTTGAGGAAGTCCTTCGCCTCGCCGCGTCCGCAGAACCCCAGCTCCTCCAGCTGCATCAGGACGAACGGGGTGAAGTGGTCGTAAAGGATCGCGGTCTGGACGTCCTCCGGCCGCAGTCCCGACTGCCGCCACAGCTGCTCGCCGACCTTGCCCATCGCGGGCAGCGCGGCGATGTCGCCGCTGTAGTAGGAGAACATCATCATCTGGTCGGGGCCGGTGCCCTGCGCCGCGCCCGCGATGATCGCCGGACGGTTCGGCAGGTCGCGGGCCCGCTCCGCGCTGGTGACGACGATCGCCTGGCCGCCGTCCGACTCCTGGCAGCAGTCGAGCAGGTGCAGCGGCTCCACGATCCACCGGGACGCCTGGTGCTCCTCCAGCGTGATCGGACGGCCGTGGAACCACGCCTTCGGGTTCGTCGCGGCGTGCTTGCGCATGGCGACGGCGACGCGCCCGAAGTCCTCGCTGGTCGCGCCGTACTCGTGCATGTAGCGGCGGGCCTGCATGGCGACCCACGCGGCGGGCGTGGCGAACCCGTACGGCAGGTGCCAGGAGAATTCCATCGCGTTGGAGCCCGCACCGCCGCCCTTGTTGGCCTGCCCGAACCGGTGCCCGGACCGCTCGTTGAACGCGCGGTAGCAAACGACGGCGTCCGCCTGCCCGGTCGCGACGGCCATCGCGGCGTGCGCGACGGTGCCGCAGGCCGCGCCGCCGCCGTAGTCCACGCGGGAGAAGAACCGCAGCGCCGGGATGCCGAGCTCGCGCTGGACGGCGATCTCGGTGCTGGCGTCGGCGGTGAAGGTGACCAGGCCGTCCACGTCGGCGGGGGTCAGGCCCGCGTCGCTGATCGCGGCGAGGCACGCCTCGGCGGCGAGCCGGAGCTCGGAGCGGCCGGAGTCCTTGGAGAACTCGGTCGCGCCGATCCCGGCGATCGCCGCCTTACCGGACAGGCCCAGCTCGTCCGCCTCGGTCACTGCGCGTCCTCCTTGAGCGTGACGGTCGCGGTCAGGTGGTCGCCGAGGCTGACCGCGCCGCGCACCTTGAGCGTGCGGTCGCCGGCGCGCTCGCCGGTGAGCGTGAGCGTGTCGCCCGCGTACGCCGGGACGCCGAGCCGCACCTGGATGCTCTCCAGCACCGCGCCCGGCACGGTCTCCAGCGCGAACCGCTGGACGAGCCCGATCGACGTCAGGATGTTGACGAAGATGTCCTTCGATCCCTGCGCGCGCGCGAGTTCGGTGTCGTGGTGGACGGGCGTGAAGTCGCGCGTCGCGATCGCCGTCGCGATGACGAACGTCGGCGTCAGCTCGATCCGCAAGCCCTCCGCTTCCGGAGCCTCGGCCTCCGGTTCTTCGGGGTCGGGCGCGTCCGCCGGCGTCCACTGCGCGAGGACGAGCTCGTCATCCATCCGCTCGAAGACGACGCGGACGGGCATGTCCACCTCGACCTCGGACGGCTCGCAGCCGATCACGTTGCCGAGGATCCGGACGCCCTCCTCCAACTCGACGACCGCGACGACGTAGGGCGGCGTGCGTCCGGGGACGGGCGGATGGTGGTGGACGACGAAGCTGTGCACGACGCCGCGCCCGCTCGCCTTCCGGAACGTCCGGTTCGTGGAGTGGCACCGCGGGCACATCGGGCCGGGCGGGTGCCGGAGCGCGCCGCAGTCCGCGCAGCTCTGGATGCGCAGTTCGCCCTCTTTCACGCCGTCCCAGAAGAATTGCGTGTCCAGGCCGACGGCCGGTTGGAGCGGGTACTTCCCCGCCTTGGCCCCCGAGGGTTTCGCGCTCCGCTGCTTCGGCTTGAACTTCAGGACCCGGAACAGCATCTCGGCCACGCGCTGGTCGTTCTCGTCGTACCAGGACTGGTACCACGTCACGAAGTAGCCCTCGCCCATCGCGGTCCGCTTCGGGCCGGTGATCCCGCCGAAGCGCATGGTCGAGCGCAGCCGCTCGCCGACCTTCACGTACCGGTCGTAGACCTGGTCGCAGTTCGTCGCGACGACGCCGGTGTAGCCGTTCTCGTCGAGCAGCCGCAGCGGGTCGTCCGCGACCGAGCCCGCCTTCTGCGCGACCAGGCCGGGCATCGACCAGACCTGGATCATCGCGGGCGGGGCCACGTCCTCCCAGGCCCCGGACGTGTCGCCGAGCGCCTGCGTCCAGTGCCGGATCATCGCCGGGTTCACCGCGTCCGGGCAGGGCGGCGCGGGCTGCTCGCCGGCGGAGGCCAGCCGCTCGGCGAGGGCCGTGAGTTCGTCGTGCACAGCCGCTCCTTACCGGGGTGCGCGGGGCAGGCCGAGGCCGATCATGGCGATCAGCTCGCGCTGGATCTCGTTCACGCCGCCGCCGAAGGTCAGCACGACCGCGCCCTTGACGCCGTGGTCGAGCACCTCCAGGAACTCGGCGGTCGCCGGGTCGCCGGGG
This sequence comes from Actinomadura gamaensis, assembly GCF_042652125.1. NCBI lineage: Bacteria > Bacillati > Actinomycetota > Actinomycetes > Streptosporangiales > Thermomonosporaceae > Actinomadura > Actinomadura gamaensis. Next base: position 379,150 of record NZ_JBHSIT010000001.1, on the reverse strand, counting down.
TCGCCGAACCGGGCGAGGACGTCGCCGACGATGCGCCCGACGTCCTGCATCCGCTCCGAGCCGTAGATCTTGGTCGCGGACGCGTCGGCCGCGCCCAGCCAGCCGAGGTCCATGTTCGCGGCGACCTGCCAGTTCAGCAGCTCGTTGACGCGCAGGTAGGCGTACACCTGCGCGACCGCGCGCCGGACGGCGGGCTCCTCGATCAGCGGGCGCCCGTCCCGTCCGACGGCCGTGCGCGCCCAGGCGGCGAACCGGTCGTAGGTGTGGCCGATGTTGCCCGCCGGACCGAGCGTGACCCGCTCGTGGTTGAGCTGGTTGACGATGAGGTCCCAGCCTTTGTGCTCCTCGCCGATGAGCATGTCCAGCGGGACGCGGACGTCCTGGTAGTACGTGGAGTTGGTGTGGTGCCGGCCGTCCATCGTGACGATCGGCGTCCAGGAGAAGCCCGGATCCTTGCAGTCCACGATGAGCATCGAGATGCCCTTGTGCTTCTTCGCGTCCGGGTCGGTGCGCGCGGCGAGCCAGACGTAGTCGGAGTAGTGCGCGCCCGACGTGAAGATCTTCTGGCCGTTGACCACGTAGTGGTCGCCGTCCCTGACCGCCGTGGTGCGCAGGGACGCCAGGTCCGTGCCCGCGCCCGGCTCGCTGTAGCCGATCGCGAAGTGGCACTCCCCCGCGAGGATCTTCGGCAGGAAGAACGCCTTCTGCTCGTCCGTGCCGTACTGGAGGATCGTCGGGGCGACCGAGTTCAGCGTGATGATGGGGTAGGGCACCTCGGCGCGCGCGATCTCGTTGGCGAAGATCTGCTGCTCGACCGGCCCGTAGCCGCGTCCGCCGTACTCCTTCGGCCACGCGACGCCGAGCATCCCGTCCCGGCCGAGGCGCTTGCAGTGCTCCATGTAGTGCTCGCCGAACGGGTCGTTCGCGATCTGCCTGCGCTGCTCCTTGCTCAGGCAGCCGCGGAAGTAGTCGCGCAGCTCGGCGCGCAGCGCCTTCTGCTCGTCGGTCAGGTCGATGAACATCGGTTACCGCACCTCCTGAGCGGCGACGAGCGCGCCGAGGGTGTCGAGCTGGTCCTCGGCCCCGCCGAGCAGGTGCCCGACCTGCTTGGCCCAGGCGAAGTACCGGTGCAGCGGGTAGGTCACGTCCAGGCCGATGCCGCCGTGCAGGTGCTGGCAGGTGTAGAGCGCCTTCACCACCGGGCCGGACGCGTTGTACGCCGCGATCGCGAGGACCTCGTCGGTGTCGTCCGCGCCGGTCGCGAACCGCCACGCGCCGCCCCAGACCGCGACGTCCAGGGCACGCTTGGCGATGTACACGTCGCCGATCTGCATGGTCACGGCCTGGAACTGGGCGAGCGCGCGCTCGAACTGCTCGCGCGTCTTCACGTACTCGGTGGTCAGCTTGAGCGCGCCGTCGATCACGCCGGACGCGATCGCGACCGCGCCGGTGACCGCCGAGCGGCGGAACACGTTCCAGGCGTCCGGGCCGAGAGGCTCGCCGCGCGCGCCGTCCAGCGCGACGCGGGACAGCGGCTCGGACGTCGCGGACGGCTGCGGCGCGATCGTCACCTCGGACCGCTCCACCACGTACACCTGGATCGTTCCGTCGTCCGTCCGCGCCGGGACGAGAAGGTGCGACGCCTCGTCCGCGTACGGGACGTAGGTCTTCGCGCCCGTGAGCCGGCCGTCGCGGGCGGTCGTCTCGACCGTCCCGGACGGCCCGACCTCCCGGTACGCGCCTGTCAGGACCGTCTCGCCCGTCGCGACGCCCGCGAGCAGCTCCTTCTGCGCGTCCGTGCCGGTGCGGGCGATCGGCAGCGCGGCCAGCGCGAGCGTCGCGTACGCCGGGACGGGCGCGACGTGCGCGCCGACCTCCCGCAGCAGGACGGTCAGCTCGACCGGTCCGAGGCCCGCGCCGTCCTGCTCCTCGGGTACCACGACGCCGAGCAGCCCGGCCTGCGCGAGCGCCTTCCAGACCGGCTCGTCGTAGGCCGCGCCGCCCTTCTCGAACGCTTCGAGCCGCTGCGGCGAGGCCTCGCGGCCGAGCAGGCCGGCGGCGAGGCCTTGCAGTTCGCGCTGGGCCTCGTCGAGGTTGAAGTCCACTCAGGCGCTCCCTTCCAGGAGGTGCTGGCGTCCGCGCCGCCGGAACTCGGCGGCGAGCGCCGCCGCGTCCTCGGCGGTCATCCGGCGGTAGGCGAGGTCGCGGCCGGGCCGCCACCACACCGGGTCGTCGGTGCGCCAGCCGTCCCGGGCCAGCGCACGTTTGAGGATCTTGTTGGACGGCGTCGCGGGCAGCTCCCGCGCCACCCGGACGTACCGGGGCGGCCATTTCGGCCCCAGGTCGTCGCGGCCCTTGAGGAACGCCGCGAACGCTCCCGGGTCGAACTCGCCGGTCTCGGTGACGAGCGCGGCCATCACCTGGTCGCCGGACGCCGCGTCCGGGACGCCGAACACCGCGAGCTGCCGGACGCCAGGGAACTCCGCGAGCACCCGCTCGACCTGGACGGCCCCGAAGTTCTCGCCGTCCACGCGGAGCCGGTCGGCGGCGCGCCCGGCGAAGAACGCGTAGCCGTTCTCGTCCCGGTAGACGTGGTCGCCGCTCCAGAACATGCCGTCGCGGACGCGGTCGGGGGCGTCCTCGTTGTAGTAGCCGTCGAACAGGCCCTCGCCGGTGGTGTTGACGAGCTCGCCGATCGCCTCGTCCGCGTTGGTGAGGCGTCCGGCCTCGTCGAAGCGGGCGGGCGGGCACTCCTCGCCGGTCTCGGGGTTCAGCACCTTGACGCCGTCGGCGAGCCTGCCGAGCGCGCCGGGTGGCCCGAGCGGGTCGGGCGAGAACGAGATCGCGGTTTCGGTCGAGCCGTAGGCGTCGATGACGAAGCAGCCGAAACGCTCGGCGAACGCCTGCTGCTCCAGCGGCGCGGCCTCGTTGCCGAACGCGATCTTCAGCGGGTTGTCCGCGTCGTCCGGCCTGGGCGGCGTCGCGACCACGTAGGACAGGGCCTTGCCGACGTAGTGGAGGTAGGTGCAGCCGTGCGCGCGGACGTCCGGCAGCAGCCCGGACGCGCTGAACCGGCTGCGCACGACCAGCTCCGCCCCGGCGACCAGCGCGGGCGCGAGCGCCGCCATGATCGCGCCGGAGTGGAACAGCGGCATCGGGCAGTACACGACGTCCTCGGGGGTCAGCAGCCGCCCGCCGAGGCTCTCCCCCGGCACGACGATCTTGCGGTGCGTCACGCGGACGGCCCTCGGCCGTCCCGACGTCCCCGAGGTGAAGATCAGCATCATCAGCGTGGCGGCGTCGAGGTCCGCCTTCGGCGGGTTCGCCCCCGCGAACTCCGCGACGGCCCGCTCGTGCTCCTCCAGGGCGACGACCTCGCGGGTGCGGTCGGCGAAACCGCGGGTCCGGACGGCCGTCCCCTGCGCGAGCGTCGCGTACTCGGCCTGGTGGACGACCAGGTCGCAGTCGGCGCGGCACGCGTCGCCCGCGAGCTCGGCGGCGCTGCGCGTCGGGTTCAGCGCGACCACCACGTTGCCGGACAGCGCCGCGCCGCAGATCAGGAAGACCAGCTCGGGCACGTTGTCGAGGAGCACGCCCACGTGCAGCGGGCGCTCGCCCGGCCGGCGGGCGGCCATCCACGCGGCGCGGGCGGCGGACTCGGCGACGACCTCCCGCCAGCTCCAGCGCCGCCCGTCGTCGGCGCAGGAGAGTCCCGGACGGTCGTCGGCGGCGCGGGCCGCGAGCAGTTCCGCGACGGTCACCGGCGTCACCTCCCGGCCGCAAAACTAGAACAGATTCTAGTCTGTGTCCAGGGGCGCCCTCACCCCCTCCGACCGCCGCTGGACGGACCGGGATCGCGAAACCGAATCGCGTTCAGATAACACGTTCCTGTCCGGCCTGTAGGATGACCCGGTGAGCGCAGAACAGGCCGTGACCGGCGACCAGCCGACCGAGGACCCGAGCGTGGCGGACAGCGAAGTGGCCGCCGCGGCGGCCACCGCGGCGGCGGAGGAGGCACCGCGCGGCGGCGCGCGGTCCCGCAGCCAGCACCAGCGCCGCCGCCGGATCGTCCAGGCCGCCGCGGCACTCGCCTCGCGCGGCGGCGTGGAGGCCATGCAGATGCGCACGGTCGCCGAGCGCGCCGGCGTCGCCCTCGGCACCCTCTACCGCTACTTCCCGTCCAAGATGGACCTGGTCGTCGCGGTCGTCAGCGAGGAGCTGGACCTCCTCGAAGGCAGCATCGAGCGCCGCCCGCCGCGCACCGAGGCCGCGCACCGCCGCGCCGTGGACGTCCTCATGCGCGCGACGCGCGGCCTCATGCGCGAACCCGAGCTGGCCGAGGCCCTGATCCGCTCCCTCCTGCTCTCCGACGTCAAGACCGACTTCGGTGACCGCATGACCGGCCTCCTCCTGCGCGCCTCGGTCGGCCGCGACGTGACCGTCCCGCCCGGCGACCGCCGCTACGTCGTCGCCAAGGCCCTGGCCAGCGTCTGGACCATGGAGATGATCGAGATGCTCCGCGGCCACGCCACCGCCGACCAGATCCAGACCCGCCTGGAGGTCGCCGCCGAACGCCTCCTCCACGACTTCTAGCGCGGCAGGAGGCCCGGCGCGTCCACGACTCCGGCGCGGGTGCGCAGTTCGACGCGCTGCACGGCCCCCTTCGGGACGACCACCGTGCCCTTGGCGCTCTCCATCTCGTGACGCTGCCCGGCGACGGCCCGCTCGCCCAGGTAGGCGTAGGACTTCGGATCCAGCAGCACCTCCTCGCGCAGCCATCCCTCGGTGGTCCAGCCGATCGCGATCGCGGGCCTGCCCGCCGCGTCGCGGACGCCGTTCACGAGCGTCCCGCCGGGGATGCTCCGCATCGCGCGGAAGATCGCCGCCTGCACCTTCGGCGGTGGCGTGCTCGTGCGCAGGATCGTGTTCAGCAGTTGCAGGACGCGATCCCAGGACTGGCCTGGCGCGTCCCGCCTGACCCGCGCGATCAGCGCGTCCGGGTCGGTGGGCAGCCTGGACATGGCGGCGTAGTCCACGCGCGGGTCCATCCCCGCCGCCGACTGGACCTGGACCTTGCCCTTGGGAGCCACCCAGTACGCCATCAGCGACCCGTCCGCCTTGTGCCAGGTGCGGCGCACGCGCGTCATGTACGGCCCGCCGGTGACGACCCCGGCGGGCTCGGCCGAGGTGGTCAGCCGCTCCTCGACCATGACCCACTGGTCCGGACGCGGCGCCGTGAACGGCCGCCGCTCCGCCGCGTCGGCGGCCCGGTCCAGCAGCGCGTTCGCGCTCATCAGCCGGACGCCGCCGTTCCGGTGGCCGTCACCTCCCGTCCCGGACGGCGCGACCGCGAAGCCGGCCCCGATCGCCGCCGCCGCCCCGACCGCGGCCAGGCTCCACCCCCACCTCCGCCGGCTCCGCCGCGCTCCACCCGACGTCCCGCCCTCGCCCCCGACGACTGCACTTGCGCGTTCGACGCGAGGCGCGGCGGGATCCGACGGCAGCGCGAGGATTGGGGTGGGGGTGGGAGCCACGGCGGACGCGGTGGCGCGGGAAAGGAGGGCGGCTCGGGCGTTGGCGCGGGCTTCGGGGGACGGGGGCGCGGGGGCCTCCCAGGCGGCGCGGAGCGCGTCCAGGTCGTTCATGCCGTCTCCTTGAGGTCGTCGGGCAGCGCGGCGCGGATGCGGGTGCGGGCGCGGTGCAGGCGGGAGCGGACGGTCCCGGCGGGCAGGCCGAGCGCCTCGGCCACCTCCTGCGGGGTGAGCTGCGCCCAGGCGATGAGGAGCAGGACGTCCCGGTCGCCGGGCGCGAGATCGGCGAGGGCCGCGGCGAGCGGGCCGCGCGCGGCGGACGCGTCGAGGCGGGCGGCGGCGCGGTCCTCGGGACCCTCGGACGGCCCGTCCACGCCGGTGCGGGCCAGCGCGGCGTACTGGCGGGCCTCGGCGCGGTGGCGGCGGGCGATCAGGTTGGACGCGATGCCGTAGAGCCAGGGCCGGGCGTCCGGGCGGGCCAGGTCGTAGCCTGCGCGGCGGTCGAAGGCGATCAGGAACGTCTCGGCGGCCACGTCGTCGGCCGCGGCGGGGCCGAGGCGGCGCGCGGCGTAGCCGTGGATCGCGTCGTAGTAGCGGTCGAAGACGTCGGCGAAGCGCTCCGGCTCGTCCAGCGAGCGTTCGATCGTCGCCGCGTCGGTGACCGCGCGGGTCACCACCCGCGGTTCCACAGTTGGGGGCACATGGTCGGCCTTCGTCGTGAGGGGACGGTTGCATCCTCCCTTCGCCGGAGGGCGCGGTCGCGTTCGCGGGTCCCGGAGAACGCGGTCGCGTTCGCTGGTCCCGGAGAACGCGGTCGCGTTCGCGGGTCCCGGAGAACGGGGTCGCGTTCGCGGGGTCGCCGAGGGGGCCGCCGCTCTAGGGTGGGAGGGACCGTGGACTCGCCTCTGAAGGGGTGGCAGTGAACAACCAGGAACCGATCGTCACCGACGGCGTCATCATCGAGTTCATCGACGGCAAGGACGTCCCGGTGAACCACAAGGAGTTCGGTGAGCGGGCCGTGGTGATGCGCTCCGCCAAGGACGACGACGGGCCCGTCCTCTACTTCACCGAGGCGGAGTGGGACGCGTTCGTGGCCGGGGTCAAGGACGGCGAGTTCGACGACCTGCTGGAAGAGGAGCCCCCGGCCGAGTCCTGACGAGGGCGGTGAGGCCCCCGGCGTCCTTCCCGGACGCGGGGGGCCTCGCTCATTTCTCGCGCTCGCGTTCGGCGCCGGCGGCGTCGGAGCCGCCCTCGCCCTCGCTGGACGGCAGGTCCGGGTAGCGCTCGGCGACGGCCTTGCGGACCTGCTCCTTCTCCTCCGGCGTGCCGAACCGGTCGACGCGGCCGAGCGCGGCGACCGCGTGCTCCCTGTTCTCGATCGGGTACTTGCCCGGCTTGCCGTCGTGCGGCGGGATGCCGAACTCGTCCGGTGACAGTTCGCGGCGTTCCTCGGCGTTGAGTTTGCTCACGCCCGCTGTCTTCCCCGGAACGGCGTTACTACAGACAAAACGGTCGGCAAAGAGCCTTTCAGGCACCGCGCCGTCCGGTTTGACCCGGGCCGCGGCCCTCGGCGAGGATGGCGCCTCTACCGATCACCAGGGAGAGTCGTCTCGTGACCGAACCGAACCACGGGGGCACGGCGCACGACCACGAGTTCGCCCGGGGAGCGGCGGCGCTGCTCCGTCGCGAGCTCGCGCGTCCGAGCGCGCCGGGGTCGCCCTCCGACGTGACCGTCCGGACGAACGTCCCCGCCGCGGCGTTCGGGAACTGGGACGCCGCGAGCACCCTGGCCGAGACCGCCGCCCGCGGCCACGCCGAGTTCACCGCCGCCTACCGGCTGCTCTTCAGCGAGATCCGGACCGCCGCCGAGGCCCTGGAACGCACCGCCGACACCGTCCGGGAGGCCGAGGCCGCCAACGTGGACCGGGTCGGGCGCGTCCGCGAGATCCTTGAGGGCGGCCCGCAGGAGACCCCATGACCGACCCCCGCCACGCTCCCGTCCGCACCGGCAACCCTCCGGCGGGCACCCTGTCCGGCTACGGGGACGCCGACGAGGTCCGCGACATGCTGCGCGGCACCTCCCCCGCCGACGTCGCCACCGCCGCCGCGGCCTACGACGACGCGACCCGCCGCCTGGCCGAGGTCCGCGACCTGCTCTTCCACCTCGTCCGGCGGCACGCCGAGGACCCGGCCGCCGAGGACGCGCCGTCCCTGGCCGCGCTCCGCCGCCTGCTCGCCGACGCCGAGCACCTGCTCGCGGCGGCCCGCGCGATGGGCGAGGCGCTGCGCGCCTACGGCGGCGAGATCCTCCCCTGGTACATCGAGCACGCGCCCGAGCACGGCGCCGTCCAGGAGGACGTCGACCAGTACATGCGCCGCCTGAACGCCCGGATCACCGAGCTCTGGCACGCCTTCCCGGAGAAGATCGACGGCGCCGCCGACGCCCCGCCGCCGAAGCGCCGCGGCGTCCACCTGGCCTCGGCCGACCCGTCCGGGAGCGACAAAGAGGACAAGGACGACAAGCCGTCCGACCACCACGGCGGCCAGCCGAACCAGACCGTCGTCCCCATGATCGGCATTCCGCTGGGCGGCATGGGTGGCGGCGGCGGACGCGGCGGCGGTTCCGGCCCGCGCTCCCGCTCGCGCGGTAAGGGCGCCCGCCGCAAGATGGACGTCCCATCTCCCGCGATCAAGCCCGGTCCCGGCCTCATTCCCGACCGCGAGCCGCGCATCCTGACCCCGGCGGGCGAGGCCGCCGCCAAGAAGCCCGCCGCGCCCAAGCCCGCGGCTGCGCCCAAGCTCACGGCCCCGCTCAAGCCGTCGCTGCCGTCCATGCCCCCGGCCCCCGAGCCGGGCTGGACGCCGCCGGTCTCGGTGGCCGACTCCCTGAAGCCCGAGCCCGCCGATCCCGCGCCCGCGGAGGCGCCGCCGCCGAAGAGCGCGATCGCCGAAGCCCTGTCGGCCCCCAAGGACGACAAGCCCGCGTCCTGAGCATGGCAAGGCCCCGCGTCCGGGTGCTCGGGACGGGCGCGGGGCCTTGGTCTATGCGAGCGCCTAGCGCTCCTCGCGGTGGTCGACGTGCCGCCGCACGACCGGGTCGTACTTGCGCAGCACCATCCGGTCGGGGTCGTTACGCCGGTTCTTGCGGGTCACATACGTGTGCCCCGTCCCGGCCGTGGACCGAAGCCTGACCACCGGACGCACCTCGTTACGCGCCATGGATCCCCTTCCCTAGGAACCGATACCAGCATAACGAAAACCGTTATCAAATTCATCTCGCGAAGCGACCGGGCCGGCCGCGGTGGAACGTCACCGGCCGTCCGTAGGGTCCCGGATCATGGCGAAGAGACGAGAAGCTTCCGATCCCGCCGCGGTGCTGCGCGAGTTGTGCTCCCGGGTCGCCGACGCGGCGCCGGAGGGCTGGCTGCGCGCATCGGTGACCGGTGTCGCCGACGCGCAAGGTGCCGGGCAGACGGGTGTCGCTTACGACTTGGCGGACGGTGCCGAACGCGTCGTCGAGATGGATCTGCAAAGCGTCCTGCGCCGGGCGTACCGAGCGTTCGGCGAGGCGGGACGAGTGCTCGGCGTCGAGGCCGGCGTCACCGCGTCCGGCGAGTTCGAGGTCGCCACCGGGTGCGAGCTGAGCGGCGTGGACCGGCCGAAGCGCGGCTTCCTATACATGATCGATGCCGACGCGCTTCCGGCCGACCCCGGCGACGAACAGGACGGGCCGGTGGATTCCACCCAGGCGGGCGACCCTGACGAGGCCGTCCGGCTGCTCCGGGCGTACCTCAGGTACCGGGATGAACTGTTCGGGTTTTCGGACGAGGCCCCCTTCCGGAACCTGCCCGCCCCGCCTTCGGCCGAGTCGCTGGACCGGCTGGAAGGCCGGCTCGGCACGGCTCTGCCGGACGATCTTCGAGCGTTGTACGGCGTGGCCGACGGTGACGGTGAGGCCGGCGTCTTCGAGCGGCTGTCGTGCTGGCTGAGCGTGGAGGCCGTGGCGGCGGTGCACGGTGGCGACCGCCACTGGGCGGGCGGCGGCCGGACGGAGCGGTTCTTCGGTCCGTTCGTCCCCGACGCCGACCCTCCCGGGACGGTACGCCGGTCGGCGGATCGTCCCGGTTGGATCCCGTTCGTCCTGTGCACCGGCGGCGACCTGCTCGCGGTGGACATGGATCCGGCCGGCGGGGGCCGTCCCGGGCAGGTCATCCGCCTCGGCGCCGGTCGCGGGGTCCGCTACGTCGCCGACTCGGTGACGTCGCTGCTCAGGCGGCACGTGGACGCGTTCGCGCGCGGCGCGTACACGATCGGCGACGACGGCGAACTCCGGTTGGACGCGCCGCGCGACGAACCGGGCCCGAGCGTCCAGATCCTGCGCGTGGACGGCGCGGGCGACGTCGATCTGGGTTCCGCGCGCCAGGCGCCGCACCTGCTGGCCGTGGAACTGTCCCGGTGCGCGTCCGCCGATCTCTCGCCGCTGCGCGAGGCGCCGGTCGAGACGCTCGACCTCGAATTGAAGTCGATCGACCTGGCGCCTCTGGCGGGCCATCCGACGCTGCGCCGCGTGACCCTGTCCGCGCCGCACGCCGTCGATCTAGGGCCGCTGCGCACGCTTCCCCGCCTGGCGCACCTGGACGTGTCGCGCGCCTCCGTCCACCACCTGCGGGTGATCGCCGAGCTGGACGGGCTGCGGTCGCTGGCGCTGCGGTACGAGCAGTGGGAGGAATGGTGGTCGCTCGGCGAGCGGCTCCCCGGGCTGGCCGCCGCCTTCCTGGTCGGCAAGGGCCGGCACGACAGGCTCGCCGCCTGGCTCGCGGAGTTCGACGCCCGCGGCGTTCGGCCGCGCGCCGGCGCTCGGCGGATCCACAGCGGGCGGCTCTGACGCGCGACGAGCTGTATGGCGCAGGTCACATTGAGAAGCTGTCACGGATGGGAGGGCGGCGGCATCTTTATGGCGACCCAGTGTTCTACGGCAGGGAGTTCGTGATGGGTGCTCGGCTGAATCTCTTCGGTACCCCGGTCGCCGCCAAGGCGTTAAAGCATTTCTCCACGGCGAGCATGGTGATTCTCAAGGAGTCGACCGTTCCGGCGGCCACTCGGGACATGGTGATGCTTAGGGCCAGCCAGATCAACGGGTGCGGATACTGCACCGACGCGCACAGCAAGGATCTCGCGCACGCGGGAGAGGACGCCACCCGGATCAATCTCGTCGCGACCTGGCGGGAGTCGAATGTTTTCAGCGATGCCGAAAGGGCGGCGCTGGAACTGGCCGAGGCGGGGACGCGGATCGCCGACGGGGCGGGCGGCGTCTCGGACGAGGTCTGGGCGAACGCGGGCAAGTACTACGACGAGGCGCAGCTGACCGATCTGCTGCTGATCGTCGCGCTGATCAACGCCAGCAACCGGATGGGCGTCATCAACAAGCAGGTCGGCGGGGACTACAAGCCCGGCCAGTTCGGATGACTTCCCCTGGGACGCCCGAGCCCGCCAGGGGCTCGGGCGTCCTGCCGGTCAGGCCGTCAGGGCGGTGTAACGCGAGGTCAGGAGCGTTTCGCCGGCGGAGGTCAGGGAGCCCCAGAGGCGGAGCCGGGCCAGGCCGCCGTCGGGGTGGATGTCCACGCGGACGTGAGTCACCTCGGCGTCGGAATCGAGGCGGATCCGGTGGCGGGTGTCGGGCTGGAGGTGGGTCTTCGGCAGGAGTTCCCGCCATTGGCCGCTGGAGTTCCGGCCTGAGAGGGTCACTGCGGCGGGCGCGTTGAATTTCAGGTTCGTGGTGTCGAATTCGGCCAGCGTGATTTCGCCGGGGGCGGCCAGTCTGACGATGGCCCAGTCATTGTTGCGGTCGCGGCGGCGGGCGGTTTCCCAGCCTTCGGCCTGGTTACGGGCCGAGCCTGGAAACAGCATGTTGTCGGGGGACGAGTAGAACATGTTGCTGCATTCGGTGACGCGCGCGCCGTTTTCGAGGGCGGCCAGGTCGATGGTGAGTCCGGACAGGAGTCGCGGGTCCGGAACGACCTCCCCGTGGACGCGGAGGCGCGCTATTCCGCCGTCCGGGAACATGTTCAGCCGCACGTGCGTGAATCGGCGTTCGACGTCCACCTTGAATTCGTGCGCGGCGTCGCCTTGCAGGGCGCTCTTCGGGACGATCTCCGTCCAGGCGGCGTCCTCCAGTTCGGCCGGGCTCGGGTAGCCGCCCGCCGCGCACGCCTCGACCGAGGCGTGCGGCGGGTAGTTGCCCTTGAACCAGGCCGTGTCGATCACGACGCCGCGGATCACGCCGGGCAGGCCGAGGCGGACGAGGGCCCAGTCATGACCCAGGTGCCCGTTCTCGTCCGGGCGGCGGCGGGCGGTCTCCCAGCCGTCGTACTCCTGGCCCTTCGCGCCGAACGTCTCCGGGGAGAACTTCGGCGCCCAGGGGTTGATCAGGTTCTCTTTCTCCTCGAAGGACTCGTCGCTCGCGGCGATCACCGAGCCGCCCAGGGTGCGCAGGGCCAGATCGGGGAGGGAGGAGAAGTCCGTCATGCGGGTTCCAATCGGGTCAGGGACGGCGCAGCAGGACGCCGCGGGGGGTGCCGTTCACGGATTCGCCGCGCAGCCAGGTCGCCTGGACGACGCCGGTGAGGGTGCGGTCCGCGTAGGGCGTCACGGGGTGGCGGTGTTCGAGCTCGGACGGGACGACCGTGAACGTCTCGTCGGCGGCGAAGGCGACCAGGTCGGCGTCGTTGCCGACGGCGATGCGGCCCTTCCGGGACGACAGGCCGACCAGCGCGGACGGCCCTTCGGCCATCCAGCGGACGACGTCGTTCAGCGAGTGCCCGCGTTCCCGCGCGGCCGTCCAGACGGCGGGCAGGCCGAGTTGCAGGGACGCGACGCCGCCCCACGCGGTCGCGAAGTCGCCGCGCTTGAGCTCGGGCGTGCAGGGTGAGTGGTCGGTGACGACGCAGCCGATCACGCCGTCGGCGAGGCCCGCCCAGAGGGCCTCGCGGTTGGCGGCGTCGCGGATCGGCGGGCAGCACTTGTAGGCCGTGGCGTCCGCCGACGGGACGTCCGCCGAGGTCAGCGTCAGGTAGTGCGGGCACGTCTCGGCGGTGACGGGCAGGCCGCGCGACCGGGCCTTGGCGAGGGGTTCCAGGCAGTCGGCCGCCGACAGGTGCAGGATGTGCGCGCGCACGCCGGTCTGCTCGGCGAGCCGGACGACCAGCTCGACGGCCGCGCGCTCGGCGGACGGCGGGCGCGACGCCAGGAAGTCCGGGTACTCCCCCGAGGACGGCGCGGTCAGCGCCGAGGGGTCCTCGGCGTGCACGATGACCAGGCCGCCGAGCGAGGCGATCTCGCGGAACGCCTCGTGCATCCGTTCCGGCGACAGCGGCGGGAATTCCGGCACGCCCGAATCGGCGGTGAAGCACTTGAAGCCGAAGACGCCGTCCGTCCACAGCGGGCGCAGCGAGGGAACGTTCCCCGGCACCGCGCCGCCCCAGAACCCCACGTCCACGTGGACCGCGCCCGACGCCGCCGCGCGCTTCACCTCCAGCGCGGCGGGCTCGACCACGGGCGGCAGCGAGTTCAGCGGCATGTCGATCAGCGTCGTGACGCCGCCGCGGGCCGCCGCGCGGGTCGCGGTCGCGAAGCCCTCCCACTCGGTGCGGCCGGGCTCGTTGATGTGGACGTGCGTGTCCACCAGGCCGGGCAGCAGCGCGAGGTCGCCGAGATCGACCTCGGCGGCGGCGCGCAGCGGGGCGTCGCGGTCCTCGATCGCGGCGATCCGGCCGTCCCGGACGGCGACGGCCGCGGGCCGCTCGCCGTACGGCAGGACGGCCCGCCGCGAGCGGACCACCAGGTCGAAGGTCAAGGTCACGCTCCTTGCCGGTCGGGGGTGTCGGTCAGCCACGCGCCGGCGATCCGCTCGGCGGCGAGGCGCTCCAGCAGCGGCCCCGCCTCGGCCATGCAGACGGCGGGGTCGGGTTCGAGGTCGGTGAGCGCGAAGGCGTCCTGGATGCGGGCCTTGCGGAGCTGCTCGCCGGTCAGCGCGCGGCGGCCCGCGACCGCGATCGCGGGCACGCCCTCGCGCGCGGCGGCGCGGGCGACGCCGACCGGCGCCTTGCCGCGCAGCGACTGCCGGTCCAGCGAGCCCTCACCGGTGATCACCAGCCGCGCGCCGCGCACGGCCTCGGTGAAGCCGAGCAGGTCGAGCAGGTAGCCGATGCCCGGCCGGACGGTCGCGCCGAGGAACGTCATCGCGCCGAAGCCGACGCCGCCCGCCGCCCCGGCGCCCGGCCGCTCGTGCACCGGGCCGCGGCCGCCGACCGCGACGAGGCTCGCGACGGACGCCAGCCGCGCGAGGCCCTGTTCGAGCACCCGGACCTGCGTCGGCGACGCGCCCTTCTGCGGGCCGAACACCTCGGCCGCGCCGTCCGGGCCGAGCAGCGGGCTGTCCACGTCGCTCGCGACGATCACCTCCACGCCGTCCAGCCGGGACGGCAGGGACCCCGGCTCGATCGACGCCAGCCTCCGCAGCGCGGCCCCGCCCGGCGGCAGCTCGGCGCCGTCCGCGTCCAGGAACCGGACGCCCAGCGCGGACGCCATGCCCGCGCCGCCGTCGGTGCAGGCCGAGCCGCCGAGCCCGAGGACGATCCGCCGCGCGCCGCCGCGCAGCGCCGCGTCGATCAGCTCGCCGGTCCCGCGGCTGGACGCCGTGAGCGGCGCGGGCTCTCCGCCGGGCAGCCGGCGCAGCCCGGACGCCTCGGCCAGCTCGATCACGGCGGTCCCGCCGCCGACCGCGTACGAGGCGACGACCGGCTCTCCGGTCGGCCCGGTCACCGCGGTCCGCAGCCGGGCGAAGCCGGCCGCGACGGCGGCGTCCACCGTGCCGTCGCCGCCGTCCGCGACGGGCAGCGGGACGACCGGGACGTCCGGGCGGGCGCGGCGCAGCCCGGCCGCGACGTGCGCGGCCACCTCGGCCGCCGTCAGCGACCCCTTGAACTTGTCGGGCGCGATCACCACGTGGTCCCGCATCATCCTCGCCACCTCTCTCTAGGACACCGGCCCTGCCGGACACCGGCTCGCACGCGCTCGGGCACCGGCATGTGCGCGCTCGGCGCACCGGCTCGTGCTCGCTAGGGCACCGGCTCGTACTCGCGCATCCGGTCGATGCGCACGCCGTTGGCCGTGTCGGACTCGCGGTCAATCATGATCTCGACCAGCACCGGCCGGGAAGTCCGGTCGGCCTCCTTGCGCGCCCATTCCAGCGCGGGCCGGATCCCGCCGGGCTCCAGCACCCGCCGCCCGGAGCAGCCGTACGCCTCCATGATCTTGACGTTGTCGGTGCCGTGCTCGTCGTAGTGGATGTCCACCTGGTAGGACATGCCGTAGCCGCCGTGGTCCTCGGCCATCCGGATCAGCCCGAGGTACTCGTTGTTGATCATGATGAGCACGAACGGCACGTCGTACTGCGCGGCGACGGCGAGCTCCTCCACCAGGAACTGGAAGCCGTAGTCGCCGACGATCCCGACCACCTCGGCGTCCGGCTCGGCGCGGCGCAGCGCGGTCTTCACGCCGATCGCCGCCGGGATCTCCCAGCCGAGCGGGCCGGCCTGCCCGCACACCTGGTAGTGCCGCGGCTTCGGCGCCTTCTGGTGCTGCCCGCCCCAGATCTGGTAGAGCCCGATCGCGGTCACGAAGTAGGTGTCGCGGCCGTAGAACTCGTTGATCTCCTTGTAGACGCGCGGCGCCTTGATCGGCACGTCGTCGAAGTCCTCGCGCCGCGTCAGCGACACCTTCAGCGACCGGACGCGCTCGACCCAAGCGCCCGGCGAACCCGACACCCCGCGCGCCCGCGCGGCGTCGATCAGCGCGCGCAGGAAGAGCCTCGTGTCGGACACGATGCCCAGATCGGGGCCGAACACCTTGCCGATCTGCGTCGGCTCGACGTCCACGTGGATGAACCTGCGCTCGCCCCGGTAGACGTCGAGCTGCCCGGTGTGCCGGTCGCCGAACCGAGCGCCGAGCGCGAGCACCAGGTCCGCTTCGAGGAAGGACGCGTTGCCGTACCGCTGCGACGTCTGGATGCCGGTCATCCCCGCGTACAGCGGATGGTCCTCGTCGATCGCGCCCTTGCCCATCAGCGTCGCCTGGACGGGGATCTGGAGCAGTTCGGCCAGCTCGACCAGCTCCGGCGACGCGTCCGCGAGGATGACGCCGCCGCCCGCGAGCAGCAGCGGGCGCTCCGCCTCCAGCAGCATGTCCAGCGCCCGCTCGACGCGCGGACCGTGCGGCTCGACCGGCGCGATCGGCAGCGGCGCGTCGATCGACGGGTCCCACTCGATCTCCTGCTTCTGCACGTCGATCGGCAGGTCGATGAGGACGGGGCCGGGCCGTCCGGACCGGGCGACCCGGAACGCCTCGCGGAAGATCCAGGGCGCCTGCGCGGCCTCCTTGACCTGCACCGCCCACTTGGTGACGGGCTTGGCGATCTCCACGATGTCGACCGCCTGGAACGCCTCCTGGTGCAGCTTGGACGAGGCGGCCTGGCCGGTGATGCACAGGATCGGCACCGAGTCGGCGTGCGCGGTGTACAGGCCGGTGATCATGTTCGTGCCGGCCGGGCCGGACGTCCCGATCGCCACGCCGACGCCGCCGGTCGTCCGCGACCAGCCGTCGGCCATGTGCGTGGCGCCCTCCTCGTGCCGGACGATCAGGTGCTCGATGCCGCCGTCCCGCTCCATCGCCTGGTACAGCGGCAGGATCGCGGCTCCGGGGCACCCGTAGGCGATGTCGACGCCCTCGGATTTCAGGATGTCAACGACCGCCTGCATGACGGGAACTTTCGCCATGGTTCACTATCCCTTCTGGGGCGGACGGCCGGTCTCCGCGTTCGGAGTTGGCGCTCGGTTGTGGGGACCGGCCGTCCGTTCTGGGCAAGAATCAGGAACGGCCCGAGAGGTCCTCGACGACCTTCAGCAAGGCCGAGTGGTCGAGGGAGCCGTAGCCGCGCGACCGGGCGGCGGCGATCAGGGACGCGACGAGGCCGGTCATCGGCAGCGCCACGTCGGCGGAGCGGGCGGCGGCCGTGGCGATGCCCATGTCCTTGTGGTGCAGGTCGATGCGGAACCCCGGCTCGAACGACCGGGCCAGCATCGAGCCGCGCTTGAGGTCGAGGATCCGGGACGCGGCGAGCCCGCCCGCGATCACGTCGAGGCCCGCCCTCGCGTCCACGCCGGCGGCCTCCATGAGGACGATCGCCTCGGCGACCAGCCCGAACGTGCCGCCGACGATCAGCTGGTTGGCGGCCTTCACGTACTGGCCCGCGCCGCTGCCGCCGACCAGCTCGAAGGTCCTCCCGACCGCCTCGAACACCGGACGCGCCGCGTCGAAGTCCTCCCGCGCGCCGCCGACCATGATCGACAGGACGGCGTCCACCGCGCCCTTCTCGCCGCCGCTGACCGGGGCGTCCAGGACGCGCAGGCCCCGCTCGCGTCCGGCCGCGGCGACGCGCTGGGACGTCTCCGGGCGGATGGTCGAGAAGTCGATGTAGAGCGCGCCCGGCTTGGCCGATTCGAGGATGCCGCCCGGGCCGAAGAACACCTCCTCGACGTGCTCGTCCTGCGGCAGCATCGTGATCACGACCTCCGCCCCGGCGACGGCCTCCGCGACGCCGGACGCCGCGTGCCCGCCCGCCGCGACCAGCGCGTCCACGCCCCGGGGCGACAGGTCGTGGCCGGTCACCTCGTGCCCGGCGGCGACCAGGTGGCGGGCCATCGGCGCGCCCATGATGCCGAGGCCGACGAATCCGATCGTGCTCATGCGGGCCACTCCTTCATCCACCCGAATTCGGTCGGGCCGTCGGGCTTGTACTCCAGGGCCGTCCAGCCGTCGTAGCCGGCCTCGTCCAGCGCGCGGAACAGCGCGGCGAAGTCGATGTCGCCGGTGCCGGGCGCGCCGCGTCCGGGCGCGTCGGCGATCTGGACGTGCCCGATGTCGGCGGCGTGCGCCCGGACGGCCTCCTCCAGGTCGTCGCCGTTGCTGGCCAGGTGGAACGCGTCGAACAGGAACTTCACGTTCGGCTCGTCCACGCGGCGGAGCACGGCGATCGCGTCGGCGGCCGTCTCCAGCGGGTACGCGCCGTTCAGGCCGCGCGCGAGCGGCTCGACCAGGACGGTCCCGCCGAACGCGGCGACCGTGCGGGCCGCGAACGCGAGGTTCCGCGTGGCGACCCGGTCCTGCTCGGACGCGGCGACGCCGTCCAGGCGCTGCCCGTACAGGGCGTTGAAGGCGCGCACGCCCGTCCGCTCGGCGATGCGCGCGAGCACCCCGACGCTCTCGCGGAACTCGGTCGCGCGCGCCGGATGCGACAGGACGCCGCGCTCCCCCGCGGGCATGTCGCCCGCGTAGAAGTTGAGCCCGACGTGCCGCACGCCCGCGTCCTCGATCGACTGGCAGAACGCGTCGATCTCGCGCTCGGACGGCACGGGCGCCTCCGGCCACGGCCACCAGAACTCGACGGCCTCGAACCCGGCGTCGCGGGCCGCGGCGGCCCGTTCCAGCAGGGGGAACTCGGTGAACAGGATCGAGCAGTTGACCGCGTAGCGTCGCGGCATCAAGCTGCCTCCTTCTTTCTCGATCGGTAGGCGGTCCAGCTTCCGAACTCGGTGATGTCGGTCAGTGTGGGGTAGGAGGTGGGCGGGCGGCGCAGCAGCATCGCGAACGCGGACGCGCCGTCCGCGAGCTCGATCACGCCGAGCTCCAGTTCGGGGGGTTCGGCGGGCAGCAGCCGGTCCCGCAGGACGTCCATCGGGACGTCGTAGACCTCGCCGGACACGGCCGTCCCGCCGTGCGCGACGGGCGCGAGCGCGGGGCAGCGGTCCCCGACGGAGTAGAAGCGGTAGCGGGCGGCGGTCCTGGTGGTCGCGACGAGCGGGGCCCCGTCGAGCAGGTGGTGCAGCGGTCCCCCGCGCATCGCCCCGCCGTTCAGGAAGACGTGCGGCATCGGTTCCTCCTTGTCCGGTCGGCCGGGTTCAGGCCACCTCGGCGGCCGTGTGGTCGTCGTGGTGGATGGGTCCGTCGGTGCGTCCGAGGGCCAGGCCGGTGCCGCCGCGCCGGGCCGCGACGAACTCGGCGGCGATGGCGACGGCCGTCTCCTCGGGGGTGCGGGCGCCCAGGTCGAGCCCGATCGGCGAGCGCAGCCGGGCCAGCTCCCGGTCGCCGAGCCCGGCCGCCTCCCGGAGCCGGGCGAGCCGGTCGCGATGCGTCCGCCGCGACCCCATGGCGCCGACGTACGCGACCGGGAGCCGCAGCGCGACCTCCAGCAGCGGCACGTCGAACTTGGCGTCGTGGGTGAGGACGCACACGACCGTCCGGCCGTCGATCGCGCCGCGTTCGGCCTGCGCCGCGAGGTAGCGGTGCGGCCAGTCCACGATCACTTCGTCGGCGTCCGGGAACCGCGCGGTGGTGGCGAACACCGGCCGCGCATCGCAAACGGTCACCCGATATCCGAGGAACGACCCCTGCCGGGCCAGCGCGGACGCGTAGTCGATCGCCCCGAAGATCAGCAGCCGCGGCGGCGGCGCGTAGGACTGGACGAACACATCGAGGTCATCGCGGCAGCGCACGGAGCGGATGCCCGTGCGGCCGCCGTCGAGCATCGCCCGGGCTTCCCCGACGACCGCCGCGTCCACGTCGGCCAGGCCCGTCCCGCCGAGGTGCCGGTCGGGCCAGACCACGATCGGCGCGGACGCGTGCGGCATCACGTGCGCGAACGCGACCGGTTCGGACGCGGAGACCGCCGCCAGCCCGGCGTCCGGCACGGGCCCCGCCTCGACGTACACCTCGATGGTGCCGCCGCAGGTCAGACCCACCGCGAAGGCGTCGTCGTCGCTGTAGCCGTAGGACTCGCGCACGGGCTCGCCGTGGTCGAGCACCTCGCGGCACAGCTCGTAGACGGCGCCCTCGACGCAGCCGCCCGAGACGCTCCCGACCGCCTCGCCGTCCTCGGACACGGCCATGGCCGCGCCGGGCGGGCGAGGGGCGGAGCCGCCCACGCCGATCACGGTGGCGACGGCGTAGCGGGTCCCGGACGCGTTCCAGGCGCGCAGCCGGTCGGCGATCTCACGCATCACTTGATTCCCAGGGCTTCCTCGATCGGGTGCAGGGTGAAGTAGGCGATGAAGACGAGCGACAGCGGGTAGAGCAGCCAGTGGATCTCGCCGATCCTCCCGCGGGCCAGCTTGAGCAGCGTGTAGGACAGCACGCCCGCCGCGACGCCGACCGTGATCGAGTAGGTGAACGGCATCAGCACGATGGTCAGGAAGGCCGGGACGGCGATCTCCAGGTCCTCCCAGTCGATCTTGCGGGCGTGCGTCATCATCAGCGCGCCGACCACGACCAGCGCGGGCGCGGCGGCGCCGACCGGGACGACCCCGGCGAGCGGCGTGAGGAACATCAGCGCGCCCAGCAGGACGCCGGTGACGACGCTGGCGAGGCCGGTGCGCGCGCCCTCGGCGACGCCCGCCGCCGACTCGACCACGGCGGTGTTCGCCGAGCCGTTGACGCCGCCGCCGATGATCGCGCCGAAGCCGTCCACGGTGAGGATGCGGGACAGTCCGGGCAGCCGGCCCTGGTCGTCGGTCATCCCGGCCTCCTCGCAGACGCCGAGGATCGTCCCCATGGCGTCGAAGAAGCCCGAGAGCACCAGCGTGAACAGCACGACCGACGCGGTGACGATCCCGGCGCGGCCGAACCCGCCGAACAGGTCGATCTTGAACATGAGGTCGAACTTCGGCGTGGCGACGACCGAGTCCGGCAGTTTGGGGACGACCGGCCCCCACGTCCTCGGGTCGATCGTCGCGGCCTTGTTGACCACGATCGCGAAGACGGTGGAGACGACGATGCTGATCAGCATCGCGCCCGGCACCTTCCGGATGAACAGCACGAGCGTCAGGACGAGCCCGAAGCAGAACACCAGGACGGGCCAGCCGGCGAGCTTGCCGAGCACGCCGAGCGTGACCGGCGTGGACGCGGGCGCGGTGGCGTGGTGGCCGACGAACCCGGCGTCCACCAGGCCGATCAGCGCGATGAACGCGCCGATCCCGACGCCGACGGCCTGTTTCAGCGCGAGCGGGATGGCGTCCATGATCAGCTGCCGCACGCCGGTCAGCGCGAACAGCACGATGATCACGCCTTCCAGCACGACCAGGCCCATGGCCTGCGGCCAGGTCATGTGCGGGGCGGCCTGGAAGACCACGATCGGGGTGACGCCGAGCCCGGCGGCCATCGCGAGCGGCGCGTTCCCGACCAGGCCCATGAGCAGGGTGGACAGGCCGGCCGACAGCGCGACCATCGTGGTGAGCTGCGCGGGGTCGAGCTTGGCTCCGGTGACGTCCCTGGCGTCGCCGATGATCAGCGGGATGAGCACGACCAGGTAGGCCATGGCGACGAAGGTGGTGACGCCGCCGCGGATCTCCCGCGGGACGGTCGTGCCGCGCCCGGTGAGGTCGAAGAAACGGTCGAGCGGCGAGCGGTCCGCGCGGGCGGCGGACGGGGGTGACTTCGGGGGTGGGGCTTGGGTCTCGGTCACGGTGCGGTGCCCTTCTTCGGGTCCGGATCGCCCCGGAAGCAGGTGTTCCAGGGCGCGATCGACCGCCGGGCGACCCTCGTGTCCCGGGCCGTCCGTCCGGATCGATCGGAGCGGTTGTGGGGCGTCCGCCGTCCCCCAAGCACACGGGCGGGACGCCCCCGTTGATCAACTGCTGACCGGGGCGCGCGGCGGGGTCACGCCACGATGTGCTCCGGGCGGACCGGCACTCGGGTGAGCGCTCTGCCGGTGGCGTCGCGGATCGCCGCGACGATCGCCGGGGTGGAGGAGAGCGTGGGTGGCTCTCCCGCGCCCCGCAGCCCGTATGGGGCGTGCGGGTCGGGGTGTTCGAGGATGTCCAGCCGCATCGGCGGCATGTCGAGGATGGTCGGGATGAGGTAGTCGGTGAACGAGGGGTTCCGGACGAGCCCGCCGGAGACGACGATCTCCTCCATCACCGCGAGGCCGAGGCCCTGCGCGGAGCCGCCGTGGATCTGGCCCTCCAGCGACAGCCGGTTGAGGATCTTCCCGACGTCCTGGACGGCGGCCATCTCGACGACCTTGACCAGGCCGAGCTCGACGTCCACGTCCACGACCGCGCGGTGCACGCACAGCGCGAGCTGGGTGTGGCTGTCGCCCTGGCCGGTGACCGGGTCCATCTTCTGGGTCGGCCGGTGGTGGAACTCGCGGGTGGCCTCGATGACCTCGTCGCCGAGCACCTTCTCGATCGGGGCGACGATCCCGTTCCAGCGCGAGACGACCATGCCGTCCGCGAGGTAGAGCTGGCCGAAGGAGGTGCCGAGCTTGCGTTCGGCCAGCGCGAGCAGCTCGTCGCGGACGGCGTGGCACGCCTTCTGCACCGCGCCGCCGGTCATGTACGACTGGCGGGACGCCGAGGACGACCCGGCGCTGCCGACCGTGGTGTCGGCCGGCGCGATCGTCACCTTCCGCACGCCCAGCTCGGTGCGCGCGATCTGCGCTTCGAGCGTGACCAGGCCCTGCCCGACCTCGGCGGCGGCGGTGTGGACGAGCGCGGTCGCCTCGCCGCCGATCACCTCCAGCCGGACGCGGGCGGTGGACAGGTCGTCGAAGCCCTCGGAGAAGCAGATGTTCTTGATCCCGACGCCGTACCCGACGCCGCGCACGACGCCCTCGCCGTGGGTGGTCTGAGACGCTCCGCCGGGCAGGTTCCGGATGTCGCTCCGGTCGGCCTCCGCCGGCAGCGGCATCGCCTCCAGCCGGGTCAGCATCTCCGCCAGCGGCGCGGGCGAGTCGATGACCTGCCCGGTCGCGAGCTTGGACCCCTCCGAGACCGCGTTGCGGCGGCGCACCTCGACCGGGCTGAGGCCGGTCGCGGCGGCGAGCCGGTCCATCATCGACTCGTAGGCGAAGCACGCCTGCACCGCGCCGAAGCCGCGCATCGCGCCGCACGGCGGGTTGTTCGTGTAGACGCCGTACGCGTCGATCCTGATGTTCGGGATCTCGTACGGCCCGACGCCGAGCGAGGCGGCGTTGCCGGTGACGTTGAGGGTGGACGAGGTGTACGCGCCGCCGTCCAGGACGATCTCGACGTCGGCGTACAGCAGCCTGCCGTCCTTCGTCGCGCCGTACTCGTAGCGCATCTGCGCCGGGTGCCGGTGGACGTGCCCGAAGAACGACTCGTACCGGTTGTAGGACATCTTCACCGGCTTGCCGGTGTGCAGCGCGAGCATCCCGGCGTGGATCTGCATGGACAGGTCCTCGCGTCCGCCGAACGCGCCGCCGACGCCCGCGAGCGTCATGTGGATCTCGTCCTCGGCGAGGCCGAGGCAGGGAGCGATCTGCTTGAGGTCCCAGTGCATCCACTGCGTGGAGACGTACAGGTCCAGGCCGCCGCCCTCGGTGGGGATCGCCAGCCCGGACTCGGGTCCGAGGAACGCCTGGTCCTGGATGCCGACCTCGTACTCGCCCTGGACGACGACCTCGGCCCGCTCGCGCGCCGCGTCCACGTCGCCCACCCGGACGGGCTGGTACCGGGTGATCCCGCCGAGCCGCTGCACCTTGTACCTGTCCGGATC
The DNA here is from genome assembly GCF_042652125.1 of Actinomadura gamaensis. Lineage (NCBI taxonomy): Bacteria > Bacillati > Actinomycetota > Actinomycetes > Streptosporangiales > Thermomonosporaceae > Actinomadura > Actinomadura gamaensis. Next base: position 355,994 of record NZ_JBHSIT010000001.1, on the reverse strand, counting down.
GGAGATCACCAGGCGCGGGTCGGTGATCGGTTCGAGCACCTCGAACTCGATGTCGATGGCCTCCAGCGCCCGCCGCGCCTTCTCCGGGTGGTCGGCGGCGACCAGCGCGATCGGCTCGCCCTGGTGCCGGACCTCGCCGATGGCGAGGACCGGCTGGTCCTCGGTGTCGTCCAGGCCGTAGTACTTGGTGCCCGGGACGTCCTCGTGGGTGAGGACGGCCCGGACCCCGGGCATGGCCAGCGCAGGGCCGATGTCGAGGCGCGTGATGCGGGCGCGCGGGTGCGGGCTGCGCAGGGTCGCGCCCCACAGCATCCCGTCGATCCACAGGTCGGAGGAGTAGGCGAACTCGCCCGCGACCTTCAGCGTGCCGTCCGGGCGGAGCGGGCTGTCGCCGACGCCGCCCTTGCCCGGCGCGACGACGCGTCCCGGCGACTTGATCGGTGTGGACTGGTTGGTCGGGCGCAGGGGTACGGGGCGCATGGCTCCCGGACGCATGTCCACAGGGCGCATGGCTACAGGGCGCATGGCTACAGGACCTCCTCGGCGAGGCTCATGAGGCGGCGGTGGGCGGCGGCGCCGCGGCGTCCGACCTCGTCCTGCGGGACGGAGACGAGCGTGTCGTCCCGGACGATCGTCCGGCCGCCGACGAGCAGGCGCGCGAGCGGCGGCGTCCCGCCGTAGCCGAACGCGACGACCGGGTCGTCGATCGCGGCGTGGAAGCCGTCCACGCGCCAGAGCGCGATGTCGGCGAGCTTGCCCGCCTCCAGCGAGCCGATCTCGTCCTGGCGGCCGAGGCAGCGCGCGCCGCCCATGGTCGCCATCTCCAGCGCCTGCCGCGCGGTCAGCGCGGTCGGGCCGTGCTTGGCGCGCTGGAAGTACATCGCCTGCCGGATCTCCCCGGCGAGCGGGACCATCTCGGCGGACGCCGCGCCGTCCACGCCGAGCCCGACGGTCGCGCCCGCCTCCAGCAGCGCCGACACCCGGGCGATGCCCGCGCCGAGCCGCGCGTTGGACGAGGGGCAGTGCGCGGTCCCGGTCTTCGTCTCCGCGAGCCGCTTGATGTCGGTGTCGTGCAGGTGGACGCAGTGGGCGAGCCAGACGTCCGGGCCGAGCCAGCCGATCGAGTCCATGTACTCGGTCGGCGTCATGCCGAACTGCTCCAGCGTGTGCTGCTCCTCGTCGAGCGTCTCGGCGAGGTGGGTGTGCAGCCGGACGCCCTTGGCGCGGGCCAGCTCCGCCGACCTGACCAGCAGGTCCTTGGTCACCGAGAACGGAGAGCAGGGCGCGACGGAGATCCGCAGCATGGACCCGGACGACGCGTCGTGGTAGCGGTCGATCGCGGCCTCGGTCTCGGCCATGATCGTGTCGATGTCCTCGACGACCTCGTCCGGCGGGAGGCCGCCGTCCGAGACGCCCCGGTCCATCGAGCCGCGGCACGGCTGGAACCGGACGCCGAGCTCCCGCGCCGCCTCGATCTCGGCGGCGAACAGGTCGCCGCGCCCCTTCGGGAAGATGTAGTGGTGGTCGGTGGACGTCGTGCAGCCCGACTTGGCGAGCCAGCCGAGCCCGGCGGACGCCGCGCCCGCCACGACCTCGGCGTCCATCCGCCCCCAGACCCGGTAGGACGCGACGAGCCACTCGAACAGGGTGTTGTCGGCGGCGAGGCCCTGCGACGCCCACTGGTACAGGTGGTGGTGCGAGTTGACCAGGCCGGGCGTGGCGAGGCAGCCCCGCGCGTCGATCCGCTCGCCGCCGGTCACCGGCGCGGGGCCGGGGCCGACCGCGGTGATCCGGTCGCCCTCGATGACGATGTGGCCGCCGGGGTACTCGTCCCCGGTCACGGTCACGACATGGGCGTTCTCGATGACGATCACTTGGCGTCGGCCTTCCGCTTCGCGGCCAGCCGCACGGCGTCGAGGATCTTCTCGTAGCCGGTGCAGCGGCAGAGGTTCCCGGCGAGCGCCTCGCGGATCTCCGCGTCGGACGGCTCGGGGTTCCGCTCGATCAGGTCGTGCGACTGGACGATCAGGCCCGGCGTGCAGAACCCGCACTGCACCGCGCCCGCCTCCAGGAACGCCTTCTGGACCGGGTCCAGATCGTCGTGTCCGGCGGCGAGCCCCTCGACGGTGCGGACCTCGCGGCCCTCGACCTGCCCGGCCGCGACCAGGCAGGAGCAGACCGGCGTGCCGTCCAGGTAGACGGTGCAGGAGCCGCATTCGCCCTGCTCGCAGGCGTTCTTGGAGCCGGGCAGGCCCATCCGCTCGCGCAGCACGTACAGCAGGGACTCGCCCTCCCACACGTCGTCCACGGTCTCCTTCGAGCCGTTGACGGTCACGTTCACGCGCATCAGGACGCCTCCTCTCGGGTCGCGCGGTAGTCGTTCCAGGCCCAGGTCAGGGTGCGGCGCGCCATCACCGACAGGGCGTGCTTCCGGTAGTCGGCGGTGCCGCGCACGTCGTCGATCGGCGCGGCGGCCTCGCGGACCAGCTCACCGAACCGCTGCGCGGCCGACACCGAGAGCGGTCCGCGGCCGTCCCAGTCCAGTTCGGCCGAAAGGAACTCCTCGGCGGCGGTCGCGCGGCGCGGTGTCGGCGCGGCCGACCCGACGCCCGTCCCGACCCGGCGCTCCGCCGGATGCAGCGCGATCGCGAACGAGCAGACCGCGATCACCATCGCGTTCCGGGTGCCGATCTTGGAGAAGTACTGCGGGCCGGACGCCGGGGCGATCCGGATCGCGCGGATCAGCTCGTCCGGCTCCAGTGCGTTCCGCTTCACGCCCTTGTAGAAATCCACAGCGGGGATCAGCCGGGTGCCGCGCGCGGACGACTCGGCCTCGATCACCGCGTCGGACGCGAGCAGCGGCGGGTGGCTGTCCCCGGCGGGCGAGGCCGCGCCGAGGTTCCCGCCGACCGTGCCCCGGTTGCGGATCTGCGGGGAGCCGACCGTCCGGGACGCCTGCGCGAGCCCCGGCAGCCGGTCCCCCAGCTCGGCGATCAATCGCACGTACGGGACGCCCGCGCCTATCCGGAGCGTGCCGTCCGGCAGCGTCTCGTACTCCGCCAGCTCGCGGACGGGGTTCAGGTCGAGCAGCGCGGCCGGCCGGTGCACGTCGAAGTTGATCTCCACCATGACGTCCGTGCCGCCCTGGATCGGCACCGCGGCCGGCTGCCCCGCCTTGGCGGCGAGCGCGTCCGCCCAGGTCAAGGGCCGTAGAAACTCCATATTTCAGCCTTTCACTTCCAGGCCGACGGTGACCGCGGGGCGTCGTCGTCCAGCACCGAGCCCTCGATCAGCCCGTACGGACGGTCCGCCGCGAAGAAGACCTCGTTCGGGTTGTCCAGGCCGAACGGCGAGAGGTCCACGACGAAGTGGTGCTTGTTCGGCATCGCCATCCGCACCTCGCAGATCTCCCTGCGGTCGTTCAGCACGCGGCGGCCCATCTGGTACAGCGTCTGCTGCAGCGACAGGGAGTGCGTCTCCGCGAACGCCTCCAGCAGGCACGTCCTGGCCCGCCGGTAGGACCGCCCCCAGTCCGACGAGGTGCCCCGGTGCCGCCACTGGGCCGTCACCGCCGTCGCCAGGATCCGGTCGTCGGTCTCCTCCAGCGTCGTGTACTCGTCCTTGATGTAGCCGTGGAACTCGCTGCCCGTGGAGTTCAGGACGACCAGGTCCTTCAGCCCCGACACCACCGACTCCTCGCCGCCGGTGCCGTCGCTGTGCACGAGGCACGTCCGCGTCTCCGAGCCGTTCCGGACGAACGAGTGCTGCTCGTCGCGCAGCCCGAGATGCGGGTTGTCCTCCACCGGGATCCGGTCCCAGGAGTACTCCTCGATCTCCACCCGCGCGTGGTGGACGGTCGGCTGCGAGTCGACGAAGTGCCGCGCGAGCAGCAGCGCGAACTCCTCGATCTCCCCGACGTTGTACTTCTTCGCGAACGCGAACACCGTGTTCTTCTGCGTGTCCGTCGGCAGCACCGGGGCGTTGTCCCCGGTCAGGTGCACCACGTCCATGTCGCCGGAGAGCGAGACGCTGACGTTCACGTCCTTGATGCGGTGGGTCCCGCCGTCCTTGGTGACGCGCACCACGCGCGTCTCCGCCTTCCCGTAGCGGTTCGGGCCGAGAACGATGGCCATCGGATCAGCTCCCTCGGTAGGTCGAGTAGGCGAACGGGCTCAGCAGCAGCGGCACGTGGTGGTGCTGTCCGGGATCGGCGACGACGAACGCCACCGCCACCTCGGGATAGAAGTCCGACAGGCCGGCGGTGTCGAAGACCAGCCGGTACGTCCCGGCGCCCAGCTCGGCCCCGCCCCAGTCGCGGATCCGGCCGTCAGCGTCGGTGCGGGCCTCGGCCAGCCCGCGGTACCCGCCGTCCTCCCGGCGTTCCAGCCGGACGGGCACGCCCTCGGCGGGCCGGCCCCGCGCGGCGTCCAGCACGTGCGTGGAGAGCGACATTCACACCCCTTCGATCAGCTTGGCCAGCCGCAGCCGCACGATCGCGGCGAGCTCGGCGCGGACGGTCGTCCGCTCGGTCCCGGTGTCGTGCCCCAGCCGGACGCGCAGCGCGGCGAGGATCTCCGCGGCGGTCTTCCCGGTCGCGCAGATCAGGAACACGTGCCCGAAGCGCTCCTCGTAGGCGCGGTTGCCCTCGGCCAGCGCGCGCCTGACGCCGTCCTCGGCGGTCGCGGCGGCGGACTGCTCGCCGCGCGACCAGCGGGCCTCGCGGTCCGCGCCCGCCGCCCGCTCGCCGATCCGGGGATGCGCGTCGAGCGCCTCCCGGACGTCGGTCCAGTCGAGGGCCGCGAGGGCCCCGTCCGACGCCGCGGCGAGCTCGGCCGCGTCCGCGTAGGGGCGTCCGGCGGCGATCTCGGCCGCCCAGCGCCGGGAGGCGCAGCAGGTCAGCAGCTCCGCCTCCGCCGCGTCCGCCGGCAGCGCGTTCAACCGGTCCAGCACTCGGGCTCCCTTCCGGGTGGGTTGCCACGAGTACACACAGCGCCCGCCCGGCGGGTCGAGAGACAGGAAGTCCGAAGTCGCCGCGCCGCCGCGCCACCGATTTCGTGCGTTGCTCCAATCGCCCCCGCACGTGAACCGTGGGTTAACGTTCGCCTCTATGAGGCTGCGTTCCCTGCTGGCGATGCCCGAGCTCCGGCTCGAGCTCGTGACCGGCGACGACGAGCTGGACCGGGTGGTCCGCTGGGTGGTCACGACCGACCTGCTCGACCCCGGCCGCTACCTCAGCGGGCGCGAGCTGGTGCTGACCGGGCTGGTCTGGCGGACGTCCCCGGACGACTCGCAGGTCTTCGTCCGCGCCCTCGCCCGGGCCGGGGTCTCGGCGCTGGCCGCCTGGGACGCGGTGAACGGGACGATCCCCGCCGACCTCGTGGAGGCGTGCGCGCGCCACCGGATCCCGCTGTTCCGGGTCCCGGAGGACCTGGCGTTCGCGACGGTGACCGAGCAGGTCGTCCGGCGGCTGTCCGGCGCGCGCGCCGCCGACCTGACGGCCGTCCTCGACCGGCACCGGCAGCTCGTCGCGGGCGTCACCGAGGGCGCGGGCCTCGGCCCGGTCCTGGAGCTGGTCGACCGCGACCTCGGGATGCGCTGCTGGGTGCTGACCCCGGCCGGACGCGTCGTCGCGGGCGGCGCCGAGCCGCCCGCCGACCCGGCCGAGCTGGCGCGGGTCTTCCTCACCGCGCCGCGCCTGCCGCACCGGCTGACCTCGCCGGACCTCTCGCTGTTCCCCGTCGCGCCGGACACGACCGCGCGCGTCGCCGACTGGTTCCTCGCCTGCGCGGGCGACGTGGAGGACTGGCCCGCCGAGCGGCGCGCGCTGGTCGCCGAGCTGACCGCGATCGTCGCGCTGGAACGGGCCAGGCTGGACGACCGGCTGAGCGTCGAGGGCCGGCTGACGCAGGAGCTCGTCCGGCTGGTGGTGTCGGGGGCGGCGGCCGACGAGGTGGTCCCCCGGCTGGAGCTGACCGGCCTGGACGCCTCGGCGACGTTCGCCGCCGTCTCGGCCGCGTCGTCGGGCCGGCTGCGGCCCGGCGAGCTGCGGACCGTCCTGCGCGAGGCGATGCCCGGCCCGAGCCCGGTCATCGGCCTGCTCGACGACGAGGCGATCGCGCTGGTGCAGGTCGAGCGCGGCCACGACGTGGCGGGCGAGGTGCACCGGGCGCTGCGGGCGCTGGCCCCCGGCCTCGGCGGCGACCGGCTCGCGGTCGGGGTGAGCGACGTCGTCGCGGCGGGCGAGCTGCGCGGCGCGGTGGAGGAGGCCCGCTACGCCCGGCGGCTGTCCACCGGGCGCGGCGAGGACGTGTCGGTCGTCGGGCACGACGAGCTGGCCACGCACGTCCTGCTGCTCGCGTCGGTGCCCGACGACGTCCGGCACATGTTCAAGGTCCGGCTGCTCGACCCGCTGCGCACCTACGACGAGGTGCACAAGGCCGACCTGATCCTGACCCTGGAGACGTTCCTCCAGCACTCCGGCTCGTGGACGCGCTGCGCCGAGCAGCTCCACCTCCACGTCAACTCCGTCCGCTACCGGATCCAGCGGATCGAGGAGCTGACCGGGCGCAACCTGTCCCGGCTGGAGGACCGCGTGGACTTCTTCCTCGCCCTGCGCCTCGGCTGAGTTCCGGGTTTTGGAGGATCGAGCGGACTTCTCCGGCGCGTCCCACCCGTCCAGGAGGAGCTTCGTACAGAGTTGCCCGGCTCGCCTTGACCGTCCCCGGAGTCGCTTCCGTACGGTCGGCGTCACCACGGAGGTGACAGTGAGCCACTTGACGACCGAGTCCGGGGCGCCCGTCGCGGACAACCAGAACAGCGCGTCCGCGGGGCCCGGCGGTCCGCTTCTCATCCAGGACCAGCAGCTCATCGAGAAGCTCGCCCGGTTCAACCGCGAGCGGATCCCCGAACGCGTCGTGCACGCGCGCGGCGCGGGGGCCTACGGCCACCTGGAGGTGACCGACGACGTCACCTCCTACACCCGCGCCGCGTTCCTGTCCGGCATCGGGAAGCGGACAGAGGTGTTCGTGCGCTTCTCCACCGTCGCCGACTCGCTCGGCGGCGCGGACGCGGTCCGCGACCCGCGCGGGTTCGCGGTGAAGTTCTACACCGAGGACGGCAACTACGACCTCGTCGGCAACAACACGCCGGTCTTCTTCATCAAGGACCCGCTGAAGTTCCCCGACTTCATCCACTCGCAGAAGCGCGACCCGTTCACCGGCGTCCAGGAGCCGGACAACGTCTGGGACTTCTGGTCGCACTCCCCCGAGGCGACGCACCAGGTCACCTGGCTGATGGGCGACCGCGGCATCCCCGCGACCTACCGGCACATGCACGGCTTCGGCTCGCACACCTACCTGTGGGTCAACGCCGAGGGCCGCGCGCACTGGGTCAAGTACCACTTCAGGACCGACCAGGGCATCAAGTGCCTCACCTCGGACGAGGCGGCCGAGCTCGCCGGACGCGACCCGAACTCGCACCAGCAGGACCTGCACCGGGCCATCGAACGCGGCATGTTCCCGTCCTGGACGCTGTACGTGCAGCTCATGCCGGTCGAGGACGCGCCCGCCTACCGCTTCAACCCGTTCGACCTCACCAAGGTCTGGCCGCACGCCGACTACCCGCTCGTCCGCGTCGGGAAGCTCGTGCTGAACCGCAACCCGGAGAACATCTTCGCCGAGGTCGAGCAGGCGGCGTTCTCGCCGAACAACTTCGTCCCGGGGATCGGGCCGTCCCCGGACAAGATGCTTCAAGGCCGCCTTTTCGCCTACGGCGACGCGCACCGCTACCGGCTCGGCATCAACCACACGCAGCTACCGGTGAACGCGCCGCACGCCACGTCCGCGTCCAACTACGGCCGCGACGGCGCGATGCGCTTCGACGGCAACGGCGGACGCGCCAAGAACTACGAGCCGAACAGCTTCGGCGGCCCCGCCCAGACCGGCGAACCGCTCGCTCCGGGCTACGAGGTCTCCGGCCTCACGGGCGCGCACGAGCCCGTCCGGCACCGCGAGGACGACCACTTCTCGCAGGCCGGGGCCCTGTACCGCCTCATGGACGCCGCCGAGCAGGCCCGCCTCGTCGCCAACATCGCCGGCGGCCTCTCCCGGGTCTCGGACGACGCGATCGTGGACCGCGCCGTCGCCCACTTCCGCGCCGCCGACCCCGCGTACGGCCACGCGGTCGAGACGGCCGTCAAGGAGCGCCGCTCCTGACGGACCCCCGTCCGGTTCCCCATGACCGGACACCACGCGCGGCCCCGCCCGACTTCCACCCCGGGCGGGGCCTCCGCGTCGGGCTACGCCTGCACGTCGTCCCGTGCCTCCGCCCCAGGCGGACCTCCACCCCAGGCGGACCTCCGTGCCGGGCGGGCCTCCGCGCCGGGCGGGCCTCCGCCGCGGGCGGGAGATTCGCGCCGCAACCGGGCGCGGGCGCGCGGCGTCCCATTTCCGTGGACGACCTGACCGAGCCCGAACAGCGCGTCTGGGACGCCTTCCCCGAATCCCGCGTCACCGACCTCGCCGGCGCGCCCGTCCGCGCGTCGGTCATCGCCGCCCTGGCCCTCGGCGTCCTCCCCGCCGAACCGGGCCGCGCCCCCGCCGTCCGCCTCTTCAACGCCCGCGTCACCGGACGGCTGGACCTCTCGCCGGCCGCCGTCCCGAACGCGCTGATCCTGGTCGGCTGCGAGTTCGAGGAGCCGCCCGTCCTGGACGGCGCGCAGATGGCGGCGGTCACGCTCGTCCGCTCGCGCCTCCCCGGCCTGCAAGCCCTCGGCACCCGCATCGACGGCGCGCTCAGCCTGCGCGAATGCCGCTGCGACGGCACCCTCTGGCTGGACGGCACGGACGTCGCCGGCATGCTCGACCTCACCCGCGCCGACCTGCGCGGCGCGCCGGCCGTCCGCGCCGACTACCTCACCGTCCAGGCCGGCCTGTTCGGCCGCGCCCTGCGCGCGTCGGGCGAGATCCGCCTCCAGCACGCCCGGCTCGGCCGCCGCTGCGACCTCACCGACGCCCGCCTGTCCAATCCCGGCGGCGACGCCCTCGCCGCCGACGCCCTCAAGGTGGACGGCCTCCTGGAGATGTCCGGGAAGTTCGTCTCCCAAGGCCGCCTCACCCTGCGCGGAGCCGTCCTGACCGGCGGGCTGCTCATGAACGGCGCGACCCTCTCCAACCCCGGCGGCTCGGCCCTGTTCGCCCCGCACAGCGAGATCGGCGAGGGGGTCCGGCTGGCCTACGGGTTCTCGTCCGAGGGCCAGCTGACCTTCGGCGGAGCCCGCGTGTCCGGCACGTTCCTCCTGCACGACGCCCGGATCTCCCAACCCCGCGGCATCGCCCTGGCGCTTCCCGGCGCGTCCCTCGGCAGCCGCCTGACCCTGCGCCGGGCCAGGCTGACCGGTGGGATCGACCTGACCGACACGACCGTGGCCGCCGGACTGATCCTCAAGGAGGCCCGCATCGACAACCCCGGCTTGGCTGCCGTCACCGCCGCCCGCCTCAAGGTCGGCGGAGCGGCCGACTGCTGCGAGGGCTTCGCGGCTTCGGGCCGCGTCTCGTTCACGTCCGCCGAGATCGGCCGCGACCTCTGCTTCGACGGCGCGACCATCGACGGCGACCTGGAACTGAAACGCTCCCGCTCCGGCATCCTCCGCCTAGGCGAAACGACGAAACTCCTAGGCAAGGCCGACCTGCGGCACGCTTCGACCGACGTCCTAGCGGATTTCCCAAGCTCCTGGCCGCAATCCGTCCGCTTCGACGGCTTCACCTACGAAAGGCTGCACCGCCCCCTGCCCGTGGGCGCTCGCCTACGGCTCCTAGCCCGAGACACCGACGGCTACATTCCCCACCCGTACGAACAACTCGCAGCCGTGTACCGCCGAACAGGCCACGACGGCGCCGCCCGAGGCGTCCTCCTAGCGAAACAGCGCCGCCGCCGGGCCGTGCACCAGCTTCCCCAGCGCACCTGGGGTTACCTCCAAGACTGGACGGTCGGCTACGGCTACCGCCCCATGCGCGCCGCCGCCTGGCTGCTCGCCCTCCTGGCTGTGGGCACGACCGTTTTCGCGCTGCATCACCCGCCGCCCCTCAAGAAGGACGAGGCCCCGCAGTTCAACCCGTTCCTCTACGCCCTGGACCTGCTCCTACCGATCGTGGGCTTCGGCCAGGAAGGCGCCTTCGCCCCGCGAGGCGCTTACCAATGGCTGGCCGCCGTCCTCACCGCGTCCGGCTGGATCCTCGCCACGACCATCATCGCCGGCGCCTCCCGCGTCCTCTCCCGCCAGTAGGTCAGGGGACGCGGGCGACGGCGCAGTGCATGGAGACCTGCTCCACCGGCGGACGGTCTTCGGGTGGCGTGTCGGGGCGCCATTCGACGACGGACGTGACGCCCGGTTCGAGGAGGTCGAGGCCGTCGAAGAAGCGGGTGAACTCGGCGCGGGAGCGGTTGCGGAAGGGGATGCCGCTGCGCCGGTTCGCCTCGTCCACCGCGGCGAGCTCCTCGGGGGTGAGGTAGTCGGTGGTGGCGTTGGTGATCGCGACGTGGCTGCCGGGGGCGAGGGCGTCCACGAGGGTGCGGACCTTGCCGTACGCGTCGTCCTCGTCGGTGAGGAAGTGGGTGATGGCGACCAGCATGAGGGCGACCGGCCGGGAGAGGTCGAGGGTCTCGTGCAGCGCCGGGTCGGCGAGGATGCGCTCGGGGTCGCGCAGGTCGGAGTCGAGGTAGGCGGTCGCGCCCTCGGGCGAGCTGGTCAGCAGGGCGCGCGCGTGGACCAGGACGATCGGGTCGTTGTCCACGTAGACGATGCGGGACGCCGGGTCGATGCTCTGCGCGATCTCGTGCACGTTGCCCGCCGAGGGCAGGCCGGTGCCGATGTCGAGGAACTGCCGGACGCCCGCCTCGCGCGCGAGGTACCGGACGGCGCGCTGCATGAACCGCCGGTTCTCGATCGCGGCCAGGCGGATCGTCGGGAACCCGGACGCCACGGCCTCGCCGGAGACGCGGTCGGCCTCGAAGTTGTCCTTGCCGCCGAGCCAGTAGTTGTAGCGGCGCGCGGGATGCGGCCTGCTCGGGTCGATCCCACGTGGGGCGCGCTCGGCGTTCACACGGCACCTCGATTCGGGTAGTCCTGCGTGATCATTGTGCCGGACGCCGGGCGGTCGGCGCGTTTCATGGTGGATTGCGGGGGGTTTTCCGGTCATGATCGACTCGCTTCGGTCGCGACGACGCGGAAGGCCCTTCCCATGAGTGTCCGCTACAGCCCCTTCGACTTCGACGTCCAGAAGGACCCGTATCCGGTGTACGCCCGCCTGCGCGAGGAGGCGCCGGTCTACCGGAACGACGAGGACGACATCTGGGTCCTGTCCAGGCACGCGGACGTCGAGGCCGTCCTGCGCGACTCCGCGCGCTTCTCCAGCGTGAACGGGCTGCGCATCGAGCCCGCGTTCTGGGGCCCGGACGCCGAGCGCTTCTTCTCCTTCGTCGCCATGGACCCGCCCAAGCACACCCGCATGCGCGGCCTCGTGTCCCGGGCGTTCACGGCCAAGCGGGTCGCCGCGCTGGAGCCGCGGCTGCGCGAGATCGCGCGCGGCCACCTCGCGCCGCTGCTGGAGGCCGGGGAGTTCGACCTGATGTCGGACTTCGCCGCGCGGTTCCCGACCGACGTGATCTCCGAGCTGGTCGGGGTCCCGGAGGCCGACCGGGACCGGGTCCGCGACCTCGGCTCGGCGATCATGCACCGGCCCGAGGACGTGCCCGGCCCGGTCACCGACCTGCCGCCGGAGGCGCTCGCCGCGATCGGGGAGCTGGTCGGCTACTACACCCAGCTCACGGTCGAGCGCGCGAAGGAGCGCCGCGACGACCTGCTCTCCGGCCTGCTGGACGCCTCGGAAGGGGACGACCGGCTCACCCCCGAGGAGATCGTCGGGGTGCTGATCCTGCTGGTCGGGGCCGGGATCGAGACGTCCATGCTGCTGCTCGGCAACTGCTGGCACGCCGCCTGGACGCACCCGGACGCCCGCGCCGCCGCCCTCCGCGACGGCCGCGTGAACGCGTGGATCGAGGAGACGCTGCGGTACGACCCGTCCACGCAGGCGCTCGCGCGGACCGCGACCGAGGACGTCGAGCTGCACGGCGTGACGATCCCGAAGGGCGGCCGCGTGCTGTCCCTGCTCGGGTCGGCCAACCGCGACCCGCGCGTGTTCGACGAGCCGGACGCCTTCGACCTCGACCGCGACACCGGCCGCTCGCTCTCCTTCGGCATCGGCCGCCACCACTGCCTCGGCGCGGCGCTCGGCCGGCTGGAGGCGCGCGTCGCGCTGACCGAGATCGCGTCCGCGGTCGCCGACTTCGAGCTGGACGAGGCGGGCGTGAAGCGCATCTACTCCTCCAACGACCGCGGCTTCGTCGCCCTGCCGACCCGGGTCACCGCGCGTCCCTGACCGGGCGGTCAGTGGTCGGGGTGGAGCGCGCCGCCGACGTAGGACGCGGCGAGCAGCGTGAAGATGTACGCCTGCAGCACCTGCACGAAGATCTCGAACGCGGTCAGCAGCACCGACATCAGCACCCCGACCACGCCCAGCCCGAAGCCCGCGACGGTGGGCCGCTCCAGAAGGAACCACCAGGCCACGGTCGCGAAGAACGCCAGCAGGATGTGCCCGGCGAACATGTTCGCGAACAGCCGCACCGACTGCGTGAACGGCCGCAGGACCAGGTGCTGGAGCAGTTCGATCGGCGCGTAGAACGCGTACACCCAGACCGGCAGGCCGGGCGGGAACATGATGTTCCGGAAGTACCCGACGAACCCCTGCGTCCGGATGCTGATGACCAGGTACAGCGCGTAGCAGACGAGGGCCAGCAGCAGCGGCATCGCGAAGTGCGAGGTCGCGGGCAGTTGCAGGACGGGCACGTCCCCCATGAGGTTCATGGCGAGGACGAAGAGGAACAGCGGCAGCAGGAACGGCATCCAGCGGTCGCCGTCCGCGCCGATCATCGGCCGCGCGATCTGGTCGCGGACGAACAGGTAGCCGACCTCCCCCAGGTTCTGCATCCCGCGCGGGACGAGCGTGGGACGGCCGAACGCGCGCCGGCAGACGAGGCATACCGCGACGGCGGACAGGACGATCAGGAGCACCGGCTTGGTGATCCAGTCGGGCAGCACGCCCGGCCACAGCGGCCCCCACTGGAACAGCTCGCCGCCGGGGGCCTGGAACTCGTCGGACGCGGTCGTCATGCGGTCCTCCCGGAGCATGGTGATACGCCTGTACCCGAAAGAGATGGTACAGGCGTATCACTATCGGCGGAAGAGCCGGTCCAGGTGGTAGACGAGGATCTCGCGCGCCGCCGGACCGTCCCGGTGCCCCGCCATGACCCCGGACCCGAGCCCCTGCGCCATCGTGAACAGCCCGGCGGCCGTCGTCAGGGCGTCCAGCTCGGGATCGATCTCGCCCGCCTCCTGCGCGCGCGCGATGTGCTCGGCCAGGAACCTGTCGGTCGCGCTGTGGTGCGGCGCGCCGACCCGTGCGGCGAACTCCGGGTCGTCCAGCATGAGGACGAAGTAGGCGTTGTAGGCGCGCCACAGACGGCGGCCCTCGTCGTCCAGCGGCATGACGGCGGTGAGCGCGCCCTCCAGCACCGCGCGCGGCGGGGGCGGGGACGCGCCCCCGCTCTCCTCGCCGATGCGCGCGACCATGCGCGCGGACATCTGCTCGCCCAGGTACGGCACCGCGCCGAGCAGCAGTTCCTGCTTGGTGTCGAAGTAGTACTGGACGAGCCGCAGCGACACCCCGGCCTCGGCCGCGACCTCGCGCATCGTGGCGGCCCGCAGACCGCGCTCGCCCGCGATCCGCAGCAGCGCCCCGGCGATCTGCCTGCGCCGCTGCTCATGATCGACCTTCTTCGGCACCGCGCCGCGCCCTCCGTCTCTGGGGAAACCGATCCGGCCAGCGTACGGCCGCCCCGAGGTCCGAGCACGGACGCGCCCTCACCGACGTCCGGACGTCTCATGCGTCGGGACGACGGGACGTCGGAGGCGGCGGGACGTCGGAGGCGGCGGGACGTCGGAGGCGGCGGGACGACGGGGGCAGCGGGACGACGGGGGCAGCGGGATGACGGGGGCAGCGGGGGCGGGGCCTCGGAGGCGTCGGGCTTACCCGGCAGATCGGGGCGGACGGGGCGGTCGGTGGGGTCGGGTACGGTCGGCGGCATGTCCGGGTCACGCACGAGTCCGAAGTCCCCGCGCGCGCCGCGCCTGCCGCAGGAGCTAACCCTCGCCGGACGCGACGACGCCGAACTCGTCCACGACGCCAAGCGCCTCGCGCTCGCCTTCGGCGCGCTCGACCTGTTCACGCCCGACGACGATCCGGAGGACGTGACGTTCGAGCGCTGCCGCTTCACCGACACGGGCCTCGCGGGCCTCACCCTGCACCGCGCGGGTTTCGCGGACGTGGCGTTCCACGGCTGCGACCTGGCCAACCTGCGGCTCTTCGACGCCCGCTTCTTCAACACCGCGGTCACCACGTGCCGCATGACCGGCACGCAGTTCAGCGAGTCGGGCCTGCGCGACGTGACGTTCGAGGGCTGCCGCGCCGACCTCGCGGGCTTCCGCTTCGCCGTGCTCCGCAACGTCGTCTTCCGCGACTGCAACCTCACCGAGGCGAACTTCCAGAGCGCCGAGCTGCGCGACGTCCGGTTCGAGAACTGCACCCTGGTCGCGGCCCAGTTCAGCCAGGCGTCGGTGCGGGACGTCCGGTTCGAGGGCTGCGACCTGTCCGGCCTCGGCGGCGTGGAGGGGCTGGACGGCGCGACGGTCGGGCCGTCCGACGCCCGCTCCCTGCTCCCCTCGCTGGCCGCCGCCCTGGGCATCGCCATCGACGACTGACGCGCGTCCGCCGACCCGCACGAAGCCCGGGGTCGCCCCTCGGAAACGTCCCTTCGCCGCAGGTCAGGCGCTCGGGGTGGCCTTCGCCTCGCGGGCGACCAGGCGGCTCAGGCGGCGGCCCAGCTCGTCGTCGACCGGGGCGTGGTCGAGCATGAGCCGGTACCAGAGGGTGCCGTAGACGAGGTCCATGAGCAGTTCGGGATCGGCGTCCGGCGCGACCTCGCCGCGGGCGGCGGCACGCTCGAAGATCGAGCGGAACGCGGCGCGGCGGGCGAGCAGGAAGCGGTCCCGGAGCTGCACCGCGAACGCCGGGTCGAGCAGCGCCTCGGCCATCAGCCCGAGCAGCAGCGGCCGCTGCCCGCGCTGCCGGAACGTCGCGGCGAGGAAGGCGTCGAGGTCGGCCTCCAGCGAGCCCTCGTCGGGGACGGCGACCTGCTCCTCCGCCCATTCGGCGACGGCCTCCAGCACGACGTCGGCCTTGGACGGCCACCACCGGTAGACCGTCTGCTTGCCCACGCCCGCGCGGGCGGCGATGCCCTGCATGGTCAGCGCGGCGTACCCGCGCTCGTGGAGTTCGGCGATGGCCGCGTCGATGATCGCCCGCCGTGCCGCCTCGCTGCGCGGACGGCCGGGACCGCGTTGTCCGTTCATGCCGCCACTTTACAAGACGGCGCGTCTCGGATTAATATCGAGACGCAACGTCTTAGAAAGAAGGAGTGCGCAGATGCGCGTCGTCATCATGGGTGGTACCTCCGGCATCGGCCGCGCCGCGGCCGAGCGGCTCGCCGCGCGCGGCGCGGAGGTGATCGTCACGGGCCGCGACCCGGAACGGCTCGCCGAGATGAAGGCCGTCGTGGCCGGCGCCGAGCAGGTCGACGGCACCGACGAGGCCCAGGTCCGCGAGTTCCTGGAGCGGACGGGCGAGATCGACCACCTGGTGCTCGCCTTCAGCCGCAGCGGCACCGCGATGGGACCGGTCGCCGAGGTCGGCGCCGACGCCGTCCGGGACGCGTTCGAGGGCAAGCTGTTCGCCTACCTGTCGGTGATCCGGCTCGCGCACGGCAAGGTCAAGGGCTCGATCACGCTGCTGTCGGCCGCGTCGGCGCGCGCGGCCAACCCGGGCACGGCCGTGCTCGCCGCGGTGAACGGCGCGATCGAGCGGATCGTCCCGCCGCTGGCCGCCGAGCTGGCCCCGGTCCGGGTGAACGTCGTCTCGCCCGGGCTGATCGACACCCCGTGGTGGTCGTTCATCCCGGAGGAGCAGCGCTCGGGCACGTTCGACCAGTTCACCGCCGCGCTGCCGGTGCCGCGCGCCGGGAAGGCCGAGGAGGTCGCGGACGCGATCGCCTACCTGGTGTCCGCCGAGTACGTCACCGGGACGATCCTTCCGGTCGACGGCGGCGCCACGATTTCCTAACCTTACGGCGAGGGCAATGCGCCCCGGTCGGGCCGCGTGACGCGACCCGACCAGGGCTTTTTCAGGACCAGCATCGCGTTCAGGCCCGGCCTTCGGAGCCAGGACCAGCGTTCGCGTTCAAGACCAGCGTCACGTTCAGGCCCGGCGTTCGCGTTCAGGACCAGCGTCGCGTGCAGGCCCGGCCTTCGCGGACGGGACCAGTCTTCGCGTTCAGGCCCGGCGTTCGCGGTCAGGACCAGCGTTCGCGCCGGACGAGGTCGTCGAGCGGCTTGCGCATCGCGCGGAGGCGGGCGCGGTCGGCGGGATCGCCGTCCGGGGGCTCGGCCGGGTAGCCGAGGGTCATGACGCCGACGATCGCGACGTCCTCGGGAAGGCCGAGGAGGTCCTTCAGCTCGTCGGTGCGGTGGACGATGGCGAACCCGGCGGCGAGCCCGGCGTCGATGGCGGCGAGCTGGAGCAGCATCATCAGCGCGCCCGAGTCGACCCACCAGTACGGCGTCGGCCAGGCCATCTCCTCGCCCTCGGCGTCCACCTTGTCGGGCCGCCGGTAGCGTTCGTGGTAGGCGTCCTCGCTGACGCCGAGCACCAGCAGGACGGGCGCGACCGACAGCCACGGCTCGCGGCCGCGCTCCAGGTACCAGCGCTCGTCGGCGATCTCCGCGATGCGGCTCCGGGTCGCGGCGTCGGTGACGGCGACGACCCGGTGCCCCTGGCTGAAGCCCGCGCTCGGTGCCCGCCGGACGACCCCGACGACGCTCTCCAGCACGTCCTCGGGAACGGGGTCCGGCCGGTACCGGCGGACCATCCGGCGACGGGACAGCACCTCGCTGTAATCCATCAAGCTCCCTTTCGGCGGGGGACGAGGGGGTAGCGGTAGACGGGCAGGAGCGGCAGGGCGACGCCGGTCGCGACGGCTCGGTCGCGCGGCGGCTGGGTGGCGAGCCAGCGGTCGTCGCGGCGGACGCGCAGCGGGCCGCGCCGCAGCCTGTCCGGATTGCCCGTGACGGTGTGGTTGACGTGTAGGACGGCGTTGCCCTCGCCGTCCACGGGCGGATCGCCCGGCAGGTCGGCGAGCCGCATGATCCGGGCGAGCGCGGCGCGCGGGTCGCGGGCGAAGTCCTCGTAGCGGACGCGCAGGTAGCGGCCGGGGAAGGCGCGTCCGATCAGCTCGGACGCGAGGTTGAACCCGACCCAGTAGCCCGTGCTCCGCAGCGGGGCCATGGCCGGAATGTACTCCTTGACCGTCCGCCACGACTCGGCCGTCGCGCGCGGGTCGCGGACGACGTGCAGGACGCGGACGTCCACTCCGGGCGCGCCGCAGAGCGCGGCGGCCTCGGCGGGGAACTTCCCGCTGTCCACGATCACCGACGCGCCGGACTCCTCCGCGATCGCCTCGTACAGCCGGACCATGTCGGTCACCGCCGGGGGCAGCGCGAGTGAGCGGGCGCGCGCGGCCGACAGCCGGGCGCGCGTGTGCCGCGTGCGCAGCGACGCGTCCTGGCGGCGGACGGCCCGTTCGGCGTACTCGCGCCGCCGGTCCGGGTCGCCGCCCGCCACGCGGGTGAGGACGGCCGACCAGAGCCCGCAGTCCTCGATCTTGTCCCCGCAGCCGCAGAGCCGGTTGGTGCCGGTGCCGAGCACGCCGTTCGTCCACAGGTAGCGCAGCTCGCCGACGTGCTCCACGCCGTCCAGCTCGGCGAGCAGGTTGCCGATCAGGGTCGTCCCGCTCCGGCACCAGCCCGTGACGTACAGGACGCGGATCACGCGCCCCTCCCGCCGCGCGCCGCCAGGACCTTCCGGACGGCGTGGACGAGCTGGTCGCAGTCGCGTTCCGCGAGGTTCGCCGACAGCGGGATGTCGATCGCCTCGTCCAGGCGCCGCGCGGTGACCGGATACTCGGCGCGGGCCTTCGCCGCGTCGGGGAAGAGGAACCGCCAGTTCCAGAACGCGCGCACGTTGGTGTCTCCGGGATCGCCGAGCGCGCGCGCAGCGATCCCCTCCGCTCTGAGGGCCGCCGCGATCCACGCCGTCTGCGCGGACGTCGCGTCCGGCACGCGGAAGACCAGCGCCTCGCCGAGGTAGGCGTGATCGGCCACCGGACGGCGGAGCGCCACGTCCGGCAGGTCGGCGAGACCCGCCGCGACGCGGTCGTAGTTGCGGTGGTGCGCCGCGAGCCGCTCGGGCAGCCGGCGCAGCAGCCCCCGCGCCAGGGCCGCGCGGATCTCGTCCATGCGCAGGCCGAAGATCGGCATGGCGAGGTCGTCCACCGGCGGCGGATCACCGTCGAAATGCCGCGACATGCGCCCTTCGTACGCCCCCGCGTACACGATCGCGCGCGCGTGGACGGACGGGTCGCGGGTCAGCATGAACCCGCCCTCGCCCGTGTTCAGCGACTTGTCGGACTGCGTGCTGAACGCCCCGACATCGCCGAACGTCCCGAGCGGGCGCCCGCGCAGCCGCGCGCCGAGCGCCGGAACGGCGTCCTCCACGACCGGCACCCCGAACTCGCGCGCGACCTCCAGCACCGCGTCCATGTCGGAGGCGAAACCGCGCATGTGCACGACGACGATCGCCCTGATCTCGGGCGTCATGCGGCGGCGCAGGTCGGCGACGTCCAGGTGCAGGTCGTCGTCGCACTCGACCAGGACGGGCCGGTGCCCCGCCAGCCGGATCGCGCTCGGCGTCGCGGCGAACGTGAACGCGGGACAGGCGACCGCCGAGCCGGGCGGCAGGTCCAGCGCGAGCAGCCCGAGAGCGATCGCGGTGGTGCCGCTCGCGCAGGTCAGCGCGTGCGGGACGCCGAAGAACGCGGCGAGGTCGCGCTCCAGGCCACCGGTCTGGGTCAGCTCGTAGGGGCGGTGGTCGTAACGGAAGTACAGGCGGGCCCGGATCGTCTCCAGGACGAGGTCGAGATCCTCGTCCTCGATGAAGACGTCGCCCTTGTCGTAGGTGGGCCACGGTTCGGCGCGCACGGGTCGCGCGCCGTCGATCGCGAGCTGGTCCGGCTCAACGTCCACGGACATCGGGGATCCTCCAGGGAGCGGGCGGGTCGTGGGCGGGTCGGCGGCGCGGCGGCGCGAGGGTGAGCGGGCTGGGCACCAGATCCGGACACACCCGCCGGAGCATCCCGAACCCGATCCCCGACAGCCCGGCGAACAGCCCCGGCACGGGCGCCGGCAGCGCCGTCCGCCATCCGCCGCTTTCGGGGACCCATCGCGATCCAAGGTCCGATCCTTGGGCCGGTGGCGCCGCGAGTTCGAGGCGGGCGAGCGTGCCGTGGCAGAGCGAGTCGTCCTGTGGATCCCGGGCGTGCCGGACGGCGGAGAGGGCACGTTCCAGCAGGTGAGCGAGGTCGTCGTCACCGCTACTGAGCTCTCTGAGGGCGAGTGCCGTGCCTTCCGGTCCCCGGCACCAACCCGCTCCGGCTCTGGCTCCGGCTCCGGATGCGGCTGCGGCTCCGGATGCGGCTGCGGCTCCGGCTGCGGCTGTGGCTGCGGCTCCGTCCTCCGGGCGGACGGACATGAGCAGTCGCCTGGCCCGATCGGCGTACCGGGCGTCCGGGACCAGCCGATGGAAACGCATCAGCGCGACAGCGGCTCCCGGTGCTCCGTAACCGAAACCGGGGCCGTCCGGAGCGTCCTGGAGCAGGTGATCGGCGCAGGCACGCGCCACATCGAGGACGGCCTCGTCGGGCAGGACGGCGTGCAGCGCGAGCGCTGACAGGAGCGTGCCCGCCGCGCCGTCCAGCACGTCCGATTCCTGGGGCGGGGGCAGGGCGAGGAGTGTTGCGCGGGCGCGTTCGGCCAGCTCAGGCCGCTGATGGACGGCCGAGGCGTGGGCCAGGTAGTAGATCGCGCCGAGCCCGTGGAGATGGAAGCGGGGGTCCCCGGGCGACAGGGCGGTGGCGAGTTCGCAACGTCGTGCGACTTCGTACCCAACGTTCTCGGCCAGTCGCACGTTGTTACTAGTGAGAGTCGAGAAGTAGGAGAGGAACATGCCGATCCCGGGCAGCCCGCCGTACAGATCAAGCCCCGCCGCCGAGACGCGCCGCGTCGTCGCGTCCACCGCCTCGGTGGTGATCCAACCGATCCGTCCTCCGCCGTCGCGCAGCGCGCTGCGGTCGAGCTCCTGAGCAATCGCAAGCGCCACCCGAGCCGCCCACTCCTCATTCCGGCCGCTCGAAGATCCCGAAGGAGGCACCAACGAAAACCCCTGGCCGCCTACCGAAGCCCACCCGCCAACCTCCGCCAGCGCGGCCGCCGGCCGCTTGCCAGCATTCGACAGTGCGGGCGACGGTTGCTTGCCCGCCTCCGGCGGCGCTGGCGACGGTTGCTCGTCGGCGTTCGGCGGCACCGGCGGCGGTTGCTCGTTAGCCCTGGCCCGCGCGGGCGACGGCTGCTTGTCGGCGTTCGCGGGGGCGGGCGGCGGCATGGTTCCGAGTGCGGCGTCGATGACGCGTTCCTGGAAGAGGAGGTCGTCCTCGCTCAGACCGTCGAGCCGTTCGGCGATCTCGGCCAGCGGCGTGCTCGGCAGGACGTCGTCGAGCCGGGTGCCGTCCTCAAGCCAGAGATGGCGGTGCCCCGGACGAAGCTCGAAGACGGGCACCTCGCCACGCCAGAGCGCATCGCGCTCGACGGCGGTCAGCCGCGCGCGCTGCGGAACACCGGGCCATCCGGCATCCAGCCGGGCGAGGCCGCGCTCCCGCTCGTCCGCGCGCCGCATGGCCTCCGGACGCCAGCTCTCCAGCAACAACCGCACATAGAGAAAGGTCGAAAGCTGCACGAGCCGAATCGACACGTCCCCACACCCCGCGAGCGGCCCATCCTCCGCTCCCTCATCCATCAAAAGATCGGAGCCGGCCCCACCAGACCCGAACCCGGCCACCGCCGCATCCCCGGAGGTCAACGCACCCTGAGAACCCGCCTCGCCCACCGAGGCCACCCCGTCTGCAGGAGCCGACGCGCCTTCACAGCACCCGGTATCAGCGGAGGCCGTCACGTCCCTGGAAGGCAGCGTGTCTGCGGAGCGCAGTAGGGCGGAGCCTGCGCTGGCGAGGAGCCGGTAGGCGAAGCGATGTCCCTCATGCAGCGCGTCGCGGTGCGGGCGCGGATCGAGAGGTGAGCCGTCTTCGTGGCGTGCCCGTCCCGGGGGCGCGGGCACGGTCCGGTAACCGCGGCCGACCCGCATCCGGTCCGTCCCGGGGTTCTCGACCTTCGGCGTCGGGATCAGCGTGCGGCGTTCCGCGGGGCCGAAGGGGCTGATGTCCACGCCGAAGGGACGCTCGGTGAACACGTCCGGCATGACCAGCGGCCCGGGCAGCAGCCCGGTGCGCAGGACGGACGTCGCGAGCCGTTCCGCCGCCGGGTCTCCGAGCCGCGCGCGCCGGACGAGCGGCTGCGTGTGCTCGGTGTGGAACAGCGCCTCCAGGTCGATGACGACCGGATCCGCGCCGTCCGAGATGACGTTCTCCGCGTGCAGGTCGAAGCCACCGACCGCGTGCATCAGCGCCAGCAGCGCGCCCGTCCGCCACAGCAACGCGGGCGCGTCCCGCTCGCTGGTCGGCGCGGCCCGCACGAACTCGGTCCACCCGTGATCCCCGCGGTCGAGCAGCCTCAGCCGCCGCAGCCGGTGCCGGGGCCCGCGCTCGTTGAACCATCCCAACAACCGATCGAAGGCGAGATCGATGCCCAGACCGCGTGGCTTGTACACCAGCGTGACGTGCTCGAACGCGACGAGCGCGACCGACCGTCCCCCTCGGTGCGTCTCGGCCGACCCGAACCGCACCGAGCGAAGCTCGCCGAGCCCACCGCCGAGCCCATCACCGAGCCCATCACCGAGCCCACCGAGTTCACCGCCGAACGTCTCCCGGAGGGCGGGCAGGTCGGCTGCGAGATCCCTCGCGAACGCGCGCCGGGCGCCCACCCACCCGTCCAGCACGTCCACCACCTGCCGAGCGAGCACCGGATACCGTTCCCACACGGCGAGCGACCGCTTCGCCTCCCTCAGCGCCCGCACGAACTCCCGGAAACCCTCCTCGGAACCGACGCCCTCGTTGGCGGATGACTCGTCCGGTTTGGAAGCCGTCCCACCGGCACGCGCGGGCGCCGCACTCAGGCGAAGCTCATGAGCCAGCGACGGCTCGACGGCCATCGTGAGCCAGCCGTAAGGCGGCTCGGCCGTGAGCACGTCCACGAGGCCGGCGGGCAGATCGGCGGCGAGCGAGCGGCGTGCGGCGGCGATCAGAGGACGGGCCACTTCGAGCAGCCCCAGGTCCGATGGCATTCCGTCCACCGGCGCGGGACTCTCGTAGGCGGCCCGGAACGTCCGATGCCACCCCGGCTCGGCTGCCCGGCTCTCCCCCGCCCGCAACGCCTCCCACCAGGGAATCCCCCACTCCGTCGTCCCGGCGTCCTCTCGCCAACGATCGCGTCCCGCATCTCCGTCCATCCGCGGGTGACCATCGCCCTCCACGTTGTCCTCGGCGGAGGCGGAGGCGGGGGCGGCGGTGGCGGAGGCGGCGGTGGCGGTGGTGCCATGGGGTGGAGGACAGGCGGGAGCCGGGTGGCGGGATGGGCGCGGGCCGGTCCCGGTGAGGGGGTCCAGAACCGGGTCGGCGAGGGACGGAACGGTGAACGCGGAGTGTACGGCTACGGGCCGATGCGGGTCGGTGCCGGGAAGTGAGGACGCGGCCGTCGGGACGCCGCCGGGACGCGGGAAGGAGGATGAGATATTCCGCTGGTCCCGAGGGAAAAGGTGACGTTCCGCGTTCGGCTCGTCGTTGAATTCCGGCACCTCATCACCTCGAACGGTCCGAGACCAATCGGCAGGGCCCGTTCTATCACGGCGGGTATTTATCCAACAAGATTGCGCCCACCCCTTTCCATTTGTGCGCCGGTTGCTTAGTCTCCGAACTGGCGCAGACAAGATCGAGTGCGCCGACTCGGCCGGTCCGCGATCCGGAACGGCCGGGAAACGGCAATACACGAGGGGAGTTCCCCGTGCTGGACTACCTCATCGACGACCCGGCGCTCCGCAGCCGCAGCGTGGGCGAGGAGTTCGCGCTCGCGGTGGCGCGGGCGGGCGGCGGCGACGCCGTCGTCCGGGTGCGGACGCCACTGACCACGCTCTTCCCGCTCGCCTCCACCCGGCCCCGGCCGACCGTCCGCGAGCAGACCAAGGGCGGCACCGTCACCGACCACGCCCTCCGTTACGTGCGCGAACTCCGCGACGAAGGGTCCGGGGAACGTTCCGACACCGCCTACGCCGCCACGCCCGAGGCCGTGTTCCGGCCGTCCGTCGCGAAGGCGGAGCTGGCCGAGCTGTCGGTGCGCGTGCCCGTCCCGGCCGACCTGTGCGCCGATCCCGCGCTGCTCGCCCGGTTCGTCGAGCATCGGGTCGTGGTGCGGCTGTGCACGGTCGAGAACGAGGCGCTGCTGCGCGGCTCCCCGGACGGCGCGATCACCGGCCTGCTCGCCGCGCCCGGCGTGCGGCGCGCCTCGGCCGGCCCGAAACGCCTGCTGGACGCGCTGATGGACGGCTGCGCCGAGGTCGAGGAGATGGGCGGCTCGTGCGACGGGCTGGTCATGCACCCGGCGAACTACTGGCGCCTGGTCGGCTCCAGCGCGCTCGCCGCGCTGGACGCGGCCGGCCTGCGCATCACCCGCACCCGCATGATCGAACGCGACACGGTGCTGCTCGGCGACTTCCGCGCCGGCATCACCCTGCTGGACGGGGAGGAGTCGACGCTCGCGCTACGACGCTCCACCGCCCCCAACGGCTCGTCCGGCCCCGACACTTCGATCGGCCACGGCAGCTCAGCCGGCCCCGATACCTCGATCGGCCGCGGCAGCTCGGCCAGCCCGGACGCCTCGATCGTCCGCGGCAGCTCGGCCAGTCCACACGGCTCCGCCGGAGCGGGTGGCTCGGCCGATCCACACGGCTCGATCGGCCCCGGCAGCTCCGCCGGTCCACGTGGCTCCGTTGGACCCGGCGGCTCGGCCGGTTCAGACGGCTCGCTCGGAGCGAACGGCTCGGCCGGTTCCGACGGCTCGGTCGGCTCGGACGGCTTGACCAGGCCAGGCGACTCCGCCGGACCGGACGGCTTCGCCGGGTCGGACGGTGCGGCCGTGATCGTGGCGACCATGCGGCTCGGCCTGGCCCTGCACCTGCCCCAGCACTTCTTGCTGCTCGAACTCTGACGCACCCGCCCGGCTCCCGACCTCGACCTCGCCGCTCCGCCTCTCGACCTCGACTTCGTCCTCGGCCTCGTCCTCGACTTCGCTGCTTCCGCTTCCCGCCTCCCGGCCCCGCCCTCCTTCTCGACTTCGCCACTCCCGCCTCCCGGCCCCCGCCTTCGTCGATTCCCCGCCGCCCGGACTCCCCGCCGCCCGGACTTCGCGTTTCCGGGCTTCGGCTCCGGTCGCCGTCCGCTTCCCGACTTCCTCGTCCGCCGCCCGCCGAGCCGCCTTTCCGCTCCCGCTTCCCAGCGTCCCGGACATCCCCGGGCCAGCTCCCGGCAGAATTGGAGGTGAGCCGCATGCGCACGCCCCCGTGGTAACCACTCGGGAACGTTTCTTTCGGCGATGGGCCGTGTGTCGCCGAAACAATTCAACGTCCCCAGAACGCGATGAGCACGAATTCACGGCACGCTTTGAAAGAAAGGAGTGACCGCCATGCGCACGCCTCCGTGGTAAAGATTCCGAACGGCGCCCGCCGGGGTTCCGCCGGGATCGAGGGCTCGCTCTCGTCCGGCCGGACGGCCCGGTCACGGCACGCTGTCAGCGGCGTGGCCCCCTTCGGCCGCGTCCCGGCGCCCGCCATCCGCTCCGGGTGGCGGGCGCCCCGCGCAGGTGCCGCCGATGAGCGCGGTGAGCAGCAGCGACAGCGCCATCCCCGCCCATACCGCCCGGAACCCGGCCGCCGACGCGCTGTGCAGCAGGGCGGTGAGCCCGCCGATGCCGATCGCCGAGCCCGCCGACCGGGCGAGCATGATCAGCGCGCTGCCGCTGCCGGATCGTCCCGCCGGGACGGCCGCCATCGACAGCGTCTGGAGCGCGATCGTGAGCACGGTCGTCCCGGCGGTGCCGACGATCAGCGCAGGGAGCAGGACGAGCGCGTACGGGCCGTCCGACCCGATGGCCGCGGGCCAGGCCCAGCCCGCCGCGCCCGCGATCCCGCCGCCCACGAGGACGGCCCGCGTCCCGAGCCGCCGCAGCAGCGGGCCGCTCAGCCACGACGACAGCGCCGACGTCAGCGGCGCCGGGGTCAGCGCAAGCCCGACGCCGAGCGTGGAGTAGTCCCAGCGGGCGGTGAGGAACAGCGCGGCGGCGAGCGGCACGGCGAACGACACGACGCTCGCCAGCACCATCCCGCCGTTCCCGAGCGCGGTCGAACGCGCTCTGAGCAGCGTGAAGTCCACCGACGGACGCGGGTGACGCAGCGACGCGAGCACGCCGAGCGCCGTGGTCGCCGCCCCGGCCGCGACCGGTCCGAGCACCCGTCCGGACGTCCAGCCC
The DNA here is from genome assembly GCF_042652125.1 of Actinomadura gamaensis. Taxonomy (NCBI): domain Bacteria; kingdom Bacillati; phylum Actinomycetota; class Actinomycetes; order Streptosporangiales; family Thermomonosporaceae; genus Actinomadura; species Actinomadura gamaensis. Next base: position 330,190 of record NZ_JBHSIT010000001.1, on the reverse strand, counting down.
CAGTCGGGTCCGCGCACGAGGCCGAGCACGATCCCGGCGACGCCGACGGCGAGCATCGCCGCGCCCAGCAGGTCCGGGAGGCCGCGCGTCCCGTCCCGCCGGACGGCCCGGACCCCGAACGCGCCGCAGCCGAACGCGAGCACGCCGAGCGGCACGTTGATCAGGAAGATCCACCGCCAGCCGCCGAGCGCGACCAGCGCCGAGCCGAGCGCGGGACCGGCCGCCGCCGCGATCCCGGACACCGCCCCGAACAGGGCGAACGCCTGCGCGCGGCGGCCGGGGAAGGCGTCCACGCCGATGGACATCCCGAGCGCCACGACCCCGCCGCCGCCCCCCGCCTGGAGCAGCCGCGCGCCGATGAGCGCGCCCGGTCCGGGCGCGAGCGCGCAGGCGAGCGACCCGGTGGTGAACACCGCGAGCCCCGTCAGGTAGATCCGGCGGGGCCCGTAGCGGTCGGCGAGGCCGCCCGCCGGAAGGAGCACCGCCGCGAACACCACCGTGTACCCGGTGATCGTCCAGGACAGCCCGGCCAGCGTGCTGCCGGGGAAGTCGCGGAGCAGCCACGGGATCGCGACGCTGACGACGTTGTAGTCCACGACCGCCATGACCTGCGCGACCAGCACCGATCCGAGCGCGAGGACCCGCCGCCCCCGGTCCGGCCCGGCGGCCGGGGCCAGCGGTCCGGCGGGGGCGCGGCGCGGGCTCACCGGGCGGCGGGGTCCGCCGCGCGGCGGGCCAGGGCCTCCTCGATGTCGCGCTTGCGGACCTTGCCGGTGGGGGTCTTCGGCAGTTCCTCGACCAGTTCGAGGCGGTCGGGCTCGAAACCGCGGGTGAGCCCGGCCGTGCGGGCGAGGTCGCGCAGGTCGTCGAGCGTCGGCGGCTCGCCGGCCGGGACGACGACGGCGACGACGCGCTCGCCGAGCACCGGATCGGGCTCGCCGACGACGGCGACCTCGGCGACGTTCGGATGCTCCCGCAGGACGCCCTCGACCGCGACGCCCGGAACGTGCACGCCACCCCGGTTGACCATGTCCTTCACCCGTCCGACGATCTTGATGCCGGCGCGTCCGTCGGGCCGCGCGAGATCGCCGGTCGCGAACCAGCCGTCGTGCAGGGACGCGGCGAACAGCGCGTCGTCGTCCTGGTAGCCGAGGCACATGTTCGCGCCGCGCACTTCGAGCCGTCCCGGCTGACCCTCCGGGACGGGGCGCCCGTCGTCTCCTACGAGACGCACCTCCATCCAGTCGACGGGACGTCCGTCGCTGTGGACGGCGATGTCGTCCGGATCGCCCGGACGTCCGATGGTGACGCCGCCGTTCTCCGTCATCCCCCATAGCGGCAGCAGCGGAAGACCGAACACCTCGTGCACGCGCGCGGGCATGGCCGGTGGGATAGGCAGCGATCCCGAGACGAGATACCTGAGTCTTACCTTCCGCGGGTTCGCGTCCTGCTCCTCGATGAAGTCACCGAGGACGGACGGCGTGATGTACGCGACGGTGATCCCGTAATCGTGCGCCAGGTCCAGCAGGTCCGCGGCGTCGAACGCGTCCGCCCAGACGGCCGTCCCGCCCGCGAGCAGCGGCGCGAGCATCCCGTACAGCCAACCGCCCTGGCCGCCGACCACGCACGGCGTCGTCATGACGTCCTCGCCGGTCAGCCCGAGCGGATCGACGTAGCCGCGCGCCATCGCGTAGAGCGTGTTGAACGAGTGCCGCACGCCCTTCGGACGCCCGGTCGTTCCGGACGTGTACATGATCTGGAAGAGGTCGTCCGGGCCGGGCCGCTCCAGGTCGAGGTCGTCCAGCCGGACGGACGGCGCGAGCAGCGCCTCGTCGAACCGCAACGCGCCCTCGGGGACGTTCTCCCCGACGACCACCAGATGCCGCAGATCGGGCAGCCGGTCGCGCATCCCGGCGATCACCGCGGCCGGTTCGAGCCCGCGCACCCCGTCGATCGTCACCGCGACCCGCGCGCCGCTGCGCCGCAGGATCCACTCGGTGTCGGACGCCCCGGTCGCGATGAAGTACGGCACGACCACCGCGCCGATCCGCCCGCACCCGAGCGCGAGGACCGTCGTCTGCCACTGGTTGACCAGTTGCATCGCCACCCGGTCGCCGCGCCGGACGCCGAGTTCGGCGAGGCCCGCGGCGCACCGGTTCACGGCGTCGTGGAGGTCGGCGTAGGTGAGGAGGCGGTCGGGCCCGCGCGAGGTCTCCCAGCAGTGCCCGACGACGGCGAGCCGGTCGGGGGCCTCGCGCGCCCAGCGGTCCAGGTCGTCCAGGAAGGTCTCCCTCCGCCACCACCCGAGCTCGTGGTAGCGGCGGTGCTCCGCGTTGATCACTTCCGGCCTGCCGGTCATCGTCGACCCCTTCCGTCCGCGTCCCCCAGCAGACCAACACGGACGTCTCCCCCGGACAACGGCTGATCATGACAAAACCGATGATCTTGCATCGGATGATTCGCCGGGCCGCCCCCGCTCCCCGCGCTCGATATTTCGCCGGCCCTCCGCTCACCGCGCTCGATAATTCGCCGGCCGCCGCCGCTCACCGCGCTCGATAATTCGCTGGCCCGCCGCCGCTCACCGCGCGTACCGTGCGGCAACGTGCTGATCAGTGACGTGCAGGGCTTCCTGCGGAACATCCCCGACGACCACCGGCTGCGGGTCGGCCCGTTCACCGCCAAGATCGATCCGGACGACCCCGACCTGCCGTTCAACCACGCCGTCCCCGACGACGGCGCCGTCCCCACCCCCGCCGACGTCGCCGCGCTGGTCGCCGCCTTCCGCGCCCGCTCCCGCGTCCCCCGCCTCGAATACATCCCGCGGGCCGCGCCGGAGGTCGAACCCGTCCTGCTGGCCGCCGGATTCACCCCCGAAGGCCGCTACCCGCTGCTCGTCTGCCCGCCCTCGCAGGTCACGGACGTCCCGCTCGACCCGTCCCTCCGCGTGGACCTCGTCCCCGCCTCCGCGACGGACGACCTGTGGGCCGTGGCCCGCGTCACCAACGCCGCCTTCGACGCGCCCCCGCCCGCCGACCACGACCTGGCCCGGATGCTCAGGCTCCTCGCCGAGGACGGCCTGATCGCCGCCGCCCGCGACACGGCCACCGGCGAGATCGTCGGCGCCGGACAGCTCCTGGCCCCCCGCGCGGGCGTCGCCGAGGTCGCGGGCATCGCCACCGCCCCGACCCACCGCCGCCGGGGCATAGCCGGCGCCGTCACCGCTCTCCTCACCCGCGCCGGAGCCAAGGCCGGGATCACGACCCTCTTCCTCACTCCCGCCGACGACCAGGCCGCCCGCGTCTACGCGAGAGTCGGCTACCGCAAGGAAGGCGAAGCCCTCTTCATCTCCCTGACCTCCTGACCCTCCACCGGCCCCCGCGCCCGTTCCGCGGCGAGACACGATGCGACGCGCGGCCTCCGAGCGCGGTAGCTGACGCGGTGGTCGAGGCCGGGAACGGCGGGGTCAGGGCTCCCAGAAGGAGGCAGGGAGGGAGAGGACGTCGATGGCGGCTTGGTCCTGGTCGTCCGCGAACGGGAGCAGGGCCTTGTAAACGGGGTCGCCGCCCGCCGCGATCTGGCGGATGACCTGGGCGTTCACGCGGGCGCGGCGAGCGATCACTTCGGGGAGGGACGCCCGGTCGCCGTCGTATCCGTAGCCGTCCAGCAGGACGTGCAGGCGACGTGACCGCTCGGTCGCGTCGCCTGGAGCGAGCACGTCCGCATAGCTGCGGGTGTTGAGCGGAACCCAGGTCAGGGCCATCCAGGCGAGTTCGAACTCGCGGGTGGTGGGGCTCGCGGTGTCCCAGTCGACGAATCCGGCGAGGCGTCCGTCCCGCCAGACGGCGTTGTAGGGCGCGGCGTCGTTGTGGGCGAGGATCAGGCCGGGCCGCCAGGGACGTCCGGTGAACCAGCGCGCGTCCGCCGGAGGGACGAAATCGGCCGTGATGTCGTGAAGGCGACGCGCCCAGGCCCCGGCCTGCGCGAGCGAATCATCCGCTACCGCCCACGCGGGCCAGGGTCGGAGGTCGCCGATGACGTCGCCCTCCATGAAGGTCAGCACCTCGCGTCCCCGGTCGTCGAACCCGAGGACGCGGGGCGCGCCCTCGAATCCGGCCGCCTCCAGGTGGCGGAGGAGCGCCTGCACCGACGGCGTCCACGGCTGGACCGTCCGCCGGACGGTGTCGCCGACGCGCACGGTACCGGTCGTTCTGCCGCCGGGCAGGGCTTGTTCGTCCATGTGGACGTTCTATCCGGGGGTTTTCATGAACGCATCCCGTTTTCGACGCCGACATGCGTGTGCGAGCGCGACGGCTTCTCGATCTCGTCGAGCACCGCGATGGCGAAGTCGGGCAGGGAGATCCGGCTGGACGGGGAGCCGGGCGCGACGCGGTACTCGCCCGTCCGTCCGGCGTCGTGGTCGAAGTCGCCGGACGGGCTGAGGATCAGCCAGTCCAGGCGGTTCCCGCCCTCGCGCAGCACGTTCACGCCCGCGAGGTGCCCCTCGTTGAACGGCCGGTACTCGGGCGGGAAGTCCGGCAGGTCCATCCAGGTGCCGCCGTCGCTCATCTCCAGGTAGGACCCCAGTCCGATGGCGATGACCCGCGGCGCCTCGGACGCGAGCAGCGCGCGGTTGGCCGCCGGGAAGTGCTCGCCGGGATCCGCGCTGAGGTCGGCCGCGGCGTTCACGACCGCGGCCTTCCCCTCGGTGAATCGCGCGACGGCCTCCGCGTCAAGGATGTCGCCCCGCACGTACGTGACGACGCCTGCGCTACGGCCGTCCTCGTTCGCGCCGGAGTTATCCACAGGATGGGCGTCGACTTTCGGGTCGGTGGCGTCGTCGGCCACGCTGGTATGGGCGGACGGATCGCGGACGACGGCGGTCACGCGGTGGCCACGGGCCAGGGCCTCGCGGACGACGGCGCGTCCGACGCGTCCGCCCGCTCCGAAAACGGTGATCTCGGTCATGGCAGGACGCTAACCAGAAGGGAGGTATCCGATTGGATACCGTGAACGCGTGCGCACACCTCTCCCCGCGGACATGTTCGACGAGCTCTGCCCGAGCTCCGTGAGCCCGATCCGCTTCGGCGACAAATGGGCAGGCATGATCATCCGCTGCCTGGAGGGCGGCCCGCGCCGCTTCTCCGAGCTGCGCGTCGCCCTGCGCAACGTCACGCCGAAGTCCCTCACCCAGTCCCTGCGCTCCCTCGAACGAAGCGGCCTGATCTCCCGCCACGAGCAGCACCGCTCCGTCGAGTACGCCCTGACGCCGCTGGGCCGCAGCCTCCTGGGTCCCATCGCCGCCGCCTGCGCCTGGGCCGAAGAACACTGGGACGAACTGGTGGACGCCCACGAAGCCGCCTACCAGGCCACCCGCGAGTCATCGGCCTACCCCGCCACGGCCTGACCCCCGCCCGAAGACCGCGGGGCCGCCCCGTCGGGCTGGTCCGAGCTGGTCAGACATGGAGCGAGCTGGTCCGAGCTGGTCAGACATGGACCGAGCTGGTCCGTGCCTGTCCGAGGTGTTCAGAGATGGGGACTTGCTTCGGGGGTGGGAGAGGCGGCTTTGGTGCCCCAGTCCCAGAGGGCTTGGAGGACGGGGCCCAGGGCTTGGCCTCGTGGCGTGAGTTCGTAACGCGTGGTCGGTGGCCAGCCCGGGGTTCGGTGGCGGGCGACGACCTCGGCTTGGGTGAGGTGCGTCAACCGGTCTGAGAGCACCTTGTCCGAGAGGGCGGGGAGCGCTTCGCGGAGTTGCGTGTAGCTGCGTTCGCCGCGCAGCAGTTCGCGGATGACGAGGGTCGTCCAGCGTCCGCGGAGCACGTCGAGGGCGATCTCGACGGGACAGCTCGGCGTCGGGGCTGCGACGTGCGCGTGTGGATCGTCCGGAAGACCAGGGCGGGGCTCGGCCGTGTCGATCCGCTCACCGGCGTGTTCCGGGTGACCAACCGTTTGGTGAGCCACGAAAGCGCCTCCTAACGTCCGTTCCGATGCATTTTCTCAGTCGGAAGGTGGTGCAGGAAATGCGAGGGCTCGCCGAGCGTCCCGAAGACGTGCCGACGGTATTCGCTGAACGCTTCAACAGCGGCGATCTGGAGGCACTGGCGCAGGTCTACGAGGACGGCGCCGTGTTCGTCCCGGAGCCGGGCACGCCGCTGACCGGCGAGGAGGCCCAGGCCGCGAACAGCCAGTTCGTGAGCCTGGGACTCCCCATCACCGTCCGCCCGCGCCACGTCTACGCCGCGGGTGACACCGCGCTGCTCATCGTCGACTGGGTCATCGAAGGGACGGACGCGGAGGGACGACCGGTTCGGATCGAAGGAACAGCCACCGATGTCGCCCGCCGCGGAAAGGACGGCCACTGGCGCTACATCATCGACAATCCCTTCGGAACATCCGCCAAGGAGGAGGCTGGAATGTCTTCCAACTAACGCAGAACTAGCAGAACTAAGGGGGCGCGTGGGCGCGCAAGCTGAGGAGCTGGCGGGCCAGGGCGAGCAACCGGCCGCGATCCGAGCGTCGGCGGGATGGGTGAGGCGGGAGATTCACCCTTGGGGGTGAGGTGGCGGAGACTTGCGGGGGAGGCTCGGGGATCGGCCCGTTAACGATCATGAGGTGTCGATGTTCGGGCTGGTGGGTGCGCTGCGGCGCCGGGCCGGCTGAGAGGGAACGGGGAAGACATGCTCAAAGGACGGACTCGGGTTCTGGTCGGTGTCGCCACCGTTGCCGCCGCGTCGGCCGTCGCGGCGACGGCGGCTGCGGCGGTGCCGGAGACGGCCAAGGGGCCGGGGCAGGAGACGACGGCCCACATCTCCGGGGCGGGACGGATGGCCTTCGGCGCGAAGGACGACGATGTCGAGGTCAAGGTGGACGCCCACGCCGTCTACGGCGGCGGGGCGTTCCCCACACGGGCTTGGGGGACGGTGCGGATCACCCATCTCATGGCGCAGCCCGGCGGTCAGCCGCCGAAGTTCAACTGGGGGGATCTCGCGGTCGACTGCGTCACGGCCGGCGGGCCGAACGCGACGGTGACGGGCATCCTGAAGGACGCCGGACCGTACTGGAAGAAGGAGATCGGCACGCGCATGGGAGTCAGCTTCTACGTCGCCGGACGGCACGGCGGGCCGAGCCGGATCGGGCTCTCCGGCGCGACGAGGTTCATGGGATTCGGGTCCCTCACCAAGTGCATGGCTCCTGCGGCGGCCTCTCCGGTCATCCGAGGCGGCTTCCACCTGAAGGTGTCCGGCTAGCCGGTCCGAGGCGCGCAGTCCGGTACGCGGTCTTGTGGTGGGGGTGAGGTGGCGTTTCCTGGGCGGGGGCGGGGCGGTTCGGGTTACCAGGTGGATGCGGAGGTGAAGCTTGTCGGGGTCGGTGCGTAGGCGAAGGCGTTGCGGGCGGCGGTGATGTCGTAGGTGCGTTCTTGGGCCAGGTGGCTGATGGCGTAGCGGGTCAGGCGGGGTGGGCGCGGGCTGCGTGCCAGGAGGAACGCGGCTTCGACGGCGGCGGCGAGGGCTCTGGTGGGACGGTGCGGGAGGTACAGCGGGCGGGCGTCGATGTCTCGTTCTCGGAGGAGCGTCCGGAGGGCGGAGTCGAGCGTGATGGGTTCGGCGTCGGTGATGTTGTAGACGCCGGGCGGGGCGGTCAGGGCTTGGCGGCAGGCTCGGACGAGGTTGTCGATCGAGGTCAGGCTGATGCGCTGGCGGCCGGTGCCCACTGCGGGGAGGAACCGGCCGCGCACGGCCGAGAGGACGCGTGGGAGGAGGGTCGTGTCACCCGGGCCGTAGACGGCGTGCGGGCGCAGGATGACGGCGTCCGGATGCCGTAGCACGTGACGTTCGGCGGCGGCCTTGGACGCGCCATAGGCGTTGAGGTGGCGGCGCGACGGTCCCTCGGCCTCGGTGGTCATGACGTGCGGGACGTGAGGGTCGTAGACGCTGGCCGTACTGACGTGGACGAAGCGTGCGCCCGGCCACGTGGCCAAGGCGTGGCGGGTGCCCGTCAGGTTGACGGCGAAGAGTTCGGCGGACGGTCCCCAGTCGGTGACGCTCCCCGCGCAGTGGATCACCGCGTCGACAGGTGGTGGCGCGCTCAGGGGGCCTCGGGTGAGGTCCCAGAAGCGGTAGCCGGGGCGGCGTCCGAACTCCAGGACGTCGTGGTCGGCGGCGAGCGCGCGGGCGACGGCACCGCCCACGAAACCGGACGCTCCGGTCACCGCGATCCTCATCAGCTGATCTCCCTGTGGGTGAGGTGGTCAGGTGGCGGCGTTCGTGCGGGTCGGAGGCGGGACGCGCAGAGCGGGCAGCGCGCTGCTTCGCCGGCGACGGGAAGGAAGCCATGCAGGCGCAAAGAGGCTGGTGGGGGCTCCGAAGCGCGGCTGGTGCGGGTGAGCCAGGGAGGCGAATGGGGGGTTATTGGAGGGCTTGTTTGAGGGAGGCGCGGTCCAGCTTCCGGGTTCGGCCGGTGTAGGGGAAGGAGGGGAGGACGACGATGCGGTCCGGGAGGGCGGCGTGGTCTATGAGGTGGGGAAGGCGGCGGCGGAGGGTGTCGGGCGTGGCGGTGCCGGTGACGGCGAGGACGACCTGCTCGTCGCCGGTCTCGGGGTCGGGGACGCCGATGATGGCGGCGTCGTCCACGCCGTCCAGGGTGGTGATCGCGGGTTCGTAGAGGCCCGGGTACAAGTTGAACTTGCCGCGGATGAGCATGTCCTTCTTGCGGCCCATGAGTACCAGCCGGTCACCTTCCAGCCGGACCAGGTCGCCGGTGGGGAGTTCGGTCAACGGAGGGTCGCCGAGGTAGCCGCGGCAGAGGTTGGGGCCCGAGAGCCAGAGTTCGCCGTCCGGGGCGACGCGGACACGGGCGAGCGGGGCGCCCAGGTAGTCGCCCTCTCCGGCGTGCGCGAGCTTCTCCGAGGCGGACGCTATGGCGACGGGCAGGATTTCGGTCATCGCGTATACGGAGAGGACCTCGGCGTGGGGCGCGGCCTCGATCGCGCGGCGGAGGACAGCCGCCGGTGCGGGCGCGGCTCCCAGCAGGACGTAGCGCAGGGTCTTCGGCAGCGAGGGTTCGACGTCCAGGATCTCGGCGAGGTGGACGGGGACGCAGAACGTGTGCGTAACACGGCGTTCGCGCAGTTGCAGCGCGAACCGCGTCGGTGACGCCGACAGCGGCGGCATCGACCAGCGCGCGCCCGACGCCAGCGTCGGAATCCCCAGCATGAGCTGGTCGGTGTGGACGACGTCGCCGGGGCCGAGCGGCAGGCGTTCGCGGAAGAGGTCGAGCGCTGCGACCAGCGACGCCTGCGTGTGGACGACCGCGCGCGGTTTCGCGGTGGTTCCGGACGTGAAGATGACGGCCGCGGGCGCGTCCGGATCGAGGCCGAGATCCAGGTCGAGGTCGAGATCGAGGTCAGGGTCGAGATCGGGGTCAGGGTCGAGATCGAGGTCAGGCTCGTCCGGGACGGCGTGCGGCGTGGTGAGGAGGCTGTGCAGCGAGAGGGACGAGCGCGGGACGCCGGGGAGGCGGCGGCCCGTGTGGATGTGGCGGAGCGGGAGGTCGGCGAGGTCAGGCAGGAGCAGGCCCCGGCGCCGGGCCAGGGCGCGGACTGGGCGGAGGCGGCTCGCCGCGTAGAGCCCGGATTCGGCCGCTGACCAGCGGGGATCTGCCAGGCGCAGGCGGGCGGCGAACATCTCCGGGCCCGCGCCGGGGTCGGCGAAGACGACCACTCCCCCGGCCGCGACGACCGCGAGGGCGAGGACCAGGCTGTCCGGGGACGGGCGCACCGAGAAGAGCACGCCGTCGCCGGGACGCAGCCCGTTGGCCCGCAGCCCGTTTCGGACGGCCAGAACCCGGTGGCGCAGTTCGCCGTAGGTCAGTTCCGTGTCGTCGCCCGCGATGAGCGCCACGGCGGACGGCGTCCGCTCGGCCTGCTCCAGGAGCCGTCGGATCAGTGTCATCGGGGCCCCTCCTCGGGACCGCGCTTGATGTGGAGGCGGCGGTAGGTCGGGATCAGCACGCCGCGGGCGGCCTGCCGACGGGTGATGGTCAGCGGCCCGGCGGCGAGGAGCGTCCGGGTGACGGTCCGGATCTCGGCCATGGCGAGGGGGTAGCCGAGGCAGAAGTGCGGACCGGCTCCGAACCAGAGTCGCCGCAGCTCGGGAGGTTGCGGACGGGAAGGATCGAACGGCCCGTACGCGCGGCAGCAGTTGTGCGTCGCGATCAGGACGCGGTCGCCCGGTCGCACCGGCACGTCCGCTATCCGGGTTTCGGCGTGCACGCTGCGCAGCATCACCGGGGTCGGGGTGGTGGCGCGCATGGCCTCGTCGATCGCGCGATCAAGGAAGTCGGCCGCCTCGTGCGCGCCGCCGAACGGCCTTTCCGGACCGTCCGCAAAGCCGCCTGGCCGGTGGGACGCATCTCCGGAGACGGCTCTGGAAGTGTCGTGCAGGAGCGCTATCAGGCGCGGGACGAGTGTCGCGACGGTTTCGGTCCCGGTGAGGAAGAAGGCCGCGGCGGCTCCGCGAGCCTCGGTTTCGGAGAGGCCCAAAGTGCGCATGCGGCCCATCACCGTCGAGGGCGAGCCGTCCGCGTAGGCCTTCGCCGCGATGTCGCCCAGCGGGTCCAGGACGGCTCGGGCGCGGGCGATCTGGGCGGGCGAGAGGCGGCGCGTCCGGAGCGAGACCATGGACACGATCCGCTCGCCCGCCTCGAACAGGGACCGGAAGTCGTTCTCGGACGCCGTCTCCAGGCCGATGACCCGGCTGATCACCGCGCCCGCCATCACCCGCATCATCGCGACGACATCGACGGTCTCGCCCGAGGCGAGGCGTCGCGAGACCGCCTGGAGCGGGACGGCGAGCACGTCGTCCACCAGGGCTTCGGCGTAGCCGGGAGTGAACAGCTCGGTGAGGCGGCGGCGCAGCGCGCGGTGCGCCTCGCCTTCCATGTTGAGCAGCACCGACGGCCCCAGGACGGGCGTCCAGAGATCACCGGGCGAGCCCGGGCCGTCCTTGCGGAAGGTCTCGCCGTCCATCAGGACCGACCGGGCACAGGACGCGTCGTTCACGACCACGCCGACCCCCGGCACGCGCACCACCGGACCGCACCGCGCCAGCCCCCGCAGCAGCGGGTACGCCACCGGGTGCGCGGCCAGATACAACCGCGTCTCCCAGCTCAAAGAAGCCGGCCGAAACCCCCGCGCCGGACGAGCGGCCGGAAATGCCTCGCTGGTCATGGCGCTCCCTCCCGTCAGCGGTGCCGGCGTCATCGGATGTCCACGATCGGAGGGCGGTAGCGGTGGTCGGCGTACCAGCCGAGGGTCCGGACGAGGCCGAACGCGCGCAGCCGGCGGACGGAGCCGTAGACGATCACGTCCGGGCGCAGGCCGTACCGGTCGCTGAGGTAGCGGACGCGGTTGACCAGCGCGCGGTCCTCGTGGACGTCCTCGATGCGGGTGCGCGGGAAGCCGCCGGAGCGCAGGTACAGGTCGGCGGTGATCGCGACGTTGCAGCCGGGCATCATCACGTAGGGGCCCAGGTAGAGCGGGTCCTGGTTGCCGGGCCGGAAGCGCCCGAACCAGGCGGCGAGCGCGATGACCGACGGCAGCAGCCGCCGTTCCCACAGTCTCAGCGGGAACTCGTCGGTGCGCGGTCGCAGCGGCCCGCTGACCATCTCCAGTCCGTCGTCGAACGCGCGCTTCAGCGCGGCGATCCAGCCGCGGTCGGGCAGGCAGTCGGCGTCGGTGCGGGCGACGTGCGTGGCCCCGGCGGAGATCGCGTGCCGGACGCCGGTGTCGGCGGCGGCCCCGGTCCCCTTCGTCGTCTCCAGGACGATCCGGATCTCGGGTTTCGGATGTATCGCGGCGAACTCGCGGACCACCGCGGCGGTCCGGTCGGTGCTCGCGTTGTCGACGACGACCGCGGTGAAGCCGGTGTCGGTCTGCTCGGCGAGCCGGCGCAGCGTCGCGCCGATCGACCGCTCCTCGTTGTAGGCGGGGACCACGACCCAGAGGTCCATCACAGCTCCATGAAGATCACGCCGAGGCTGACGCCGCCCGCCAGCCCGATCATCGCGACCCGGTCGCCGGGGCCGCAGCGGCCGTCCCGCCAGGCGGTCGCGAGCTGGACGGGCAGCGTCGCGGACGCCATGTTCCCGTGGTCGGGGAGCGTCACGACCAGCCGGTCGGCCGGGATGCCGAGCAGCGACCGCAGCACCTCCAGGTACGGGAGGGTCACCTGGTGGACGGCCACCACGGCGAAGTCGTCCCAGGTCAGCCCGGTCTTCTCCAGGGCGGTCAGGAAGATCTCGGGGCCGGCGGCGAGGAACGCCTCCTTCAGCCGCCGCCCGTCCCCGCTGAAGTAGGTGGCGTCCGGGTCGCGCGGACGCATCGACCCGCCGCCCGGCAGCGTCCCGATCCGCCACGCCGACGACACGGCGGCGAAGTCCCGGTAGAAGATCCCGCGGCCGTCCGGGTCGGCCTCGACCAGCACGGCGGCGCCCGCGTCCGCGAGCGTGTACCCGGCGAAGGCGTCCACGAACTGCGCCCGGTCGCGCACCCGCCACCGGACGGCCCGCGACGGCGCCTCGCCCGTGCAGACCAGCACCCGCTCGTGCCGGCCGGTCCGGATCAGCGCGTCCGCCGTCTCGAGCCCGTTCAGGAAGCTGTTGCAGGCGTTCTTCACGTCGAAGACCGGGCAGGACGCGCCGAGCTTGTCCGCGACGATGTGCGCGGTCGCGGGCTCGACCAGGTCCTGCGAGGCCGACCCGAAGATCAGCAGGTCGAGGGCCGCGGGGTCGGCGCCCAGCCGCCGGGCCGCCTCGACGGCCAGGTCCGAGGCCTGCTGGTCGGGCCGCATGACATGGCGGGCCCGGATTCCGGTCATCCGTTCGACGATGGTCGGGTGCGGCCGGTACCCCTCGATCCGCTCCTCCACCTCCGCGCTGGTCAGCACGGTCTCGGGCAAATACGCGGCGGCGCCGGCGATACGCGCTCTGATCACGGTCCAGGTCCCCCGATCTCGGTCCACTTCTCTCCGCCCGGCATGGGGACCAGCGTGGCCCGCGGGCCGGCGCCCCGACAGGGGCTTCCTACGGAAAAGCGGCTGCGTACGGCACTCACCCCGGCCTGAGTACCTTCGCCCACCCGGCACGGGCGGATGGCGCATGCCTCCGGCGGACGCGGCCGGGGAGGATCGGCGTGTGCTGACCCGACCTGAGGCCCGGCTGATCTGGGCCGCCAACCCGTGGCTCTACGTCCTGCTGTGCGCGTTCCGGCATGCCGGGCCGCTCACCCGCGTCCCGCGCGTCGGATGGGTGGTGACCGATCCCGTCCTGGCGCGCCGGGTGCTCAACGACCACGCCGCGTTCACGATGGGCGGCGAGGGCGGCGTCGGACACCTGTGGGCGCAGCTCTTCGGCCCGGAGATGGGCGGCTTCTTCGACGGGCCGCGCCACGCCGAGCTGCGCACGGCCGTCCGGGACCTGTTCACCGAGGACGCCGCGCGCGACCTGATCGCGCGCACGCAGGGCCCCCACCACGCGCGCCTCGCCGCCGACCTCACCAACGGCGCGACGATCGACATCGCCGACACGGCCCGCGTCCTGGCCGGACGAATGGTCTGCGACCTGCTCGGACTCCCGGCCGAGCAGCCGGCGGACGACTATCGCCGCATGTTCACGCTCGGAGAGCGCCTGGCGTCGCTCGCGCTCGGCACCACGGCGTCCACCGACCTGCCCGCGCCGGTTCTGTCGGAGGCGCGTGCCATCGTGGACGAGTTGACCGCCGCCGTCCCGTCCGCCTACCGCTCGGCCGCGCCGTCCGGGCCTTCCGGGCCTCGCTCGGCAGGGCCGCCCACCCTGCTGGGCCGATGCCGCATGCTCGGGCTCAGCGAGGACGTGGCGCGCGGCCTCGCGACCCTGCTCGTCGTCGCGGGCACCGAGACCGGCGTGTCCGGCACGCTGCGCACGGTCGCGCTCCTGCACGACTCGAACCAGCAGCGCCTCGTCCTGGACGACTTCGAAGCGCTGCTCCCCGCGGTCGTCCGTGAGGGTCTGCGCGTCGCCACCCCGGCTCCGCTGATCGGACGCCACGTGGCCAGGGACGTCCAGCTCACCCCGCGCGCCCGGCTCCGGCCGGGACAGCGGATCCTCGTGCTCACGCACCTGGCGAACAACGCGGTCGGGCCGTTCGACGTCACGCGTCCGTACGTGCCCGAGACGCGGCAACTGTGGTTCGGCGCGGGGCGGCACCTGTGCCTGGGAGCGGCCGTCGCGCGGGCGCAGGTGGCCGCGACGCTCCGCGCCCTGCTCGCCTCAGGACGTCCCTACCGCATCGAGGCCCGGCTCGAAGCGCGCCGCGCCCTCGTCCCGACCTACAAGAAACTCCTCGTCCGCACGGACACCTGAGTCTCTTCGTCCGCACAGACACGCGAGGCTCCTCGTCCGCCCAGACATGTGACATTGCGCGTCCGCACGAACGCGTGAGGCTCCTCGTCCGCACAGACGCGCCTCTCTACGAGCGCGGTCTACGAGCGCGTCTTGGCGCAGAGGTCCGGCGGGACGCCGTCGCCCAAGGCGGCCGCGTCGAGGAGCCATTCCCAGTCGGGACGCCACGGCTCGGCACGCGAAGCGAGTTCGAGCTTGAGCATGTCCGGCCAAGCCCACGTGTGTTCGGTCGACGGGTGCCACCAGTCGGGCAGCGTGTCGTACGCGCGCGAGACGCGACCGTCCGCCGTGACGCGAACGTAAAGCCAGCGTCCCGATTCTGGGTCCGCCTCGTGCGCGCGCAAGGCGTCGAGCAGCGTGCCGAGCTCGCCTTTGACGAACGGGCCTTGCGGCTCGCGATACGGGAGGTGCTGGTCGCCGATGTAGCCCGCGAGGATCTCGTCCTGACCGTTCGCGCGAAGGAACTCGACCACGGCCGAGAGCGCCTCGCTCGGCGGCCGAACCGGACGCGAGCGCTCTTCCGCCCGCTTCATGGCGCTTCCGACGATCGTCGCGTGGACCTCGGGCAGCCCGTCCCACGGCACCTTCCGCCCGGGCGGCTCGCCCCGCCCCGCGGGCACCTCCGGCCGGACGGACCCGCCCGCGAGCCCGGCCTGCTCCGCCAGCTCGCCGTCGTCGGTCGGGAGCGTGGACTCGGCGCCGTCCTCGCACGTATAGGACGTCCGCCCCCAGGACGAACCGTCCCACCAGTAGACGAAGCCGACGGGCCAGTCACGGTGCAGGTGGGTGGTTACCCGCTCCCAGGGCAGCCAGTCCGGGGCGTCCGCGAGCAGGTCGAGCGGCGGGCCGCCCACCGCGGTGTCGCTGTAGTCGTTGTCGAAGCCGAGCAGCACGGCGCGTCCGCCCTCGCCCCAGAACAGCCGCCACCAGCCGTTCCCGATGTCCTCGGACGCGACGCCCTCCGCGTCCAGGCTGAACCCGCGCCCGAGCGCGGCGCGGACGGCGCCGTGCGCCCACAGCAGGTCCGGCGGCGGAATCGTCATGATCGGCCCCTTCCGAAAGCAGCCATCCTGGCAGCCCCCGGCCCGCTCCGCCCGCGGATCACCACGGAACACCCCGGACCGCACATGGCGCGCAAGCCGCCGCCGTTGTGAGGGTCAGGTACGGATCACCTGGCGGCAGCCCTCGTCGTAGGCGGGCGGCTTGGACATGTCGTAGGGGTCCTCGCGGGGAGACGTGGAATCACCCCCGCCGGGGTCGCCGGGGAACGTCGGGCGGATCCAGTCGTTCGCGGACGCGCAGGGCGCGGGGGCGACGCTGCGGCCCGAACGGCTCATCCAGACGCGCACGTCGTCGCCCTCGCGCGTCACGGTGAACGTCGCCGTGCGCCGGACGATGACGCGCTGCACCACCTCGGCGCGTTTCGGCCGGTGGACGGCGTAGACGAAGTTGTGGTCGGTCCGCACGGTCAGGCCGTCCTTCCCGGCGGACGGCGTGACCGTGCCGTGGACCTTCACCGTCCCGGTCGCCGCGACGACGGTGCCGGGCGCGAACGCGGTCGCCCAGGTCCGGTGGGACGGCAGGCTCTTGGCCTGCTCGGGGTCGAGCGCGGCGGCGAGCGGCTTGCCGTCCCCGGAGTAGACGGTCGCCGGGTCGAGGTCGGCGGCGACGAGGATGCGCTTGATCCGGGCGTAGGCGGCCTCGACGTCGGTGCCGGTCAGACCGGCGGTGGCCTTGGCGGCGGGCATGACGATCCCCGCCTCGCCGTCCTCGTAGGAGGCGGCCGGGCTGCCCGCGAACGGGTCGGACGGCGGCGCGCTCGCCGTGGGGCTCTGGAGCTTCAGCGTCACCGAGGACGGCCCGGGCGAGTCGTCCCGGCCGAGCCACCACATCCCGGTGGCCGCCGCGCCGAGCACCACGACGGCCCCGCCGACCAGCCCGGACGCCTTCAGGTAGCTCATCGTCTCGCCGTCCGGGCGGCGGCGCCGGCGGCGCGGTGGCCGGGGCAGCCGGGGCAGGCGCGAGCGCCGGCGGGAGCGCTCGCGGGCGGACGGTTCGGAGATGGACGCGCCCGCGATGAAGTCGTCGTCGAAAGGCGGCAGTTCGTCCGGCATGAGGCCGATGGTTCCCCACCCGTCCGGAACGTCGCAAGCGCCGCCCGCCCGCCGCGCCCCCTTCCACCCAAAACTAGAACACGTTACAGTCGGAATCCGAACGTCGTTCCAGCAAGGAGTCGCGGATGGGCACCCCGGTGATCGTGGAGGCGGTTCGGACGCCGCTCGGCAAGCGCAACGGCTGGCTGGCCGGGCTCAAGGCGCAGGCGGTGCTCGCGCACGCGCTCAACGCCGTGCTCGAACGCGCGGGCCTGGACGGCGCGGAAGTGGAACAGGTTTTCGCGGGCTGCGTGACGCAGGCGGGCGAGCAGGGCGGGCACGTCGGCCGGTACGCGTGGCTCTACGCGGGACTGCCGTGGCAGGCCGGGGTGACCACGATCGACGCGCAGTGCGGGTCGGCGCAGCAGGCCGTCCACCTGGCGGCGGCGCAGGTCGCGGCCGGGGTCGTGGACGTCGCGATCGGCTGCGGCGTCGAGGTGATGAGCCGCTCGCCGCTCGGCAGCAACGTGCTGCCCGCCAAGCCGCGCCCGGACGACTGGTCGATCGACATGCCGCACCAGTTCGAGGCGGCCGAGCGGATCGCCAAGCGGCGCGGCCTCACCCGCGACGACGTGGACGCGTTCGGCCTCCGCTCGCAGCAGCTCGCCGCCAAGGCCTGGGCGGACGGACGGTTCGAGCGCGAGATCGCCCCGATCGACGCGCCCGTCCTCGACGCCGAGGGCGAACCGACCGGCGAGACGCGCACCGTCACCCGCGACCAGGGCCTGCGGGAGACCACCCGCGAGGGGCTCGCCAAGCTCAAGCCGGTCATGGGCGAGGGCGCGCTGCACACCGCCGGGTCGTCCTCGCAGATCTCCGACGGCGCGGCGGCCGTCCTGGTGATGGACGAGGCGAAGGCGCGCGCGCTGGGCCTGCGTCCTCGCGCGCGCATCAAGGCGCAGGCTCTCGTCGGGTCCGAGCCGTACTACCACCTGGACGGCCCGATCCAGTCGACCGAGCGCGTCCTCGCCCGGACCGGGATGTCCATCCGCGACATGGACATCACCGAGATCAACGAGGCGTTCGCGTCGGTCGTGCTGTCGTGGGCGTCCGTCCACGAACCGGACATGGACACCGTCAACGTCAACGGCGGCGCGATCGCCCTCGGCCATCCCGTCGGCGCGACGGGCGCGCGGCTCCTGACGACCGCCCTGCACGAGCTGGAACGCCGCGACGCCGGGACGGCCCTTGTCACCATGTGCTGCGGCGGCGCCCTCTCCACGGCGACCGTCCTCGAACGCTGCTCCGGCTGAGCCTCCCGACTTCCACCGACCCGACGTCCATCGCTCCCGCCGTCTAACCCTCCCGACGTCCATCCCCTCCCGACGTCCATCCCTCCCGTCATTCATCGCTCCCGTCATCCATCCCGATCCATCCCCGTGAAGGGAGGGCGCGCGTGCGGCCGGAACCGGAGGACCTCGGCGGCGGCCTGTGGAGCGTTCCGGTGCCGATTCCGGGCAATCCGCTCGCGTACACGCTGGTGTACGCGCTGGAGAGCCCGCGCGGACCCGTCCTGGTCGATGCCGGTTGGCAGCACGAGGACGCCTGGGAGGCGCTGACCGGCGGGCTCGCCGCGTTCGGCATGTCCGTCGCGGACGTGTACGGCGTGGTCGTCACGCACCACCATCCCGACCACGCGGGGCTGGCGGGACGCGTGCGCGAGGCGTCCGGCGCGTGGATCGCGATGCACCGCGCGGACGCCGACCTCGTCCGCAGGTTCCGGGCGATGGTCGAGCAGGACGCGGACCGCGCGTGGGTTTCCGACTCGCTCCGGCGCGCCGGGGCGGACGACCGCGACCTCGCCTCGCATCCCCGCCGCCGCCACGTGGACCCGCCCGCGCAGCCCGACCGCGAGCTGGAGGACGGCGAGCTGATCGACCTGCCCGCCCGCCGGCTCCGCGCGGTCTGGACGCCCGGCCACTCTCCCGGCCACCTCTGCCTGCACCTGGAGGACGCCGGCCGGATCTTCACCGGCGACCACGTGCTGCCGCGCATCACCCCGCACATCGGCCTCTATCCCTACGACCGCACCGACACCGATCCGCTCGGCGACTTCCTCGCCTCGCTCGACCGGGTGGGCGCGCTGCCCGTGGACGAGGTGCTCCCCGCCCACCAGTTCCGCTTCAACGGCCTCGCCGCGCGCGCCCGGGACATCGCCGCCCACCACGAGGCGCGGCTGACCGAACTGGCGTCCCTGCTCGGCGACGAGCCCCGCTCGCTGTGGGAGCTGGCCTCGGCGCTCGCCTGGCGCGAGGCGTGGGACGCGATGTCGCTCCAGTCCCGCCAGATGGCCGCCGGCGAGGCCGCCGCGCACCTCCGGGTCCTGGAGAAGCGTGGGAGAGCGGCCCGTGCGGGCGACGCTCCGCTGCGTTACACCGCGGCCTGAGACGCGGCTTCGGCCGTCCGAAACGTGGCGCAGGGCACAGTTGGTCGGCAGGCTAGACCCTTGATGAGACTCCAGTCTCATGTGAGAATCACGGTAGGCCCGGCTAGCCAAGCAAGCGCTTAGTCGAGGGCGTGCGCGCGCACGTCCTCCCACGTCAGATGCCCGCCCACCGCACGAACCTCCCGACCGCGAAGGCGCGACCGGTCGCCGACCCCTGCCCTCCCACCCCGGCGAAGGATCTCTCCATGCCCTCTGAGATCGGCACGATCGACCCGCCCGTCATCGACGTCATCGACCCCGGCGTGTACGAAGCGGGCGGCATCCCGCACGAGCAGTTCCGGTGGCTGCGCGACCACGACCCGGTGCACTGGCACGCCGACCCCAACCCGTCCGTGCCGGGCTTCTGGGCCGTGACGCGGCACGAGGACGTGACGTGGGTGTCGCGGCACCCCGAGCTGTTCTCCTCGCACACCCGGACGGCGATGTTCGAGGAGTTCACCGACGACGAGATCGCCCTGTACGGGCAGATGATGCTGTTCCAGGACCCGCCCGACCACACCCGGCTGCGGTCCATGGTGAACAAGGGCTTCACGCCCCGCATGATCAAGAAGCTCGAGGGCCACATCCGCGCCATCTGCAACGAGCTGATCGACGCGGCGGCGCCGCTCGGCGAGTGCGACTTCGTCGAGCACTTCGCCGCGCCGCTGCCGCTCTACACGATCTGCGAGATCCTCGGCGCGCCGCTGGCGGACCGGGAGAAGATCTTCAACTGGTCGAACACGCTGGTCGCGTTCAACGACCCCGAGTTCATCGGGGACAAGAGCGAGTCGATCGCGTGCGCGGCCGAGTTCATGGAGTGGGCGTCGGAACTGCGGGAACGCCGCATCCGCGAGCCCGGCGACGACATCGCGACCAAGCTCGTCCAGCCGGACGCGGACGGCAACACGCTGACCGTCGAGGAGTTCCAGCTGTTCGTCCTGATGCTGTCGATCGCGGGCAACGAGACCACGCGGACGGCCACGGCGGGCGGCATGCAGGCCCTGTTCGAGCACCCCGACCAGTGGGAGCTGCTCAAGGCGAACCCGGCGGTGCTGCCGACGGCGGTCGAGGAGATCGTCCGCTGGGTGAGCCCGATCAACCAGTTCCGCCGGACGGCCACCCAGGACACCGAGCTCGGCGGCAAGCGCATCCGCGCCGGGGACAAGGTCGTGCTGTTCTACGGGTCGGCCAACCGCGACGAGCGGGTGTTCGAGGACCCGTTCCGGTTCGACGTCACCCGCGACCCGAACCCGCAGCTCGGGTTCGGCGGCGGCGGGCCGCACTTCTGCCTGGGCACGCACCTGGCCCGGATGAACCTGAAGATGATCTTCGAGACGGTGTCGGCCCGGATGCCGGACATCCGGCCCGCCGGACCGGCGCGCCGGCTGCGCTCCAACTTCGTCAACGGCACCAAGGACATGCCGGTCCGCTTCACCCCGTCGCCCCGCTGACCGGGACGCCGTCCGAGAGACCCGGAGCAACCGCGCGGCGAGACCCGGAGCGACCGCGCGGCGAGACCTGGAGCGACCGCGCGGTGAGGGCGGAGCAACCGCGCGGTGAGGGCGGAGCGACCGCGCGGTGAGGCGCGGGGAGTCGTGGGGCTGGTGGGAGGGACGCGCGCGGCGGGTGCGGAGGGAGCCGCGCGCAACCCGCTCCCGCCTGGAACTTCATGTGCTTTTCGAAACACTTTTGGACGCGATGCCCAGTATTGAACTCTCCGGTAACGTGCGGAGGCTAAGGTCTAGTTTCAACGGTCTGGTTTGACGAGGCGTTCGCGATGCCGGTGCGGCCGACGGTCCCGGCGTCCATCCGACGGACAGGAGTGACGCGTGGGCTGGGGCGGTCGTGACTGAGGCGGGGTCCGGGGCCGATGAGCGGCCGCTGCGCGTGGCGCTGCTGTCGTACCGGAGCAAGCCGCACTGCGGCGGCCAGGGCGTCTACCTCCGGCATCTGAGCCGGGAGCTGGTGGACCTCGGGCACTCGGTGGAGATCCTGTCCGGGCAGCCCTATCCGGAGCTGGACCGCGACGAGATCGTGCTGACGAAGGTGCCGAGCCTGGACCTGTACCGGGACGAGGACCCGTTCCGCACGCCGAAGCGCGAGGAGTTCCGGGACTGGGTCGACGTCCTGGAGTTCGCGCACATGCGCACCGGCGGGTTCCCCGAGCCGCTGACCTTCAGCATCCGCGTGCTGCGCGAGCTGAGGAGGCGGCGGCGCGACTTCGACGTCGCGCACGACAACCAGGTGCTCGGCGTCGGCAACCTCGGCATCTCCCGGCTGGGGCTGCCGCTGGTGACGAGCATCCACCACCCGATCAGCGTGGACCGGCAGATCGAGCTGGACGCCGCCCAGGACTGGAAGGCCAAGCTCGGCAAGCGCCGCTGGTACGGGTTCGTGGCGATGCAGGCGCAGGTCGCGCGGCGGATCGGCACGGTGCTCACGGTGTCGGAGTCGTCCAAGATCGACATCGTCCGGGACTTCAAGGTCGACCCGCGCGACATCGAGATCCTGCCGCTCGGCGTGGACACCTCGGTGTTCCACCCGCGCGGCGAGCGCGTGCCCGGCCGGATCGTCGCGATGGCCAGCGCGGACGCCCCGATCAAGGGCGTGGACGTGCTGCTGCGCGCGGTCGCCAAGGTCGCCACCGAGCGGGACGTGCACGTCGTCGTCGTGTCCCGCCCGAAGGAGGGCGGCCCGACCGAGAAGCTCGTGAAGGAGCTCGCGCTCGGCGACCGGGTGCGGTTCGTCTCCGGGATCAGCGACGACGAGCTCGGCGAGCTGCTGGCGTCCGCCGAGGTCGCGGTCGTGCCGTCCCGGTACGAGGGCTTCTCGCTGCCCGCGGTGGAGCACATGGCGTCCGGCACGCCGCTGGTCGCCAGCCGCGCGGGCGCGCTGCCCGAAGTGGTCGGCGACGCCGGGATCCTCGTCGAGCCCGGTGATGTTGAGGAACTCGCAGCCGTCCTGCGCCGCCTGCACGACTCCCCCGAGGAGCGGGCGAGGTGGAGCGAGGCGGGACTCGCGCGGGTCCGCGAGCGGTTCGCGTGGCGGGCGGTGGCGCAGGCCACCGTGGGCCACTACCGCGAGGCGATCACCCAGCGCGAGTACCTGCGGAAAGCCGCGCGGAAGTAGCGGCGGCCCCGAGCGGCGGCGGCGCCCCACGCGGGCCGCCGCGCGGGTACGGATGCGGGACCGGCCCCCGGGGAGGTCCCCAGTACGGAAGGAGCACGACCCTGCTGACCGTGGATTTCCAGCGGTTCCGCGTCACCCCCGGAGAGCGCGTCCTCGACATGGGGTGCGGCGCCGGACGGCATGCCTTCGAGCTGTACCGCAGGGGTGCGCACGTCGTGGCCTTCGACCTCGACGCCGAGGAGCTCGCGGGCGTCGAGAAGATGTTCGGCGCGATGCGGCTGGAGGGCGAGGTCCCCGAGGACGCGTCCGCCGAGACCGTCCAGGGCGACGCGCTGACGATGCCGTTCCCGGACGACCACTTCGACAAGATCGTCGCGTCCGAGGTGCTGGAGCACATCCCCGACGACATGCGGGCGATGCGCGAGCTGCTGCGCGTGCTGAAGCCCGGCGGGCAGCTCGCGGTGACCGTGCCGTCCTGGCTGCCCGAGCGGCTGTGCTGGGCGCTGTCGGAGGACTACCACACCGCCCCCGGCGGGCACGTGCGCATCTACACGCGCGCGGAGCTGGAGGCGAAGCTGAAGTCCACCGGCTTCCGGGTGGACGGCCACCACCACGCGCACGGACTGCACTCGCCGTACTGGTGGATCAAGTGCGCGGTCGGCGTGAACAACGACGGCAACCCGCTCGCCAAGGCGTACCACCAGGTGCTGGTCTGGGACATCATGAAGCGTCCGCTCGCCACCCGGCTGGCGGAGAAGGCGCTGAACCCGGTGATCGGCAAGAGCGTCGTGGTGTACGTGACCAAGCCCGCGCGGCCGTCCGCGCCGTCCGGCCGTCCGGCGGACAGGGAGCCGGCGGATGCGCTCTGAGGTCGCGCCGCCGTCCGTCGCCGGCGTCGTGACCTCGGCCGACATCGTCGCGACCGCCGAGAGCATCGCCCGCCAGCAGGAGCCGTCCGGGGCGATCCCCTGGTTCGCCCCGCTGGACGGCGTGCCCGGCCACGTGGACGCCTGGAACCACGTCGAGGCCGCGATGGCGCTGACCGTCGCGGGCCTCGGCGAGCACGCCCGGCGCGCGTACGCGTGGCTGGCGTCCGTGCAGCGCCCGGACGGCTCGTGGCCCGCGAAGTGGGTGCTCGGCGAGGTCACCGAGCCGGGCGGCGAGTCCAACCACGCCGCCTACGTCGCGGTCGGCGTCTGGCACGAGCTGCTCGTCACCGGGGACGAGGTGTTCGCCCGCGAGATGTGGCCGGTGGTGCGCCGCGCCGTCGACTTCACGCTCGGGCTGCGCACCCGGCGCGGCGAGATCATGTGGATCCGGCACGAGGACGGCTCGGTCGCCGGCGAGGCGCTGCTGACCGGCTGCTCGTCGATCTACCAGTCGCTGCGCTGCGCGGTCGCGCTCGCCGAGCGGCTCGGCGAGCCGCAGCCGGAGTGGGAGCTCGCCGCCGACCAGCTCGGCCACGTCGTCGCCGCCCATCCGGAGGCGTTCGCCGACAAGTCCCGCTGGTCGATGGACTGGTACTACCCCGTCCTCGCGGGCCCGGTGCGCGGCGAGGCCGCCGCGGCGCGGCTCGCCTCGCAGTGGGACGCCTTCGTCGTGGACGGCCTGGGCTGCCGCTGCGTCTCCGACCAGCCGTGGGTCACGGCCGCCGAGTCCTGCGAGCTGGTCATGGCCCTGGACGCCGCGGGCGACCGCGACCGCGCGCTGGAGCTGTTCGCGACCGTCCAGCACCTGCGGCACGAGGACGGCTCGTACTGGACGGGCTGGCAGTTCGAGAACCGGCGGCACTTCCCCGGCGACCGCTCCACCTACACGGCGGCGGCCGTGATCCTCGCCGCCGACGTGCTGGCCGACGCCTCACCCGGCGCGCGCCTGTTCAAGGAGATCGCGGGCCGTCCGCTGGGGCCGTCCGCGCCGTCCGACCCGGCGGCGTGCGGCTGCGCGGTCGGGGTGCCGCGGCAGCTCGCCAACCCCGTCCGGACCCGGCGCTGACCGCACCCGGCTCCCGCTAGAACCCGTTACAGAGAAGGCTCCCGCGCGATCGCGCGGGAGCCTTCTTCAGATGCGCCGCCGCCGGCCGGCGCGAGAGCGCCCCGCCGCGCCAGGAGCGCCCCGCCGCGCCTAAAGCGCCCAGTGCGCCAGAAGCGCCCGGTGTGCCAGAAGCGCCCGGTGTGCGCCGGGAGCGCCTCGTATGCGCCAGCAGCGTCCGGTGTGGCCGGAAGCGCCCCGGTGCGACCAGGAGCGCCAGGTACGGCCAGCAGCGCCACGGTGCGGCCGGGAGCCTTCTTTGGAGGCGGCGGCACCGGCCGGGGCGGGAGCGCCCGGTGCGCCTGGAGCGCGCGGTGTGCGCCAGGGGCGCCCGGTGCGGCTGGGAGCCGCCCGGGCGCGGCCTGGTGAGCCTTTGCGGCTCGGCGAGGTCGGGGAACGCTCGGAGGCCGGTGGGAGCGTTCAGACGCCGTCAGGGGCGGTCGGGTGCGCTCAGGACGGTCAGGGGCGGCGTTCCAGGATGCGCAGGGATCCGACGACGCGGCGCTCCTCGAAGTCGCCGGACTCGATCGCGCGCAGGTAGACGTGGTAGGGGGCCTGGCCGCCGTCCGCCGGATCGGGGAAGACGTCGTGGATCGCGAGCGCGCCGCCCGGGGCGACGTGGTGCGCCCAGTCGCTGTAGTCGGCCTGCGCGAGGTCCTCGGCGTGGCCGCCGTCGATGAACAGCAGCGCGAGCGGGGTGCGCCAGAACCGCGCGACGGTCCTGGACGTCCCGACGACGGCGACGACGACGTCCTCCAGGTCGGCGGCGGCGATCGTCTTGCGGAAGCTCGGCAGGGTGTCCATGCGGCCGGTGCAGGGGTCGACCAGGGACGGGTCGTGGTACTCCCAGCCCGCCTGGTTCTCCTCCGAGCCGTGGTGGTGGTCCACGGTGACGACCGTGGAACCGGTTCGCCCGGCGGCGGCGCCGAAGTAGACGGCCGACTTCCCGCAGTAGGAGCCGATCTCCAGCAGCGGGGCGTCCGCGCCGAACTTCGAGCCGTAGACGAAGGCGGTCTCGTACAGGGCGCGGCCCTCGTCGTCCGGCATGAAGCCCTTGGCCGCGCGGGCGATCCGCAGCAGGTGGGCGGGCATGTCCGGGACGTCGGCCGGTTGCGGCGGCCGGGGCTGCGCCGACGGGTCGGCATGGGCTGTGGTCGTCCCCGCGGGGGTGGACGCCGTCGTGTCGCTCATTGATCTCCTCCGCCGCGCACTTTATCCGGTCGGCCGAGGTCTTGTGACACCAGACTGAAACGTGTTCTACTTTCTGCGTGGGCGAGCGCGGCGGGCCGCCGACCCATGGCCCCCGCCGAACCGCGATCGGTATGTTGGGCCCTCCGCGCGCTCACCGGCAAGTGAACGGAGAAGGCGATGAGAGTGAAAGTCGACCCGCTGGTGTGTGAGGCCAACGCCGTCTGCGTCGGCATCGCCGAGGAGGTCTTCGATCTCACCGACGACGACGAGCTGGTCATCCTCCAGGAGGAGGTTCCGGCGGCGCTCCAGGACAAGGTCCGGCACGCGGTGCGGTCCTGCCCGAAGGCGGCGCTGAGCCTGGAGGAGTAGGGACGCCGAGCCGAAGCCAGAGGCCCGCGGCCCGGCCGTCCCGTCGCACGCCGTCCGTTCTCGCACGCCGATCCTTTCTCGAACGCCACATCCAACCCACCCCATCGGGACGCCGCGCCCGCGCACGGGCCGGCGTCCGTCCTCACTGTGGAGGCGTCTCATGGCACGTGCCGCGGTACTGCACGCGGTCGGCGACAAGGAACTGGACCTGCGCGACGACGTGACGACCGTCGATCCGGGTCCCGACCAGGTGAAGATCCGCATCAGGGCGACCGGGGTCTGCCACTCGGACCTGTCCACGATGTCCGGCGTGCTCCCGTCGGTCCCGCCCGCGGTGATCGGCCACGAGGGCGCGGGCGTGGTCGAGGCGGTCGGCGACCACGTGACGAACGTCCAGGTGGGCGATCACGTGGTCGTCAACTGGACGCCGGACTGCGGGGTCTGCCCCGAGTGCCTGCGCGGCGAGCCCTACCTGTGCATGGGCTTCATCGGGCAGGCGTTCTCCGAGCCGCGGTTCAGGCTCGGCGACGGCACCCCGGCGTTCGGCATGGCGGGCGCGGGCACCTGGGCCGAGGAGCTGGTGATGCCGAGCCAGGGCGTCATCAAGATCGCCGAGGACGTCCCGTTCGAGTACGCCGCGCTGCTCGGCTGCGGCATCCCGACCGGCGTCGGCGCGGCGTTCAACACCGCGAAGGTGCGGCCGGGCTCGAAGATCGCGGTGGTCGGCGCGGGCGGCGTCGGGCTGTCGGTCATCCAGGGCGCCCGGATCTGCGGCGCCTCGACGATCCTCGCGGTCGACCCGAACGAGGCCAAGCACCCGGCCGCCAAGCAGTTCGGCGCGACGCACACCGCCACCCTGGAGAAGCTGGAGGAGACCAAGGGCCTGCTCACCCTCGGCCAGGGCTTCGACCAGGTCTTCGAGGTGGTCGGGAAGTCCGCCGCGATCACCACGGCGTGGAACCTCACCCGGCGCGGCGGCGACGTGATCGTGGTCGGCGCGGGCGCGGCCGACGACAACTGGGAGATGTCGGCGTTCTCGCTGCTGTTCGAGGGCAAGAACGTCAAGGCGTCGCTCTACGGCGGCAGCGACCTCAAGCGCGACGTGCCGCTGTTCGTGGACCTGTGGCGGGCCGGGAAGCTCGACCTGGACGGCCTGATCAGCCGCCGGATCCGGTTCGAGGACCTGAACGACGCCGTCCGCGCCCTGGAGCAGGGCGACGTCATTCGGCAGGTCGTCCTGTTCGACTGAGCCGTCCGGCAGGTTGCGCTGTTCGACCGAGCCGTCCGGCAGGTTGCGCTGTTCGACCGAGTCATCCGGAAGGTCACGATCCGGCGGGTCGCGCTGCGCGAGCGGCCCGCCCGCTATCGTGCGAGACGCACGCTTCGACCGGTTCCTGCCCGGCGGGGCGTGCGTCCGCGTGCGCGGGGTGTTTCGCCGGTCGAGGGGCGTTTTACGGACGGGCCGGAATCGTCCGGGAACTTGAAGTCCGCTGAGAGTTCCGCGCGACGGCTACCGTGCCGCTCGGACGGCGTGCCATGCTGGCACGGTCGGTCGGAGGGGAACCCGTGTGGAGCGATGATTGACCAGGTCAGCGCCTATCGGACGGGCCGCGGCGAGCCTCGCCGGGGCCGTGCTCGCGGTACCGCTCGCCGCCGCGCCCGCCGGCGCGGTCGCACTCGCCGGCGCGGTCGCGCCCGCTGATCCCGGCGGCGCGCCGGTGAGCGCGCGCGTCCGGGACGTGCAGGGCGCGGGGCACGTCTCCCCGCTCAACGGACGCGACGTCACCGGCGTCGGCGGCGTCGCCACGGCCGTCACCGACGGCGGCTTCTGGATGCAGGACCCGGCCCCCGCCGGAACCGGCACCGGCTCTTCCGGGATCTTCGTCTTCACCCGTACCCGGCCGCAGGTCCGTCCGGGCGACGCGGTGCGCGTGAGCGGGCGGGTCAGCGAGTTCCGGCCCGGCGGGTCCGGGTCGTCCAACCTGAGCCGCACCGAGATCGACGCGACCGAGACCGTCGTGTCCTCGCACGACCAGCCGCTTCCGCCGCCGGTCGTGCTCGGCGGGCCGAAGGGGCGCAGGGCCCCGGCGTCCTTCCCGGCCGTCCCGCGCGACGCGGAGACGGACCGGACGTTCGACCCGAAGTCCGACCCGCTCGCGTTCTACTCCTCGCTGGAGGGGATGCGCGTCCGCGTCGAGAACGCCGTCGTCGTCGGCCCGACGCGGGACGGCGCGCTGCCCGTCCTGCCCGCGGGCGGCGCGGGCACGAGCGGCGCGGGCACGAGCGGCGCGGGCACGAGCGGCCCGGGCACGAGCGGCGCGGGCACCAGCGGCGCGGGCACCAGCGGCGCGGGCGCGGACGGCGCGGGCAACAGCGGCGCGGGCGCGGGCGACCGGACGCGGCGCGGCGGATCGCTCGCGGGCCCCGGCGGGCTGCCCGACCCGGCGCGGATCGTCCTGAGCGACGCGCTCGCGCCGCTGCCGTCCGCCGACGTGGGCGACCGCCTGCCCGGCCCGGTGGACGGCGTCCTCGACTACACCGCGGCCGGGTTCGTCCTGCTGCCCACCGCCACGCCGGCGCGCGCGAACGGCGGCCTGAAGCCGCAGGCCGCGCCCCCGGCCGGGCAGGACGAGCTGTCGGTCGGCACGCTCAACCTGGAGGGCATCAGCCCGGACACGCCGTCCGACCGGATCGGCCAGCTCGCCGACGACCTGGTGCACGGCCTGGCCTCGCCCGACCTCGTCACGGTGACCGGCGTCGAGGACAACTCCGGCGCGGCCGACGACGGCACGGTCGCCGCCGACCAGACCGTCTCGGAGCTGATCACCGCGATCAGCGCGGCGGGCGGACCGGCCTACGAGTGGCGCTCGGTCGCCCCGCACGACAACGCCGACGGCGGCGAGCGCGGCGGGAACGGACGCATCGGCTTCCTGTTCCGGTCCGACCGCGGGCTGGCGTTCGCGGACCGTCCGTCCGGATCGTCCGATCTGGGCGCGCCCGGCGTCCCGGACCTGGCCGTCGCGCCGACGCACGTCCAGCCGGACGGCCGGGGCGGCGCGCGGCTCACCCTCAGCCCCGGCCGCGTCGCGCCGTCCGACCCCGCGTGGGCCGAGACCCGCAAGCCGCTCGCGGGCGAGCTGACCTGGCGCGGACGGCGGATCGTCGTCGTCGCGAACCACTGGTACGGGCGGACGTCCGCCGACCCGATCGCCTACGGCCGCCGCCAGCCGCTCGACCGGCCGAGCGAGGCGCGGCGCGAGGCGCAGGCGAAGGTCGTCGCCGACTTCGTCCGGACGGTCCGCCGCGCCGCGCCCGACGCCGACGTGATCGTCACCGGCAACCTCGGCACCGGCGACGGCTCGCCCGCGCTGCGCGCCCTCACCGCCCCGGACGTCGGCCTGCGCGACCTGTCGTCCGAGCTGGCCCCGCGCGACCGGTACACCGCCGACTCCGGCGGCGCCGCCGAGGACCTGGACCACATCCTGCTCAGCCCCGCCCTCGCCAAGCGCCCGCACCGGTACCAGATCGTCCACCGCGCGTCGGAGTTCGCCGACCGCGCCGGCGACCACGACCCGTCGCTCGTGCGCATCACCCTCGCGCCGCCCGCGAAACCGGCGTCCGACCCGGTCGCCCAGCCGGGCGGTCCCGCCGAGCGTCCGGACGCCCCGCTCCCCGCGCCCTGACCCCGCGCCCCCGATTCCGCGCCCTGGCTCCGCGCCCCGATTCCCGCCGTCCCCTGACGTACGGTCGGTGTCCTGGTCGGGATTTGGCCGGGGCCGAAACTCGTCCGGGGGCCGGACACCCAATCCGGTCGCCGTTTCGCGGCCGACCGGCCGGGGCAGCCGTGAGGCGACGGCGTCCGCCGTCACCACGGAAGGAGGCCGCCGCGATGGCGTACCGAATCCGGCCCCACATCGGACTGCTGGGGGCGCTCTACCTGGTGGTCGGGGTGTTCGTGGCCTGGAACCGGGGCTACCTGACCAGCGACCTGCTGCGCCGCGTCGCGAGCGCGCTGCTGGCGATCCTGCTCTGGTTCCTGGTGCTGCTCGGCGCGGACCTGCACATCCACGGCTGACGTCGGGCGATGTGACGGGAGGGCCAGAGTTCCCTCCCCGCTCCGGCCACTATCCCCACCGCGACGAGGAGGGTACGTTCCGAGACATGACGAGTGGTGGATGCAGTTGCGGACACGGTGGCGGTTGCTCCTGCCCGAAGGGTTGCTCCTGCGGCTGCAACGGCTGACCGAGACCCCCGACCGACCGACCGATGCCCGCCGTCCGCGCCCGGACGGCGGGCTTCTTCACGCCAACCGTCAGGCGTGCCACCCGTCAGGCATGGCGCCTGCCAGGCATGGCGCCTGCCAGGCGCGCCGTCCGCCGGTGGTGCCGTCCGTCAGGCGTGGCCGTGGTGGCCGTGGTGGCCGTACCGGTGGAAGGACGGCAGGCGGCGCGGCTCGGGCTCGCGCTGCTGGTCGGTGATGTCGATGGCGCCCTTGTAGGCGAGTCCCTTGAGGCGGATCAGCGGCGCGTCCGGCGTGGGATCGGCGTGCACCTCGGCCGAGACGCCCAGCCCGCCCGCGTCCACCCGGACGCCCTTCGGGACGATGACCGTCACGTTCGACTTGTAGGCGAGCACGCGCAGCACCGTCTCCGCCGACTCGAACTCGGCGTTGCGCAGGTCGATGAGCGCGGTGCCCTTGTAGACGACGGACGTGTGGCTCTCGGGCAGCCGCCAGCGCCCGCCGCGCCGGATGCCGCTCTTGTAGGCGAGCTGGAACCGCCCGCCGAAACCGCTCTTGCCGGACGTCCCGACGGGCGCGGCGTGCGCCGTCCCCGGGTCCGGCAGGTCGGCGGACAGGCTCGTGAGGTCGGCCATCGTGCGCGCGGCCAGGGCCCGCTCGATGCGCTCGTCCAGTTCGGGCTCGGTCAGCCTGCCTTCGGCGAACGCGCTGTGCAGCCGGACGAGGGCCCGGTCCCGGTCCCGGTCGGACGCCCGCATCCCGCCCGCGGACGCGACGGCGGTGCCGTCGTCCGCGCGGGCGGCCGTGTTCGACGGCTCGACGCTCATGGGAGGCTCCTTCCAAATCGCGATGTATCTTAACTCAAATTTCCTCGACTTTCGAGAGGTTCGTCCGGCCGCGTCTCCCCGGACCGATGGGAACGGTCCACTACGCTCGGCGAGATGATGATCACTCGTCCCCGGCGCCGGCTCCGCCGCCGGCCGCGGACCCGGCACCGGCCCGGGCGGTCATGACCGCGGGCGCGGGCCATCCGCACGGCCCCTACACGCTCTACGACCTGGAGGAGCTGCCCGAGGAGGGCCGCCGCCACGAGCTCGCCGACGGCTGGCTGCACGAGCTGCCCGGCGACCTGTGGCACGACAACGCGGCCGAGCAGCTCCGCAGGATCCTCAAGGAGGCGGCGCGGCAGGCCAACGCGGACGTGCACGTGGCGGGCGCGCCGCAGGAGGTGGCGACCTCGGCGGGCATCCGCCGCCCGGACGCGTTCGTCGTGGACCGCGACGTCGCCCGGCTCGCGCTGGAGCGCCGCACGCGCACCTACTACGGCCCCGACCTGCTGCTCGTCGCCGAGATCGTCACGCCGCGCACGGCCAGCGAGCGCACCGACCGCGTCCGGAAGGTCGCCGAGTACGCCGCCACCGGCATCGCGCATTACTGGATCGTGGACCTGGAGCCGCGTCCCTCGGTGACCGTCCTGCATCTGGACGGCGCGCCGGACCGTCCCGCCTACCGGGCGCGCCGCCGCGCCCGCGCGGGCGAGGAGGTCCGGCTGGAGCTGCCGTTCCCCGTCGAGTTCGATCCGGCGCGCCTCTCCGAGATGGAATGACGCGTCCTCGCGGTCAGAGGGCGCGGAGGTAGGCGTCGCGGTCGCGCGGGTCGGGGCCGGTGCGCGGACGCGCCGGAGGACGCCCGGGAACCGGCCGGTCGCCGGACGGGCGCGGCCACCACACGCCGTCCCCGCCGGTCAGGCCCGGCAGCTCCCGCTCGAACGCGGCGATCCGGCGGGTCGGCAGCTCGCCCTCGACGCGCCAGCCCTCCGGGTCGGGCTTGGTGTCGTGGACGTCGGCGCCGAGCGCCGCGAGCCGCGCGGTCACGGCGCTCAGCGCGTCCTCCGGGATCTCCGCCTCGAACCGGCTGTACGGCTCGTACACGCGCGTCCCGGCCTGCGCGAGCGCCCGCATGAGGACCATCGGCGTGAGCCCGCGGAAGTCGGCGGCCGTGCTGACCGGCCCGCCGAATCCCGACGCCGTCAGCGTCACCGCGCAGTCGGTCACCGGCCAGCCGTGCAGCCCCTGCCGCAGGGTCAGGTGGACGGTCTCCACGATCGCCCGGTCGAACGCGGCGGGCAGCGCGCCGAGTTCGGTCTCGCGCCGGAACACCACGCCCGAACCGGGCGGCCCCGGCTCGACGCGGAGCCCGATGGTCGCCCAGAAGTCCGGACGCCGCCAGCGCCAGTCCATGTCCTCCACCGCCTCGCCCACCCCGGCGGGACGCTCCAGATGGACGATCCGGCTCTCCTCGAACGCCGCCTCCACGCCGAACGTCTCGCGCAGCGTCGCGCCGATGACCTCCCTCTGGACCTCTCCGTAAAGCCGCAGGGAGGTCGTCCCGTCCGGCAGCGGCGAGACGTCGATCAGCGGGTCTTCTTCGGCGAGCCGGAGCAGCGCCGCTCGCAGGCGCGACGCGTCCGCGCCGTCGTGCGCGCGCACGATCGTCTCCAACGTCGGACGCCCGAACTCCGGTTCGATGTCGTCGGTCGCGGCCGTGCCTTCGGCCGTCGTGACGATGTCCCCGACGCGTGCCTCGGCCAACCCGCGCACGCGCACGATGTCGCCCGGCCCGGCGCAGCGTTCGGTGCCACGGCCGACGCGGAGGCCGGT
The DNA here is from genome assembly GCF_042652125.1 of Actinomadura gamaensis. Classification (NCBI taxonomy): domain Bacteria; kingdom Bacillati; phylum Actinomycetota; class Actinomycetes; order Streptosporangiales; family Thermomonosporaceae; genus Actinomadura; species Actinomadura gamaensis. The sequence goes on along the minus strand of NZ_JBHSIT010000001.1, from coordinate 297,559 downwards.
GACGCGCGCTCCCCGGTCCGGCACGCTGGGACTGCGCAGGATCACCTTGTCGCGCGGACGGAGTTCACCCTCGAAGAGCCGCAGCAAGGCGGTCTTCTCGCCGGTCGCGCTCCGCTCCAGGGCGAAGACCGTCCCGCGCGGCGGAGCGGACGCGTCTCCCCGCGCGGACGGCAGGTACGCGGCGATCGCGTCCAGCAGATCGCGCGTGCCCTCGCCGTTGAGGGCCGACCCGAACACGAGCGGCGTCGCCCGCGCGGCGGCGGTCTGGGCGCGCAGCGCGGCGCGGACGCGGCCGGGACCTGGCACGCGACCGTCCACCAGGTCGGCGAGCAGGGCGTCGTCGTGCTCGGCGAGGACCTCCGCGACCGCCTCGCGGAATTCCGGGTCGGCGAAGTCGCGGGGCGCCGTCCGGACGTCCCGCGTGCCGACGCCGCGCACGGAGTTCAGCGCGATCGCGCCGGGGAACAGGCGGCGGCGGACGGCCGCCAGGAGCTCGGCGTCGCGCGCGCCCGTCCGGTCGATCTTGTTGGCGAACAGCAGCGTCGGCACGTTCCGGCGGCGCAGCGTGCGGGCCAGCACGCGGGTCCGCGCCTGGACGCCCTCCACGGCCGACAGCACCAGCACGGCGGCGTCCAGCACGCCGAGGGCGCGCTCGACCTCGGCGGTGAAGTCGGTGTGGCCGGGCGTGTCGACCAGGTTGACGGTCAGCCCGCCGAGCGCGAACGACGCGACGGCCGAGCGGATCGTGATGCCGCGGCGCCGCTCCAGGTCACCGGTGTCGGTGTGGGTGTCGCCGCCGTCCACGCTGCCGAGCCGGCGGATCGCCCCGGCGTCGAAGAGGAGTCGTTCAGTGAGGCTGGTCTTCCCCGCGTCCACGTGCGCGAGCACGCCGAGATTCAGGGTGGTCATGGGTGGTCAGGTCCTTGGGAACGCTCGTCCGGATACGGCTCTGAGAGATCACCTGGACCTGGCGCATTCGGGACCGTTCCCCCCACTCGGCTGCCTGACCGTCCCACGATGCCCGCGCCGCGCGCGGAGGGCAACCGGTTTTCCGGCGCGTCCGGATTCCAGCCTGTGGATTCCGGGCCGTGGATTCCGAGCCGTAGATTCCGGGGTGGGAGTTCCGAGAGGGGAGTTCCGAGGGTGGCCTGGCCGGTGGACGGCCGCGCCGAATCCCCTGAGGCGCGGCCGTCCACCCGGCGCAAGTCCGCACGATCCCGCCGCGACCGGACGGCCCCCGTGCGGCCTCCCCCGAGCCCGCAGTCGTCCCGGCGCGGTCCTCGACCGTGCGTCCCACACTCTGCCCGCCCGCGATCAACATCCGATCAACGCACGTCACACCGCACGTTGATCGACCCGCGCGCGCCGCCCGTCCCGGTGGGGCGCGGCTCGGCGGAAGGCGGGGGGCTACAGTCGTCTCCCGTGGTGCTGCTGACGACGCTCGACGCGTGGAACGGCCGTTCCGGGGACAGGTTCGTCCTGGACGAGAACGGCGCGGTGTGGGGACCCGACGTGCCGGACGGCGCCGACCCCGCCGACCTGCTCGCACTCGCCGACGGCGCGTTCGCGGGCGGCGGCCAGGTGGTCGCGGTCGACCTCGACACCGCGCCCGGCCCGCCGCGCGGCCTGGTGGACGCCTCGTCCGCCCGGCGCGTCCGGTACCTGCGGCGCGGCCCGGACGGACGGCACTCCGCGCTGCTCGACCGGCCCGCGACGGCCGAGGCGCTCGACCTGCTCCCGCACCCCGAGGGCGGCTGGTACCGCGAGACCTGGCGGACGTCCCCGTCCTTCACCCCGGACGGCTACCCCGGCCCGCGCAGCAGCGCGACCGGCATCTACTTCCTGCTGCCGCCCGGCGAGGAGTCCATGTGGCACGCCGTCCGCTCGGACGAGTTGTGGCTGTGGCACTCCGGCGGACCGCTCGACCTGGTCCTCGGCGGCGACGGCGACGCCCCGTCCGGCACGCCGGAGACGGTCGTGGTCGGCCCGGACGTCACCGGCGGCCAGGTGCCGCAGGCGCTCGTCCCGGCGGGCCACTGGCAGGCCGCGCGCCCGTCCGGCGACCGCGAGGTCCTGGTCAGCTGCGTCGTCTCCCCCGGCTTCGACTTCGCCGACTTCCGCGCCTGACCTCCTGCGCCCGCCCCGCCGGCGAGGGGGTTTCGGGCATGCGTCCACCACCCCGCGCGCCGGGGTGCGCGCGGGGCCGGGACGGCGCGCTCAGCGGGTGAGCGCGCCCGGGTCGCGGCGGACCATCGACCGCATGATGTGCTCGACCAGGGTGATGAGCACCTGCTTGGCCGACTCGCGGTCGCGCACGTCGCAGTTGATCACCGGGATGTCGGCCGGCAGGTCCAGCGCGTCCCGGACCTGGTCGGGGGTGTGCAGGCCGGAGCCGTCGAACTGGTTCACGCCGATGATGAACGGCAGCCCGCGCCGCTCGAAGTAGTCCACCGACGGGAAGCAGTCGGCGAGCCGGCGGGTGTCCACCAGCACGACCGCGCCGAGCGCGCCCTTGGCGAGCTCGTCCCACATGAACCAGAACCGGTCCTGGCCGGGCGTGCCGAACACGAACAGGACCAGGCCGTTCGGCAGCGTGATGCGGCCGAAGTCCATCGCCACCGTCGTGGTCGTCTTGCCCGCCACGGCCGAGGTGTCGTCGATCCCGATGCTGCGTTCGGTCAGCGCCTCCTCGGTGCGCAGCGGCCGGATCTCGCTGACCGCGCTCACCAGGGTGGTCTTGCCGACACCGAAGCCCCCGGCGACGAGGATCTTGACGGTCAGCGCCGAATCGCCCTGTGGGGAAGGATCAGAGCGCACGGATTCCATCAATCACTTCCTTGAGTACGCGCTCGCCGGGGAACTGGGCCACCGGTGCGGGGCGGCGGACCCGGACCAGCGAGCGGTCGAGCAGGTCGCCGAGCAGCACCCGGACGACCCCGAGGGGGAGTTCCAGGTCCGACGCTATCTCGACGACCGACAACGGAGTGCGGCAAAGCGACAAGATCATCTCATGTTCCGGGTCGAGCGCGTCGCCGCGCCCGCCGGTCCGAAGGCCCCTGACCTGCTCGGACTCACCCGGTTCCGGGACGGTCTCGATGAGCGCGACCATGTCCAGGTCGTGCCCGTCGTACTGGGTGCGGCCACCGGTCAGCGCGTAGGGGCGCACGACCGGCCCGGCCGCCTCGTCGAACCAGCCGTGGCCGCCCTGGGGCGGCGCGGCCGGGGCGGGCGTCCCGCCGGGGCCGGGGCCGGACGGGTCGGCGAGGCGCTCCCCCGCGTCCGCGAACGCGTCGCCCCCGGTCCCGTCCACGCCGGGCTCGGGCGGCTGCTCGGGCGGCGCCATGGCTAGGCGCCGCCCTGCTGTCCGGCCGAGACGGCCGAGCGCGGGTCGGCCGACAGGTGCTGCCCCACCCGGGTGACCAGCATGGCCATCTCGTAGGCGATCACGCCGAGGTCGGCGCCGGCGTCCGCGAGCACGGCCAGGCACGCGCCGTGCCCGGCCGCCGAGATGATCAGGAAGGAGTTCTCCATCTCGACGATGGTCTGCCGGACGGCTCCGCCGCCGAAGGTCTCCCCGGCGCCGCGGGCGAGGCTCTGGAAGCTCGCCGCGACCGCCGACATGTGCTCGGACTCCTCCCGGCTGAGCCCGCTGGACGACGCCATCCGCAGGCCGTCGCTGGACAGCACCACCGCGTTCTGCACCTGCGGGACGCGCTGCACCAGGTTGTCGAGCAGCCAGTTCAGCTCGCCTGCCGCCGCACCACCGGCCTGTTGGGCTTGTGTCATGGACGTTGATCCTCCTGGTCGGACGGAGTGGTCGGTTCCGGGGAACCTGCGGGAGCGGCGGGTGTGTGCGCCGCGTCGCCTCCCGCGGCGGGTGTGCGCGCCGCGTCGGGCCCCGCGGTGCGGGTCGTGGGCGGCTCCGGCGCGTCCTGTCCGGCGCCAGCGCCGCGTGTTTCCGAGGGGACGGCCGAGCCGGAGTCCCGCTCGTCCGAGCGATCCGCGCCTTCGCCCGAGCGCCCCACGGACGCCGCCTCGGCGGACCGGGACGACTCCGCGGACCGAGACAACTCCGCGAGTCGAGACGGCTCGGCGGGCCGAGACGACTCCGCGGTGCGGGACGACCCGGCAGGTCGGGACGACTCCGCGGGGCGGGACGGCTCGGCAGGTCGAGGCGACTCCGCGAGTCGAGACGACTCCACGGTGCGGGACGGGTCGGCGGGTCGGGACGGGTCGGCGGGTCGGGACGGGTCGGCGGGGGCCGGGGACTCGCCTTCGGCGGATTCCGCGCGGCCTCGCTGCCAGCCCGCCTGCATCGCCGAGAGCATCGAGCGCAGGGACTCGGGCGAGCGCTCGCCGTCCGCCGGGCCGGTGGGCACGGGGGCGGCGAAGGGGCCGCTCGTGGTCGAGGCGCGGACGTCGGACTGGATCGGTAGCGGGCCGGTCGTCGCGGCGTCCAGGTCGCCGGGGGCGACGTGGGGCTCGGCCGGGTAGCCGCCGTCCGGCGCGTCCGGACGGGGCTGGGCGGCGGGGCGTCCCCGGGCGGCGAGGCGGGCGTCCACGCGGTCCCGCAGCTGCGGGGCGAGGTGCGTCTGCCGCTTGCGGCGGGGCAGCCCGCCGGGTCCGGTGTCCGGCTCGGCACCGCCGGACGGCGCGTCGCCCGTGAGGGTGGCGTCCACGGCCGTCCGCTTCGGATCACCCGCAAGGCCGTCCGCGCCGGCGAGACCGTTCGCGCCGGTCACACCGTTCGAGCCGGTCAGCGACCGGCCCGGACGGACCGACGCGGTCGGGTCGGGGCTCTTGCGGCGGCGGCGCGGCAGGCCGTCCGGGCCGACGGGGATCTCCGGCCCGTTCTCGGGCGGCGAGCCGGCGGCCGGGGCGCCGTCCGGGGCGCCGTCCGCGGCCGGCTCGGAGACCAGCCGGACGACGGCCGGGGCCGTGGCCAGCGAGCGGCCGCCGCCCGCGCCCTCCGACAGCGGCGCGGGGGTCATCGAGCCGGTCGGACGGCGCGCGATCGCGACCGGTTCCGGGTTGTCGACGAGCAGCGCGTCCGGCAGCAGCGCGATCGCGGTCGTCCCGCCGTACGGGGACTGCCGCAGCGTGACCTTGACGTCGTGCCGGGCGGCGAGCCGGCCGACGATCGCCAGGCCGAGCCGGGCGCTGTCGGCGGGGTCGAAGTCGGGCGGGTCGGCGAGCCGGGCGTTGGCGTCGGCGAGCGCCGCCTCGTCCATGCCGAGGCCGCGGTCCTCGACCTCGACGGCCAGGCCGTGCCCGACGCGGTGGCCGGTGACCAGCACGGGCGCGCCGGGCGGGGAGAACGCGGTGGCGTTCTCCACGATCTCGGCGAGCAGGTGCACCACGTCGGTGACGGCGGAGCCGACGACCGAGACGCGGGGCAGCGGCTGCACCCGGACGCGCGGGTAGTCCTCCACCTCGGCGACGGCGCCGCGCACCACGTCCACGAGCGGGACGGGGTTGCGCCAGCCGCGCCCGGCGTGCTTGCCGGCGAGGATGACCAGGCCCTCGGCGTGCCGCCGCATGCGGGTGGCGAGGTGGTCGAGCTTGAACAGGTCGGCCAGCTCGGCCGGGTCCTCGGTGCGCCGCTCCAGGGTGTCGAGCAGGCCGAGCTGGCGGTGCAGCAGGGCCTGGTTGCGGCGGGCGAGGTTGACGAACACCTCGTTGACGCCGCGCCGCGCGGCGAGCTCGCCCGCCGCCGCGGTGAGGACGGCGTCGCGGGTCCGCACGAACGCGTGGGAGATGCGCCGGATCTCGCGGATGCTGTAGTCCCGGTTCTCCTCGCCGCCGATCACCTCGGCGGGGTCGAACGCCTCGCCGCGCCGGGCGGCCTCGGCGAGCACCGGCAGCCGGTCCCGGGCGAAGTCGCCCACCTGGGACGCCAGCCGGCGGCACTCCTCGACCAGCCGCCGCGCGACCCGCCAGGCGATCAGCGAGGAGAGCACGACCGCGACCAGGCCGAGGCCGCCGGCGACGCCGAGGCGCAGGAACACGCCCATGCCGACGCCGCGCGCGTCCCGGACGATGTGGTCGAGCACCTGGTTCTCGAACTTGTACAGCCGGTCCCGCATGATCTCCGACGCGGAGCGCCAGGCGTCGTCGTCGACCGGCGGGAGGCGGTGCAGCCGCTTCTCCGCCGGCGCGATGTTCTGGACGACGTCGTCCTCCATCTCGCGCAGCTGCGACATCACCGGCGACTGCTCGATCTGGGCCCACTCCAGGCGGTCCTCGGTCTTGAGCATGGGCGCGGTGTCGGCGTACAGGGTGCGCTGCGCGCCGCTCAGCCGGGCGAACTCGCCGCGCTCGGCGACGGTGACCCGGCCGGCGGCGAGGGCCCCGGCGAGCAGGGCGTCCTCGCGGGAGAGGTACTCGTGGGCGCGGGCGAGGGAGGTCAGGGTGCGGGCGTCCACGGCGAGGCTGCCGTTGCCGCTCGGGGTCCCGTTGTTGTAGATCCCGAAGCCCGCGTCGATGATCTCGCTGAAGTCGGTGAGTGCGCCGGCGCGCTGGAGGTTGCCGGAGTCGACCGAGCGCCGGATCGCGGGCAGCGTCTGGGTCTTGGCGACCAGCCCGTCGATGGCGCGCAGCGCCTGCGTGCCGACGCTGCCGCGCAGCCCCTTGTCGCGGGCGCCGGCCCGGACGGCGGCGGCGGCCTCGTCGGTGTGGTCGCGCTGGGCGGCCAGGTCCACCTGGTCGCGCGCGCCGCGGGAGCCGATGTAGACCTGGGTGAGGCGGCGCTCCTTCTGGAGTTCCACGATCAGCCGCTGCGTGGGCAGCAGCGACCGGTCCTGGAACTTGCCCCCTTGCAGCAGGCTGTTGGCATTGCCGAACAGGACCGTCGTGACGAACGCCCAGAGGGCGATCAGCGACACGAGCGGCACCAGGGCCAGCACGGCGATCCTCGTCCGAATCGAGGAGAACCGCCGTCGTTTAGACGACATCTGCGGGATTACCTCCCGATGCGTATTGTGCGGGGGTCTGCGGAGCCTACTATGCCGCGATCACGAAGCGCCGCCCCGTCCGCGATCTGTTCGTGACCGGGCCGTTGTCCACCCGGCCGCAGCGCCGCTGTCGAGGGCGCTGTCCGGGTTCCGGACGGGCGCGATACCCCCGGTCGAACGGGGACGTCTCCGACACCGTGAGTTCCGGTGCGCTACCGACGGCGTTACGATTCCCGCCGTGACTCCCGAAAGCCAGGCATCCGAGGCACTTCCGTCGCGCCGGAGCCGCGCCCTGCGCGGCGGACGGCACCGCGGAGACGAATCCTTCCTTCTGCCCCCGGGCTCGCCCGCGCTCGTCCTGGCCGTCCCGGGACCCGCGAGCGGCCAGGCCGGAGCGGTCGCGGCCGAGCTCGCGCGCGCGGTGGAGCTGGAGAACACCGGCCAGCCCGCCGTGGTCGCGAGCATCGGCGGCGGCCCGGACGGCCTCGGCGCGGTGCTGTCCCGGCTGGCCCCGGCCCGCCCGGACGAGCCGGCCGCCGTGGTGGTCCCGCTGGTCACCGGCCCCGACCCGGCGATCATGAGCGTGGTGGGCGCGGCCGTCGCCACCGCGCCGGTCCCGGTCGTGGCGGCCGACCCGCTCGGCCCGCACCCGCTGATCGCCGAGGCGCTGCACGACCGGCTCGCCGAGTCCGGCCTCGCCCGCGCCGACCGGATCCGGATGATGACGATGGTCACCGAGGCGGGCGGCGTGGTCGTCGCGCCGCCGGGCGACGCGTCCGCGGTCCGGCAGGCCGAGATCACGAGCGTGCTGCTCGCGTCCCGGCTCGCCTGCCCGGTCTTCACCGCGTCCCTGGACGACGAGGCCGGGCTGCGCGGCGCCGCCGACCAGCTGCGGGCGTCCGGCGTCCGGACGGTCGCGCTCGCGCCGCACCTGATCGGCCCGGAGGTCTCCCCCGACCGCATCACCCGCGCCGCGGCGGCCGTCGGCGGCACCGCCGCGGCCCCCCTGGGCGCCCACCCGGCGCTCGCGCGCCTCGCCGCCCTCCGCTACGCCGAAGCCCTCGCCGCCGCGCTCGCGGGCTAGGAGTCCACAACGAAGATGCCGGTGTCGTCCGACACCGGCATCTTCGTTTCGGTCACCGGTCGTGGAAGTCGGGCGGGCGCTTCTCCAGGGCCGCCGCCATGCCCTCCGCGAGGTCCTCGGTGAAGAACGCGAGGGTCTGGACGCCGGTTTCGGCGAGCAGGTGCGCGCGCAGGCCCGGCGCGTCGAGGGACGCGTTCAGGAGTTCCTTGGTGCGGCGCAGGCCGTACGGCGACTTGCTCAGCAGCCGGCCGGCGAGGGCCTGCGCCTCCTGGACGTCCTCGCCGCGGGCGGCCCGCTTCGTGATCAGGCCGAGCGCGTCCGCGGCGGGCAGGTCGAGGCGCTCGGACAGGTAGGCCAGTTCCGCGGCCTTCGCCGGGCCGACGAGGCGGGGCAGCAGCCAGGACAGGCCGCAGTCGCCCGCCGACAGGCCGAGGTCGGTGAACGGCAGGACGAACCGGGTGGACGGGTCGGCGACGCGCAGGTCGCACGCGAGCGCCCAGGACACGCCCATCCCCGCGACCGGTCCGTGCAGGGCCGCGATCACGGGCTGCGGGATCTCGCGGAGCCGCGCGGTGACCTCGCCGCCGCGCGCGATGCCCCGGTAGAGCCGCTGGACGCGTCCCTCGCCGGTGTCCGGCGCGTCCGCGTGGAGGTCCATGCCCGAGCAGAAGCCGCGGCCCTCCCCGGTCAGGACGACGACGCGGGTCGCCGCGTCGCCCGTCAGCCCGTTGAGGACGTCCAGCATCTCCTCGGTCAGCTCGGCGGTGACCGCGTTCAGCCGCTCGGGGCGGGACAGGGTGACGGTGAGCACCCCGTCCCGCCGGTCGAGCCTCAGCGAGCCCACGGGCTCAGGAGGTGAGCTGCTGGATCAGCGGTCCCATCTGCTCGCCCACGTTCCGCGGCACGATGTGCGGCTCGGTCGCGTTGATCGCGGCCCAGTTGTCCCGGACGGCCTCGACGCTGAGCTCGTCCTTGGTGCCCCAGCCCGGTCCCTCGGCCACCAGGATCTTGGCGATCCGGCCGCCGCCGACCGTGTAGACCTCGCCCGAGTCCGGGTTGGACTCGTGCACGAGGTAGGCGACGAGCGGCGTCACCTTGTCGACGCCGAGCTGGTCCTTGAAGTCGGCGGGCAGCAGGTCCTCGGTCATGCGGGTCCACGCGACGGGGGCGATCGCGTTGGCCTTGATGTCGTACTTGGCGCCCTCGTGCGCGAGCGTCTTGGTGAAGCCGACCAGGCCCATCTTGGCGGTGGAGTAGTTCGCCTGGCCGAAGTTGCCGAACAGGCCCGCCGGGGACGAGGTGTTGACGATCCGGCCGTAGCCGTTCTCCCGCAGGTGCGGCCACGCGGCCTTGGTGACCAGGAACGAGCCGCGCAGGTGGACGGCGATGACCCCGTCCCACTCCTCGACGCTCATGTTCTTGAACGACTTGTCGCGCAGGATGCCCGCGTTGTTGACGACGATGTCGACCTTGCCGAAGTTGTCGACGGCCGCCTGGACGATGGCCGCCGCGCCCTCCGGCGTCGCGACGTTGTCCGGGTTCGCGACGGCCTCGCCGCCGTTCTTCCTGATCTCGTCCACGACCTCCTGGGCCGGGCCCGCGGACGCGCCGACGCCGGAGCGGTCCCCGCCCAGGTCGTTGACCACGACCTTCGCACCGCGCGCGGCCAGCTCCAGCGCGTGCTGGCGGCCGAGTCCGTGCCCGGCGCCCGTCACGATCGCGACGCGTCCGTCATAGCGCAGTTCCGACATCCGGTTCTCCTCACCTCGCGGCGGCTGCTACTCCCAGGTAATCACTGGGCGGTTACTGCATACCATCCAACCGAATCGCGCTCGGCTTCGGGGTGGCGTACCTCACACCGCGATCGCGGTCCGGGCGGCGCTCCTCCGGTGGCCGGCGGCGGCCCAGTCTGGGATTCCGCTGAGAAATATCGCCGACCAGCCCACGTCACGAGGTATGCCGCGTAGTCTCCTCTGCTTCGAGATCTCCGACTTACCACTCGAACCCACCCCAGCCAGGCGAGTACGGAGGACAGGAATGACCGACCCTTCCGGCGACCGTCCGCTCCGCGTGATCCAGTGGGCGACGGGCGCGCTCGGCCGCAGCGCGATCCGCGCCGTGCTGGAGCGCCCGGACCTGGAGCTCGCCGGGGTGCGGGTGTTCGACCCCGCCAAGGACGGCATCGACGCGGGCGCCCTCGCGGGCCGCGCCGAGACCGGAGTCGCCGCGACCCTGTCCACCGAGGCCCTGCTCGACCTGGACGCCGACTGCGTCATCTACGCCCCGGCCCCCGGCGGCGCGCCGTTCGCCGACCTGGAGACCGTCCGCGCGCTGCTCGCCTCCGGCAAGAACGTCATCTCGACGACCGGCTACGTCTACCCGCACGCGCACGGGCCCGGCCTGGTGGACGACCTGGAGGAGTCCTGCGCGGCCGGCGGCTCGTCCCTGCACGGCAGCGGCGTGAACCCCGGCTTCATGTCCGATGTGATGCCGCTGCTGCTGTCCCGCCTGTCGCGGCAGGTCACGCACGTGTTCGCCCGCGAGTGCTCGGACTTCTCCGGGCACCCGTCCAGGCGGATGCTGCACGATCTGGTCGGGCTCGGACGCGGCGAGGAGGAGTTCGCGGCGTTCCTGCGCCGCGCCCGCCCGATGATGCGCCTGAACTTCGGCGAGAGCCTGCACCTGGTCGCCGCCGGGCTCGGCCTCGCCCCGCCCGAGGTGGACACCGACGTCGCCTACCGGCTCGCCGCCGAGGACGTCGAGGTGGCCGCCGGGACCGTCCGGCGGGGCACGGTCGCGGCCGTCCGCTGGACGTTCAGCGCGATGGTCGGCGGGCGGCCCGTGATCGGCCTGGAGACGGTCTACAAGGCGGACCCGGCCGTCGCGCCCGAATGGGGACGGCCCGGCTACGCGGTGCGGGTCGAGGGGCGGCCGTCGATCACCCTCACCACCGAGGAGGACTGGGTCACCAACGGCATCGCCGCGGCGGCGGCGCACGCGGTGAACGCCGTCCCGGTGGTCTGCGCGGCGCCGCCCGGCATCCGCACGTTCCTGGACCTGCCGCCGGTGTTCGGCCGCGCGTCCGTCCACCACCTCGCCGACGCCTGAGCCTGGCGGCGATGCCCGAGCCTGGCGGCCTGAGCCGGGCGGCGCCCCCTGAGCCGGGCGGCAACGCCTGAACCGGGCGGCCGGCCGTCAGCTCCGGACGGTCTCCTGCGCGTCCCGCTCGGCGTGCGCGCCGGCCTCCTCGGCCGCCTCGCGTTTCTTCTTCCGGAAGTGCCAGACGACCAGCGCGACGACCGCGAGCACCGCGACGCCGATCGCCAGGCCGCGCCCGGCGAGCTTGGCGACGTGCTCGAACGCGTTCCCGGCGAAGAAGCCGCCGAGCGTGAAGGTGACCACCCAGACGACGCCGCCGATGAAGTTGAACAGCAGGAACTTCGGATAGGGCATCTTGGAGCAGCCGACCAGCGCGGGCATGAGCGCGCGCAGCAGCGCGGTGAAGCGGCCGATGAACACCGCGAGCCCGCCGCGCCTGCGGATCATGTCCTGGGTGCGCGAGACCTTGCCCTCGTGCCGGACGAAGACCCTCGTCGTGAGCAGCCGCGGCCCGAGCTTGCGCCCGATCTCGTAACCGACCGAGTCGCCGGCGACGGCCGCGACGACCGCGATGACCAGCAGCAGCGGCAGCGACAGCTTGTGCTGGCTCGCCAGGACGCCGCCGACCACGATCGCCGTCTCGCCCGGCAGGACGAACCCGAAGAACAGCGCGGCCTCGGCGAACACCAGCGCCGCGATCACCAGGTAGATGAGCGCGGGCGGCAGGCCGTCCACCAGGGCGTTGAAGTTCTCGAGCATTCCGTCCCCCGTGGCCGTCGCCCCGCGCGGTTCGCGGTGCGTTCCTTTCCGGCCATCGTAGTCAGCGGCCCCTTCGCGCCGGATCCGTCTGAGGTCGCAGGCGAGGCCCTACTTTGGAGGGGTCCGGGAAACCGACGCCCATCGAGAGGACCACGGACGTGACCGCGCAGCAGAAGACCTCTGAGCAGGCCGAGAAGCAGGCGGAGAAGCAGGCGGAGAAGCAGGCGCGGGAGACCGCGGAGCAAGTCTCGGAGCTCCCGAAGGAGATGGAGCGCGGCCGGTTCGTCCGGCAGCCGAACCGGTTCACCGGTCGGTTCTCCGCCGACGGCTCGACCCCGTACCCGGCCGAGGCCGGGCGGTACCGGCTGCTGGTGTCCTACGCCTGCCCGTGGGCGCAGCGGAGCATGATCGTCCGGCGGCTGCTCGGCCTGGAGGAGGTGATCTCGCTCGGCGTGGTCGACCCGATCCGGGACGAGCGCGGCTGGCGCTTCCCCGAGCCCGACCCGGTGACCGGCGCGACCTTCCTGTCCGAGCTGTACCTGGCGACCGACCCGGAGTACACCGGCAAGCGGTACACCGTCCCCTGCGTCTGGGACACGGTCTCCGGACGCCTGGTCACCAACGACTTCCCGCACATCACGACGATGTTCGCGACCGAGTTCACCGCCTTCCACCGGCCCGGCGCGCCCGACCTCTACCCCGAGGAGCTGCGCCCGGAGATCGACGAGGTGAACGAGCTGGTCTACACGAACGTGAACAACGGCGTCTACAAGGCCGGGATGGCCACCGAGCAGGACGCCTACGAGGACGCCGTGGACGCCCTGTTCGCCACCCTCGACCGCCTGGAGGAGCGCCTCGCCGACCGGCGCTACCTGGTCGGGAACCGGCTGACCGAGGCCGACGTCCGCCTCTACCCGACCCTCGCCCGCTTCGACGCCGTCTACCACGGCCACTTCAAGTGCAACCTGCGGCGGCTGGTCGACTACCCGAACCTGTGGGGCTACGCGCGCGACCTCTACGCCCGGCCCGAGTTCGGCGGGACGACCGACTTCGACCAGATCAAGCGCCATTACTACCAGACGCACAAGATGATCAACCCGTCCGGGATCGTCCCGCGGGGCCCGCTCACCGACTGGACCGCGCCGCACGACCGCGCCCGGCTCGGACCCGCCTGAGCCCGCCCCGGCCGCTTCGTCCGATTCCGGTTAAACACCTGCTTAAACGCTTAGAGGATCCCTTCAGGTAGCGTTCAGGTTCGATCACTACGCTGTCGGACCTCTCGAACGCGCCTCCCCGCGGCGCCACCCATCGATCGGACCCCCGAAAGGTCGCCCTCAGAAAATGCGCAGCCCCTTCTTCAACAACATGGACCAGGGCGAGCCCGTCCCCGGACACTTCGCGCTCCAGAACGGAAAGATGCTCCGCGTCCACCTCAACGGGGACGTCATCGCCCGGCAGGGCGCGATGGTCGCCTTCCAGGGCCAGATGGACTTCGAGTACCAGGGCGCGGGCGGCGTCGGGAAGTTCCTCAAGAAGGCGCTGACCGGCGAGGGCGCGCCGCTGATGCGGGCGAAGGGGCAGGGCCTGCTGTTCCTGGCGCACAACGCCGAGGACGTCCACCTGTTCTACCTGGAGAACGAGCAGATCACCGTGAACGGGGCCAACATCCTGGCCTACGACGCGCACCTGCAGACCGACATCAAGCGCGTCCAGGGCGCGGGCATGATGTCCGGCGGCCTGTTCAACACCACGATCGGCGGCACCGGCTGGGTCGCGGTGCACACCCACGGCGCCCCGGTCATGCTGGACGCGGGCCGGGCCCCGACCTTCGCCGACGGCGACGCGGCGGTGGCGTGGAGCACCAGCCTCCAGGTCGGCGTCAACCGGACGATGAAGGCCGCCGCGCTGATCGGCCGCGGCAGCGGCGAGGCCATGCAGCTGGCCTTCCAGGGGCAGGGCTTCGTGCTCGTCCAGTCGAGCGAGGGACCGACCGTCCCCGAGCACAGCCACTGATCATCCGCGGCCGGTCCGTCCCGCGGAGCCTTCCGCGGAGCCCGGACCGGCCCCGGCGCTGAGACCCTCGCCACACCCGTGGCCTGCGCGGACACGGGTGTGGCAGGCGTCGCTGATTAAACCCCCGAATAGTGGGCAAAATCCCCTGTTTTAGGGACTCGGACGCGAGCGCGGCGCCGCGCTGGCATGGTGGGGGCCCAAAGGCGAGTAGCCTTGACTCGTCTCAGAACTCACCTGCGAGCTGCGGAAGAGGGCGATCTCCGCCGTGTCGACAGAGTCAGCGCCATCAAGTGCCGACCCCAAGACCACAGACTTCGGTGCCAACGAGTGGCTGGTCGACGAGCTGTACCAGAAGTACCTCGAAGACCCCAACTCCGTTGACGAGGCGTGGTGGAACTTCTTCGCGGACTACCAGCCGGGATCCCGGCCGGCCGCGACTCCACCCGTAGCCACGGCCCCCACGGCGGGCGCCCCGGCGGCCCCGCCGACGCCGGCGCCGGCCGCGCCGAAGGCCACGGCCGGCGCTGACGCGACGAAGGCGGCCAAGCCCGCCGGTCCGCCCGTCCCCCCGGGCGAGCAGGAGAAGCTGCGCGGCGTCGCGGCCCGCACCGCCCAGAACATGGACCTGAGCCTGTCGGTGCCGACGGCCACGTCCGTGCGCGCGGTGCCCGCCAAGCTGTTGATCGACAACCGCATCGTCATCAACAACCACCTCAAGCGCGGCCGCGGCGGCAAGGTCTCCTTCACCCACCTCATCGGGTTCGCGATCGTCAAGGCGATGGCCGCGATGCCGGAGATGAACTACGCCTACGCGGAGGTCGACGGCAAGCCGACCCTCGTCAAGCCGGAGCACGTGAACTTCGGCCTGGCGATCGACCTGCAGAAGCCGGACGGCACCCGCCAGCTGGTCGTGCCGTCCGTCAAGGCGGCCGAGACGCTGGACTTCCGCCAGTTCTGGGCGGCCTACGAGGAGATCGTCCGCAAGGCGCGCGGCAACAAGCTGACGCTGGACGACTTCCAGGGCACCACGATCTCGCTGACCAACCCCGGCACGATCGGCACCGTCCACTCGGTGCCGCGGCTCATGCCAGGCCAGGGCACGATCATCGGCGTCGGCGCCATGGAGTACCCGGCCGAGTTCTCCGGCGCGTCCGAGGAGACCCTCGCGCGCATGGGGATCAGCAAGGTCATGACGCTGACCTCGACCTACGACCACCGGATCATCCAGGGCGCCCAGTCCGGCGACTTCCTGCGCCGGATCCACCAGCTCCTGCTGGGCGAGGACGGCTTCTACGACGAGATCTTCGCCGCGCTGCGCATCCCGTACGAGCCGGTGCGCTGGGTGAAGGACATCTCGGCCACGCACGAGGACGACGTGGCCAAGGTCGCGCGCGTGCACGAGCTGATCCACGCCTACCGGGTCCGCGGCCACCTGATGGCCGACACCGACCCGCTGGAGTACAAGCAGCGCCGCCACCCCGACCTCGACATCCTCCAGCACGGCCTCACCCTGTGGGACCTGGAGCGCGAGTTCGCGACCGGCGGGTTCGGCGGCAAGCCGACCATGAAGCTGCGCGACATCCTCGGCGTCCTGCGCATGGCCTACTGCCGGACGATCGGCATCGAGTACATGCACATCCAGGATCCCGAGGAGCGCGCCTGGATCCAGGCCCGCGTCGAGATCCCGCACGGCAAGCCCGACCGCGACGAGCAGCTGCACATCCTGCGGCGGCTGAACAGCGCCGAGGCGTTCGAGACGTTCCTGCAGACCAAGTACGTCGGCCAGAAGCGGTTCTCGCTGGAGGGCGGCGAGTCGCTGATCCCGCTGCTCGACTCGGTGATCTCCGCCGCCGCCCAGGCGAGCCTGGACGAGGTCGTCGTCGGCATGGCGCACCGCGGCCGGCTGAACGTGCTCGCCAACATCATCGGCAAGTCCTACGGGCAGATCTTCGGCGAGTTCGAGGGCAACCTCGACCCGCGGTCCGCGCAGGGCTCCGGCGACGTCAAGTACCACCTGGGCGCGCAGGGCGACTTCACCGCCGCCGACGGCTCCAAGATCCACACCGAGCTGGTCGCGAACCCGTCCCACCTGGAGACGGTCGACCCGGTGCTGGAGGGCGTCGTCCGCGCCAAGCAGGACCTGCTCGACGTCGGCGAGGCCGGGTTCACCATCCTGCCGATCCTCATCCACGGCGACGCCGCGTTCGCCGGCCAGGGCGTGGTCGCCGAGACGCTGAACCTGTCCCAGCTGCGCGGCTACCGCACCGGCGGCACGGTGCACGTGGTCGTCAACAACCAGGTCGGCTTCACCACCGCGCCGGAGTACTCGCGGTCCAGCGTGTACGCCACCGACGTGGCCCGGATGATCCAGGCGCCGATCTTCCACGTGAACGGCGACGACCCCGAGGCGTGCGCCCGGGTGGCGAGGCTCGCGTTCGAGTACCGCCAGACGTTCAAGAAGGACGTCGTCATCGACATGATCTGCTACCGGCGCCGGGGCCACAACGAGTCGGACAACCCCTCGTTCACCCAGCCGCTGATGTACGACCTGATCGACGCCAAGCGGTCGGTGCGCAAGCTCTACACCGAGGCGCTGATCGGCCGCGGCGACATCACCGTCGAGGAGGCCGAGGCCGCGCTGCGCGACTACCAGGAGCAGCTGGAGCGCGCGTTCACCGAGACCCGCGAGGCGGCCAAGAAGCCCCTCGAACCGGGCGCGGTCGTCAAGCCGGACGTCGAGGAGATCATCCCGATCGACCACGGCGCGGCCGGCTCGGCGATCCCCGACGAGACGGTCAAGCGGCTGATCCAGTCGCAGGTGAACCTGCCCGAGGGCTTCTCGGTGCACCCGCGGCTCCAGCCGATCCTCCAGCGGCGCGTGCAGTCGGTCGACGACAACGCGATCGACTGGGCGACCGGCGAGCTGCTGGCGTTCGGCTCGCTGCTCATCGACGGCCACCCGGTCCGGCTCGTCGGCCAGGACTCCCGGCGCGGCACCTTCGGCCAGCGGCACGCGGTGCTCGTCGACCGCAAGACCGGCGAGGAGTACACGCCGCTCAAGCAGTTCGGCCAGGGCACCTCGAAGTTCTACGTGCACGACTCGCTGCTCAGCGAGTACGCGGCCATGGGCTTCGAGTACGGCTACTCCATGACCCGCCCGAACGCGCTGGTCGCGTGGGAGGCGCAGTTCGGCGACTTCGCCAACGGCGCGCAGTCGGTCGTGGACGAGTACATCTCGTCCGGCGAGCAGAAGTGGGGGCAGCGCTCCAGCGTCGTCCTGCTGCTGCCGCACGGCTACGAGGGCCAGGGGCCGGACCACTCGTCCGCGCGCATCGAGCGCTACCTGCAGATGTGCGCGCAGGACAACATGACGGTCGCCTACCCGACCACCCCGGCGAACTACTTCCACCTGCTGCGCTGGCAGGTGCTGTCCGGCCGGGGCAAGCCGCTGGTGGTGTTCACGCCGAAGTCGCTGCTGCGCCTGAAGGCCGCGACGTCCGCGGTGAGCGAGATCACCGAGGGCGCGTTCCAGCCGGTCATCCCGGAGCGCAACGCCGAGATCGACCCCGGCGGCGTGCGGCGGGTGCTGCTCACCACGGGCAAGATCTACTACGACGTGGTGGCGCAGCGGGACAAGCTGAACCGCACCGACACCGCCGTCGTGCGGGTCGAGCGGCTGTACCCGGCGCCGGCCGAGGAGATCAAGGCCGAGCTGGCCAAGTACCCCGAGGGCGTCGAGGTCGTCTGGGTGCAGGACGAGCCGGCGAACATGGGCGCCTGGCCGTTCATGGCGCTGAAGCTGCCGCACCTGATCGACGGGCTGAAGATGACGCGGGTGTCGCGCCCGGCGTCGTCCTCCCCCGCGGTCGGTTCGGCGAAGCTGCACCAGGCGGAGCAGGAGGCGCTGCTCGGCCGCCTGTTCGGCGACAAGTAGCGAGCGGAGTTCGACGAGGGGGTCCCGGCGCGGCGCGCCGGGACCCCCTCCCGTGTCGGCAGGGAGGATCATGTACTTCACGGATCGGGGCATCGAGGAGCTGGCGGAGCGGCGCGGCGAGGAGTCGGTGAGCTTCCACTGGCTGGCCGAGCGGCTGCGCGAGTTCGTGGACCTGAACCCGGAGTTCGAGACGCCGGTCGAGCGGCTGGCCACCTGGATGGCCCGCCTGGACGACGACGACCCGGACGACGAGTAGCGCCCGGCGCGCCGTCCGGACAACGCGATACATCTTGACTTTCCGGCGACGCGACATATCGTGTGTTCGGTAGGGTGACGCGTTCCGGACGGAGGGTTGAGGCGCGATGTCGCGGTGGACGATCGACGAGCCGACCACGCTCGAGTTCGACGGGGTGGTGGCGCTGCGCGCCACGCTGATCGCCGGGAGCGTCTCGGTGGTCGCCGGGACGGGCCGTCCCGCCGTGCACGTCGAGGGGGTGGACGGGCCGCCGCTCCAGATCGCGCACGAGGCCGGGATGCTGTCCATCACGCACGAGAAGCTGATCGAGGGCGTGCTGAGCTGGCTGCGCACGCAGCAGGCGAGCGCGCACGTCACCGTGACCGTCCCGCCGGACTGCCCGGTCAGCCTGAACCTGGTCTCGGCGGACGCCGTGATCTCCGGCATCTCCGCCCGCACCCAGGTCCGGTCGGCGACCGGCGACGTCACGCTGCACGACGTGACCGGCGACATCGAGGCGAACACGGTCTCGGGCGACGTGGAGGCGCAGGGCCTGGACGGCCGGGTCGGCTTCGTCTCGGCGTCCGGCGAGCTGGCGCTCGCGGGCGGCTCGCCGGAACGGCTGACCGCCCGCACGATCAGCGGCCGGATCTCCGTGGACGTGGACCTGCTCGGCGACGCCCGGACCGAGATCCAGACCGTGACGGCCGACGTCGCCGTCCGGCTGCCCGAGCGCGCCTCGGCGACGGTCGCGCTCGGCTCCGGCACCGGACGCGTCGAGGCGTCCTTCCCGGAGCTCGCCCGGCAGGACCGCGCGATCGCCCGCTCGGTCTCGGGGAAGCTGGGCGACGGGTCGGCGAACCTCACCGTGAACACCATCTCCGGCAACGTGACGCTGCTGTCGCGTCCCGCGCACGACGCGCTGGAAGACTGAAGGAGTCCCGAGTTGAGCCCCGTCTTCGGCCATGGCCGCCTCCGGCTGTACCTGCTCAAGCTGCTGGAGGAGTCCCCGCGGCACGGCTACGAGGTGATCCGGCTGCTCCAGGACCGCTTCCTCGGCGTGTACTCGCCGTCCCCCGGCACGATCTACCCGCGGCTGGCCCGGCTGGAGTCCGAGGGCCTGGTCAGCCACGAGGTCGTCAAGGGCAAGAAGGTCTACTCGCTCACCGACAAGGGCCGCGCCGAGCTGGAGCGGCGGATGGACGAGCTGGCCGAGCTGGAGGACGAGATCACCGCGTCCGCGCAGGAGTTCGCCCGCGAGGTGCAGCAGGACGTCCGGCAGACCGTCCGGACCCTGCGCGAGGAGCTGACCGCCGCCGCCCGCACCATGCGCGAGCCGGGCAACGCCACCTCCCGCGAGGCGTGGAAGGAGGCGACCCGGCAGCAGAAGGAGGAGTGGAAGCGGCAGAAGGAGCACTGGAAGGAGGCCACCGAGCGCCAGAAGGAGTACTGGCGCGAGCAGAAGGAGGCCTGGAAGGAGGAGTGGCGGCTCAACTGGGAGGACGCCTGGCGCAACGTCACCGGCTCCGACGACGAGATCGCCCGCCTCAAGCTGGAGCGCCTGATGCGCCGCTTCGTCGAGGACGTCCGCAAGGACGCCGAGAAGGCGTCCCTCGACACCCTCGACCTCACCGCCGTCGAAACCCTCCTCTCCGAAACCCGCACCCGCCTCCGCACCGAGGTCTTCCACCGAGACTGACCGAACACCCCCGCCCAACCTCGCCGGTATAGTCGGCGTACGTTACGTCCGGGCGCTCGGGGGTGAGTTGCAGGTGAACGCCGTGTTCGAGGACGACGTGGACATCCTGCGCGGCGCCGATCCGAACGCGGCCTGACGCGTGGAGCGGGGGGCCGGAATCGTGGACGGCGGGGCGCGGTGGTTGTGCGAGGGCGGCTGGGCGCCGCCCGAGGACGTCGTCGAGGTCGATGACCGGCTCACCGCCGACGCGGCGCAGCGGATGGTCAGGCAGGGCACGACGCTGCTGTGGCGCGGCGACTTCCAGAACGCCCGGCAGCTCCTGAGCGCGCTCGGACGGCGTGTCCGGAAGAGCGGGAAGCCGCCGAAGGGCGACGCGCGGTCGGTCTTCTACGCCTACCGGGAGGCGCGGACGCGGGAGGCGAGCCTGCTCAGCAGGCTGGTCGTCCCGCTGGACGCCGGCAACGCGGTGCCGCTGCGGCGCGCGCCGGACGTCCGGCAGGCGGTCGGGCGGGTGTACGAGCCGGGCGAGCCGTCGCTGATCCCGCTGCGGGAGCTGCTCGGGATCCTCGGGGCCGAGCAGTGGCGCGAGCAGGGCGTCGTGGTGCCGGCGGTCGGCGGACGCATCCATCCGCACTACGGCGTGTTCGCGCCGACGCGGCAGGAGTACGTCGATCTCGTCGCGCGGGCTCCGCTGCCGTCCGAGGACGCGGCGTTCGACATCGGCACCGGGACGGGCGTGCTCGCCGCCGTCCTCGCCCGCCGGGGCGTCGGGCGGGTCGTCGCGACCGACACCGACCCGCGGGCCCTCGCGTGCGCGCGCGAGAACACCGAGCGGCTCGGCCTGGACGTCGAGGTCGAGCGGGCCGACCTGTTCCCGCGCGGACGCGCTGACGTGGTGGTGTGCAATCCGCCGTGGCTGCCGGGGAAGGCGGCGTCCGGGCTGGACCGCGCGGTCTACGATCCGGGCGGCCGGATGCTGCACGGCTTCCTCGACCGCCTCGGCGCGCATCTGGCGCCCGGCGGCGAGGGCTGGCTCGTGCTGTCGGACCTGGCCGAGCACCTCGGGCTGCGGACGCGCGAGCAGCTGCTGGAGCGGTTCGACCGCGCGGGGCTGCGGGTGGCGGGCCGGCTCGACGCCCGGCCCGTCCACCCCCGCGCCGCGGACGCCGACGATCCGCTGCACGCCGCCCGCGCGGCCGAGACCACGTCCCTGTGGCGGCTCGTCGCCGCCTGACCCAGCGCCTGGCGCACAGTCCGCCGCCTGACGCAGCGTCCGCCGCCTGGCGCAAAGTCCGCCGCCTGAGGCGGGGGGGCGCCGCCTGAGGCGGGGCCGGCTAGACGGTGAAGACGATCTTGCCGAAGAGGTCGCCCTCGGCCATCGCCGCGAAGCCCTCGCGCGCCTCGCGCAGCGGCAGGACGCGATCGATCCGCGGCCGCACCCCGGTCTTCACCAGGAACCGCGCGAGCCGTTCGAGCTGGTCGCGGGTGCCCATCGTGGAGCCGACGACCGAGAGCTGGAGGAAGAACACCCGGTTCAGCTCGGCCGGGGGCACCTGCCCGCTCGTCGCGCCGGACACCACGATCCGCCCGCCCGGACGCAGCGACTTCAGCGAGTGCGCCCAGGTCGCCTGGCCGACCGTCTCCATGACCGCGTCCACCCGCTCGGGCAGCCGCGCGCCCGGCTCGAACGCCTCGTCCGCGCCGAGCTCGACGGCCCGCTTGCGCTTGGACTCGCTGCGGCTCGTCGCGTAGACGCGGTAGCCCGCCGCCGAGCCGAGCGCGATCAGCGCGGTGGAGACGCCGCCGCCCGCGCCCTGCACCAGCACGGACGCGCCCGGCTCCAGCCGCGCCTTGTCGAACAGCATCCGGTAGGCGGTCAGCCAGGAGGTGGGCAGGCACGCCGCCTCCTCGAAGGAGAGCTCGGCGGGCTTCGGCACCAGGTTCCGGCGCGGCACCGCGACCTTCTCGGCGAGCGTCCCCGGGTACGCCTCGGAGAGCAGCGACCGCTTCGGGTCGAGGGTCTCGTCGCCGCCGCCGCGCGCCGGGTCGCCGATCACCGAGTGGACGATGACCTCGTTCCCGTCCTCGTCCACCCCGGCCGCGTCGCAGCCGAGGATCATCGGGAGCCGGTCGGCGGGCAGGCCGACGCCGCGCAGCGACCACAGGTCGTGGTGGTTGAGCGCGGCGGCGCGGACGGTGATCGTCGTCCAGCCGTCCGGGACGTCCGGCTCGGGTCGCTCGCCCAGCGTGAGGCCGTTCAGGGGATGGTCTGCATCGAGGCTCGTGGCCGTGACAGCGAACATGCCGCCACCTTAAGGGGGGCGCTCACCGCGACGACTGGGCGGATATGTCGTTGACCGTCTTGCGGGCGACGTCGGCCAGCGTGTCCACGGTCGTGACGCGCAGGTCCAGGGTGTCGCCGCCGCGGACGGCGTGGACGTCGAGCGTGTAGGCGTGGCCGTCCCAGCGTTCGGCGTACCAGGTCGCCGCGTCCCGCCGCCACCACTGCGCCTCGGTCCCCGTCCGCGGCGGCGGGCACGCGCCCGCGCACGGCCGCTGCTCGATCTCCAACTGGAGCGGCCCGGACCGCCGTCCGGACGGCGCGTCGTGGGGCCGCACGCAGTACCAGCGTCCGCCGTCCCGGACGCACTGGCCGAACTCCGGGCCGCGGAACGCGAACCCGAGCCCGTCCAGCGCCCACAGCCGCGACCAGTCGTCCGCCGTCCAGGTCGGCCCGACCACCACCCGCGCCGGACGATTCCGGTCATACAGAACGAACCGAGCATCGGACGGCGCCGGCGGCCGGCCGGGCGGGGAGGCCGTCGGCGCGTAATGGTTCGCCCCGCCGGTGAAACCCCGGGCGAGCGCCTGGTCCAGGTCATATCTCGCGCGCACGCCGAGTCCGGGGTCGGCCTCCTCGCGGAACAGTTCCAGGCTGTAGGTGTTCCCCACCCAGGTCGCGTCCGCCTTGGCGTGGAACGGACCGGCGGAGCGGATCTCCGCCTTCGCGTCCGGCACGAAGTCGACGGTGCCGCTCTGGCTCGGGTCGGTGCTGAAGCTGGCCGCCGAGGTGACGCCGATGGTGAGGCGCAGCCCCGGACGGAGCGGATCGCCCTCGACGAACTCGCACCGCACCTTCGAGCGGTCCGGCACCCGGACCGGCACCGAGAAGTCGCCCGCCAGCCGGGGCCGGACCAGCTCGCACACCGATTCCGCCCGGTAGACGTCGTGCGCGCCCACTCCCCACCGCACGAAGCCGAGCACCCTGCCGCCGTCCGCGCCGGGCAGGACGATCAGGTACAGCATCACGAGGCAGAGCAGCTCCATGCCCAGCAGCGCCCGCCCGTCCCAAAGGAGCTGAGGCTCGGTCTGCGGACGCGGCGGACGCCGAGCCTCCTCGGCGTACCGCTCGGCGAGCCGGTCGCGGAGCGCGCCGTGCCGGAACCGGTAGCCGCCGCCCGACTGCCGCAGGACGCCCCGCTCGCGCGCGTCCTCCAGGAAGCCCATGAGGTCGTGCGGCACCCTGCCGCGCAGCGCGAGCCAGGCGTGCGCCACCCGGAACCGCCCCCAGGACGACAGCACGATCCCGGCGTACCAGAAGACGGCCAGGTCCAGCACGAGCGCCAGGCCGAGCGCGGCCGGGTCCAAGCGGTGTTCCCAGCGCAGCGCCAGCAGGAACGGCGCGCCGAGCAGCAGCGGCAGCGGCCACACTTCCCCGAGCGCGTGGCTCCAACCGAGCCCGAGCGCCGCCCGCCGGTCCGCGCGGAGCAGCCCGGGAGGTCCGGACTCCTCGGCCGGATCGGCGGTGACACCGAACCGCGCGGCGAACCGCCAGAACACGATCACGGCGGCCAGCAGCAGCGACGCCGCGGCGTACCGGCCGAGCGGACCGTCCAGCCAGATCCCGAGGGCCGCGAGCACCGCCGCGACGAGCGGCATCGCGGCGTGCCCGCCGGCGCCCGCGCCCTCGCGCGCGTTCGCCGTCCGCCGCACCTCGCCGAGGGAGCGCAGCCGCTTCGGCGGCATCAGCCATCCCTCGCGCGCGATCTGCGACCAGGTCAGCAGGCACAGGTAGGCGAGGACCGGGAACATCGCCCAGACCGCCACCGACGCCGCGTCCGGGGCCAGCACGCGCGCCATCCAGTACCGGTGGGGGACGCGGTAGTCGAGCGCCCAGATCACGGCCGTGGTCACGACCAGCGCGGACGCGGGCGCGAGCGCGCGCACGGTCGCCGGGAGCGCCTCGTCGAGCCGCCACCACTCCAGGTCGTTCTCGTCGTTCTCGCGCAGGTGCCAGGCCAGGTAGCCGAGCCAGCGGCGCGCGTCCTCGCCGCGTTCCCCGTCGGCGTCCGCGTACGCCGCCGGGACGAACCGCTCCAGCAGCCGGTTCTCCACGCTCTCGGCGTCGGGGAGGTCGAGCAGCTCGGCGGGGTCGTCCGCCGTCCGCGCGTACGCGGCGCGCGCCAGGCCGACCATCAGCGGCGAGGCGAGCGCCTCCCGCAGGGGCTCGGCCTCGCCCGCCGCCAGCGCGTCGAGAACGGGCCGCCAGCGCTCGTCCGCGCCGGGACTGCTGTCGGCGAGCGGCAGCGACGCCAGGATCTGCCCCGCGACCAGCGGACGCAGCTCGACCACCGCCGCGCTCGCCAGCAGCGTCCCGGCGGCCTCGACCGCGCCGGTGTACTCGTCCGGACGGCTCGTCAGCACCAGCGGAAGCCTGGCCGCGCCGGTCCGGTTCAGCTCCGCGAGCGCCGCCGCGCGGGCCTCGGCGGGGATCTCGTCCAGGCCGTCCAGGACGGGCAGGATCCGGCCGTTCTCCAGCAGCCGGGCCGCCACGAGCCGGGCGTCGGCCACCGATCGTCCGAGGTCGGGATGCGCGGCGGCCAGCCGGCGCGCGGCCCACTTCAGCAGGCGCTCGCGGCTCGGCACCCAGCCCGCCAGGGAGACCACGACCGGGATCGGAT
The DNA here is from genome assembly GCF_042652125.1 of Actinomadura gamaensis. NCBI lineage: Bacteria > Bacillati > Actinomycetota > Actinomycetes > Streptosporangiales > Thermomonosporaceae > Actinomadura > Actinomadura gamaensis. Next base: position 272,822 of record NZ_JBHSIT010000001.1, on the reverse strand, counting down.
CCTTCTTGCCGCGGTCCTCCAGGAGCTGCGCGGCCAGCGCGGTCGCCAGCACCGACTTGCCCGCGCCGGCCGGGCCGAGGATCACCAGGCGGCGGGACGGGACGCTCCGCAGCAGCTTCGCCGCCTCGCCGATCTCGCCGGACCGGCGGAAGTCACCCGCGCCGGACGCCTGCCGGACGCCGTCCGGCACGCCCCACCGGACGGCGATCGCGCTGTCCGGGTCCGCGCCCGCCTGCTCCAGCTCGCGCCGGTACCCGGCGAGGACGGCCGGCGCGAGGTTCGCGACCTGCCGGGCCAGCCGCTCCTCGGTGATCGACCACTTCTCCCAGCGGTTCCGCCAGAACCACCACACGCCGGCGCCGGTGAGCAGCAGGCCGGTCGCGACCATGAGCACGCCGACCGCGCCGGGCCAGCCGCGCGACTGGAGCAGGAACGCCCCGGCCCCGCCCGCCAGCGGCCCCAGCACGAGCAGCGGGACGACCGGACGGTTCGGGCGCAGGTCCAGCTCGTACCGCGTCCCGATGTTGAAGTTGGCGTCGCCGCCGATCGTCCCGATCTGGATGGCGTTCTCGGGATTGCCGCTGATCTCGTTGTGGTGCACCTCCGCCACCGAGGACCCGCCTCCCGCACCCGTCGTTGATCATCCCGGAGGGACACTCTCTCCCAGACGCCCCGGAAGGGCCACCGGTTCGCCCCAACCGGAAACGGCCCGTCCCCAAAGGGACGGGCCGTTGTCCTTAATCGGCGATCAGGGCGGCCGGAACCGGCCCCCCGCCGCGCGCCGGGGCGCCGGGCCCACGTACCGGGCGTCGGGCGCCGCGTACCGGGCACCGCGTACCGGACACCGGACACCGGGCGCACCGGGCACCGCGTGCCGGGGTCCGGCCGTCGCGGCTAGAGCACCTTCGACAGGAAGTCCTGCGTGCGCGGGTGCTGCGGGTTCTCGATGATGTCGCGCGGGCGGCCCTTCTCGACCACCACGCCGCCGTCCATGAAGACCAGCGAGTCGCCCACCTCGCGGGCGAAGCCGATCTCGTGGGTGACGACGATCATCGTCATGCCGTCCAGCGCGAGCTGCTTCATGACCTCCAGCACCTCGCCGACCAGCTCGGGGTCCAGCGCGGAGGTCGGCTCGTCGAACAGCATGAGCGCGGGCTCCATCGCCAGGGCGCGCGCGATCGCGACCCGCTGCTGCTGCCCGCCGGACAGCTGCCCCGGGTAGACGTCGGTCTTGTCGGCCAGCCCGACCCGCTCCAGCAGCGCCAGCGCCTGCTCCCGGCACTCCGACTTCGGCAGCCCCTTGACCTGGACGGGCGCCTCCATGACGTTGCCGAGGGCGGTCATGTGCGGGAACAGGTTGAACCGCTGGAACACCATCCCGATGTCCCGGCGCTGCGCGGCGACCTCGCGCTCGCGCATCTCGTAGAGCCGGGCGCCCTTCTGCCGGTAGCCGACCAGGTGGCCGTTCACCCACAGCCGGCCGCCGTTGATCTTCTCCAGGTGGTTGATGCAGCGCAGGAAGGTCGACTTCCCCGAGCCGGACGGCCCGATCACGCACATCACCTCGCCCGGCCGCACCGCGAGGTCGATGCCCTTCAGCACCTCCAGGCGGCCGAAGCTCTTGTGCACGTCCTCGGCCCGGACCATGTACTCGGGCGGCTCGACACCCGCGTCCGTCGGGGCGGCGACGTTCGGCCTCGCCATCAGGCCCTCCTCCCCGCTCGGATCCGCAGGTTGGCCACGAAGCGCTCCAGCATGGTCTGCCGCTGCGCGGTGCCCCGCCCGAAGTAGCGCTCCAGGTAGAACTGGCCGACGGTGAGGATCGAGGTCATGATCAGGTACCAGATGCTCGCGACCAGCAGCATCGGGATCGTCTGGTAGGTCCGGTTGTACACGATCTGCACCGAGTACAGCAGGTCGGCCAGCGCGATCACCGACACCAGCGAGGACGTCTTCAGCATGGAGATCGTCTCGTTGCCGGTCGGCGGGATGATCACCCGCATCGCCTGCGGCAGCACCACCCGCCGCATGATCTTCGCCCGGCTCATGCCGAGCGCGGTCGCCGCCTCGCTCTGCCCGGGGTCCACCGACAGGATGCCCGCGCGGACGATCTCCGACATGTACGCGGCCTCGTTCAGCCCCAGCCCGAGGCATCCCGCGACGAACGCCGTGATCAGGTCGTTGGCGTTGAAATGGACGAACGTCGGGCCGAACGGGATCCCGAGCGAGAACGTCGGGATCAGCGCCTTCACGTAGAACCACAGGATGATCTGGACCAGCACCGGAGTGCCCCGGAACACCCACACGTACAGCCAGGCCACGCCCGAGATCAGCGGGTTCGGCGACAGCCGCATCACCGCCAGCAGGACGCCGCCGACCACGCCCATCAGCATGGCGATGACCGTCAGCTCCAGGGTCATCACGATCCCGTCGAGGATCGAGCCGTCCCAGAACCAGGCGTTGATCGTGTCCCAGCCGAACCGGTCGTTGTTCGCGACGCTGTAGACCGCCCAGATGGCGATGTACAGGATCAGGGCCGCCGCCACCCACCGGCCGTAGTGCCGGACGGGAACGGCCCGGATCTCGCCGGGCCTTTCCCGCGACACCGTCTTGTCAGTCAGAGTCATGCGGTCAGCTCTGCGCCTGGTTGAGTCCCGGGGTGTCGAGGGCGCCGTGCTCGATGCCCCACTTCTCCAGGATCTTCTTGTACGTGCCGTCGGTCTGGAGCGCCTTCAGCGCGCCGAGCACCGCGTCCTTGGTGGTGCCGAGCTGCTTGCTGAGGGCGATGCCGTACGGGGCGGTGTCGTAGGTCGCGCCAGCGGTCTCGAACTGGCCGTTGGACTGCTTCACGGCGTAGTCGATGACCGGCGAGTCGGCGAGCACGGCGTCGGCGCGGCCGGACGACAGCGCCAGGTTCGCGCCGTTCTGGTCCGGGAAGGCCTGGCCGATCGGGCCGGGCTTGCCGGCGTCCTTGCACTTCTTGGTGCGGCTGCCGGTGCCCTTCTCGGCGTCCACGGTCGCCGAGACCTCGTCGAGCTGGACGGTGCCCTTCTCGACCGCGACCTTCTTGCCGCACAGCGACAGGTCGTCCGGCTTGTAGCCGCCGGGGTTGCCCTTCTTGACCATCAGCGCGGTGCCGGCGGTGAAGTAGGTCACGAAGTCGACCGTCTTCTCCCGCTCCTTGTTGTCGGTGATCGACGACATGGCCGCCTGGTACTGGCCGCTCTGCAGGCCCGGGATGATCCCGTCGAAGCTCGCCTTCTGGAAGGCGAAGTCGATGCCGAGCTTCTTGCCGAGCGCCTTGCCGAGGTCGAGGTCCATCCCGACGAGGGTCTTGTTGTCGTTGCCGAAGAACTCGTTCGGCGCGTAGGACGGGTCCGTGGCGACGATGATCTTGCCGGACGACTTGACCGCCGGACCGAGCTGGTCGTGCAGCGCGGGGTCCTGCTTGATCGCCGAGAAGATGTCGCCGACGTCCTTGCCCTGGGCGCCGGTGTCCTTCTTGCTGCCGCCACAGGCCGAAAGGGCGAGCGCCGCCGACAGCACGAGCGCGCCCGCCGCGGCGGTGCGACGTCCCAGAGAACCGGTGTTCACTGGTCCCCCTCCAAGTCGATTCGTCGGACCGCGTCCCGGCCCGGGGTAGAAGGCACATTTTGGCGCACAGTGTGCGTGGCCTTGATTAAGGCTCCGAAACAATCGGACAACAAGGCAGTGCTCGAAATCCAGATGAACACGCGTAAATTGACCCTGTGTGATCGGTATTACACGCCGTGTCGCGGGGTGACCGGGGTCATCCCGGGTGTTCCCCGGCCGCCGGGGCCCGGTGTGGCACAATCGGACAACGGGTGACCCCCGTACGTCGCGAGATGCACCCCGACCGGCCCTGGCCACCAGACCAGCGCCACCCGCGGCGGCATCGTCCGTATCGCCGGAAACGAAGAATCTGACAGGGGTCGCTGTGGCTGCCGAGCCCATCACTCATCCCATCTCTCACACCGAACTCGACGACGATCCGGCGTTCGCCCTGCACGTGGGCGGCAAGCTGGAGGTCCGCTCGTCGGTCCCGGTCCGCAACGCCGACGATCTCTCGCTCGCCTACACGCCGGGCGTGGCGCGCGTCTGCAGCGCCATCGCCGACAACCCCGAGCTCGCCCGCGACTACACCTGGACGTCCCGGGTCGTCGCCGTGGTCACCGACGGGACCGCCGTGCTCGGGCTCGGCGACATCGGACCGGCCGCCTCCATGCCCGTCATGGAGGGCAAGTCGCTGCTGTTCAAGGAGTTCGCCGGGGTCGACTCGGTGCCGATCGCGCTCGACTGCACCGACGTGGACGAGATCGTCGAGACGGTGATCCGGATGGCGCCGAGCTTCGGCGGCATCAACCTGGAGGACATCAGCGCCCCGCGCTGCTTCGAGATCGAGGACCGGCTGCGCGCCGCCCTCGACATCCCGGTCTTCCACGACGACCAGCACGGCACCGCCGTGGTCGCGCTCGCCGCGCTGAAGAACGCCGCCCGGCTCGTCGGCCGCCCGCTGTCGGACCTGCGCGCCGTGGTCGCGGGCGCGGGCGCGTCCGGCATCGCGGTCTCCAAGATCCTCATCGAGGCGGGCATCGGCGACATCGCGCTGTCGGACAGCAAGGGCCTCATCCACGAGGGCCGGGACGGCCTGAACCCGGTGAAGCAGCGCATCGCCGAGATCACCAACCGGTCGCATCTCACCGGCTCCACCGAGGAGGCGCTGCGCGGCGCGGACGTGTTCATCGGCCTGTCCGGCAGCACCGTCCAGGAGTCCTGCGTCGCGACGATGAGCGACGACGCGATCGTGTTCGCGCTGTCCAACCCGACGCCCGAGGTCCACCCGGACGTCGCCCGCCGGCACGCCCGCGTGGTCGCCACCGGCCGCAGCGACTTCCCGAACCAGATCAACAACGTGCTCGCCTTCCCCGGCATCTTCCGGGGCGCGTTCGACGCGCACGCGCACACGATCACCGAGGGCATGAAGCTCGCCGCCGCCGACGCGCTCGCCGCGATCGTCGGGGACGACCTGACCGCCGACTACGTGATCCCCGGCCCGTTCGACCCGCGGGTCGCCCCGGCCGTCACCGCGGCGGTGGCCGCCGCCGCCCGCGCGGACGGCGTCGCCCGCGCCTGACCCGAGCCCGGTCCGGCCGGCACGCGGTCCGGCCGGCGAACCCGGCCCGGCCGGCACGACGGCCCGGCCGCGCGTTCTCCACGACGGCCCGTCCTCCCCACCCGGAGGGCGGGCCGTCCGCATTCGGAAATCCGGTCTTTCCCATAAATCCGTGTTTCTTGTGGTGGCCGGACCAGGCCACGATCAGATCGCCGGTTTCGGACAGCTCGGGCCGAATGATTTCCCCTATTCGACCGGTCCCGGCAGCCGTCCGAGGTGTAATACTCGGCGTGGGGGAATGCAGTACGGCGAATCGCACCATCGGGTCTACTCCGTCAGGAGTGCACGTGGACCTCGCTTCCTACGCCGATCTGGCGATCGATCTCGTGAACAGCGGCCACCGGCCGGACGGGGACGGGCTGCGCGATCTGGACCGGCTCCGCGAACTGCTCGCGGGGCGCCCGCACCTCGGCGGCACGCTGCGGCAGCGCGACCTGGACGGCATGCGCGAACTGCGCGGCCAGCTCCGCGCCGTGTTCGGCGCGTCCGCCGCGGGCGACCACGAGCTGGCCGCCGAGCGGCTGAACGAGCTGCTCATCCAGCATCCCGTCCATCCGCAGCTGTCCGCGCACGACGGCCAGGCATGGCACCTGCACCTCAACGACAGCGGCGCGGTCGCCGACATCTACGCGGCGCGCGCGGCGATGGGGCTGGCCGTCCGGGTCGCCGAGCACGGCATGGACGGCCTGCGCCTATGCCGCGCCGACGGCTGCGGCCTGGCCTTCCTCGCCCCGGGCGGGGAACGTTCCGGACGCTACTGCTCGCCCGAGTGCGCCGGACGCCGTCCGAGCGTCGCGGCGGCCGTCGACGCGCCGGGCCGCGTCCGCGTCACCGCCTCCCTGTGAGCAGGCCGATGCGGTCGAAGGGCCAGTAGCGGGCGACGACCGGGCCCAGCACCAGGCGGTGCGGGACGGTGTCGAAGTCCCAGCTGTCCTGGCGGCCGTGCGCGCGCTGGTTGTCGCTCTCCAGCCACCAGCCGCCCGAGTCCTCGCGGACGGCGCGCTTCACGATGAGCTGGTCCTCGTTCCAGGGGTGCCGGGCGACGACGGCGTCCCCGGCCCGCACGGGGGCGCCCACGCGCACGAGCAGCCAGTCCCCCGCGCGCAGGGCGGGCAGCATCGACTCGCCGGTCACCGCGACCGCGCGCAGCCGGCCGCGCCGCCACGCCACCGCCGCGAGCCCCGCCGCGGCGGCGAACGCGCCGGCCGTCGCCGCCGCGCGTCCCGGACGCATCCGCATCGCCTCTCCTCGCCTCGTCACTCGCGGGCAGGACCCCGCATGGACGCGCCCGCATCGGGGACCTACGCCGAAAGACCGAGTGCCCTGGCCGAACGCGCCACCGGGCACCAGAGTAATGTCGGTGCCCTGAGCATGATCCGTAATCGAGGGAAGGGAACGCAGGTGCTGGTCAACCTTCTGCGCCCGAAGACCACGGTCTCCGCCCACTGCGACCTGCCGTGCGGCGTCTACGACCCGGCGCAGGCCCGGATCGAGGCCGAGTCCGTGAAGGCGATCATCGAGAAGTACAACGCCAACGAGGACCCGGCGTTCCGCGCGCGCGCCATCGTGATCAAGGAGCAGCGGTCCCAGCTGGTCAAGGAGCACCTGTGGGTGCTCTGGACCGACTACTTCAAGCCGCCGCACTTCGAGAAGTACCCGCAGCTCCACACGCTGTTCAACGAGGCGACCAAGCTCGCGGGCGCGGGCGGCACGAAGGGCGCCCTCGACACCGAGGCCGCCGACAAGCTGCTCGAGAAGATCGAGGAGATCTCGAAGATCTTCTGGGAGACCAAGCAGGGCTGAGCCCCGCTGGCAGCCTGACGAGGCCCGTCTCACCCCGCGGCTGGGTGCGGCGGGCCTTGCTCGCGTTGATTCGGGCATCACTCTAGAAACTGGGGCAAGTCCTGGTGTTCTATGACGCTTCAGTCATAGAAAGGACGGTCCATGCCCCCCAGGACATCCACGCGCACGCGCGTCGCCGCCTCCCTCACGGCGTCCGCGTGCCTCCTCGCCGTCGCGTCGCCCGCTTCGGCGGCCGCGCGCCCGCGCTTCACGCCGGGCGCGTCCGGCGTCGGTGACCGCTACTTCCCGCTCGAAGGGAACGGCGGATACGACGTCCTCCACTACGACCTCGGGCTGGACTACACGCCCTCGTCCAACGCGCTCAAGGCCGACGCGACGCTGACGGCCCGCGCGACGCAGAACCTCTCGCGGTTCGACCTGGACCTCAAGCAGCTCAAGGTCACCTCGGTGAAGGTGAACGGGAAGCGCGCGAAGTTCGTCCGCAAGGGCCAGGAACTGGTGGTCACGCCCGCCAAGGGGCTGCCGAAGGGGCGCACCTTCACGGTGGCGGTCGCCTACGGCGGCGACCCGAAGCCGGTGAGCCGCCCCGACATCGGCAAGTTCGGGTGGATCAAGACCCCGGACGGCGCGTACGCGGTGTCCGAGCCGGACGGCGCCTCGTCCTGGTTCCCGAGCAACGACCACCCGTCCGACAAGGCGACCTACACGTTCCGCGTGACCGTCCCGAAGGGCACGCAGGTGCTCTCGAACGGCGAGCAGAGCCCGGTCGTCACCCGCGGCTCCAGGTCGACGTTCACCTGGAACGAGCGGACGCCGATGGCCAGCTACCTGGCGATGCTCGCGATCGGCAGGTACCGGACCCTCACCGGGCGGACGAAGAGCGGCGTGCCCGTGCTGACCGGCGCGGCCCTCAACCGGACCAAGGAGCTGAAGCCGCTCCACGAGAACACCGTCAAGGCGATCGACTGGGAGGAGACCGTCTTCGGCAAGTACCCGTTCCGGTCGGTCGGCGGCATCCGCGTCGGCGTGGACGTGGAGTTCTCGCTGGAGACGCAGGGCCGCCCCATCTACGGCTTCTCGCCGGACGTGGCGACCGTCGTGCACGAGCTGGCGCACCAGTGGTTCGGCGACACCGTCAGCGTGCGGCGCTGGCCGGACATCTGGCTCAACGAGGGCTTCGCGACCTACGCCGAGTGGCTGTACGACGAGCAGCACGGCGGACCGACCGCGCAGGCGACGTTCGACAAGTACTACAACCAGCCGAAGACCTGGAAGTACTACGACCAGCTGTGGAACCGGAACACGGCCGGTGACCCGGGCGCGCCGACGATGTTCACGCTCCCGCCGTACTACCGCGGCGGCATGACGCTCCAGGCGCTCCGCGGCCGGATCGGCGACAAGGCGTTCTTCGCGCTGCTCAAGGCATGGGTGGCGCAGCACCGGAACGGCAACGTCTCGACGCCGGAGTTCGTCCGGCTCGCGGAGAAGATCTCGCACCGGAACCTGGACGGCCTGTTCAAGACGTGGCTGTACACGAAGGGCAAGCCCACCACGTGGTGAGCTGACCGCCCCGCGAGCCATCGGCGGCGCCGTCCCGGCCGGGACGGCGCCGCCGCCGCGTCCGCCCGACGTCTCGGCCGCGGTGCCGGTTCGTCCGCCCGCCGTCGCGTCCGCGGTGCCGGTTCCGGAGCGTGCTGGTCGTGAGCGCGTTCGGCGGGGGCGGCGGGGTTCGTTAGCCTGGAGAACATGATCCGCCCCACCCGTCCCGAGGACGTCCCGTCGATCCTGCGCCTGGTCCGCGACCTGGCCGAGTACGAGCGCGCCGCGCACGAGGTGGAGGCGACCGAGGAGGACCTGCGCCGGTCCCTGTTCGGCCCGGAGCCGAAGGTCTTCGCGCACGTCGCGGAGCGCGGCGGCGAGGTCGCCGGCTTCGCGCTGTGGTTCCTCTCGTACTCCACGTGGCTGGGACGCCACGGCATCTACCTGGAGGACCTGTACGTCGATCCGGAGGCGCGCGGGCACGGCCTCGGCCGGGCGCTGCTCGCCGAGCTGGCCCGGATCGCGGACGAGCGCGGTTACGGACGGGTCGAATGGTCCGTTCTCGACTGGAACGCTCCCGCGATCGGCTTCTACAAGTCGCTCGGGGCCCGTCCCCAGGACGAATGGACCGTCTACCGCCTGACGGGCGACGCGATCCCCGAGCTCGCCCGCGGTCGCGAGGCGTAGTCGCGAAGCCGGTCCCATACACGGCGAGTGAGGATTTTCTCGTCCTGACGGGGTTTGCGGCGCGAACGACCGGCTCGCCCGCCGTTTCGGTGCGCGACCCGCGCGCGCCGGACGCTCCGGACACGGCTCGCAAGCGGTAGTTTCGAATCAGCGGGACCACCCCAAGAGGGAGAGACGTGACCGAGGAAACCGCTGCCATGGCGGCCAGTACCAAGTTGTCCGTGCGTGACGTGGTGACCGTCCGGCTGCCGGCCGCGAGCGCCTACCTTTCGGTGCTGCGGACGGCGACCGCGGGGCTCGCCGCGCGTCTGGACTTCACCCTGGACGAGATCGAGGACCTGCGCATCGCGGTCGACGAGGCGTGCGCGATGCTGCTCGCGCAGGCCGTGCCCGGCACCGACCTGACCTGCGAGTTCGAGCTCACCGGAGACGCGATGCGGATCTCGGTGTCGGTGCTCACGATGGACGGCGCCGAGCCGAGCCGTGACACCTTCGCCTGGACCGTCCTGTCGTCGCTGGCGGGTGAGGTGGACGCGCGGGTCGGCGCCGACGACCGGGTCATCGTGACGCTGCAGAAGCGCCGCGGCGCTGCGGGGGCCCAGTGACGGAGAACAGGACGACGCTCGCGGGCGACACCCCCGGGAACCCCGGCAACGAGCGCGAAGGCAGCGCGGTGCCGGACCGCGCGCGTGCCCGCGCCCTGTTCGAGCGGCTCGCGGAGCTGCCCGAGGGCGACCCCGAGCGGCAACGCATCCGCGACCAGCTCGTCGAGCTGCACCTGCCGCTGGTGGAGTACCTCGCCCGGCGGTTCCGGAACCGCGGCGAGTGGCTGGACGACCTGATCCAGGTCGCCACCATCGGCCTGATCAAGTCGATCGACCGGTTCGACCTGGGCCGGGGGGTGGAGTTCTCCACCTACGCGACCCCGACGATCGTCGGCGAGATCAAGCGGCACTTCCGCGACAAGGGCTGGGCGGTCCGGGTGCCGCGCCGGCTCCAGGAGCTGAAGCTGTCGCTGACCAAGGCGATCAGCGATCTCGCGCAGCGCGAGGGCCGCGCCCCCACGGTCAGCGAGCTCGCCGCGCACCTGCAGATGTCGGAGGAGGAGGTGCTGGAGGGCCTGGAGTCCGCCAACGCCTACTCCACGGTGTCGCTCGACGCGCCCGACTCCGGCGACGAGGACGCCCCGGCGGTCGCCGACTCGCTCGGCATGATCGACGAGTCGCTGGAGGGCGTGGAGTACCGCGAGTCGCTGAAGCCGCTGCTGGAGAAGCTCCCCGCCCGGGAGAAGAAGATCCTGCTGCTGCGCTTCTTCGGCAACATGACCCAGTCCCAGATCGCCGCCGAGCTGGGCATCTCGCAGATGCACGTGTCCCGCCTGCTGGCGCGGACGCTGGCGCAGCTCCGCGAGGGCCTGACGGCGGACGAGTGACCCGCCACGCCCGCCCCGAGGCCCGGCCGACCCCGCGTCGCCCGGGCCTCGTCGCGTCCGGGCTCGCGCCCTCCGAGCTTTAGAGCCGTCCGGGCCCGTCGCCTCCGGGCGCACGGCGTCCGAGCTCGAGCCGTCGTCCGGGGGCGGGCGCCGGGGAGGTCAGGAGCCGGAACCGGCCTTCTGGCCGGCGTCCTCGCTGTCGTCGTCATCGCCGTCCTCGGGGGCGAGCCAGGCGGTGACCGGCGGGCTGAGGACGAGCACGAGCGCGAGGACGGCGACGACGCCGAGGGGGATCGCGTAGGCGGGCTGGTGGCTCTGCCACAGCGACCAGGCGATCGGCAGCGCGAACAGCTGGGTGAGGACGATCGGCGCGCGGCTCCGGGTGTCGGCGTTCAGCAGCATCCGGGCGCAGGCGAGCATGGCCAGGCCGCCCCCGAGCGCCAGGACGGTCACCGCGACCGCGCTGGTCGGGTCCACGGCCTCGCCGAGGGCCGTCTCGACGCCGGAGAACAGCCCGAAGCCGACGGCGGCGAGGCCCTCCAGGCCCTGCAGCCCGGCGGCGGCGATCACGATGCTGGGACGCTTCGACACAACCCGAAACCCTACCGGCCACCCCCGCGACCTCCGCTCCGACCCACCTGCGGCGAGCGGTTCGCGAGGGCGGAGGAGGGACGGTCGGCGGCGCCGGGACGGGGCGCGGCTCGGCGGTGGCCGGGAGGGCTGGGTAACCTTGCGCCGTGCGCGCGATGCTGATCGCCAACCCCAAGGCGACCTCCACCAGCCGGCGCGCCCGTGACCTGCTCGTCCGGGCGTTCGCCGGGGACCTCGACCTGGAGACCGCCGAGACCGGGTACCGGGGCCACGCGACCGAGCTGGCCGCGCGGGCCGCCGCGGAGCGGTTCGACCTGGTGATCGCGATCGGCGGCGACGGCACGGTGAACGAGGTCGTCAACGGGCTGCTCGCGGACGGGCCGTCCGCCGACGTCCCGGCGCTGGCGGTGCTGCCGTTCGGCAGCGCGAACGTGTTCGCCCGCGCGCTGGGCCTGCCGAACGAGACGAGCACGGCGACGCGGCAGGTGCTCGCGGCGCTGCGCGCGGGACGGTATCGGACGGTCGGTCTCGGCGCGGCCGTCCTCCCCGACGCGTCGGAGCGGTACTTCACCTTCTGCGCGGGCGTCGGCCTGGACGCCGAGGTGATCCGGGAGGTGGAGCGGGCTCGGCTGGCCGGTGCGAAGGCCGATCCGCTGCTGTACGTCCGGACCGGGGTGCGGCAGTTCTTCACGGGCACCGACCGGCGGCGTCCGGCGCTCACGGTCGAGCTGCCGGGGCGCGACCCGAGGGCGGCGAAGGGGAAGCTGTACCTGGCGTTCGTCTCGAACACGGCTCCCTGGACGTTCGCCGGGCCGTTCCCGGTGAACCCGAGCCCGAAGGCGAGCTTCTCGCGCGGCCTGGACGTCTTCGGGATGCGGTCCCTGGACGTCCTGCCGACGCTCGGGGCGCTGGCGGGGATGTTCGCCGCGCGGACCCGTCCGGTGCGCGGCCGCCGGGTGCTGAACGTGCACGACGCGACCGAGGTCACGCTGACCGCGGACCGTCCGACCGCCTACCAGCTGGACGGCGATTATCTCGGTGAGGTGGAGCGCATCACGTTCCGGTCGGTGCCCAAGGCGATACGCATCGTCATTTGAGCCCGTTCGGCCGATGTGTTAACAACAAAGTCACACCGCCGACCCACCCGTGTGACACATGCGACACTCATACTTTGAGAAACCTTTCTCAAGGGTCTTGCATCCGTCCACGCCCCCCTGACACGCTCAAAGTGCGCCGGTAGTCAGGTGCCCAATGAGGCAGCCACCTGATCGCAGCGCCGCCGAACTGTCACCCCTGACGAAACCTTGACCGTTCCGGGGTGTTCGCGACATGTGAATCCGTTCACAAGTGGAGTGATTCCGCCACCGCTGACGAAGGAGTGGACGCATGGACTGGCGCCACGAGGCAGCCTGCCGTGACGTGGACCCCGAGCTGTTCTTCCCGATCGGCAACACCGGGCCCGCGATCCTGCAGATCGAGGAGGCCAAGCAGGTATGTCGCCGCTGTGAGGTGACCGAGGCCTGCCTGCGCTGGGCCCTGGCCTCCGGCCAGGAATCCGGCGTGTGGGGCGGCATGGGCGAGGACGAGCGCCGCGCGCTGCGCCGCCGCAACGCCCGGGCCCGCGCCCGCGCCACCGCCTGAACGTCGAGGAGGACGACCCGGCACGGGTCCGCCGAACCCCCACTCGGTCGGAACGGCCCGCGCCGCGCCATCGCCTCACGCCGGTCCCGTGGAGATCGACCGCCCCGTCCGGGCGGCCGTTCCCCACGGGACCGGCGTTTTCTTTTTCCGCACGCCTTTCCCCATTCTCCGAAAAGCCACCTGTCAGGTTCCGGGAAAGGAGCCGATCGGGTTTCAGGCGGCGGTCGCCGGAGTTAGCGACGCGTCCCGCGTCACTAGGGCGGCGTAGGCGCCTTCGGCCGCCATTAGCGAGTCGTGCGTGCCGCGCTCGGCCACCCGGCCGCGGTTCAGCACGACGATTTGGTCGGCGTCCCGCACGGTGGAGAGCCGGTGCGCGATGGTGATGGTCGTGCGGCCTTCGGAGAGGGCGTCGATGGCCCGCTGGACGGCCTGCTCGGTCTGGTTGTCGAGCGCGCTGGTCGCCTCGTCCAGAACGAGGACGGGCGGGTCGCGCAGAATGGTGCGCGCGATCGCGAGCCGCTGCTTCTCGCCGCCGGAGAAGCGGTAGCCGCGCTCGCCGACGAGGGTGTCGTAGCCGTCCGGGAGGGCCGCGATGTGGTCGTGGATCCGGGCGGCGCGGGCGGCGGCGACCAGCTCCTCGTCGGTGGCGTCCGGCTTGGCGAAGCGCAGGTTGTCGGCCACGGACGCGTGGAACAGGTAGGTCTCCTGGGAGACGACGCCCACGGTGTCGGAGAGGTCCTCGAAGGACAGGTCGCGGACGTCCACGCCGTCGATGGTGACGCGGCCCTCGGTGACGTCGTACAGGCGCGGGACGAGGTAGCTGAGCGTGGTCTTGCCGGAGCCGGTCTCGCCGACGACCGCGAGGCTCGTCCCGGCCGGGACGGTCAGGTCGACGTCGCGCAGGGCGGGCGCGCCGTCCGGGTCGTAGGAGAACCCGACGTGCTCGAACCGCACCTCGCCGCGCGGACGGCCGGCGATCACGGCCGGGACGTCCGGCTCCCGGATGTCGGGCACCATGTCGAGGTACTCGAAGACGCGGTCGAACAGCGACAGCGAGCTCTGCACCTCCACGCCGGTCTGGAGCAGGATCATCAGCGGCCGGAACATGCCGGTCAGCAGCGTGGTGAAGGCGACGAGCGTGCCGATGGTGACCAGCGGGTGGCCCTGCGAGACGGTCAGCCCGGCGGCCCAGTAGACGATCGCGGGCATCGCGGCCATCACGATCGAGATGGTGGACTGCCGCCAGCGTCCGGCCATGTTGGCGCGGACCTCCAGGTCCACCAGGCCCTCGGACTCGGCGGCGAACCGGTCGGTCTGCGCGCGGGAGCGGCCCATCGTCCGGCCGAGCAGGACGCCGCTGACCGACAGCGACTCCTCGACGATCGCCGACATGGCGGCGAGCTGCTTCTGCCGGGCCGAGGTGATCTTGCGGCGCTCGTTGCCGACGCGGCGGCTGATCCAGACGAAGAACGGCAGCACCACGAGCGAGACGAGCGTCAGCCGCCAGTCGAGCGCGACCATGGCGGCGAGCGTGGCGACGACCGTGGTCAGGCTGGAGACGAGCTGCGTGGCGGTCTGCGTGACGGTGGACTGCATGCCGCCGATGTCGTTGGCGATGCGGGACTGCACCTCGCCGGTGCGGGTCCGGGTGAAGAACGCCAGCGGCATCCGCTGGAGATGGGCGTAGACGGCGGTGCGCAGGTCGTGCATCACGCGCTGCCCGACCGCGGTCGAGATGTAGGTCTGCAGGACGCTGAACACGCTGGTCAGCACCGACACGGCGATCATGCCGAGGACGAGCAGGGTGAGCAGGCCCGTCCGGCTGCGGGGCAGCGCGACGTCCACGACTTCGCGCAGCATGAACGGCGACGCGAGCGAGACGACCGCGGACAGGCCGACCAGCAGGCCGACGGCGGCGAGCCTGGCCCGGTACGGCCGGAACAGGCGGACGATGCGGACGAGCTGGCGGGGCTTGCGGGTCTGGGTCTCATCGGACGGGCTCGGCACAGGCGGCTCCTCTGCAGGGGGTTCGACACCGCGAATAACTGAGCCTAGCTCACAATTATTCCGCTGAACAGTGAGATACACTCAGCCCTATGAGGGAGGACCCGACGCGCCCCGACGCCGGTGAGCGCCCGGAGCTGGGCGAACTGTTCCTGCGGGCCGCCAGGCGCGTGCACCGCGGCATGGCCGGACGGCTCGCGCCGCTCGGCCTCACCCCCGCCCAGGGCCGCGCGCTGCGCACCATCGGCAAGTGCGGCGAGCCGCCGCGCATGGCCGAGCTCGCCGACCGGCTGGGCATCGTCCCCCGCTCGGCGACCACGCTCGTGGACGCCCTGGAGGAGGCGGGCCTCATCCGGCGCGAGCCCGACCCGTCCAACCGCCGGGCGACGCGGGTCGTGCTCACCGAGATCGGCCGCAACACCCTCAAGCGCATGCACGAGACCCGCATCCGCGCGGCCGAGGAGCTCTTCGCGCCCCTCTCCCCCGACCAGCGCGAGACCCTCCGCGCCCTCCTGGCCGCCATCGACCCCGACTGACCCGCCGAGAACCAGCGGCCCGGCACGGCCCCCGGCCGCGCCGGGCCGCGCGCAGAACGTGCACCCCGCACGTAGAACCGCCGCGCCCGCGGGACGGGACGGGCGGGTTACGGGAGGGGGGACGGGGGGCGGTGGTGGGGGTCGAGGGGGACGTCCACGACCACCTCGGTGCCGCCGCCTTCGCGGGCGTGGAACTCCAGCTTGCCGCCCAGTTCGCCGACGATCAGCGTGCGGACGATCTGGAGGCCGAGGCTGTTGCTGGCGTCCATGTCGAAGTCCTCGGGGAGGCCGACGCCGTCGTCGGAGACGGTGACGACGAGGCGGCGGCCGTCGGCGGCGGCGGGGTCCGGCGCCGGCTCGGCGGGCTCGTCGGCGGGCCACTCGCCCCAGACGCGGATGCCGCCCTGCGCGGCGACCGGGACGCCCTCGCCTGACCGGCAGGCGCGCACCTCCAGGGTGCCGTAGCGGTTGGCGAGGCCGTGCTCCAGCGCGTTCTGCAGCAGCTCGGTCAGCGCCATCGCGAGCGGGGTGGCGATCTCGGCGGGCAGCACGCCGAAGCTGCCGGTGCGGCTCGGCGCGACCTTGGACTCGGGGGTGGAGACCTCCCCGGCCATGGTGATCACGCGGTCCGCGATGTCGTCGAAGTCGATCAGCTCGTCCGGGGTGTGCGAGAGGGTCTCGTGCACGATCGCGATCGAGCCGACCCGCCGGACGGCCTCGTCCAGCGCGGCGCGGCCCTCGGGGATGCGCAGCCGCCG
Organism: Actinomadura gamaensis; assembly: GCF_042652125.1. Classification (NCBI taxonomy): domain Bacteria; kingdom Bacillati; phylum Actinomycetota; class Actinomycetes; order Streptosporangiales; family Thermomonosporaceae; genus Actinomadura; species Actinomadura gamaensis. Next base: position 256,637 of record NZ_JBHSIT010000001.1, on the reverse strand, counting down.
GGCCTGGAGCCGCAGCAGCGCCGCGACGGTCTGGAGGTTGTTCTTCACCCGGTGGTGGATCTCCCGGATGGTGGCGTCCTTGGTCATCAGCTCGCGGTCGCGCCAGCGCAGCTCGGTGACGTCCCGGCAGAGCACGATCGCGCCGATCCGGTTGCCGCCGACGACCAGCGGGATCGTGCGCAGCTGCATGACCGAGCCGTGCGCCTCGACCTCCACCTCGCGCGGCGCGCGGCCGGACAGCACGACGGTCAGCGCCTCCTCCATCGGCTCGCCGGTGTCGCACAGGTCGCCGGTCACCCGGCCGAGGGACTCCCCGACCAGGTCGGTGGCGAGGCCGAGCCGCCGGAACGCCGACTGCGCGTTCGGGCTGGCGTAGGTGACGTGCCCGGACCGGTCCAGCCGGATCAGCCCGTCGCCGACGCGCGGCGAGCGGACCAGGCCCGCCTCCTCCCCCGGCACCGGGAACCGGCCCTCGGCGATCATCTGCGCGAGGTCGCTGGCGCTCTGCAGGTAGGTCAGCTCCAGCCGGGACGGGGTCCGCGCGGACGACAGGTTCGTGCTCCGCTGGATCACCCCGAGCATCTTCGCGCCGCGCCGGACCGGGATGGACTCCTCCCGGACCGGGATGCCGCTGCCCCACTCGGGGTCGCCCTCCCGGACGATCCGCCGCTCGCGCCACGCGACGTCGATCAGCCCGCGCCGTCCCGTCCGGACGACCTTGCCGACCAGGTCGTCCGGGTAGGCGGTCGGTCCGGTCGTCGGCCGCATCTGCGCGATCGCGACCCAGCCGGGCACCGATCCCGGCGGCTGCGGCCGGCCCCGCCGGTCGGCGGGCGGCAGCAGGGCGTCGGACCGCAGCGGCACCCACAGCACCAGGTCCGCGAAGGACAGGTCGGCGAGCAGCTGCCAGTCGGAGACCAGCGCGTGCAGCCACTCCAGGTCCTCGTCGGTCAGGTCGGTGTGATCGCGAACCAGATCGGTCAAGGTAGGCACGCACCAATCATGGCCTACCGATCCTGTGCTCCGGACTCCCCGTTGACCTGGCAGGATGCCGGACATGACCGAGGTCGTGGCGAGGTACGGGACGGCGACGGGGTACGGGACGGCGGGGGCCGATCCGCTGGAGCGGCTGCGCGCGGCCGGGCGGGCCCGCGAGGCGGCCGGGCTGCGCCGCACGCTGCTCCCCCGCGACGGCGGCCACGGCGGGCTGGTCGACCTGGCGTCCAACGACTACCTGGGGCTCTGCCGGGATCCGCGGCTCGCGGCGGGCGCGGCCCGGGCCGTCCGCGCGTACGGGACGGGCGCGACCGGTTCCCGGCTGGTCACCGGCACGACCGAGCTGCACGCCGAGCTGGACCGCCGCCTCGCCGGGCTGACCGGGACGGCCGCCGGGCTCGTCTTCTCCTCGGGCTACCTGGCGAACCTCGGCGCGGTCGCGACGCTCGGCGGGCGGGACGTCCTGGTGGTGTCCGACCGGTCGAACCACGCCTCGATCGTGGACGCGTGCCGCCTCTCCCGCTCCCGCGTCGCGATCACCCCGCACCGGGACGTGGCGGCCGTCGAGAGCGCCCTCGCCGGACGTGACGAACCCCACGCCCTCGTCGTCACCGACGCCGTGTTCTCCGTGGACGGCGACGTCGCGCCGCTCGCCGCGCTGCACCGGGTCGTCCGCAGGCACGGCGCGATCCTGGTCGTGGACGAGGCGCACGCGCTCGGCGTCGTCGGCGACGGCGGACGCGGCGCGGCGCACGCCGCCGGGATCGCCGGGGAGCCCGACGTCGTGCTCACCCTCACGCTGTCGAAGTCGCTGGCGTCGCAGGGCGGCGCGGTGCTCGGCGCGCCGGAGGTGATCGACACGCTGGTGGACGCGAGCCGCGCGTTCATCTTCGACACCGGCCTGAACCCCGCCGCGGTCGGGGCCGCGCTCGCCGCCCTGGACGTCCTCGCCGCGGACCCCGGCCTGCCCGGACGCGCCCGCGAACGCGCCCGCCGCATCGCCTCGCTCGCCGCCGGGCTCGGCCTGGAGACGACCCGCGATCCGGCGGCGGCCGTCGTGCCCGTCTTCCTCGGCGCCCCCGAGGACGCCCTGCGCGCCCGGGAGCTCTGCCGCGAGCACGGGCTGAAGGTCGGCTGCTTCCGGCCACCGTCGGTCCCGGACGGCCGCTCCTGCCTGCGGCTGACCGCGCGCGCGACCCTGGACGAGGCGGAACTCACCGTCCTCGGGGGTGCCCTGGAGATGATCGCGCGCTCTACCGGCCGTAGTCTGCACACGTAACATCGGGGACAACCGATGATGAACGTGAGGAGAGGCCGTGACGGAGGTCAGGGGCACGCCGTCCCGCCACGCAGGCGGGTACGAGCGGACGCCGTTGAGCGACATCGGCCGCCGGCACTCGGCCTCCGCCCCGCGCATACCGAAGTACTACAAGCTGAAGGAACTGCTCGTCGAGCTGATCCTGTCGCTCCCGCCGGGCAGCCCGCTGCCGCCTGAGCGCACCCTGGCGGAGAAGTACGAGACGTCCCGCACGACGGTCCGGCAGGCGCTCGCCGAGCTGGTCGTGGAGGGGCGGCTCCAGCGCATCCAGGGCAAGGGCACGTTCGTCGCGAAGCCGAAGGTGTCGCAGGAGCTGCAACTCGTCAGCTACACCGAGGACATGCGCCATCACGGCCTGCACCCGGAGACCCGCATCCTGGACGCCGGCTACCTCAGCGCCGACGAGCGCCTGGCCACGCTGCTCGCGATCCGCCCCGGCGGGCGCGTGCTGCGCATCCACCGGCTCCGGCTGGCGGACGGCGAGCCGATGTCGATCGACACCTCGCACCTGCCCGCGCGCCGCTTCCCCGGCCTGCGCCGCGAGTTCGCCCGGCACCGGTCGCTGTACGAGACGCTCGCCACGGCCTACGACGTGCACCTGACCGAGGCCGAGGAGACGATCGAGACCGTCCTCGCGACGCCGCACGACGCGCAGCTCCTCGGCGTGGACGTGGGCCTGCCGATGCTGCTGCTGTCCCGGCACGCCTTCGACGCCACGGGACAGCCCGTCGAGTGGGCCCAGTCGCTGTACCGCGGCGACCGGTACAAGTTCATCACCCGCCTGCGCCGCGACTGAGCCCCCCCCCGCCCGGAGACGCCCCCGGCGCGTCCGCGCTGGTCAGAGGGTCTTGGACAGCTCCTTGATCGGCATCTGGAGCTCGGCCAGCAGGTCGAGGTCCTGCTCGGCCGGGCGGCCGAGCGTGGTGAGGTAGTTGCCGACGATGATCGCGTTGACGCCGCCGAGCATCCCGTCGCGGGTGCCGAGGTCGCCGAGCGTGACCTCGCGCCCGCCCGCGTAGCGCAGGATCGTGCGCGGCAGCGCCAGCCGGAACGCGGCGATCGTCTTCAGCGCCTCCGCGCCCTCGACGACCGGGTAGTCGGCGAACGGCGTCCCCGGACGCGGCGCGAGGAAGTTCAGCGGCACCTCGTCCGGGTCGAGCCCGGCGAGTTGCGCGGCGAACTCGGCGCGCTGCTCGACGGTCTCGCCCATCCCGACGATCCCGCCGCAGCACACCTCCATGCCCGCCTCCTTCACCATGCGCAGCGTCTCCCAGCGCTCCTCCCAGGTGTGGGTGGTGACCACGTTCGGGAAGTGGGAGCGGGCCGTCTCCAGGTTGTGGTTGTAGCGGTGCACGCCCATCGCGGCGAGCTCGTCCACCTGCGCCTGGGTGAGCATCCCGAGCGAGCAGGCGATGTTGATCTCGACCGCCTCGTTGATCGCCTTCACGCCGTCCCGGACCTGGGACATCAGCCGCTCGTCCGGGCCGCGGACGGCGGCGACGATGCAGAACTCGGTCGCGCCCGTCTTCGCCGTCTGTTTCGCCGCCTCGACCAGCTCGGGGATGTTCAGCCAGACCGCCCGGACGGGGCTGGTGAACTGGCCCGACTGCGAGCAGAAGTGGCAGTCCTCCGGGCAGCCGCCGGTCTTCAGCGAGACGATGCCCTCGACCTCGACCTCCGGGCCGCACCAGCGCATCCGCACCTCGTGCGCGAGGGCGAGCGCGTCCGGAACGCGGTCGTCGGGCAGGGTCAGCACCCGGAGGGTCTGCGCCTCGTCCAGGCCGCGCCCCTCGTCGAGGACCTGCCGCCGGGCGATGTCGAGGATGTCGGTCACGGGCTCTCCTTGGTCGGGGCGTGGGCGCCGCGGAACGAGGCGGCGTCGAAGGAGCCGCCGAACGCCGGGGACAGCCCCCGGTGGGCGGCCACCAGGAACTCGGCGGGGTCGAGCGCGCCCATCCCGGCCGGCAGCGCCCCGGCGAGCGGGCGCGCGGCGAGCGTCTCCAGGTCGGTGATGTTGCTGCGCATGGCGAGGTCCGGCTCGTCCGGCCAGGAGCCGATCACGACGCCCGCGAGGTTCAGGCCGCGGTGCGCCATCGCCTCCAGGGTGAGCGCGGTGTGGTTGAGCGTGCCGAGGTCCGGCCGGACGACCAGCAGCACCGGCGCGCCGAGCCAGCGGGCGAGGTCGGCGACCGTGTTCCCGTCGTCGTCGTAGCGGACGAGCAGCCCGCCCGCGCCCTCCACCAGCACCAGCTCGCGGTCCGCGGCCAGCCCGGTGATCCGGTTGACCGCCGAGGGCAGGTCGAGCGGCGGCACCCCGGCGAGCCGGGCGGCGGCGGCCGGGGACAGCGGATCCGGGAAGCGGGCGTACTCGTGCAGGTCGGTCACACCCGCCAGGCGTCCGATCTCGGCCAGGTCGCCGTCCTCGCCGGGCCGCGCGCCGGTCTGGCCCGGCTTGACGACGGCCACCGCCGATCCGCGGGCGGCGGCGAGCGAGGCCACCGCCGCGGTCGCCACGGTCTTCCCGACTCCGGTGCAGGTCCCGGTCACCACGAGCACGCTCACGTCCGGCACCCTAGCGCGCCGCACCCGGCCGATCGCTCGCGGATTCCCACAGTGTTGGACGGCCCGTTTTGTACCGCCCCCGGACGCACCCCGCCCCGCGCATGCGTGCCCCCACCCGCGTGAACGTCCTCGGCCCGCGCGGGCGGAACCGGGGCGGGCGGCGCGGCGTCCAACCGGCATGGCGGTTCCCTCCGTACGATCGGCGGGCATGATGGCCCGTGGCGTGACCGCGGTGCTGGTGGGCGCGATCCTGCTCACCGGCTGCGGATCGAGGTCCGGTGACGCGAAGGGGGACGGCGTGCACGACTCCACCTCCGTGACCGGGGCGTCCTCCACCAAGGGCGGCGACGGCCCGGTGCTGCGCTGGCGGATGACCGGCGGCATCGCGGGCATCGGCGGCCCCATGGCGGTCCCGGACTTCTCCCTCTACCCCGACGGGACGGCGATCGTCCCCACGGGCCGGGGAAAGGCCCAGCTCAGGCGGTACCACCTGAAGCAGCCCGCGGTCCAGCGGCTGGTGGACGAGGCGCGCAGGGCCGGGCTCCAGCAGTCGCGCAGGATCGGCACGGACGCCCACATCGCCGACGCGATGGTGCTGGTGATGCAGATGGGGTCGGCGCAGACGGAGATCGTCCAGCCCGAGTCGCAGGACGTCCCGGCCACCCGGCTGTGGAAGAAGCTCCAGCCCGAGCAGTGGCCGAAGAGCGACCAGCAGTCCCCACCGGACGCCTACCAGCCCGAACGCGTCGCGGTGAACGCGCTCGGCACCGGCGAGCACCCGGCGGCTGGCATGCCCGCCTGGCCGCTGTCGCCGCTGGGCGAGGGCCGGAAGATGCCGGGCGGGCTGTGCACGGTGTACTCCGGCAAGGACGCGGCGACCGTCCGCGACCTGGCCGCGCGGACGCCGCTCGGCACGCGGTTCACGAGCGGCGGCGCGGTCTACACCGTCCGGGTCCGTCCGCTGCTGCCGGACGAGAAGTCCTGCGCCGCCCTCGCCTAGGGCCGGGAAAGACGAACCCGCCCGGTCGCCGGGGACGGTGGCGACCGGGCGGGAGCCTTCGGCCGTCCGCTACTTCTGGACGGCCTTCTTCGCGGCGGGCTGGTTCAGGCCGGTGTCGAGCGCGGTGGTGAGGCTGCCGGTGTCACCGGACATCTCCCAGATCATCGCGCCGAGCAGGCCCTTGCTCTTGAGCCACGCGGTCTTCTTGCCGATCGACCACGGGTCGTCGAACGTCCACCACTGGCCCTTGTCGCCGGTGAAGCAGTACGTCGCCACGGCCTGCTCGTTGTGGTAGACGGTGCAGTTCGGGACGCCGGCGATGAGGTTGGCGTAGCCGCGCGTCCCGGCCTCCTCCTGGAACTGCCCGGGCGCCGCCCCCTGCGCGGCCTGCCACTGGCCGTGGACGCCGCCGTCGGTGACGCCCTGCCAGCCGCGCCCGTAGTAGGCGAGGCCGACCGTGAGCTTGCGCGGGTTCACCCCGGCGGTGAGGTAGGCGTTGACCGCGTTCTCGACGCTGAAGTGGAACGGGTAGGGGTCGTTGGTGTCGGTGTAGAGGTTGCCCGCGTGGCCGGTCCGGTTCGGCTCCCACGAGTTGTCGCTGCCGGAGCCGTGGAAGTCGTAGCCCTGGACGTTGAAGATGTCGAGCGACCTGGCGGTGCCGGGCAGGTCCCAGCCGGCGGTGATCTTCGCCGGGTCGGCGGGCGTGAACGCGGTGAGCAGGTAGCGCTTGCCGGTCTGCTGGCCGAGCGCGTCGAGCTGGGTGCGGAACTCGGCGAGCAGCAGCGTCAGGTTGGCCTTGTCGTTGGGGCTGACGTGGTTGCCGGGGTGGCCGTCCGCGCCGGGCCACTCCCAGTCGACGTCGATGCCGTCGAAGATCCCGGCGGCCGTGCCCGGGCCGCCCGCGCCGTTGTAGGACGGCAGGTTGCCCTTGATGTAGGTGTCGATGCAGGACGAGACGAACTTCTTGCGGGACGCGTCGGTCGCGGCGACGTCGGAGAAGTACTTGGAGTAGGTCCAGCCGCCGATCGACATCAGGACCTTGAGGTTCGGGTACTTGGCCTTGAGCTTCTTCAGCTGGTTGAAGTTGCCCCGCAGCGCCTCGTAGCCGGTGTCGGCCTGGCCGTCCACCGACTGCGCCGCCGACATCGGGCGCGCGTAGTCGGCGTCCGCGTCGCCCGCGCCGTCACCCTGGTTCGGGTCCTCCGGGTCGGACGAGGTGCCCTTGGTGACGCCTTCGAGGCAGGTCAGGTTCGTCGGGTCGATGTTGCCGAACGCGTAGTTGACGTGCGTGAGCTTGGCGGCGTTGCCGGTGCTGTCGAGGTTCTTGACGAAGTACTGCCGCCCGTAGATCCCCCACTGGACGAAGTAGCCGACGCGCGCGTACCCGCTGACCACGTCGTCGGTCGTGACCTGGACCGGCGCGCTCTGCGCCGACACGTTGTCGTACTGGTCGCGGGCGAGGACGGTGAACGAGTACGTCGTGGACGGCGACAGCCCGGTCACGGTCGCGCTCGTCCCGGTGACGGTCGTCGCGGTCTTCCCGTTGACGAGGACGTCGTAGTTCGCGACGCCGGTGTTGTCGGTCGAGGCGTCCCACGCGAGCTTGACGCTGCCGGAGTCCTTGCCGGTGCTGTGCAGGTTCCCGGGGACGGACGGCGGCGTCGTGTCGTCCGACGGGTTGTTGGTGGTGACCGAGACGGCCGCGCTCGCCGGGGACGCGTTGCCCTTGCGGTCCTTGGCCTTCACGGTGAAGGTGTAGGCGGTGTTCGGCGTGAGGCCGCCGACCGTGGCGGTCGTACCGGAGACCGTCGTCGCGACCGCCGAGCCGTTGTAGACGTCGTAGGCGCTGACCGGGAGGCTGCCGGCCTTCGCCGCGTCCCAGCTCAGCGTGACCGACTTGGTGGTCTTCACGACGACCTTGAGCCCGGTCGGCGCGGACGGCGGCGTGTCCGGGGTGCCGTCGCAGTTCGCGTCGTTGACCCGGCAGGACGTCGGCTCCGCCCCGGACGAGCTGAGCGTGAACGTCGGGCTGTAGGGATCGGTGGTCTTCCCCGGCTGGATCGTCGTGTTGTAGTAGGCCGGGGTGAGCGTCACCGTCGTGCCGGTCTGGCTGATCGAGCCGTTGTTCGCGTTGCTCGCGGTGACGCCGGACGGCAGGGTGAACACGATCGTCCAGCCGTTCACGGCGGTCGTGCCGTGGTTGGCGACGACGAACGTGCCGGTCGAGCCGCTGACCGAGTAGTCGGCGGTGACCCCGGTCAGGGTCGGCGGCGGCGCGCCCGAGCCGTCGCAGTTCGCGCCGTTGAGCAGGCACGACGTCGGCTGGACGGCGGAGCTGAGGGTGAACGTCGGGCTGTAGGGCTCGGTGTTCTTGCCCGGCTGGACCGTGGCGATGTAGAACGCGGGCTTCAGCGTGACCTTCGTGCCGTTCTGGGTGATCGTCGCGTTCTGCGGGTTGGACGCGGTCACCCCGGACGGCAGGTCGAACACCAGCGTCCAGCCGGACACGGCGGTCGTCCCGGGGTTGGAGACGACGTACTTCCCGGTCGTCCCGGACAGGCTGAAGGCGGCGGTGAGGCGTCCGTCCGCCGCGTGCGCGGGCGTCAGTGCCAGCGCCGCGACGGTGAGCGCGGATATCAGGGCGGCGAGCAGTCGGCGCATGGCCGTCACCTACTTCGGGGGTCGAGGAGCGCCAGCATCGCGGCGATCTCCGCCGAACGTGAGCGGTCGATGGTCGCGGCGAGCGACCGCGCCCAGGCGTCCTCGCCGTGGGCGGTCTCCATCCGGGCCATCTGGACGGCGTCGTCCTGGTGGGCGATGAGCAGGTTGAGGAAGGCGCGCTCGAACCGGTCCGCCGGGGCGCGCTCGACGGACCGGACGGCGGCGGGCGAGGTCGTGGGGAGCCCGCCGTGCGCGGCGTGCGAGCCGGGCGCGGCGGTCGCCGGGCGGTGCCAGGCGCGCAGCCGCGCCGACATCGCCCGGACCTCGGTGAGCTGCGTGCTCGCGATCGCGGCGGCGAGCCGCGCGACCTCGGGACGCAGGACGCGGCCCCGCCCGGTCGCGAGCCGGGCCAGGGTCACGCCCTGGCCCTCGTGCGGGGCCATCATCTGCAGGAACATCACGTCGGTGGGGTTGAAGCCGGGGCCGCCGCGTGCCGCCGCGGGCGATGCGGGGCCACCAGCCGCTCCGCACCGTCCGAGCAGGAGCAGCGCGCACGCGGCGGCCACGGCGAGGACGGCCCACCGTCCGGTCACGCGGACCGCCACAGCGCCGGGGCGTTGGGCGGTTCCCAGCCCGCGATCGCGGTGTGGGCCTGAAGGCAGGTGTACGTCACGCCGCCGTAGCCGACCTGGTCACCGACGGCGTAGGTCTTCCCGGCCGTCCAGGTGTCGCCGGGCTGCTGGGTGGGCGGAGTGGTCGGCGGGGTGGTGGGCGGGGTGGTGGGCGGGGTGGTCGGCGGGGTCGTGGGCGGGGTGGTCGGGGGCGGGGTGGGCTGGTTCGAGCCGCCGAAGTCCACGTCCGAGCAGGTGTAGAACGCCTCGTCACTGCCGACGACGCGCTGCCAGATCGAGTAGAGCAGGTGGCGGCCGGTGCGCTGCGGCAGGTTCAGCGTCCACTGCGTGTAGGTGGACGGGTGCTGGTCGGTGAAGGTGGCGAGCGGGACGAGGTCGGACCAGCGCAGCGGCTGGGTCGGGTCCCAGCCGTCGCGGGTGATGTAGTACTCGAAGTTGCTGTCCTGGTGCGGGGCGGTCGCGTAGTAGGTGACGGTCAGCGGGCCGGGCCGGACGGCCTTGGCGGGCCAGTCGGCGCGCTGGAGGTCCAGCCCCCGGTACTTGGCGCGGCCCGCGCTGCACAGCTGGCCGTCCGGGATGATCTCCCGCGACCGTCCGCCGGCGTCCAGGCGGGACACCTCGTTCCAGTCGTAGAACGGCTGGGTGCCGGCGACCGCGACGGCGGCCTTGCAGGCGTCCGACTTGGGGTTCTCCGGACCCTCCTGCTCGCAGACGAACACCCGGCTCGGCGGGTCGGACAGCGTGCCGTGCGCGGACGCCGGCGAGGAGGGGGCGGCGAGCACGGCGACCAGGGACGCCGCGGGGACGGCGGCGACCGCGAAGGCGATCTTCGCGTGGGCGGATCGCATGGTCTTCCTTCTTTCGGGGTGGGGGATCGGGGTGAGGGATCGGGGTGGGAGCAGGAGCTACGGGAGGGTGTCGAGGTGGGGCCGGACGGTCTTCGCGAAGCCGTTGCCGTCCGAGACGTCCCAGTTGATGGACCAGGTCATCGCCCCGCGGATGTCGGGGTAGGTGTGCGGCGGCTTGAACGAGCCGCAGCTCGTGCCGCGCGCGAGGCAGTCGAGCGCGCTGTTCACCAGGGACGGCGAGACGATCCCGCCGCCCGCCGCGCCCGGACCGGCGGGCAGGCCGAGCGCGACCTGGTCGGGCCGCAGCCCGTTCTCCAGCTGGATGCAGGCGAGCGCGGTCATGAAGTCGACCGAGCCCTGCCCGTACACCTTCTGGTCGCAGCCGAGCATGGAACCGGAGTTGTAGTACTGGGTGTGCACGACGGTGAGGATGTCCTTGATCTTCAGCGCGAGCTGGAAGTAGGACGCCCCGGTGGACTGCATGTCGATGGTCTGCGGGGCCATCGTGATGATGAGGTTCGCGCCGACCGCGGAGCGCAGCGACCGCAGCGCCTGCTCCATGTAGGTCGGGTTGACGCCGTTCTCGAGGTCGATGTCCACGCCGTCGAACCCGTAGGCGGAGATCAGGTTCCCCATGCTCGTCGCGAAGTTCGACGCCGACGACGAGTCGCTGACCTGGACCGTCCCGTTCTGGCCGCCGACCGAGAGGATCACCTTCCGGCCCTTGGCGTGCAGCGCGGCGATGTCGGCCTTGAACTGCGCGTCGGTGTAGCCGCCGACCGCCTTGGACAGGTCCGGGTCGAGGCTGAACGCGACCTCGCCGGGCTTGGACGTGGCGTCGCCGAACGCGACGGCGATCAGGTCGTACTCGCTCGGGACGTCCGAGAGCTTCAGCGGTTTGGCCGAGTTGACGAAGTCCTGCCAGTAGCCGGTGAGGAAGTGCTTGGGCAGCGGGCCGGTGGCGCATCCGGTGGTCGTCCCGGTGACGGGGTCGCTCGCCGGGGACTCGCCGTTCGCGTCGTACGCCTTGACCGTGTAGGTGTGCGACGAGCAGGCGGTGAGGCCGGACAGCGTCGCGGTCGTGCCGGTGACGGTCGCCTTCAGCGCGGAGCCCTCGTAGACGCGGTAGCCGGTCGGGGTGCCGGTCCCGGCCGTCCAGGTGAGGGTGAGCGAGGTGTCGGTGCGGGCGCTGACCGAGGGCGTGCCGGGAGCGCCGAGCCCGCCGGGCGGGGTGGTGCCGCCGCCGGTGCAGGACGCGCCGTTGAGCGTGCAGTTGGCGGGCGCGCCGGGTCCCGCGCCGAGGAAGCCGAACGTGACCGTCCCGCCGGGCGGGATGGACGCGTTGTAGTCCCGGTTCGCGAAGGTGTAGTGCGGCGGGGACGAGGTGAGCAGGGCGTCCCAGTACGAGCCCACGGTCGTGCCCGAGGGCAGGTCGAACGCGACCTTCCAGCCGTTCACCGGCTGGGACGACCCGTTGGTGAGGGTGAACTGGCCCTGCCACCCCGATCCCCAGTCCGACACCTTCGCGAAGGTGGCGGTGGGCGAGCCGTCCGCGTGCGCCGGGGCGGCGGCGACCGGGACGAGCAGGGCGGCGACGAGCGCCGCGACGGCGGCGAGGGAGCGTGGGAAGGAGCGTGGGAGAAGGCGCAACGCGACTCCTGAGGCACGGTGAGACGACGGACGTGGACCCCGATCCCCGAACCCCGATGGCGCTTGCTACTGATCAGTTAGGAAAGTTTCTTTTCAATTAAGCCGCACCGTAACCAGCCGTCCGCCGCCCGGCAAGCCCCGTCCCCGGGTCCCGCCGCACCGCCCGGCGACCAGCCCAGTTGGGGCACCGAACCAGCGCGGCGCCCGCGCGAACTTTGGCATCTTCCGCCAACGCGGACGCCGCCGCCTTGGCTTGATCGCTCAAGGCGGCGGCGTCCGGACCGGCGCGGGACTAGCCCCGATCGTCCAGTTCGTCCGCGACCTCGCGGGCCACGGCCGCGAGGTCCGGGTCGAGCCGGTCGAGGCGGCCGTCCAGGTCGTCGGCGAAGCGGAGGCGGTCCAGGCCGGGCGCGGCGGGGACGGCCTCGGGCATCCACGCGGAGTGGACGAGGAACGGCAGGACGGTCCCGCGCGGCGGCGCCAGGACCGCGACCGGGCCGTGCGACACGTTCGCCGCGTCGAACACCTCGACGCGGAAGCGGTCGTCGTTGTGCACGGCCACGACCAGGTAGCCGTCGTGCCCGCCCGGATCGGCCCCCGCGTAGGCGCTGCGGCCCGGCGCGCCGAGCCCGCGCGGGACGAACGAGGGCGACGTCGGGTAGTCGTCGAGCGCGAACGTCCACTCGGACAGCGGCTTCAGGTCGCCCCGGTCGAGGGTCGCGAGGACGGCGGGCGTCTCCTCGGCCGGGAACAGCGACGGGTCGACCCGGTCGCCGTAGTTGCGCAGCGCCCGCTGGTTGACCGCCTCCGGATGGAAGCCCAGGAAGATCATGTGGTGCCGGGTCGGGTTCGCGACGCCCTCGCGGCTCCAGTCGATCGCCGACAGCTCCGCCTGCCACCACCGGGACGGGTCGCAGGCGCGGGCCCGCTCGGCGACGCGTCCGGTCTCGGGGTCGAAGCGCAGGACGGTGGTGAGCGCGGGCGTCATGCCGTGGCAGTACATGCCGCGCAGCGCGGGATCGACCGGGCGGCCGAACGCGTCCACGTCGTCCTCGCGCAGGTACATGCCGATGTCCACGCCGGGCGTGTGCTCCATGACGATCTCGACCTGGCCGCCGGAGTCGTCGTAGCGGGCGTAGAAGTGGTTCACCTCGGGCGCGATGCGGAACTCGCGGCAGGGCACGGTCGCGCGGGCCGGGTCCAGGTCGTCCTTGCGGATCAGCAGGACCGGGCCGTCCGGGTTGTTGGCGACGGTCCGGTCCGCCCCGAAGATCTCCTGGACGTCCACCTTGTACGCGGTGTCGGCGAGGACGAGCCAGTTCCGCGTCTGCGTGATCGTGTGCGTGGCCTGCGGCAGGACCGCGCCCTCGACCTCCCAGCGGCGGACGTCCCGCCCGTGCCCGTCGTACCGGACGACCGAGACGACGCCGGACATCACGTCGCGGCTGACCGTCCAGAGGCAGTCCCGGTCCGGATCGACCACCGGATGCGCGGACGACGACACCAGCGGCAGCACCGCCTGGTCGATCGTCGGCTTCCAGCCGTCGCGGTGCCCGACCTCCGCGACGAACCCGAGCGTGACCGGGTCCACCTCGACCGGACGGCCCGCGTCCCAGGTGGCGAACAGCCGCTCGCCCCACGGCAGCGGCGCGGTGTTCGCGCAGTTCACGAACCCCCACGGGGAGCTCGTCCCGACCGGGCCGGCGAGGAACAGGTCGGGCCGCTTCCGGCGCAGCCGCACCGACGGCGTGTCGATCACGCGGGGCCGCCAGGCGAACCGGGCGGGCGGCGCACCGCCGGTGCCGGGCCGCAGCGCGAGCCGGGCGAGGATCCCGTCGCCGAAGAACGCGTGCACCGGATGGGTGCGCTGGTCGGACGAGCTGACCACGAAATGGCCGGTCAGGTCGTCCGGCCAGGCTCCGGCGACCAGCTCCAGATCGAGGTCCACGGGGTCGTCCTTGGTGAGGATCGAACGGGGTATCGGCATGGCGCGGCTCCCTCCGGGTCCCGTGTCCGCATCCCAATCAACCCGTCCGGCATCAACGTCGTCAAGTCCCTAACTACTAAAGCCGCGCGGACGCTTTGGCACCGGGTGCGCGCCGGGCCTGGTCAGGCAAGAAAGCGCTTGTTAACGTCCGTAGATGGACGGTGCGGAAAACAGCGGACGACCACCGGACGGGCCCCGGCACGGGGGCGACACGGCGCTCGCGGCGGCGCTGCGGTTCGGCGTCGAGACGATGTTCACCCTCTCCGGCGGGCACGTGTTCCCGCTGTACGACGCGGCCGTCCGCACCGGAACCCGGATCGTGGACGTCCGGCACGAGCAGTCCGCGGTGTTCGCCGCCGAGGCGACCGCGCGGCTCGCCCGCCGTCCCGGCCTCGCCGTCCTCACCGCCGGACCGGGCGTCACCAACGGCGTCAGCGCGATCGCGACCGCGCACTTCAACGGCTCGCCCGTCGTGGTGCTCGGCGGTCGCGCGCCCGCCGCGCGCTGGGGCTCGGGCGCGCTCCAGGAGCTCGACCACCCGCCGCTCGTCGCGCCGGTCACCAAGCTCGCGGCCACCGCGTCCGGGCCGGGGACCCTCGACGCCGACGTCACCCGCGCGTTCGACACCGCGCTCGCCCCGCACCGCGGCCCGGCCTTCCTCGACATCCACATGGACCACCTGTTCGCCCCGGCCGTCCCGCAGGCGCCGCGGCCCGAACGTCCGCCGCGCGCCGCCGGCGTCCCGCCGCTGGACGAGCTGGCCCCGGTGCTGCAGAACGCGCGGCGGCCCGTCCTGGTGCTCGGCTCCGACGTGTGGACCGACGGCGCCGAGCACGCGGCGCGCGCGTTCGCCGAGGAGGTCCGCGTCCCGGTCGTCGCGAACGGGCAGGGCCGCGGCGTGCTGCCCGCCGGGCACGACCTGCTCGTCACCCGCGCCCGCCGCACCGCGTTCGGCGAGGCCGACCTCGTGATCGTCGCCGGGACGCCGCTGGACTTCCGGCTCGGCTACGGCGTGTTCGGCGACGCCCGCGTCGTGCACCTCATGGACCATCCGTCCGCGCTCGCCGCGCACCTCGACGCGACCGGCGTCGCGGGCGACCTGTCCGCGGTCTTCGCCGCCCTCCCCCGCTTCAAGACCGACCCGGACTGGCTCGCCCGGCTCCGCGACGCGGTGCGCGCCGCGTCCGCCGCCGACGCCGGGCTGCTGCACTCGGGCGCCGACCCCGTCCACCCGCTGCGCGTCTACGGCGAGCTCAACCGGATCCTCGACGACGACGCCGTGGTCATCGGCGACGGCGGCGACTTCGTCTCCTACGCCGGCCGGTACGTCGAGCCGAAATGCCCCGGCACCTGGCTCGACCCCGGACCGTACGGCTGCCTCGGCACCGGCCTCGGCTACGCCATGGCCGCCCGGATCGTCCGGCCGTCCGCGCAGGTCGTGCTCCTGCTCGGGGACGGCGCGGCCGGGCTGTCGCTGATGGACGCCGACACCCTCGTCCGGCACCGGCTGCCGGTCGTGATCATCGTCGGGAACAACGGCGCGTGGGGCCTGGAGAAGCACCCGATGCGGGCCCTGTACGGCTACGACGTGGCCGCCGACCTGCAACCGGCCTGCCGCTACGACGAGGTCGTGCGCGCGCTCGGCGGCGCGGGCGAGACCGTCACCCGCCCCGCCGACCTGGCCGCGGCGCTGCGCCGCGCCTTCGCCGCGAACGTCCCGTACCTGGTCAACGTCGTGACCGACCCGGACATCGCCTACCCCCGCACGACCACGGGCGTCTAGCCGGGGCTAGGACGAGGCGATCGTGCCGTGCTCGGAGCAGCGGGCCGTCCAGCCCGCGGGCGTCACCTGGACGACCATGCGGCGCCGGCAGCGCGCGCAGTAGCGCGGCGGTTCGAGGGCGCGGGCCGTCCGGCACGCGGCATGATCGCCACCGGAGGCGCCGCCGAGCTCGTTCCCGCAGCGGTCGCAGTAGACATCGCTCTCCACGCCATGCACCGTATCGCCCGTCGCCCGGTCCGACGCCGCCGCTCAGTCCGACGCCGCCGCTCAGTTCGACGCCGGACGCATCCGCGCGACGATCCCCGTGTCGTACGTGCCGGAGACGAACTCGGGGTTCTCCAGCAGCTCGGCCAGGAACGGCAGGTTCGTGGTCAGCGTGCCCTCGATCCGGAACGCGGCGACGGCGGCGCGGGCGCGTTCCAACGCCGCGTCCCGGGTGCCGGCGTGGACGACGAGCTTCGCGAGCAGCGGGTCGTAGTACGGCGTGACCATGTTGCCCTCGGCGTACCCGGCGTCGATCCGGATGCCGTCGCCGACCGGCTCCTCCCACACCTTGATCTTCCCCGGCCGCGGGACGAACCGGAACGGGTCCTCGGCGTACACGCGCAGCTCGATCGCGTGCCCCTCGGAGCGGACGTCGCCGAACGACACCGGCTCCCCCGCCGCGACCCGAAGCTGCTGCTCGACCAGGTCGATGCCGGTCAGCGCCTCGGTCACGGTGTGCTCGACCTGCAACCGCGCGTTCAGCTCCAGGAAGTAGAACTCGCCGGACGCCGGGTCGACCAGGAACTCGACCGTGCCCGCGCTGCGGTACCCGACCGCCTCGCCCGCCCGGACCGCCGCCGCGTGCAGCAGCGCGCGGGTCGGCTCCGGCAGGCCCGGCGCGGGCCCCTCCTCGACGATCTTCTGGTGCCGGCGCTGCACCGAGCACTCCCGGTCGCCGAGCGCGACGACCGTGCCGTCCGGCAGGCCGAGGATCTGCACCTCGACGTGGCGCGCGCCGCGCACGTACCGTTCCAGCATGACGTCCGGGCTGGTGAAGAACATCTCCGCCCGGGACCGGGCCGCCGGGTACACCGCGCGCAGCCGCGCCTCGTCGTGCGCGACGCCCATCCCGATGCCGCCGCCCCCGGCCGCGGCCTTCACCATCACCGGGTAGCCGATCCGCGCGGCCTCCTCGACGGCGGTCTCGGTGTCGGGGACCGGCTCCCAGACGCCGGGCGCGACCGGGACCCCGGCCTCCTTCATCAGGTTCCGCGCGTTGATCTTGTCGCCGACGCGGGCGATGGCGAGCGGCGGCGGGCCGACCCAGGCCAGCCCGGCCGCCTCCACGGCGCGCGCGAAGTCGGCGTTCTCCGCCAGAAACCCGTATCCGGGGTGGACGGCCCGCGCGTTGTGCCGCCGCGCCGCCTCCAGCACGGCCGGGCCGTCCAGGTAGCTCTGCGCGGGAACGGGCGGGCCGATCAGGACCGCCTCGTCCGCCTCGTGCACGAACGGCAGGTCGGCGTCGGCCTCGGAGTAGACGGCGACCGCCTTCAGGCCGAGGCCGCGCACCGTGTGCACGATCCGGCTGGCGATCTCGCCGCGGTTGGCCACCAGGACCGATTCGAACACCAGCGGACACACCCTTCCTCATCGTCGGTTCGGGGCCGGGGTGTCCCAACCTAACGGCTAAGTGCGCGGGCGCCGGTCCACCACGCGGCTCAGCGCCTCCACCACCGACGGGTCGTACTCGGCGGCCGAGTCGAGCCGCAGCCGCTCCAGCACGGCCGCGCCCCGGTCCCGGTCGGTCGAGTCGCCGACCAGGTCGTCGTAGGCGTTGGCGACCTTGATGATGCGGCTGGCGAGCGGCGGGCCCGGCGGGAGCTGCCCGTCGGTCTCGACCCGGCCGTCCGACGGCGGCGCGGCCGGGGCGCGGTACGGGTCCGACGACAGCCGGACGATCCGGGCGACGCCGTCCAGCACGCCGGTCTGCTCGATCACGCCCGCGCCCAGCTCGGCGATGCGGCGCTGCTCGCCCGGCGAGGCCAGCACGGTCGCGCCGCCGGGGATCGGGTCGCCGAGCGAGAGCTGCCCGATGTCGTGCATCAGCGCCGCGTACTCCAGCTCCAGCAGCTCCCCCTCGGACATGCCGAGCTCGCGGCCCATCGCGACGGCCAGCCGCGACACGCGCCGGGAGTGGTCGCGTTCC
Organism: Actinomadura gamaensis; assembly: GCF_042652125.1. Lineage (NCBI taxonomy): Bacteria > Bacillati > Actinomycetota > Actinomycetes > Streptosporangiales > Thermomonosporaceae > Actinomadura > Actinomadura gamaensis. The sequence goes on along the minus strand of NZ_JBHSIT010000001.1, from coordinate 239,009 downwards.
ACGTACCCGCCGACCTCGGTCACCCGCGACAGCGCCCGGACGGTCTGCAGGTAGGTCGCGCGAATTCCCGAGTAGCGGCGGAACGCGACCTGCGTGACCAGGATCGGAGCGGTGAACACCGCCAGCGCCACCGGCCCGAGCGCCGTCGTCGCGACCGCGATCAGCATCGCCGTCGCGCCGGTCGCCGCGCAGAGGCCGGCCTTGGCGTTGAACTCGTCCCGGACGGCGATGCCGAACCGGGCCCGCACCGCCTCCGCGCGGATCAGCGCGGCCAGCCCGAGATCGACCGCGCAGGCCAGCACGACCGTGACGACCATCACGACCAGCAGCACCCGCCAGCCGAGGTCCAGGCCGAGCAGGGGCCGGAAGCACAGCGCCACCACCGCGACCGAGATCAGCCGCCGCGCCACCGCGTCCGGACGGGGCGGACGCCCCACCGCGACGTGCGGCAGCGACCCGAGCAGCGCGGCGACGGCCGTCACCGCCACCACCTGGAGCGCCGAGTGCGTCGCCGGGACGCCGCCGAACGGCGCGCCCCTCGGCGCGCCGCGCGGACCGACGCCGACGAGCAGCGCGTACCCGACCGCCCCGGCCGTCGCGATCGGCGCGACCTCCCGGTTTCCGGGCATGACCATGCGGAACAGCTCGCCGAGCGCGATCAGCACGCCGAACACCACGGCGATGTTCGACTGCCGCAGTCCCGACGCGGCGACCTGCGTCACCGCGCCGATCACCAGCAGCGCGGCGCCCGACACCAGCAGCAACTGGCCCGCGTCCACCGCCTGCCAGGCCGGACGGGGCGCCGGCTGCCTCGGGGGCGCGGCCTGGGGCGCCGCTCTTCTGGAGGGCGCGCTCACCGCCGCCACACCTCGTCCCCGGCCGTCCCGGGCCACTCACCGTGCGCCGCCTGGCCGGGCGGCCCGTCCACCGGTCCGGGCCCGGCCGCGGGAGGCGCGGCGCCGTCCGCCGGATCGTCGGACGGGGCCGGGACGCTCGTCGGACGGGACGCGGGAGGGCTCACGTTGATGCGGTCGTCGCCCTCGACGCGGATGGGGACGCTCGGGTCGTCGTGGTCCTGCTGGGTGGTCTCGACGACGTCGTCGTCCGGCGGCGGCGCGGGCTGGGGCGGGACCCAGCCGTCGCGGTCGAGCGCGCGCAGGAACGCCTCGACCATGACCGGGTCGAAGTGGTCGTCCATGCCCCGGCGCAGCTCGGCGACCGCCTCGTCGATGCTGCGCGCCGCCCGGTAGGAGCGGGTGGACGTCATCGAGTCGAACGCGTCCGCCACCGAGATCACGCGGGCGAACTCGGGGATCTCGTCCCCGGCGAGGCCCATCGGGTAGCCGCGGCCGTTCATCTTCTCGTGGTGGTGCATGATCCCGGCGAGCGCCTCGTCCAGGAAGCCGATCTCCCGGACGATCTCCAGCCCGCGCATCGGGTGCAGCTGGACGGCCGCGAACTCCTCCTCGGTGAGCTTGCCGGACTTGCGCAGCACCTTGGTCGGGACGCCGAGCTTGCCGACGTCGTGCAGCATCCCGGCGTACCGGATCGCCTCCACCCGGTCCGGCCGCATCCCGATCTCCTGGGCGATCATCACCGAGCCGCGCGACACCCGCTCGGAGTGCCCGCGGGTGTAGTAGTCCTTGGTCTCGACGGCCTGGCAGAGCGCGGCGAGCGTCGCCGCGTGCGCCTGCCGCTGGTCGTGCGCCTGCTCGAAGGCCCACCGCGCGATGAACAGCGGTAGCAGCACCAACACGGCGGCGAACGGCCCGACGCGCGGCCACAGGCCCGCGATGAGCAGCCCGAACATGCCGTAGCCGAGGAAGCCGACGACGACCGTGCCGGACTCGCGCGCCAGCTCGCGCGGCGCGGCCTGCCGCGACAGCACGAGGATCCCGGCGGTCAGCGCCATGTTCACGAACACGAACGTGACCAGCGCGCCGAGGAACGGGCCGATCACGTGCTCGGCCCACTGCGCCTGCTGCGGCTCGAAGCGGTGCCCGCCGAGGACGGCGAAGACCGTCCCGGCGGTGAACCCGCTGAGCGCGAACTGCGCGCCGTTGAACAGCCGCTTCACCGGCGCGAAGAAGCGCTGGCCGGTGACCAGCGCGCAGCCGCCGAGCAGCGCCGCGCCCGCGGCGCCGACGAGCACGACCGAGGCCAGGCTCGCGGCGAAGCTGAGCGAGACGCGGGCGCTCGCGACGTTCAGCCGCGCGGGCGCGGAGTCGCAGACCAGGAACAGCACGGCCAGCACGGCCAGCGTCCGCCAGTCCACCTCCGCGTACGACGCCGTCCCGATGAGTCCGACCGCGAGGGCCACCACACCGCAGACGTAAGCCCAGGCAGCCAGAGGTAGTCCACGCAATGCCGCCCCCTCCGGGAGTCGACGCCCCCGCCCCGGTGGGGGCGGAGGCCGTGTGAGGGGGTCTCGTCCCCCTCGACCGTACGCGGGCGCCCGGCCCGGGGGCGCACGCGCGCCCCTGGACCCGGGACTTCACGCCCGGGGCACTAGGCCCAGGACACGCCCTTGGGCACCATCAGCGACGACGTCTCGGCATGCCCGAGCCGACCGGAACCGGCACTCTGCGGTGATGTGAACATGGCTGCAAGCCTCCCCCCGTTCATCCGGGACCGACCGGACCGCGGATGCGGCCCGGTTCCGCCCGGGGCGAGCCCGTCTCCGTCCCTCCCGGGCGTGTACGTGCTCCCGTCGCTGATTTCCGGCCCAAGCCTAACGCGGGAGACGCAGGTCACACAGGCATGCCGGGAATCGTGAGCAAAGCGTGAACTATCAGTCACGCTGTGTCGCGAAAGAGGGTCCGTCCCTCACCTTGAGTACACGCACAAAACGCCTGCACGTGCATTCCCCATTCAGGCTCCGGCCTGCGCGGATCGGGCCCAGGCGACGGTCTCGGCCAGGCCGTCGGCGAGGGTCGTCCGGGGGCGCCAGCCGAGCGTCTCGCGCGTGCGGGACGCGTCGACGGCCATGGCCGGAAGATCGCCCAGGCGGGGCGGCGCGAACTCGGGATCGTCGGGGGCGCCCGCCGCGCGCGCCACGAGCGAGTGGAGGTCGCGGTCGGTCGTCTGGACGCCGGTGCCGACGTTCAGCCGGAGCCCGGACGCGGCGGACCCGGTGGCGCGGGCGAACGCGTCCACGACGTCCAGCACGTAGACGTAGTCGCGGGTCTGCCCGCCGTCGCCGTAGACGCGGGTGGGCTTCCCGGTCAGCAGCGCGTCGGTGAAGATCGACACGACCCCCGCCTCGCCCTCGGGCGTCTGGCGGGGGCCGTACACGTTCGCCAGCGTCAGGATCGTGTGGTCGAGGCCGTGCAGCGCCGAGTACATCCCGGCGTACACCTCGCCCGCGACCTTCGACGCGGCGTACGGCGAGGCGGGCCGGAGCTCGGCGTCCGGCGGGACGGGCAGCGTGTCCGGGACGCCGTAGACGGCGCAGCTGGAGGTGAACACGACCTTGCGCGCGCCCGCGCGGCGGGCGGCCTCCAGGACGTTCGCGGTGCCCAGCACGTTGGTGCGGGCGTCGGCGAGCGGGTCGCCGACGCTCACCCGGACGCTGACCTGGGCGGCGAGGTGGCAGACGACCTCGGGGCCGAAGGCGGCCACGCGGTCCGCGAGCGCCGGGTCGGCGACGTCCGCCCGCCACAGGTCGATCGCGTCGTTGCGGTGGTGCCCGGTGGACAGATCGTCCACCCCGGCGACCTCGTGGCCGTCGGCCAGCAGCCGATCGACCAGATGGGAGCCGATGAACCCGGCCGCGCCGGTGACCAGAACGCGCATTCCAGCACCCTACTGGGCGCAGTGCGCCCCGGCGTCCGGCCCGCGGAACGGGCCGGGACGCGGACGGCCCCCGTCACACCAGGTCGGGCGAGGCCAAGTCAGGCCACGTCAGGACGGTCGGGCGACGTCAGGACGGTCGGGCCGGCTCGGGCCGGGCCGGCTCAGACGCTGTCGGGCTCGGCCTGCCTGACGCCGTGCTCGGTCTCCTTGAGCTCGACGCAGATCTGCTCGATCCGGACGAGGACCTTGGCGCGCAGCTCGTCGGGGGCGGCCTCGCACTCGCAGCCCTTCTTCACGAGCTTCTTCACGGCCTCTTCCAGGCCGTACTCGCGGAGGCAGGGCCCGCACTCGTGCAGGTGCTCCTGCACCTCGCCGCAGCCGCTGTCGTCGAGTTCCCCGTCCAGGTAGGTGTAGACCCGGGCGAGTACCTCACTGCAGGGGGTCTCGTGGTGATCGCCGCAGCTCATCGCTCATTCACCTTCCAGGGGCGGACGCCGTCACGGTCCGGCAGGGGGATCATTTCGACCCCTCCCCCGCGCGGGTCAGGCCGCGCTCCTGAGCGTAGTCCTCCAGCATGCCGCGCAGCTGGCGACGGCCCCGGTGCAGCCGCGACATCACCGTGCCGATCGGGGTGCCCATGATCTCGGCGATCTCCTTGTAGGCGAACCCCTCGACGTCGGCGAGGTAGACGGCGATCCGGAACTCCTCCGGGAGGTCCTGCAGCGCGCGCTTGACGTCGGAGTCGGGCAGGTGCTCCAGCGCCTCGGCCTCGGCCGACTTCAGGCCGGACGAGGTGTGCGACTCGGCGCGGGCGAGCTGCCAGTCCTCGATCTCCTCGGTCGCCGACTGCTGCGGCTGCCGCTGCTTCTTGCGGTAGGAGTTGATGAAGGTGTTGGTCAGGATGCGATACAGCCAGGCCTTGAGGTTCGTGCCCTCCCGGAACTGGTGGAAGGACCCGAACGCCTTCGCGAAGGTCTCCTGCACGAGGTCCTCGGCGTCCGCCGGATTGCGCGTCATGCGCAGCGCGGCGGAGTACAACTGGTCCAAGTACGGGAGCACGTCGCGCTGGAAGCGCTCCTGGCGCTCCTCGACGGTCTCCACGGTGCCCGCTACCAGACCCACCCCCTCGGCTGTGGCGACGCCCCCCTTGGCGTCGTACCCCACAGACGATATCGGTCCGGCGACGCGCATCACGCCGCCGGGGGCGGTGCCCCGAGGCTGGGGAACGGTTTTACCGTTTCGTGCCCCGGCAACGGCTGTGGTCATCAAGCGCCCCTCCGTTGTACTACTGTGCCTCGCTCCGCGACGCGTGCGGACCGTCTGTGTAGAACTAGCAGTGCGTGACAACGCGCGGAGGGTCCGGTCGATTCCCCTACCGGGGGTGACGCGGGGAAGAAGTTTCCGGACAGTTCGGATCACCTTCCCCCAACCTGCACGGAGGGTGATGTCCGGGGATGGCGGGGAAGAAAGCTCATACACGGCGAGAACAGGAGCAAAGCGTTGCTACCGGTGCCGGCGCAGCCTCCAGAACCCACCATCGCCAGTCTTCGCGAGGCCCCCGGCGCCTCCGGCGAGGCCGACGGCGATGCCCTCGGTCCCTACTGGACGTTCTACTGGGCGGTGGCCGCCGCCCAGCTCGCGCGCTGGCTGCCCCGCGACCCCGGGCGGGTGCTCGACCTGTCCGGCGGCGGGGGCCGGTTCGCCCAGCAGGCCGCGCGGTCGGGTCACACGGTGGTCGAGGTGCTCGACCGTCCGCCGGGCGTCCCCGCGCCCGCTCCCGGCTCGCTCGACGACGCGTCCGCCGGGGTGCGCGGCGCGAACGACCATGGCGCGGACGGCGTCGGCGTGGACGGTTCCAGCGCGGACGGCTCCAGCCTGGACGGCCACGGCGTGGACGGCCGCGGTGCGGATGAGCGCGGTGCGGGCGAGCGCGGTGCGGGCGAGCGCGGCGCCGACGGCCACAGGACGCATGATCAGGGCGCGGACGGCCACGTCCGGACGAACGGCCGGGCCGCCCGGATGCTCGACCTCGGCGCCCCCGCGAGCGGGCGGATGCCGAACGGGGTCGCGCCGGGGCCGCGCCCGCCCGCCGGCTCGCCGCGGATGCCGGGGCTCGGCCTCGGGCGTCCGGCCGTCCCGCCGGGCCGGGTGCGCCGCGTCGTCGGCGATCCGGGCGCGCCCTCCTTCCTGGCGGACGCCTGCGTGGACGCCGTGGTCGCGGAGAACCGGATGCTGTCGCGGCACCTGGTCGCCGAGTCCACGGTCGCCGAGATCGCGCGCGTGCTGCGTCCGGGCGGCCGCGTCCTGCTCACCGTCGACTCGCTCACGCTCGGCATGGCCCTGCTCGCCGAGCAGAACTGCTGGGCGCACCTGTCGGACGTGCCGCGCGCCGAGGTCGTCCTGGTGCCCTGGCCGGACGGCACGATCACCCGCTGCTTCCAGAGCGACGAGCTGCGCGAGCTGCTCACCGACGCGGGCCTGGAGGTGGAGTGGATCCGGCCCCGGACGGCCCTGTCGGCGTCCACGGTCGAGCACGTCCTCGCGACCTCGCCGGGCGCGCTGCCCCGGCTCGTCCGGACGGAGCTGAACGTCCCGCCGGGCGACGAGTCCCTGGGCATCCACCTCCTCGCCAGCGCCGTCCGCGTCTGACGTCCGGGCCGTCCGCGGGCGTCGGGCGGGCGTCGGGCGGGCGTCGGGCGGGCGCGGGGGGCGTTCGCGCCGGGCGTCTCAGTGGTGCATCCGGTCGTGTTTCGCCTGGCAGGGGACGCAGCGGGCCGCTTCGGGGCGGGCCTCCAGGCGGCCGGGCGGGACGGGCTTGCCGCAGGACACGCAGAGCCCGTAGCCGCCCGCGGCGATGCGGTCCAGCGCCGCCTGGACCGCCGCGCGCTGCTGGCGCAGCGAGGCGAGGGACGCCTCGACGCGGTCGGCGTCGGTGAGCCGGGCGCCCGCGTCGGCGACCGAGCCCTCGGTCGCCGGGCGCTCCCCGGTCAGGATCGTGATCGACCGGTCCAGGGCGGCCCGCTGCTCCTCCAGTCGGGCACGGACGGCCACGATGTCGACGGTGTCCACGGCGCTCCGTTCTCGTCCCGGAGCCCGGGCGCGGGGGGTCGCGCCTTCGATCCGCGTGTCGGGGCCTCAGAACAGGGTTCCGGGAGTATTGCCAGGACTATCCCCGTTCGTGGCGGGTTCTATGAGTTGGGCGCCGTTGTTTCTCACGTTGTTGACCGCGGTGGAGACGGGATGGGCGTCCATCGTGCCCGCCATGGCCGGGGTGAGCAGGCCGCGCACCTCGTCGGCGGCGGTGAGGGCGGGGTCCAGCCAGGCGTCCCAGCGGTCCGGGGTGACGATCATCGGCATCCGGTCGTGGATGCGGCCGAGGTCGTCGGGGGCGTCGGTCGTGATCACCGTGCAGGTCCAGACCCACTCGTCCTCGGGCGACTTCCACAGCTCGTAGAGCCCGGCCATCGCCATGATCGCCCCGTCCTTGGGGTGGATGTAGAAGGGCTGCTTGCGCGGCTTCCTCTTCTTGCCCTTCTCGTCCACGGCGGGGTCGTCCTGGAGCGTGTACCACTCGAAGTAGCCGTCCGCGGGGAGCAGGCAGCGGCGGCGCGCGAACGCCCGGCGGTAGGCGGGCTTCTCCGCGACCGTCTCCACCCGCGCGTTGATCATCCGGGCGCCGATCGACAGGTCCTTCGCCCAGGACGGCACCAGCCCCCAGCGCAGCGTGCGCAGCTGCCGGAGGGCCTCCTCGTCGTCCCCGCCCTCGCCGCCGGGCCGCCGGACCAGGACGGCCGGGACCTGCTTGGTCGGCGCGACGTTGTAGTCCGGCTCCAGGTCACCGCCGGTCTCGTCCGCCTGGATCGCGAACTGGTCGAGCAGCTCCTGCCGCGCCCGTGTCGTGGCGTATCGTCCGCACATGGCCTCATCCTCCCGCGCTTGACCGGCGAAGTGCTGGGCATGTAGCCCATCATGCGACCCATCACGAGCCCGGCCCGCCCGTTGGTGGCGGCCCCGTACATCATCACCGGCCTGGAGGCGCTCCGCGATCCCGCGTCCCGCGCCGAGCAGGTCGCGCCGACCGTCAAGCCCATCGCGGACCGCCTGGACTGGCTTCCGACGAAGGACCCGGTGGCGCTCGTGCGGATCCAGGGCGCGGTGAGCCTCGGCACCGGGGCGCTGCTGCTGACTGGCAAATTCCGCCGGTTGACCACGCTCCTGGCCGCCGTGCAGCTGCTCCCGGCGCTGGCCACCGAGCACCGCTACTGGACCGAGGACGACCCGGAGCGGCGCGCGAGCGAGCGATCCCACCTGCTGAAGAACGTGGCGCTGTTCGGCGCGCTGCTCATGGTCTCGGGCACGCCGCGCGACGGACGGACCGCCGAGCTGCGCCGCCAGCTGCACGAGGCCCAGACCAGGGCCGCGGCGGAGACCGAGGCCCTGCGCAAGCAGGCCGCGACCGAGACCAAGGCGCTGCGGCGGCAGGCCCGGTCGGAGACCAGGGCCGTCCGCCGGGACGCGGCGGCCCGGGCCTGGCAGGCCCGCCACCGCGCCCGGAAGTCGTCCGGCCTCTCCAGGCTGCTCGGCGGCGCGATCGCCGCCGGCGCCGGCAAGTCGTCCCTGAAGCGCGCGATGCCCGGATCCGGCAAGTCGTCCCTGAAGAGCTCGCTGTCCGGCGGGAGCAGGTCGTCGTCGGTCAAGAGCGGCCTGGCCGGAGCGCGCAAGGCCACCGCCAAGGGCGGCAAGGTGGCGTCCAAGCAGGCCAAGGCCGCCTCGAAGATCGCCTCCAAGCAGGCGAAGGTGGCCACGAAGCAGGCGAGGGCGATGTCGAAGGGCGCCGCGAAGCGGAGCGGCGACCTGGTGAAGGCCGCGCACCGCTGAGCAGGCGCCGCCGACCCCACGCTCAGATCAGCGTCGGAGAGAGACGGACACCACGTCAGGGACCGCGTCCGCGGTCACGTCAGGAGCCGGAGGACGGTCGCCGTCCTCCGGTTCCGTAACGTCGAGAGAGCACCGGATCGGTCTCCCACCAGGGACGCATCATCTCCGGCTCGGCCACGACGACGCCCTCCGCGGCCCGTTCGGCGACGTGCCGCTCCTGCTCGGCGTCGAGCTCGCGGTCGACGCGTTCGGCCTCGGCGCGGTCCTGGCGCAGCATCCGGACCGCGAGGACGACCAGGAACGGCATCCCGGCGAAGTCCCCGACCATCCACAGCAGCCCGCCGCCGATCTGCTGGTCGCGGTGGATCGACGGCCCCCACGTCCGGTGGACGTGCTCGTAGTAGGCCAGGGCGAGCGGATGGTGCCGCAGCATGATCGTGAGGCCGAGCGCGCCGTCGAACATGGCCTCGGCGAACGTGATCCCCATCGACAGCAGGTGCGGGTAGGCGCGCGGCATCGGATCGACCTGGAGCCGCGCCCAGTAGTAGACGAGCCCGATCACCACCAGCGCGACCTCGACCGCCTCGCCGGCGGCGGCGTCGCGCAGCGTCAGCTCGTACAGGGGGCTGAAGTAGAGGACCCAGGGCGTCACGACGAGCGCCGCCGTCCCGGCGGGAGGCGAGGTCAGGACGGCCACGGCCCGGCTGTCCAGGACGCGCTTCACCCGGTCGCGGCGCGGGCCGTCCGGCATGGTCTCCAGCAGGAGCGTGAACGGCGCGCCGTTGGCGAGGAACAGCGGCGAGATCGCCAGCAGCGTGATGACCTGGAGGGCGCGCGGCCAGAAGAGCGTGGTGCCGTACGCGCCGACGAACGTGACGGTGACGGCGAGGACGCTGCCGAGGCCGAGCCCCACGAAGTTCAGCGTCCGTGACAGCGGCCACCCGTCCGCGCGGCGGGCGCGCCGGAGGTACCAGACCCCCGAGGCGACCACGAGGACGGTCATGGCGGGATCGAACGTCCAGCTCGCGAGCGCGCTACTGACCGTGAGTTCCCGCACCGACCTTCCCCACCGCGTTGAGCCGGGCGGCCGGGTTCCCTCACACCCGCACCGCGAACCCGGCCGCCACGTGAGACGCACCTTAGGGCGCCGACCGTAAGCGCCAGGTGAACGTCCCCGAAACCCCCCGATAGGACGCCTTCCGGGGCGGTTCCGGTTGGATGGGGTGGTGCGAGCTATCGGAGTCCGGGTCTGGCGGAGGCTGAGCGGGCGGTGGCAGTGGCGGCTGGTGCGGTGGCGGCACCACGGGTTCCTCGTGTACGCGGCGGGCGTCGTCCGCGACGAGGACGGCCGGGTCCTGCTCCTGAGGCACCGGCTGTGGCCCGAATCGCGTCCCTGGGGCCTGCCCGGCGGGTACGTCAACGCGGGTGAGCGGCTGGAGGACGCGGCGGCCCGGGAGATCCGCGAGGAGACCGGGCTGGAGGTCGCCGTCACCGGCCCGCCGGTCGCGGTCTTCAGCGGCTACCGCTACCGCGTCGAGACCTACTGGGCGGCCCGGCTGACGGGCGGCGACCTGCGGCTCGACCCCGGCGAGATCCTGGAGGCGCGCTGGTTCGCCGCCGAAGAGCTGCCGGCCGGCCTCTCGGAGAACCACCGCGCCCTGCTGGCCGGGGCGACCACCCGGAGCTGACCGCCGAAGCCCTCCGCCGAAGCCCTCCGCCGAAGCCGTCCGCCGGAGCCGACCGCCGGAGCCGACCGGACGGGCCGGGCGCTGTGCCGCAAACCACAGGCGACCCCGGATTCCCCGGCCCGCGTGATCCGTCATAGGTTAGCCATACCTAAGGGATTGCGCAGGAGGCGAAATGACGGTGGCGGACTGCTCCCCCGGCGCGGTGGTGCGGCTGCGCCGGGTGGCCGCGCGCAACGGCCGGCTGCGGGAACTCGGGTTCGTGCCCGGCGCCGTGCTGCGGGTGCTCGCGCGCGGCGGCACGGGCGGGCTGATCGTCGCGATCGGGGACGCCCGGATGGCGGTGGACCGCGAGATCGCCCGGGTCATCCACGTCGAGCCGCTGGCCGCCGCGTCGTGACCGGGGTCAAGGCGGCGAGCTGCCACGGCGGATCGACGGCGGTCGCGTCGCCGCCCGGCACGCCGGTCGTGGCCCTCGCGGGCAATCCCAACGTCGGCAAGTCGACGGTGTTCAACGCGCTGACCGGGGCGCGGCAGCACGTCGGCAACTGGCCGGGCAAGACCGTGGACGTGGCGCGCGGGCCGTGGCGGCTGCCGGGCGGCCGGCGCGCCGAGGTCGTGGACCTGCCCGGCACCTACAGCCTGGTGCCCTGCTCGCCGGACGAGGAGCTCACCCGCGAGCTGATCGTGACCGGCCAGGTGGACGCCGTGGTCGTCGCGCTGGACGCCGGGAACCTCGCCCGCAACCTGTACCTGCTCGCCCAGCTGCTGGAGACGGGCCGTCCGGTCGCGGTGGCGCTGACCATGGTCGACACCGCCGCAGCGCGCGGCCTGGCCGTGGACGCGGCGGCGCTCGCGGCGCGGACGGGCGTCCCGGTGGTGCCGATCGACGCCCGGTCCGGGCGGGGCCTTCCCGAGCTGGGCGCGGCCGTGTCCGGGCTGCTCGACGATCCCCGTCCGCCCGTCCCGCCGGCGCTCGGCGCGGCCGAGGAGGTCCTGGCGGAGCTGGAGGCGGCGGTGGCGGACGTGCCGGAGCTGGCCGGCCTGCCGCGCCGCTGGGTGGCGACCGCGCTGCTCAGCGGGGACGTCCCGGAGGACACGCCCGACGCCGTCCGGGCGACCGCGGCGGAGCTGGGCGACCGGCTCGCCGCCGCGACCGGCGACGCCGGCGACGACCTGTGGGACGCCGACGCCGCGCTCGCCGACCAGCGGTACGCGTGGGCACACGAGGTGCTGGAGGCGTCCGTCCGGCGGGAGGCGGGCGCCGACGCCGACACCCGCACCGACCGGGTGGACCGCGTCCTCACCTCGCGGGCGTTCGGCCTGCCGATCCTGCTCGCCGTCATGTGGACGGTCTTCACCGCGACGACCACGCTCGCCAAGCCCCTCCAGGACGGCCTGGCCGCGCTGTTCGACGGCCCGGTCACCTCCGGCGCGAACAGCGCGCTGGCCTGGGCGCCGGGCTGGCTGGACGGCCTGATCGTGCAGGGACTGATCGGCGGCGTCGGCCAGGTGCTGTCGTTCGTGCCGCTGATGATCATCATGTTCGTCCTGATGACGCTGCTGGAGGACTCCGGCTACCTCGCCCGCGCCGCATTCCTCGCCGACCGGCTGATGCGCGCGATGGGCCTGCCGAGCCGGGCGTTCCTGCCGCTGCTGGTCGGGTTCGGCTGCAACGTCCCGGCGCTGTCGGCGACGCGGATCCTGCCGAACGCGCGGCAGCGGCTGCTGCTCGGCCTCGTCATCCCCTACCTGTCGTGCAGCGCGCGGCTGGTCGTGTACGTCCTGATGGCGTCGATCTTCTTCGGTTCGATGGCCGGGACGGTCGTGTTCGGCATGTACGTCCTGTCGATCGTGATGGTCGTCGCGGTCGGGCTGCTGCTGCGCCGCACCCTCTTCCGGGACGTCACCCACGAGCCGCTCGTGCTGGAGCTGCCGCCGTACCGGGTGCCGACCGTCCGGGTGACGGCGGCGCAGACGTGGGTGCGGCTGCGCGGGTTCCTGCGGACCGCGTCCGGGATCATCGTCGGGACGGTCACGGCGGTGTGGCTCCTGTCGTCGGTCTCGCTGCACGGCGAGGCGTTCGGCAAGGGCCCGATCGAGGACAGCGCGATGGCCGGGATCTCCCGCGCCGCCGCGCCGGTGTTCGAGCCGCTCGGGTTCGGCGACTGGCATCCGGCCGCGGCGATGGTCACCGGGTTCGTCGCGAAGGAGGCCGTCGTCGCGACCATGGCGCAGACCTACACGGTCGCCGAGCCGGGCGACGGGCACCGTCCGGGCGCCCTCGGCGCGCGGATCAAGGACACCTTCGAGAAGACGTCGCACGGGCACCCGACCCCGGCGGCGCTCGCGTTCCTGGTGTTCCTGCTCGCCTACACGCCCTGCATGACGACCGTGGCAACGCAGTGGCAAACGATCGGCCGCCGGCTGACCCTGTACGGAATGGGCATGCAACTCGTGATCGCCTGGGTTCTGGCGCTCGCGGTGTTCCAGCTAGGGAGGCTGATGTGACGGCCGCACGAGGAGCCGATGTGACGCGTCCGCACGGGGAGCCGATGTGACGCCCGCACGAGGAGCGAGCCCGCTGCGGGGCGTGCTGGACGCGGTGTCCGGCGGCGCGGCCACGCCCGCCGAGATCGCCCGCACGACCGGCCTGGACCGGACGGAAGTCGAGGCGATCCTCGACCATCTCAGCCGCCGCGGCCGGATCCGCCTGGAGACGCTCGGCTGCGGACCGTCCGCCTGCACCGGTTGCGGGCTGAAGGGCGGCTCCTGCTCCGGGAAGTGAGCCGCGAACCGGAAGAGAACCTTAAAGCAGACTAAAAACCGTTGAACCCTCTCCGCCGGCGGGCACGTACCGCATGCTGACCGCCCGTTCCCGACCCGACGGAGACGCACGGCATGGCAGCACTGCGCGGCCTGGTCCGCCGCCCGCGACGCGACGCGGGCGGCCCCCCGCCGGACGGCGACGAACTCGTCACCGCGCTGTACCGCGAGTACCACCGTCCGCTTCTGGCCTTCGTCCTGCGGCTGACCGGCGGCGACCGCGGCTGGGCGGAGGACGTGGTCCAGGAGACCATGGTGCGGGCCTGGCGCAGCGCCGCCGGCCTCGATCCCGCCGCGGAGTCCCTGATGCCCTGGCTGGCGACGGTGGCGCGGCGTATCGTCATCGACCACCGGCGCTCCCGCGACGTCCGGCCCCCGGAGGTCGGTGACGGGCCGCTGGAGAACCTCCCGGCGACGGACGAGGTGGACGGCTTGCTGCGCAAGGTCATGGTCGCGGAGGCGCTGAACTCCCTGTCCCCCGCGCACCGCCAGATCCTCACCGAGACGGTGCTGCGCGACCGCACCGTCAACCAGGCCGCCGACTCCCTGGGCATCCCCGTCGGCACCGCCAAGTCCCGCGTCTACTACGCCCTGCGCGCCCTGCGCGTCGCGCTCGAGGAGAGGGGGGTCACCCCATGACCGGTCCGGTCGAGCACACCGACGTGGGCGCGTACGCCCTCGGACTGCTGGAGGACGTCGATCGCCGGGCGTTCGAGGCCCACCTGCGCGGGTGCGGCCCGTGCCGTGCCGAGCTGGCCGAGATGTCCGGCATGGCCGACGCGCTGGCGGGCATCTCGCCCCTCGCGGAGGTCCCCAAGGAACCGCCCCCGAAGCCGTCCGACGAGCCCGCGGACAACGTCGTCGACCTCCTGCGCCGCCGGCGCGAGGCCGACCGCCGCCACCGCCGCGGCACCCTCGTGATCGGCTCCGCCGCCGCGGCCGCCGTCCTCGCCGCCGGCGTGGTGGTCGGCACCCAGGTGAACGACGACGGCACGGCGGTCACCCACGACCACTCCCCCGCGACCGCCCTCGTCCTGACCGGCGAGAAGCACTCCGCGTCCGACCCGGCGACCGGCGCCGCGGGCACGATCGGCCTGGAGAACAAGGGCTGGGGGACCCACGTCGGGCTGGAACTGCGCGGCGTGAAGGGCCCCCTCCGCTGCCACCTGGAAGCGGTCTCGAAAACCGGCGAACGCACCGTCGTCACCGGCTGGAAGGTCCCCCGGAAGGGCTACGGCGTCCCCGGCGCCCCGTCCTCCCTGATCATCCACGGCGGCACCGCCCTGACCCGCCCCGAGATCAGCCACTTCGACGTCCGCGTAGACGGCCCCACCCCCCGAACCCTCCTCACCATCCCGCTCTAGCCGGGATGGTGAGGAGAGGGGGGAAGGGGGTCGTGCCGCTGAGGGGGTGGGGGCGGGGCCGATAACCTGGGGGGCATGTCGCTCTCCCAATCCGGGCACGACTGGGCCGCGCCCGTGGCGCGCGGGCCGGTGGACGCCGTGGTGCCGCTGCCCGGTTCCAAGTCGATGACGAACCGGGCGCTGATCCTCGCCGCGACCGCGGCCGGGTCGTCGCGGGTCGGACGGCCGCTGGCCAGCCGCGACACGCGGCTCATGGCGCACGCGCTGCGCGCCCTCGGCGCGGACGTCTCGGAGGACGAGCGCGACTGGCTCGTCGATCCCGGCGAGCGGCTGCGCGGCCCCGCGGAGATCGACGTCGGCCTCGCCGGGACGGTCATGCGGTTCCTGCCGCCCGTCGCCGCGCTCGCCGACGGGGACGTCGCGATCGACGGCGACCCGCACGCGCGGCGGCGGCCGATGGGGCCGATCATCGGGGCGCTGCGGGCGCTCGGCGCGGACATCGACGACGGCGGGCGCGGCGCGCTGCCGTTCACGGTGCGCGGGCGCGGCGGGCTGCGCGGCGGCACGGTCACGCTGGACGCGTCGGCGTCGTCCCAGCTCATCTCCGGTCTGCTGCTCTCGGCGCCGCGGTTCGAGCGTGGCGTGGAGGTGCGGCACGAGGGGCCGCCCGTGCCGTCCGCGCCGCATCTGGCGATGACGGTCGCGATGCTGCGCGAGGCCGGGGCCGACGTGGACGACTCGGAACCGGACGTCTGGCGGGTCGCGCCCGGCGAGCTCAAGGGCCGCGACTGGCACATCGAGCCGGACCTGTCGAACGCGGCGCAGTTCCTCGGCGCGGCGCTGGTGACCGGCGGCCGGGTGACCGTGCCGGACTGGCCCGCCGAGACGACGCAGCCCGGCGACGCGCTGCGCGGGCTGCTCGCCGCGATGGGCGCGGAGGTGAGCCTCGGCGCGGACGGCCTGACCGTGCGCGGCGGCTCCGGCGGCCTGCGGGGGCTCACCGCCGACCTGCGCGACGTCGGGGAGCTGACGCCCGTGCTGGCGGCGCTCGCCGCGCTCGCCGAGGGGCCGTCCCGGCTGACCGGCATCGCGCACCTGCGCGGGCACGAGACCGACCGGCTCGCCGCGCTGGTCGCCGAGATCAACGGCCTCGGCGGCGACGTCCGGGAGCTGCCGGACGGCCTGGAGATCGACCCGCGCCCGCTGCACGGCGGCGTGTTCCACACCTACGACGACCACCGGATGGTCATGGCGGGCGCCGTCCTCGGCCTCGCCGTGCCGGACGTCCGGGTGGAGAACGTGGGCACGGTGGGCAAGACGCTTCCCGACTTCACCGAACGGTGGGGCGCGATGCTCGCGACGGCCGGATAGAGGGGCGGACCACTGGCACGCCGAACGCGCGACTACGACGAGGACGACGTCCGGATCCGGCCGGGACGGCGCGGTTCGCGCCCGCGCACGCGGATCCGCCCCGCGCACGAGGACGCCGTCACCGCCCTGGTCACCGCCGTGGACCGGGGCCGCTACCGCTGCCTCGTCCGCGACGCGGACGGCGACCGCGAGGTCACGGCCATGCGCGCCCGCGAGCTCGGGCGCAAGAGCGTCGTGGTCGGCGACCGGGTCGCGCTGGTCGGGGACGTCTCCGGCAAGCCCGACACGCTCGCCCGGATCGTCCGGATCGAGCCGCGCACGTCCACGCTGCGCCGCACCGCCGACGACACCGACCCGTTCGAGCGGGTCATCGTCGCGAACGCCGGCCAGCTCGCGATCGTCGCCGCGCTCGCCGACCCCGAGCCGCGCCCGCGGCTGATCGACCGGCAGCTCGTCGCCGCCTACGACGCGGGCATGGACCCGCTGCTCGTCCTCACCAAGGCCGACCTCGCGCCGCCGGCGTCCCTGCTGGAGATCTACGAGGCGCTCGGCGTCCCGTACGTGGTGACCGAGCGCGGCGGCGACCTCGCCGAGCTGCGCGAGCTGCTGTCGGGGCGGGTGACCGTGCTGGTCGGGCACAGCGGCGTCGGGAAGTCCACGCTGGTGAACGCGCTGGTCCCGGCGGCCGGGCGGGCCGTCTCGCACGTCAACGCCGTCACCGGGCGCGGACGGCACACCTCCTCGTCCGCGCTGGCCCTGGAGCTGCCGGACGGCGACGGCTGGATCATCGACACGCCGGGCGTGCGGAGCTTCGGGCTCGCGCACGTCAAGCCCGAGAACGTCATCAACGCCTTCGAGGACCTCGCCGAGGGCGCGGCGGAGCGCTGCCCGCCGCACTGCGACCACCTGCAACCGGACTGCGGCCTCGACTCGTGGGTCGCCGACGGGCACGCGGGCCAGGCCCGCCTCGACTCGCTGCGCCGCCTGCTGCGCAGCCGCGAGGGCGAACCCGAGTAGCGGCGTCCCGGGGGACGTACCGGTATCGGCCGGGCGATGCGCCGCGATCGGTATCGGCCGGGGCGATGCGCCCTGATCGGTATCGGCCGGGGCGATGCGCCCTGATCGGTATCGGCCGGGGCGATGCGCCCTGATCGGTATCGGCCGGGGCGATGCGCCCTGATCGGTATCGTCTGGGGCCATGCACCCCAAGGTGATCGCAGGGCGGTACGAACTCCTGGAGGTGCTCGGCCGCGGCGGCATGGGCGCCGTGTGGCGCGCCCGCGACCGCACGCTCGACCGCGAGGTCGCGGTCAAGGAGGTCGACCTGCCGCCGGGCCTGACCGCCGAGCAGACCGCGCGCGTGCACGAGCGGACGCTCCGGGAGGCCCGGTCGGCGGCGCGGCTCGACCATCCCGGCATCGTGACCGTCCACGACGTCGTCGAGGAGGACGGGCGGCCGTGGATCGTCATGAGCCTCGTGCGCGCGCCCGCCCTCGACGCCCACATCAACCGGCGGGGACGTCCGCTGCCGCCCGCCCGCGTCGCCGCGATCGGCCTGGACCTGCTGGACGCGCTGCGGCACGCGCACGCCGCCGGGGTCGTCCACCGGGACGTGAAGCCGGGCAACGTGCTCCTCGGTGCGGAGCGCGCCGTCCTGACCGACTTCGGCATCGCGTCGATCGCCGGGGACGAGACGCTCACGCAGACCGGCGTCGTCGTCGGCTCCCCGGCCTACCTCGCGCCCGAGCAGGCCCGGCACCAGAAGGCGACGCCCGCGTCCGACCTGTGGTCGCTGGGCGCGACGCTCTACGCGGCCGTCGAGGGGCGTCCGCCGTACCAGCGCGAGGACGTCTGGGGCGTCATGGCCGCGCTCCTCTCGGACGACCCGGACCCGGTCCGGCTCGCCGGGCCGCTCACGCCCGTCCTGAACGGGCTGCTGCAACGCGACCCGGACCGCCGGATGAACGCGGACGAGGCCGAGCGGGCGCTGCGGCAGGTCGTCCAGGCTCCCGCGGCCGTGTCCTCGCCGCCGCTGGGCGTCCCGCTGGGCAGCCCGGTGGTGGAGCCGCCCAAAGACCCGTCGGTGGGCGACCTGCCGTTTCCGCCGCCTCCCCCGCCCGCCTTCACGACGCCTCCTCCACCGGCCGCCACGCCTCCGCCGGGCGCCACGTCTCCTCCGCCGGGCGCCACGTCTCCTCCGCCGGGCGCCACGACGCAGCCGCCGATCCGGCAGGTCAAGCAGATCCCGTGGCCCGTCGTCGTCCCGGCGGCCGTGTTCGGGGTGCTGCTGCTGGTCGCGGTCATCGTGATGGCCGTCTTCCTGAACGGGAACTCGCGGAACGGCGCGTCCGGGTCGCATCCGCCCACGCCGTCATCGAACACGGGCGTTTCGTCGCCGTCCCAGCAACAGCCGTCCCAGCAGCAGCCGTCCTCTCAGCAGCCGTCCTCGCAGGCCGTTCCGAACGGGTACACGCTCTACGACGGCAGTTCCTTCAGCGCCGCCTACCCCAAGGGCTGGACGGTGGACGGCAGCGGTACCGACGTCACGTTCAAGGACCCGGCCCCCGGCGTCACCAAGGGGATCTCGGTGTTCAAGGCGTCCGGCCTCTTCGTGAGCACCTCGTTCACGCTCGACCAGGTCAGCAGGGACCTCAGCCAGAGCGACTCCTTCCACGCCTACAAGGAGGTCGGGCGCAGGGACTCGGCCCCGGTTGGCGGCCACGACGCCGGAGAGATCCAGTTCACGTTCATCCGGACTGTCAGCGGGAAGGACGTCCCAGGACGGGCGATTGTTCGGGTTTTCCCGGTGAACGGCGGCGCCGAGGCCGTGCTGCTCGCCGCCGCCCAGAAGGACTGGAACGGCAGCCAGGACACCTACGAGGAGTTCTGCAGGTCGTTCCGGTTGAAGTGATGTGATCAGTGCCATGGAGCGACGGGTCTTCCTGTTGGCGGCCGGGGCGGGCGTCCTGGCCGGGTGCTCCACGTCGTCCAAGAAGCCGTCGCCTTCACGCGCGCGCACGAGCGGCTCGGCGGCTTCGCCCACCGCGACCGGTCCCGCTGACTGGAACGCGCTGGCCCATGGCCTCCAGGGCAAGGTGATCAGGCCGGGGGACGCCGACTACGAGCGCGCGCGTCAGCTCTACATCCCGCGCTTCGACCGGATCCGGCCGGCCGGGATCGCCTACTGCGCCAACGAATCGGACGTTTCGGAATGCCTCGCGTTCGCGCGGCGGCAGCGCCTCCCGGTGGCCGTGCGGAGCGGCGGGCACAACTACGCGGGCTTCTCCACCGGAACCGGCCTGGTCATCGACGTGTCCCCGCTGGACTCGATCGACGTCTCGGCCGACCGCGTGACGGCCGGGGCGGGCGTCCGGCTCATCGACCTGTACGCGCGGCTCGGCGCGCGCGGCCTGTCGGTCCCCGGCGGGACGTGCCCGACCGTCTCGGTCTCCGGCCTGACGCTCGGCGGCGGGCTGGGCGCGACCGCGCGTGCCCACGGCCTGACCTGCGACGTCCTGGAATCCGTCCGGATCGTCACGCCGGACGGGACCGTCCGCGAGTGCGACGCGTCCCGCGAACCCGACCTGTTCTGGGCCTGCCGGGGCGGAGGTGGCGGCAACTTCGGCGTCGCGCTCGCCTTCGCCTACCGGCCGCAGCGGATCGACGCCGAGGTGACGCCGTTCTCGCTGGGCTGGCCGTGGTCACGCGCCGCCGACGCCCTGCGCGGGTGGCAGCGCTGGCTGCCGTCCGCGCCCGACTCGGTGTGGACGAGCTTCCAGCTCGACGCCTCGCGCGGCGTCTCGGTCGAGGGTTTCGCGCTGTCCGACCCGTCCCGGTCCCTGGACGGCCTGAACGGCGCGATCGGAGGCCCGGACGCCGACACGTCCGTCCGGCCGCAGCCCTACCTGGACGCGATGAAGCGCCTCGCGGGCTGCACCGGACAGACCGTCGCCGAATGCCACGAACCGGGACGACTCCCCGGACAGCGCCCCGAAGGCCGCTTCCCGCGCACCGACTACGCCGCCAAGTCCCACATCGCGCGCCGCCCCCTGCCCGACGACGCGATCGACACCCTCGTCCGTCGCGTCCGCGGACGCGACGGACGGTCCGTCCTGCTCGACGCGATGGGCGGCGCGATCGGCCGCGTGGCGCCCGGCGACACCGCGTTCCCGCACCGCGACGGCCTGTTCTGCGTCCAGTACCTCGCGGACGGCGGCGACATGGCGTGGCTGCGCGGCGTCCACGCCGCCATGGACCCGTACCTGCGCGGCGCGGCCTACGTGAACTACATCGATCCGGAACTGGCGTCCTGGCGCGGCGACTACTACGGCGCGAACGCCGACCGGCTCGGCGCGGTCAAGGGGAGGTACGACCCGGACGGCCTGCTCCGCTTCCCCCAGTCCGTCCGGTGATCCGCCGGGGCGGCCTCAGCTCTCGGAGAAGCGGTCGAACAGGGTCGCGGCGCGCGCCTCGGTCTCCTGGAGCACCCGGACGTGCTCGGGCGCCAGCTCCTCGACGCACTGGGTCATCGCCTGCGTGACGTGCGAGAACGCCGTCTCCTCGGCGGCCCGCAGCGCCGCCCGGACGGTCGCGGACCGGGCGCCGAGCGTGGCCCACTCCAGCTCCAGCCGCGCCACCGCCTCGTCGAACGTCCGCGTGATCTCGACGGTCTCCTCGCGCATCTCGTCCGGGACCGGGCCGCGGCCCACCTGGCGGGCCCGCGTGGACAGCCCCGAGATGCGGCTCGCCAGCGCCAGGCCCTCGCGCGCCATCGGCAGCACGCCGTGGATCAGCTCGGTCACCGCCTTCGCCAGCTCCTCCACCCGCGTGAGCAGCGTCTGCGTCGCCTCCTCCAGGGCGGAGGAGGTCCGCGCGGCGACCTGCTCGGCGACGTCGCGCTGCCGCCGGGTCAGCTCCGGGACGATCTCCCCCTCCAGCCGGCGCCGCAGCTCCCGCGCCCGCCCGGACCCCCGGTCCCCCGGACGGGTCCGGTCGAGCCAGTCCGCCCAGATCCGCTCGACCCGCTCGGCCCCGGACGCCGCGATCTCCGCGGTGATCTCGTCCATCGCCTCCCCGGACCGCGACTTCAGCCGGTCCACCCGGCCGTACAGGGCGTCCCGCTTGAACGGGTCGTTCAGCTCGTTCAGCAACGCCTGCAGCCGGCGGGACACGTCGATCGCGTGCTCCGCCAGCGGGACGAGCCGGTCGGCGAGTTCGTCGAGCGTGGAGGCCCGGCGCGGGTCGGTCAGTTCGGCCACCCACCCGGGAAGGTCGTGCGCCATGCCGCCATCGTCCCATCCCGGCACGCTCCGCCGCCCCTCCGCCACGCTTCGGAGCCGAGCTTCCCGTTAGGCTGTCGCCGCGGCGGGTGATCGCGGTAGCGTGTCCGGCCGTGGCGAGCTATTCCGATGACCTGCGACTGGCGCACGTCCTGGCCGACGCGGCCGACGACATCACCACCAAGCGGTTCCGCGCCCTGGACCTGGAGGTCGAGTCCAAGCCCGACCTGACCCCCGTCAGCGACGCCGACCGCAGCGTGGAGGAGCAGATCCGGGGCACGCTGTCGCGCGCCCGGCCGCGCGACGCGGTGCTGGGCGAGGAGTACGGCCGCACCGGCGGCGGGCGGCGCTGCTGGATCGTCGACCCGATCGACGCCACGAAGAACTTCGTCCGCGGCGTCCCGGTGTGGGCGACGCTGATCGCGCTCATGGAGTACGACGAGGTCGTGGTCGGCGTGGTGTCCGCGCCGTCGCTGAACCGGCGCTGGTGGGCGATGCGCGACGGCGGCGCCTGGACGGGCCGCAGCCTGAACCGCGCGCAGCGGATCCAGGTGTCGCAGGTGTCCGAGCTGGCGAACGCGTCGCTGTCGTTCTCGTCCCTCGGCGGGTGGGAGGAGCAGGGACGCCTCGACAAGTTCCTCGATCTCACCCGCTCGGTCTGGCGGACGCGCGCGTTCGGCGACTTCTGGTCGCACATGATGGTCGCCGAGGGCGCGGTCGACATCTCCGCCGAGCCCGAGGTGTCCCTGTGGGACCTGGCCGCGCTCCAGGTGATCGTCGAGGAGGCGGGCGGGATGTTCACCGACCTGTCCGGCGTCCCCGGCCCGGACGGCGGCAGCGTCGTGTGCACCAACGGGCAGCTCCACGCGGAGGTCCTGAAGGCCCTCGGCGGCGGTCGCCTCACCCTCCGCGTCTGACCCCGGACGGGCCGCAGACGGACCCCGAACGGACTTCGAACGGACGCCGGAGGGACGCCGGACGGGGCCACGGACCGGCCACGGACCGGCCACGGACGGGCCGGCCGTTCGGTTCCGGGAACGTGCTCACCTGCGCGGTCGGCGCTCGACCGCCGGGGAAACGCGACATATCGTGGAACCGGCGGCCCGCCTCGGCCGTCTTACATGTGGGCGGCCGTACGGAGGTTCAGACCATGTCATCGCCGGCAAAAATCGCCATCGGCGGCGTGATCGTCGCACTGGTGCTCTGGGTGTTCCTGCCGACCTGGGTGGTCGGCCTGCTGGTGCTCGCCGCGATCGGCCTGCCGGTCGCGGGCTACCTGATGCTCGACCCGTCGCAGCGCAAGCGGGTGCGCGCGCAGAGCCGCAAGCGCCTGGGAAGCTGACGCGGGCCGGCTCCGGCCGTGCGGCTGGGCGGGCGGACCGTCCGCCCCGTAGGGTGCCCGGATGACCGAAACGCGCATCGGCGTGGTCGGCGCGGGCATCCTGGGGCTGGCGGTGGCGCGCCGCCTGGGCGAGGTCCGCCCGGACGCGCGGATCACCGTCCTCGACAAGGAGGACCGGGTCGCCGCCCACCAGACCGGCCACAACAGCGGCGTCGCCCACGCGGGCCTGTACTACGCGCCCGGCTCCCTCAAGGCCACCCTCTGCCGCCAGGGCATCGGCCTGCTCAGGGAGTACTGCGCCGACCGCGGGCTCCCCTACGACGAGTGCGGCAAGGTCGTCGTGGCCCGGACGACCCGCGAGCTCGAACCGCTCCTGGAGATCGAGAAACGCGCCATCGCCAACGGCGTCCCGGGCCTGCGCCGCCTCACCCCCGCCGAACTGCGCGAAGTCGAACCCCACGCCCGAGGCGTCGCCGCCCTCCACTCCCCCACCACCGCGATCGTCGATTTCCCCGCGATCGCCCGCGCCTACGCCCGCGACGTGACCGACGCGGGCGGCTCCGTCCGGCTCGGTTTCGAGGTCGTCCGAATCTCCCCTCTCGGGGAACGCGTCGCCGTCGCGTCCCGCGACGAGGAACTGGTCTTCGACCGCCTGGTGATCTGCGCGGGCCTCCAGTCCGACCGCGTGGCCCGCCTCGCCGGCGACGGCCCGGCCCCCGCGATCATCCCGTTCCGCGGCGAGTACTACCGCCTGACCAGGCCGGACCTCGTCCGCGGCCTGATCTACCCCGTCCCCGACCCGCGCTACCCGTTCCTCGGCGTCCACTTCACCCGCCGCGTGGACGGCGGCGTGGACGTGGGGCCCAACGCCGTCCTGGCCCTGGCCCGCGAAGGCTACCGCCGCCGCGACCTGAACCCCCGCGACCTGTCCGAAACCCTCCGCTGGCCCGGCTTCACCTCCCTGGCCCGCCAGCACTGGCGAACCGGCGCCAAGGAGATGTACGGCTCCCTGTTCAAGCGCGCCTTCGTCAAGGAGGCCCGCACCTTCGTCCCGTCGCTGAGGCCCTCGGACGTGGTACCGGCCCCTGCCGGCGTCCGCGCCCAGGCCATCGACCCGGACGGCTCCCTGGTGGACGACTTCCGCATCAACCACCTGGGGCCGATCACGTCCGTCCGCAACGCCCCGTCCCCCGGCGCCACGTCCTCCCTGGCCATAGCCCGCCACATCGTCGCCGAAGCCTTCGGCTAGGCGAGGGACTTGCGCATGACGATCGTGGGGCGGCCCTTGGCCACGTCCGGACGGCGGTCGACTTCCGCGTAGCCGAGGGCCGTCCAGAACTTGAAGGCTTCGACGTTGTTCTCCAGGACGCCGAGCCAGACTACGGAGTCTCCCCGCCCGCGAAGGCGCGCCTCGGCCGCCGCGGCGACGGCCCGTCCCAGGCCCTGTCCTCGCCGGTCGCCGTGCACCACCAGGAAGCCGATCCAAGGGGCCTTGTCGCGGGGGTGCCGGAGCAGCAGCTCGACGTAGCCGACGAGCGCTCCGGCCTCGTCCCGCGCGGCGAGCACCTCGTAGCCGTCCTGGCCGAGCTCGCCGCGCACGAACCCCTCGACGGCCTCGACCGTCACGGCGTCGGGGTCGAGGTCGCCGCTGTACCGCCAGTAGTCGGGATTGGACGCGAAGACGGCGTGAATCTCGGCGAGCTCGTCCCCGTCCAAGGTCACCGGCATCAGACTGATCACCCGCCGACTATCCCAGCCCCTCTCGGCACCCCCCACCGATTTCCCCCGCAACCGCTCCCGCACGGCCCCCGGGCATCAGGCGGGCCAGAGGCGGCGGAGGTGTTCGTTGGGGGCGTTGACCAGGGGGTTCTTCGCGTCGCCGAAGCGGCGGGTCTGGCGGGTCGCGGGGGTGTAGCGGGGCCAGCCGGGGGTGCCGGTGGTGGCGAAGTCGACCCAGGACTTGTGCATGGTGTCGGCGAGGGGCTGGGGCGGGTTGGGGCCGGCGAGGCCGGCGGTGTCGGGGGTGTCGAGGTTGTCGAAGACGAAGCCGATCTCCAGGGCGTGGCAGGCGCCGAGGTCCTCGACGGGGCTGCGCCAGGCGAACTCGTACATCCAGGTCTGGCCGGTGTGGGCCGCGGCCAGGCGGGTGGCGGGGATGCGGAAGAGGGACTCGGTGATCAGGGCGGCGAGGAGGTCGCCGGGGGCGTCGTGGAGGTCGCGGTGGGCGTCGATGACCTCGCCGGGGACGCCCATGGCGGACGCGATGGGCGTCACCAGCTCGTGCGTGAGGGCCTTGGCGAGGCCGTTCGGCATGAGGAAGAGGCGGAACTCCTCGGCGTTGTAGCCGATGAGGAGGTCGGTGCCCGCGGCGGCGCCGGCGGCGACGGCGTCCTCGGGGGTGCGGGTCAGCAGGTCGCCGTCCAGGACGGGGGCGTGCGACATCGCGGTGCGGGCGGTGGTCTCGCCCCAGCGGCCCGCGTCCGGGAAGGTGGCGACCTCGCCGGCGACGGCCGCCTGGACCGGGATGATCCGGGACGGCGGCAGTTCGGCGAACGCGGCGGCGGTGGGTTCGACGCCGAGGCGGCGGGCGGTCTCGGCGAGGACGAGGGCGGCGTCCTCGGGGGTCTGGGCGACGTTGCCGCCGCCGCTCTGCGCGATGGCGCGGCGGAAGAGGCCGAGGTCGAGGGAGAGCAGCGTGTTGACGCTCATCGAGCCCGCGGACTCGCCGAAGACGGTGATGTTGCCGGGGTCGCCGCCGAAGGCCGCGATGTTGTCGCGGACCCATTCCAGGGCGAAGATCTGGTCGCGCAGGCCGCGGTTGGACGGCGCGTCCGGGAAGTGCGCGAAGCCCTCGACGCCGAGGCGGTAGTTGAGGGTGACGCAGACGACGCCGTCGCGCGCGAAGTTCGCGCCCGAGTAGACCGGGACGGCGCCGGAGCCGTTGCGGAACGCGCCGCCGTGGATCCAGACCATGACCGGGAGGCCGGAGCCGCCGGGGTCGGGCGTCCAGACGTTGAGGTTGAGGCAGTCCTCGCCCGGGATGACCGGGTCGGGCAGGAGCCGGTCGAACGGCCTGGGGTAGGCGGGCTTGGGGGCGGTCGGGCCGTACTCGACGGTGTCGCGGACGCCGTCCCAGGGTTCGGGCGGGCGCGGCGCGCGGAAGCGGTCCGCGCCGAAGGGCGGCGCGGCGTAGGGGATGCCGAGGTAGGCCGAGACGCCGTTCTCCAGGACGCTGCCCCTGACCTTGCCGTGTCGGGTGGCGACGATCGCCGACTCCATGCGCGCCTCCGGCGTTCTAGAACGAGGTTCGAGGATTGCAGCCTAACCCGGCAGCAGCCGGGAGAGGTGGACGCGGGCGAAAGCCCGGATGTCCGACTCGTCCTCCAGCGGGATGCCGCCGCCCGGGATCAGCAGCACCGAGACCGCGACGCGCAGCATGACCTCGGACGCCGCGGAGATCTCGGCCGGGTCGGCGGCGGGCAGGGCGCGGCGGAGCCGGGCGGCGAGGATGTCCCGGGCGGCGAGCAGCACCGCCGCGCCGTTCATCCCGAGCTGCCGGACGAACACCTCCGGCTCGCTCTGCAGCACGCGGGTGATCAGCGGGTGCGAGCGGGCCGCCGCGAGGCCGACCACGAAGCCCTCGACGACGGCGTCCACCGCGTTCCCGCGGCTCTCGGTCGCGTCCGAGATCGCGGTGAGGAAGCGCCGGACCTCGCGCAGGTTGACGGCCTGGAGCAGCTGCTCCTTGTTGGTGAAGCGGCGGTAGATGGTGGTGCGGGCGACCCCGGCGCGGCGCGCGACGTCCTCGACGCTGACCCGGCGCAGCCCGTAGGTCTCGAACTCGGCGAGCGCCGCGTCGAGGATGCGGGTGTCGAGGTCGTCGGGGTCCGGGGCGGCCTCCAGCAGCCCGGCCAGCGGGGACGCGTCCATGGTCATGCCCGCACCCTATGCTGGCCGCCGCGGGGGAACATAGTTACAATCCTCATGTTTTTGTTCCTCCACGGCTACCCCCGGCGGCGACCCATGACGGCCACGACCGCGCCCCCGCCTCTCGGGCCGACCTCGCTGACCTGGGCCTACCTCGCCGACACCCGGCTGCTGCTGGTCGGGCCGCGCGCCGCCGTGCTCCAGAACACCCGCGAAGGCCGTCCACGCGTCCGCTGAACCGGAACCGCGAACGCGGAGCCGGCCCCTTTCCGCTGGGCGGAAAGCGGAGCACCGGGCGGGACGGAACAAGGCCGACAATGCGCGGAAGGCCACCGGCCGCGACGGCGCGGCCCGAAGGAGACACGATGCCCATCACCCGCGCGCTGCTGATCGGCGGCAAGGACGTCCCCGCCCGGTCGGGGCGGACGACCGACGACGTCTCCCCCTTCACCGGCGAGGTGTACGCGACCGTCGCGGCGGCCGGGCCCGAGGACGTCACGGCGGCCGTGGACGCGGCGCACGCGGCGTTCGAGGGATGGGCCGCGCTGTCCCCGTTCGCCCGCCGCGCGATCTTCCTGCGCGCCGCCGACCTGCTGGAGGAGCGCGCCGAATCGGTGATCGCGCTGATGGCCGCCGAGGTCGGCGGGACGGCGCCGTGGGCCGGGTTCAACGTCATGCTCGCCGCGAACATGCTGCGCGAGGCCGCCGCCGCGATCACCGCGCCGCGCGGGGACGTCCTCGCGGCGCAGGAGGAGGGCGCGCTCGGCCTCGCGGTGCGCGAGCCGGTCGGCGTCGTCGCGGCGTTCTCGCCGTGGAACGCGCCGGTCATCCTGGGCGTCCGGTCGGTCGCGGCGGCGCTCGCGGCCGGGAACACCGTCGTGATGAAGCCCAGCGAGGACGCGCCGATCGCGTGCGGCCTGCTCGTCGCGGACGTGCTGCGCGAGGCGGGCCTCCCGGACGGCGTGCTGAACGTCGTCACCAACGACCCGGCGGACGCCGCCGAGGTCGCCGAGACGCTGATCGCGGACCCGCGCGTCCGGGCGGTGAACTTCACCGGCTCGACCGGCGTCGGCCGGATCATCGGCACGCACGCCGCGAAGCACCTCAAGCCCGCGCTGCTGGAGCTGGGCGGCAAGAACGCGATCATCGTCCTGGACGACGCGGACGTCGACTACGCCGTGGACGCCGCCACGTTCGGCGTGTTCATGAACGCGGGCCAGATCTGCATGTCGGGCGACCGGGTGCTGGTGCACGAGTCGCTCGCGGAGGAGTTCACCGCGAAGTTCGCGGCGAAGGTCGCCGGGCTGCCGTCCGGCGACCCGTCGGTGCCGTCCACGGTGATCGGGCCGCTGGTCACCCGCGACGCCGCCCGGCGCGTCGCGGCGCTGGTCGAGGACGCCGTGGCCAAGGGCGCGACCGTGGTCACCGGCGGCGGCGAGCCGGACGGGGCCGTCCACCCGGCGACCGTCCTCACCGGCCTGCCGCGGGACGCCGAGCTCTTCCACGGCGAGGCGTTCGGCCCGGTGTGCGTGCTCGACACGTTCGGCACCGACGACGAGGCCGTGGCCAAGGCCAACGACACCGAGCACGGCCTGACCGCCGGGATCATCACCGAGAACGGCACCCACGGGCTGCGCGTCGCGCGCCGGCTCAGGACCGGGATCGTGCACGTCAACGACCAGTCGGTCGGCGACGAGCCGCAGGCGCCGTTCGGCGGGTTCGGGCTGTCCGGGTACGGGCGGTTCGGCGGTCGCTGGGGCCTGGAGGCGTTCTCGAACACCCGCTGGGTGACCCTCGCCACCCAGCAGGCGCACTACCCGTTCTAGTTCCGGATGCGGTCGTCGTAGGACTTGCGGGCCTCGCGGTCCCAGTCGAGGAAGACCTTGTCCAGCCGGTACATCCGCATCACGGCCTCCCGGACGCGCTCGGGGAACAGCTGCCCGAGCCGCGTCGGGAGGCCCAGGCTGGACGGCACGACGACCTGCGCGCGCGGCCGTCCGATGAGCGCGACGACGGCGTCCGCGATGTCCTCGGGCTCGCAGTTCCTCTGCCCGCGCGGCGACTGCGTGCCCGCGATGAGCTCGGTGTTGGTGAAGGACGGCAGGACGGCGCTCACGTGCACGCCGCTGTCCAGCACCTCCAGCCGCGTCGCCTCGGTGAACGCGACGACGGCGGCCTTGCTCGCGTTGTAGAGCGCGAGGCCGGGCGTCGGAAGCAGGCCCGCGACGGACGCGATGTTGACGACGTGCCCGCGCCCGCGCGGCAGCATCCGGCCGAGCGCGAGCTTCGTGCCGAGCATGACGCCGTGGACGTTGATGTCCAGGCAGCGGCGCGCGTCCGCGTCCGACTCTCCGGTCACCGGGCCGATCGGCATGATGCCCGCGTTGTTGACGAGCACGTCGACCGGGCCGTGCGCGGCCTCCGCCGCCGCGAGGAACGCCTCGAACGACTCGCGCGAGGTGACGTCCACCGGGAGCGCCGTCACGCCGAGCCGCTCCCCCGCCGCTTTTGCGGCGGCCTCGTCGATGTCGCCGATGACGACCGTCCCGCCCTTGGCCTTGCACGCGCGCGCGGTGGCGAAGCCGATCCCGCGCGCGCCACCGGTGATGACGACGACCTTGCTCATGACAGGCGCTCCAGGTGGACGGGGAGCCCGTCCTTCGGGGACGGGAGGGACGTGGTGTCGAGCGGCCACGTGTAGCGGCCCGGCACGCTCCAGCGGTACCGCAGCAGCCACTGGTGCATGACGCTTTTGACCTGCATGCCCGCGAAGTGCAGTCCGATGCACTTGTGCGCGCCGCCGCCGAACGGCGACCAGGCGTACCGGTGCGCCCTGTCCTCGCGCCGTTCGGGCGAGAACCGGTCCGGGTCGAAGCGGTCCGGGTCGGGCCAGACGTCCGGCATGCGGTGGTTGGTGAGCTGCGGGACGACCACGGTCGTCCCGGCGGGGATGTGGTAGCCGAGCACCTGCGTGTCCTTGACGGCCTTGCGCGGCAGCGCCGGGACGGGCGACACCAGCCGCAGCGACTCCTTCATCACCGCGTCGATGCCGGTCATGGCGTCCAGGTCGGCGAAGTCGAGGACCTCCTTGCCGAGCGCGACCGACTCGTCCCGCAGCCGCTCCTGCCACTCGGGGTGCTTGGCCAGGTAGTAGGCCATGGTGGTGAGCGTGATCGTGGTGGTGTCGTGCGCCGCCATCAGCGCGAAGATCATGTGGTTGACGACGTCCTCGTCGGTGAACCGGTGGCCGTCGTCGGTCTCGGCGGCGCAGAGCGCGGCGAACAGGTCGTCGCCGCCGTCCCGGCGCTTGGCGGGCAGGTGCGTCCGGAAGAACTCCTCCAGCGTCCGCCGCGCGCGCAGGCCCCGGTGCCAGCGCAGGCCCGGCACCGGGAAGCGGACGTAGGCGGTCCCGGCGCGGACGGCGTCGACGAACGCGCCGTTGATCCGGTCGGCCTCGGCGCGGTCGAGGTCCACGCCCATGAACACGTCGGTGGCGAGGTCGAGCGTGAGCTGCTTGACGTGGTCGTAGACCTTGAACCCGCGCCCCGTCTCCCAGGCGTCCAGGCCCTTGCCGATGCTCGGGGCCATCGTCGCCTGGTACGCCTCCAGCCGCCGCCGGGTGAACGCCTGCTGCATGATGCGCCGGTGGTGCAGGTGCTCCTCGAAGTCGAGGAGCATGATGCCGCGGGTGAAGAACGGGCCGATGAAGAAACTCCACGCCGGGCCGTTCGCGAACGCCTTGTCCCGGTTGACCAGCACGACCTCGGCGGCCTCCGGGCCCTGGACGGTGACGGTCCGCTGGCCGAGCAGCCAGCTCCAGCTCACCGGGCCGAACCGGGCGTACCGGTCGCGCGACACGTCGAACGGGCGCCGCATCACGGCGAGCGTGTTGCCGACGTACGGGAGGCCCGGCGCCCCGACGACCGGCTTGAGGCCGCTGCCCGCGGGCGGGGCGGCGAGAACGCGCGTGGCCATGCGGTACCTCCCGGCACCGGGGCCGCGGCCCGCCGGAGCCGGCCCGTCCGGTGCGCTACAAAAGTGCGATATTTGTCCCTCTGTTGTAGCGTGCCGCTTCCCCGCGTGTCCACCCTCCCGGCCCGGCGCGAGGCCCGGCGCTGCGGCCCGGCGCTGCGGCCCGGCGCGGCCCCGGCGCTGCGACCCGATGCGGGGGCCTGGCTTCGCCCGCAGCGGAGGCGGCGGTAAAGCTTGCGTCCGCGTTCGGTGTCACCGGGGGTGGACGCGTCCTGTCCGGCCTAACCTCCGGCCATGCTCGCCGGTCTCGCGCTCGCCGCCGCCTCCGCCGCATCCGCCGCCGTCCTCGCCGTTCCCGCAGGGCAGGCCGTGCCCGCAGGGCAGGCCGTGCCCGCCTCCCGGTCCGTCTCGCACCGGGAGGACGTTCGGGCCCTGCAACTCCGGCTGCAAGCCCTGCGCTACGACCCCGGCCCGGCGAACGGCGCCTTCACCGGCTTCACCCGCTCCGCCGTCTGGGCGTTCCAGCAGGTGAACGACATGGCTCCGACCGGCAGGCTGGACGGCCGGCTCCAGTGGGCGCTCGCCCATCCGAAGTGGCCGCGCCCGCTGACCGCCGACCGGTCCCGCGACCGGGTGGACGTCAGCGTCCGGCGCCAGGTGCTCGTCGTCTACAAGGGCGGCCGGGTCGCGCTCATCTCGCACATTTCCACAGCTTCGGGACGGCACTACTGCGACGCCGGGCACTGCGGCGTCGCGCGCACGCCGCGCGGCGACTTCCACGTCACCCACCGGCTGCGCGGATGGCACCGGTCGCCGCTCGGCTACATGTACCGGCCGCTGTACTTCTACTACGGCTACGCGATCCACGGCTCCGTGAGCGTGCCGAACCATCCGGCGTCGCACGGCTGCGTCCGCGTGCCGATGCACACCGCCGACATGCTTCCCGGCCTGGTGCGTGACGGCGAGCCCGTCCACGTCCGCTAGCGCAGGAGGCGGCGGCGAGCGGCGGCCGTCAGGCGGCGGTACGCGCCGGACGAGTCGCGGTAGTACGTCTCGCCCGCGCCGGGTTCCGGGACGCCCTCCTCGCGCAGCGCGCGCGGGTCGAGCCGGTGCCCGGCGGTGACCGGGATGGCGTCCACCACGCGGACGACCGCCGGACGCAGCTCGGGCTCGACGCGCAGCAGCGTCTCGGCGAGATCGACGGGCTTCAGGTCGGTGTCCGCGCACAGCGTGATCGCGGCGGCGACGATCTCGGAGTCCCCGGCCGGGACGCCGTAGACCGCGACGGCGTCCACCTGCGGCAGGTCGCCGAGCGCGTCGCGGGCCGGGCCCGGCGGGACGATCCCGGCGGCCGTGCGGATCAGCTCGGCGTCCCGTCCGACCGGCCAGAAGTCGCCGTCCTCGTCGCGGCGGAACAGGTCGCCGGTGACCTTCCAGGCGTCCTCGGGCGCGAACACGCCGCGCAGCGGCCGGCGCCCGCTCTGCACGGTGTCCGGCCGGACGCGCGCGAGCAGCATCCCGATCTCGCCGGGCGCGGCGTCCTCGGCGAACCCGTCCGGCCCCTCGACGAGCCGTCCGCGCTCCAGGTCGTAGCGCGCGAGCCGCACCTCGGCGCTGCCCGGCAGCGGGCGCCCGAGCGAGCCCGGCTTCTTGCCGCTGAGGTTGACCAGGACGGCCTCGCCCTCGGTGGACGCGTAGAACTCCAGCACGCGCGCGGGCGCGAACCGCTCCTCGACGCGCCGCCACAGCCCGCGCGGCATCCCGGACCCGATGAACAGCCGCACCGGATGGTGCCGCTCGGCCGGGTTCGGCGGCGCGTTGACCAGCTCGCGCAGCAGCGTCCAGGTGTACGACGCGACGGTCACGCCGTAGCGGCGCGCCTCGTCCCAGAACGTCTCGGGGTCGTAGGCCGACGCGAGCGCCAGCCGGGATCCGCCCGCGACCGCGCCGCCGAGCGACATCATCAGCGCGGACGGGTGCGGCAGCGGCGTGATCGAGAAGACCGTGTCGGCCGGGGACAGCGCCGCCGACGACGCGGTCCCGAACGCCGACAGCGCCCACCGCCGGTTCGTGATGCGGTTCGCGCGGGTGTGCTCGCCGTCCCCGGCGAACAGCACGAACGCGACGTCGCCCGCGCGGCCGGGGTTCGGCCGGTACCAGGCGGGCAGCGGCACGGCGTCCGGGTCGATCTCCTCCATGTCGGGGATGTCCGGCTCGTCCCGCCGGGTCTGCACCCCGCCCAGCAGGTGGACGGGCAGCCCGAGCGCCGCGCCGGCGGACGCGTTGTCCGGGTCGGTGATCACCCGCGTCACCCCGGCGAGGGCCGCCTCGCGCGCGGGGTCGCCGTCCGGGCGCAGCAGGACGGCGACCGCGCCGAGCCGGCTCAGCGCGGCGACCAGCGCGAGCGCGGTCGGACGCGTGTGCATGAGCACGCCCACCGGGTCGCCCTGCCGGACCCCGATGTGGATCAGGCCCTTCACGACGGCGTCGATGCGCTTCTTCGCGGCGTCCTGGGTGTAGGCGCGGCCCTGGTAGAGGAAGAAGACGCCGTCCGGCGCGCGGTCGTGCTGCTCGTCCAGGAGCAGGCCGAGCGACATCCGCGTGTCGTGCTGGATGCGCTCCAGGCGCGCGAGCCGAGGCAGGTTCTGCGTCGCCTCGTGGGCGAGCAGGCGGGTCCCGCTGACGACGCGCGACGCCCTCCGGACGGCCGACCGCACCGTGTTCGCGCCGATCCCGACGGCGAGGTTGAGGCCGTATCCGGCCGTCCCGCCGGGCGGCGCGGGCGACTCCGCGCCCTCGTCGCCGTTCACCCTCGTCACCGGGAGCGGCAGGTCGGCCGCGCCCGTCCGCCACCGGGCCCATTCGGCGACGGTCGGCCACGTCTGCGCCATCGCGAGCGACCCGACGACCAGGCCGAAGTGCCCGGCGCGCAGCGACACCTCGTACACCTCGGCGCGCGGCGCGGCCCGCCGGATGCCCCGGATCATCGGCGGCGGCGCGATCTCGTCCACCTCGCCGACGAACGTCAGCACCGGGCAGGTGATGTCGGCGAGCGTGACGAGCCGGTCGCCGATGACGAACCCGCCGGTCAGCATCCGGTTGTGCTGGACGAACTGGCGGACGAACTCGGCCAGCGCCGGCCCCGGCCACGCCACCCAGCCGGTGCGCTCCAGGAACTGCCGCTGCCGCTCGCGCGGCGCGAGCGCCTCGCGGTCGTGCAGCTGGAGCAGGAAGTCCACCCGGCTGCGCACCGACTTGACCGGGCTGAGCAGCTGGAACCCGGTCCGCGTCACCCAGCCGGGGACGTCGAAGTTGCGCAGCAGCGCGTCCGGGACGCGCTCGGCGGCGTCGGTCGCGAGCCAGCTCGGCAGCCCGAACGGCAGCCCGACCGACGTGTCGGCGGGACTGCCGAACGTCACGATCGACTCGATGCCGCGGCTGCGCCGGTAGGCGGCGGCCTGGTAGACGAACATGCCGCCCTGCGAGTAGCCGCCGACGTGCACGTCGCGTCCGGTCGCGGCGCGCACCCGGTCGATCGCGTCGCTCACCGCGAGGACGTGGTCGGTGATCGTCCGCTCCAGCCCGCCCGGCTCGCGCTCGGGCGCGCCGAAGTCGACCACCCACGGGTCCACGCCGAGGCGGTGCAGCTCGGCGACCGCGCTCACCCGCGACGAGATGTCGTACACCTCGGCCGTGATCATCAGCGGCGGGACGAGCAGCAGCACCGGACGCTTGTCGTCCTCCAGCTCGGCCGGGAAGTAATGGCGCAGCCGATACGTGCGCTGCTGCGCGACCACTTCGCTCGGCGACGCGTCCTCGTCGGTGGCCAGCCCGCCGAAGCGGGCGACTTCCAGGGCGTTCTGCGCGGTGGATCCCAGCCGAGCCCCGAGCCGGAGCAGGGATCTCGTCACAGGGGGCATTGTCGACCTTCCGCCGGGTCACGCCATCTTTTACCGCAATCGACAGTTTTATCAACAAGCGATCAGCTCCGGGGTGTGATCCCGCGCTCTACACACGGTCAGCACGCTCGGAAGGCCCCCGGCAGACGGCGACGGCCCGGCGGATGCGCTTTTTCGCGCGGCCGCCGGGCCGGAGGTCGTTGGAGCCGCGGCTACTCGACGCGGCGGGCGGCGGGCATGCGTCCCGCCTGGAACTGCTCCCACATGTAGCGGCGGCGCGGCTTGCCGCTGGACGTGCGCTGGATCAGCCCCGAGCCGACGATGATGGTGACCTCGACGTCCTCGCCGACCCGGCGGCGCAGCATCTCGCGGACGTCCGGCGCCCACGCGGCGTCGTTCGTCTCGGCGAACAGCGCGAGGCCCTTCTGGCCCGCGCCCGGAACCGCCGTCACGGTGATGCGGCCCTTGCCGAGCCGGGTCACCTCGGCGATGCGCGCTTCGAGGTCCTCGACGTAGACGGACCGTCCGCGCACCTTGATGCTGTCGCCCATCCGGCCGAGGACGAACAGCCGTCCCTCGTGGAAGAAGCCCGCGTCACCGGTGAACACCTTGCCGTCCGCGAAGCGCGTGGATTTGCCCTCCGCGCCCGCGTAGTAGCCCGGGCAGGCGGACGGGCCGCCGACGACGATCTCGCCGAGCAGCCCTTCGGCGAGCTCGTTGCCGTCGTCGTCCACGATCCAGACCGGGACGTCCTCCTCGGGCGTGCCGCAGCCGACGATCCAGCCGGACTTCGCGCCGCGGGACGACTCGCCCAGCTCGTGCTGCTCCAGGATCTCCACCGGCCGCCCGAACGCGAGCGACGCCGGGTCCGGGCGGACGGCCAGCGGCAGCCGCCATGGATGGTCCATCGTGACCAGCAGCGTCGTCTCGGCCATGCCGTAGGCGGGCTTGAACGCCTCGCGCCGGAACCCGAACGGCTCCAGCAGCTCGGCGAAGACCTCCAGCGAGTGCGGGTCGATCGGCTCGGCCCCGATCAGCGCCATCTTCCAGCCGGACAGGTCCAGCCCTTCGAGCTGCTCGGGCTTCACCCGGCGCGCGCAGTAGGCGTAGGCGAACGGCGGCGCGGCGGTGTGCGCGGCGGTCGCGAAGCAGCGGATCCAGCGTGCGGGGTCGCGGATGAAGTGGTCCGGCCGCAGCAGCCTCAGGTCGCCCTGCAGCGAGATCGGGGTCAGGAAGCAGCCGATCAGGCCCATGTCGTGGTACAGCGGCAGCCAGGACGCCACCACGTCGCCGTCCTGGTACCCGGCCGTGCGGGCGATCAGCTCGCAGTTGGCCTCCAGGTTGTCCCAGGTGACCATGACGCCGCGCGGCGCGCCGGACGACCCGGACGTGAACTGGAGGATCGCCAGCTCGCCCGCGGGCTGGACGTCCGCCTCGGTCTCGGCCTGGCGCGGCAGCCACGGCTCGCCGGGCAGGCCCGCGTCCGCCATCGCGCGGGCCGCGAGCGGCGCCAGGTCGGCGGACGCGACGGTCAGCGCCGGCCTGGCCTGCCGCAGGATCGCCGCGACGTGCGCGACGTAGTCGTCGCCGTCCTGGAACAGCGGCGGGGTGACCAGGCAGACCGTCGCCCCGGCCGCCCACACGCCGAAGTAGGTCTCCACGCAGGTGAAATCGGTCGGCAGCACGACGCAGACCACGTCGCCGGGGCGCACGCCCGCCTCGATCAGCGCACCGGCGGTGCGCCGCGCCGCGGACGCCAGCCGGCCGTAGTCGCGGTGGTCCCAGCCGCCGTCGTCGGTGGCCAGGCTGATACCGCGTCCGGTGTTCGGCTTGTCCAGCCAGTCCCGCAGAGCGGATGCCATCGGTGTCCCTTTCAGCGCTTTCTCCCGTCACCCACGTGACTCGTGGGTAACTTCACCAGCGTCCGGGCTTCCGCGTCAACAGGTACCCGCTGGACGTCCTTCGCGTTTGTGAACGAGGTGACAACCTCGGGCGAAAACAACTCACGTCCCGCCGTACCCGCGCGTTCCACCAGGTTGTTACGGTCACGCCACTTCGCCTCCACCGGAACGCCTCTTCCGCCCCGCCCCCCTTCGCGTGCCCTCTTCGGCGCGCGAGATGCCAGGAACGAGAAGCCGTATGCAGAACCGGCGCGCCTTCTGCCGCACCGCCGCCCTGACCGCCGGGGCCACGCTCGGCGGCACCCTGCTGCCCGACCCGTCCGCGTCGGCCTCCGCCGCGACCGCACCGCCGCGGCTGGCCGATGCGAGCGCTTCGGGTACGACGCGTGGACCCGCGCACGTGACGTCCGAGAAGCGCGTCGGCGGACGCGCCGTGGACCTGACCGTGGCGTCCCCCTCCATGCGCCGGTCGCTGAAGGTGCGCCTGCTGCTCCCGCGAGGCTGGTCGCGGACGGCCCGCCGCACCTGGCCCGTCCTGTACGTGTTCCACGGCGGCAACTGCCACTACGACGCCTGGACGCGCAACACCGACATCGCCGAGCTCGCCGACCGGTCCGACGTCATCGTCGTCATGCCCGAGGGCGGGTACGCGGGCGGCTACACGGACTGGTGGAACTACGGCTTCGGCGGCTCGCCCGCATGGGAGACCTTCCACCTGACCGAGCTGCGCGTCCTGCTGGAGACGCGGTACCGCGCGGGGAAGCGGCGCGCGGTGGTCGGGCAGTCCACGGGCGGGTACGGCGCGCTCATCTACTCGGCGCGGCATCCCGGCATGTTCCGTTACGCGGGCGCGTTCAGCCCGTTCGGCTCGACGCTCACACCGGGCGCGCCGGAAGTGCTGATGACGGGCCTCACCGGTCTCGGCCCCTTCACCGACAAGTACGCGATGTGGGGCAATCCGGCCTTCCAGCGTTCGGTGTGGGCCGCGCACGACCCGGTCAGCCAGGCCGCGAGACTCCGCGGCACGCAGCTGCACATCTCGGTCGCCCGCAACGGCCGCCGCGGTCCGCTCGACCCGAAGGACGCGCAGATCGTGGACCCGGCCGAGGCGTTCTGCTGGTACACCACCAAGCCGCTGCTGGCCCGGCTCGAACAGCTGCGGATCCCGGTGACCACCCACCTCTACGAGGCGGGCACCCACAGCTGGGTGTACTGGCAGCGCGAACTGCACCGCTGCTGGCCCACCCTCATGCGCGTCCTCGGCGGCTGAAACCGGCACGGAGCCGGGCGCTCGGCCGAGGACGCATGCGCGGCCCGGACGTCCTCCCCCGAGCGTCCGGGCCGCCCACCACCGACCGAACGCTCAGGCGATGCGGCCCGACGTCCAAGCGCGCGGCCGGTCAAGCGCGCGGGCGCTCAGACGCGCGGCCGGTCAGACGCGCGGGCGGACGCTCAAGCGGTGCTGGTGCGGTTGCCGCGGCGGGCGACGAGCGCGGCGACGGCCCGCCAGCCGAGCAGCACCAGGCCCAGGAACAGCGTCGCGACGATGACGAACGCGACCGCCGTGCCCTGGCCGGAGATCACGCGCAGCAGCATCCCGCCCGCGACGGCGGCGATCCAGACGCCCACCCCGGACGGGACGAGCGCGGCGGGCCGGCGCCAGGCGCGCACGACCAGCCACCCGATGAGCGCGCCCGCGAGGAACGGCCACGCCGTGTTCAGGAACCCGGTGACACTGGCCGCCTCGTCGTGCGAAGACCGTCCGATAGCGACGAACACCAGCACGCACGCGGCGTCCGCGACCGCCGCTCCCGCCACATTCCGCATATCCCCAGGCTAGTGTGCACGTCCCGGCGCCCGGCACCGCCCCCGCGACGGGCCTGGACGCGCGGAAACACGGACGCGCGGAAACACGGACGCGCGGAAACATAGGCCCGTGGAAACGCCGAAAGCCCGATCCTGGTTCGGATCGGGCCTTCGGGCCTGGTAGCGGGGGCAGGATTTGAACCTGCGACCTCTGGGTTATGAGCCCAGCGAGCTACCGAACTGCTCCACCCCGCGGCGATGTCTCAACTCTATGGGGTCCCGGATCCTTAGGCAAACCAGCGGGGGCGGTGAGGGCCGCGGTGAGCCCTTCGACCAGGTCGTGGACGAAGTCGTCGTGCCCGAGGAGCGTGCGTCCGGGACGCGCCGGGTCCGGTTCGCCGTCCGGTCCGACGCGGACGGTGCGGTCGGCGAGGGCGGCGGTCAGGAAGGCGATGAACAGCGCGACGCGTTCGAGCGCGACCGGCTCCGGCAGGACGGCCCGGCAGGCGTCCGCGAGGACGGCGAGCTGCCCCGCGAGGGCCGTGTCCTGGATCAGCGCGGGCAGGGAGTGCTCGCGGACGCCCGAACGCCCCGCGACCTGCGCGACGATCCGCAGGAAGTCGCGGCCTTCGGCGGTGCGGAGCTCGGCGGCCAGGGGTTCCACGACGGCCGCGACGACGCCGCGCGGGTCGGACGGGTCGAGGCCGGGCAGCGCGGCGGCGCGGGCGGGTTCCATCCGGGCGACGCCCGCGCGCAGGATCGCCTCCAGCAGGCCGCGCCGGGACCCGAAGTGGTAGGTGATCGCCGAGTCGTTGCCCTGCCCGGCGAGGGCGACGATGTCGCGGGTGCGGGCGGCGTCGACGCCGCGCTCGGCGAACAGCCGGGCTCCGGCGCGGAGCAGGCGGTCGCGGGTGTCCGTTGCGTCCCTCGGCATGCGGTGATATTAACGGAGAGCGTTAATAACGGGGGTCGTTAAGTCTCCGGAGGTTCGCCGTGACCGACGTCTACGCACCGTTCGACCCCGCGTTCCAGGCCGATCCCTATCCCGCCTACCGGCGGCTGCGCGACGAGGATCCCGTCCACCGGCACGCCGATCCGCCGTTCTGGGCGCTGTCGCGGTTCGAGGACGTCTGGACGGCCGTCCGCGACCACGGGACGTTCTCCTCCGCGAGCGGCCTGACGTTCTACGAGGACGAGATCGGCAAGCTCGGACTCGCCCCGACGATCGTGATGCTGGACCCGCCGCGGCACACCGTCCTGCGGCGGCTGATCAGCCACGGGTTCACGCCGCGCCGGACGGCCGCCATGGAGGACGCGCTGCGCGCCTTCGTCCGCGCGCGCCTCGCCGAGATGCGGCAGCGGGAGGCCGACGGGGAGACCGTCGATCTGCATCGCGACCTCGCCTCGCCGCTCCCGACCTTCGCGCTGGCCGAGCTGCTGGGCGTCCCCGAGGCCGACCGAAAGCGCTTCGATCCGTGGGTCGCGGCGCTGACGACCTTCCAGGACCGGGGCTTCGACGCCGCCGCCATGACCGAGGGGCCCGGCGTCCAGGCCGTGGCGGAGATGTTCGCGTACTTCAGCGGCGTGATCGCCGAGCGGCGGGCCCGGCCCGGGGACGACCTGATCAGCGCGCTCACGGTCGCGGAGGCGGACGGCGAGCGGCTGACCGACTGGGACGTCCTCGGCTTCTGCTTCGTGATGGTCGCGGGCGGCAACGACACGACCGGGAACCTGATCTCGCACGGCGTGACGCTCCTGTCGGAGCGCCCCGGCCAGCGCGCGAAACTCGTCGAGGACCCGTCGCTCATCCCGAACGCCCTGGTCGAGTTCCTGCGGCTGGAGGGCTCGGTGCAGGCGCTCGGGCGGACGACGACGCGTCCGGTCACCGTCCACGGCGTCGAGATCCCCGCCGGGGAGAAGGTGATGATGCTCTACGGCGCGGCCAACCGGGACGAGCGGGAGTTCGGCCCGTCCGCGGACGCCCTGGACGTGACGAGGGAGATCCCGCGCCATCTCGGGTTCGCGAGCGGCGTCCACTTCTGCATCGGGTCGCACCTCGCGAAGCTCCAGGCGCGGGTGGCCCTGGAGGAGCTGCTGGCGGCGCATCCGCACCTGGACGTGGACCGGCCCCGGGCGAAGAGGATCATGTCTCCCTTCACCCGGGGCTGGGTGTCGCTCCCCGTCCACCTCGGCGGTCGGCCCGGGGCGGGGTGACGCACACGGTGCCCCGCGTCCGGGCGGGTGGGCGCCGGACGCGGGACCTCCGGGGGCGGATCAGCCCATGTGCGGGTACCGGTGGTCCGTCGGCGGGACGAACGTCTCCTTGATGGAGCGCGGGGACGTCCAGCGGAGCAGGTTCAGGATCGAACCGGCCTTGTCGTTCGTCCCGGACGCGCGCCCGCCGCCGAACGGCTGCTGGCCCACGACCGCTCCGGTCGGCTTGTCGTTGATGTAGAAGTTGCCGGCGGCGAAGCGCAGCACCTCGGCGGTGCGCGCGGCGGCGGCCCGGTCGTTCGCGATGACCGCGCCGGTCAGCGCGTACGCCGAGACCGACTCCATCTGCGCCAGCATCTCGTCGTACCGGTCGTCGTCGTAGACGTGGACGCCGAGGATCGGGCCGAAGTACTCGGTCCGGAAGATGTCGTTCTCCGGGTCCTCCGACACGAGGACGGTCGGCCGGACGAAGTAGCCCTCCGAGTCGTCGTAGGTGCCGCCCGCGACGACCTCGACCTTCGGGTCCGCGTGCGCCCGGTCGATCGCGGCCTTGTTCTTGGCGAACGCGCGCTCGTCGATGACCGCGCCCATGAAGTGGGACAGGTCGGTGACGTCGCCCATGGTGAGCGAGTCGACCTCGGCGGCCAGCTCCTCGCGGAAGCCGTCCTCCCAGATCGAGCGCGGCACGTAGGCGCGGGACGCGGCGGAGCACTTCTGCCCCTGGTACTCGAACGCGCCGCGCACGAGCGCGGTCTTCAGGACGGCCCTGTCGGCGGACGGGTGCGCGACCACGAAGTCCTTGCCGCCGGTCTCGCCGACGAGCCGCGGGTAGGTGCGGTACTTGTCGATGTTGGCGCCGACCGTCTTCCACAGGTGCTGGAAGGTCGCGGTGGAGCCGGTGAAGTGGATGCCCGCGAGCTCGGGGTGCGCGAGCGCCACCTCGGACACCGCGATCCCGTCGCCGGTGACCAGGTTGATCACGCCCGCCGGCAGCCCGGCCTCCTCCAGCAGCTCCATGGTCTTCACGGCCGCGTAGGTCTGCGTCGGGGACGGCTTCCAGACCACGACGTTGCCCATGAGCGCGGCGGCGGTCGGCAGGTTCGCGGCGATCGCGGTGAAGTTGAACGGGGTGATCGCGTAGACGAACCCCTCCAGCGGCCGGTGGTCGGACCGGTTCCACACGCCCGGCGACGAGATCGGCTGCTCGGCGAGGACCTGCCGCGCGAAGTGCACGTTGAACCGCCAGAAGTCGACCAGCTCGCACGGGCTGTCGATCTCGGCCTGCTGGACGGTCTTGGACTGGCCGAGCATGGTCGCGGCGGCGATCGTCTCCCGCCACGGTCCGGCCAGCAGGTCGGCGGCGCGCAGGAAGATCGCCGCGCGGTCGTCGAAGGACAGCTCGCGCCAGGCCGGGGCGGCCTTCAGCGCGGCCTGGATCGCGTCGCGCGCGTCGTCCTGCGTGGCGGTGCCGAACGTGCCGAGCACGGCGCGCTTCCGGTGCGGCTGGACGACCTGCACCTTCTCGCCCGCGCCGAGCCGCTTCTCGCCGCCGATGGTCATCGGCAGGTCGATCGGCGCCTGCGCCTGGAGCTCGGCCAGCTTCGCCTCCAGGCGGGCCCGCTCGGGGCTGCCGGGCGCGTAGCCGCGGACCGGCTCGTTCACCGGTGCCGGAACGTTGGTCACGGCGTCCATGAGTCCTCCTGCAAGTCGTCGCGGGTTGAGGTCGTCGCGGGTCGGGGTCGTGCCGGTCGAAGCCGGCGCCGGCCGGCGCCGGCGCCGGCCGGCGCCGGTGCCGGTCGGAGTCGGTGCCGGTCGGAGTCGGTGCCGGTCGAAGCCGGTGCCGGTCGGAGTCGGTGCCGGCCGGCGCTGATCGAGTCAGCGGGAGATGAAGGAGCGCAGGAAGAACGCCAGGTTGGCGGGGCGCTCGGCCAGGCGGCGCATGAAGTACCCGTACCAGTCGGAGCCGTACGGAACGTAGACGCGCATCTCCTCGCCGGTCTCGGCGAGCCGGCGCTGCTCCGCGGCGCGGATCCCGTACAGCATCTGGAACTCGTAGCTGCCGGGCTTGCGGCCGTTGCGGTGGGCCAGGTCGAGCGCGATCTCGATGATGCGCGGGTCGTGGCTGCCCACCATCGGGTGCCCCTCGCCCTCCATCAGCGTCTTCAGCGCCCGGACGTAGGCCCGGTCGACGTCCTTCTTCGCCTGGTAGGCGACCGACTCGGGCTCGGCGTAGGCGCCCTTGACCAGGCGGACGCGGGAGCCGGGACCGGTGAGGTCGGCCAGGTCGCCCTCGGTGCGGCGCAGCATCGCCTGGATCGCGACGCCGGTCGCCGGGAAGTCGGCGCGCAGCTCGCGCAGGATGCCGAGGGTGGAGTCGACCGTGGTGTGGTCCTCCATGTCCAGGGTGATCGTCATGCCGAGGCCGTCCGCGGCGGCGGCGACCCGCCGGGCGTTGTCGAGCGCGATCCGCTCGCCGTCGCCGGGCAGCGCCTGGCCGAGCGCGGACAGCTTCAGCGACGCGTCCGCGCCGACGGTGAGGCCCTCGGCGGCGAGCGCCTTGAACAGCTCCAGGTAGGCGTCGCGGGTGGCGTCCGCCTGGCTCCGGTCGGTGGTGTCCTCGCCGAGGTGGTCGAGGGTGACCTTGAGGCCGTCCCCGTTGAGCTCCTGGATGGCGAGGATGGCCGCGCCGAGGTCCTCCCCGGCGACGAAGCGGTCGACGACGCCCCGCGTCAGCGGAACGGAGGTGATGAGACCGCGCATCCGCGCGCTGCGCGCGGCCGCGTTGAGAAGTGGAGCGAGCACGCTGGACCTCCGGTTTCCGACGAGCCGGCATGGCTGGTGCGGGGCCGCCGTCCACCGGACGGCGCGGTCGCCGGCGCCGGGCCCGGCGACACGCCCCCTCACTCCGACGTTAGGCCCGTCTGACCTGCGCGGATATAGTCAACTGTCACGTGCTGGCAGCCGGGTGTTCAGACATTTGTATGAGGGGTGGCGGTGGCCGGATCCGGGGACCTCCAGGAGCTCACCGAGCTGGTCGCCGACCTGCTCGGCGCGCCCGCGACGCTGGAGGACCGCGACTTCCACCTCGTCGCCTACGCGGCGCACGGCGGGGCGATCGACCCGGTCCGGATGGACTCGATCCTGAACCGGCGCGCGACCGACGAGGTCCGCGACCGGTTCGAGCGGTACGGGATCGCGCGGGCGACCGGGCCGGTGCGCATCCCGGCCGACCCGGCGGCGGGCGTCCTCGGACGGCTCTGCCTGCCCGTCCGGTGGCGGTCGGTGACCTACGGCTACCTGTGGCTCCTGGACGACGAGGGCCGCATCGGCGACGACCTGCTCGCCCGCGCCGCGCCGCTCGCCGAGCGCGCCGGGCTGCTCATGGCCCGGCAGTCCCGCGAGCGCGCCGACCTGGGCTGGCAGCTCGCCGACCTGCTGTCCGCGCACGCCGAGGTGCGGGCGTCGGCCGCCGCCGCGCTCGGC
Source organism: Actinomadura gamaensis (assembly GCF_042652125.1). Classification (NCBI taxonomy): domain Bacteria; kingdom Bacillati; phylum Actinomycetota; class Actinomycetes; order Streptosporangiales; family Thermomonosporaceae; genus Actinomadura; species Actinomadura gamaensis. The sequence goes on along the minus strand of NZ_JBHSIT010000001.1, from coordinate 195,267 downwards.
GAGGTGCTGGATCCGCCGCTCGTCGTGGCCGTCCTGCGCACCCTCGACGACGAGCCGCAGCCGCTGAACCCCTGGCTGCTGCCCAGATCGGTGCTCACGACGACCTGGGAACGCGATCACGTCCTGGCGATCCCGCTCGACGTCTCGACCACCGAGACGATCGTGGCGCGCGCCCGGCGGCTCCTGGAGGAGCGCGGCTCCGGCCCGGTGGCGGCCGGGCTGTCCGACCCCTGCGCGGACCTGGCGGCCGTCCGCGAAGGCTGGCAACGAGCCCGCGTAGCAGCCCGCGTAGCGAACGGTGGGACGCGGGCGTGGGCGGAGCTGGGCGCGCTGAGGCTGCTGCGGCTCAGCGACGGCGAGTCGCTGGCCCAGACCGTCCTGACGCCGGGGATCTCGCGGTTCCTGGAGCCGAGGCACGCCGACCTCGCCCGGACGGCGCTGGCCTACCTCGACCACGCGGGCAGCGTCCACGCGACGGCCGGGGCGCTGAACATCCACCGGCAGACGCTCTACCACCGGCTGCGGCGCATCGAGGAGGTCACCGGGCTCGTCCTCGCGGACGGCCGCGACCGCCTCACCCTGCACCTGGCGCTCACGCTCGCCCCGCACCTCAACCGCTGACCGGCGCGGCGGCGCGACGGCGCGACGGCGCGACGGCGCGACGGCGCGACGGCGGGGCGGCGGGGCGGAAAAAGAAAAAGGGGCGTGAAATGCCGGAGGCCCGGAGCCATTTATGGCTCCGGGCCTCCGGACCTGGTAGCGGGGGCAGGATTTGAACCTGCGACCTCTGGGTTATGAGCCCAGCGAGCTACCGAACTGCTCCACCCCGCGGCGATGTCTCAACTCTAGGGCATGAACGGTGGTGGACCAAATCGGTTTCCCGGAGTGGCGTCACTTGGAACAGGCGGGAACGTCGCCGCGCCCCGAATTGATCGCGTTCAGCGACTGGATCGCGCCGTGCAGCGTGTCCGCCCGGACGAGCCGCAGGCCCTTCGGGCGGGCGGACAGCGCCTCGGCGCAGTTGTCCTTCGGGGTGAGGAAGATCGTCGCCCCGGCGCGGCGCGCGGCGATCATCTTCTGCTCGATGCCGCCGATCGGGCCGACCTGGCCCTCGGGGGTGATCGTCCCGGTGCCCGCGATGAACTTGCCGCCGGTGAGCGACTGCGGCGTCAGCTTGTCCACGATGGACAGCGAGAACATCAGGCCCGCGCTCGGCCCGCCGATGTCCCCGACGCTGATGTTGATCTTGAAGGGGAACTTGTAGTCCTCCGACAGGACCATGCCGACCACCGGCTTGCCGTCCTGGCCCGCCACGGTCGTCAGCGCCGCCTTGACCGGCTTGTCCGCGCGCAGCACGTCCAAGTCGACCCTGCCGCCGACCCCGGCCTTGTTCATCTCGGCCTTGACCTGCGCGACCGTGCTCGTCTTCACCCCGTTCACCGCGGTGATCTCGTCGTTCGCCGCGAGCTGCGCGGCGGCCGGCCGGCCCTGCTGGACGGAGTTCACCACGACCCGGGTCGGGACCGCGATGCCCAGCTCGTGCAGCGCGGCGGCCTCGGCGTTCTGCTGCGAGTCCTGCATCTGGCGGGTGTTCTCGGCGTCCACCTGCTGCTGCGACTCGTGCTTGGGGAAGATCGTCTCCTCGGGCACGATCGCGGTGTCCGACGACAGCCAGCCGCGCAGCGCGGTGAACAGGTCGATCCGCGCCTCCGGTCCGCCCCGGTAGGTGACGGTGACGAAGTTGAGGTGGCCGTTGTCCGGGTACGTCTGCCTTCCGTCGATCTGGACGAGCGGCACGCCCTTCCCGTTGTCGCCCAGCGTGTTGGTGGTGGGGCCGGGCATGAGCGCGACGTACGGCACCGGCATGACGGCTCCGACGACCGCGAGCACCAGGACGAGCGCGCTCGCGACGGCGAGCGTGACGGCACGACGAGACATGCCGGAAAGCCTAGGCCACGCGGGGACTCAGCAGGCGCCGACCCACTCGTCCCCGCCGTCGGCGAACGCCTGGTGCTTCCAGATCGGCACCTCGGCCTTGAGGTCGTCGATCAGGCGGCGGCACGCCTCGAACGCCTCCGCGCGGTGCGGGCAGGACGCGGCCACCACCACGGCCAGGTCGCCGATCGCGAGGTCGCCGACCCGGTGCACGGCCGCGATCGCGCGGACCGGGAAGTCCGCCGCGACCTTCTCCATGACCCGGCGCAGCTCGCGCTCGACGGTCGGGTGCGCGCTGTAGGACAGGGCGCTGACCTCGCGCGCGTGGTCGTGGTCGCGGACCGTCCCGACGAACACGGCCGTGCCGCCGGCCGCCCTGTCCTGGACGGCGGCGAACACCTCGTCCACCGACAGCGGCGTCCCGCGCACCTCGCACAGCCGCACGACGTCGAGGCTCTCCGGTCCGGAGCCCTCTGGGGAGTGGGTGACCTCGCTCACCCGACGCAGCCTACTCGACCACCCTCTCCCCCTCCCGCCCCCACGCCCGGACGCCGAGACGCACACGGGCGCACCGGGCGGGCGGGTCAGGTGTCGTGGGCGGGGAGGTCGGGCTCCAGGGTGGCGGCGAGGGCGTCGGCGAGCGCGGGCACGAGGTCGGGGCCGACGAGCACCTCGTCGTCCAGGTCGTGGCGGCGCAGGCGCAGCGCGGAGTGGCGCTCGCCGTCGCGCAGGACGCCGACGATCATGCGGACGTCCTCGCGGGCCGGGTGGTCGGCGGCGAAGGCGGCGGCCTCCTCCGGGTCGGCCGGGATCTCCTCCTCGGCCTCCGGCGGGAGCACGACGCGCTCGATGACCAGGGCGCAGCCCGCGACCGCGTCCGGCCAGGCGATGGTCGCCAGGGCGTCCTCGACGGACGCCTGCCGCGGCAGCTCCGGCTGCTCCAGCGCGGCGAGCGTGTCGCCGTCCCCCGGATCCTCGGCGAGGCCCAGCTCGGCCGCGAGCTCGGGCTCGGCGGTGCGGATCTCACTGCCGTAGACCAGCGCGTACAGCCTGGGCGCGGCGTCCCACCCCTGCTCGGCGGCGTGGCGTTCCAGGTCCAGGACGACTTCTTCGAGATGGCTCACATGACCATCTTCCCGCGTCCGCGCGCGTGCGGGGACGCGGGACCTGCCGGCACCGCGGCGCGGGAACCGCCTGCCACGGAGTTATCCACAATCGGGCGCGGACGTGCGGGAACCGGCGGCCCACTCGATAGGTTTCTAGGACAGCACCGGCGGGGGATGCCGGTGGGGGCGCGACCTGAACGGAGGGGCCCGTTGACCTTCCGGACTCCCGGTATCCGACGCCGGCTCGGCGGCGGCCGGTCCCGGCTGCTGCTGCCGGCCCTGGTGACGCTGGCGGTCCTGGTGATCGCCTTCATGACCGTCACCTCGGTGTGGACGAACCTGCTGTGGTACCGGTCGGCCGGGCTCTCCTCGGTGTACACCACGCAGCTGTGGGCGCGCGTGACGCTGTTCTTCGGCGGCGGCCTGCTGATGGCGCTGGTCGTGGGGGTGAACATGGCGGTCGCGCACCGGCTGCGCCCGGCCTACCGGCCGCTGTCGGTCGAGCAGCAGGGCCTGGAGCGGTACCGGGTGCTCATCGACCCGCGCCGCCGGATCATCGCGGCCGTGACGCTGCTGCTGCTCGGCGTGCTCACCGGCGCGTCCGTGGCGGGCCGGTGGCAGACCTGGCTGGCCTTCCTGAACCGGACGAGCTTCGGCGTGAAGGATCCGCAGTTCCACAAGGACGTGTCCTTCTACGTCTTCACCTACCCGTTCCTGCGGCTGGTGCTGGGCGTGGTGTTCGCGACCGTGGTCCTGTCGGTGCTGGCCGCCGTGATGGTGCACTACCTGTACGGCGGGCTGCGGTTGCAGGGCCCCGGTGACAAGGTCAGCCCGGCGGCGCGCGCGCACCTGTCGGTGCTGATCGGCCTGTTCGTGCTGCTGAAGGCGTTCGCCTACTGGTTCGACCGGTACGGCCTGGTGCATTCGGAGCGCGGCGTCCGCACGGGGGCGTCCTATACGGACGTGAACGCGCTGCTGCCCGCCAAGACGATCCTCGCCGTCATCGCGATCGTGTGCGCGCTGCTGTTCTTCTCCAACCTGCTGCGGCGCGGCATGGCGCTGCCCGGCGTCGGGCTGATCCTGCTGGTGCTCTCGGCGGTGCTGATCGGCGGCCTGTACCCGCTGCTCATCCAGCGCTTCCAGGTCAAGCCGGACGAGCAGAACAAGGAACGCCGCTTCATCCAGCGCAACATCGACGCGACGCGGACCGCCTACGGCGTCGACGGCGTCACGCTCGAACCGTACGGCGGGCATCCGGAGACCGACCAGAGCAAGCTCGCCGCCGACGCGCAGGCCCTGTCCGGCGTCCGGCTGCTCGACCCCGCCGTGGTCAGCCCGACCTACCAGCAGCTCCAGCAGAACCGCGAGTTCTACCGCTTCCCCGACACCCTCGACGTCGACCGCTACCAGGTCAAGGGCCGCCTGGAGGACTCCGTCGTCGCCGTCCGGGAGCTGTCCGGCCCGCCGAAGGGCCAGAACAGCTGGGTGAAGGACCGGCTGATCTACACCCACGGCTACGGGTTCGTCCGGGCGCCCGGCGAGCGCCTCACCCCGGACGGCACCCCCGACTTCCAGCAGAAGGACATCCCCCAGAAGGACGTCTCGGGCCCGCCGGTCAGCACCCCGCAGATCTACTTCGGCGAGCGCACGACCGACTACTCCATCGTCGGCGGACGCGGGCAGAAGGAGTTCGACCACCCCGACCCGTCCGACAGCTCGCAGCAGGTCAACAGCACCTACCAGGGGCGCGGCGGCGTCCGCATCGACTCGCCGCTGAACCGGCTGCTGTTCGCCGCCAAGTTCCAGGACTGGAACCTGCTGCTGTCCGGCGCGATCAAGAAGGACGCCCGGATCCTCTACCACCGCACCCCGCGCGAGATCGTGCACCGCGCCGCCCCCTGGCTCACCCTGGACGGCAACCCCTACCCGGTGGCGGTCGGCGGCCGCATCCAGTGGGTGCTGGACGGCTACACCACCTCCAACGGCTACCCGTACTCGCAGACCCTCGGCCTCCAGGACGCCACCCGCGACACCATCACCGACACCCGCTCGGCCGTCGCCCGGCAGGCCGACCACAAGATCAACTACCTGCGGAACTCGGTGAAGGCCACCGTGGACGCCTACGACGGCACCGTCCACCTCTACCTCTGGGACGAGAAGGACCCCATCGCCCGGACCTGGATGAAGGTCTTCCCCGGCACCGTCGAGCCGAAGTCGAAGATCCCGCCGGGGCTGCTGGAGCACCTGCGCTACCCGGAGGACCTGTTCAAGGTCCAGCGCCGCATCCTGGCCCAGTACCACGTCACCCAGGCCGACGCCTTCTACGGCGGCCAGGGCTTCTGGGACGTCCCGGAGGACCCGTCCCCCGCCAACAAGGGCAAGACCCAGCCCCCGTACTACCTGAGCCTCCGCATGCCCCAGCAGCCCGGCACCCAGCAAGAGGGGACGGCGAGCGGGCAGGGGGCGAGCGATCAGTTCGGGCCGCCGCGCTTCTCGCTGACCTCGGTGTACACCCCGCGCGGGCAGCGCTACCTGTCGGCGTTCCTGACCGCCGACTCCACGCCCGGTGACGCCGGTTACGGCAAGCTGCGGCTGCTGGAGATGCCGACCGCCGACCAGCCGAGCCAGCCGCGGCCGCAGGGGCCGGGCCAGGTGCAGCAGGCGTTCGAGAATTACACGCCCATCCGGAACCTGCTGTTCCCGAACCGCAACAGCGGCACCGAGACCAAGCTGGGCAACCTGCTGACGCTCCCGTTCGCGGGCGGCCTGCTCAACATCGAGCCGATCTACTCGCAGACGACGCAGAGCAACCAGTCGCCGTACCCCACCCTGCTGGCCGTCCTGGTGAAGTACGGCGACGTGAGCCTGGCGATCCGGTCCGAGGTTCCCAAGGACGTGGACCTCCTCCAGTCCGCGCTGAGCGGCCTGTTCGGCCGCGGCGCCGGCACCGGCCAGTCCCCCGGCACCCCGCCGAGCCAGCCGAGCCAGCCGGGCCAGCCGGGCGGCGCCAAGCTCTCACCCGAGGCGCAGAAGGCGATCAGCGAGCTCTCCAAGGCCATCGACGACTTCGACAAGGCCCAGAAGGCGGGCGACTACAAGGGCATGGGCGACGCCTGGAACCGTATGCTCCAGGCGCGCAAGGCCCTGACCGAGGCCATCCAGAAGCCGGCCAAGTAGGGGTTCGGGTCAGTGGCCGGCTGAGGGCCGGGCGTCGCAGAGGGCGGTCTGGAGGGCGGCCTTCATGTCGCCGGACTGGTTCTGCAGGCGGCCCGGGTCCAGGTCGGCCATGACGGTCGCCGTCCGGCCGTCCGTGGTCGCGCCGCCCATGGTCTGGAAGCCGAAGATGTCACCGGAGTGCCCCCAGTAGATGCCGCCGCAGGGCAGCGTCCTGCTCTCCAGGCCGAGCCCGTAGGCGCGGCCGTCGCCGCCGCCGGTGTCGCGCGTCTTCATCATCTGCCGCAGCTCCGCCGGGCGCAGCAGTTTGCCGCGCACCAGCGCGCCCAGGAACCGGTCGAGGTCCCGGGCGCTGGAGACGATCTCGCCCGCGGCGCCGGCGATCGAGGGGTTGAAGGACGTGATGTCCACGATCGGCGCGTCGTTGTCCGGACGGACGTAGCCGCGCGGGTGCGGGCCCGCGATCTCGGTGGCGTCGCCCGGCACGCTGGTGTCCTTCAGCCGGAGCGGCCGGATGACGCGGCGCTCGATCTCGGACGCGTAGGAGTGCCCGGTCACCCGCTCGATGATCATGCCGACGACGAGGTAGCCGGTGTTGGAGTAGCCCCAGTCCTCACCCGGCTTGAAGGTCCGCGGCTGGGTGAGCGCGAGTTTCAGCAGGTCGCTGGCGTCGTAGTGGGCCAGCGGGTGCGCGATGGCCTCATCTGGGTCGAGGAGGGCGACGTAGTCGGGCAGCCCGCTGGTGTGCTGGAGCACCTGCCGGACGGTGATCTCCCGCCCGTCGTTGTCGTTCCCCCGGATGACGCCGGGCAGGTAGCGCTCCACCGGCGCGTCCAGGGCGACGCGGTGCTCGCCCACGAGCTGGAGCAGGACGGTCGCCGTGAACATCTTGGTCATGCTGCCGATCCGGAACCGCGAGTCGCCGCGCACCGGCGCGCCGGTCCGGACGTCCGCGACGCCGCTGGTCAGGACCGTCCGGCCGCGCTTGTTCCGGACCTCCAGCAACGCTCCGGGGACGCCGTCCACCGTCGTCACCCGCTGCAGCAGCTCCCGCAGCCGCGCGTCGTCCGTCACCGCCCCCGACGAGCCCGAGCCGGAGCCAGAGCCGGAACCGAGACCGGAACCCGAACCCGAGCCGGTCGCGGGCTGGGCCGTCGCGGGCCGCTCCGTGGCGGCCAGCGCCGCCGGGGTCTTCCCGGTGAGTCCGCCCGCCAGAGCGCCCGTCGCCACCGCGGCCGTCACGGTCAGAGTCAGCGCCGTCGTCAAAGTCTTCATTGTTCGCTCCCGAAGATCACGATGCCTGAACGCTAGGGACCGTGCGGTCGGGCGCGCGTCACCCGCCGGAGCCAACCCCCGGGTCGCCCCGGAGGGGTAGGGGAGGCCGTTCGGGACACCGGGGCCGAGGGGGCGCCATCCTCCTAGCCGGATGGGGAGATTGGGGCCTGATTTAACGACTCGTCCGCAAGTGGTCAATCACTATTGGTGACGACGAGCGGAGCCCTAAGTTGGGCCGCCGGCACACCCGATCATCGAAGGGGCGAGATGAAGCGGATCACCAAGCTGGCCGCGGGCGCGTTCACCGGAGCGGCCGTCGTGCTGGCTCCCCTGGCGCTGACCGGCACGGCGAACGCCGAGACGGGGACGGTCATCACCCTGGAGCCCACCGGCGCGCAGCGGGCGGCGGCGGCCAAGGTCATCCACTGCACGATCGTGGCGCACAACCCGCACTACTCCCACCACGCGGACGCCAAGAACCGCAGCATGGTCAACGTGGTCGGCACGGTGAAGTGCGACCACAAGGTCGCGCGGATCAGCATCCGGGTCGGCCTCTACAAGAACGGCCACCTGTACAAGCAGAGCGGTGTGAAGAGCAACACGGGCAAGTCGTCCATCAGCCAGAACGCGGCCCGCCGCTGCGTGAAGCGGCAGAAGTACACCGGTGTGGCGGTCGCGTCCGTCGTGGCGCCTCCCGGCTACACCCCGCCCACGGCCAGCGGCCGGAGCGTCAGCAAGACCGTCTACATCTCCGCCTGCAAGAAGGGCGGCTGACCGACGTCCGGAGGCCCGTCTCCCGCCGGGGACGGGCCTCCGGCCTGTCCCGCGACTTCTACGCCACGGGGTCATTCACGCCACGGGGTCATTCACGCCACGAGGTCACGCCACGAGGTCACGCCACGGGGTCACGCCACGGGGTCGTCGGCAGTAACGGAGAGCGCCTCGAATCGGTCATCGGTCAGCAGCGCCTCCGCGAGCGCGGCCGAACCGCCCACGTACGTGGATTCCAGGTCGATCTCGGTCGCCACGCACCAGCCGCGGTCGGCGGGCCAGAAGAGGTTCGGCGACTGGGGGAAGAAGAACCCGTCCCCGCGCTGCCCGAACTCGTCCGCCGCGTCCACCGGTCCCTCGTAGAGCAGGTAGTCGCGGTGGGGCAGCCGCACGCGCGGCGCCGAGGCGAACGTGCCGTCCGGAATCCAGCCCCAGCCGTCCCAGAGGCAGAACCAGCAGGCGTCCGGCGTGCGGGTGTGCGCGCGCAGCACGGACGCCAGCGCCGGAAGCCGCGACGCCGGGAACTCCCCCGCGCGCGGCCCCTCGTCCCAGAGCCGCCCGGACGCCCCCTTGGCCAGTTCATCGAAGCGCGTCCGGGCGTCCACGCGCGTTCCGGCCTCGCGCGCGACGTCCTCCCACCGCACCGGCTCCTCCGAAGGCGACGAAGCCGGATGCAGGATCCGGACATAACCCTCGAAGACCGGCGGCATGAGCCCGCGGACGCCGCTTCCGAACTCGCCGATGCCGTCCACGACCCACGACGAGGCGTCCGAGACGCCCGCCGCGTCCACGATCAAGCGCACCCGACCCTCAGGAGATCCCATGCGGCCATTGTCGCCGCCCCCGCAGCCCCGGGTCAGGTGAACGCGGGTCAGACGCGACGGCGGCGGCGGGCCCGGCGGATGGCTGCGGCGGCGCCGATCGCGGCGACGGTCGCGCCTGCGGCGGTGGCCATCGTGGCCTCCTTGCCGCCCACGCGGCGTCCGACGACGGCGTGGCGTCCGGCGGTCTCCTCCATCAGGACGAGCAGGGCGGTGGCGTTGTCGTAGGCGGGCTTCCAGCCGGCGGCGCGCAGCCGGGCGGCGTCCACGACCCAGGGGAAGGCGACGTAGTGCAGGTCGGTGGCGGGCGCCGGGGTCATGCCGAGGCGGTGCAGGCGCTGCGCCATCCCGAAGGTGACCGCGGCGGGCAGCTCGAAGCCGCGCTTGCCGGTGATCTCCGCGACCTCCGCCATGCCGAGCCAGCCGTCGCAGCCGACCGCGACCGGACCCGGCAGGTTCTCGACCACGACCGTCTCCAGCGCGGACGCCAGGTCCTCGACGTGGCAGAACTGCCAGGCGGGCTCGCTGCCCTTCACCGTGAGCAGGCGCGGGGCCTCGAAGTGGCGCGTCACGACCGTGTCCACCCCCGGCCCGACGAGCGCGGCCGGACGGACGACCGTGACCTCCAGCCCCGGATGGGTCGCCCCGGCGGACGCCGCCAGGTCCTCGATCTCCAGGTAGTCGCCGGCGATGGAGGTGTTGGCCTCGGCGAGCAGCGGCGCGTCCTCGTTCAGCGGGACCTCGTTGTCCGCGGTCGCGCCGTAGACCATGGCGCTCGTCACCAGGACGACACGCCGGACGCGCGCCGCCGCGGCGGCCGTCACGACCGTCTGCGCGCCGCGGACGTTGTGCGTGCGGCGCTCCCTCGGGTCCATGTCGGGCGAGCGCTCGATGTCGAGGTTGACGACCACGTCGACGTCCGAGAGCCGGTTGGACAGCAGCGGGTCACGGATGTCCACGACCCGCCAGGTCACCCCGGGCACGTCGCCGCGGTGGCCGTCCACGGCCACGACCTTGCGGATCTCCTCGCGCTCGGCGAGCCGGGCGGCCAGCAGCCGCCCCGGACCGGACGCCGCGCCGGTGACGGCGACGACCGGGCCCTTGCTACGCCGAGGGCGAACCTTGCCCGTTGCCACGGGAGCTCCCCCTTCTCTGTGTACGCGACCTCGCCGGGACCGGCTAACGTTGCGGATATGAGCCCATCATGCATGCCAGGGGCAAACCGATGAATGACACTCCGTTCGGCTTCAACCGTCCGGGCGACGGTGACGACGACAAGCCCCAGGACCCGTTCGGCGGCATGGGCGGCGGCATGGGCGACATGCGGCAGTTCGCGGACATGCTGCACCGCTTCGCCGACATGATCGGCACCCAGGGCGCGCCCGGATCCGGGAGCGACGGCCCGCTGAACTGGGACCTGGCCAGGAACATCGCCCGGCACTCCGTGGTCGAGGACGGCGGCGACCCGTCCGTCCTGGACGCCGAGCGCGGCAAGGTCGTGGAGGCCCTCCGCCTCGCCGACCTGTGGCTCGACGAGGGCACCACGCTGCCCGCCGGGATCCGCTCCCCGCAGGCGTGGAGCCGGTCCGAGTGGATCGAGGGCACCCTCCCGGTCTGGGAGCAGGTCTGCGACCCGATCGCCTCCCGCATGGTCGAGGCGATGGGCGGCGCGCTCGGCGGCGGCCTCGGCGAGGACGTCCCGGCCGAGATGCAGGCGATGGCCGGGCCGCTGATCGGCATGGTCCGGCAGATGGCCGGGGCCATGGTCGGCGGCCAGACCGGGCAGGCGCTCGGCGCGCTCGCCAAGGAGGTCACCTCCTCCAGCGACGTCGGCCTGCCGCTCGCGCCCGCCGGGGTCGGCGCGCTGCTGCCCGCCGGGGTCGCGGCGTTCGGCGACGGCCTGGAGGTCTCGGGCGACGAGGTCCGGCTGTACCTGGCGCTGCGCGAGGCCGCGCACCAGCGGCTGTTCGCGCACGTCCCCTGGCTGCGCGCGCACCTGCTCGGCGCGGTCGAGGACTACGCGCGCGGCATCACCGTCGACCTGTCGGGCATCGAGCAGGCCGTCACCGGGCTGGACCTGTCCAACCCCGAGGCGCTGCAGGAGGCCCTCGGCGACGGGATCTCCCTGACCCCCGCCGAGACCCCGCAGCAGAAGGCCGCGCTCGCCCGGCTGGAGACCACGCTCGCGCTGGTCGAGGGCTGGGTCGACACGGTCGTCAACCGGGTCGCGGAGGGACGGCTGCCCGAGGCGGTCAAGCTCGCCGAGGCCGTCCGGCGGCGGCGCGCGACCGGCGGTCCCGCCGAGCGCACCTTCGCCACGCTGGTCGGCCTGGAGCTGCGGCCCCGGCGGCTGCGCGAGGCGGGCGCGCTGTGGCGCGCGCTCACCGACGCCCGCGGGGTGGACGGCCGGGACGCGGTCTGGGAGCACCCCGACCTGCTGCCCACCGCCGACGATCTCGCCGACCCGGACGCCTTCGTCCACGGCGACCCGGACAATCCGGGCCTGTCGGACGCCGACCTGTCCGCCCTCACGGCGGAGCGCCCGTCGGACGAGGCGCAGATCTCCGAGCAGCCCGCGAAACCCGGCGAGGCCGAAAAGCCCGACGAGACCGCGAAACCGGACGAGACCGCGAAGCCGGACGAGACCGCGAAACCGGACGAGACCGTGAAACCCGTCGAGGCCGCCAAGCCGGACGAGGCCGTGAAACCCGACGACGCCGAGCCGGACGACGGCGAGGACGGGGGCAAGGGCCGGGGCGAAGCGGAGCCGGGCGCATGAGCACGTCGCGTCCCGCCTCCCATGTCCACGGCTGCGCGCTCAGCCCGTCCCGTCCGGCGCTGATGCGCCGCCGCGCGTCCCGCACGGCGCTGTGCTGGCAGCGTCCGAGCGACCAGGAGCGCCGCCGCCACCAGCGCGCGGGTTCCCGCTACCCCCGCGTGGGACGCGTGTGACCGCTCCCCCGCCTCCCGGACCGGACCACGCCGCCTCCCCGCCGCCGGACGGCGGGGGGCGGGTGGCCGGGCTGCACGCCGACGCCGTCCGCGTCCTCTCGGAGTGGACGGCGCCGGACGCCGAGCAGCGGCGCGTCCGCGACGGGTTCCTCGACCACCTCGCCGCCCACCCGGACGGCACGTGGCGCGAGTGCCTGCCCGGGCACATCACGGCGAGCGCGCTGGTGCTGGACGCCACGCGCTCCCGCGTCCTGCTCACCCTGCACGCGAAGATCAAGCTGTGGCTCCAGCTCGGCGGGCACTGCGAGCGGGGCGACGTCACCCTCGCGGACGCCGCGCTGCGCGAGGCCACCGAGGAGTCCGGAATCCCGGATCTCGTCCTGGAGCCGGTGCCGGTGCGGCTCGACCGGCACGCCGTCAAGTGCCATCCCGAGGGGTCGTGGCACCTGGACGTCCAGTACGTGGCCGTCGCCCCGCCCGGCGCGCGGCCCGCGGTGAGCGACGAGTCGGACGATCTCCGCTGGTTCCCCCTGGACGATCTCCCGCACCCGACCGACGACGCGCTCCGCCGCCTGATCACCGCCGCCCGCCTCTGACCGCGGATCCTCACCGCCGGACGGGAATCCGAGCCGCTGAAAGCGGATCCCCGCCGCGCTGCTGATCGCGGACGCCGCTGCGCCTCTGACCGCGGATTTCCGCTGCTTGGACGCGGAGGCGGCCGGGGTCAGCGGACGGGGTTGCCTTCCAGGAGCGCGCGGGTGGACTCCCAGCCCTCCAGGCCGGGGTCGAGGAGCGCGACGTCCTCGGGCGTGCGCAGCCGGTGCCAGCTCGGGCCCTGCGGGATCTGGCCGGGGCGCGGGGCGGCGGCGCGGAGCACGGCCAGGGCGTCCGGGACGTCGAGATCCGTGCTGGTCAGGGCGTCTTCGAGCCAGGACGGCAGGGGCAGCCGGGCCGCCAGCGCGACGAGCCCTCCGCCGGCCGACTGGCAGGCGGCGGCCGGGGCGTGCCCGAGCGCGCGGAACAGCTTGCCGAGCAGCAGCGGCGGCAGGTCGGGGGCGTCCGGCGCGAGCAGCGCGGCCTCGGTCGCGCCGAGCGCGTGCAGGGCGGCGAACGCGGGGGGCAGGCCCGATTCGCGGACGATCGGGGTGCCCGGCCAGGTCAGCGCCTCGACGTCGGGCTGGTCGGGCGGGTCGAGGACGAGCGCGGCGGTGACCAGCTCCAGCCCCGCGACGACCTCGTAGGTGTCCTCCAGCAGCGCGAGCCGGTAGTCGCCCGCGTCCACGCCGGGCGGCGGCTGGGCGTCCCCGCCGGACGAGCGCACGGCCAGCACCCCCGCATACCGCACCGCGGTCAACCGGCCACTCCGTGCCGGAGGCCGTCGTCCTCGTCGGACTCCTCCGACATCGGGAGGTGGGCCGCAGCGGCGACGCCCTCCAGGTAGCCGCGGGCGCGGTCGGCCTTGGGGTAGTGGCCGACCAGCTCCCAGAAGTCGGCCCCGTGGCCGGGGACGAGCAGGTGGGCCAGCTCGTGGACCAGCACGTAGTCCACGACCCAGGACGGCATGCCGCGCAGGCGGGTGGAGAGCCGGATGGTCCCGTCGTCCGGGGTGCAGGAGCCCCAGCGGGTGCGCTGGTTCTCCACCCAGCGGACGCTCGCCGGGACGGCCCGGCCGCCGAGGTAGCGCCGGTTGAGCTCGTGGGCGCGGGTCTCCAGGTCGGCGTCGCTCGGGCGGCGCCGGCGCTCGCGGTCGGCGAGGCGCTGGAGGATGGTCGCGATCCACTGCTCCTCTTCGGCCTTGCTGAGCCGGGACGGCAGCATCACCACGACCTTGTCCCCGTCCCGATATGCGGACACCGTCCGCCGACGTCTGCTGCTCCGGCGGACCTCAACGTTTGGGGGCACGCTAGAACCGTACCCAAAACTTTGCGCCCGCCACAGGGGGGGTTGGCCGTTTTCCCAGCTCAGGACCGATGTTTTCCCCGCTCGCGGGTTAGTCGTAGCGACCGCGGGGCGGACCGGGACGGCCTCCCGGAAGGAGTTTCGGTGAATTCGGTCTGTCCGAAATAAGTACGGAGCGTGACGCGAGTTCGCTGTGAGCGAACGATCCCGGACGGCTCGGAGCCTCCGCGAGGACGGCCGCGCCGACCGGCTCCGGACCGTCTCACCAGCGCGTTGTCACATCTCCCGGGCGAGATCCGTCGCTCCTGTAGACGGCGCGCACCGCGCCGTCCTCGCGGAAACGGAGAAGTCATGGCGACACCGATTCTGGTCACCGGCGGCACCGGGACGCTCGGCTCCCTGCTCGTCCCCCACCTGCGGGACGCGGGCCGCGCGGTGCGGGTGCTGACCCGGCACGCCCGCCCGGCCTCGGACGGCGTCGAGTACGTGGCCTGCGACCTGCTGAAGGGCGACGGCGTCGACGCGGCCGTCGCGGGAACGGAGATCATCGTCCATCTCGCGGGCGGCCCGAAGGGCGACGACATCGCGACCCGGAACCTCGCCGAAGCCGCGAAGCGGGCGGGCGCGCGGCACCTCGTCTACGTCTCGGTCACCGGGGTGGAGGGCGTCCCGATCGGCTGGCTGCGGTCCAAGCTCGCGTCCGAGCGGGCCGTCGAGGATTCGGGTGTTCCCTGGACGACCTTGCGGCCCGCCCAGTTCCACAGCCTCATCCTCGGCGTCGCGGCGAAGATGGCCAAGCTGCCGGTCGTCCCGGCCCCGGGCGCGCTGCGCTTCCAGCCCGTGGACGAGCGGGACGTCGCCGAGCACCTGGCCGGACTCGTGCTCGCCGAGCCCGCCGGACTCGTCCCCGACCTGGCCGGGCCGGCCGATCACACCCTGCCCGACCTGGTCCGCGGGTACCTGGCGGCGGCGGGCAAGCGGCGTCCGCTGCTCCCCGTGCCGATGCCCGGAAAGGTCGGCCGCGCCTACCGCGACGGCCTCAACCTCGCCCGCGAGGGCGCCGTCCGCGGCACCCGCACCTGGGAGGACTACCTGGCCGACCACTTCCGGACGGCCCGCCCGTCCGAAACCGCGACCTCCTGACCGCCCCCGGCGCCCGAAACCGCGGTCGTCTGAGCGCCCCCGGCGCTCGATCGAACCTCGATCGTCAGCGGCCGGTGAACTTCGGCGGGCGCTTCTCGCGCTGCGCGGTGAGGCCCTCCAGCATGTCGGCGGTGGTCATGGTGACCGGCTGGGCGAGGGCCTCCCAGCGCAGCGCGGTCGCCATGTCGGGGTGGCCGCCGCCCGCGAGCGCGGTCTTGGTCAGCCGCGTGGCGATCGGGGCCTGGGCGGCGACGCGGTCCGCGACCGCGAGCGACTCGGCCAGCACGCTCTCGCCCGGGACGGCCCGGTTGACCAGCCCCTTCGTCTCCGCCTCGGCACCGGTCAGGACGCGTCCGGTCAGCAGCATCTCGCGCGCGAGCGGCAGCCCCGCGACCTCCGGCAGCAGCCAGGTCGCGGCCATGCCGGGATGCAGGCCGAGCGCGGTGAAGGGCGCGAGCAGCTTGGCCTCGGCGGCGGCGTAGCGCAGGTCGCAGGCCAGCGCGAGGCACAGCCCGGCGCCGACCGCGTGCCCGTTCACGGCCGCGATCGTCGGGACCTCCAGATCCCTGATCATCAGCCAGGTCCGGTAGAACTCGGTCATCCGGGCGCGCAGCTCGGGCAGCGCCGCCGCGTTGGTGTCGGCGAGCCAGGACAGCTCGCCGCCCGAGGTGAACGCGGTGCCCGCGCCGGTGACCACGACGCAGCGAAGCTCCGTGTCCGCGCGCAGCCCGGTGAGCGCGTCCTTCCAGGCGGCGGTCATCGCGTCCGACATGGCGTTGCGCCGGGACGGGTCGTTCAGCGTGAGCACGGCGACGCCGTTCGGTCGGCGTTCCACCAGCAGGACGCGATCTTCAGCCATGGCCGAACCGTACCGCCGGAGCCCTCCGCGGGTACCCCCCGCCCGCGTGAGAAAGCGCACACTTACCACATCTTCGCAGGTGGCGGAAGTGCGGCAGGATCCGGTCGGCGCCTTTGTCACCGGTCGTTGTGGCGCGAACGACAGCGGCCCGCGACAATGGGCGCCGTGAGCGATCTTCCCCGCCGCGCGGTGACGCGGTCCGCAAAGCTGGCGTCCCTCCCGCTCGGTTTCGCCGGGCGCACCGCCCTGGGCGTCGGGAAACGCACTTTCGGCAAGTCCGCCGAGGCCGTCGCCGTGGAGATCCAGCAGCGCACCGCCGAGCAGCTGTTCAAGGTGCTCGGCGAGCTCAAGGGCGGCGCGATGAAGCTCGGCCAGATGCTGTCGATCTTCGAGGCGGCGCTGCCGCCGGAGATCGCCGGCCCGTACCGGGCCACGCTCACCCGGTTGCAGGAGGCCGCCCCGCCGCTGCCCGCCTCGGCCGTCCACAAGGTCCTCGCGGAGGGGCTCGGCGAGGACTGGCGCGACCGGTTCCAGGAGTTCGACGACAAGCCCGCCGCCGCCGCGTCCATCGGGCAGGTGCACCGGGCCGTCTGGGAGGACGGCCGGGACGTCGCGGTCAAGGTCCAGTACCCCGGCGCGGGCAAGGCGCTGATCAGCGACTTCAACCAGCTCGCCCGGCTCGGCCGGCTGTTCGGCGTGCTGATGCCCGGCCTGGACGTCAAGTCGATGCTCGCCGAGCTCAAGGAGCGGGTGATCGAGGAGCTCGACTACTCGATCGAGGCCGCCTCCCAGACCCGGATGCGCGAGGGCTTCCCCGGCGACGACCCCGACTTCTACATCCCCGAGGTCGTCGCGCAGGCCGGGAACGTGCTGGTCACCGAGTGGATCGACGGCACCCCGCTGTCGAAGATCATCAGCGACGGCGACGACGAGACCCGCGACCATGCGGCCCTGCTGTACTGCCGGTTCCTGCTGTCCGGGCCCAAGCGCTGCGGCCTGCTGCACGGCGACCCGCACCCCGGCAACTTCCGGCTGCTCCCGGACGGCCGCCTCGGCGTCCTCGACTTCGGCGCGGTCGACCGCATCCCCGAGGAGTTCCAGTACCGGATGGGCCGCCTGCTGCGCATCGGCACGCTGGAGGACATCGACGAGATCGAGGCCGCGCTCCGCGACGAGGACTTCATCCGCGAGGGCGTCGAGGTGGACATCGACGGCCTGGAGGCGTTCCTCGCCCCGATCACCGAGCCGTTCATCACCGAGACCTTCAAGTTCAACCGCGAGTGGCTGCGCGACATGGCGGCCCGCGTCACCGACCTGCGGCCGACCAACGTCGTCCGGCAGCTCAACCTGCCGCCGGAGTACGTGATCGTGCACCGCGTCCTGTCCGCCGGGACGGGCGTGCTCTGCCAGCTCGAATGCGAGATCCCCGCGCGCGCCGAGTCCCTCCGCTGGGTCCCCGGCTTCGCGGACGAGGACGACGTCGTCCCTGAGTGAAGACGTCCCTGAGTGAAGACGTCCCTGAGTGAAGACGTCCCTGAGTGAAGACGTCCCTGAGTGAAGACGTCCCTGAACGGAGACGCCTGAAACCGGGTCGGCATGCGAACGGGGCCGCGCACTGATGAGGTGCGCGGCCCCGTTTCGTCGCGTCCGGCCGGGGAGAGGGATGGCCGGACGCGCGGACGCCGGTTCCGGGAGGCGCACTAGCCCGTCAAACCATCCAAGAAAGAACGGACCGGGCCTGCAACCGGGATCGGCGAGGTTTCGGGGGCCGCCGCGCCACGCGGGCGCGGCGGCCGGACAGGGTCGAGTCGGGACGGACCGGCCGGGTCGGATCGGAGGGACCGGTCGTCCGAACCGGTCAGCCGAACCGGACGACCGGGACGGGACGGACGGGTCAGTCGAGCGGACGGCGCGGGGCCGGGGCGAGCAGCGCCCGGCTCACGCGCGCGGCGCGGAACTGCGCGGCGCGCCGGGCCCGGCGGAGCGCCCGCACCCGGGCGGCGCGCAGCTCCGCGGCGGACGCGGCGTCCACCTCGATCTCCGGAACGGGTATTCGCTCGCGCGAAAGGTCCTGGCTGAGCAAGTTCATCTCGGTCTCCTGGGGGACGGGGCGGCGCGACTCGACGGTCGCGCCGCCCTGCGTCTCGAACTGGACGGTCGGCATCGGGTTCATCGCCGGATCACGCGGTCACCTGGTCGGGAAGCGGGTGCTTCCGGGGACGGCCGCGCGGCCGCTTGCGCGGGACGACGACGCCGCGCACGAACAGCTCGCCTCCCCACACACCCCACGGCTCCTTGCGCTCGAGCGCGCCGGCGAGGCACTCGCGGCGGAGCGGGCACTCCAGGCAGAGCGCCTTGGCGAGCTCGACGTCGGCGGGCGCCTCGGCGAAGAAGAGCTCCGGGTCGGTCCGGCAGGGCAGAGTAAGGTCCTCGTCGCTCATCGCGAGAGCCCCCTGCATCACGGTCACCCTTGTTCCTCTCGTTGGATCTCAACGGGTTCGTGTCGTCGGGTCGTCTGGGCAAAGAAGAAGGCCGCGGACTCCGGTGTCGGAATCCGCGGCCTGGGGGCTCGCCGGTCGGTGCTAGACCGGTCGTCGCCACCAGGGGTGCGGACCCGACTCGTCACCCTCCGGGGAGGGGACGTTCACGTGGGTCGTGGCCGGAGCGGTGGGCTCGATGTCTTCGGCGAGGTCGGTTGCGAAGACACTGCGCCCCTGCTCATCACGGGACACCTGCTGCATCAGGCCGCGCAGCCGCAGGCCGCCGCCGAACCGGCCGAAGCCGTCCGGACCGGCCTGGAACCGCGCGTCCATGCGCTCGCCGCCGCGGAGTTTCGCCATGTCACCGAGTTCTCCGGTGCGGACGAGGACGGCGTGGGCGCCGGCGTAGGCGGCCGAGAACGCGGGGCAGGGCAGGGCCCCGTTCCGCCACGCGCTCAACGAGATCGTGTTCTTCACCGGACCGGACACCGCCTTCCTGTTCTCGTGCCGACCGCCGGACCAAGATCCAGTCGTTCGACTGCTGAATGCTCGTCACGAGCGTACGGTGATCCGCGGGAAATCAGCAAGATATTTTTGACCTGCGGTTTTGTGGCCCGTCTCACCGGAACCGGCACCGCGTCCCGCGCGTCCCCGAGGTTCGCGCCCGCCGTTGACACCCTACTCCCGCCGGACGCTGATGATCACGCCCGCGCACGCCCGCGTCCGGCCACGTCCGCTCGCGGACGGGACTCCCGGCCGGGAGGGGCCCCGATGCCTCGTCGGCGGCGGTGGGCGTGGCCGTCGCGGACGGCGAGCTGAGCCTGGACGTCCCGCTCACCCGCTATTTGCCGGAACTGGCCACAAGCGGCTACGCATCGGACTCCGCGCGCTTCGGCCCCACCTCGGCGAAGCCCTCCCGGTCCTTCGCGCCGTCGCGTCTGCCGCCGCACACCGCTAGCGGATGCCAACGGGATAATCCGCCCATGGATCCCTCCCGGCCCACCATGCCCGCCGCCGAACTCCGCGCGGCCCTGGTGGACGACCTCACCGCGCTGAACCTCCCGACCGCGCTGCTGACCGCGAAGGCGTACGAGATCCTCTCCCTGGTCCGCGAGTCGGTGGCGTCCGGCCTGTACCTCGGCGAGGTCCTCGGCTACCGGACGGACGGCGACCACGAACGGGCCGAAACCATCGCCCGCGCCATCGCCCGAGCCGCCGCGGTAGCGCGCGAACGCCGCCTCCAGCGCGCCGCTTCCCTCAAGGCCAACGACCCCGTCGCCCGCGCTCTGGGCCTCGGCGCACTCGTCCAGATGATCCTGCGATTGGACGAAACGCTCGAATCCACCCTTTTCCAGGCCCGCCGGGAGACCGCTCAGCTGGTCGGCCTCCTCGCCCCCGCGACCACTCCCCGGAACGAGCCCTCGCCCGTCGCGCACCGGCTCCCGCCCTTCCCGCTCGCGCCTTCCGGGCAGGCTGTCCGCTCAGCCGACCAGGTGATCGCGTCCATCGAGAACCTGGACAAGGAACTCGGCGCGGAACTGGCGTCCGTCGTCCGGTACGAGGAGGAACTGAAGCGCCGCCTGGACGAGGAGGCCGCCAAGGCCACCGACACCGAGGAGCGCTACGACAAGGCTCTGCAAGAGCAGCAGAAGTGGATCGACCGCAACCTGAGCCACCTCCACGACCTCAAGGACGAAGCGGACGAACTCGCCACCCGCCTGTCCCGCTCGCTCGCGTCCCGCACCCGCGCCGCACGCCTGACCCTGCGCTGCGCCGAGCACCGGCACATCGTCCTGGGGACGGCCCTGGAGACGGCCCTCTCCTCGACGTCCGAGCTCATGCCCGGCATGCTCCGCTTCCCCGAGCGCCGCACCGACTTCACCGAGGTCTTCGCCCGCTTCCTGATGCTCGCCGCCGGCATCTCCCCCGACGACGACGTCCCGCTAACACCTCTTCCCGCCGACCTCCCCGCCCAGGCCACCGCCCTACTCGAACCATCCGGCGACTGCGCGTCCACCCAGACCCGCGCCCTGATCACCTGCCTGACCCGCCAAGGCCCAGAACGCCGAATCGCCGCCCTCTCCCTAGCCGCAGAACCAGCCCTGGCGCCCCTGGCCGCCACCCTCCGCTCCGCATCCACCCACTGACCACGTTCGGCCGCCCCACCCGAGGAATGGTCAATGGCCGAACAGGTGAGTGACGCCCGCGGAAGAGGTGAAGACGTCGTGCGCGTCGTGGCCTATTCCTGGTAGGCGTACGAGCTGATGGTTCTCCAGAGGACCGCCCGCCTTTTGTTGCAGGTAGTCGTAATATCGGACGCCGCGCTCGTAGCGGGTGCGTCCTTGGGCGAGGGCCGCGGGGTGGATTTCCAGAAGTGCCGCGGCGGGGTCGGCGTCCTCCTCGCCGAGGAGGTAGACGACCTCGCGGCTCAGATAACGCTGGAAGTAGTAGTCGGGATTTTCGCGCACGTAACGCGGGCGATCGCCGCCGAACCCATAGCGCCAATGGTCGATCTCGGGGGCGCCTGCTTCGGCGAATCCGTCCGGGGTGGGCCGCAGGCGATCGAAGTACAGATAGGTGGAGGGATTGGCCACCACGAAGCGCACCCGGGCGGGCGCCTTGTCGGGCGCGTCGCCCACGGCCGCGTAGCGGTTGACGAACTGCCCGCCCGCGGAGTTGCCCGCGACCGTGACCTTCCGCAGCCCGTCGATGTTGAGCAGCCGGTCGAGCAGCGCGTCGAGGATTTCGAACGAGCTGACCTCTCCGAAGCCGCTCTTCCAGTCCTCGGTCTCCCAGTGCAGCAGCCCCTCCCGCTCCGGACGCCCTCGGACGTCCGCGGTGGTGAGGAACTGCGGCGCGAGGATGAGCGGCCCGGGTTCGCGCCCCCGCGCCGCCTCCTCGACTATTCGAAAATAGTGCCCGGCATTGCGCAACGCCCCATGGACGACGACGACCGCGGAATCGACTTCCGGCAGTTCGTCGTCCAGCGAGGTGACGTTTCCGAAAAGGAGAAACTCCCGCCCGTCGAGCCTGGAGCGCAGAGGCCCCATCTCCTCGATCACCTGGGCCTGCATCTCGGCCTGCACAGCGAACTGAGTCACCGTCCCCACTATGCCAGCCGTCCGCCCGGCTCCACCGGCGCATTGCACAAGTCGTGGCATCCCTCCCTTGAGTCACACAGTTCACTCCCGAAAGAGATAGGTGACGTCCCGGAACTGGAGACCGAGTTCGGGGTGTCCAGGAACACCATCCGCCTCGCGATCTCGGCGCTGGAGCACGAGGGACTGATCGAGTTGCGCCACGGGCACGGCATGTTCGTCCCGAAGGGGCCGCTGCCGTTCATGGTGCTCCTGTCCCGGGAGGAGGGCGGCGAGAGCACGCCGGACGACCTGGACTCCTACCGGTCCGGCGTCCGGGCGGCGGGACGGAGGCCCGGCATACGGGACTTCGAGGCGCGGATCGAGTACCCCAGCCGGGAGGTGGCCGGCTGGCTGGAGATCGACGAGAACTCCCAGGTCGTCGTCCGCGGGTCCCGGCCGGTCATCGTCGTCCACCGGACCGCCTACACGGCGGCGGAACGTCCCGTCCGCCTGACCGTCACCACCTATGCGGCGGACCGCAACCGGCCGTGCTACGAGGTCGGCGAGGTCCCGGAACTGCGCACCCCGCGTGGCCAGATCTCTGTCGTGGGCTGACCGGAAGGTCCCATGGACGCCTTGACCGCACCCGCCCTGCATCGCGGAATGCTCGCGGTGGACATCGTCGCGTTCGGCACCCGCCGCGATCCCGATGTCCAGCTCCACCTGCGCGCCTCGATCCACGGCCTCACCGAGCGGACCTGCGCCGCGGCCGGGGTCTCGTGGAAGTCCGCGCACCACGAGGACCGGGGGGACGGCCTGTACCTGATAGCCGAGCCGGGCACCGGACCGTCCGTCCTCCTCACGCGGCTGGTGCCGGAGCTGCTCTCCGAAGTCCGGCGGCACAACAAGCTGGCCTCCGCGGTGGCGCAGCTCCGGTTGCGGGTGGCCGTGCACGCGGGGTTCGTCCAGCTCGACCGGCACGGAGCCACGGGAACGTCGCTGACCGAGCTGTTCCGGCTGCTCGAGGCCCCCGCCTTCCGCACGGTGATGGCCGATCCCGGCACCGACCTGGCCGTCGTGGTGTCCGACTACCTGTACCGCGAGGTGGTCCAGCACGACATCCACCTGGCCGGGGGCTTCACGGCGATTCCCGTCGAGGTCAAGGAGGCCCTCATGCGCGGCTGGGTCTGGGTGCCTCCCTCGCCGACCCGGGCGTCCGCCGACCTGGGCTCTCCCTCGCCGACCCGGACGTCTGCCGACCTGGTCCCTCCCGAGCTCAGGTTCCGGACGCCGGTCACTCAGGACCGGCGGCTCATCCTCACCATGATCGCCGGCCTGGTGGAGCTGCTGGACGACACTCCCGGAAAGCCCGGTTGAGGCTTCGGCCGCCCGGCCTCGGGGCCGGGCGGCGGCGGGGTCAGCAGGTGTCCTCGGACGTGCCGGGGCGGGGGGCCGGGGCCTTGTCCACGACCGCGGTTTTGAGGAGGGCGGTCGAGGAGAACTCGGTTCCCTTCTCGTCGAGGGTGCGTTCACCGAGGACGGCGTAGGTGGTGCGGTCGAAGATCAGTTCTTCCCGGACGCCGTCGGACGTCCTGGTCAGCGCCACGCCGTGCCGGCCCGAGGCGTCCACCGAGTCGGCGGCGACACCGACGCCGGGGATCTCGGCCAGCGCCCGGTAGAAGGACGCCCTGGCGGCGGGCGCCATGGCGGTGTCGGCCATGTCCGTCGCGGCGCTCCAGAGGCGCTCGCCCCGGCCGCCGTCGCCGGCGCGCTCGTCGAGCAGCTTCAGGACGTCCGCGGGCCTGGACGGCAGGCTGCCGATATAGGGACGCGAGAGCGGGGGCGTCGCGCCGCACGCCCGCAGGGCCGTCTCGCCGTCCGGACGCATCTCCTCCGCGGGCGGTGCGGGCGTCCCGGCGGGGATGACGTTCCTCTCGCGGATCAGTCCCGGCTTGGAGCCGTCCACCGAAAGCCACTCGGAGCGGTACCGCGTATAGGGCCGTCCTGCGGGACGCAGCTTCTCGACGGTCTCCTGGTAGATGTACTGGTCGTTGCGCGGCGGCGACGCGGGTGTGTGCAGGGCCGTCTGCGCGGCTCTGGCCATCAGAGCGACCGCCTCGGCCGAGGACCCGTCCGACCACGGGACGGTCACCAGCGCGACGGCGATCGCAGTGGCGGCGATCCCGGCGGGGATTAGCGTCCAGCGCAGTTTGCGGGCTCGCGCCGGCGTCTTCCGCGCCTCGGCGATCTCCGCCCGCAGCCGGTCCTCGGCGGCCGGCATGTCCAGGTCCTCGGGGACCTCGGCGCGCAGCCGCCGCACGTGCGTCAGTTCGTTCACTGCGACTCCTCGGTGAGCGCGGAGGGATCGGTTCCGCCGAGCGCGCCGCGCAGCTTGGCGCGGGCCCGGTTCATGCGCGAGCGCACGGTTCCGGACGGGACGCCCAGCGCCTGCCCGGCCTCGTCATAGGTGAGTCCCGCCCACGTGACCAGCAGCAGGACGTCGCGCTGCGCCGCGGGCAGCCCGGCGATCGCCGCCGCCAGCCCGCGGCCCGCCGCACCGGCGCTGAGCCGCGCGTCCGCCGCGTCCGAGAAGGACTCGATGACCGGATCGATCCCGGTACGGGCCAGCGCCCGCAGCAGCCGGACCTCGTCGCGCCGGTGCCGCCGCACCAGGTTGGTCGCGATCCCGTACAGCCAGGGACGGGCGTCGGGACAGGACGCGTCGTAGCGGTCGCGCTCGCGGAACGCGATCAGGAACGTCTCCGCCACGACGTCCTCGGCCGGACCGGGGCCCAGCCGCCGCGTGACGTAGCGGCCGATGGCCCGCGCGTGCCGCTGGAACAGCAGCGCGAACCGTTCGGGTTCCCGCCGCGACGCGACGATCACGGCGGAGTCATCGGCGCCGGCGGGCGACTCCGCACCTGCTTCCGGCGTGGCGTCCGGCGGGACGTCCGGCGTGGCGTCCGCTGGGACGTCCGGCGTGGCGTCCGGTGGGACGGCCGGCGGCCGGGGCTCTCTGGTGGCCGAGCCCGAACGGGGCATCTGATGACCTCTCCTCGACGGTCGATACACCCGTGATTGCCCGAAGCCCCCTACTTAGGTCCATCCCCGCACGACCACGAGGCCTTGGATCCGCGTTCGGTCACTCGGGCTCGCCGTCTTCGGCGGCGTCCAGGGCCTCGATCACCATCTGGGTCGCGGCGTTCTCGTCGCCGCACAGTTCGTTGATGCGCCTGGCGAGGATGAAGAGGGTCACCTCGAACGCGGTCATCTCCTCCCTGCGCCAGCTCCCCAGTTCGTGTCGCCACAGCGACGGGCTGACGTCCACCACCGACGCGGTCATCATCGCGGCCATGGTCGGGATGCCCTCGTCGCTGACGGTCCGCATGTGCTTCAAGGTGCCCACCACGTAGGGCAGGACGTATTCAAGGACGTCCTTGTCCTGCGATTCGTGCGCGCTCCGCAGCCACTGCATGAAGACGTACAGCAGCGTGCAGGCCCCGTCGAGGACGTCGGAGGCTCCGCCTCGCCCGAGCGATCCCATGTACTGGGTCAGCAGTTCGTCCCGTCCGGCCGTGGCCTGGTCCGTCCCGAACCGCTTGAGATGCGAGTCCACGACGGCCAGGGCGGCGCTCACGTCGCCGATGGGGGCGTCCTTGGGGCTCATGCCCGAGGCCATGGCACCTCCGAGAGGATCTCAAGTTCGTGACGGGTCCTTCACCCTAGGTGTTGGCGGGGGGCTCGGCGGGGCGATTCCGGGGACTCCGTCCGGCGGATCCCCCGTCCCCTCGGCCCGCCGTGGCCGGTCGGGCAGCCTGGCAAGGCTGCGCCACATCGTCGCCACCGCAGCCGTGAAGCGCCTTCTCGCGGACAAGGACGTAGCCGTCGTCGGTTCGTCCGTTGGATGCGTACCGGAGCATCGAAACTCCGCATTGGCGCGGTCAGCGATGCAGCTGGTAGCGACAAAACCATTTTTACTTCGGCGCCGTCTGCGCTGCTGGAATCCAGGGAAGGAGGAGCGTGACTGCATGTGGAGGGACGAGACCTGTCCGGTCACCTCGCTTTGCCCCGACGCGAAGCCGTGCCGTCCTGGAATTCGTGACGAGGACCCTTGAGACGGACTCGTCCATCACCACGATCACGCCGGCAATGCGGGCGGCACGGGGGAACTGCAATGGGGTACGTCACGACGCGCGACGGTGAAGAGATCTTCTACAAGGACTGGGGGCAGGGGCGGCCGGTGGTGTTCATCCACGGGTGGCCGCTGAACGCCGACGCCTGGGACGACCAGATGAAGTTCGTCGCCGAGAACGGCTACCGGGCGATCGCGCACGACCGCCGCGGCCACGGCCGCTCCAGCCAGCCGTTCAACGGCTACGACTTCGACACTTTCGCCGACGACCTCGACGACCTGATCAACCGGCTCGACCTGCGGGACGTCACGCTGGTGGCGCACTCGATGGGCGGTGGCGAGCTGGCCCGCTACATCGGCCGCCACGGCACCGCACGGATCGCCCAAGCGGTGCTGCTGTCGGCGATCCCGCCGCTGATGCTCCAGACCCCGGACAACCCCGAAGGCGTCCCCGAGCAGGTGTTCGAGGACATCAAGAGCGGCATCCTGCGTGAACGGTCGCAGTACTGGAAGGACGCCTCGGAAGGCTTCTTCTCGGCCAACCGGCCCGGCAACAAGGTCACCCAGGGCAACCGGGACGCGTTCTGGTTCATGGCGATGCACGAGAACATCCAGGCCGGAGTGAAATGCGTGGACGCCTTCGCGCGCACCGATTTCACCGAGGACCTGCGCAAATTCGACGTCCCCACGCTCGTCGTGCACGGCGACGACGACCAGATCGTCCCGATCGACGCCACGGGCCGCAAGTCCGCCCAGATCATTCCGAACGCCACCCTCAAGGTGTACGAAGGCGGCTCCCACGGAATCGCGCTCGTCCCCGGCGACAAGGAGAAATTCAACAACGACCTGCTGGACTTCCTCAAACGCTGAGGATTCCCGGCATCAGGGCGTGACGAGGGCGCCCTGGTGACCGGGTTGACAAGGACCGGCCGGGGGCTGCTTCACGTCCGGTGAGCAGAGATCGAGGAGTGCATGACCGAGCAGGGGAAAGGACGGGCGGCCCCGTCTAGAGAAATGGCGACGACGTTCGCGGGAGCCGGTGGCGAGGACTCGCTCATGGCGGGCCGGCCAGGACGCCGCCGAACCGCCGCCGAGACCGGCGCGTCCTCGGTGAGGCGCGGCGCCGCAGGCGGGACCGCCCTGGGTTCCGATCGGAGATGACGTCGATGGCCTTCTCTCCGGGTTTCCACCGGCGCAGCCGCGAGCGCGAGGCGGACGACCGGCTGCCGCCGGGCCAGTACCTCACCGAGGACTTCCCCGTCCTGTCGGCGGGCCCGACGCCGCGCATCGACCAGGGCACGTGGTCGCTGGCCGTGGAGAGCGAGGCGGGCGTCACCCGGTCCTGGTCCTGGGCGGAGTTCATGGCGCTGCCGCAGGAGCGGCCCACGACCGACATCCACTGCGTGACCCGCTGGTCGAAGTTCGGCACGTCCTGGCAGGGCGTGTCCGTCGACACCTTGCTGGCAGGTCTCGACACTCACGCGTCGCATGCGCTGGCGTACTGCTACGGCGGCTACACCACCAACCTGCCGCTGGCCGACATCACCGGCGGCAGAGCGTGGATCGCCCACGGCTTTGACGGCGGGCCGCTCGCGCCCGAGCACGGCGGGCCGGCGCGGCTGCTCGTCCCGCACCTGTACTTCTGGAAGTCGGCCAAATGGATCCAGGGCATCCGGCTGCTCACCCACGACCGGCCGGGCTTCTGGGAGACGGCCGGCTACCACGATTACGGCGACCCGTGGCGCGAGCAGCGCTATTCGTGGACGTGACCCCGT
Organism: Actinomadura gamaensis; assembly: GCF_042652125.1. Taxonomy (NCBI): domain Bacteria; kingdom Bacillati; phylum Actinomycetota; class Actinomycetes; order Streptosporangiales; family Thermomonosporaceae; genus Actinomadura; species Actinomadura gamaensis. The sequence continues at coordinate 167,865 of NZ_JBHSIT010000001.1, read as the reverse complement.
GACCGCCCCCGCCGGCACCGGCACCGGAGCCGCCGCGGTCGCGCGACCGAACGGGCCGCAGTGGCGTCCGGCGACGCTGACCGGGGACCGCCGGGAGAACCCCGCGACGCGCACCCTGATCCTCGACGTGCCCGGATGGCCAGGCCACCTGCCCGGCCAGCACGTCGACGTCCGGCTCACCGCCGAGGACGGCTACCAGGCGGTGCGCAGCTACTCGATGTCCGCTCCCGCCGACGGCCGGCGGGTCGAGCTGACCGTGCAGCGCGTCCCGGACGGGGAGGTCTCGCCGTACCTGGTCGACGACCTGCCCGCGGGCGCGCAGATCGAGGTCCTCGGCCCGGTCGGCGGCTGGTTCGTCTGGCGCCCGGCCGAGCCGGCGCCGTCCCTGCTGCTCGCCGGCGGGGTGGGCATCGCCCCGATCATGGCGATGGTCCGCGCCTGGCGCCGCGAGCCCGCCGGGCCGCTCCGGCTGCTGTACTCGCTGCGCTCCCCCGACCGCCTCTGCTACGGGACCGAGCTGGCCGGCCTGCCCGGGCCGGACGCCGGCGTCCTGCTCGCCTACACCCGCCGCACCCCGGGCGGGCAGGACCGTCCACCCGGCCGGCTCACCCCCGCCGACCTCGCCCGGCACGGCATGCCCGCCGAGCAGGCGCCCCGCTGCTACGTCTGCGGCCCCACCGGCTTCGTCGAGGCGGTGAGCGCGACGCTCACCGCCCTCGGCCACGACCCGTCCCGGATCCGCACCGAACGCTTCGGCCCCACTGGAGGATGACCATGACCGACCCCGCGACCGCCGGCCTGGGCTGGCAGGACTACCTGCCCGACGACCGGCGCCTGGACGGCAACGCCCTCGCCGGGCCGCTGAGCATGCTGTTCGTCCCCGACACCGCGCTGGCCGCGGGGCGCTGCGGCCACTGCGGCCACCGGGACCTGCTCGCCCGCGCCCCGCTCTACGGCGACGCCCCCGGCCACGTGCTGCGGTGCGGCATCTGCACGCACCCGACCCTGCGGCTGGTCGCCGCGCCCGACCGGTTCTGGCTCGACCTCCCCGGCGGCAGCGCGCTGTCCATCCCCCACACCTGACCGCGCCACCCGGCACGTTCGCCCTGGCACCCCCAGGCGGTTTCCTCGGCAGTCTCCTGCGGCACGCCGAACGAGAGGTGCGATTTCGCTGGTCAGGCGTCGGTTACGCGGACGAGGCCCTCTTGCATGACGGAGGCGACCAGGTCGCCGTCTCGGGTGAAGATCTGGCCTCTTGCCAGGCCTCTCGCGCCGCCGGCGAAGGGCGTGTCTTGGTAGTAGAGGAGCCAGTCGTCGGTGCGGAAGGGCTTGTGGAACCACATGGCGTGGTCCAGGGAGGCGCCCATGGTGCGCTTGTCGCCCCAGGCCAGGCCGTGGTTGAGGAGGACGGTGTCCAGGAGGGTCATGTCGGAGGCGTAGGTCATCAGGCAGACGTGGAGGAGCGGGTCCTCGGGGAGGTCGTCGTCGACCTTGAGCCAGACCTTGGACTCGGGGGTGGCCAGGGACGGGTCCTTGGCGGCCTCCCAGGTGAGGGGCGTCGCGTGGCGGACGTCGAAGGGGCGGCGGTTGACGAACTCGGTGGCGGCGCGCTCGCCGAAGACCGGGATGAGGCGGTCGAGGGCGGTGGGGAGGGTCTCGGGGTCCGGGGCGTCCGGCATGGGAGCGTGGTGGGCCGGGCCCGGCTCGTCGATCTGGAAGGACGCCGACAGGCTGAAGATCGCCTTGCCGTGCTGGATGGCCAGGACGCGGCGGGTGGTGAAGGAGCGGCCGTCGCGGACGCGGTCCACGGTGTAGACGATCGGGACGGACGGGTCGCCCGGGCGGATGAAGTAGGCGTGCAGCGAGTGCACCGCGCGGGTCGGCGGGACGGTGCGTCCGGCGGCGACGAGGGCCTGGCCGGCGACCTGGCCGCCGAACACCCGCTGCTGCCGGTCCTCGGGGCTGCGGCCGCGGAAGATGTCGGTCTCGATCTGCTCCAGGTCGAGGATGTCCAGCAGCGCCTTCACTGATTCCTTCACGCCGATCAGTGTCCCAAACGGGGGCGTGTGAGCGGGCTCTCACCCCCCGTTGACCAGCTCCAGGACGTCCGCGCCGAAGCGGTCGAGCTTGACCCGGCCGACGCCGGGGATCTGCGCCAGCTCCTCCATCGAGGCCGGGGCGCGCTCGGCGATGGCCTGGAGGGTGGAGTCGGTGAAGATCACGAAGGCGGGTTCGCGGCGGTCGGCGGCGGTGCGGGCGCGCCAGTCCTTGAGCGCGACGAGGATGTCCTCGTTCAGCTCGGCGGGGCAGTCCTGGCAGCGGCCGAGCTTCTGCTCGATCGCGGCGGTGAGCGGACGTCCGCAGACGCGGCACGGCTGCGGGCCGGAGCGGCGCGTCCGGCGGGACGCGGCGCGGTCGACGCGGGCCGGGGTCGGCGTGCCGGTCTTGCCGGTGAGGCCGTCCAGGAAGCGGGACGGCTGCCGGTAGCGCTCGCCGCCCGGGTCGCGGGACAGCGCCCAGGACAGGTGCAGGTGCGCGCGGGCGCGGGTGACGCCGACGTACAGCAGGCGGCGTTCCTCCTCGACCTGCTCGGCGGTCTCGGCGTACTTGATCGGGACCATGCCGTCGGTGAGGCCCATGAGGAACACCGCGTCCCACTCCAGGCCCTTGGTGGCGTGCAGGGACGCGAGGGTGACGCCCTCCAGGGTCGGCGCGTGCTGGGCGGCGGCGCGCTCCTCCAGTTCGGCGACGAAGTCGGGCAGCCCGGCGGACGGGTTGTCGACCGCCATGTCCTCGGCGAGCTGGGCGAGCGCGGCGAGGGACTCCCACCGGGACCGGGCGGCGCCCGCGCCGTCCGGCGGCGCGTCGGTGAGGCCCGCGCCCATCAGGACGTGCCGGACGGTCTGGATCAGCCCGAGGCCGTCGAGTTCGGCGTCGCCGCCCGCGCGCGCCGCGCCGCGCAGCCGGACGACGGCCTCGCGCACCTCGGGCCGCTCGAAGAACCGCTCCGCGCCGCGCACGACGTAGGGGACGCCCGCGTCGCTCAGCGCCTCCTCGATCCGGGCCGACTGCGCGTTGATCCGGAACAGGACGGCGATCTCCCGCGCCGGGACGCCCTCGTCGATGAGCTTGCGGCAGCGCTGCGCGATGTCGGCGACCTCGGACGCGTCGTCCCCGTACTCGCTGAACACGGGCGCGGGGCCGTCCTCGCGCTGGGCGACCAGTTCGAGCTTGTGGCGCTTGGCGGCGTCGCCGCGGGCGCGTCCGATCACCTCGTTGGCGAGCTGCACGACCTGCGGCGTCGACCGGTAGTCGCGGACGAGCCGGACGACCTTCGCGTCCTTGTACTGCTTGGTGAAGTCGAGCAGGTAGGACGAGGTCGCCCCGGTGAAGGAGTAGATCGTCTGGTTCGGGTCGCCGACGACGCACAGGTCGTCGCGGTCGCCGAGCCAGGTGTCCAGGAGCATCTTCTGCAGCGGGTTGACGTCCTGGAACTCGTCCACCACGAAGTGCCGGTACTGCTCGCGGACCTGCCGGAGCACCTGCGGCTCGTCGTGCAGGACGGCCACGGTCAGCTCCAGCATCCCCTCGAAGTCGAGCAGGTTGCGCTCGCGGCGCAGCCGGTCGTACTCGGCGTAGACGCGGGCGACCTCGACGACGTCGGTGGACGGCTTGCGGCCCGCGCGGGACGCGGCGTCCACGTAGTCCTCGGGCCGGTGCTGGGTGACCTTGGCCCACTCGATCTCCGAGGCCATGTCGCGCAGCCTGGCGGGGTCGGACTCGCGGATGCCGCACTCGCGCGCCGCGTCCCGGACCAGCCCGATCTTGGACTCGATGATCTTCGGGGGGTCGCCGCCGACCACCTTCGGCCAGAAGTAGGACAGCTGCCGCAGCGCCGCCGCGTGGAAGGTGCGGGCCTGCACGCCGGGCGCGCCGAGCGCGCGCAGCCGGGACCGCAGCTCGCCCGCCGCGCGGGTGGTGAACGTCACGGCCAGCACCCGCTGCGGGGCGACCACCCCGGTCAGCGTCGCGTACGCGATCCGGTGCGTGATCGCGCGGGTCTTGCCCGTGCCCGCGCCCGCCAGCACGCACACCGGCCCGCGCGTCGCCTCCGCCACCGCCCGCTGCTCGGGGTCGAGCCCCGCCAGCACCGCCTCCGCCTCCATCCCTCCATGGTGGCAGGCCCGGCCCGATGCTCGGGGCAGGCCCGTCCGTGAGCCGCGGGCAGGGCCGGCTGTGAGCACCGGGGGTACCGGACCCTGACTCATGGTGTGGAATGTCCGGTGGCGTCCCAGTGTTGACGCTGACGCACGACCGGAGATCGTCCAGGTGAGGAGCCGACGAGAGCGATGACGACGCAGGCCGCCGAGAAGCCCGAGCAGGGCCGGATCACCATGTACACGACCACGTGGTGCGGGTTCTGCCGCCGCCTCAAGACCCAGCTCGGCCGGGACGGCATCGAGATGGTCGAGGTGGACATCGAGCGCGACCCGAAGGCCGCCGAGTTCGTGATGAGCGTGAACGGCGGCAACCAGACGGTCCCGACCGTCGTGATCCAGACCCCGGACGCGGGCGAGGTCGTGCTGACCAACCCCAGCGCCAAGGAGGTCAAGCGCCTCATCGGCGCCTGACGTCTCCGTCCCGTCCCGCGTCACAGCGCGCTTCACGCCGAGTCGGCCCTTCCGTTCGGGTAACGGAAGGGCCTTCGGCGTTCCCGCGGGCCGTCCGGTATGGCTAGCCTGGGCGCGTTTCCGTGACACGAAGGGGTTTCACGTTGGACCTGGCGGACGCGCTGTCGCTCGGCTCGGGACTGGCCTGGACGGCGACCTACCTGCTCATCATCTGGACGGGCTGGAAGCAGCGGACGTACGGCATGCCGATCGCCGCGCTCGCCGCCAACCTCGGCTGGGAGTTCATCTTCTCGTTCGTCCGGCCGGGCGACGGGATGCAGCTGGTCGTGAACTACGTCTGGTTCGGGTTCGACGTGGTGATCCTGGCGCTGGTCGTGGCGTACGGGCCGCGCGAGTTCCGCTTCCTGCCCCGCTGGGGGTTCCTCGCGATGCTGGCGTCCGTGCTGGTCATGGGGTATCTCGGGGTGGACTTCGTGAGCCGCCAGTTCGACCACGGGCTCGCCACGTTCGCCGCCTTCGGGCAGAACCTGATGATGTCCGGGCTGTTCCTGTCGATGCTGATCGCGCGCGGCTCGGCGCGCGGGCAGTCGGTCTGGATCGCGCTCGCCAAGGGCGTCGGCACGGCCCTGGCGTCCGGCGCGTCCTGGATCTGGCTCCAGGACGAGCCGTGGCGCCACGGGCCGCTGCTCCCCTACCTGATGATCGCGACGGCCGTCCTCGACCTCGCCTACGTCGTGGCGGTCTACGCGGTGGCCCGGCACGAGTCGGGCGGCTCGCCGTCCGCGCCGCTCCGCCTGGACCTCACCGGCGTCCGCTGACCACGCCCACCCACCGGTCACACCGACGCGCTGGTCAGAACGGCCCGCCGGTCACAACGGCCGCGGGTCAGAAGGGCGGCATTTTCGGGAGTGGGCCGCCGTACCAGCGCATGATGAGCTGCGCGGCGATCGACAGCGGGCCGGGCGCGACGATGCGTCCGGTTTCGATCGCCTCGGTCAGCTCCTCGCGCGTGTACCAGCCGGCGTCGCGGATCTCGACCGGGTCCGGGACGAGCGGGACGGTGCCGTCCGCGCCGGCGGTGAACCCGATCATGAGGCTCTGCGGCAGCGGCCACGGCTGGCTGCCCAGGTAGCGGACGTCCCGGACGGTCAGCCCGACCTCCTCGCGCACCTCGCGCACGACCGCCTGCTCCAGCGACTCGCCCGGCTCGACGAACCCGGCGAGGACGGACCGGCGGTCGGCCGGCCACTGCGGCCCGCGGGCGAGCAGCAGCCGGTCGTCCTGGTCGGTGACCAGCATGATCACGGCCGGGTCCAGCCGCGGGAAGTGGTCCGAGCCGTCGTTCGGGCAGCGCCGGACGTGCCCGGCCTGCCGGATCTCCGTCCTCGTCCCGCAGCGCGGGCAGTAGACGTTCGCCGCGTGCCAGTGCTCCAGCGCGACGGCGTGCGTCAGCAGCCCGGAGTCGCGGTCCGGCAGCAGGGCGCCGATCCGGCGCAGCCCGGCCCGCTCGGCGCCCTCGACCGCCGGGAGCGGGCCGGTGACGGCGAAGTAGGCGACGCCGTCGTCGTCCACGCCCAGGAAGTAGCGGTCGCCGGACGGCGCGTCCGCCGGCGGGAGCAGCACGAGCACCGGGTCCGGCTCGACGATCGCGTTGACCTCGCCGTCGCGCAGCACGAGGACGCGGGTGCGCGGGTCGTGCCACGCCGCGTCGAGGAACGCGTCGTCGCCGCGCCGCTCGGCGGCCCGGTCCAGCGTGCCGCGCGCCAGCGCGAGCCACTCCAGCGGCCCGGTGCCGCTCTCGTCTCCGGTTGACCGGTCTCCGACCTGGGGGGATTCGCTCACCCGATCACGCTAGCGCAGCGCGGTGGCCAGCTCGTCCCAGAGGTGGGCGGCGGCCTCGGCGCCCTTGAGCAGCAGCGGCATCTCGACCTTCTCGTTCGGCGCGTGGATGCGGTCGTCGTTCAGCCCGACCGCGACGAACACCAGCGGCGCGTCGAGGATGTCGGCGAGGTCGGCCTCGGGGCCGGAGCCGCCCTCGCGGGTGAACAGCACCTCGGTGCCGAACGCCTTCTCCATCGCGCGGCGCGCGGCGCGGACGCCGGGCGAGTCGATCGGCGAGAAGCACGGCCGGACGCCGCCGCCCTCGCTGCGCACCTCGACCTCGACGCCCGCGGGGGTGTTCGCCTCGATCCACGCGGTGAAGGCGTCCCGGACCTTGGCGGGCTCCTGCCCGGCGACCAGCCGGAAGGAGATCTTCGCGTGCGCCTCGCGGGGCACGATGGTCTTGCCGCCGGGGCCGGTGTGGCCGCCCCACATGCCGTTGATCTCGGCGGTCGGCCGGGCCCAGATCCGCTCCAGGGTGCTGTAGCCCGCCTCGCCGTGGGCGACGCGGCTGTTCCCGGCGGTCTCGAGCCAGGCGGCCTCGTCGAACGGGAGCCGCGCGAACAGCTCGCGCTCCTCGTCGGTCAGCGGGACGACGTCGTCGTAGAAGCCGGGGACGGCGACGCGCCCGTCCGCGTCGTGCAGCTTGGCGAGCAGCTCGACCATGGCGTGCAGCGCGTTCGGGACGGCCCCGCCGAACGAGCCGGAGTGCAGGTCGACGTCCGCCGCGCGCAGCGTGATCTCGGCCTCGGTGAGGCCGCGCATGCCGGTGCACATGGACGGCACGTCCGCGGCCCACATGGTGGTGTCGGAGATGATCACGGCGTCGGCGGCGAGCCGGTCGCGGCGCTCGCGCAGCAGCTCGGCGAAGTGGATCGAGCCGGACTCCTCCTCGCCCTCGACCAGCAGCTTGATCGTGACGGGCGGGGCGTCCGCGCCGCGGGCGGCGAGGTTCGCGCGCAGCCCGAGCGTGTGGAAGAAGACCTGGCCCTTGTCGTCGGACGTGCCGCGCCCGACGAGCCGGTCACCGCGCTCGACCGGCTGGAACGGGTCGGTGTCCCACTCCTCCAGCGGCGTCACCGGCTGGACGTCGTGGTGCCCGTAGACCACCACGGACGGGGCGTCGGGGTCGGCGGCGGGCCACTCGGCGAACACGGCGGGCAGCCCGGCGGTCGGCCAGACCTCCACGGTCGGGAAGCCGAGGCCGCGCAGGTGGCCTGCGAGCCAGTCGGCCGAGCGGCGCACGTCGTCGTGGTGGGCCGGGTCCCCGGAGATGGACGGGATCGCCAGCCACTCCTTGAGGTCCGCGAAGAACTGGGCCTTGTTGGCCTGGATGTACTCCACAACGTCCACTGACATGCTCCCTTGCATGATGCTTTGCCCATGAACTCTAGGGGACGCCGAAGCCGGGCGTTGTCCGCGCGTTCGCACATCCACGCCCCCCCTTTCGCGCGCGCTCGGGGTGCGTTCGGGGTGCGTTCGGGGTGCGTTCGCGCGTTCGCCGGTCAGGCGTTGAGGAGCATCAGCTCGGTGCCCAGGTTGCGGCGCGCGGCGGCCTCGAAGCGGGCGTTCGCCTCCGGGGTGTGGAAGATCTTCGGCAGGTCGAGCAGCCCGCGCAGGATCTCGGCGCGGCCCGCGCGGAAGATCTCCTCCGGGACGAAGGCGTACTCCTCGCGCACGGCGGCGGTGTAAGCGGCGTAGCGCTCGGGGTCCGCGCCGAGGATGGCGAGGTCGGCGTCGCACAGCACCTGGCCGTTGGCGTCGGCGTCGTCCGGGTCGTGCGTCTCGGTCAGCTCGACGAGCCGGACGACCTCGGCGAGGCGCGCGGGCGACAGGTCGGTGTCCGCGAGGACGCGGGCCGCGAGGCGGGCGCTGCGCGCCTCGTTGTCGGCGCGCTGCGGGTCGTAGACCGCGTCGTGGAACCAGGCGGCGAGCCGGACGGCGTCCGGGTCGGGGGCGTGGGCCGCCAGCTCGTCCACCAGGTCGAGGACGGCGGTCAGGTGCGCGAGGCCGTGGTGGCGGCGGTGGGGTTCGGCGTAACGGGCGGCGAGGTCCGCGCCGATGTGCCGGGTGTCCGCACCGGCGAGCGCGACCCAGCGCTCGACCACGTCCGTGGCTCCCTCGGGGTCGGCGTGCTTCATGGGGACCATCCAACACGCGTGTCCGCCGTTCTTGCACACCGGGCGGGCCCCGGCCACTATGGTGACGGTTCGAGTTAGGCAAGGCTAACCTCACTATCTGGCCGAAAGGGTGCCGTGGCCGCCGCGCTCCACCTCGTCTCCGGCAGGCTCACCGACTCGGTGGCGCACGGGTTCCTGCCCGCGGCCGCCGCGCTCGGCCTGGACGTGACCGTGCTGACCGACCGTCCGGACGCGCACGCCGCCGTCTTCGGCGGCCCGGTCGTGCGCTGCGACGTCGGCGACTTCCGCGAGATCATCGCGGCCGGACGCCCGGACGCGCTGTTCACCAACTCCGACTTCCTGCAGGCCCCGGTCGCGCTCGCCGCCGCCTATTTCGGCCTGCCCGGTAAAGACTGGCGGGCCGCCGTCCGGGCGAAGAACAAGCACGAGACGCGCCGCGCGCTGGCCGCGCTCGACCCGGTGTTCTCCGCACCCGCCGACCGCGTCCCGCCGGACGCGCCGTACCCGCTCGTCCTCAAGCCGCGCGAGGGCGTGGCCAGCGAGGACGTCTTCCTCGTCGCGGACGCGGCCGAGCTTTCGGCCCGGCGCGCGCAGATCGGCACGCGCCGCCCGCTCGTCGTCGAGGAGTACCTGCCGGGCGAGCTGCACACCCTCGAAACCCTCGGGGACGGGCACGAACTGCACGTCCTCGGCTCGTTCCGGACGCGCCTCTCCCCGCCCCCGCACTTCGTCGAGGAACGCCTCGAATGGGCCCCGCCCCCGCCCGAGACCCCGCAGGTCCTCGCCCAGCTCGACGCGCTCGGCGTCGGTTTCGGCGCCTGCCATACCGAGTTCGTCGTCCACGCCGGACGCGCGCGGATCATCGAGGTCAATTACCGGGTGATCGGCGACCACTGCGACTTCCTGCTGGCCGACCTGCTCGGCGTCCCGCTGTTCGAGCGGATCCTGCGCGTCCACCTCGGCGAGCGCCTGCCGCCGCCGGTCCCTCGCCCCGCCCGGCACGCGGTCGCCGACTGGATCCTGGCCGACCGTCCGGGCAGGCTCGCCTCGGCTCCCGCCGCCGCCGACCTGCACGACGGGGACGTCCGGCTGACCTACCGTCCGCTGCGTCCGCTCGGCACGGACGCGCCGCTGACCCGCACCAACCGCGACTACCTCGGGACGATCCGGGCGATCGGCCCGTCCCGCCCCGAGGTCGAGGCCGCCATCACCCGTTTCCGCACCGCCAACACCTGGACGATCGCATGACGCGGGTCGACGGCCCCCCGCCCGCCTCCGCGGCCGACGGGCGTCTCATCCCGAACGCGCGGCGGGCCGGCTCGCAGGAGTCGCCTTCCTTGAGCCGGACCCGCCGCGCCCCCCGAATCTCCACTGAGGGAGTCCTCGCGGCGCGCGTCCTGGACGCCCTGCTGCGCGAGGACTACGGCGGGCTGCGAACATACGTGCGCGACGGCTCTCTGGCCCTCCCCGGCAGCACCCCCATAAGACTCCGCACACGCACCTCACCGGACGGCTCGGTAAGCAACCCGGCGGACAGCTCAGCAGCCGCCCCCGCAACCGACTCCGCAGACTGCCCGACAAACGGCTTAGCAGACGGCTCGACGAACGGCCCGACCGACGCGACAGCCAACGGGACGGCCGACGCAACGGCAGACGCAACGGCAGACGGGACGGCCGAAGCGACGGCGGACGCGACGACCGGCGCGACGGCGGACGGGACGGCGGACGAGGTGGTGAGTGGGCTTTGTCCCGGGTTTCTCGCGGACGCCGTCGTGGACGCGGGGCAGGAACTTCGGCTCACGGAGGTGCTCGCGATCGCGCGACGCGTCGCCGACCCTCACGACGACGTGGCGGCGCTCGCGCGGGAGTGCCGGGAGGCGCTGACGGCGACGTTGCTTTGCGAGAGCAGCCGTCCGGGCGTGATGCAGCGGCTCGCGCGGGCGGATCCGCTCGGGCCGGGCGTGTTCTATGAGACGCTCGCCGCGCATACCGAGCATCCGGTGTACCCGTGCGCGCACGCCCGCGCCGGGCTCGCGCCGAGCGATCTGCGGCGGTACGCGCCCGAGTTCGCGCCGGAGTTCCCGCTGCGCTGGGCGCGGGTGCCGAAGGACGACATCACCTCGGTGGGCGATCTGCCCGGGTGGTGGCCGGGGCCGGAGCTGTTCCCCGTGCATCCGCTCGCGGTTTCGGCCGTCCGGAAACACACGGAGGTGTTGCCCGAAGCGTTCCGTCCGGTGCGGCCGACGCTGTCGATGCGGACGGTCGCCGCCGACGCGCTCGTCCATCTGAAGGTGCCGCTGCCGACGAGCACGCTCGGCCTGCGGAACCGGCGGACGATCGTGCCCGGCACCCTGCCGGACGGCGCGCTCGCCGAAAAGCTGCTGCGGGACGTCCTGGCAGAGGAGGACCATCCCGTCCTGCTGGCCGACGAGCAGACTTACGGACACGCGGGAACTCCGTTCCTCGCCTACCTCGTCCGCCGCTTCCCGGCCGAAACGGCACACGCACACGTGGTGCCCGTCGCCGCGCTCACCGCGCCGCATCCCGACGGCGGCCTGGTCATCGAGCAATGGGACGTCCGAAACCTTTTCGGCCAGTACTTGGACGCGCTGCTGGGCTGGAACGTCGCGCTGTTCCGGCGCGGGATCGCCCTCGAAGCGCACCAGCAGAACGTCGCGCTCGTCCTCGCTCCCGGCGAGCCGCTGCGGCTCCTGCTGAAGGACAACGACGGGATGCTCGTGAACCCGGACGTCCTCGGCGCGCCCTGCCCGTTCGAGGACCGCCGGATGCGCACGCGCGACCGCGAGGCGCTCGCCCGCGTGTTCATCACGATCACCCTGCACCTGTGCGCCGCCGCGCCCGCGTTCGCGCTGGCCGCGCACGGCCTCCTGCCGCGCGCGGAGGGCCTGGCGATGATCCGCGACCGCCTGGACGCGCTGCTCTGCCCGTCCACCGCTCCCGGGCCCTCCACCGCCCTCGGCCCGACCGCCACACTCGGCCCCTCCACCGGCCCCGGCCCGTCCACCGGCCTCGGCCCGTCCACCGCTCTCGACGCCGGGGCGGAGATCGCGTTCCTGCGCGCCCGCGTGCTGGACGCGCCGACACTGCCCGCGAAAGCGATGGTCACCGCCGGGACCCTCGTCGACAAGGTCCGGACCGGCGCCGCCGACATCAACAAGCACTACGGCCCGGACGGGCCGAACTACCTACGGGACCTGACGTGACCCTCACCCGCTCGGCCGTCGCGACCGCCGCGGACGGCACCTCCACCGCCCTGCTGAACTGCCTGGTCCGCGAGGTGTGCGGGCCGGAACGGCAGCTCTGGCACCGGGACGGCCGCCTGGTCATGCGGCTGCCGCGGGTGGGGGTGCTGCTGCGCGCCGGGCTCGCCCGCCCGCCGCACGGGCCGACGTTCCGGCTCGTCCCGCCGTTCGAGGAGCACCGCGACGGCGCGTGGATCGCGGCGGACTGGACGCGGCTCGCCTCGCTGATCGCCGGGGAGCTGGAGCTGTCCACCGGACGCGCGAACCCCGAGTTCACGGCGCAGGTCGAGGGCAGCTACCGCGCCCTCGAAGCGATCATCGCCGCGCGCCCGGAGCGTCCCGCCGATCCCGACGCCGACCACGCCGGCCACGCCGACCCCGCCGACCAGGCCAGCCACGCCGATCCCGCCGACCGCTCCCACGACGACACGTTCATCGAGTCGGAGCAGTCGCTCGTGTTCGGCCACCGCTTCCATCCGTCGCCGAAGGCGCGCCAGGGCGCGCCCGACGAGTGGATCCGGTACGCGCCCGAGGCCCGGACGAGTTTCCGGCCGCACTGGCTCGCCGTTCCGGACACGCTGCTGGTCGAGGAGGGCGATCCCGGCGCGTTCGCGGCGCTGGAGCCGTTCGCCGCGCCGCCGGGACACCGGCTCCTGCCCGCGCATCCGTGGCAGCTCGCCCTCCTCCAGGACGATCCGCTCCTGCGCCGAGCGGTCGCGGACGGTCTCGTCCGCGACCTCGGCCCCGGCCCGGCGGACGCGTTCCCCACGTCCTCGGTCCGGACGGCGTACCTCCCGGACGCCGACGCGTTCCTGAAGTTCAGCCTGGACGTGCGGATCACCAACTGCGTCCGGAAGAACGCCTGGTACGAGCTGACCGGCGCGGTCGAGCTCGACCGGATGCTGCGCCCGGTGTTCGAGGCGCTCGGCGCGACGCTGCTCGCCGAGCCCGCGTACCGTTCGCTCGCGCTCGCCGACCGCCGCCTGTTCGAGGGGTTCGGCGTGCTCGTCCGGCAGGGGGTGCGGGGCCTGCGCGGACGCCCGCTGCTCGCCGCAGCGCTCGCCGCGCCGGACGGCCTGGCCGACCTCCCCGCTGTCCACGCCGACCCGCTGGCCTGGTGGGACGCCTACGTCTCGCATGTCGCGCCGCCCGTCCTGCGCGCGTTCCTGGAGCACGGCGTCGTGCTGGAACCGCATCTCCAGAACGTCCTGGTGTGCGTGGACGACGGCGGGATGCCCGTCCAGGCGGCCTTCCGCGACCTGGAAGGCACGAAGCTCGTCGCCGGACGCTGGGCCCTCGGCCATCTCCCCGCGCGCGTGCGCGAGGCGGTCACCTACGACGCGCATCGCGGCTGGGACCGCGTCGTCTACTGCCTGCTGATCAACCACCTGACCGAGGTCGCCGCCGCGCTCGCCGACCTGCGTCCCGACCTGGAGCCGGAGCTGTGGCGTGCGGCGCGCCCGTACTTCGCGGGCGACCATCCCCGGCTGCGCGCGCTGCTCGCGGGCGTTCCGGTGCCCGCGAAGGCGAACCTGCGGACGCGCTGGTCGCGGTCCGCCGACCGCGCCGCCGGGTACGTGCAGGTCGCCAACCCGCTGCGTGTGGAACAGCTCACATCCTGACGCCGCGCCTTCGCCGGGGACGGACGGTCCACTACATATCTGACTGATTGCCGGGTATGTGGTTGATCCCGGCCCGTCCCCCCGAAGGAGTAGACCGTGGCGTTCGAGCTGGTGCGAACGGTGGCGCGGATCCCCCGGGCGGTCTGGGACGCGGGGGTGCTGCACCCGGTCCGTCCCGACCGAGCCGTCCGGATGCCGCTCCAGTACGTCCGCTACGGCGCGACGCCCGGCACGGTCGAGGCGATGTCGGCGCTCCGCTTCCCGAACCGCGTCGCCCTGCTGGACGATCGAGGCTCGCTCACCCACGCGGAACTCGAACGCTGCGTGGCCGTCCTCGCGAGCGCCCTACGCGCGCGCGTACGAGAGGACGACCGTGTAGGCGTCCTCTGCCGGAACCATCGCGGATTCGTCGAAGCCGTCCTCGCGGCCTCGCGCCTCGGCAACGACGTCGTGCTGCTGAACACCGACTTCTCCGCGCCGCAGCTCGGCGAGGTCACCGAACGCGAAGGCGTCGGCGTGCTCGTCCACGACCAGGAGTTCGACGGCGTGGTGGACGAGTCCGGTTACGGCGGGCTCCGCATCCACGCCTGGCGGGACGATCCGGACGGCAAGCATCCCTCGATCGCCGAGCTGGGCGCGACGACCGTCGCCGAACCGTTCAAGCCGTCCCGGACCAGCCGCGTCATCGTCATGACGTCCGGCACGACCGGCACGCCGAAGGGCGCTCGGCACGATCTGAGCCTCGGCATGCTGCTGCCCGCCGGCATCACGCACATGATGCGCGTCCCGCTGAAGTCGGGCGCGCCGATCGCGGTCGGCCCGCCGCTGTTCCACCTGCTCGGCATGGCGTACTGCTTTTCGGGCCTCGGCCTCGGGATGCCGCTGATCCTGGTCCGCCGGTTCGACCCGGCGCGGCTCCTGCGGCTCATGGACGAGCACGAGGCCGGTGCGCTCGTCGCCGTCCCGATCATGCTGGCCCGCCTCCTTGACGTCCCGGACGGCCCGCGCCCCGCCTCGCTGAAGGCCGTCGTCTGCGGGGGCGCCGCGCTGCAACCGCACCTCGCGTCCCGCTTCATGGACGAGTTCGGGGACATCCTCGTCAACATCTACGGCGCGACCGAAACCGGCTGGGCCACCATCGCCACCCCCGCCGACCTGCGCGCCGCTCCCGGCACGGTCGGCAGGCCGTCCCTCGGCCTGACCATCAAGATCCTCGACGAGGACGGCGCCGAGCTCCCGCCGGGCGGGATCGGCGAGATCTACACCGGCGGCGGCCTGCGCTTCACCGGCTACACCGGCGGCGGCTCCAAGCGCACGCGCGGCGGCCTGACCGGCAGCGGCGACCTCGGCCACTTCGACGCCGAGGGCCGCCTCTTCGTGGACGGCCGCGCCGACGACATGATCGTCTCCGGCGGCGAGAACGTGTTCCCCGGCGAGGTCGAGGAGCTCCTCGGCGCCCACCCGGACATCGCCGAGGTGACCGTCCGGGGCGTGGAGGACGACGCCTTCGGGCAGCGCCTCGCCGCCTGGATCGTCCGGCGCGACGGCGCGTCCCTCACCGAGGACGCCGTGAAGGACCACGTCCGCACCCGCCTGGCCCGCTCCAAGGTGCCCCGCGACGTCCATTTCGTCACCGAACTCCCCCGCACGAGCACCGGCAAGGTCAAGGCACGCGCCCTGAGCGGCTGACCGGCCCGTCAAGGCCGCGCCCCGAGCGGCTGACCGCCCCGCCAAGGCGCGCGCTCTGAGCGGCTGACCGCCCAGGCCCGCGCCCGTGAGCGGCTGACCGACCTCTGGGCTCAGGCCGCCGCGTCAGCGCTGCCGGCGAGATCGCCGACAGCGGTCCCGGCGGCGGTCCCAGCGGTCCCGGCGGCGTTCGCGCGTGCGGCCATGCAGATGCGGGCGAGGTCGTTCAGGGCGTCGGCGCGGCGCTCGTCGAGGGAGCGGCCGTCACCCGCCCCGGCCTCGGCCAGGGTGTCGATGACCAGCGAGAAGACGGGCCACTCGGCCGGGCCGATCGCGCCGCGGAAGTCGAGCTCGCCATCGGCGAGGTCGTCGAGGTCGAGGTTGCGCGCGAACGTGGCGAGCGCGGCCTCGGCGGCGACGATCCCGATCCGCATCGCGAGCGCGGCCGGTTCGCGCTCCAGGGGAAGAGCGGTGCTGGAACCCATGTTCGACAACATAGAACACCTGAGCGAAGATCGTCGAACGTTTGGTCGAGAAAGCGGCCCGGTTCACCCCGCTATCGCCTGGAGAAAGGCGTGCGAGTGGGTGAAGTGCAGCGCGCCGTCCACCCGGACGGGCCGCATGCCGGTCGGCGCGCCGCCCGCGAGCTCGTCCTCCAGCTCCTTGCGGATCACCGCGGCCGTCTCGTCCGGCGTCCCGGTGAACGCGAGCCACGGGTCCAGCGGCCGGACGACGTCGAACCGGTCCGTGCGGCGCACCTCCGCGCCCGCCGCCGCCAGCATCGCGGTGATCTCGGCCTCGGTGCGCAGCGTCCCGTGCGACGGGTCGCGGCGGCGCTCGACCAGGTCGGGATCGCCGGCCAGGCCCTCCGGCCGGACGAGGTCGGCCACCACGATCGCCGCGCCCGGCCGCGCCACGCGGACCATCTCCCGCACCACGGCGTCCGGGTCGTCCACCTGGTGCAGCGAGAACCGCGTCACGACCAGCGTGAACGAGCGGTCGAGGTAGGGCAGCGCCGTCGCGTCACCCTTGGTGAAGGTCATGTTGGTGACGCCCGAGGCGTCCGCCGCGCGCTTGCCCTCGGCGAGCATCGCGGGCGTCAGGTCGAGCGCGGTCACGTGCCGGACGCGTCCCGCGACGGCCCGCGAGACCAGCGCCGTCCCGGCCGCGACCTCCAGCACGACGTCCTCGGTGTCGAGCTCGGGCTCCATGAACCGGACGAGCCGTCCGAGCTGCGCGGTGAACGCCGAGTTCAGCCGCGGGTCCGCGAACGCGGCCGCCTGCCGGGTGAACTCCCGGACGATCCGCTCGCCGTGCTCCTCGCGACTCTCCCGCCGCCCGTCCGTCTCGCAAGGGGTCACCGCCACGCCGGCCTCCTCGGGGTTTCCCGGGATCTTCCCCGTTTCCCCCACTCCTGAACAGGGCCCGGCCGCCCACTTGTCAGACCGCGCGGTCAGGACGGGCTCAGGCGGCGGGGACCTTGTCGAGCAGGGCCGCGAGGCCCGCGGCGTCGAGCAGGTCGGCCGGACGGATCGTCCGGTTCGCCTTCACGTAATGGAAGGCGGCGCTGACCTGGTCCAACGGGACGCCGGCGAGCTCGGCCCAGGCGACCCGGTAGGCGGCGAGCTGGACGGCGGCGGCGTCCGCGGCGGCCCCGGACGGCGGCAGCCCCGTCTTCCAGTCGACGACCTCGTACCGGCCGTCGCCGTCGCGGAAGACGGCGTCCATCCGGCCCCGGACGAGCCGGTCCCCGATGATCGTCTCGAACGGGACCTCGACGTCCAGGGGTTCGCGGTTCGCCCATTCGGACTTCTCGAACATCTCCTGGAGGTGGTCGAGCTGGGAGTCGTCGGCGGCGTCCTCGTCGGCGGAACCGGGCAGCTCGCCCATGTCCATGAGCCGCTGCTGCCCCCAGCGGCTCTCCAGCCAGGCGTGGAACGCGGTGCCCCGGCGGGCGTAGGGCGCGGGCCGCCGGGGCATCGGGCGGCGGATCTGCCGGGCCAGCGCCGCCGGGTCGCTCGCGAGCGTGACCAGGGACGACACGGTCAGGTGCGCGGGCAGCTCGACCAGCAGCCCGTCGCCCGACCGGCCCCGGTCGCGCTCGGCGAGGAGCAGTTCGACGTCGCGCGCCCACGCGGTCATGCGGGCCCGGTCGCCGTCGGACAGGCCGTCGGTGCCCGCCCACAGGCCGGTGCTGCCGTGCATCGCGTCCCGGACCATCCCGGCGGCCTCGACGATCGCCTCGTACCGGGCGCGGGCGGACGAGTCGGCGCCGCGCAGGTCGCCGGGCGCGACCGGCCATTCGGCCTCCTCCTGCTCGGTGAGCAGCGGGTTCACCTCGTCCTCGCCGGGCGGGTCGGTCCAGACCGCGACGGTGCCCGCGCCCGCGACGCAGACCTCGCGGACCTCCTCCAAATAAGGGGACGGCCCGATCGGACGGCTCGACGACCCCCACCAGTACCCGGTGGCGATCAGCAGCGCGGACGCGCGGGTCAGCGCCACGTAGGCGAGGCGGCGCTCCTCCAGCAGGTCGCGCCGGATGGACTGCTCGTCGAAGCGGGCGAGGTCGTCCTTCTCCAGCCCGTTCAGTTTCGGCAGGTCGGCGTAGTCGCCGCGGAGCGGGAACGGCAGGACGCGCGGGTTCGCCGTCCAGCGGGTGGTGTTCTGCGGCGGGGACGGGAAGATCGACCCCTTCGCCGGGGACCCGTTCTTCTGCGGCACCGACGACAGCCCGGGCACGATCACGACCGGCCACTCCAGCCCCTTGGACGCGTGGACGGTCAGCAGCTTCACGCTGTTCGTCTCGCCGACGCGTCCGGCCTCCAGGCCGAACTCCTCGGACTCGGCGGCCTTCAGGTAGGCGAGGAACGCGCCGAGCGTCGGGTCCTCGGCGTCGCCGGCGAAGTCGGACGCCGCGCCGACGAACGCGTCCAGGTCGGCGCGCGCGGTGACCGGGTCGAGCCCGGAGCGCGCGGCGACCTCGATGTCGAGGCCGAGCGAGCGCTCGACCTCGGCGACCAGGTCGGGCAGCGGCAGGCCGACCTGGGAGCGGAGGTGGCGCAGCTCGTCGCGCAGGCGGCGGAGCCGTCCGAAACCCTCCGGGGAGTACGCGGCCGGGTCGCCGAGGTCGTCCAGGGCGTCCACGAGGCTGCCGGTCTCCTGGTTGAGCTCGGAGACGAGCTGACGCAGCGGGTCGTCCGCCGCCGGGGTTTCGGACGTATCGACGGGCGCCCCGCCCTCCGGCGTCCCGCCCTCCGACGTCCCGCCCCCCGACGTCCCGGCTACCGGCGCCCCGGCTTCCGAAGCCTTGGCTTCCGGAGCCTCGGACGGCTCGGGCGGTGTCACGTCGCGGGCCTGCTCGGTCGCGAGCGTGCGGGCGCGGCGGCCGAGGGCGACCAGGTCGCGCGGGCCGAGCCGCCAGCGCGGGCCGGTGAGCAGCCGCGCGAGCGACGCCCCCGCGGTCGGGTCGTGCATGACGCGCAGCGTCGCGACGACATCCTGCACCTCGGGGACGGTCAGCAGGCCGCCGAGCCCGACGACCTCGACCGGCACGTCGCGCAGCTCCAGGGCCCGCCTGAGCAGCGGGAACTGCGACCGCTTGCGGGCCAGGACGGCGATGTCGGACCACTTCAGCGGCTCGTCCCCGGCGGGGCCGCCGTCCGGCGCGTACTCGGTCGGCCCCATCAGCTGGACGACGCGCTCGGCGATCCGGTCGGCCTCGTCCTCGACGGTGGCGAACAGCGCGCACTCGACCCGGCCGCGGCCGTCGCGTCCCGCGCCGGGGACGAGGACGGGCACGTCCCGCGCGTCCTCGCGCAGTTCGGCCTGCACCCGCGCGGCGGCGTCGAGGATGCGCTCGCCGTTGCGGAAGCTGCGGCTGAGCTTGTTGATCGGCGCGGGCTCGGCGGGCGCGTTCCCCACCGCCGGACGGCGCGGGAAGTCGCGCGCGAACCGCAGCAGGTTGCCCGCGCTCGCGCCGCGCCACCCGTAGATCGACTGGCACGGGTCGCCGACCGCGGTGACCGGGTGGCCGCCGCCGAACAGCGAGGTCAGCAGGACGAGCTGGGCCTGGCTGGTGTCCTGGTACTCGTCCAGCAGCACGACCGAGAACCGGGACCGCTCGATCATCCCGACCTCGGGGTGGTTGCGCGCGATCCGCGCGGCGAGCGCCATCTGGTCGCCGTGGTCGATGACCTCGCGCTCGCGCTTGACCTGCTGGTAGCGCTCGATCAGCGGCATGAGCTGCTGCCGGACCTCGTGCTTGGCGAGGATGTCGCGCTGCGCCTTGAGCGGCTTCCTGAGCGAGGCGAACATCGCGTCGAGCCGGTCGCCGATGCGGCGGACGTCGTCGGGCGTGCGCAGGTGCTCCGACAGGTCGCCGCCGAGCTCCATGACGGCCTTGGTGACCGTGTCCGGCGACCAGTCGATCCTGTCCATGGGGCCGGAGTAGGCGTCCACGACGCGCGAGCAGAGCTGCCAGGCGACCGCCGGGGAGATCAGCCGCATGGTCGGTTCGAGCGCCTCGCGCAGCGCGTGGTCGCCGAACAGCCGCGCCGCGTACGCGTGGTAGGTCGAGACCATCGGCTCGCCGTCGAAGATCTGCTCGCCGCCGAGCCGCTCCAGCTCGTGGCCGGGGAGCTGCTCGCGCAGCGTGTCGAGCCTCTTGCGGACGCGCACGCCGAGCTCGGCCGCCGCCTTGCGGGTGAACGTCAGCCCGAGGACGCGCTCGGGCCGGACGAACCCGTTCGCGACCAGCCAGACGACGCGCGCCGCCATCGTCTCGCTCTTGCCGGACCCCGCGCCCGCGATCACGGCCATCGGCGCCATCGGCGCCTCGATGACCCGCGCCTGCTCCTCGGTCGGCTCCGGCACCCCGAGCAGCCGCGCCAGCTCCGCCGGAGTGATCATGGACCGACCTGGCCTCCCTCCTCGTGCACCGGGCAGCAGGACCGTACCGGGCACGTCCGACACTTGTCGTTCGCGCGCGCCTGGAAGACCTCGCTCGCCATCCCGGTCGCGACGATCTCGACCAGCTTCTTCGGCCACTCCGGGTCCGGGTCGTCCGAGGGCGGCGGCTGCTCCTGCTCGCGGACGCGGTTCGCGAACGCCGCCTTGCCGACCTGGACCAGCTTCGCGCCGCCCGGCTCGACCAGCCCGTGCCGCTCGAACGCGCCGAGCATCACCGCGTACTGGTACACGCCGAGCTGCGGGTGCCGGGCCAGGTCGCCCTTGCCGACCGCCGTCGTGGACGTCTTGATGTCGATGATCACCGCGCGGCCGTCGGCGTCCCGCTCGGCCCGGTCGATGCGCCCCTTGATGACGACGCGGCCGAGATCGACCTTGAAGGACTCCTCCAGCGCGACGATCTCGTTCGGGTTCTCCCGGTGCCAGGTCAGGAACTTGTCCACCATCGCCGCGGCCTGCTCGCGCTGCTTCTCGGAGTACCAGGACGACCGGAAGTCGAGGTCGTTCCAGATCTCGTCGAGGCGGCGCGCGACGTCCACCTCGGTCACGCCGTCGTCGCCGCCCGCCATCTCGGCGACCGCGTGCACGACCTTCCCCATCGTCGAGTACTCGTTCGGCCCGCCCTCCTGCGCGCCGACCGCCGAGGTCAGCAGCCAGCGCAGGCCGCAGGTGGTGAACGTCTCGACCTGGGACGGCGAGATGGTGATCTGCTCGTCGGGGGCGAACGCCGGGCCCGTGTCGGACAGCGCGGTGATCGCGTACCAGTTCTCCGGCCGCGCGCCCCGCACGCCCGCGCGCGCGAGCCGCGCCAGGTGCCCGGCCGCCGCGCGCCGCATCGGCTCCGGCCGGGACGGGTCGGCGACGACCGACCGCAGGTCCGCGACCAGCGCCGACAGCGACAGCCAGCGCGTCCTCTCGTCCAGCTGGGACTGCTCGATCGCGCCGGGCAGCAGCTCGTTCAGGAACCGGGACGGCCGCTCCTCGGTGTCGTCCCCGCCGACGGCCGTCACGACGAGCCGCCGCCGCGCGCGGGTCACCGCGACGTAGAACAGCCGGCGCTCCTCGTCCAGCATCTTCGCCGACAGCGACGCCCCCGCCGCCGCGCCCTGCTCCGGCACCTGCGACCCGGCGGCGTGCTCGACCAGCTCCTCGATGCCGAGCAGCGAGCCGCGCAGCCGCAGGTCCGGCCAGACGCCCTCCTGGACGCCGGCGACGACCACGACGTCCCACTCCAGGCCCTTGGACCGGTGCGCGGTCAGGATCCGGACGGCCTCGCCCTCGGGCGCGTGCTCGGCGAGCGTGTCCCCGGCGATCTCCTGCGCGGAGATCGTGTCCACGAACAGCTCGGGGCCCGCCTGCGGCAGCCGGTCGACGAACCGGGCGGCGGCGTCGAACAGCGCGACGACGGCGTCCAGGTCGCGGTCGGCGGACGCGCCGCGCATCCCGCCGCGCACGCTCTGCTCCAGCAGGACGTCGGCCTGCCCGGACTCCTTCCAGACCTCCCACAGGACGTCCTCGGCGCTGCCGCCCTCGGCCGCGCTCTGCCGCGCCACCTCGATCAGCCGCGCGATCCGCTCGGCGGGCGCGCGCACCTTCTCGTGGACGAGCACCAGCTCGCGCGGATCGTTCACGGCCGCGACGAGCAGCTCGGACAGCTCGCGCCGTCCGCCGGAGATCTCCTCCAGGTCGCGCAGCGCCCGCTTGAGCCGCCGCATCGCGAGCGCGTCCGCGCCGCCGAGCGTGCTGGTCAGCAGGTCCTCGGCGACGACCTCGTCCAGGAAGTCCTTCTTGAGCGCGGCGCGCAGGAGCAGCAGGAACGGCCGGACGGCGGGCTCCCCGACCAGCGGCACCTCGTCGCCGGCGACCACGACGGGCACCCCGGCCTGCGCCAGCGCCCGCCGCAGCGTCGGCACCTGCCGGACGGCGCTCCGCACCAGCACGGCCATCCGCGACCAGGGCACCCCGTCGAGCAGGTGCGCGCGCCGCAGCTCGTCCGCGACGAGCGCCGCCTCCTGCGACTCGGAGTCCGCGATCACCGCCCGGACCTCCCCGGCCATCCCCTCGTCGGCCGTCTCGCCGGCCTTCTCGCCGGACGACGCCCCGCCGGACGATGCCCCGCCGGACGGCGCCCCGCCGGACGACGCCCCACCGGACGACGCCCCACCGGACGACGCCCCACCGGACGACGCCCCGCCGGACGGTGCCTCGTCGGGCGCAGCCTCCGAGGGCAGCTCGGACGGGTGGCGGAGGGCCCGGTGCTCGGCGGCGAGGGCCGTCCCGGCGGGGAGGCGGCGGGCGATGCGGCGGGACGCGACGAGCAGTTCGGGCGCCATGCGGCGGCACGTGCGCAGCGCGACGACGGGCGCGGGGTCGCCGTCCAGGGTGCGGAAGCGCTGCGGGAACTCCAGGATGCCCCGCACGTCCGCGCCCCGGAAGCCGTAGATCGACTGGTCCGGGTCGCCGACGACCACCAGGTCGCGGCCGTCGCCCGCGAGGTACTGGAGCAGCTCCTCCTGCGCGGGGTCGGTGTCCTGGTACTCGTCCACGAAGACGGCGTCGTAGGCGTCCCGCTCGCGGATCCGGACCTCCTCCTCGGCCAGCGTCCCGGCCGCGAGGTGGATCAGCTCGCCGTAGTCGAACGTCGGCGTCGGGTCGAGCGCGAACCGGTCGACGTAGCGGGTCATGAACCCGCCGATCGCCACCCAGTCGTCGCGTCCGCGCAGCCGGCCGATGGTCTCCAGGTCCTCCGGGAAGAGCCCGCGCTCGCCCGCGCGCAGCATGAAGTCGCGCAGTTCCTCGGCGAAGCCGCGGGTGGCGAGGGTCTCGTGCAGCCTCTGCGGCCAGCCGCGGGCGCCGTCCATCAGCTCGCCCTGGAGCAGCCGCCGCACCTCCAGCAGCTGCTCGGGGCCGGTCAGCAGCCGGGGCGCGGGCATGTCGTTCAGGACGGCGTCGCGCCGCAGCAGCGCGTAGGCGTAGCTGTGGAAGGTGAGGGCGAGGGGCGTGCGGGTCGTCCGGCGCAGGCGTCCGGTGATCCGCTCGCGCAGCTCCCCGGCGGCCTTGCGGCTGAACGTCAGGACGAGCACCCGCTCGGGATCGACGCCCCGGTTCTCGATGCGGTCCACGACCGCCTCGACGATCGTGGTGGTCTTGCCCGTGCCGGGGCCGGCCAGCACGAGCAGCGGACCGCCCGCATGCTCGACGACCGCGCGCTGCCGCTCGTCCAGAGCGGGCGCGGCGGTACGCGCGGGACCCGCGCGACGCACGAGACGGTACGAGGCTGCTGACACGACATTTCATTGCAGCAGATGATCGGGACTCCCCCGACCACATCCACCGCATGTCGCCCATGTGCCGCACGGTGAGCGAGCGACCACGGCTGAGCGACCGTTCGGTGATGATTCAGCTCCCATTCAGCATCTTTTCCGGGAAAACAGGAGTTTCGCCGAGGAGGGGCGGGCACGTTGGCGGTACGGTGCCAGCGGATCGACTCGCGATGCTCGAAGGGGTGGGAACCACGGACCCGCGCGACGACGGCCAGACCCCCGACCCGGACGCCACCCGCGCCGAACCCTCCCCCGGCTCCGGGGGCGGAGTTCCCGGCTCCGGTCCGACCCGGCGGGACATGCCGCTTCCGATCCGGACGTCCGGCCCGGGCGCGCCCCCGCCCGGCGCCGCCCCGCCCGGCGCGACCCCGCCCGGCGCTCAACCTCCCGGCGTCCAGCCGCCGGGTATGCAGCCGCCGGGCGCCGGCGCGCCGCTGGGGCGTCCGCCGGGGCACGACATGCCGAACCTCGGACGTCCCTCCAAGCGCCTCAACCGCCGGACGGTCCTGTTCGGCGGACTCGCCGCCGCCGGGCTCACGGCCGTGACCGCGTTCGCGGCGGACGAGCTGATGTCGAGCGGATCGTCCGCGAGCGGGCCGCGGCACCGCGCGGGGAAGGCCGCCGGGGTGGGCGGGTCCCACCCGACCGCGCCGCCGCGCACCGCGCCCCCGGCGAGCTGGACGTCCTCGCAGCTCCAGTCCGCCCGGACGCCGCTGTTCGACCTGCGCGAGATCCAGCCCCCGCCGCCCCCGACCGCCGTCGCGCTCACCATCGACGACGGCCCGCACCCGGTCTACACGCCGATGATGCTCGACCTGCTCGCCGAGCACGGCATCAAGGCGACGTTCTCGCTGATCGGGTCGCAGGTGAAGATGTTCCCCAAGGTCGTCGAGCGGATCGCCGCCGCGGGGCACCAGATCTCCAACCACTCGCAGACGCACCCGAGCCCGTTCGCCGCCATGGGGCAGGACCGCATCCACCGCGAGATCATGGAGGCGAAGGAGCGGATCGAGGACGCCGCCGGATACTCCCCGAAGTTCTTCCGCTCCCCCGGCGGCGACTGGAACCGGTACATCTTCGACCTGTGCCGCAGCCAGGGCATGATGCCGATCGCCTGGAACGTCGACCCGCGCGACTGGTCCCGTCCGGGCACCGAGCACATCCGCCGCTCGATGCTCACCGCGAAGGCCGGCGACGTCCTGCTCTGCCACGACGGCGGCGGCGACCGCCGCGAGACCATCGAGGCCCTCCGGACCGTCCTGCCCGCCCTGAAGCAGCGCGGCCTGACCTTCGTCGCCCTCTGACGCCCTGACGGGCGTCGCGGGCGTGACAGGCGTCGCGGGCGTCGCGTTGAGGTTCGGCGCGGCGGCCGGTCAGGCGTCGGACGGGTCCCAGCGGGCGCGGCGCATGTCGACGCGGCGTCCGTCGGGACGGAGCGGGGTGCCCTCGACGCGGTACTCCTCCATCGCGCGCACCTCGTGCCCGGACGCCGGGCTCCCGTCCGCGCGCACCACCCGCCACCACGGGACGCCACCGCCGAACAGCGACATCACGCGTCCGACCTGGCGCGGCCCGCCCGCGCCGAGCAGTTCGGCGATGTCCCCGTAGGCGAGCACCCGGCCGGGCGGGATGCGTTCCACGGTGTCGAGGACCAACTCCGCATACTCGTCTGGTTCCGAGAGCACACCAAGATTCTTTCGCCATCCGGACCGTCGCGCGACCGGAAGCCTGCA
The DNA here is from genome assembly GCF_042652125.1 of Actinomadura gamaensis. NCBI lineage: Bacteria > Bacillati > Actinomycetota > Actinomycetes > Streptosporangiales > Thermomonosporaceae > Actinomadura > Actinomadura gamaensis. Next base: position 142,620 of record NZ_JBHSIT010000001.1, on the reverse strand, counting down.
CCTGGCAGATGTACCCTCATCAGCGCTCTGGTCGGCCTCTTCCGCTCGCCGCATCGTGGTCCGCATGACGACATCGACGAACGCCGCGGGGCTCGGTCTCCGCGGCTGGCTCACCCTTCTGACGCTGTGCGGCGCGACGTTCATGACCGGCCTGGACTACTCGATCATCACGGTGGCGCTGCCCGCGATCGGCCGCGACCTCGGCTTCGCGAGCGCCTCGGACCTCCAGTGGGTCGCGACCGCGTGCCTGCTTCCGACGGCCGCGCTGATGCCCCTGTTCGGGCGCGCCTCCGACATGATCGGACGCCGCCGCCTCTTCATCGTCGGCGTCGCGTCCTTCACTCTGTTCTCCCTGTTCGGCGCGCTCGCGCCCAGCCCCGCCCTCCTGATCTCGGCGCGCGCCGGGCAGGGCGTCTCGGCGGCGATGATCGGCCCGACCGCGCTCGCGCTGATGACCGCCGCGTTCCCCGAGGGGCCGCGCCGCACCCGCGCCCTCGGCGTGAACGGCGCGCTGATGTCGCTCGGCTTCGTCATCGGGACGATCGGAGGCGGCCTCATCACCAGCGGCCTGAACTGGCGCTGGACGATGCTGATCCTGTTCGCGATGGGCTCGCTGGTCGTGGTCGGCGCGGTGACGGTCGTGCCGTCGTCCGCTCCCCGGTCCCGGTCGCGGCTGGACGTCCCCGGCGCGATCCTGGCGAGCGGCGGCCTGTTCGCGGTGGTGTACGGCATTTCGAACGGCGGTCAGGCGGGCTGGACGAGCGTTTCGACCATCGCGACGCTGGTCGCCGCGGCCGTCCTGCTCGGCACGTTCCTCGCGGTCGAGGCGCGGCACGCGGCGCCGCTCGTCCCGCTGCGGCTGCTCCGCCGGCGCACCGTGAAGTGGGGCATGGCGGTCGGGCTCGTCACCTTCGGGATGTGCGGCGGCGCGACGCTGCTGCTCAGCATCTACATGCAGGACGTCCTCGGGTACTCGCCGCTGGAGACCGGCCTCGGCTTCCTCGGCGAGGGCGCGGCGGCGCTGCTCGCCGGGACGCTCGCCGCGCGGCTGATCGGCGCTCGCGGGACGGTCGCGACGATCGTCCTCGGACTGACCGTCCAGGCGCTCGGCACCGCGGCGATGGCGTTCCTGCCCGCGCACGGCGGCCCCGTTCTGCTGCTGGCGACGTCCGCGGCGATGGGCTTCGGGCACGTCCTGACCGTCGTCTCCGCGATCACCACGATCACCTCCGGCCTGGACGAGTCGGACCAGGGCGTCGCCGGAAGCCTCGCCCAGATGCCCACCTTCGTCGGCGCGGTCGGCGTCGCGGGCCTGACCGCGATCGCCTCCGCCCGCACCGAGGCCCTCGCAGCGACCACGACGAAGACGCTGGCCACCCTCGGCGGCCTGCACACGGCCTTCATCGTGGCGGGCGCGGTGGCGCTGCTCGGAACGCTGACCGCGCTCGTCCTCCGCAAGACCGAAAAGGACGAGCCGGTTCAGGAGCCCGCCGCCGAACTCGTCGCCCGGTAAATGAGATCCCTTCCACCGCCCCCGCTACTCGGCGGGGGCGGTGACCGTTTCCGCGAGGCGCCGCAGCCGCTTCTCCGACTCCGACCCGGCCTCCGCTTGGAAAACGGTCACGCCCTGGCCCTCGTCGTCGGGCGTCCGCAGCAGTTCGGCGGTCAAATTCATCTCGCCGACCTCCGCGTGGCGGTACACGCGCGAAATGGACGCGCAGTTGCTCACCGGATGCTCCGTCCACATCGCCCGGAACTCCGGGCTCAGCGCCAGCAGCTCCTCGACCAGCGCGTTCAGCCCCTCGTCCCCGGGGAACCGGCTGAGCGATCCCTCCAGGTAAGCGATGTCGTCACGCGCCTTCTGCTCCCAATCGGGAAAAAGCTCGCGCGAGAACTCGGTTTCGAGGAAATCGATCCGGATGAAGTTCGGCTTCACGTCCCCGTCGAAATCCCAGTGCGGAGCCAGCAGAGCATGCGCGAGGCGGTTCCAAGCCAGAAAGTCACCGCACCGCCCGACCGCGACCGCAGGCACGTCCCGCATCGAATCGACCATCATCTTGATGCCGGGCCGCAACTGCTCAGGCCGCACGGACTCGCGCGCCCGCGCAACTCGCGCCAGCCGATGCATGTGCGCAACCTCGTCATCGTCCAGCCGCAGGACCCGCGCGACGGAATCGAGGACTTCGTCCGAGACGTTCGGACTCTGCCCCTGTTCCAGCCGCGTGTAATACCCGACGCTGACGCCCGCGAGCGGAGCGAGCTCCTCCCGCCGGAGCCCGGCGACCCGCCGATGCCGGACGCCGGGCTTCAACCCCACGTCCTCCGGCGAGACCCGAGCCCGCCGCGACCGCAGGAACTCACCAAGCGCGGAACTGGGATACATACCAAGAATCCTGCCAGCCCCACCCGGCCGCCGAACAGACGCCCGACCCAGCGGCCTCCCGCCGAGCCGGACGCCTTTCACACGTCGGACGCGTCCGCGTCGACGCCCTGCCCCGGGGCACTTGCGTCCGGGAGGGCACCAGCCTCGGAGTTCCGCATCGGACGGCGCCTACTCGCCGCGTCCGACGGAGAACCTGGTCGTGCGCTCGAACTCCGTCCGCAGCCGGACGACCATCGCGTGCGGATCGTCCGCGACGAGCGTCTGCGACAGCCCCGCGTTCAGCTCGGCGTCCGAGAGCGGCGTGGAGCGGACGGCGTAGAGGACGCCCGCGTCGGAGTGCCACACCTGGTACCCGGTGAGCCCCCACAGCACGTTCTTGAGATCGTCCGCCACCATCCGAGCCCGCTCATCCGCCTCCGAGACATCCACCGGCATGGGTGACACGACACCACCGGTCTCCATCACGACCTCGCTCTCCGCCACGCACGGTGGCAGTAGGTGATCCGACACCTCCCCAGAGTTACACGGCTCTTAGAAAATAGCTAACAGCTTGGAACTATTAGATGAAAGATGCTTTTTGTCTGATCGGACGGGAGATCACCTCGAATTCGTTAGCATCGGGTCACAGCCAGCGACCGGAGGCCCGATGACGACCAGGCAGAGCCCCACTCTCCGGCGTCGCCGCCTGTCCGCGCTGCTCCGGCACTACCGGTCACAGCACTTCCCGACGATCGCGGAGGTCGAGAAGCGCCTTGGATGGCCGAACGCGAAGCTGTCCAAGATGGAGCGCGGCGACTGGCTGCGGCCCAACCTGCGCGACATGGCCGACCTTCTCGACCTGTACCGGGTCACCGACGCTCGGCAGCGCGAAGAGGTGCTCATCCTGGCCAAGCAAGGCCGCGAGCGTGGTTGGTGGCATCCGTACCGGGAGATGCTCGCTCAGCAATACACCACCTACATCGGGCTGGAAGCGGAGGCCGGTGGTCTTCTCTGGTACGAGCCGTGGATGATTCACGGCCTGCTTCAAACCGCCGAGTACGCGCGCCACGTGATCCGTAGCGGCCCGGGCGAGATCACGGACGACGAGATCGACCAGCGCGTCACCGTCCGGATGGAGCGGCAGAAGCTCCTCACCGGTAGCGACCCGCTCCGGCTCTGGGCGATCCTCGACGAGGCGGGGCTGCACCGGATGACCGGGGGAGCCGACGTCATGCGCGCCCAGCTCGAACACCTCGTGGAGCTCGCCCGCGACCTGCCCAAGCTCACGATCCAGGTGCTGCCCTTCTCCGCAGGCGCCCACCCGGGGACGAGCGCGTTCACGGTCCTCGAGTTTCGCGAGCCACTCGATCTGGACGCGGTCTACGTCGAGAACGTCGCGGGTGAGCTGCTCATCGAGGATCCCAAGGACGTCGGTCCGTTCAAGCGGGCCTTCCAGCATCTCCAGGGTTCGGCCTTGAGCGAGCGGGATAGCTTGGCATTGATCGCAGCCACCGCAGCGGCGCTGTGACCTGACCCTCGGGAAGTGTTCATGCCGTTCCCCCGCGCATCGACCGCCGCCGAACTGGCGACCGCGACCTGGAGGAAGAGCAGCCGGTCCGGCCAACAGGGCTCCTGCGTCGAACTGGCCGGCCTGACCACTGTGGTCGCAATCCGCGATTCCAAAAACCCCGACGGCCCCAAGCTCCTCCTCGCGCGAGACCACGCCCGCGACCTCGCGCGACGCCTGCGCTCGGGTCTTGCCACCCCGAAAACGTCACCCTGGCGGAAGAGCGGCCGCTCTGGGCAGGACGGCGCCTGCGTCGAGTTGGCGTCGTTTCCCGGAGCGGTCGGCGTTCGTGACTCGACGGACCCCGGCGGGCCGAAGCTGTTTCTCTCACGCGAGGACGCCCGTCAACTCGCGCGTCGCATCCGCTCCGGCACCTGACCGCATAACGACGGCGCTGGCTGTCTTGGCGAACCTGCTCGGGATCTCGTCGGCTTAACGTGGGCATGGGATGCCTAGGCTTGGGCGGGTTCTGGTTGGACGGTGGTCGCGCGGCCAGCATGATGGGCATGAGCAACGAACTGAAGCGCATCGCAGTGGTGACCGGGGCGTCCAGCGGGATCGGTGAGGCCGTCGTGCGGCGGCTGGCCGGGCAGGGCGTGAAGGTGGCGGCGCTGGCTCGCCGCGAGGACCGCTTGAAGACGCTGGCCGACGAGTTCGACGGCGTGCTGCCGCTCGCGGTGGACGTCACCGACCCCGACGCGGTGGACGCCGCCGTGTCCCGCATCAAGGACGAGCTCGGACGCGTCGACCTGGTCGTCAACAACGCCGGCGTGATGCTCCCCTCGCCCATCGAGGAGGGCCGCCAGGACGAGTGGCAGCAGATGATCGACCTGAACATCACCGGGCTGCTGCGGATCACCCGGGCGTTCCTGCCCGACCTCGTCGCGTCCGCCGAGGACGGGAAGACCGCCGACCTCGTCAACATCTCCTCGATCGGCGCGCATTCGGTCTTCCCCGGCTACAACGTGTACTCGGCGACCAAGGCGTTCGTCACGCACCTGACGCAGAACATCCGGGCCGAGGTGGGCCCGAAGAACGTCCGGGTGACGAACATCGAGCCGGGCCTGACCGAAACCGAGCTTCAGGGCAACGTGACGCACGAAGGAATGCGCGACGCGCTGCCCGCCTGGTTCGAGTCGGTCGGCGAGTACCTCGTGGCCGACGACATCGCGGACGTGATCGAGTACGTGACGACCCGTCCGCGCCGCCTGAACCTCCGCGAGATCGTCGTCCTCCCCACCCGCCAGGTCTGACGGACCCGCTGGTAGCAGGGCCGGCCCTGCTACCAGCGGTCATCGGATGATCAGACTTCAGCGGGAGGCACAGCGGACGGCGGCGCGGGCGCGGGCCCTTCGAGAGGCGGCGCGGCCGGAAGGGCCGGTTCCATCGCGAGGGCGGGACGGCGGCGGGCGAGGAGCCAGATGGCGGCTCCGATCGCGATCACTCCGAGCCCGATGAGCGCCCCGAAGCCGCCGAACCAGGGCAGCGTGATCGGCACGGCCCGGACCCCTCCCGGCGGCTTCGCGACGAAATGCGCCTTGTCCCCCACGGTCTCCCCGGCCGTCTCGGGGAGGGCGGGACGCTTGGCCAGGGTCGCGGCCTTGCTCAGGGCGCCGGTCGCGCTGAGGTAGCCGAAGCCCAGGTCCGTGGTGTAGTGCCCCTTGGGGTTGCGGGCCGAGGACGTGATCGCCTGGGTGACCTGCGCGGCCGTCAGCCGCGGGAAGGCGGCGCGGATCATGACCGCGGCCGAGGCGACGAAGGCCAGCGCGGGGCCTTCGCCCCAGAACATCCAGTTGGCGCTGCCGTCGCTGCCGACGCCGGGCATCTTGTCGCCGTAAGCGGAGACCATCAGCGCGCTGGACGCCTGCGTGTACTTGGCGTAGCGGTCCCCGTCCTTGTCCACGGCGCCGACCCCGAGCACGCCGGGAGTCGCGGCGAAGGCGTCCGGAACGGTCGGCTTGCGGATGCCCACCGAGCTGATCACCAGCGCGTCCTTGGACTGCGCGTAGGCGATCGCCGCGTAGGTCCGGCTCCCGGTGTACATCCAGGCGTTGGTGACGGCGATGACGCGCGCCCCGTGGTCCACCGCGTAGCGAAGTCCGTCGGCGACCGCGTTGTCCGTGTTGGCTCCCGACATCATCCAGCGCCTGGAGGCACGGCTCTTGCCGTCGTCCGGCTGCACGCGGACGGGCAGGAGCTCGGCGTCCCTGATGAGGCCCCGGATGGTCATGTCGCCCGCGTCGGCGACCTCGCCTTCGCCTCCGACCATCAGCGAGGCCATCAAGGTGCCCATCTCGCGCTTCGGATCGGGGAGGCGGACGAAGTCCTTTTCGGGCGCCACGTGCGCGCCCTTGGCGAGGACGTCCGCGACGCCGTCCGCCAGGAGCGCGACCTTCACGCCGTCACCGTGCGTCTGGTCGCCGGCGTCCCGCAGGTCGCGAAGCATCTGCTTCACCGACTTGTCCAGGAGGTCCGCGTGCGCGGCCGGTGCGAACGGCGGGGCGAGCGCGAGGGTGAGCGCGGCGGCCATCGATGCCGCGATGGCGCGGGTCAGCATCGCACGTCCTTCTTCCGCAGGCACGGATCGCCGTCGTCGGCGAGCTTGGCCATGATCCGGTCCACCAGGTCCGGGGCGAACTGGAGGTTCACCAGCTCGCCCGGTTTGAGCGCGCCCTGCGACAGCAGCGGCCCCTCCGCCCTCAGGTAGAGGTAGGGCGTGTGGTTGGTGTACTCCTCGAACTTCTGCCGCGACGCGTCGTCGTACTTCTCGACGGTGGTGCCGGGGAACGTGGCGATGTGCAGGCCCGCACCGGGTGACTTGCCGCCGCCGAGCCCGTTGATATCGGTGGACGCGTCGTCGGACGACGAGGTGTCCGGGAACACCGCGACGCCGACGGTGACGACGCGCAGGCCGCTGGGGTCGAGGTAGGTCGCGCGGAGCATGGTCTCGCAGCGGTGCTTGGCGAGGATCGCCGCGACGGACTTGTCCACGGTCTCGGCGCACGGCGTCGGCTTGGCGATCCCGACCCGGCGCACCTGGACGATGCTGCCCGACGGATCGGACTGCTGGCCGAAAACGAACTGCTTGGGGAAGAGGTCGGCGGCGGGGAGGCGTTGCCAGCGGGTGGCGACCTCCTTGGCGCCGGCCTTGTCTATTTCGGCCTGGGTCGGCTTGCGGGTGAGCTGGTAGCCGATGGCGGTGCCGCCGCCGGCGATGGCGGCGAGGCCGAACAGGAGGAGCAGGGCGATGGCCGCTCGGGAGCGGCGGGGTCGCTGGACGGGCGCGGGATCGGGTGAGGGCCCGTCCTCGACGTGGGGGGTCTCTGCGGACTCCTCCGATTGGGGGATTTCTGACACGAACGCGTATCTAACCGGAGTCAGATCTCGAAGTGATCGCTTTTTCGGGCATTTTGGCGAAAAAGCCAGATTCCGGATGTCGCCCATCCCGCAAGAGCGAGCAGGCAGGCGGTCGTGCAGCCGAGGACGAGGCCTCCCGGATGCCGGACGACGCGGACGCGGTCCGCATCCCCGAGCGCGGCGGACGGGTCGGCCCCCAAGCCGCTCGTGCGGGCCGAGGCGAGGCCGTCGGACGCGGTGACAGCGGCGGCGGCGTCCACGCGGCCGAAGCCGACGCCCAGGTCGTAGCCGCCGGACGGACGGACCCGCGTGCTCGCGACCAGAGCCTGCGCGACCAGCGCCGGCGCCAGTTTCGGATGCCGGGCGCGGATCAGCGCGGCGATCCCGGACACGAAGGCGGTCGCGGGGCTCGTCCCGTCGCCGACCCAGTACCGGTCGCCGGGGCCCGCGCCGATGATCCGGACGCCGGGCGCGGAGACGACGACGGCCGGGTTGCGGTTGGAGAACCCGGCGTGGCGTCCGGCGGAGTCCACGGCGGCGACCGAGATCACGCCGGGGAAGGACGCCGGATACGTGTAGGGCGTGCGGCCGCGGCGCCGGGCCGGACGGTCCGCTCCCCCGTTGCCCGCCGCCGCGACCACGACGACGCCCCTGCTGATCGCGTAGGCGACGGCGGCGCGCTCGGCGGGCACGGGATAGGGACGGCCGAGGGAGAGGTTGATGACGTCCGCGCCGTGATCGACGGCGTAGCGGATGCCGCGCGCGATCGTGTCCTCGTAGCGCTTGTCGCCGCTGAACTTCTCGTAGCCCGGCTCGTCCTGCTCCAGGATCACGCGCAGCGACAGGACGCGGGCCTCGGGCGCGACGCCCAGCATCCCGTCGCCGTCCCCGTGGCCGTGACCAGCGATGATGGACGCCATGTTGGTGCCGTGCAGCCGCTTCGGGACGCTCCCGGGCGGCGCGGCCCCGGCCGTGTAGTCGGGGCCGGTGACGACGTTCCCGGCGAGGTCCGCCTGCGTCGCGTCCACGCCGGAGTCGAGGACGGCGACCGTGACGCCGCGTCCGCGCGACGCGTCCCACGCGCGCGGCACGTCGAGCGAGTTCAGGATCGGGGTCATCGCGTCCCGGACCTGGTCGGCGCGGGCCTCCCCCGGAAGGACGCAGGTCAGCACCGCCAACGAGACGGCGAGCAGTGCCGCCGGCGACACGGCGCGCAGTGCCTTCAGCACGCCCACTCCGGCTCACCGCAGCGGACGGCGGCGGGCGCGGCCAGCGGGCGCAGGACGTCCTCGACCAGTTGCGGTCCGAGGTCGGCCAGGTCGTCCTGCTGCTGCTTGACGCGCAGGGTCGGGCGGCCGTCGGCGTACCCGACCGTGGCGGCGACCAGGTACGGACCGCCCTGCCCGAGCGCCGCCGTCTGCCGGGACGCGTCGCCGAACCGCTCGACCACCGATCCGGGGAAGCCGAGCGCGCGCAGGCCGGGCACGGCCGCCCCGCGCGCGGGGAACCAGTGCGCGGCGGCGCGGGCGGACGGCTCGTCCGGGAACGCCACGACGCCGAGCGTCACCGCGATCCCCTGGAGCTGGTCGAGGTAGGTGGCGCGGACGATGCCCCGGCAGCCGCGCACCGCGAGGGACACGCCGAGCGACGCGTCCACGGCGTCACGGCAGGACGCGGCGGGCGCGATTCCGACGCGGCGCGCGTACTCGGGCGCGCCCTGGTCGAGCGTGTAGCGCAGGGAATCGGGGAAGATCCGTCCGGTGGGCCAGGCGTGCCAGCGTCCGGCGACCTCGGCGGACGACGCGGCGGCCCGTTCGGACGGCGTCGGCCCGCGCAGCAGCTCCCGCCCCAGCCGCGCCCCGGCCACGGCGAGGACGACCAGGCACACGACGGCCGCCGCCAGGGGCATCCGCCGGGCGCCGGACCCGGCCGTCACGGACTCGGCGCGGGCCATGCCGCGGAGCGTAGCCGATCACCGATCAACCCCGGCCGCACTCCCCGACCGTCCACGCCCAGCCGCACTCCCACGACCGGTCGCGACCGGCTGCACCGCCCTGATCGAGCACGCCCGGCCGCGCAGGCGCGGGCGGGCAGTGGCGGACCGGGCAGGGCCGGGCTCACTGGCGGGGTGGGGTGCTCCACAGTGGGGGTGCGGCGGCCGGGGGCGGGGCGTCGGTGGGCGGGTGGCGGCGGGCCAGCGTGACGGCGATCGCGGCGGCGGCGACCGCGCCCGCGACGCCGCCGATGACGACGATCGCGATGACGACCTTCGCCCAGGTCGGGCGCGGGATCACGGTCACCGGGCCGGGGTCGCCGCCGGGGCCGAACCGGCTGCCGCCGGGCCTGCTGTTCGCGCCCTTCGGGATGGCGGCGAGCTTGTCGGCGGCGTTCAGCGCCTTCACCGCGTTCACCTCGCCGTGCCCGAGGGACGGGTCGTACGCCGCGCCGCCGGACGGCGTGCTCGCGACGAGCGCCTGCGCGACCAGCGCCGGGGCGAGCTTGGGGTGCTTGGCGCGGATCAGCGCGGCGATCCCGGACACGAGCGCGGTCGAGTCGCTCGTGCCGTCGGTGAGGTAGTAGGCGCCGTGCTCGGGGCCGATGCCGGGCAGGGCCACGCCGGGCGCGGCGACGAGCACGGAGAAGTTCCGGTTGGAGAACCCGGCGCGGACGTGCTTGCTGTTCGTCGCCGCGACGGCGATCACGCCGGGATAGGACGCCGGGTAGTTGTACGGCGCGTAGCCCTTGCCGTCGAAGCCGCTGGGCTTGTCCCCCGAGTTGCCGACGGCCGCGACCACGACGACGCCCTTGGACACCGCGTAGCCGATGGCGTCGCGCTCGTCGGGCTGCTCGTCCTCGCGTCCGATGGAGAGGTTGATCACGTCCACGCCGTGGTCCACGACGTAGCGGATCGCGCGGGCGGTCGCGCCGTCGCCCTTGCTGGTCGTCTTGTAGATCCGGTAGGAGGCGTCCTCGGGTTCGGCGATGGCCCGCACGGCGAGGATCTTCGACTGGGGCGCGACGCCGATCACGCCGTCCGAGCCGCCGGAGCCGCGTCCCTTGCCCGCGATGAGCATCGACATGCTGGTGCCGTGCAGGCGGGCGGGCGTCGTCCCGCGGTCGAGGTCGGCGAGCATGTCCGGCCCGGCGGTGACCTGGCCGGCGAGTTCCGGCTGCCCGGTCTGGACGCCGGAGTCCACGAGCCCGACCGTGACGCCCGCGCCGCGCGTGATCTTCCACGCGGACGGCACGTCCATCGCGTCGAGCGACGCCTCCTGCGCGTCCCGCACCGGGTCCGCGTGCGCGACCCCGGTACCGAGGAACGGCCAGGCCAGGGCCATCGCGGCGGCCAGCGCGCCCGCGCGCTTCGCCAGTTCCCTCACGGTCAGCACTTCCATTCGCTGCGGGAGCAGTCGGGCATGGCCTGCGCGCCGAGCGTGTGCGCGATCTGCCGGCCGATCTGCGGGGCGACCGCGAACGGGAAGTTCGGACGGCGCTCGGCGACGGCCGCGGCGGGCCGCCCGTCGGTCTCGCCGGACGAGGTGAGCACCAGGTAGGGGCCGCCCCGGTCGGCCGTGGCGTCCTGCCGGACGGGGTCGGTGAACTTCGCCGCCGCCGTGCCCGGGAACGGGACGGCGCGGACGCTGTTTTTCACCGGCGTCCCGTCCTGGTCCGTCGGCGTCTGGTGCAGGACGCGCTCGGCGGTGTTCACGTCCGGGAAGACCGCGATGCCCACGGTGACCGCGACGCCCTGGATCTGGTCGACGTAGGTCGCGCGCAGCACGGTCCGGCAGCCGCTACGGGTGAGGACGGCGGCGACCGGCGGATCGACCGCGGCGTTGCAGTCGCCCTCCGGCGCGATCCCGGCGCGGACCGCGTACTCGGTCCGGCCGCGCCGCACCTCGTAGGCGATGTGCTCGGGGAAGATCCGTTCGGCGGGCCACGCCCGCCAGCGCCGCGCGACCTCGGCGCGGGCCGCGGACTGCAACTCGGCGTTCGTCGGCGAACGCGTCAGCGACGTGTAGGCCGACACGAGCGCGATCCCGCCGACGAGGGCGTAGACGCAGCCGAGCGCGACGGCGACGAGCATCCACTGCCGCGCGCGCAGCCCGAGGACGGCGACCCGTCGCGGAGGGGGCCCCGGCGGCTCCGCCGGAGGGCCGTGGAAGGGCGGAGGCTGCTGCATGGGGGGCTGGAACGCCACAACCGGAAAGGCTAACCCGGCAAAGCACCGATCCGTCCCACCTCACAGGGAACCTCCAGAACCCCGGCGAACCCCGTGATAGTGGCGGCAACGCGTCCGACCTGGGGACTCCCCCGGAGGGAATGCCGCCGGGCATGGCAAGGTTGTCCGGTGAAAGGACGACGGCGTCCGCCCCCGTAACCGCAACGCGTCAGCACAGGAGCACCCACCGTGTCGTTGCCACCGCTGGTCGAGCCAGCACCGGAGCTCACCCGTGACGAGGTCAACCGGTACTCGCGGCACCTCATCATCCCGGACGTCGGGATGGCCGGGCAGAAGCGCCTCAAGAACGCCAGGGTCCTGTGCGTCGGCGCGGGCGGCCTCGGCTCGCCCGCGCTGATGTACCTGGCCGCGGCCGGGGTCGGCACCCTCGGCATCATCGACTTCGACGTCGTGGACGAGTCCAACCTGCAGCGGCAGGTCATCCACCGGCAGTCCACGCTCGGCCTGCCGAAGGCCGAGTCGGCCGCCGCGACCGTCCGCGAGATCAACCCGCTGATCGACGTGGTGGTGCACAACACCGCGCTCGACCGCGACAACATCCTGGACATCTTCGGTCAGTACGACCTGATCGTGGACGGCACCGACAACTTCGCCACCCGCTACATGGTGAACGACGCGGCGGTGCTGCTCGGCAAGCCGTACGTCTGGGGCTCGATCTACCGGTTCGACGGGCAGGCGTCGGTGTTCTGGGCCGAGTACGGCCCCTGCTACCGCTGCCTCTACCCCGAGCCGCCGCCGCCCGGCATGGTGCCGTCCTGCGCCGAGGGCGGCGTCCTCGGCGTGCTGTGCGCGTCGATCGGCTCCATCCAGGTCAACGAGGCGATCAAGCTGCTGACCGGCATCGGCGAGCCGCTCGTCGGCCGGCTGATGATCTACGACGCCCTGGAGATGTCGTACCGGACGGTCAAGGTCCGCAAGGACCCCGACTGCCCGCTCTGCGGCAAGAACCCCACCATCACCGAGCTGATGGAGGACTACGAGGCGTTCTGCGGCGCGGTCTCGGAGGAGGCCACCCAGGCCGCCAAGGACTCCACCATCTCCGTCCACGACCTCAAGGCCATGCAGGAGCGCGGCGAGGACATCTTCCTGGTGGACGTCCGCGAGCCGAACGAGTACGAGATCGTCTCGATCCCCGGCGCGACGCTGATCCCGAAGGGCGAGTTCCTGAACGGCTCCGCGCTGGAGCGGCTGCCGCAGGACAAGAAGATCGTCCTGCACTGCAAGTCGGGCGTCCGCTCGGCCGAGGCGCTCGCCGTCGTGAAGAACGCGGGCTTCGGCGACGCCGTCCACGTCGGCGGCGGCATCGTGGCCTGGGTCAACCAGATCGACCCGAGCCTGCCGTCCTACTGACGCTGACGCGCTCCGCCACTGAGGCGCTCCGACGCTGAGGCGCTGACCGCTTCCGGTCACCCGAGAGGCCCCCGGATTTCCGTTCCGGGGGCCTCTCGCCGTTCCGCGCCGGCCCCGGTCGTTGATGACCATGGCACGAATGGTCAGTTTTGACGGGACCGCATCGTCCGCAATGCCCATGACCCCGGCGTGACCTGCGGGGTCGCGGAGGCCCGGCGGGAGGGCAGGGACGGCCCCCTCCGGCCGCCCCGCCCAAAGTGCTTGTGATGTGAGTCACCGCTCGCCAGACTGAACGCGTTTCCGGTCCGCCGCCCGCACGAGCGGCGGCCGCGAACAGCGCGACCCGCGTGCCGGCCGGTCGCACACCCACCGCGCCGTGACCGGCGTCCACGACCCTCGCGCCCCGCGCGGCCTGCCCCTGCCCGAACGGCGGGGCGCCGGCGGACGGCCCCGCCGTCCGGGCGGGGCCGCCGGGCGCGTCCCGCACCGCACTTTGGAGGAACGATGTCCACGCAGGTGATGAGCGACGCCGACCGGGCGCTCGGCCACCTGGAGCGCCTCACCGACGACCTGCGCTCGCGCGGCTGGCTCGTCGAGGTCTCGGCGCACGGCGACCGCTGGCCGACCGCGCTGGTCAGCAACCGGGAGCTGCCCGGGCTGAACGAGAGCGTGATCGCCGCCCCGGACCGCTCCGGCGGCGACTGGTGCTACTACTTCGGCTGGGGCGAGCGCATCGCGCCCTGCTCCGAGACCGACCGCGCCGTGTCCACGCTGGCCCGCGTCCTCGCCGTCCGCGGCGACGGCTGATCCCGCCCCTCCTCCGGTGGGGTGTGGACGAGGCGGTTGAGCAGGCCAAATAGCATGTGCTCATGGCTTGGAAGCGTTACGTCGCGATCGGCGACTCCTTCAGCGAGGGCATCGGAGACGAGTACCCGGACGGCCGTCCGCGCGGCTGGGCCGACCGGGTGGCCGAGGCGCTCGCCGAGCGCGAGGACGGCCTCACCTACGCCAACCTCGCGGTGCGCGGCAAGCTGCTCGGGCAGATCATCGAGACGCAGGTCCCGGCCGCGCTGGAGCTCGGCCCCGACCTGGTGACCGTGTCGGGCGGCGGCAACGACCTGCTGCGCCCCGGCACGGACGTGGACGAGCTCGCCGTCTCCATGGACGCCGCCGTCGCGCGCCTGCGCGCGTCCGGCGCGGACGTCGTGCTGTTCACCGGCGTCGACCCGGCCGACTCGGCCGTCATCCGGCTGACCCGCGACCGCGTCGCCCGCTACAACGAGCGGCTCCGCGAGATCGCCGCCCGGCACGGCGCGCACGTCGTGGACCAGTGGAACATGGACATCCTGCGCGACTGGCGCATGTGGGCCATCGACCGCCTGCACATGTCCAGCGAGGGCCACCGCCGCGTGGCGCTGGCCGTCCTGGAGACGCTCGGCGTCCCGGACGCGGGCGACTGGCGCGAACCGGCGCTCGCCCCGCTGCCCCCGCTGAGCCGCGGCGCGCAGCTCCTGTTCGACCTCCGATGGGCGCGCGGCCACCTGCTGCCCTGGATCGGCCGCCGCCTGCGCGGCCACTCGTCCGGCGACGAGGTCACCGCCAAGCGCCCCACCCTCCAACCCCTCGACCTCCCCGGCTGACCCGCACGCCGTCCCGGCGCGGGCAGCGCGCTGCGGGGCGGGCGGCTCGGGGGTCACGCGGAGCGGCGGGTGCGGGACTTCGAGGAGTCGGACTTCTTGGCCGTGCGCGAGGACGCGGTCTTCTTGGCGGCCGTCTTGCGGGTCGTCGCGGACTTGCGGGCCGTCCCGCCGCGCGAGGTGGTGCCGCCCTCGCCGGACGTCCCGCCGGACGCGGCGCGCTTCCTCGACCCCGCCGCCGTCTTCGACCCGGCGGCCTTCTTCGTGCTCGCCGACTTCTTCGAACCTGCGGATTTCGCGGCCGGGGACGCGCCCTTCCTCGCCGGGGCGCGCTTCCCGGACGCCGCCTCCTCGCCGCGGCTCTTCTTCGCGGCCTCGACGCTCGCGCGCAGGGCGCTGAGCAGGTCGGCGGCCGGGGCCTCGCCCTCCTCCTCGGCGGGCCGGACGACCTCGCGCCCCTCGATCTTGGCCTCGATGACGGCTTCCAGCGCCTCGCGGTAGGCGTCCTTGTACTGGGACGGGTCGAAGTCGCCGGACATGCTGTCGATGAGCGAGGTCGCCATCGCCAGCTCCTGGCGGCGGACCTCGACGTCCTCGTCCAGGAAGGGGAAGTCGGGCTCGCGGATCTCGTCCGGCCAGAGCATCGTCTCCAGGACGAACACGCCGTCCCGCACGCGCAGCGTCGCCAGCGACTCGCGCTGCCGCAGCGCGACCTTCACGACCGCGACCTTGCCGGACTCCTCCAGCGCGTCCCGCAGCAGGACGTACGGCTTGACGCCCTGCGACTCGGGTTCGAGGTAGTAGGACTTGTTGAAGTAGATCGCGTCGACCTCCTCGGCGTCCACGAACTCCAGGACGTCCACCCGGCGGCTGGTGGTGAGCGGCAGGTCCGCGAAGTCCTCGTCGGTCAGCACGACCATCTCGCCGGACGGCAGCTCGTACCCCTTGGCGATGTCGGCGTAGGCGACCTCCTCGCCGTCGATCGTGCAGGTCCGCTTGTACCGGATGCGGCCGCCGTCCTCGCGGTGGACCTGGTGGAAGGACACGTCCCGCTGCTCGGTCGCCGAGTACAGCTTGACCGGGATCGTGACCAGGCCGAACGAGATCGCGCCCTTCCAGATGCTGCGCATACCGACTGCTTACCCCCTTGAGCTGGCCACAAGCCGTCCCCGTGCCGCCAGGTGCGCGGCAAGGATGTCCGGCTCCCCCGACCGGCGCCTCGCATGACCGTCCGGCGCGCACTCACGAACGATCGGGAATTGCGTCCGCCGGAAATGGGAACGCGCGAGCTACCGATCATTGTTCGCCAACTGTACGATTAAGCCATCCAAGGATCGCAGAGATTCGCTCCCATTGGATCAATGGACGCCGCACACAGTTCCTGGGGGCGATTTCCGTGCAGGCTCGCGAGCTCTTGAAGAACCAGACGCGAAAGCTTCAGAGGGGCCCGTCCCTGAAGGACCGCGTCGCGGCCGCGGACCGGCGGGCGTCCGAGGTCCGCATCCAGGCGGTGAAGGCCAGGGGCGTCGCGGACCGGCTCGCCGTCGACAAGGACACGGTCGGCCTGGGCAGCCTCGGCAGTATCGCGATCGGCGCGGCCACCGGGCACGCCGGGCTGGTCTTCGGGCCGATCGTCAAGGAGGTCAAGAAGGGCTGGGACGCCATCCAGGCGGACGAAAGGGCGACCGCGCTGGAGGCCACCGCGAGCGAGCACGAACAGGCGGCCGAAGAGCTCCGGAAAGAGGCCCGCCGCAGCCGGATGAAGCGCATCGGCGCGGCGGCGGCCGCCGGCACCGCCCTCGGAATCACGGTGATCGGAAAGGCGGCGTCCAGCAAAGGCCATTAAGCGCTTCGCGCGAATGAACCTTTCCCCACACCGACGCCGCGGATACTGACGGCTCGACCCCGCATGCACGAGCCGACTCCCACACGCGTGCCTCCACCCGCACACGGATGGCTCGGCTCACACGCGTGTGCCTCAACCGCACACGCGAACCTCGGCTCACACACGCGTACCACGGCCGCGCGTGTGTGAGGGGGCGAAATCGGGCGACACGGGCGGGAGATCTTTTTCCGTGGGCGGGGCGGGGGTAGGAACGGCGTTATGACCATGCCGTGGCCCGTGGAGCCGATGACGGCCGTCACCGGCGAGCTACCCGAGGACACCGCGCGCTGGAGCCTGGAGCTCAAGTGGGACGGTGTGCGCGTGCTGACCGGCGTGTCCGCCGACGGGGTCCGGGCGGTGTCCCGGCGCGGCGCGGACGTCCTCTCCCACTACCCCGAGCTGTCCGGGCTGGCCGACCTGCTCCCCAGCCACGACGTCGTCCTGGACGGGGAGGTCGTCGCGTTCGAGGACGGCCGGCCGAGCTTCGGCCGGCTCCAGCGGCGGATGCACGTGGCCCGCCCCGGACCGCGGCTGATCCGCGAGGTGCCCGTCCGGTACGTCGCGTTCGACCTGCTGTTCCTGGACGGCCGGACGCTGTTCGACGTCCCCTACGCCGAGCGCCGGGCGCTGCTGGCCGAGCTGGAGCTGGCCGCGACCGGCCCGGTCGAGGTGCCGCCCTACCTGGACGGCTCCGACAGCGCCCAGGTCGCCGAGCTGATGGACTTCACCCGCGAGCAGGGGCTGGAGGGCCTGATGGCCAAGCGGCTCGACTCGCCCTACCGGCCCGGCCGCCGGGTGGAGTTCTGGCGCAAGATCAAGAACTTCCGCACCCAGGAGGTCGTGATCTGCGGGTGGAAGCCGGGCCGCGGACGGCGCGAGGGCGGCGTCGGGTCGCTGCTGCTCGGCGAGTACGACGCGAAGGGCCGGCTGTGCTTCGTCGGGCACGTCGGCACCGGCTTCAGCGACCGGGACCTGGACGAGCTGTACGAGACGCTGTGGCCGCTGCGCCGCTCGTCCAGCCCGTACGACGAGGAGGTGCCGCGCGAGGCGGCGAGGGACGCCCAGTGGGTTGAACCGCTGCTCGTCGGGGACGTCGCCTACGCCGTCCGGACCAAGGACGACCGGCTGCGGTTCCCGTCCTGGCGGGGGCTGCGCGACGACAAGGAGCCGCACGAGGTGACACGTGAGCCCTGAGAAGCAGACCGTCCGGGTCGACGGCCGCGACCTCGCCCTCTCCAACCTGCACAAGGAGCTGTACTCCGACTTCACCAAGGGCGAGGTCATCGACTACTACGCCAAGATCGCGCCGGTGCTGCTGCCGCACCTGCGGGACCGTCCGGCGACCCGCAAGCGCTACCCCGACGGCGTGGACGGCGGCACGTTCTTCGAGAAGAACGCCCCCGCGCACACCCCCGGCTGGGTGCGGACGGCGACGATCCCGACGCCGGGCAGCTCGCGCGGCCGCGACAAGCTCGACTACGTCGTGATCGACGACCTGGCGACGCTGGTGTGGTGCGCGAACCTCGCCGCGCTGGAGCTGCACGTTCCGCAGTGGCGGGTCGGCCCGCGCGGACGCCTGCACGCGCCGGACCTCATGGTGTTCGACCTCGACCCGGGCGCGCCCGCGAACATCCTGGACGCGCGGAAGGTGGCCGTCCTGCTGCGCGACCTCCTGGACGCCGACGGCCTCACGTCCTACCCGAAGACCAGCGGGAAGAAGGGCCTCCACCTGTACGTGCCGGTCGAGGAGACCGACCGGACGTCGGAGTACGCGAAGCGGGCCGCGCAGCGCCTCGCCGCCGACCACCCCGACCTCGTCGTCGCGAAGATGCAGCGCGACCTGCGCAAGGGCAAGATCTTCGTGGACTGGAGCCAGAACAACCCGGCCAAGACGACGGTCGCGCCGTACTCGCTGCGCGCGACCGAGCGTCCCGAGGTTTCGACGCCCGTCACCTGGGACGAGCTGGAGGCGGCCAAGAGCGCGGCCGACCTCGCGTTCGGTCCCGCCGAGGTGCTCGCCCGCGTCGAGCGGGACGGCGACCTGCTCGAACCGCTCCTCACCGAGCACCGCCCCCTGCCCTGACGCCACACTTCCCTCCCCCGAGCACCGGGTTTCGGGCTCGCAGGCCTGGCCCGGACCGGAATTCCGGCCGCCGTATGTGTTCGATCCGGCACGCTCCGCCGCCGCCGTCGGTCACCATGAGGTGCGGGGACATGACGAGGGGTGCCGGAGGCAGAGTTGTCGTTGTCGCAGAACCACTTCGACGTCGTCGTGCTGGGCGGGGGGACCGCGGGCGAGCTCGCCGCGGCCGAGCTGGCTCACGCCGGACGCGACGTCGCGCTCGTGGAGAACCGCCTGGTCGGCGGCGAATCCCCGTATTTCGCGTGCGTGCCGTCCAAGTCGCTGCTGCTGTCCGCGCGGCGCGGCGAGACCTGGGAGCTGGCCGTCGCGCGCCGCGACGAGGTGACCGGGAACCTCGACGACGGCCGCGCGGTCGCCCGGCTGGCCGAGGCCGGGGTGACCGTGCTGCGCGGCTGGGGCCGGATCACCGGTCCCGGCGTCCTGGACGTGGACGGCGCCCGGTACCGGTTCACCGACCTGGTGGTCAGCACCGGCAGCGAGCCCGCCGTGCCCGCCGTCGAGGGGCTCGCCGACGTCCCGGTGTGGACGAGCGACGAGGCGCTGACCGTCCCCGACCTGCCGCGCCGCCTGGTCGTCCTCGGCGGCGGGCCGGTCGGCTGCGAGATGGCCCAGGTGTACGCCGCGTTCGGGTCGGCCGTCACGGTGGTCGAGGCGTCCGGGCGGCTGCTGACCGCCGAGGCGCCGTTCGCCGGGGAGATCCTCGCCGACGCGCTCCGCCGGATGGGCGTCGACCTGCGGCTCGGCGCCGAACCCGCGCGGGTCGAGCGCGGCCCGGGCGGGCTGCGGCTGTGGCTGTCGGACGGCGGCGTCCTGGAAGCCGACCGCGTCCTCGTCGCCGCCGGACGGCGTCCGCGCGTCGAGGGCCTCGGCCTGGAGACGCTCGGGCTGGCCGTCCAGCCGGGCCGTCCGCTGCCGGTGGACGCGACCTGCCACGTCCACCCCCTCGGCTCATCGAGCTTCACCACCGAGACCCGCGTGCTCAACGTGCCCCGCCCCGGCGAACCCGCCGAAACAGAGATGCGCCTCCCGAACGGCATGGCCCCAGAGACGGTCCACCCGAACGGCACGTCCGCGGGAACCCACGCCGTGGACGCGGGCACCGGCCACCCGAACGGCACGGCGACGGCGACGCGGCAGCCGGACGCCGTGGGCGCCGGAACGCAGCACGCGGAGGCCATGGACGGCGCGGTCGAGCCGTCCGAGCCCGCGGACGGCGGCATGGGACACCCGGACGTCGCGGACGGCGGCATGCGGCACCCGGACGGCGTGGAGAACGTGATGGGGCATCCGGGCGGCGGGGGCGTGTGGGCGGCGGGGGACGTGACCGGCGTCGCTCGGACCACGCACGCGGCGCGCTACCAGGCGCGGGTGGTCGTCGCGAACGTCCTCGGCAAGCATCGCGAGGCGGACTACCGGGCGATCCCGCGCGTGGTCTACACGGCCCCGACGGTGTACGCGGTGGGGGTCAGTCCCGTCCTCGCCGAGCAGGCGGGCCTGCGGCTGATCAGCGCGGGGTTCGATCTGTCCGGGACGGCGCGCGCGGCCGTGGACGCCGACGACCGGGGCCGCGTCGAGCTGTACGCGGACGCCGATCGCGGGCTGCTCGTCGGAGCCGCGGCGGTCGGGCCTTACGCTGAGGAGTGGATGAGTGAGATCGCGCTGGCGATCCGGGCGGAGACGCCGCTCAGCCTGCTCACCGACGTCGTCCACGCCTTCCCCACGTTCGGGGAGGCGGTGGAGGCGCCGCTGCGCGAGCTGGCCGGACGGCTCTGACGCCCGGGCCCCGGGCCGTCCCGGGGGCACTCCGCGAGCGCCGAGGGGGAAGGACGCACGATGAGCGAGACCGAGGGCCTCGAGCCCGGGACCGACCAGCCCACGCCGTCCTACGAGGCGCCCGAGGCGGACGCCGCCGAGCAGCGCGCGGACGTCCTGCCCGGCGACGACGACGAGGTGTCCGGCCCGCCGCCGCTGGACGTGGACGAGGCCGACTTCGCCGACCAGGAGCGCGCCGTCGCCCTCGACGAGGACGACTACCGGTGAGCCGCCGCGCCCCGGTGGGACCGGGGCGCGGCGGTACTGCCCTAAGGTGAGGTGGGAGTGGTCGCCGGGACACGCGGGCACCCCGAACGGGGCGCGTAGGTGACCTCCGAGGTTACCGGCGCGTAGGATGGTGGGATGGACTCCCGCGGCGGACGACCCCGGACCGCCGCACTGATCGGTGATCGGAGAGTGTGGTGACCGCGACCCCGGACGCCCGCCCCCGTGGCACTCGCCTGCCGCGACTGGCCCGGCGCAGGCAACTGCTGGGCGCTGCGCAGGAGGTGTTCGTCGCCCAGGGCTACCACGCCGCGGCGATGGACGAGATCGCCGAGCGGGCGGGCGTCAGCAAGCCCGTCCTGTACCAGCACTTCCCGGGCAAGCTGGAGCTGTACCTCGCGCTGCTCGACGAGCACGCCGAGGCGCTAGTGCGGACCGTCCGGGAGGCCCTGGCGTCCACCAGCGACAACAAGCTGCGCGTCCAGGCCGCCATGCAGGCGTTCTACGACTTCGTGGCCGGGGACGGCGAGGCCTACCGGCTGGTCTTCGAGTCCGACCTGCGCAACGTGGCCCCCGTCCGGGCCCGGGTCGAGCGCGCCAACACCCAGTGCGCCGAGATGGTCGCCCAGGTCATCGCCGAGGACACCGGCGCCGACAGCGACGAGGCGCACCTGCTCGGCATGGGCCTGGTCGGCATGGCCGAGGTCAGCGCCCGCTACTGGCTCGGCCAGCACGGCAAGATCCCCAAGGAGACCGCCGAGAAGATGATCGCCCGGCTCGCCTGGCGCGGCATCTCCGGCTTCCCGCGCAGCTCCTCCTGACCGTCCGCGGCTTCCCGCGCGGTCCGTCCTGAACGTTTGCAGCTTCCCGCGCGGTCCGTCCTGAACGTCCGCCGCTTCCGGCCGCCGCTCGTGCGGGCCGTCCGCGCGTTGCGGGCCGGGCTCGTTCCGTTGGCCGCCCCGACCGGGCACACTCGGACGGAGAAGCGACGGAGAAGCCTCGGACAAAGGAGCGTCGCGTGCAGGTACGCATCGGGGTGCAGTTCGTCCCCAAGGAGCTGGTGGTCGAGACGGCGCTGACGGCGGACGAGGTCGAGCGCCTTCTCAGCGACGCGCTCGCCTCGGACGGCGGCGTGTTCGTGCTGGAGGACAGCAAGGCCGGACGCGTGGTGATCCCCGCCGCGCACGTCGGCTACCTGGAGATCGCCGAGGACGAGGGCCGCTCGGTCGGTTTCGGCACCACCTACACCTGACCGGCCACCGCCCATCCGCCTGGGGACGGACGAGCGGCACGCCGAGCAGGCTTGCGGGACACCGAGCAGGCTTGCGGGACGCTGAGCAAGGCTTGCGGGACGCCGGGGAAGCCTCGCGGGACGCCAAGGAAGGTTGGCCCGGACACGGCGCAAGTTTGAATCGGGCTCAGAGGGCATACCGACCACCGACAGGCCTCCCCGCACCCCGGCGGGGCGTCCCGAGAAGAAAACGGTGATCGAAAGTTATGCTCACGGTCCTCTGGTTCATCATCGTGGGGGCGGTTATCGGCGCGCTGGCGCGCCTGCTGGTCCCCGGCCGCAACCCGATCGGGATCCTGCTGACCATCGGCGTCGGCGTCATCGGCGCGATCCTCGGCGGCGTGATCGCGAGCGCGCTCGGCGCGGGCTCGTTCGTCGCCTTCGTCTTCGCGGTGATCATCGCAGCCGTCGGAGTGGTCGCGCTGACCTCGCACGGCACCGGCCGCTGGGGCTCGGGCCGCTTCGGCCGGCGCCGCCGCTCCTACTTCTGACCCCGCGAGGGGCGGGCCGGCCGCGCCGGCGACCCGCCCTACCCCGCTCGTTCGGAGCCCCCGTGCCCGCACACGGGGGCTCCGGCGCGTCCACCCCCGGACGCCCGCCTTCCCATGACGATCTGCGGAACCTCCGCGCGCGGCGCCCCGCGATCAACTCCCGATGACGACCGGCACGAACGGCCGGACGGAACACCGTGCGCGATCAGCTTCCGGTGACCGCCTTGAGGACGTTCGGGCGGAGCGTCCCCCGCAGCTCGCCGTAGGCGATCTTGATGGGCGAGTCGTCCCGGTTGCAGGCCATGTCGTAGCCGAGCAGGGCCTTCGGGACGTGGAACTCCACGCCCGTGCTCGTGAGGAGCGGCCTCACATACCCCTTGTCGATCTCTTCGGTCGTCAGGTAGCTGTCAGGGCCGGTCGGGTGCGGGACGCCCGGGCAGAGCACCCCGTTCGGGGAGTGGCGTTCGAGCAGAGCGGTGAGCTTCTGCGCGCCCGACCCGGTGTCCACGGCCGGGAGCAGCAGGTCGCGGGTCGCCACCTTCGTCCCGGTCGCCAGGTCCACGGTGACGACCGCGTTCACGGACGTGTTCCGCCAGGCCTTCACCGGCCGGTATCGGACGGACAGGTACCGCGGCCCCCGCAGTCCGAAATCGATCGTGGACGACGGCCGGAACACCTCCCCGGACGGCGCCGTCGGGACGAAGCCCGCGTAATCGTCATGGACGGACTTCGCCCACTCGGCGGCCGGCTCGCGCAGGATCCTGTTGACGCGGTTCTCCAGGCCGGCCGACGCGAGGCCCGTCACGCGCGGATACCCGACCGTGACGACGGTCTCCGGCCCGTGGAAGGTCGTCGTCTCGCTCGCCAGCGTGATCTTGAGGGCCTTCGGCGACGGGCGCGCGGCCGGATGCCCGGTGTTCTGCGTCGCCACGTACGTGCCCGCGCCACCCGCGACCAGGGCGGTCGTCACGACGGCCGCCGCCACCTTGGCGCCGGTGGCGGCGAGCAGGCCGCCCCCGCCGGTGAGCCCGGCCGCACCGGCCGTCCCGGCGGCCCCCGCGGCCCCGGCCGCCGTCCCGCCGGCCGACGCGCCGCCGAGCGCCGCGAGCGGGAAGAACGCGGCGAGCGCGACCGCCAGCCCCGCCAGGACGCGGACGCCCCGCGACTCCCACTCCGGCCCGTACGCGGCGGACGCCACGGCCTCCAGCTCGGCGGCGAACTCCGCCGCGGACGGCGGACGGTCCGCCGCGTCCTTGGCCATGCCGCGTCCGACCAGCGGACGCAGCGGCTCGGGCAGGCGGTCCAGCGGCGGCGGCGCGGTCAGGTGCAGGTTGGCGAGGGCGGCCCGGCCGTCCGCGACGAAGGGCCGCCGCCCCGTGACGGCCTCCACGAACACGCAGGTCGCGGCGTACACGTCGGTCGCGGGCGAGGCGGGGCCGCCGCGCCACTGCTCGGGCGCCATGTACGCGGGCGTCCCGACGGCCGACGCCTCGCCGACCGGGACCGCGATCCCGAAGTCCACCAGCTTGCTCAGCCCGTCCGGGCGGACGACCACGTTCCCCGGCTTGTAGTCCCGGTGCACGATCCCGGCGGCGTGCGCGGCGGCGAGCCCGCGCAGCGAGCCCTTGAGGACGGTCAGCGCCGCCTCGGGCGCGAGCGCGCCGTGCTCGGCGAGGACGCGCGCCAGCGGCACGCCGTCCACCGCCTCCATCACCAGCGCCGCGCCCTCCGGCGCGGCCACGAACCGGTACAGCCGCACCACGTGCGGATCGGTGACCCGGCCGAGCATGACCGCCTCGTCCCGCAGCCGCGCGAGCCGCCGCTCCCGCTCGCCCGGGTCGTCCACCGGGACGTTCAGGTACTTGATCGCGACCGGCGTGCCGTCGCCCTCGTGCCGCGCGAGGACGACCCGCCCCTGCGCCCCGGCGCCCAGCTCGCGCAGCTCCTCGAACCCCGCGACCCGCCACCCCGCCGCCCCCGCACCCCGCTCACCGGACGCGCCAGCCCCCAGCGCCCCGCGTGCCTCCCGCGCTCCGCCAGGCGCATACGTCCCGCCCGACGCCGCAGACCCACCCGACGCAGAAGGTCCGCCCGACGCAGAAGGTCCGCCCGACGCCGCAGGCCCGCCCGACGCCGCAGGCCCACCCGACGCAGAAGGCCCACCCGACGCAGAAGGTCCGCCCGACGCAGAAGGTCCGCCCGACGCAGAAGGTCCGCCCGACGCAGAAGGTCCGCCCGACGCAGA
Organism: Actinomadura gamaensis; assembly: GCF_042652125.1. NCBI lineage: Bacteria > Bacillati > Actinomycetota > Actinomycetes > Streptosporangiales > Thermomonosporaceae > Actinomadura > Actinomadura gamaensis. Next base: position 118,012 of record NZ_JBHSIT010000001.1, on the reverse strand, counting down.
AGGTCCGCCGGACGCGTCGGGGCCGCTGGAGGGGGTCATTTGGCGGTGGCGGCGGTCTGGAGGCGGGACAGGACGTCCGGCTTCACGATGTCCTTGAGCTTGGCGTAGGGCGCGGTGAAGGTGAAGCTCGAACAGTCGGTGCCGATCGTCGACCAGAGCAGGTTCAGCCCCTGCTTGTCGAAGAACAGGCCCGCGGACGGCGGCGTCTCGACCGGGCCGTCCTGCTTGCCGGGCAGGAAGTCCTTGCGCTGGATGTCGGCGAGCTCACATTGCTTCCAGTCGTCCTTCGGACCGGACAGCGCGTCCCAGAGGGCCTTCGGGTCGGACAGCGTCTTGTCGGTGAGGACGTCCGGCGCGGTGAGGGCCTTGCCCGCCTTGACGTCCACGGTGACCGGGACGGTCGGCAGCGCCTCCTCGCTCTCGTAGCAGGGGATCATGATGATCGCGTTCGTCGCGGACACGATGTCCGGGCCGCCGAGGCCGAGCCGCACCTTGGTCTGCACGATGCTGGACTTCCCCTTGCACTGGTTCCTGCGGTCGGCGTCCAGGGTCGCGCCGAGCCACCGCACCGTCCAGTCCAGCGGCGCGTGGAACGCCTGCGCGATGCGCTGCTCGGCGGCCTTGTCGGGCAGCCCGGCGACCTTGACGTACTCGGCGTCCTTGAACTTCACGAGCTGCTGCGGGTGGTCGCCGTTGTCCTGCAGCACGATCGTCCCCTTCTCCGGGACGCCGGGACCGCTCTTGCCGCCGCCGGACGAGCAGCCGGCGAGCGCCGCCCCGACCATCGTGACCGCCGCCACGCTCCGCACGACCGTCCGCATGCGTTCCGCTCCCCTCGTCCGAGATTCTGGCGGATCACAGAATGTCAGGATCCGGGCGGAGTGGCGGCCACTCCCGGCCATCCGCGGGGCGAAGAACCCCGGTATGGCAGGGCGTGCGGAATACCCCAGATCTCGGAAACGTTGGGACAGGTGATCGGCTATTGGTGTAGGCACACCGGCGCCGGTACACTGCGTCGCGGAGTGTGACCGCACGCAGCCACTGTGAGTGACTGCTTTCAACCCCTGACTGCGGTCGCCGTAAGGAATTGATCGACGGCTGGTCCCTCCCGCGCGAGCGCGCGGCCACGGAAAGCGACCGGCGGGCATTCGGCCTGCCGGGACCGCAGCCGTGCCAGGTCGGCCCGGAGCATCGTCACACGCGCTCCGGCGGAGCCGACGGCGCTGCGCCGCGGACGGGAGCGAGGACCCCGCATATTGGAGGCTGGAAGCCCTGACTACCTTCGCCGAACTCGGGGTCGTACCCGAGATAGCCGATGCCCTGAAAGCCGAGGGCATCGTCGACGCGTTCCCCATCCAGGAGCTCGCCCTGCCGATCGCGCTGGGCGGCCACGACATCATCGGCCAGGCCCGCACGGGCACCGGCAAGACGCTGGCGTTCGGCGTCGCCGCGCTGCAGCGCATCGAGCACGGCCGCGGCAAGCCGCAGGCCCTGGTCATCGCGCCGACCCGCGAGCTGGCCCTCCAGGTCACCGACGACCTGCTGGTCGCCGGCGGCAAGCTCGGCACCCGCGTCCTGTCCGTCTACGGCGGGCGCGCGTACGAGCCGCAGATCGAGGCGCTGCGCGCCGGGGTGGACGTCGTCGTCGGCACGCCCGGCCGCCTGCTCGACCTCGCCAAGCAGAAGTACCTCGACCTGTCCGAGGTCGCCGTCCTCGTCCTGGACGAGGCCGACCGCATGCTCGACCTCGGGTTCCTGCCCGACATCGAGCGGATCATCAGCCGCGTCCCGGAGCGGCGGCAGACGATGCTGTTCTCCGCCACCATGCCGGGCGAGATCGCCTCGCTGTCGCGCCGCTACCTGACCCGTCCGACGAACGTGCGCGCCGAGGCGCACACCGAGTCCGAGGCGACGCCGCAGGTCCAGCAGTTCGTGTGGCAGGCGCACCAGATGGACAAGCCGGAGATCGTCGCCCGCCTGCTCCAGGCGGAGGGCCGCGGCCTGACCATGGTGTTCTGCCAGACCAAGCGCGCCTGCGACCGCGTCGCGGCGGACCTGTCCCAGCGCGGCTTCGACGCCGCCGCCGTGCACGGCGACCTCGGCCAGTCCCAGCGCGAGCGCGCGCTGCGCGCCTTCCGCGCCGGGAAGATCGACGTGCTCGTCGCCACCGACGTCGCCGCCCGCGGCCTCGACGTGGACGACGTCACGCACGTCGTCAACTACGAGTGCCCCGACAGCGCCGACACCTACGTCCACCGCATCGGACGCACCGGCCGCGCGGGCCGCGAGGGCATCTCGGTGACCCTCGTCGACTGGTCCGACATCCCGCGCTGGAAGCTGATCAACAGCACCCTCGGCCTGGACTTCGCCCAGCCCGAGGAGACCTACTCCAGCAGCCCTCACTTCTTCGAGGCCCTGGGCATCCCCAAGGGCACGCGGGGCACCCTCCCGAAGGACCGCCGGCACGACCGCGCCGGTCTGGAGGCCGAGGAGCTGGAGGACATCGGCGAGACCGGCAAGACCCGCACCCGCGACCACGGCCGTGATCACGGCCACGGCCACGGTCGTGACCGCGACCGCGACCACGGCCGGGACCGCGAGGAGGAGCGCCCGCGCCGCAACCGCCGCTCGCGCTCCCGCACGCGCACTCGCAGCGGACGGCCTGTCGAGCAGCCCGTCCAGGACGGCCGCCCGGCCGAGCAGCCGGTTCAGGACAGCCGTCCGGCCGAGCAGCCCGTCCAGCGGGACGAGCAGCCGACCGAGTCCCCGCGCCGCCGCAAGCGCACGCGGGGCCGCAAGGAGCACGCGGCCGTCCCCGCCACCCAGGAGACCCCGGCCCCGGCCGAGGCCCTGGTAGAGGACGAGCCCAAGCGCCGCCGCCGCGTCACGACGTCCCAGGACGAAGCCCTGGCCGCCGAACGCGAGGCCGCCCGCAAGTCGGCCCCCGCGGAACCCGCGAAGCGCACCCGCACCCGCAAGCCCGCCGCAAGCGTGAGCAAGGCCCCCGCCGAGACGCCGGTCTCCGCAGAGGCCCAGCCCACCCCTGCCACGGACTCGCCTGACACGGCAAGTACCGCGCCCAAGCGGACGCGCGCCCGCAAGGCCACGTCCAGCACGGCGGACGCCGAGGCCACCCCGGCCGAGGCTCCCGCGGCGACCGAGGCCGCACCCAAGCGCACCCGCACCCGCAAGGCAGCCGCCAGCTCGGCCGACGCTCCCGCAGAGGCTCCGGTCTCCACGGAAACGAAGCCCAAGCGGACGCGCAAGGCCGCGGCCAGCGCAAGCGAGGACGCGGCTGAAACCGCGCCCAAGCGCACCCGCACCCGCAAGACCGCGGCCAGCGCGAGCGAGGCACCCGCCGAGACCCCGGTCTCTGCTGAGGCCCAGCCCACCCCTGCCACGGACTCGTCCGACACGGGAGGGGCCGAGCCCAAGCGGACGCGCGCCCGCAAGGCAACGTCCAGCGCGGCGGACACCGAGGCCACCCCGGCCGAGGCTCCCGCGGCGACCGAGGCAGCGCCCAAGCGCACCCGCACCCGCAAGGCAGCCACCAGCGCAAGCGACGCCAACGCAGAGACCCCGGTCTCCACGGAGGCCAAGCCCAAGCGGACGCGCAAGACCGCGGCCAGCACCGCGGACGCCGAAGCCACCCCGGCCGACGCTCCCGCGGCGACCGAGGCAGCACCCAAGCGCACCCGCACCCGCAAGGCAGCCGCCAGCGCAAGCGACGCCAACGCGGAGGCCCCGGTCTCCGCGGAGGCCAAGCCCAAGCGGACGCGCAAGGCCGCGGCCAGCGCCAGCGATGACGCGACCGAAGCGGCACCCAAGCGGACTCGGACGCGCAAGGCGGCCGCGAGTGCGAGTGAGGCCGACGGTGAGGCTCAGGTCTCTGCCGAGGTGAAGCCCTCGCGCACGCGTAAGGCCTCGGCCGCCAGCACGGACGCCGCGGATGCAGCGGAGGCTGCGCCTAAGCGGACGCGGGCGCGGAAGACCGCGGCCGGCGAGGTCGCCGCGGACGGCGAGGCCGCCGTTGAGGCCAAGCCGAAGCGGACGCGCAAGTCGACGGCCAGTGCCGCGGCGGAGCCCGCCGCGGAGGTCGCGCCCAAGCGGACGCGTAAGGCCGCTGCGGGCGCGCCTGAGGCCGAGTCCGGCGCCAAGCCGCGTCGGGCGAGCCGTCCGGCGGGGGCCCCGGTCGAGGAGCCGCAGGGCGTCTGACGCCGCGCAGGGCGTCTGACAGCGCCTGTGAACGCCGGTCCCGGATCTCCGGGACCGGCGTTTTCGCGTCCGCCCCCGCCCGCGACAGGGACTTGAAGAACTTTCATGTTCGTTGCCGGGGTGATACGGGTTCGCCGTCGTCCCGTTACCGGACGCGATCACCGTTCTCCCCATGAGCTCCGGTCCCTCCCGCCGCCGTTTCCTCGCGTCCGGCGCGGCCGTCGCCGGGGGCGCGGCGGCCGCGTCGCTGCTGCCGCCGTCCGTGCACGCCGCGCTGGCCCGTCCGCTGCCGCCCGGCGGCCTGAAGGCGATCAAGCACGTGGTCTTCCTCATGCAGGAGAACCGCGCCTTCGACCACTACTTCGGGACGCTGCGGGGCGTGCGCGGTTACGCCGACCGCAACGCGATCGAGCTGCCCGACGGGTATCCGGTGTTCCAGCAGAAGGGCCTGCTGCGCCGCGTGAAGCCGTTCCTCGCGCGGGACGCGGTGGGCCACGGTCCGCTGACCGACGTGAACTACATCGCGGGCCTCGACCACTCCTGGGACGGCGGCCAGAAGGCGCGCGGGGACGGCTGGCACGACGGCTGGATCGCCGCGAAGCAGCTCCCCACGATGGTCCACTACGACCGCCGCGACCTGCCGTTCCAGTACGAGCTGGCCGACACCTTCACGATCTGCGACGCCTACCACTGCTCGGTGTTCGGCCCCACCAACCCGAACCGGACCTTCCACTGGACGGGCACGATCGGCTACGAGCCCAACGGCCACCGCGCGGTCGAGAACGACGCCTACAGCGAGGACACGCATCCCGGCTACGCCCTGACGTCCTACGCCGAGCGCCTGTCCGAGGCGGGCGTGAGCTGGCGCGTCTTCCAGGAGTGGGACAACTTCACCGACAATCCGCTGGAGTTCCTCGTCACCTTCAAGAAGGTCATGCGGACGGCGCTCGGCTCGTTCAGCCAGTACAAGAGCCTGACCGCCTTCTACGGGGACGTCGCGAAGGCCAAGCCCGCCGAACGCGCGACGATGCTGGCGAACCTGGACAAGGCCGTCGCCGCGCTCCCGCCGGCCGACCGGGACCTGTTCGAGCGCGCCCTGCGCCGCGTCGAGGGCGGGACGCTCGGCGCGTCCTTCCGGGAGACGGTCGCGAAGGGACGACTTCCGCAGGTCTCGTACATCGTGGCGTCCGCCGCCGATTCCGAGCATCCGGGCTCCGGCAGCCCGATCCAGGGCGCGGGGATCACCTACGACGTGCTGGACGCGCTGGCCTCGCACCCCGAGGTCTGGGAGTCGACGGCGCTGTTCCTGCTGTTCGACGAGAACGACGGCTTCTTCGACCACGTCCCGCCGCCGCTGCCGCCCGCGTCCGCGACGGACGAGTGGGTGGACGGCAGGCCGGTCGGGGTCGGCTTCCGCGTCCCGATGATCGTGGTGTCGCCGTGGACGGCGGGCGGCAGCGTCTGCTCGGAGATCTTCGACCACACCTCGACGATCCGCTTCCTGGAGCGCTGGCTCGGCGTCCGGGAGCCGAACATCAGCGCCTGGCGCAGGACGGTCGCCGGCGACCTGACCTCGGCGTTCGACTTCACCCGCCGGTCCCGTCCGCGGCGTCCGGACCGGCCTGCGACGCCGCCGAAGTTCTTCTTCCGCTGGCCCGCGCTGCCGCCGATCGTCCAGAAGGACCCGGTCGTCGAGCCGGGAACGCGCCCGGCCCGTCCGCTGCCCTACCGGCCCGAGGCGAGCGCCCGCCTGGACGGCGGCACCCTGGTCCTGAGCCTCCGCGACGACGGCCCGCGCTCGACGCACTTCGCGCTCTACCCGTACGCGAAGGAGTTCGCGAAGCCCCGCCACTACGACGTCGAGAAGACCCACACCGAGCGCATCGCCGTCCAGAACGGCCGCTACCGCCTCACCCTTACCGGGCCGAACGGCTTCCGCCGCGAGTTCGCCGGGACGACCAAGGGCAAGGCCGCGAAGGTCGCCGTCACCTCGTCGCCCAGGTCCGTCCGCGCCCTGGCGATCACCCTTGCCAACCCCGGCCCGGACGCCCTGACCTTCACCCTTCGCGCCCTCGCCTACGGCACGGCCACCCAGAAGATCACCGTCGCCCCGGGCGGAACGCGCACGATCAGCTGGCCGACGCGGAACGGCTGGTACGACGTGGAGATCAAGACCGCCGAGGACCCGACCTTCCACCGCCGCCTCATGGCCCGCGTGGAGGACGGCCGCCCCGGCGTCACGGGCTGACACGGCGCGATCGCGGGTCAGGAGGTCGCGGCGCGCAGTTCCAGGGCTCGGGCCGGATGGTCGGTGATCAGGACCTCGACGCGGCGGTCGGCGAGGAAGCGGCGCATCTGCGGCTCGCCGTTGACGGTCCAGATCATCGCCGGGAAGCCCGCGCGGGCGATCTGGCCCAGGACGCCGACGCGCGCGAGGCGGTGGTTCAGCGCGACCAGGTCGGCGCCCGAGGCGCGGATGGCGCGGACGGGCGCGAAGTCGCGGTGCGCGCCGCGCTCCCAGAGGCTGCGGCCGACCGACAGCGCGACGCGGGCGCGCGGGAAGGCGCGCTTGATCTGGCGGATGCTCCCGACGTCGCGGGTCGTGACGACGTAGCCGTCCGGCCCGAACGCGGCCTCGGCCATCTCGACCAGCTCGGTCTCGCAGCCGCGTTCCTTGAGGTCCAGGTGGCCGCGGGCGCGTCCGGCGATGATCTCCATCGCCTCGGCGACCAGCGGGATCGGGTGGTCGGCGAGCTCGGCGGCGCGGTCGTGGGCGAGCCGCGCGAGCGGCAGCCCGCCGACCGTGGGATCGTGGTGGACGACCAGCGCGCCGTCGCCGGTGCGGCGCACGTCGATCTCGACGTACTCGGCGCCCGAGCGGGCGGCGTCCTGGAGTCCGGTCAGGCCCGCCGCGTCGCGGCGGTGGGCGGAGACCGCCGGGTGCGGGGCCACGGCCCGAACGTTACCACCGTAGTGTCTTCGCCGGTGTCGCGGCCGGGGCGTTCAGTATGCTGGCGGCCCGTGAGTACGCCCCGGTTTCTGTCCCTGCCCTCCGGAGTGCGCCGGACGTTCGTCGAGACCTCCCGCGGGAGGTTCGCGGCGCTGGAGGCGCTGCCCGGGTCGCGGGTGCCGGAGCGCTGGCCCGCGCTGCTGGTCCCGGGCTACACCGGGAGCAAGGAGGACTTCCTCGCCGTCCTCCAGACGCTCGCCGCGTCCGGACGGCGGGTCCTCGCGATCGACCTGCGCGGCCAGTACGAGTCCCCGGCCGGGTCGGGCCCGGAGGACTACACGCGCGCCGCGCTCGGCGCGGACGTGGCGGCCGTCGCCGAGGAGCTCGGCGCGGACGACCACGTCCCCGTCCACCTGGTCGGGCACTCCTTCGGCGGCCTCGTCGCGCGCGAGACCGTCCTCGCGGGGACGGCGCAGGTGGCGTCCTTCACGCTGATGAGCTCGGGTCCGGGCGCGCTGACGGGGCCGTCCGCCGACAAGGCCGTCCTGCTGCGGGACTCGATCCCCCAGCTCGGCATGGCGCAGATCTGGGAGCTCGCGCTGGAGCCGGACGCGGTGGGGCGCGGCGTCCCGCCGGAGATCGTCGCCTTCCTCAAGGCGCGGACGCTCGGCAACTGCGAGACCGGGCTCATGGCGATGGCCACCGAGCTGACCTCCTGCCCCGACCGGGTGGACGAGCTGGCGAAGCTGATGGCCGACGACGGCCTGCGCACGCTCGTCCTCTACGGCGAGGACGACGACGTGTGGGACCCGCGCGTCCAGGCGGCCATGGCCGAGCGGCTCGGCGCGGAGAAGGTCGTGATCCCGAGCGCCGCCCACTCCCCCGCCGTGGACGCGCCCGAGACCACCGCCGCCGCCCTCACCGACTTCTGGTCCGCCGCCGAGCGCGCCCTCCGCTGACCGACGGCGCCGTCCGCCGACGGACGCCCCCTCCGGTGGACGAGCAGTTCCGGTGGACGAGCAGCTCCGGTGGACGGGCCGTCCCCAACGGCACCCCCGGCTAGCCGAACTCGGTTCGGTAATGACACACTTACCGGAGTTTGTCTCATCGGAGGTGCGTGATGGCGGCGACGGTCGTTCCCCCGGAAAGTGTCACATGGCGCGTCCACATCGACCGGTCCATGTGGGTCGGCGGGGTGCGCAGCCTGATGTTGCAGGCGCTGCACCCGGTGGCCATGTGGGGCGTCTGGCAGAACTCCAACTTCCAGGAGGACCCGTTCGGACGGCTCCAGCGCACGGCCGACTTCGTCGGCGTCGCCACGTTCGGCAGTCCCGCCGAGATCGAGGAGCTGGCCGCGCGCGTGCGCGGGATCCACCGCAGCCTGCGCATCCTCAACCACGACACCGGCAAGAGGGAACGGCTCGACCAGCCGGAGCTGCTGCTCTGGGTGCACTGCGCGGAGGTCTACTCCTACCTGGAGGTCGCGCGCCGTTCCGGCCTGCCCCTGACGGACGCCATGGCCGACCGCTACCTGGACGAGCAGCGCCACACGGCCACGTTCGTCGGCCTGCACGCCGAGGACGTCCCCGGCAGCGTCCGCGAGATGGAGGAGTACCTCAGCGACATGCGGCCGCAGCTGCGCGTCACGGAGGAGGCCGCCGCGACCGTCCGGTTCCTGCTCTGGCCGAACCTGCCGGAGAACCTGCGGTTCCTGTCGCCGGGCAAGCCGGGCTACTTCCCGTTCGGCGCGCTCTGCTACTACTCGCTGCCCGCCTGGGCGCGCCGGATGTACGGCATCCTGCCCGAGGTGCCCCAGCCCGCCGTCACGGCCGCGCTGCGCTCCTTCCGGACGGCCCTCAGCGCCGTCCCCGAGCGCCTGCACGACTACGCCTTCGCCAAGCCCACCCGCGACATGCTGGAGCGGTCCCGGCAGCGCCTGGCCGCCGAGGGCTACGACACGAGCCACGGCCTGTACGGCCTGCGCGACCCCCGCCGCTGGCCCGAACGAGCCCTCAAGACCGCCTGAGCTCTTCACAGCCCCTTCCAAGGCAGTCCCTGGGCGGCCAAGGGCACAGGGCGCTTCAACCGCTCTCAGAGCGCCGTAGGAACCCGCTGAAGGCTCAGGCCGTCAGGGCTGCGGGGAGTCGGCTTCGGCGGCGTCCAGGGAGGCCCAGGGGTCCTTGCGGGGCGCGGCCTGCTGACCCTCCGGGCAGTGACGGGCGAAGTCGCACCACGAGCACAGGTTGCTCGGACGCGGCGGGAACAGCTCGTCCCACGGCGAATGATCGACGACCGGGGTCTCCCCCGCGCGCGGACGGGGCACGCGGGACGCCTTGTACGCCTCGTCCGCGGCGGACGCCTCGTCCGCGATCTGCTCGGCGCGCGCGACGTGCCGTCCGAGGGACTCCTCGGTGTGCTCCCACGACGCGACCTCGCCGGACGGCAGGTGGTGCAGCTCGACCCGGTGGCAGGGCTTGCGCAGCACCTTGGACGACGCGACCGCGTAGATCGCCAGCGCCAGGGAGCCGCGCGCGTCGTCCGGGGTCAGGACGTGGCGGCCGGTCTTGTAGTCGACCACGACCAGCTCGCCGTCGCGCTCGTCCAGGCGGTCGATGCGCCCGGACACGGCGATGCGGGACGTGCGGGTCGCGACCGTCCGCTCGACGCCGACCGGCTCGTCCGCCGGGTCGATGCCCGCGACGTACCGCTCGACCATCTCGCGCGCCCGCGCCCGCCAGCGCGCGGACTGCTCGCCGTCCTTGAAGCCGTCGGTCAGCCAGCCGCGCAGCAGCAGCGTCCCGGCGGCCTGGGGCGTGCGCTCCTCAAGGGGCAGCTTCCACCAGTTCGCCAGCGCGTTGTGGACGCTCGCGCCCACGCTGTTGTGCGCCCACGGCGGGCCCTTCGGCGGGGCCGGACGGTCCAGGTAGGTCATCCGGTACCGGCGGGGGCAGTCCAGCCAGGCGTTCAGCCGCGACGGCGTGCACGTGTAGAGCCGCCGCGGCATGTCCTCGAAACCGAGCTGCTGCTGCTCCAAGTCGGGCGGCTACTCGTCGTCGGTCTCGGTGGCGAGCGCGCCCCAGCTCTCCCAGCGGGCGTCCTCGTCGCCGACCGTGGTCTCCTCGCCCTGGCCGGGCAGGACCCGCAGGTCCTTCGGCAGCGGGGTGAGCAGGGCGCCGATCGAGTTGAGCTGCTTGCGCAGGTCGTCGTAGACGCCGCCGATCGAGCCCGGCCGGCCGCGGTGCAGGGTGTCGCCGGAGAACAGCACGCCGAGCTGCTCGCTGATCACGCTGACGCTGCCCGGGGTGTGCCCGGGGGTGTGCACGATCTCCAGCTGGGCCTCGGCGATCTCGAAGACGCCGCCGTCCTCCAGCCAGATGTCGGGCTCCAGCGAGCGCAGCGCCTTGGCGTCGTCCTCGTCCTCCTCCTCGCGGGCGAGGCGGCCGAAGTAGTCGCGCCAGAGCAGCCGGTCGGCGCGGTGCAGGGCGATCGGGGCCCAGTTCTCCTCGTCCTCCTCGCCGGCGGCGGCGACCTCCAGCACCACGCCGAGGCGGTGCTCGTTGCCGTCGGTCAGCAGGACGGCCATGACCTCGCGGTCACCGACCTCCTTGAGGATGGCCTCGGCGTCGTTCGCCGGGTCGATGACGATGACCTCGTCGTCGTCGCCGACGATGTAGGTGTTGGTCTCGACCTCGTACTCGGTGTCGTCCAGGGTCACCCGACCCGACGTCACCACCTGTTCGATGCGCGCGTCCACGCCCCGCACCCTACCGCGCCCCGCCCACCCCGACCTACAGCCCCGAGAACCCGCCTCACCGCCCCCTCCCGCGCCCCCGCAGACGGCCCGTCCAGCGGCCCGCGGCGATCCGTCCGGCGACGCGGCGGGTCAGCGGGCGGGGACGGCGGCGAGGAGGCGCTCGTAGGCGTCCGCGGCGGTCGTCTCGCAGCCGATCCGGTCGCCGGTGAGCTCGCCGTGGTCGTCGCTGGAGCCGGTGCCGACCAGGCCCAGCTCGTCCGCGAGGGCGCGGAGGGCGGCCCGGTCGGCGGGCTCGTGCCCGGGATGGTCGATCTCCACGCCGGTGAGGCCCGCCGCGGCCAGCCCGCGGATCGCGTCGTCGTCGAAGACGTACTTGCCCCGCCGGGCGCGCGGGTGCGCGAGGACGGACACGCCGCCCGCGTCCCGGACGAGCCCGATGGCCGTCGCCGGGTCGAGCGCGTAGCGGGTGACGTGGGCGCGGCCGTCGGTGCCGATCCAGTCCTTGGTGAACGCCTCGTCCATGGACGCGACCGTCCCGGCCTCGATGAGGGCGCGGGCGATGTGCGGGCGCCCGACGCGCGCGCCGTCCGCGATCCGCTCGACCTGCTCCCACGTGACGGACGACCCGAGCTCGCGCAGCCGCTCCACCATCGCGCGCCCGCGACTGTCCCGGGACGCCTGGACGCGCGCCAGCTCCGCGTTCAGCGCCGGATCGTCCGGGTCGAACCAGTAACCCAGCAGGTGCAGGCTGCGGCCGTCCAGCTCGCAGGACAGTTCCATGCCGGGGACGAGCGTCAGGCCGTCCGGCAGCGCGGCGCGCGCCTCGTCCCACCCGCGCGTGGTGTCGTGGTCGGTCAGCGCCACGACGTCCACCCCTGCGGCGGCGGCCCGGCGCATCACCTCGGCGGGCGGACGCGTCCCGTCGGACACGCTGCTGTGGGTGTGCAGATCGATCCGCATGCCCCGAGGCTACGGCCCGCCCCCGAAAACCGCGCCCCACCGCTCATCTCCGCCCCGCTTATCCGCGTCCCGCCGCGCATCCGTGCGAACGGCGGGCGGTGGTCAGCGGGCGGCGGTCAGACGTCGAGGAGCGGGGAGGGCGCGCCGAACGGGACGCTGAGCTCCAGGCCCGGGTCCCGCAGGTCGAGCAGCGGCGGACGTTCCAGCATCAGCGCGCCGGCCTCGGCGGGGCACAGCACCGCCCACAGCCACAGGCCCTTCGCCTCGCCCACGTAGACGGCCCGGTCGTCCCGTCCCGACGAGACGGCCCACATCGCCACGCCATGGGACGCCGACGCCCGGCAGAGCTCCAGCTTCACGTGCGGCGGACCCGCGTCGAAGCCCAGGCCCGGATCGGGCCCCGGCAGGCCCCCGAAGTACGCGCCGAGCCCGATGCCCGGCTCCTCCGCGATCAGCAGCACCTCGGCGGGTCCGCTCAGTATGCCCGGCCCCGCCAGCGCGACGGCGACGGCCCGGGCGCCCGTCCGGTCGTCCCCCACGGTGGCGAACCCGGTCACCAGCCAGCCCTTCGGCAGCGGCCACGGCAGCCACACCGGGACGCGCGCGTCCTGGACGACCGCCGTCAGGCCCTCCGCGCTCGGACGGCGCGCGGGCTGCCGCGGCAGGACGGCGCCGTGCGCCTGACACCACCAGTCGCTCGACCAGGCGTTCGGCGCACGCAGCCGTCCGGCGCAGCGCGGGCACGCGGTCTCGGCCCTCATAGCACCCAACGTTAGGTCGGTGGCCCTCGCGGACGTCAAGGCGGAGCTGGTCAAATATGTCTATGCGGGTTCTTTGCGTGGGCGCGATCGTCCGGGACGAGCGGGGCCGGCTGCTGATGATCCGGCGTGGGAGGCCGCCCGGCGAGGGCCTCTGGTCGATCCCCGGCGGACGCGTCGAACCCGGCGAGTCCGACGCCCAGGCCGTCGCGCGCGAGCTCCTGGAGGAGACCGGCCTCACCGTCTCGGTCGGCGGCCTCGCCGGGACCGTCGAGCGTCCCGGCCCGGACGGCGTGACCTTCCTGATCCGCGACTACGCCGCCACGGCCGTCGCTGGAACGCTCCGGGCGGGCGACGACGCCGCCGAGGCCCGCTGGGTGCCGCTCGCCGAGCTGGACGCCCTGCCCGTCACGCCGGGGCTGCTGGAGGCTCTGCGTGAGTGGGGGATGCTTCCTCGCGTGCCGTCACGGTCGGCCGAGGCTCCCTGACCTCGCCGTCCCACGGGCGCTCCTGCTGCTCTTGCGGCTGGGAGTCCAGGGAGGCGGGCTCCGGCTCGGACGGGGTGCGGTTCACGATGCCCATCCGGCGGGCCAGCCACAGGACGGCCAGCGCGTAGAGGACGAGCGCCGACACGTCCACCGCGACCGGCTGCCAGCCGACGCTGCCCTGTTCGAGGTCGAGCGTCCCGAGCGCGGCCGGGAAGATGAACGACATCAGGTTGTTGAACGTGTGCACGGCCATGCCGGACTCCAGGCCGCCCGTCCGGACGGCCAGCCAGCCGAGGATCGCGCCGAACATGAAGATGTCGACCGGACCCCAGCCGGTGTAGTCGTGGCCGGCGGTGAACGCCAGGCCCGCGATCACGATGCCCGGCCACGGCGTCCGCAGCACGCGGCTCAGCGCCCGCGCGACCGCCGCGCGGCGCCCCTCCAGCGTGTAGGCGCCGACGGCCTGGACGAGCCAGCCGCGGAACACGACCTCCTCGGCGGTCGCCTGGAACGGCACCAGCACCAGCGCGATCACGGCCGGGACCAGGAAGTCGCCCCAGCCCACCCAGTGCCCCTCGCTCCCGTCGCCGTCGCCGGTGTCGCCGCCGAGCGACCCGACGGCGACCGACAGCCCGTACGACACGACCAGGAACGCCAGGGACAGCCCGCAGCAGGCCAGCAGCCAGCGCCACCGGATCCGGCCCGTCACCGACAGGAGCGTCCCCGGACGGCGGCGCTGGATCCACCACGCCGCGAACAGCGCGATCGGGATGAGCAGCGCCAGCCCGGCGAGGTTGAACCCCATGTCGGCGTTGGTGTTGCCGAAGATCGAGTCCTGCTTGCCGGTCTCGTCCAGCCGGTGCCCGGTCGCCGTCCAGACGATCATCATCGGGACGATCAGGACGGCCATCGCGAGCAGCGCCCCGGCCCCCACGAACAGCGTCCCGACGATCGGCCGCCACCACCGGTTCCGGGGCGTCCGGGCGAGCTGGTGGAACCGCCTACCGGCGGGCGGCTGGTCCGCCCACGGCTGCCTGGGCGGCTGGTACCCGTACGGGTAGGCCTGCTGCGCCCCGTACGGATACGGATACGGCTGCTGCTGCCACCCCTGCGGATACGCCCCCTGAGAAGCCGGCCCCTGCGGCCACCGCCCCTGCGGCTGCCCTTGCCCCTGCGGCCATTGAGCCTGCGGCTGCGGCCACTGAGCCTGCGCTTCCGGCTCTTGCGGCTGCCAACCCTGCGCCTGCGGCTCTTGGGGCAGAGGCTGCCACCCGTGCGGCTGCGGCTGAGCCTGCGGTGGCTGTTGGGCCTGCGGCTGAGGCTGAGAAAGCGGATTCGGGCGGGGCTCCTCGGGACGTGAGGCGTCCGGGGAGGCCCAGCCGTGCGGGTTCGGTTGCGGGCCAGGCTCCGACGGCGGCCCTGAATGCTGCGACACCTGCGTCTCCCCCGGTCGGCGCAAGAAAGGTCCCGCGTCGATAGTACGGTCGGCCCGGCGGGGTTCCGCCGCCGAAGCGGCGAGCTTTCAGCAGGTTCGCAGGTGCGGCTCAGCCTTCGGGCGGTTCGAAGGATCTCGTCCGGACGAGTCCGGCCGCGCGTCCCTTGGCGGCGATCACGAGCGCCATCTTCCGGGACGCCTCGTCGATCATCTCGTCGCCGAGCATCGCGGCCCCGCGTCCCTGCACGGACGTCGCGTGCTCGTAGGCGTCCAGGATGAGTTCGGCGTGGTCGTAGTCGTCCTGGGACGGCGAGAACACCTCGTTCCCCGCGTCCACCTGTGACGGGTGCAGTACCCACTTGCCGTCGAAGCCGAGCGCCGCCGAACGCCGCGCGACCCGCCGGAAGGCCTCCACATCCCGCACGTTGAAGTACGGCCCGTCGATGGCCTGGAGATCGTGCGCGCGGGCGGCCAGCAGGATCCGCATGAGGATGTAGTGGTAGGCGTCGCCCTCGGTGTATCCGGGCGGCTGCTCGCCCACGACCAGCGTCTTCATGTTGATCGAGGCCATGAAGTCGCCCGGTCCGAACACGAGCGTCTCCAGCCGGGGCGAGGACGCCGCGATCGCGTCGATGTTCGTCATCCCGCGCGCGTCCTCGATCTGCGCCTCGATCGCGATGCGTCCGGCCGGGAGCCCGACGGCGCGCTCGATCTGGGTGAGCAGCCGGTCGAGCCACTGGACGTGCGAGGCGTCCCGGACCTTGGGCAGCATCAGGCAGTCGAGGTCCCCGCCCGCGCCCTCGACCACCTCGATCACGTCCCGGTAGGCGAACGGGGTGTCGAGATCGTTGATCCGGACGACCCGGACCTTCCCCGTCCAGTCCCCCTCGGTCAGCGCCGCGACGACGTTCTTCCGCGCGTCCGCCTTGGCCGACGGCGCGACCGCGTCCTCCAGGTCGAGGAAGATCTCGTCCGCCGGGAGCCCCTGCGCCTTCTCGATGAACCGCGGGTTGCTGCCGGGGACGGCCAGGGTGGTGCGTCGCGATCGCATGGCGCGGATGCTACCCACTCGCGGTGTGTGAGATTCTGACGGCATGGGTGATACGCGATCGGCCCTGATCGAGGAGGCCCTCAAGAAGTCGGGCATGCTGTGGCTGGTCCTGTCCGGGCTTCCGCAGCCGCGCGCGGCCTGGCACGTCTGGCATGACGGCTCGGCGTACGTGCTCACCGGCGGCGAGGGCGAGCAGCCCCTTCCCGGCCTGCCGGACGCGACCAGCGCCACCGTGATGGTCCGCAGCAAGGACAAGGGCGGGCGCCTCGTCACCTTCACCGCCGCCGTCGAGATCGTCGAACCGGGCACCGAGCTGTGGGACGAGATCACGCCGGTCATGGCGAAGGAGCGGCTGAACGCGCGTTCGCACGAGGGGCAGGTCGAACGCTGGGCCACCGAGTCCTGGATCGTCCGGCTCACGCCGACCGAGGAGGTCGAGGAGGAGCCGGGCGACTACGACGACTCCTACGCCGTCGTCCGTCCCATCAGGACGCCGGCGACGACGGCGGGCACGCCGCCCCGCATGATCGGCGCCCGCCGCCGCCGAGCCGACCGCTGACCGCTGACCGCTGCCCTTGACCGCTGATCGGACGCGCGGTCTTCAGTCGTTGAGGGTGCGCCCGTCGCGGACGGCTTGGAGCTTGTCCGGATTGCTGACCATGTAGGCGGTCGCGATGCGGCCCCGGTCGTCCAGGACGACGCTGATCGTGCCCAGGAGGCGGTCGCGCCCCTCCAGGATCAGGCCGGGCGCGCCGTTGAGGCCGGCCCACGACAGCCGCCACTCCTCCGGCGGGACGCCCTGGTAGGGCCGTCCGAGGATGCCGAGGAAGAACCGCACGACCTTCTCCGCGCCGTGGATGACGCGCAGCGCCGCGCGGACCTTGCCGCCGCCGTCCGTCCAGAGCGCGACGTCCGGCGCTAGGACGGCCATCAGCTCGTTGAGGTCGCCGCCGACCGCCGCGTCCAGGAACCGCTCGACGGCGGCGCGGCGCTCGTCCGCGGCGGCGTCGAACCGCGGGCGCCGCGCGTCCACGTGCTTGCGCGCCCGCGTCCCCACCTGCCGGACGGCCGCCTCGGTCCGGCCGAGCGCCGTCGCGATCTCCGCGTACGGGAACCCGAACGCCTCGCGCAGCACGAACACCGCGCGCTCCAGCGGCGTCAGCGTCTCCAGCACCACCAGCAGCGCCGTGGACACCGACTCGGCCACCTCGGCGTGCTCCGCCACGTCCGGCCCGGTGATCACCGGTTCCGGCAGCCACGGCCCGACGTACGCCTCCCGCTGGACGCGGACGGACCGCAGCCGGTCGAGCGCGAGGTTCGTCGCGACGCGCACGAGGTACCCCTCGTCGTCGAGGACCGCGTCGCGGTCGTGCGCCGACCAGCGCAACCACGCGTCCTGGACGACGTCCTCGGCGTCGGTGACCGTCCCGAGCATCCGGTAGGCGACCCCGAAGAGCCGATCCCGATGAGCCTCGAACCGCTCCGCCAAGCTCGGCCCGCTCGGGCTGCTCGGGCTGCTCGGGCCGCTCGGGCTGCTCGGGCCGCTCGGGCTTGGCTCCGCGGCCGGCTCGGCGTCCGCCTCCGCGCTCGGCTCGGCGCCCGGGCGGTTCCGGGGCTCAGGCGCGGTTCGCGGGGACATCGCACCGATCCTTGAATCCCTGGCCGGTGAGCCCGGCGGCGGCGTTGAAGCGGGACCGCATGTTCTCCACGGCCACCATCATCGTCAGTTCCACGATCTGCTTCTCGCTCAAGAAGCCCCTGAGCTGCTCGGTCAGCTCGTCCGTCACCTCGGGCGGGTCGGCGCACATGGCCTCGGCGTACTCCAGGACGAGCCGTTCCCGCGCGGTGAAGAGATCCGAAGAACGCCAGTCCGGGACGGCCTCCAGCTTCTCCAGCGGGATGCCGTGCGTCGTCGCCGCCCACGTCCCGAAGTCGACGCACCAGGAGCAGCCGATGCGCACCGAGGCGGCCATCTCGGCGAGATCCTTGTACTCGTGCGGCAGGGACCTCCACCGCTGCACCTGCGCCTCGAAGATCGCGTAGGCGGTGGCGACGCCCATGTGGTGCCCCATCGCGCGGGCCGGGTCGAGTTCGCTGCCGTAGATCCGGCGGGTGATCCATCCGGCCGCGCGGTAACGCAGCGTCCTCGGCGGGTCGAGCGAGATGCGTGCCATGTCGGGCCTCCTAGCCTTTACCGGGGGGACGGCCCGGCCGCCCGAGATGTGACATCCGGCCGGACGCGAACGTGACATCGGGGGGAAAACGCGTGGTTAACGTTGGTTAGGGGGATCGGATGAGGTCCAAGATCATGGGTAGGCTCCGGGCATGAGCGCAGCGCCGAGCAGGGTCTTCATCGCGCGGCTGGCGGGCATCGCCGTGTTCGACCCGGCCGGTGACCAGGTAGGCCGGGTACGGGACGTGGTCGTCGCGCTCCGCCCGGACGACCGTCCGCCGCGCGTCCTCGGCCTCACCGTCGAGGTCGCCCCGCGCCGCACCGTCTTCCTGCCGATCACCCGCGTCACCACGATCGAGGCCGACGCGATCATCTTCGACGGGCGGCTGAACGTGCGCCGGTTCCAGCAGCGCGCGGCCGAGACGCTCGTCCTCGCCGAGATGCTCGACCGGACCGTCCGGTTGCGCGAGTCCGGCGACCCCGTCTCGGTCGTGGACGTCGCGATGGAGCCGACCCGCACCCGGGACTGGCTGGTCGCCAAGGTCGCCGTCCGCCGCGCGACCAGCCGCGGCCTGCGCCGCCGCGGCGAGATGTCGGTCGTCGAGTGGGGCGCCGTCGAGGGCTTCGCGACGACCGAGCACGGGCAGGGCGCGGCCGGGCTGATCGCCGCGTTCGAGAACATGAAACCCGCCGACCTCGCCAACTTCGTCCACGACCTGCCGGAGAAGCGCCGCACCGAGGTCGCCGTCGCCCTCGACGACGAGCGCCTGGCGGACGTCCTGGAGGAGCTCCCCGAGGACGACCAGGTCGAGATCCTCGGCAAGCTGGAGGTCGAGCGCGCCGCCGACGTGCTGGAGTCGATGGACCCCGACGACGCCGCCGACCTGCTCGGCGAGCTCCCGACCGAGCAGCGCGAACGCCTCCTGACCCGGATGGAGCCGCACGAGGCGGCGCCCGTCCGCCGCCTGCTCACCTACGCCGACAACACCGCCGGCGGCCTGATGACCACCGACCCGGTCGTCGTCCCGCCGGACGCCACCGTCGCCGAGGCCCTCGCCATGATCCGCAACCCCGACCTGAACCCGGCCCTCGCCGCGCAGGTCTACGTCTGCCGCCCGCCCACGGCCACCCCGACGGGCCGCTACCTCGGCGCCGTCCACTTCCAGCGCCTGCTCCGCGAACCGCCCCCGACCCTGGTCAGCGGCATCGTGGACGCGGAGCTCGACCCGCTGCGCCCGACGATGTCGCTGGAGTCGGTCGCGACCTTCCTGGCCACCTACAACCTCGTCGCGGGCGCCGTCGTGGACGAGAACGGCCACCTGCTCGGCTCGGTCACGATCGACGACGTCCTCGACCACCTGCTGCCCGAGGACTGGCGCGAGACCGTCATGGACGCCGCGTCCTCCGACGACCCCGCCGACCCCGAAGAGGAAGCCCTGCGCACGGGAGGTATCGGATGAGCTCACGCCTCGACCAGCCCCGAGACCTCCGCCGCAACGTCCTCCCCCACTACGACCCCGAATCGTTCGGCCGCCTCTCCGAACGCATCGCCCGCTTCATGGGCACGGCCCGATTCCTCGTCTACATGACGGTCGCGATCGTCGCCTGGATCGCCTGGAACGCCCTCGCCCCGTCCGACTGGCGCTTCGACCCCTACCCGTTCATCTTCCTGACGCTGATGCTGTCCCTCCAGGCGTCCTACGCGGCCCCCCTGATCCTGCTCGCCCAGAACCGCCAGGACGACCGCGACCGCGTCCAGTACGAGCAGGACCGCTCCCGCAACGAACGCAACATCGCCGACACCGAGTACCTCACCCGGGAGATCGCCAGCCTCCGCATGGCCGTCTCCGAAGTCGCCACCCGCGACTTCCTCCGCTCCGAACTGGAACGCATGCTGAAAGAACTGGACGCCCGAGACGGCCAAAAAGACCCCGCCTAACGCCCTCTCGTCAAAAGGTCCTCGCTCCGCTCGGGCCCCGCCCCCCCCGGGGCTCCCGCCCCAGACCCAAGCTGGGGGCTCCGCCCCCAGACCCCCGAAAACCACAAGAGTCATTGGCAGGCATCAAGCCGCCAACCACGCAAGAACGCACTCAGCGAGAGGTACTTAAGCCTTCCGAGGCCCTCTTCGGCCCGGACCCCAGCCGATCGCCGAAGCGGTGACACATCTGCAACCTCCGGGGACCCTTTAGAGGACCCTGCACTGTTCTAACGTTCTGTATCCGGGTCGCCACGATGCGGAACCGGGCTCCGCGAGCGCGGCAAGCCGCCGCGCGGGCGAGGAGGTGCAGCACGATGGGCAAGCACGAAGACCCCGCGGAGAAGAACGGCCACAAGCCAGACAAACCGATTCCCCCACCCAACAAGGAAGACAAGGGCGACGGTAAGCGCGGAAAGTGATCGACTGATGAAGGGTGCCATGCAGCGCGTCGAGGCGCTGGTCCAGCGGCTGGCCGCCGCCGGATGGCTGACGCAGGACTCGGTCAGAGCCGCGCTGCATGACGTCCCCCGCCACCTGTTCGCGCCTCCGGTGGCCTGGCCCGGTGGCGACACCCGAGTGAGCGAGTCGTCGGATCCGGAGGCCTGGCTCGATCTCGTCTACGGCGACGACGCGATCATCACCCAACTGGACGACGGCGCGACCGATCTCTGCGTCGGCGAAGGCCGCTACACCTCTTCGCTGTCCGCGCCCAGCACGGTCGTCTCGCTCCTCGAACTGCTGGACGCCGAACCCGGCCATCGCGTCCTGGACGTGGGCACTGGAACCGGCTGGACGGCCGCGCTCCTGTCCCGCCTAGTCGGCGCCCACAACGTCACGACGATAGAGATCGACCGCGTGGTTTCCGCTGGTGCCAGCGCCAACCTCAAGCGGGCCGGGTGTTCTCCTCGGATCGTCGTCGGAGACGGCGCTCAAGGGTGGACGCAAGGAGCGCCGTACGACCGTGTCCACGCCACCTGCGCGGTCGCCCGCGTCCCTTACGCCTGGGTGGAGCAGACCCGGCCCGGCGGCGTGATCGTGACGCCGTACGCCCCGGGTTTCGGCTCCAGCCATGAGCTGCGGCTCGTGGTGATGCCGGATGGAACGGCGGTGGGCCGGTTCACGGGCTACGCCTCGTACATGATGATGCGGGCACAACGTCACTCCGACTGGGCGTCGCCCTCCGGCCCCGGGAATCGCACGACGACGGACATCGACCCTCGGACGATCGGTTACGCCCCAGCAGGCGCGGACCTTGCGATGGGAGCTGCCCTCCCCGGGGTCTGGGCCAGAGGCGAACACGAGGGCGACGGCTACATCTTGCGTCTCTCGGCGACCGACGCATGGGCCACAGCACGTTACGAACCCGGTCGCGACACCTACCAAGTCGAACAAGCCGGAGAGCGGGCGCTATGGGATATCGCGACGTCCGCCTACTTCGACTGGATCATCCGCCGAAGCCCAGGCCGCGACCGCTTCGGCCTGACAGTGACCCCCGAGGGCGAAACCCTCTGGCTGGACAGTCCTCACACCGTCGCATGACCGGTGAGCCCGACGGGCGGCGGGGGCGGGCCGCCTGAACGGGTGGACGCCGATGACCCGCGGTGGCTTGACTCGGCCTACGCCGACAGCACCCTCGTCACCCAGCGCAGGGAGCATCCCGATCAGCCCGCCACCCCACGCAGCTTCACGTGAGCTACCAAGGCCGCGAAGTCTGAGCCCCCACGCACAGGTGGCCGTGGTCAGGAGCTTTGCTGTCCCTGATCCAGACCCTGCCTCCGAGGTCGGCTAGTTCGACGCACTGCCCGTGATCGCTTCCACTGTGGCTGGACTTACGCCAAATGGTCACGGCCAGGGAGTTCTTCCTGCTTCACCCGGCTTATCAGCGCCGCGAACTCAGAAACCCCGAGGGACAGATGACCGAGCGTCGGGAGCTTCGAGTCGCGCACGCCGACCTTCCGAGAAATCCGTGCGACTTCCACGCACTCCTGTCCACCTGAACCACCACCGCCGCTGCGGCTGGACTTACGCCAGTTGATCATGAGTACCGCTCCATCACCTGCGTCAAGAGGGCGAGCGACGCCTCCCAGGGAAGGGCGCACGCTCCGATCAGGTCCCAACGTACTCCGAACTCGCGGACCTCTGCACTCTCCTGGACCAGCCTTCCTCCTCCGGGCGCCTCCACAAACACCAGCTCGCTCGTCGGAAGGGACAACGCGTTGAACGATCCATCCAGGCCGGGGTAGAACCGCGAACTCGTCGGCACGATGCGAACCGTGACGTTGGGCAGTGTGGCCACTTCGCAGAGCCTGGCCAACTGCCCTCGAAAGACGTCCCGGTCACCGACCTGGCGATGAAGAACGCTTTCGTCTATGACGACCCATACGAACGGCGGGTTTTCCTGAGTCAGCACCGCCTGACGCTCCATGCGGATCTGAACCGCCGACTCCACATCCTTCACCCACCCAGCTTCACGCAAAAGAGACCGTGCGTAGTCGGGCGTCTGGAAGATGCCGGGGAAGAGGGACAGGCGGAAGGACCGGATGACGAGCGCCAGGGCCTCGTGCTTGGCATACTCCGCGAACCAGTCCGGATCGTGAGCAGTTCGGGCATAGCGGACCAGGCGCCGGAAATGATGATTGAGCCTCAGGAAGGAATCGAGCTTGTCCGCCTGATCTTCGTTCAGATTCCAGCCGTCACGGGCGTGCTCGAGGTTCGATACGGTCGCTTTCGCAGCGCCCATGATCGCCCCCATCTGAGCCAGGGAGAGCCCCTCCCGCTCGCGGTAGAAGCGCAGGTCAGAGGCAACCCAATCCTTGAACGAGGTGTCCGGGTTCAGCGACTCCAGCGGGGCCATGCGCCACTCTCCGAGGTATCGAGAGTTTCAGTGATACGCGACAACCTAACCCGGCGAGCGCATTCTTGTCCTCGAAACAGGCGACGAGGAGGGCACATGGGATTCGACCATGGCCGGCACACGGTGATCGCTGCAGATCGGCCGTTGCCGTCCAATCAGCGGCGGGCCTTTCTGGAGGTGCTGCATCAGGTGATCAAAGAGACGCAGGCGGGCGTGACGTCCACGCTGGTATTGCGGTCGGGATGTCAGGTTTTGTTTGTTTTCGACACGGACAATCCCGTGCGGTCCGCTGAGGTCGGGTGCGATTTCGACCGGGCGGCCGGGTGGTGCTTCGTCTGGACGGCCGACGGTGGGACGCTCGGTCCCGTCCAGGATGTCCGCGCCATCGCCGCGAGCATCGCGACGGCGCTGGGCGCCCGCTCCGAGTCCAAGGGGCGGGGATGACCGCACGCCTCGACCGCAAGACGCTGCGTTTCGCGGCGGAGATCGTCCAGGCCGCGTACGAGGAGGCCATGCGCAGGCATGGCATGCTCGCCGGCACCATCTCCCTGATCTCGACCTACGCCCAGGCGAACCTCGCCATGCTGGACGAGATCCCCGAACCGGACGCCGACCACTCGGAACTGGAAGCGCTCCGCGAGGCGCTGGGAGACGCCGGGCCGCATCTCAAAACCAGCCTGCGGCACGGTCCGGACGGAGGCCCCGTCCTGCATGTGAACAACCCCGACATCGGCGGGCGCTTCTGCGAAGACATCACTGTCGGCGAGGCACGCCACTACTTCTGGTCGTGGGGCGACACTCTGGCACCGACCGGCAGCCCGTCCATCGCCGCCGCCCGCATCGTCCACGTCATCGCGCCGAACAGCCCCTGATCACCCATACGAAAGACCGCCCATGACCTCGGTGCAGTGAACGCCGTGCTGGGCGTCACACCCTGATCGGACAGCCTCGGGGGCCCTCAGTAGCCAGAGGGGCAGGGTGTTCTCGGCATCCTTGACGTTACAGAGCGCGACGCGGAGACTCGGGCTGCGACGTGCACGCAAGTCGGCGCACGGCCTTCTGGAGGTCCTCATGGCTCTCGAGTTCTACGGCAAGGACGACACCAGCAAGAATCAGGGGTCCCCTGCGGTATTCGTCGACCGCGCTACTAACGAGCTCATCTTTCAGGGGTGGTCCGAGACCGATGCGGCGGTGCTGGCGGAGATCTCTTCGCACAGCCGAACCGCCTCCGACGAATCGTCGGTGCGCCTTCCTGCCCGCATGAAGCCGGCGATCCTGAAAGCTCTGGAGGCTCTGGATGGGGACGCCCCTGACCAACGAGAGGTTTGAGGACCTTCTCGCCGCGACGACCTGTTCCGCCGTCCATCTGGAGTCGCGGGACGGCTATATGGCGGATGCTTCCTTCGCGAAGTGGAAGGAAACCGGGACTGTCGCCAAGGACCCGAATGACGAATGGTGGATTTCTACCGTCGGCGAGGCGACGTCCCGCGGCGTCGAAGTCCGCAGAGCCCGGATCGTTTCCGAACCTCTTTCCCAATACAGCCGCTGGCTTTGGGAATGCACTCCTCCGGTCAACCTGGCGGCCGGAGAGCATGTTCGTTGGCTTCCTCGCCACCGGACGGCCGGACTCCTCATTCCTCCTGCGGATTTCTGGGTCTTCGATTCATCGGTTCTCGTATGGAATCATTTCACCGGCGACGGCGAGTGGGCGGGGAACGAGACGACGCGGGACGCGGCGCTGATCGACCTGTGCTCCAACGCCTTCGAGGCGGTATGGCGACGGGCGACCGACCACGAGGAGTACCGGCCCGCCTAGCCTGCGACCATGCCCCCACACCCATCGTCCTCCATCCAGCAGGCCCGCGAGAGCCTCGCGGCCCGGCTTCGCGACATCCGCCTGGACGCGGGCTTGTCGGCCCGCGCGCTGGCGGCCGCGTGCGGCTGGCACGAGTCCAAATGCAGCCGCATCCAAAGCGGAAAGCAAGCCCTTACGGACGCCGATATCGCGGCATGGTGCGCGGCCTGCGGCGCCGACGACCGCACGGCGTCGGAATTGGTCGCGATCAACCGGCAGCTCGACACCGCGTACGTGGAATGGCAACGCGTGCAGCGCGGGGGCCTGAAGCGACTTCAAGAGGCCGTCCTCCCTCTATGGGAGAGCACCGAGGTCTTTCGCATCTACGAACCGGGGGTCGTTCCGGGTTTCTTTCAGACCCCAGGCTACGCCTCCGCTCTGCTCGGCCGGATCGCCGACTTCTTCTCGTTACCTGACGGCGGAGACGAGGCGGCGACGGCTCGCGTGGAGCGTCAACGGCTGCTCTATTCAGGTTCGCGCCGTTTCGCCGTGGTGATCGAAGAGGCCGTGTTGCGTACACGTCTCGGCGGTCCGGAAGTGATGGCCGGTCAACTGGGACATCTGCTCGACGTCATGGCCCTGCCCTCGGTCTCGCTCAGCATCATTCCCTTCACGACCGAGCGGCCCTTGTGGCCCGTCGAGGGCTTTTGGATTCTGGACGAGAAACAGGTCGTCATCGAGACCGTCTCAGCGAAGATAACGATCGAGCAGGCGGGAGAACTGGCCCTGTACCGCCGCATCTTCTCGGAGCTGTCGGCGATGGCGGTGACCGGTGCGGCTGCGCGGAAGCTGATCACGGCAGCGATCAGCGCCCTCTGAAACCGCGTGCAAGTCGCCGCAAGTTCGTGGCGGCCGCTGAACTCGGCTTCCTAACGTCGGAGGCATGAGGAGGAACTGATGACGACCATCACGGAACCGGTGTCCGATCCCGCCTTCGACGGTCCTGACGGACTACTGCCCGCTGACCTTTTCGCACGCCTCGTCGCTCGCATCAGCCGCGACGAGGAGGTCAGCATCGACTACGCCGAGAGGGTCATGTCCCAAACGCTCGGGTTCCTTCAGGCATGCGCCCTGAACCCTGCCGCGGGCCTGTCTCCCTCAGAGGCGGTGGACGTCGGCTGGCACGCCTTCATCCTCCACACCCGCGAGTACGCGGCTTACTGTCAGCGGCTGGCGGGGCGCTTCATCCATCATCGGCCGTCCGACGACTTCGACGAGGCGGCTTCGCGCAAGAGCGAGGCCATCGGCGCCACCGTCGCGGCCATGCGCGCGGCGGGGATCGGCGTCGATCCGGAGCTGTGGCTTCCGGCTTCCCGGTGCAGCCAGTGCTACGCCGGGTGCGCCGACGACCCTCGGACGGGGGAGACGGCGTGAAGGCGCCGCGCTGGGAGGACCTCCCCGAGCCCACGCGCGCCGCTGTCGCAGCCCGATGCGGAACCGTCGCGAGAGTCCAGACGATCAGCCGAGGAATCATGCCGGGGCTGGCGGCGCGGCTCGAAACCGTAGGAAACGGCCGGTTCTTCCTCAAGGCGGTGCCCCTCGACAGTCCCGCGAGAGATCTGTACCTGCGGGAGGCGGAAGCCAACTCCGCGCTCGGCGGTGACGCGATCGCGCCCCTGATGCTGTGGTGGTCGGTCAGCCACGGGTGGGTGGTGATGGTCTTCGAGTACGTCGAGGGACGAGAAGCTGACCTCTCCCCCGGCTCATCCGACCTTCCGGAGGTCACGGCATTGCTCCGCCGGCTCGCCTCCCTGACGGTCTGGCCGGACGCGCCGCCGGTCGCCCGGAACATGGGCGCGCTGAGAGACAAGGCCGGCGCACTGCTCGCCGGGCGCACGGGCGGCGAGCACCGCAAGCTCTGCCGGACTGTCCTGGAACGGTTCGATCAGGACAGCGTGGCTGGTGACCGGCTCGTCCACTACGACCTGTCACCCGGCAATCTTCGGATATCGGGCGGCGGGCTCAAGGTGCTCGACTGGTCGTTCGCCTGCGCCGGGGCGGACTGGCTGGACCCTGCTCTGCTCCTGCCGCGGTTCATCGAGGCCGGGCACACCCCGGCGCAGGCCGAGGCGCTCATGACGGCCCTGCCCGCATGGCGTGGCGCGCCGGCGGACGGCGTCACCGGCCTCGCCGTCCTGTGGACGTTGTTCCGCGAGTACAAGGCCATGCACGGCCCTGAGGAACTGCGTTCCGCCCGCAGACGGGCCGCCGACGCGGGACGCGCTTGGATCGAATACCGGGCTGCATGACCTGCTGAGGGAAGCACGCGAGCTGGTGGTTTCCCTCTGGTGGGGGAGGCGGTTCGACTTTGTGGGGGAAGCGGGGGGTGCGGGTGGGTGAGGATCGTTCGGGCATGGGCTTTTCGGTTGGGGAGCGGGCGGTTCGGTGGGTCGGATGGGCGGGGGCGCTGGCGTTGGCGCCTTATGCGGCTATGAAGACCTATTGGGCTTGTGGTGGTCGGGCGGGATTGCCCGAGGGGTGGGACATGGTCGCCGTGTTCCGGAAGAACGGGGCTCCGGAGCCGGTCATTTGGCTGGAGGAGCACGGGGTGGATTTCACGGCGGTGCTGGCGGCCGTCGGCGCCGTTCTCGTCATCGCGCTCGCCCATGGGTGGGGCGGGCGGCTGCCTCGGTGGTGTTTGCTGGTTCCGGCTTCGGTGGGGGCCGGGTTCTTTGTCCCATACGGGGTGCTCACCGGGGTGATTGCGCTGATCGGGGACGACGCGAATGACGGGCCCAGCCTCACGCCTTGGATCGTCGTCGCGGGGGTGCTGGCTTTCTGTGGAGTGGGCGGGGCTTTGGGCGCGAGCGCTTGGTCTTACCGGCGGCAAGCTGCGTCATGAGTCTTTGGGGAGGTTGTCGGAATGGGGATTCAAGTGGCGGTTTGCGGACCGCGGGGCTCGGCGGGGCCCGTAACAGCGTCCTGGTCAACTCGGGGGACGCGGTGATCGTGGTCGGGGGCTCCTGGGGGACGCTGTCGGAGCTGGCGTTCGCCATGCGCAAGGGGCGGGTTCCGGTCATCCAGCTCCGGGGGTGGACGGTGACCGGGCCGGACGGGGAGCCGGTGGGTGGAGTGAGGCGGGCGGGGACGGCTGAAGAGGCGGTCGAGCTGACCGGGTTGTGAGCGTGACAGGGCGGTTCAGGCGGCGGCGGTGAGGAAGGTGTCGCGGACGCGGGTCCGGAGCCAGGCGTGGGCCGGGTCGGCGTCGTGGCGGACGTGCCAGGCCAGCGAGAACGCCAGGGGCGGCAGGGGCAGCGGGATCGGGACGGGGATCAGCGCCATGCGTTCCACGAGGCGGCGGTGGAGGCGTTCGGCGGCGAAGGCGACCAGGTCGGTGTCGGCGGCGATCTGGAGGGCGGACGTGATCGTCGGGACGGAGCCGATCACCGTGCGGGTGAGGTCGTGGTCGGCCAGCAGGGCGTCGATGGGGCCGTTCAGGCGTCCGCGCCGGGAGTTGACCAGTTGCGGGAAGGACGCCCATTCGGCGGCGGTGGGATTGCGTCCGGCCAGGGGGTGACCGGGGCGGACGACCGAGACGAAGCGGTCTTCGAGGAGGAGTTCGGCGCGGGTCTCGGCGGTCCGGTCGTGGATGACGCCGATCTCCAGGTCCACCGTGTCGCGGCGGAGGGCGGAGGTGTCCTGCGGGCCCTCGCCGACGAAGCGGAGGCGCAGGCCGGGGGCGTCGCGAGCCAGGTGGGAGAGGAGCGGGCCGCCGATGACGGCGACCGTGCTCTCCTCGGACTGGAGGGTGAAGACGCCGGTCGCCTCGCGCGGGTCGAACTCGGCGTCCGCCGTGAACAGCGCGTTCGCCCGCCGGACGAGTTCGCGCACCTCGGCGTGCATGGCGAGAGCCCGGGGCGTCGGGGTCATGCCCCGGCCCGAGCGGACGAGGATCGGGTCGCCCAGGGCGCGGCGGATGCGTCCGAGCGTCCGGCTCATCGCGGGTCCGGAGAGGTGCAGGCGCTCGGCGGCGCCGGTGACGCTCCCCTCGTCCAGCAGGACGTCCAGGGCGACGAGCAGGTTGAGGTCCAGTCTGGATTGCATGTGGCGCATTCCTCGGCTGCGGAAGTTGCATTTGAAAGCAAGTCAGGGACGAGCCTACGGTGGTGGCGCGCGGAGGCGACGCGCGGTCCGGATCCCGCCTCCGTCCGTTGCACCGACACCCCTGCACCGACGTTCCTGCACCGACGTTCCTGCACGACGTCCCTGCACCGACCTTCCGGCACGACGTCCCCGCAGCGACGTTCCGCATCGACGTCCCCGCACCGACTCTCAACTGAGGATTTCCATGACTCTCGACGCCGTGCGCGGCGCCGCGCCGCCGGTTCCGGACCACCGGCGACGCCGCGCGATGACCCCGCTGATGTCCGCCTGCGCCGTCCTCGTGGTGGCGATGGTCGCCGCGATCAACCTGGCCGTCCCGAAGCTGACGCTGAGCTCGCTGCATCCGTCCTCGACGGGCCTGCTCTGGATCGTGGACGCCTACGTGCTCGTCTTCGGCTGCCTGCTCATCCCCGCCGGCGCGCTCGGCGACCGGTACGGGCGCAAGGGCGCGCTGCTCGCCGGGCTCGGGCTGTTCGCGGCGGGCTGCCTGGCCTCGGCCGCCGCCCCGAACGTCCCGGTGCTGCTGGCCGGACGGCTGCTGACCGGCCTCGCCGCCGCGCTGATCATGCCCGCCACGCTGTCGCTGCTGCTCCAGGTCACCGAGCCCGCGCGCCGTCCGCACGCGATCGCCACCTGGACGGCCGCGACCGGCATCGCGGGCGCGGTCGGCAACGTCGCGGGCGGCGCGGTGCTCCAGTGGCTGCCCTGGCAGGCGCTGTTCCTGAGCGCCGTCCCGGTGGCGCTGGCGCTGGCCGCGCTCGTCGCGGCGGTCGCGCCGCGCGGCGAGCGGCATCCCGCCGCGCTCGACCTGCCCGGCGCGGCGCTGCTCACCGGGTCGCTGTTCGCGCTGCTGTTCGGGATCATCGAGGGGCCGGAGCGCGGATGGTCCGACGCGGTGGTGCTCGCGGGCTTCGGCGGTGCGGCCGTCCTGCTCGCGGTGTTCGTCGCGCACGGCTTGCGCGCCCGGCATCCGCTGCTCGACCCGCGCCTGTTCGCCGACCGGAGGCTGGCCGCCGGGGTGGCCGGGGTCGCGGTGGCCTTCTTCGGGCTGTTCGCGCTGTTCTTCGTGAACGCCCAGTACCTGCAGTACGCCAAGGGTTTCTCGCCGGTCGTGACCGGGCTGGCGATCCTGCCGCTGGTCGCCGGGATGTTCGTGGTGTCGCGGCGGAGCGTCGCGCTCGGCGCCCGCTTCGGGACGCGCCGGGTCGTCGTCGCCGGGCTGCTCGGCCTCGCCGCCGGCCTCGGCCTGCTCTCCCTCACGGACGCCGCCACGCCCTACCCGCTGTACGCGGCGTGCCTGGTGGTGCTGTCGGTCGGGATGGGGTTGTGCGTGCCGTCGCTGTCCATCGCGATCATGGGGGCGCTGCCGCCGTCCCGCGCGGGGCTCGGCTCGGGCCTGAACGGCGCGGCCCGCGAGATCGGCAGCGCGCTCGGCGTCGCCGTCCTCGGGACCGTCCTGACCAGCCGTTTCGCGGCCGGGCTCCCGCCCGCGGAGGCGCGGCGGGCGCACGCCCCCGGCCAGGTGCTCGCCGCCGCGCACGGCGCCACCGCCCACCGGACGGCCGTGACCGCGTTCACGCACGCGGCGACGGCGGGCTTCGCGGTGGTCGCCGCCGTCGTCCTCGTGCTGTCCCTGCTGGTCGCCGCCGGACTCGGACGGCCGTCCGCGAACCGCGCCCCGGAGTGAGGACGCCCCGCACGGCGCAGGCGACAACCGCTCGCCTGCGCCGCCGTCCGGGACGGGAAACGGAAGGGGTCTCAGGCCGCGGGCTGGGGCGTCGCCGCCTCGAAGCCGTCCGGGTAGATCATCTCGGCGGGGGCCTTGGAGCGCGGCCGGGCCAGGGGGTAGTAGATCGCGGCGGTGAGGACGAGCCCGACGATCCACGACAGGTCGGCGCCGTCGAGCGCCTTCGTGACCGGGCCGGTGTAGAGGGTCTGGCTGAGGAACGGGATCTGGGCGACGATGCCGACCACGTAGCAGCCCAGCGCGACGGCGTTCCAGCGTCCGTAGCGTCCGCTCGGGTCGTACAGGGCCGGGATGTCGATGCGTTCCCTGGAGATCAGGTAGTAGTCGACCAGGTTGATGGCGCTCCACGGCGTGAAGACCATCAGCAGGGTGAGGACGAAGTTCTTGAAGTTGTCGAGGAAGTCGGCGCTGGCGAGCAGCGCGACGAGCATCGACAGGACCAGGAAGCCGACGATGTAGAGCGTGCGCGCCGCCCGGGACACCCGGCGCCCGCTCGTGAAGGCGGACACCGTGGTCAGGATCGACATGAAGCCGCCGTACGCGTTGAGCGTGTTGATGGTCAGCTTGCCGACGATGATGACGAGGTAGACCAGCATCGCGACCGCGCCGCTGCCGCCGAGGTCGCCCATGAAGCCGACCTGGTTGTCCAGGAAGCCGCCGGATCTCGCCGGCAGCGCCGCGAGCATGACGCCGAAGACCATCGCCCACTGCGAGCCGATCACGCTGCCCCACAGCGTGCAGTGGAAGGTGGTGCGAGGTGAGGTCGTCCGGGGCAGGTAGCGCGAGTAGTCGGCGACGTAGGGGCCGAAGGTGAGCTGCCAGCCCGCGCCGAGCGAGATCGCCAGCAGGAACGTCGCGGTGTTGAACGGCTTCGCGCCGAACATGCCGCCGATGTCGTGCGTGGCCACCAGGCGGATCATCAGGTAGGTGAACCCGACGACGCCGAGCACGGTCGCGGCCCGTCCGAGCGCGTGGATGTACCGGTAGCCGAGGACGGCGACGACGGCGGTCAGCGCGCCGAACACGATGATCCCGACCGGGCGGGAGTCGGTGTGCGCGATCTCGTTGACGGCCTGACCGGCCAGGACGGTGCCGGTCGCGGCGAAGCCGAGGTACATCAGGATCACCAGCAGCAGCGGCACGACGGCGCCGAACACGCCGAACTGCGCCCGGCTGGAGATCATCTGCGGCAGGCCGAGCCGGGGTCCCTGCGCCGAGTGCAGCGCCATGACCGCGCCGCCGAGCAGGTTGCCGGCGAGGAGGCCGACGACCGCCCACAGCGGGTCCGCGCCGAAGACCACCGCGAGCGCGCCGTTGACGACGGCGGTGATCTGCATGTTCGCGCCGAACCAGAGGGTGAACTGGTTGAGGGGCGTGCCGTGCCGTTCGGACTCGGGGACGACGTCGATGGTGCGGCGTTCCACGAGGCTGGATGGGGCCATGGGGTCCGGTCCCTTCGGGGGATGTGGGCACGCCCAAGGTACTTCCCGGACGAACCGAAACGCCGCGCGCGGCAACGCCGTGCTCGGCGCGTCCCGGCAGGACCGTGGATCTCGGGGCAGCGCGGGGCGGCTCAGAGGCGGGTGGGCCACGCGAACTCGTCCACCGCCAGGAAGGGTTCGGCGATCACGGCCGCCGGGGTGAGGCCGGCGAAGGACACGACGTCCCGGTGCAGATGCGACTGGTCGGCGTAGCCGCTCTCGGCGGCGGCGCGCGCCGGGCTCACGCCCGCGACCAGGCGATGGACGGCGTGGTCGAACCGGACCAGCGTCGCGGCGCGCTTCGGCGGCAGGCCGACCTGCGTCCGGAAGCGGGACCACAGGCGCTTGCGGCTCCAGCCGACCTCGTCCGCCAGGCCGTCCACCCTGGCCAGGCCGCGGCTGCCGATGATCCGCCGCCAGGCCCAGGCGACCTCCGGATCCGGACGCGGCCGGTCCGGCTCGGCGGCGCGGCGGGCGAGGAGCACGTCCGCGAGCGCGAAGCGGTCGTCCCAGCGGCGCAGGCCGGCCAGCCGGTCGCGGACGCGCGCGGCCTCGCGGCCCCACAGGTCGTCGAGCGGCACCATCGCGCCGTCCAGCGCGGACGGCGGGACGCCCAGGACGGCGTGCGCGACCAGCGGCGACAGCCGCACCTGCACGGCCTCGAAGCCGTCGCCCCGCACGCGGATGTCCCCCGCCGCCAGCCCCAGCCCCGCGACGAGGCTGCCCCCATGCCGGTCGGCGCCGTTCTCGACGATGAGCGGCCCGGCGCCGAACTCCAGCACGAGCGTCAGGCCCGGATGCGGGATCGCCCGCTGCCCGGCCCCGGCCCCGGCCCCGGCTCCGGCCGTGCCGCGATCGCGGAATCCGGCCATGCGCACGCCGGTCGTCCGGCTCGGCCCGGCCGGGCGCGCGACGTCCCACACCGGCTCGACGTGCGCTGGGGCCCGCATCACCCCATGCTAGGCCGCCGTTCCCGAACCTCCGTTCGCGAGGTTTCGCACAGGCGCGAAGCGTTGTGGTTCCGGACGCCCCGGACGGCATCATTCGGGCCATGACTACCGAGGTGATCAGTGCGGCGGAGTCCGGCGAGTGGAAGCTCGGGGACCTGCCCGTCCACAGGCTGGGATTCGGGACGATGCGCCTGCCGCAGACCGGCAAGGCGCTCATTCCGGACGCCGTCCCGCGCGACCGCGCGCAGGCGATCGCGGTGCTGCGGCGGGCCGTCGAGCTCGGCGTGAACCACATCGACACGGCCGCCTTCTACTTCTCGCCGCTGCGCTCGGCGAACGAGCTGCTCAACACCGCCCTCGCCCCCTACCCGGACGACCTGGTCATCGCGACCAAGGTCGGCCCCGCGCGGGACGCGGCCGGGGAGTGGGCGCCCCACGCCATGACCCCCGAGGCGCTGCGGGCGCAGGTCGAGGAGAACCTCCGGCAGCTCGGCCGCGACCACCTGGACGTCGTCAACCTCCGCATCGTCCGGGACGATCATTTCGAGGAGCGGTTCGGCGCGCTCGCCGAGATGCGGGCCGCCGGGCTCATCCGGCATCTCGGGCTTTCCAACGTCCGGCCGGAGCACGTCGAGCGGGCGCGCGCGATCGCGCCGGTCGTCTGCGTCCAGAACCCGTTCGCGTTCGGCGCCTTCCCCGAGCAGCGGAAGATGCTGCGGCTCTGCGGCGAGCTCGGCATCGCCTTCGTGCCGTTCTACTCGCTCGCCGGGACGCGGCGCGAGGCCGGAGCGGACGAGACGTCCGGCGCGGACGAGAACGACCAGATCCAGGCGATCGCGCGGGCGCACGAGGCGACCCCGGCCCAGATCCGCCTCGCCTGGACGCTGCACCAGGGCCCGCACGTGCTCGCGATCCCCGGCACCGGCGATCTCGGCCACCTGGCGCAGAACGTCGCCGCCGGAGCCATCCGGCTCACCCCCGCCGAGCTCAGCGCCCTGGACGGCGCAGCCGTCCCCACCTCCTGAGCAGCGCCCATCCCGTACGCGGTGCGCATCCCGTACGCGGCGCCCATCGCGTAAGGCACCGTAAGGAACGTCACACGCTCGGGGAGATCAGTCGGCGGCCAGGCGGTCGAGGATGGCGCCGAACACGCGCAGGTCGTTCTCGTCCAGGCGGCTCAGCACGTACTCGCGGACGCCGCGCTGGTAGGTCGGGGTCGCCTCGGCCAGGCGCTCCCACCCGGCCGGCGTGAGGACGGCGTACAGGCCCCGGGCGTCGCTGCTGCACGACTCGCGGCACACCAGGCCGTCGCGCTGGAGCCGGTCGACCAGGCGGGTCAGGCCGCTGCGGGACAGCAGGACCCGGTCGGCCAGGTCGTTCATGCGGAGCCGGCCGTCCGGGGCCTCGCCGAGGTGGGTGAGGACGTCGTAGGAGCCCAGGGCGAGGTCGTGGTCGGCGAGCAGGTCGGCCTGGAGCCGGCTGGAGATCTTGACCTGGGCGCGCAGCAGCGTCCGCCAGACCGTCAGCTCGGCGGCCGTGACCGGGCCGCCCACGGGCTCGGCGGACGGCGGGACGGGCGGCTGCGGGACCGGCGGGGCGGCGGACGGCACTGTCACCCCACCGATCCTACGCCCGCGCCGAGGCCGCCACCCACCCGACCGCCAACCCCGTGACCTGCGAGGACACGCTTTCGACCCCGGATTCGCAAGGGGCGGCCCGGAGTTCGTAGCATGTACGGTATGGCCTCCCCATTGACGATCGAGCAGGTGACCGCGGCGCTCGCCACGGTGAACGACCCTGAGATCCGCAAGCCCATCACCGAGCTCGACATGGTCAAGAGCGTCGACATCGCCGCGGACGGCTCCGTGCGCGTCGGCATCTTCCTGACCGTAGCCGGGTGTCCCATGAAGGACACCCTGACCAGGAACGTCACCGAGGCCGTCGCGAAACTCGACGGGGTCGCGTCCGTCCAGGTCGAGCTGGACGTGATGAGCGACGAGCAGCGCAAGGCGCTGCGCGCCAAGCTCCGGCCGGACGAGGCGGCCAAGGAGATCCCGTTCGCCAAGCCCAACTCGCTGACCAAGGTCTACGCGGTCGCGTCCGGCAAGGGCGGGGTCGGCAAGTCCTCGGTCACGGTCAACCTGGCGGCGGCGCTGGCCGCCCAGGGCCGCAAGGTCGGCGTCGTGGACGCCGACATCTACGGCCACTCGGTGCCGCGGATGCTCGGCGTCGAGCACCCGCCCACCAAGGTCGAGGACATGATCATGCCCCCGACCGCGCACGACGTGAAGGTGATCTCGGTCGGCATGTTCACCGCCGGGAACCAGCCGGTCGTGTGGCGCGGGCCGATGCTGCACCGCGCGCTCCAGCAGTTCCTCGCCGACGTCTACTGGGGCGACCTCGACATCCTCCTCATGGACCTGCCGCCCGGCACCGGCGACATCGCGATCTCGGTGGCGCAGCTGCTGCCGTCCGCCGAGATCCTCGTGGTGACCACGCCGCAGCAGGCCGCCGCCGAGGTGGCCGAGCGCGCGGGCGCGATCGCCGCGCAGACCCACCAGCAGGTCGCGGGCGTGATCGAGAACATGTCCTACCTGACCTGCGCGCACTGCGGCGAGCGCCAGGAGATCTTCGGTTCCGGCGGCGGCGCGACCGTCGCGGACGCGCTGACCCGCACGCTCGGCACCCAGGTGCCGGTGCTCGGCCAGGTCCCGATCGACGTCCGGCTCCGCGAGGGCGGCGACGAGGGCACCCCGCTCGTCCTGTCCGACCCGGACGCCGAGGCCGCCAAGGAGCTGCGCGCCATCGCCGACAAGCTCGGCTCCCGCTCGCGCGGCCTGGCCGGAATGTCCCTGGGCATCTCCCCCAAGCGCCGCTGACGCCCGCAGCGACTCGAAAGGCCCGGCCGCCCAGGCCGGGCCTTTCTTCACTTCGCCATTCCCGCACGCCTTTACCGGCGGGTCCCGCGTCGTCACGCATTAACCGAACAGCCCGGCAATTCACCTGGCGTGCCGCAAGGATTCGCCGAATTGACCGCGGTTCTCCACCACCGCCCGACCGGGACGGCCGGGTCGGATCCGTCAGGTGGCCTCGGTGTCGTACGGGGGGCGCTCGCCGTACTCGAGCTGGCTCGCGGCGGCCGTCGCGTACGAGGTGTCGCTCATGGACGTGCCGTTGCGGTGCTCCGGCTCGGAGTCGAGGTCGTCGAGCAGGTGCTTGCGGACGAACGTCTTGGGGTTCAGGTCGGCGATGTCGAAGTCCTTGAACTCCGGCCCGAGCCCGTCCTGGAGGTCGGCCTTGGCGCTGTTGGCCATCTCGCGGAGCTGCCGCAGCGCCCGGCCCGCCTGGCCGGCGACGGTCGGCAGCTTGTCCCCGAAGATCAGCAGGGCGAGCACGACGAGCACGACCATCTCGCCGAGTCCTACGTCGAACAACCCGTCCTCCAACGTGCCAGGGGGACCGGACCCCGTGCCGCGCCCGGTCACCTCAGCCTATCTCCCCTCAGGTGAACGCAGGCTTTCCGTCTCCGCCCGCCCGGCCGTCCGGCGACACCCGGCGCCCCGGCTTCCCGGCGGGTTCGCGCGACCATCCGTGGCCACTTGTGTCCACCTCGTTGACAGCGATCTCGGACGGCACTTTGGCTACTGCTGAAGTCGATCAATCCGCGACGCCGCTCGGCGCACGGCCGGAAGCGGCACCATCGGAGGTACCGGATGTCCGACAGCAGCTCCGTCCACCCTCGCCGCGGTCTTCTGCGCCGCCTCTCCCTCGGCGCGGCCTCCCTCGCCCTGTGCGCCGGCGGCCTCGCCGGGATCGCCCCGACGGCGAGCGCGACCGGCACCCCTCGTCCGCCGTCCGCCGGGGACGTCTCCGCGAGCGCCGTCTGGACGGCCCGGGTCAAGTGCCAGATCGTCCGGCACGGGGCGGCCATCGGATACCGCGAAGGCGGCGGTTTCGGGAAGAACAGGACCGCCGCGGTCAACGCCGCGAAGCGGAACGTGAAGGTGCCGCACGGAGCCTACAAGCGCCACTGCCGCGTACTGTGGGTCATCAAGGGCACCATATGAGCCACCACCGGTGAGCGGAGCACGGTGTGAGCCGGGGACGACGTGAGGCGAGGGCCGGGTGACCGCGGGCGGGGAGGCCGGGCCGGGCGTCCGTGAGGCGAGGGCCGGGTGACTGCGGGCGGGGAGGCCGGGCCGGGCGTCCACGAGGTCGTGGTGACCATGAGCACCGGTCGGCGCGCGGCGGAGGCGTTCCACGACGCCGTGGCCCTGGCGCTCTGCCCGAACCCTGATCATCCACCGCCCTGCCCGATCCCGTGGTCATCATCCTTGCTTGAGGACGCCCCGGTCGCGGGCGGCTTCGAGGAGCGACTTGGGGTTCTCTGCGGCCCGGACGACCTCGCCGGGGTCGAGGAGCTCGTCCGGCGGACGCTGGCCACGGTCGGCGTCGCCGAGTACTCGCTTCACATGCGGCACTCCGAGGACGAGCCGGAGCTTCGGGAGGACTACGCCGAGCTGGTGGAGCAGGCCGCCGCGGAGGGTTCGCCTCCTCGGCGGCGGCTGCGCTGACCGGGCACGGTCACGCAAAGCTGAGGGGAGGCCGCGCTGGGCGCGACCTCCCCTCAATGGTGGGTCAGTTGGCCGTTCCCAGGGTGACGTCCACGGTGGTCTCCTTGCCGCCGCGCTGGTAGGTGACCTTGATCTGGTCGCCGGGGGCGTGGCTGCGGACCTGGGCCAGCAGGTCGGCGGAGGTCTCGATCGGCTGGTTGCCGATCTTGACGATGACGTCGCCGGGCTTGAGGCCCGCGCGGTCGGCCGGGCCGCCCTTGACGACCGCGGGCACGTTGCCGTTCGGCTGCGGGGAGATCCGCACGCCCGGCCCCTCGAACTGCGGGTCGATGGCGATGCCGAGCTGCGCCCGGCGCACCCTGCCGGTGTTGATGATCTCCTCGGCGACCCGCTTGGCCTGGTTCACCGGGATGGCGAAGCCGAGGCCGATGGAGCCCTGCTGCTCGGCGCCGCCGGTGAGGATCGCGGTGTTCATCCCGATCACGCGGCCCTTGGCGTCCACCAGGGGGCCGCCGGAGTTGCCGGGGTTGATCGCCGCGTCCGTCTGGATGGCGTTCATCACGGTGTTGTCGCCGCTGCCGCCCTCGCCCTTGGTGGGGACGGCGCGGTTCAGCGAGGACACGATGCCGGTGGTCACCGAGCCCTGCAGGCCGAGCGGCGAGCCGATCGCGATCACCGGGTCGCCGACCGCGAGCTTGTCGGAGTCGCCGAGGGTCAGCGGCGGCAGCGGGTGGTTGCCCTCCGGCTTGATCACCGCCACGTCCGAGGACGGGTCGGTGCCCTTGACCGTGGCGGGCAGCGACGTCTTGTCGTTGAACACCACCCGGATGCTCGCGCCGGCGCCGAGCCCGGCCACCACGTGGTTGTTGGTGATGATGTAGCCGTCGTTGACGATGAACCCGGTGCCCGCGGCCTCGCCGCTCTGCCCGGTCACGCGGATCATGACCACGCTCGGCAGCACCCGCTGCGCGACGCCCGCGACCGAGTCCGGCGGACGGTTCTGCACCGGGGCGTTGTCGTTGCCGCTGCCCAGGCTCACCGAGCTGCCGCCGTTGTCGTCCCGGCCGCCGGTGCCGAGCGCCACGATGCCCGCGCCGAGACCGCCCGCGACCAGCGCGATCAGCAGTCCGATGACGGCCAGGGCGCCGAGGCCCGGCCCGCCGCGCCCCGCGGACGGCGGAGCGGGCACCGGCGCCCAGTTGGGACCGCCCGGCGGCTGACCGAACCCTCCGGGAGCGCCCGGAGCCGTGCCGGGACCACCCGGCGCGCCCGGCGCGCCCGGTCCGGTCGGTCCGCCGGGGCCGGTCGGTCCGCCCGAGAGCGGCTGGGGAGCGCCCGGAGGCGGCGGACCGCCCGGAGCGCCCATCGGCGGGCGCGCGCCCGGCGGAGCCGGCTGGGGCGACGCCTGCGCGGCCCAGCCGAACTGCGCCGCGGCGGCGGCCCGCGGGTCCTGGTCGTGCGGCGCGAACGCCGGACGTCCCCGCCCGTCGTCCACCTGCGGCATCTCCTGCGCGACCGGGCCGCCGGACGCGTCGTGCGCCACACCGCCCGCCGCGTAGGGCTCCTGCCCGGACGCCGCGTAACTCTCCTGGCCCGACGCCGCGTAAGGCTCCTGGCCGGACACCGCGTAAGGCTCCTGGCCGGACGCCGCGTACGCCTCGTTGCCGACCGAGCCGTAGGCGTCGTGGCCGGGCGTCCCGTACTGCTCCCGCCCGCTCGGCGCGGACGTCCCGTAGGACGGCTCGTCGGGAGAGTCCGGCGGGGCGAAGCCGCTCGGCTCGCCGTCGGTCAGCGTCGGGAGCGGTCCGGAAGAGCTGTCGGCACGGGCGGGGTCGGCGTCCGGTGCCGCGTCCGATGCGGTGTCGTCGCCCTGCTCGGGGTCGTGGTCGGTCAGGGTGTCGCGCGTGGCCGCACCGGCGACCGGCCGGTCACCGGACGTCGGCGAGTCGCCCGCGGCGGCTCCTCGCCCGTTCGCCCGCTCACCCGCGGCTCCCGCGCTTCCCGCCGCACCCGCGCTTCCCGCCGCACCCGGCGCACCCGGCGCTCCCGCGCTTCCCGCCGCACCCGGCGCTCCCGCGCTTCCGGCGACGCCCGCGCTTCCTGGCGCTCCCGCGCTTCCCGCCGCGCCCGGCGTTCCTACGGTTCCCGCCGCACCCGCGCTTCCCGCCGCACCCGCTGTGCCCGCGCTTCCTGCGGGGCCCGGCGTTCCTGCGGGGTCCGAGGTTCCGGCGGCGCCTGCGGCGCCCGTGTTGCCCGCGGTGCCCGCGGCGCTCCCGGTTCCGGAGGCGTCCGGCCGCCCGTCGTCCTGGCCGGGGGCGAGGTCGTCCCGCTCCGTCCCCTCGACCGCTCCGCGGCTGTGTTCCGTCATCCCCACTCTCCTACCGGGCATGAATCTCGTTGATCCGGGCTCATCGTCGCCGAGCCGGCATGTGATGAGCGTAAAGCTCTGGGCAACCTTCCCCGGGGTGTCCGGCCGCCGCACCGACCCATTGTGGAGGATGCGCGAAGCCCCCGAGCACGGACGACCCGGACCCGCCCTCCGTACCCATCTGACCAGATTGCCCCGACTCGTCAGTCGAAGGGGTCGGCCCAGGACACCAGACGCCCGAAACCCCGGCGCATGCGCGTCCAGAAAGCGGTGCGGCCCTCCGGGAACGCCTCGGCGGCGGCGGACGCGGTGCTCTCCGGCGCGTCCGTGAGCACGGTGTAGACGTAGTCGCCGCGCTGCTCGACCACCCAGTTGCGGACGGTGTCGCGGCGGTAGACGGTGTGGCCGTCCAGCCGCTCCCGCGTCCAGCCGGTCAGGCGGTTCCGGTCGAGTCCGCCGTGCTGCACGAACACCGACACCACGGCCAGGCCGTCGGAGTAGCTGAGGTGCAGCACCGCCCCGCCGGACATCGCGTCCGAGCGGCGCACGTCGTACAGCGCGAGCCTGCCGGGCAGCGTGCG
This sequence comes from Actinomadura gamaensis, assembly GCF_042652125.1. Classification (NCBI taxonomy): domain Bacteria; kingdom Bacillati; phylum Actinomycetota; class Actinomycetes; order Streptosporangiales; family Thermomonosporaceae; genus Actinomadura; species Actinomadura gamaensis. The sequence continues at coordinate 77,736 of NZ_JBHSIT010000001.1, read as the reverse complement.
CGGCATCGGCCAGCCGTCCTTCCGCAGTTCCTTGACCTGCGTGGACGTCAGCACCTCCTCGCTCGGCAGCCGCGTCACCTTCCCGGAGGTGGTCTGGTACGGCCCGGTCGCCGCGTCGCCCGGCTCGTCGGCGCGGACGGACGAACCGCGCACGGGAGCGGGCGCCCGCTCCAGCGCGCCCTGCCTCACCACGCGGAACCGGTTGAAACCGACCACCACGACCGCGCGGCCCTCGGTGTCGAGCAGCTCGCGGTGCAGCATGAGGCCGGTCTCGGCGTCGATCCAGAAGCGCCCGGCGGTGGAGCCGTCCGAGCGGCGCGCCTCGACGACGGCGGCGCGACGGCCGCACATCGTCCCGTCGGGCCGCCGGACCAGCGAGTAGTTGCGGGCGAGCAGCGCGATCGTGGCCCGCGTCACGCCGACCGGGACGTCCGCGCCCGGCACGTGCTCGACCTGCGCCGCCGAGGTGTGCGAGCCGTGCCGTCCCCAGGTGGTCAGCACCCGCTCGCCCTCGTAGGGCACCGCGCCCGCGGCGTCGGCGGCGGCGCGCAGCAGCCGCAGCGCGTCCGGGTCGCTCGGCGCGGGCCGGTCGGCGTGCGCGTCACCGGCGAGCACCGCACCGGCGCACACCGCACCGGCGAGACCGACGGCCGTCAGGACACGGCGCCCCCGGTGCCCTCCGCCGCTGAGCGGACGGCGCGGTCGCGGGCGGACGGTTCCGATCACGGCTCCGGCGCGGACGGGACGGCGGTCCGGAGCGTGTCCGGATCGGTCAGCGGATCGGTGATGGGCGTGTCGCCCGAGGTCAGCGCGTGCTCGACCGCGAACCGGTCGAACGCGGGCGTCACGGTCGGCGCGTCCTGGTTGCCGCCCGCCACGTAGGACGCGACACCGAGCCCGAGGAACAGCGAGGCCGCGCCCACCGCCAGGTAGCGGCGCCGCGGCGCCCGCCTGGACCGCGCGGGCCCGGTTCCGGCCGGGCCGGAACGCAGCGCCGACGCGCCCACCAGCGCGGACGCTCCTGCGCGCCGCGCATGGGCCCGACCCACCGAGACGGGCGGACGGTTGTCACGGGGCCGCGGCTTCCGGGCCGTCCCGCCGGAGGGTGAGACCCACGGCGTCCGGCCCTTGGGCGATTCCCACGGGGCACCGGGACCGGTCTGCTCGTCCGGCCGCGTCGCGTTCGCCGCGTCCCCGCCGGACGCTGCTCCGTCAGCGGCGGCGAGCGTCTCCCCCAACCCGCGCAACCGCGCGAGGAAGTCAGGAGTGGGCATGTCGTCCGGCAGGGGCGCTTCTCCCGCGCCACGCCGCCTTTCGGCGCTCCCGAAGCGCCCCGAGTCGCAAGGATCGTCCGACCTGCGAAGGTCGTCCGGGCCGCGGAGACCGTCGCGTCCGCGGAGACCGTCGCGTCCGCGGAGGTCGTCGGCTCCCCAGAGGTCGCCCAGCCTGCGGAAGTCGTCCGACCCACGGAAGTCCCCCGACTCACGAAGGTCGCCGAGCCCGCGGAAGTCGTCCGGCCTGCGAAGGTCGCCCGGATCGGGGAGGTCGTCCGGCCCACGGGCGTCGTCGGCCCCGCGGAGACCGTCCAAACCACGCAGGTCGTCGGGCCGGCGGAAGCCGTCCAGATCACGCAGGTCACTCGGCCCGCGGAGGTCGCCGGGGCTGCCGAAGTCGTCCAGACCACGCAGGTCGTTCGACCGGACGTCGTCCGGCCCACGGAAGTCGCCCAGGCCACGCAGGTCGCTCGGCCCGCGGAAGTCGCCGGGGCTGCGGAAGTCGTCCAGACCGCCGAGGTCGCTCGGGCCGCGGAGGTCTCCGGGGCTGCGGGGGGTGTTCGGCCTGCGGGAGGCGTGGTCGGGGTGCGGGGTGGTCGGGGAGCGGTCGGGGGCGGGGGTGTCCGGCGCGGACGCGTCGGGTGAGGAGAGGCCGCGGAGGCGGGCCTTCAGGCGTCGCAGCGCGTCGGCCTCCGCGCGGCAGGCCGCGCAGCCCGCGAGATGGCGCAGAGCGCGCTCGCGCTCCTCATGCCCCAGCTCGCCGTCGACCAGAGCGGTCAGACGCTCCCCCAGACAACTCACGCGGCTCCCTCGTCGATCATTCCAAGCTGTGGCGCCCCGAAGCGCGGGACCGCCGTCAGCGGCCCTCCGCGACCGCGGCCGCCGCCGGCTCGGCGACGACCTCGGTTCCCCTGCGGCGGGGCGCCCGGTGCTCCAACGCGGCGCGCAGCTGCGCCCTTCCCCGGTGGATGCGGCTGCGCACGGTTCCCAGTTTGACATCCAGCGTCGCCGAGATCTCCTCGTAGGAGAGACCCTCGATGTCGCACAGCACCACGGCCGCCCGGTACTCGGGGGCCAGGGCGTCGAGCGCGGCCTGGACGTCGGAGTCGAAGTTGCGGTCGTCGTACGCCTGCGCCGGGGTGGGCTCGCGGCCCTGGAGGCGCTCGGCGGCGTCGTCCGCCAGGCCCTCGAACCGGATGCGCTGCTTGCGCCGCGCCTGGTCGAGGAACAGGTTCGTGGTGATGCGGTGCAGCCAGCCCTCGAACGTGCCGGGCGTGTAGTTCGACAGCGAACGGAACACCCGGACGAAGACCTCCTGCGTGAGGTCCTCCGCGTCGTGCTGGTTGCCGGTCAGCCGGTAGGCGAGCCGGTAGACCCGGCCCGAGTGCTCCCGGACGACCTCGTCCCACGACGGCGGCGCCCATTCGGCCTCGGGTGCGTTCTCGCGCGTACGCGCCGCCTCGGCCCGGCCCCTGCTGGAGCCGACCCCTACGGCGCTCTTGAAGGTCAGTGCTGCCACTCCCATGTGCCGGGCTGTTCCTCTCTCCACACGGTGGAACGACACGGTCCTGCCTGGGCTGGGGCGGTTGCCGTACGTGCGATCCACACCCACCCCGACCGGGGCGGGCGCCATCGTGAGTTAGAACGTGCTGCAACGCCAGTTGGTTCCCCGTCAGCGATATTGTCTTTCCAGCATGAGCCAGGCGGGGGTCCCGCGAGGAGGCAGCCATCGACGCCATTGAGGCCACCCTGACCTACGTGGAGGACTTCCTCCCCGAGGACGAGGCGATCGTCAACGCCCGTCACCGGGGCCGGGAGGTCGGCGCCACGCCGATCGGCCCGGCCGGTGGGGCGGCGCTGCGCTTCCTCGCCACGCTGATCGGCGCGCGCACGGTCGTCGAGGTCGGCACGGGCTGCGGCGTGTCCGGGATGTACCTGATGCGGGGGATGCCGAAGGACGGCGTCCTCACCAGCGTGGACGTCGACCACGAGAACCAGCGCCTGGCGAAGCTGGCCTACCGCGAGGCGGGCCTCGGCTCGTTCCGCACCCGGATGATCGTGGGACGCGCCCTGGAGGTGCTGCCGCGCCTCACCGACGGCGCCTACGACATGGTCTTCTGCGACGCGGTCAAGACCGAGTACCCCGAGTACTTCACCGCCGCGCTACGCCTGCTGCGTCCAGGCGGGGTCGTCGCGTTCGACAACGCCCTGTGGCACCAGCGCATCGCCGATCCCGCGCATCGCGGCGACCCCACCACCGAGGCGATCCGCGAGGTGCACCACATGATCCGCGAGGACGAGCGGCTCGTCCCGCTGCTGCTCCCGGTGGGCGACGGGCTCCTCTGCGCCGTCAAGCGCGACTGACCCCCATGCCCGCCTCCCAGGACGCCGGCCGGTCCGGCCCGAACGGCACCAGGCGCAGGTGGGTGGACACGGCGCACGACGTCGAACCGCCCGCCGACACGCCCGAGCCCGAACCCCTCGTCCCCGACGAGGACCCCGCGGACGCCGTGGCCTCCACGGTCATCGCAGACCCCGCGAACACCGCGAACCCCGCGGGCACCGCGAACCCCGCGGGCATCGCAAACCCCGCGGGCATCGCGGACGCCCCGGTCGCCGCCGACGCGGCCAGCGCCGCGGACGCTCCGAACGCCGCGGACGCTGCGGACGTGGCCGACGCCGCGGACGTGGCCGACGCCGCGGACGTGGCCGACGCCGCGGACGCTGCGTCCGACAGCATCCCGGACGACGCGGACGACGCGGACAACGCGCCGGGCGGCACCTTTGACGCGGCGCGCCGAGCGCGGGTGGGCGAGCCGTTCGCGGTCCGCGCCCGCATGACCTGGCGGACGGCCTGGCGCGGCCTGGCGTTCGGCATTCTCCTGCTGGCCTCGGCCGGATTCGTCGCGGGCGGCCTCATGCGCGGCGGCTTCGGCGTCGGAAGCCTCGCGTTTATCGTGCTCGGCGCGGTCGGCCTCGTGGCCTTCGGGGGCGGCTTCGTGGCCGCGATCGGGGGGCCGCTGGCGAAGCGTCCCGTCCTGGAACTCACGGACGAGGGCGTGCACCGTCCCGCGCGCTGGCCGCTCCCCCGCTCCCGCGACCGCGTCCTCCCCTGGACGGACGTGACGGCTCTGCTCGCCCTGCGCCGCGGCGTCGCGGGCACCAAGCGCGGCGAGATGGACTACCTCGTCTTCCTCGGCACGGACGCCGTCCTCGACCTGGCCTGCACCGCCGAGCGCCCGGCCCTGGTCGCCTTCACGCTCGCGGACGTCCCCGCGACGACGCCCGGCATGCCCGAGGCCACCCGCTGGTGCTTCGCCGTGGACCAGGGCTGGGACACCACGCTCCCCGCCCTGGTCAAGCAGATCCGCCGCCGCCACAAGGTCCCGGTGGTAGACCGCCGCACCCGCTGACCGCCCACCACCCCCGCCAACCGACCCCCACACCCGCCGACTGAGCGCCGCGCACGCTGACCGAGCGCGGCGCACGCCGACCGAGCGCCGCGCACGTCGAGCCACCGCCGCGCAGGCCGAGCAACCGCCGCGCAGGCCAAGCGACCGCCGCGGCGCAGGCCGAGCGAGCGCAGCGCGGCGCACGCTGATCGGCCGTGGCATCTGCCGAGCGACCGCGGCGGCCGTTGATCGAGCGCCGCAGCCGCTGACCGTGCGCGGCGTACGCGGGGCGAGCGTCGTGTGCGGGGATCAGGCGGTCAGCCACTCCAGCAGGAGGCGGGTCGAGTAGCCGGTGGCGCCCTTGGTGATCTCCAGGTCGTCGCCGGTGGAGCGGGCCGGGCCGGCGATGTCGAGGTGCGCCCAGGGGCGGTCGCCGACGAACTCGCGCAGGAACAGCGCGGCCATGATGGAGCCGCCGCCGAATCCGCCGCGCTCGATGTTGGCGACGTCCGCGACGTCCGACTCGATGCCCTTGCGGTAGTCCTCGACGAGCGGGAGCCGCCAGAGCGGCTCGCCCGCGGCGGCGCCGGCCTCGGTGAGCGCGGCGGCGAGCGCGTCGTCGTTGGCGAAGAGCGCGGCGTGGCGCAGGCCGAGCGCGACCTTGGCCGCGCCGGTGAGCGTCGCGACGTCCACGACGAGGTCCGGGTCCAGCTCGGCGTCGGCGTAGGCGAGGGCGTCGGCGAGGACGAGGCGGCCCTCGGCGTCGGTGTTCAGCACCTCCGACGTCCGGCCGCCGAAGTGGGTGATCACGTCGCTCGGCCGCATGGACGACCCGGACGGCATGTTCTCGGCCGCCGCGACCAGCCCGGTCACCTTGGCGCGGACGCCGAGGTCGCGCAGCGCGGACAGGACGGCCATCACGATGCCGCCGCCCTGCATGTCGGTCTTCATCGTCTTCATGTTGTCGTTCGGCTTCAGCGACAGGCCGCCGGAGTCGAACGTGATGCCCTTGCCGACGAGGACGACGTGCCGGTCCGCGCCGTCCGGCTCGTAGGTGAGCTCGATGAGGCGCGGCGGGTGCAGCGGCGAGCCGGAGCCGACCGCGAGGAGGCCACCGAAGCCGCCGTCCGCGAGGTCCTTCTCGTCCCGGACGCGGACGGTGAGCCCGTTCTCGGCGGCGAGCTCGCGGGCCCGCTCGGCCAGCCACGCCGGGGTCTTCTCCGAGGACGGCGTGTTGGCCAGGTCGCGGGACAGCGCGGTGGCGCGGGCCAGCGTGACGCCCCGCTCGATCTGCGGCGCGGCCGCCTCGGGCCCCGACTCGGTGAGCACGGTCAGCGTGCCCAGCGGGCCCTTCTTGGCGGGCTCGCCGATGCGGAAGTCGTAGGACGCGAGCAGGGCGCCCACGACGAACGCGGACAGGTCGCCCTCGGGGACGCCGACGACGAGGTCGTCCCGTCCCCGAGCGCGGCGGGCGAGGGCCGCGCCCGCCTTGCGCAGGTCGGCCGGGGTGGCGTCGCCGACGCCGTAGAGCAGCAGCTCGCGGACCTTGCCGCCGACCTGGACGGGCGTGGCGACGATCTCGCCCGGCTCGCCCTTGGCGCCGTGCAGGGCCAGCAGCTCGTCGAGCGCGAAGGGCAGCGCGGCGGCGATCTCGGCGGCGGGCGCGACCGGCCCCTGCCGGACGGGGATCGCGGCCAGCTCGGCGCCGAGGTCGGTCACCGCCTGCGTGACGGTCCCGCCTGCGGGCGCGACCCGGGTCTGGATGGGCATGCTGAACGCTCCCCCTGTGCTGCTGGACGCTGTGCTGCTGGACGAACGGACGGACGGACCGGAAAGCCCTGCGAGGCCCCCGGAGCCGGCGGAGCCGGAGCCCGGGAGAACCTCCCTCGGGAGGCCGGGAGAACCTCCCTCGGGAGGCCGGGAGAACCTCTCTCGGGAGGCCGGGAGAGTCGGGTCCGGAGGCCGGGAGGCCGGGGACGGCGAAGGCCCCGGCGTCACCGCCGGGACCCGCCGTCAACGCCGAAGCGAGTGGGAGGTCAGCCCACGACCTGCTTCAGGGCTTCGCCGAGCTCCTTCGCCTCGTCGGCGGAGAGCTCGACCACGAGGCGGCCGCCGCCTTCGAGCGGGACCCGCATGACGATGCCGCGTCCCTCCTTGGTCACTTCGAGCGGACCGTCTCCCGTCCGCGGCTTCATCGCCGCCATGCGTGCATCCCCTTCCTGCCCAGGACCGCGTGGGGCCTTTTCGGGCACCGTTGGCCGCGTGGCCGCCTGTGCATCCGCGTCATCAGTAGTAGTGGTCCATTATCTCGCCTTCCGAGCGCGAAGTGGTAACGATCAGCCTCCAGATCGCGGGACTCGCCCCAAAAAATCCCCTTTTGGAGGGGTGAGTGCCAACCGTTTCGTCCGGGAATCCCACTCTCGGCGGTAAGGCAGGTGGAGCCCGCTCCGGCACGTCCGGGAGCCCGCTCCGGCACGTCCGGGAGCCCGCTCCGGCACGTCCGGGGGGCCGCTCGCCACGTCCGGGGCCGCCCGCCGCGCCGGACGCCCGCCGCGCGGAACCGGCCGGGGTCTTGCCCTCCGGGGGGAAGGTCGTCGAGGGTGGCGGGAGCGAGACCGTGAGCAGATTGTGAGGACGACGATGTCCGAGGCGACGACGGAACCGGTGCGGTACGAGGCGGACGGCGGTGTGGCGACGATCACACTCGACCGTCCGGACGCCATGAACGCGCTGACGGAGGCGACCAAGGAGGCCCTGCGGGCGGCCGTCGAGCGCGCCGCCGCGGACCCCGCCGTCCGCGCGGTGGTGCTCACCGGCTCGGGACGCGCCTTCAGCGCCGGGCAGGACCTGCGCGAACACGCCGCCAACCTCGCCGCCGGACGCGGCCTCGACGGCACCCTGCGGCGGCACTACAACCCGACCGTCGAGGCGATCACCGGCATGGCCAAGCCGGTCGTCGCGGCCGTGAACGGCACGGCCGTCGGCGCCGGGATGTCCCTCGCGCTGGCCTGCGACCTGGTGGTGGCGTCGGAGAAGGCGTCCTTCGCGACCGCGTTCAGCAAGATCGGGCTCGGCCCGGACAGCGGCCTGTCCTGGACGCTCCAGCGCCTGGTCGGCCGGGCGAAGGCCGCCGAGCTGCTCATGCTCGCCGAGCCGCTGCGCGCGCCGGACGCGCTCGCGCTCGGCCTGGTGAACCGGGTCGTCCCCGCCGAGGACGTGCTGGGCACCGCGACCGAGATCGCCCGCACGCTCGCGTCCGGCCCCACGGTGGCCTACGCGGCGATCAAGTCCGCGCTCGCGCACGCCGCCACCCATGACCTGGCGTCCGCGCTCGAACGCGAGGCCGTCCTCCAGGACGAGCTGGCCGAGACCGCCGACCACCGGAACGCCACCGAGGCGTTCCTGAAGAAGCAGCAACCCACCTTCGAAGGTCGTTAACGCAGGACCTCAGCGCAGGCGTTCGCGCGAGGCGTCAGCGCAGGCGTTCGCGCGGGGCGTCAGCGCAGGTCAGTGGGGTAGGGCTCAAAGTAGGTCTGCTGCTTCAGGTACTCCATGTTCTCGCCGAGTGCGTGGTGCCGCAGGAGCGTCATGGGGATGTCCAGCGGCACCTCGCCGCGCCCGTACGCGTCGATGCTGCCGGTGATGTCCCGCCTGCGCGCGTCGTCCAGGCGCTCGCTCATCGGGCCGAACACGTGCTGCAACGCGTTGACGTGCCGCCCCCTTTTCGGACGCACCGAAAAGGCCTCCAGGAAGCACGAGCCGTACGCGCCCGCCACCAGCGCCCGCGTCGCACTTCCATCCGACGCTCCTCCGCCCGCGGCGCTTCCACCCGACGCGCTTCCAACAGGCGCGCCTCTGGCCGACGCGCTTCCGGCCGACGCGCCTCCGGCCGACGCGCCTCTGGCCGACGCGCCTCTGGCCGACGCGCTTCCGGCAGGCGCGCCTCCGGCAGGCGCGCTTCCGGGAGGCGCGACTCCGGCGGACGCGACGAGCTTGCCCAGGTGGCGGTAGCGGGCGGGGTCGTGCGCGAGGAGCTGGAGCTTGTGGACGGTGTGGAAGGCGACCAGGTCGCGCGGACGGCACGGGCCGTCCAGCAGCGCGCGGAGCCGGGCGTGCGCGAAGATCCGCTCGATGAAGTGGGCGCGTAGCACCGGGTCGTTGAGCCGCCCGTCCTCCTCGACCGGCAGGTCGGGACGGGCCTCGATCAGCCCGGCCGCGAAGACGCCGCGTCCGCGCCGGTCGGCGGGCATATCACGCCGGTAGCGCGAGACGCCCCGGACGCCGCAGCTCGGCGAGCGGGAGCGCAGCACCCAGCCGTCGAGCCCGGCCGCGCCGTCCGCGTGGCGGGCGGCCAGCTCGCGCATCGCGCCGGTGTGGTCGGCCGAGCCGTCGCGGGTCGCGAGGCGGACCGTCCCGTCGTCCAGGACCAGGCGCAGCGACGGCCGGGGCGCGCCGAGCCCGATCTCCATCTCCGGACACACCGGGACGAGATCGACGTGTCCGGCCAGCCGTTCGGTGAGGAAGCGGCTCCGGCAGTGGCCGCCGTTGTACCGGACCGGCTCGCCGAGCAGGCAGCTCGACACCGCGATCCGCGGGCGCGGGTGGCGCATGATCCCCTCCTGGTCAGCTGGTCCTCACCTGGTCCGCTGGTCGCCTCGTCGGCCGGTCCCCCTGGTCAGCTGGTCCTCACCTGGTCGGCTGGTCGCCTCCTCGGCTGGTCCCCCTGGTCAGCTCCGCGGGCGGCGGGCGGGCGGCGCGTCGAGCAGCAGGCCGAGGCGGCGCAGGCCGCGGGCCGTCCGCGCCTTGACCGTCCCGACCGGCGCGCCGAGCCGCGCCGCGATCTCGCGCTGCGAGAACCCGCCGTAGTAGGCGAGCGCGATCGCCTCCCGCTGGACGAGCGGCAGGGCGGCCAGAGCGAGCCGGACGTCCTGCTCGCCGGCGATCCGGTCGGCGACGTCGTCCCGGCTCGCCGCGCGTCCGCCCGTCCATTCCGCGAGCGGCAGGCAGGCGGGCGGACGGGCGCGCAGCAGGTCGACGGCCCGGCGGCGGGCCACCGTCCGCGTCCACGCGTCGAGCCGGTCCGGGTCCACCCGCTCCCGGCACCGCCACAGCTCCATCAGGACGGCCTGCAACGCGTCGTCGACCGCCTCGTCCGGCAGCAGCCGGCGCAGGAAGCGCCGCAGGGCGGGACCGAGCGCGGCCTGGCAGCCGGCCAGCGCGGACTCGTCGCCCGCCCGCAGCCGGACGCCCAGCGCGGCGAGATCATCGGGCCCCCTCCGGCCCGGTGCTCCCGGACCCGCGCCCGGTTCCGCGGTCATGGCGCCCCCCAGCGCAGAAACCGATTCAAAACTTATTCATAGGCGGCGGCGCGGGCGCCCGCAACCCGCTCGTGGCAAAGACCGGGTCTAGACGCGTCCGTATGCCCCGCGGATCTCCCGCAGCGCGGCGGCCATGCTGTCCACGTGGCGCGGGCCGCCACCCCCGCGCCGCAAGCCTCCCCCAGCCCGCTCCGCCTGCGCGCCTTCCGGACGGTCGGCGTGTCGCGCGGCTCCGGGGTCAGGCGCGGCGAGCGTCCAGCCGGGGCCGCCGAGGACGAGGCGGTGGCCCGGACGGCCCTGGGGCAGGCCGTCCAGCGCGGCGGAATCGCCGGTCTCGCGCAGGGACGACCACACGAACACCGCGGCGGGCCGGACCTGCCAGACGGCGTCGGCGAGCGCGTCGGCCGGTACGCGCGCGCCGAGCACCCGCACCGCGACGCCCTCCTCGGCGAGGGCCGCGCCGAGCGCGTACACCGGCAGGCAGTGCTGCTCCTCGGGGGCCGAGGCCAGCAGCACCGGACGCGTCGTCACCGGCGGCCCGGCGGACGCGAGCACGTGCCCCAGCGCGCCCTGCACGCAGCCCGCGAGCAGGTGCTCCACCTGCACGAGCGCGCCGGTCGCCGCGTGCCGCTCCCCGACCGCGATCAGCACCGGCGCGATCAGCTCGTTCCAGGACCGCTCCACCCGGTCGCGGGCCAGCGCCTCGCCGACGATGCTCGTCACGGTGCCCGCGTCGAGCGCCATCGCGGCCCGCGCCAGGGCGCGTGTCGCGGGCGTCGCGCCCGGCACCGACAACCGCCGTCCGCCCGTCCCCCGGCCGGCCCCCGCCTTCCCGCCGTCCGAGGGGCCGGGTTGCTCGGGTTCGACGGCGGTCAGGGCGGCGTGGGCGGCCTCGGCCGGCGGGACGCCGTCGAGGATCAGCCGGTTCATCAGTTCGAGGCGCGCGATGTCCGCGGACGCGTAGCGGCGGTGGCCGCCCTCGCTGTGGCGGCTCGGGCCGATGCCGTAGCGGCGGTTCCAGGTGCGCAGCGTGGACGGGGAGACGCCGAGGCGCCGCGCGACCGCGCCGACGCCGAGCCCCACGTCCTCCACCGCGCCTCCCTTCCGGCGGTCCACCCTAGTTTCGGGAACCGATCATCGCGCGGATGCAACCGGCACGCGCCGCGGCCTCGAAGAACCCTCGATGGACACCGCACTGATGCTCTTCACGCGCGACCTGCGAACGCACGACAATCCCGCGCTGGCCGCCGCCGCGTCGGCCGCCGACCGGGTGGTCTGCGCGTTCGTGCTCGACGACACGCTGCTCGCCCTGTCGCCCAACCGCGCCCGGTTCCTCCTGGGCGCCCTGACCGACCTGCGCGGACGCCTGGAATCCCTCGGCGGCGGCCTGGTGCTGCGGCACGGCGACCCTGCCGCCGAGGCCGTCAAGCTGGCTCGGGAGACCGGCGCGACGGGGGTCTTCTTCAGTGAGGACGTCTCGTCCTACGCGTCCCGCCGCCGAGCCCGGCTGCAAGAGGCGTGCCGGAAGGAACGGATCGAACTGTCCGGCCACGAGGGCCTGACCGTCGTACCGCCCGGTGCCCTCCGGCCCGCGAGCGGCGACCACTACCGGATCTTCTCGCCCTACGGACGGGCGTGGCTCGGCCAGGCCCGGCGCGACCCGCTGCCGCCCCCGAAACTGCGGCCCCCGAATCAGCGGGCCTCGGACTCGCGGGCCGCGAAGCAGCCGCCGTCGTCGTCCGGGAAGTCCGGGCCGCACTCGGTCAACGCCGAGCGGGTCATCGGACGGTTCACCCGCGGCGCGTCGCCGGACCTGCCGAAAGGCGGCGAGACCGAGGGCCGCGCGCGGATGCGCGACTGGCTCGCGGGCGGCCTCTCCGGCTACGCGGACGGACGCGACGACCTCGCCGGCGACAGCACGTCCCGCCTCAGCGCCTACCTGCGCTTCGGCTGCGTGTCGCCCTCGGAGCTCGCCACCGCCGTCACCCGCGAGACCCACGGCAGAAGCGCGGAGGGCGCGGAGGCGTACATCCGCCAGCTCGCCTGGCGCGACTTCCACTACCAGCTCGCCGCCGCGTTCCCGGAGCTCGGCTGGAAGGACTACCGTCCGCGGAACACGTCCTGGGTCGAGGACCGGGACGCGCTCGACGCCTGGCGGGAGGGCCGGACCGGCGTCCCGATCGTGGACGCGGGCATGCGGCAGCTGCGCGCCGAGGGCTGGATGCACAACCGGGCGCGCCTGATCACCGCGTCGTTCCTGACCCGGAACCTGCGCGTGCACTGGCGGCACGGGCTCGCCCACTTCGCCGGGCTGCTGGTGGACGGCGACCTGCCGAACAACGCCGCGAACTGGCAGCGGGTCGCGGGCACCGGCAACGACACCCGTCCCAACCAGGTCATGAACCCGCTGCGCCAGGCCGAGCGCTTCGACGCGCGCGGCGAGTACGTCCGGCGCTACGTCCCGGAACTGGCCGACCTGGACACCCGGGACATCCACACGCCGTGGGAGACCGGGCCCGTCCCCGGCTACCCGCCGCCGATCGTGGAGTTGGCGTAGGCGCCCCGCCGGTGGCAGGCGGCGAGGTGATCGTCGACCAGGCCGCACGCCTGCATGAGCGCGTACGCGGTGGTCGGGCCGACGAACCGGAAGCCGTTGCGCTTCAGCTCCTTCGACAGCGCCTTGGAGCCGGGCGTGGTCGCCGGGACGTCGGCGTGCGTCTCGGGGACGGGCGCGTCGGGGTCGGCGTACTTCCAGATGAGATCGGTCAGCCCGCCGCCGAGGTCGAGGGCCGCCCGCGCGTTGGCGATCGCGGCGTCGATCTTGGCGCGGTTGCGGACGATCGAGGCGTCCGCCATCAGCCGCGCCACGTCGTCCGGGCCGAACGCGGCGACCTTCTCCATGTCGAAGCCCGCGAACGCGGCGCGGAAGCCCTCGCGTTTGCGCAGGATCGTGATCCAGCTCAGCCCGGACTGGAACGCCTCCAGGCAGAGCCGCTCGTAGAGGCCCTGGTCGTCCCGGACGGGACGGCCCCACTCCTCGTCGTGGTAGGCGACGTACTCGGGCGCCGACAGGCCCCAGGGGCAGCGGGCGAGCCCGTCTTCGCCGATGACCGCGGTGTTCACCGATCCGTTCTACCGCACGCCACCGACAGAACCGACAGAACCGTCAGCGCTTGCGGGGCTCCTCGTTCTCCAGCAGCTCCCGCCCGCCCTCGAAGACGCCGGGCCCCTCGCCCTCGAAAACCTCGGGCCCCTCGCCGGCGAAGGCGTCCCGGCCTTCGGCGCCGAAAGCGTCACGGCCCTCGTGGTCGAAGGCGTCGGGCCCCTCGCCCTCGAAGGCGTCGCGCCGCTCGGTCTCGAAGCGCTCAGGGCCGCTCTCGAAAGGGTCGTGGGACGGACCGGCCTCCGGACGCTCCGTCTCGTCCAGCTGCCGCCGGAGGTCGGCGACGTGCTGCTCCAGGGCGGCCATCCGGGCGTCCCGCTCGGTCAGCGCGTAGGCGAGCCGGTGCAGGGCCTCGTCGGTCACGCCCATCTGGTAGCCCCAGAGAGCGCGCGGCAGGCGCAGCATCGCGACCTCGGGACCGGTCACCGGGACCCCGTCGATCAGAGGCAGCGGCGGGACGTCGGGGTGCGTGCGGGCCAGCTCGCCGCCGCGCCCCATCGCGAGCACGACGACGGCGGCCAGCACGGCGACGCCCGCCAGCACGAGGACCACCATCACCACGGTCTTGCTCCGATCTGTCGACACGTCCGCACGTCGATCGTGCCATGACCGGCCCCGTGCTCGCGCGGGGCCGCGTCGAAGCCGCGCCGAACGGCCGCCCGCCCGCCGCGGACGATCAACGCCGCAGGTGGCGCCGCGGTCCGGCGGTCCGGGGCCCGGAGGGGATCGGGGAGCCGGCGACCCGGCCGCCTCTTCTCCGGCGCGCCGCAGGGACCGCCCCGGGCGGCCGGCGAATGGCTATGTTCGGCGAAATGCATGTCCGCTTTCGGACAGCGCGGCAACAGTTCGGTCTCGTTCCGCACAATCCCGCCCATCGCAGGGCGTATCAATTGTCATCACGCTGCGTAAATTGTCACAGCGCCCCCGCCGGGCCTTCCTGGGCTCATCACCGAGCGTGACGGCGATGTCGGGAAAACAATCTGGACCTCTCTCTCGGGATCCGCTTATCCTACGGACGTTCGTCTGGCGGGACGGGCCCAATCGGCCGCTTTTCCGTCCCCCGGGCGAGACTCTCGGCTCTAATGCGCAATGGATCAAAGTCGATTCAGCTGCCCTGGGGGGGACGCGTAGATGTTGGCTGCACGCCGCACTCGTTCACGAGGAATCACCGTCCCACCGGGCACGCGCTGAGCCGGACCCCACCTCTTTCCGATAACACCTTCAGGCCGTTTCGCCACCCGGCGGACGGCACGCCCCGCCATGCCGCAAAACGGCCGGGATGGATTCACGACCATCGCTAACACCCCACGGGATGGTTTGCCTTACATGACAATCCAGGAACAACGCCTGCCCGTTTTCACCTCGGGCGGGGAGGCCCTGCGCGGCCGGGTGGCGTCCTTCGCGGCGAACGGGCTGTTCGGCGGCCAGCCGGACCCGCTGCACGGTCCCAACCCCTACCGCCGCACGCTGGTGCCGGAACCGCTGGCGGAACTCGACTTCGACCGGCCGCTCGGCGCGCGGGAGTTCGCCTCCTCCAGGGCGCTGACGGTCCACCGGATCCTCGGCACCTACTACGAGTCCGAGACCGTCCTGCTCCCCGAACAGGGGCTGGCCGGCCTGCGGACGGACTTCGAGACGTTCTACGGCGAGGATCTGCGGCGGCTCAGGGAGTCCTCCCTGTCGGATCTGGAGCGCTTCGCCTTCGGCTTCCTCGACGACGAGGTCGAGGTCAGCGGCGACTGCACGGCCGAGGTGCTCGACGTCTACCTGCGGCACCTGGTGGACGAGGCGGCGCGCGGCGAGTCCGCCTCGCTCAAGGCCGTCGGCAACGCGGCGAACCGGCCGGTGGCCGCCGACACCTACCTCGTCCAGCTCGCCCTGGACGGCCTGACCGAGGCGTCGGCGATGTCGCGCAACCTCGGCGGCGCCTACGGCCCGGAGCAGTCGGCGCTGTTCAAGGTCTTCATCGACGAGTTCGGCTACGGCGTCCACGACGCGAAGCACACCACCATCTTCACCAAGATGCTGCGCAGCCGGGGCATGGCCACCCACGTGCACGCGTACTGGAACTTCTACCTGCCCGGCCCGATCGCGATCAACAACCATTACTACCTGCTGTCCCGGGACCATGCGAAGTTCTTCCGGTACGCGGGAGCGGTCGCCTATGCGGAGGCCGTTTTCGCACCGGCCTTCGTCAAGATGATCGGAACGTTCCGGGACATCTTCGGCGACGACGTCGATCTGCATTACTGCGACGAGCACGCGCACATCGACGAGCACCACGGGCGAATCACCCGCGAGGAGATTCTGCTCGCGCTCGCCGAACGGCACGGCGACCATGTCGTTCCCGAACTGATGCGCGGCATCGCCGAAGCGCGGATGCTCGGCGACTGGTTCGAGGAGGACACCGCCGCGCAGATCGAATGGGCCGACACCATCCCGGCGCACCGGGAAATGGCCGCCGACGTCACGGTGGCGGGTCCCCCGGAACGGATCGAACGGTCCCGGGGAGGGATGTTCCACACCCGTAACCACGACCGGGCCGTCGTGCTGGAAATGGCACACGGCGAAGCCGAACTCGTGACGTCCGCGACCGGTGCTCCCGAACCGCTCACGCAGGGTGACGCGGTGCTGGTCCCGGCGGGCCGGGTCTACGGCGTCCGATCCGTGTCGGACGCCTCGTCCTACCTCGTCCACCCCGTCCGGGAGGACGCGTGAGCCGCATCGTCGTGATGGACCTGCGGGTGCACAACACCGTCCTCGCCGGTCACGAACGCTACTTCCTGCTCGTCGGCGCGGACCGCCGGTCGCACCTCGTCCGCGACTGGTGCCCGCACCGCGGCGGACCGCTCAGCCTCGCCCGGCTGACCCCCGACGGCCGCCGGCTGAGCTGCCCGTGGCACGGCACGAAGGTCGGCGTCGCCGCCGTCCGGCGCACCGGCGTGCCCATGGTGCGCAGCGGCGACGAGGCGATCGTCCTGCTCCCGGACACGCCGGAGGACGTGCCCGTGACGCTGGTCCACAAGCGCATCCTCGCCAACCTCCCGCCCGAGGCGGACGAACCCCACGACGACGTACCGGCCCTGCCCTGCGGGGAACCGGCGGCCGAGCCCTGCGAGGAGGCACGATGAGCGAGGACCTGCACGAGGCCGTCCTCCCGGCGGACACGGCCGGCGCCGTCGACCGGGAGGTGGCCGAGTTCATCCGGCGCGGCCACGCGCTGCACGAGTCCGGCCGGTACGACCAGGCCATCGAGGAGTTCGAGCTCGCGCTGGCGCTGGACGGCCGCAACCGGGAGGCGCTGCTCGGGCACAACCGGGCGGTCCGGCGGCACGTCCCCCGCTGGCACTGGGAGATGCTGCACGACCGGGAGCGCGCCGAGCTGTACGACCGGGCGATCCGCGAGGTCGTGCGGCCGGACCGGCTCGTCCTCGACATCGGCACCGGCACCGGGCTGCTCGCCATGATGGCCGCCCGCGCCGGAGCCCGCCGGGTGGTCGCCTGCGAGGGGCAGCCGACCGTCGCGGCCGTCGCGGAGCAGATCATCCGGGCCGCGGGCCACCAGCAGGCGATCACGGTGGTGCCGAAGCGCTCGACCGCGATGCGGGTCCCGGCGGACCTGCCCGCCCGCGCCGACGTGCTGATCACCGAGACCATCGACTGCGCGCTGCTGGGCGAGGGCATCCTCGGCACCATCGCGCACGCTCGCGAGCACCTGCTGGCCGAGGACGCGCTGATCCTGCCGTCCGGCGGCCGGGTGCTCGCGCAGCTCGTGGAGAGCGAGTCGCTCTTCCGCAAGAACCACGTGGGCGAGCTCTACGGCTTCGACCTCTCGGAGTTCAACCGGTTGTCCTCGATGGAGTACTTCGACTCGCGGCTGCGCAACCACCGGTGGCGCCCGCTGTCGGACCCGATGGAGATCTTCTCCTTCGACTTCTACCGGGACGGCCCGGGCGAGCACCGGGCCGAGTTCGTGGTGTCGCCGACGGCCGAGGGACGCTGCCACGCCATCGTGTTCTGGTTCGAGCTCGACCTCGTCCCCGGGATCGGGCTCACCAACGCCCCCGGCAACCCCGGGTCCCACTGGAAGCAGGCCGTCCAGTGCCTCCCGGACCCCGTCCAGGTGCAGCCCGGGGAACCGCTCCTGCTGGACGCGCGGCACGACGGCGTCTCGATCCACTTCACCGCCGTCAGCATGGGGGAGACGACGCCATGACCGACCTCCACGACCACCGCCTGTCCACAAGCGACGAGCCCGTCGTGACCGAGCTCGAAGAGTACGGCGCGCTGCCGATCTTCCGCGCCGGTCCCGAGCTGTACGTGGACGCCAACCCCTACCGCCGTCCGCTCGGGCCCCCGCCCGCCGGCGGGGACTTCGCGGAGCCGGTGACCGAGGCCGGCTTCCTGAGCCACCGGCACCTCATCGCGAGCCGCGTCCTCTGCAACGCCTACGAGAGCGAGATGGTCCTCCTCCCGGACGGCGGCCTCGGACCGGTCAAGGACGACTTCGACGCCTTCTACGGCACCGGGGTCCGGCGGCTGCACGACGCGATGCGTCCGGCCCTGGAGCGCTACTCCTTCGCGTTCCTGGAGGACGTCCCCGCTCCCCCGGTCCGCACCCTCGACGAGCTGGAGGCCTACTTCCTCGGCGAGGTCGAGGGCGCCGGGGCGCCGCCGGACGCGTCCGGGAACAACCCGGCCGTGGACGCCGCCGCCCGCCTGACCGGCTCGATGCGGGCCATCACCGAGTGCCCCGACCCGCAGGACGCGGCGCGCCTCAACCTGATCCAGCTCGCGCTGGACGGCCTGACCGAGGCGTCCGCGATGGCGGGCAACCTCGCCGGGTCGTACGGGCCGGAGCAGTCGGAGCTGTTCAAGGTCTTCACCGACGAGTTCGGCTACGGCCTTTACCGCGCCAAGCACAGCACCCTGTTCCGGGAGATGATCGCCAGCATCGGGCTGCGCACGGACGTGCACGCCTACTGGAACTTCTACCTGACCAGCTCGCTCGCGGGCGCGAACTACTTCAACTACCTCACCAAGAACCACCGGGGCGTGTTCCGGTACATGGGGGCGGTGAGCTACCTGGAGTGGCTGTTCGCCCAGGGCTTCGCCGACATGGGCACGATGCTGCGCACCGTGTTCGGCGACCGGGCCGACACCCGGTACACCGACGAGCACGCGCACATCGACATCCACCACGGCCGGATGACCTTCGAGAACCTGCTGCTCGGGCTCGCCCGCCGGCACGGCGAGGCCGTCATCCCCGAGCTGGTCCGCGGGATCGTGGAGACCAAGGAGCTGCTCCGGCTCGGCGACGCGGACTTCCAGGCCCAGATCGCCTGGGCGGGCTCGCTCGACGAGCACACCCGGCTCGGCGCCAAGCTCGCCTCCTCGGCCGCCGGGGACGGGACGACCGCCACGCTGCGTCCGGGCGATCCGTTCAGCACCCGCGTGCACGACGGCGACCAGCTGGTCGAGGTGACCGGCGGCGAGGTCGAGGTCCACGCCTGGGTCACCGAGAACCCGCACCGCCTGGGCGAGGGCGACACCCTGCTCGTCCCGGCGGGCCGGCTCTACGGCCTGCGGGCCGCCGCGCCGCGCGCCGGGATCGCCGTCCGCCCCACCGCCCGATGACGGCGCCTCACGTCCCCCGACCCGATGAAGGACCGATGGACAAGCCACTCCTGATCGTCGTCGCGAGCAGCTACGCGGCGTACCGCTCCTACATCTTCCGGACGGTGTCCTCCCGGTACCGGCTGTGGCTGCTCAACCCGACGCCCCCGACGTGGGAGCAGCCGTACATCGAGGGCCACACCGTCGTGGACTGCCTCGACCGGCGGGCGCTGACCGAGGCCGCCGCCGCGGTCGCCCGCGAGCACGAGGTGGCGGGCTTCTACTGCTACGACGAGGTGTACATCGAGACGGCGGCGTGGGCGGGCGCGGCGCTCGGGCTCACGACGCTCGACCCGGAGGCGGTCGCCCGCTGCCGGGACAAGACCGCGACCCGGCAGGCGCTGGAGAAGGCGGGCATCCCGCAGCCGGCGTCCCGCGCGGTGGCCACCTTCGAGGAGGCCCGCGAGTTCGCCGAGCAGACCGGCTACCCGGTCATCCTCAAGCCGCGCAACCTCGGCGGCAGCCTCGGCCTGCGCAAGGTCGAGGACCCCGCCGGCCTGGCGGCGGCCTTCGAGGTGACCCGCGGCGCGGTGGTGCCCGGCATCCACCGGTTCGAGGACTGCGTGATCGTCGAGGAGTTCCTGGACGGCCCCGAGGTCTCGGTCGACTCGGTGGTCTTCGAGGGCGAGTGCACCCCGATGATCGTCGGACGCAAGGTGCTCGGCGGCACCGAGGCGATGGCGTTCGAGGAGATCGGCCACGACGTGGACGGCGCCGACCCGCTGCTGGACGACCCGGCCGCGATGGACCTGGTGCGCCGCACGCACGCCGCGCTCGGCTTCGAGAACGGCTTCACGCACGCCGAGTACAAGGTCACCCCGAAGGGCCTGTACGCGATCGAGGTCAACGCCCGGCTGGGCGGCGGCATGATCCCCTACCTCGGGCAGCTGACGTCCGGGACGGACGCCGCGCTCGCCGCCGCCGACGTCGCCGCCGGCCGCCGTCCGACCGTGGAGTTCCCCGACCCGCGCCGGGCCGCCTCGGTGCGCTTCGCCTACCCGGCGTACGACATGGTCGTCGAGAGCGCGCGGGCCCGCGAGGAGCTCCTCGTCCCGCCGATCCACGAGATGGGGATGAGCGCGGCGCCGGGCATGACGGTGCGGCTGCCGCCGCACGGGCTGGCCCGGTCCGGCTACGTCATCGCCGTCGCGCCGACCCTGGCGGAGTCGCGCGCGGCGCTGGCCGACCCCGCCCGCTTCTTCGAGATCACCGGGCGGCCCCTTTCGTGAGCGGAACGACGGAGCCGGACGCCACGGCGGAGCCGGGCGCGAGCACGGAACCGGGCGGGAAGACACAGCCGGGCGGGACGGCGGAGGTGACGGTCCTCCGGACGCTCCGGGAGATGCCGAGCACCGTCCGGGTGCTGATGGTCGGCAACCTGGTCAGCAACCTGGCGGCGTTCCTGAACGCGTTCCTGGTGCTCTACCTGCTGCACGAGGGCTTCTCGGCATGGGAGAGCGGGGTCGTGCTGACCGCGCTGATGGTCGGCCGCATCCTCGGCAGCGCCGTCGGCGGGACGGCGGCCGACCGGTTCGGCTACCGCTGGACGATCATCGGCTCGACGGCCGCCACGGCGGTGCTGACCGCGGCGATCGTCTACGTGCCGAACGTGTGGGTCGGCGTCCTGGTGGCGGGCGGGGCGGGGCTGACGGCCACCGCGTTCCGGCCCGCCGCGATGGCGCGGGTCGTCGAGCTCACGCCGGACGAGCGCCAGGTCATGACGTTCTCGATCTGGCGGGCGACCTTCAACATCGGGTCGACCCTGGGTCCGCTCACGGCGGCGCTGCTGCTGACCTGGTTCGACTCCTACGTCCCGCTGTTCCTCGCCGACGCGGCGACCTCGCTCTGCTACGGCCTGGTCGCCCTGCTGGTGCTGCCCGCCGACTCGGCGCGCGGCGGGAAGCACAAGGAGGAGAAGGCCGGGAAGCAGCCCGCGCCCGGATACCGGAAGGTCGTATCGGACGGCCGGTTCGTCCTGGTGGTGCTCGGCCTGTTCCTGACGTCGGTCGCCTACATCCAGATGAACTCGTCGCTGCCGCTGTTCGTCACCGAATCGGGCTTCGACAGCCGGATCTACGCGGTGATGCTCGCGATCAACGGCTTCATGGTGATCGCGCTCGAACTCTGGCTGTCCAAGTGGACCCAGAAGGCACCGATCGGGCTGCCGATGGCGGCGGGCATGGGGCTGCTCGGCCTCGGCTACCTGACCTACCTCGGCCCGTCCCAGACCTGGATCCTGCTCGCCGGGACGGTCGTGTGGACGTTCGGCGAGGTGATCGCCGCCCCGTCGATGCTGGCCTACCCGGGCCTGGTGGCGCCCGCCGCGCTGCGCGGGCGCTACATCGGCCTCGCCACGCTCGCCACCCAGATCGCCTACAGCGTCGGCCCGGTGGTCGGCGTGACCGCCTGGCACTGGTGGGGGACGAGGCTGTGGGTCCTCACCGGCGCCTGCGCGGGCGCCGCGGCGGTCTGCGTGGCGGTGGGCGCGGGCGTCCGCGCCCGGCCCCGGCCGCGCGAGTTGCACGTCTCCACAGAACGAGAAAGTGAGCCAGCATGAGCAAGCCAGTCGTCGCGATCGTCCAGCCGTACAGCTCGGGCGCGCTGCTCGCGCCGCTGCTGCGCGAGGCCGGGATGAGCCCGGTCGCGGTCATGGACTGCGTCGGGCCGGCCCTGGAGCCGCTGCGGGCCGCGCACGTCCCGGAGAACTACGACGTGATCATCAACCATCACGGCGACGCCGAGGAGACGATCCGCACGCTCGGGGCGCTGTCGCCCACCGCCGTCATGACGTCGGTGGACATGGCCCTGCACCTGACCCAGCGCCTGGCCGACGCGCTCACCCCGGGGGAGGCCAACGTCTCGGAGCTGGTCGACGCGCGCCGGCACAAGTACCGGATGCACCAGGCGCTCGCCGCGGCCGGGCTGCCGGTCGCCCGGCAGATCTGCGCGACCGACCCGGCCGAGGTCGAGGCCTGGATCGAGCGGGAGGGCCTCGCCGGGCGCGACCTGGTGATCAAGCCGTCGTCCAGCGCGGGCATCGTCAGCGTGGGCCGGGCGCCGGGCGGGCAGGGCTGGCGGGAGCACTTCGACGCCATCCTCGGCCACCGCGACAAGAACGGCGTCCTCGCCGAGGACGTGCTGGTCATGGAGCACCTGACCGGCACCGAGTACGCGGTCGACACCGTCAGCCACCACGGCCGCCACTCGGTCACCGACATCATCCGGTACGACCGCGCGCAGTACGGGGACGGCATCGCCGTCTACAACGCCGTGGAGTGGATGCCGTACGCGCCGGACGACCCCGTCCTCGGGCCGCTGATGGAGTACGCGCTGGCCGCGCTCGACGCGGTCGGCCTGCGGCAGTGGGGCGCGCACACCGAGATCATGATGACCGAGGACGGCCCCCGCCTGCTGGAGGTCAACGCGCGCTTCGCCGGGATCGGCCATCCGACCCTCACCGAGATCGCCACCGGCGAGAGCCAGCTCACCCGGACGGTGGACGTCTGCGCGGGCCGCGGCGGCGAGCTGCCCGACGGGTTCACGCTGCGGCGGAACGTGCTGGCCGTCTTCGTCAAGGCGTACACGTCGGGCGTGGTGCGCAACGCCGAGATCCTCGACGAGGTGCGCTCGCTGCCGAGCTTCCACTCCACGTTCCGCCTGGTGTCCACCGGCGACCGGGTGGAGGCCAGCACCGACATCCACACCAGCATGACGATGGGCTACATCACGCTCGCCCACGAACGGTCCGAGCAGCTCTACGAGGACCGGGACGTCATCCGCAAGCTGGAGCAGCAGCTCATCATCGACCCCGAAGGGTGACCCGCGTGTCCCGTCAGTCCCTGACCGAAGAGTACCTCCGGGAGAGCGCGGGCAAGCCGCTCGGCGAACTGCTCGGCAGCCTGCCGTCCTCGGAGTTCCTCAACGCGCTCTACCAGGCGCGGTACCTGTCGCGTCCGACGTTCCTCGACCGCGACGAGCAGCAGCTGCTCGCGGCGGACCTGGAGAACTTCCGCTCCGCCCTGCTCAGCCTGCCGGACCGGCTGTACGGCGGCGACCTCGCGGCGTTCGCGCGGGCCGTCGGCATGTCCGAGGTGCAGGTGTCGGCCGTCCTGCGCAGCCGGGGCCCGGCGCCCACCCGCGTCGGACGGCTCGACATGTACGCCGACGCGACCGGCCTCCGGGTCCTCGAAGTGAACATGGGCGGCTCGCTCGGCGGGCTGGACAACGCCGACATGAGCCGCGCCCTCCTGGAGCATCCCGTGCTGGCGTCCTTCGCCGAACGCCGCGGCCTGACGTACGTGGACACCATGCGCGAGCTGGTGGACAGCGTGTTCGCCGAGACCGGGTTCGCGCCGGGCTCGCGTCCGGTGGTCGCGATGTGCGACTGGCCGGCCAGCTTCGACCGGCTGCGCTCCTACATGACGCACTACTGCGCGCGCTGGCAGGAGCTCGGCCTGGACGCCCACCCCTGCCACATCGGGCAGCTCGACGTCCGCGACGACGGCGTCTGGCTCGGCGACCGGAAGGTCGACGTCGTCTACCGGATGTTCCTGATCGAGGACCTGATGGAGTCGGCCGAGGCGCCCGGCCTGATGAACCCCGTCCTGGACGCGGCCCACCGGGGCCAGGTGAAGATCTTCACCCCGATGGACGCCGAGGTCTTCGCCAGCAAGGGCGCCCTCGCGATGCTCTCCGACGAGCGCAACCGCGGCCTGTTCTCGCCCGCCGAGCTGGCCAGCCTGGACCGCATCCTGCCGTGGACGCGCATGGTCCGTCCGGGCAAGGTGACGCTGGAGAGCGGCGAGCGCGTCGAACTCCTCGACTACGCCCTGGCCAACCAGGAGCACCTGGCGCTCAAGCCCACCCAGCTGCACGGCGGCCACGGCGTCGTCCTCGGCTGGCTCCCCGAGGTCTCCCCGGAGGAGTGGCGCGAGCAGGTCACCGCCGCCGTGGACGGCCCCTACGTGCTGCAACGCCGCGTCGTCCCGGTGCCCGAGCTCTTCCACGACGAGGCGGGCGACCTGCACCCCTGGATCGTCGCCTGGGGCATCTTCACCGTCGCGAGCGGCTACGGCGGCGGCTTCACCCGCGCCACCACCGTCGCCTCCGGCACCCAACTGATCAACCTCGCCAACGGCGCCAACTTCGGCACCGTCCTCCATGTCGCCTCCGACGCGGACTGACCTTCGCGGGCACCGGTCACGCCCGGTCACGCCCGGTCACGCGGCGCCGGTCACGCGGGCGTCGCCTGCGGGCGCCGGTCACGCGGGGTTCGAGGGACGCCGCCCTCGAACCCCGCGTCGCCGTCAGGGCTCGGCTTCGACGTAGTCCTCGGGGGTGGCCTCGATGTGGGGGCGGGTGCGTTCCAGCAGGTCGAAGGCCTCGTGCAGGTCGGCCGTCCAGCCGATCGCGTCGAAGATCTTCGGACGGGCGAAGCCCAGCTCGGTGAGGTTCTCGGCGAGCTGGCGGAGCGGGGCGAAGACGCCGTCCGGGTCGAGGACGACCAGGGGCTTGTCGTGCATGCCGAGCGTCCGGGACGTCCAGATCTCGAACAGCTCCTCCAGCGTGCCGATGCCGCCGGGCAGGACCAGGAAGGCGTCGCTGCGCCGGTCCATTTCGCCCTTGCGCGCGCGCATGTCGGGCGTGATGACGAGCTCGTCGCTGTCCTCGTCGGAGACCTCGACGTCGCGCAGGGCCTCGGGGATCACGCCGATCGTGCGGGCTCCACCGGCGCGCGCGCCGCGGGCGACCGCACCCATCGAGGAGATCCGGCCGCCGCCGCTGACCAGGGTGTGGCCGCGCCGGGCGAGTTCCGCACCGACCTGCTCGGCGAACTCGACGTGCCGGGGGTCGATGCGGGTGGACGAGGCGCAGAAGACGCAGACCGCGATGCCCATCAGGAGCCGTTCCCGGCCTGGCGGGCGGTCTCGGCGCGGGCCTCCTGCTCGGCGAGCTGGCGCTCGACCTGCTCGTGCGCGTCCACGATGACGCGGACGACCTCGTCCGGGTCGTCGGTGAGGTGGATCAGGTCGAGGTCCTCCGCCGAGATCTTGCCGGACGGCACCATGACCTTCCGCACCCAGTCGAGCAGGCCGGACCAGAACTCGGTGCCGACCAGCACGATCGGGAACCGGGTGATCTTGCCGGTCTGGACCAGGGTGATCGCCTCGAACAGCTCGTCCAGGGTGCCGAAGCCGCCCGGCAGCACCACGAACGCCTGCGAGTACTTCACGAACATCGTCTTGCGGACGAAGAAGTAGCGGAACTCCAGGCCGATGTCGATGTGCGGGTTCATCGACTGCTCGAAGGGCAGCTCGATGCCGAGCCCGACCGACAGGCCGCCCGCCTCGTCGCAGCCCTTGTTCGCGGCCTCCATGATGCCCGGGCCGCCGCCGGTGATCACCGCGTAGCCCGCCTCGTGCAGCTTGGCGCCGATCTGCTCGCCCAGCTTGAACTCGGGCGAGTCGGGCCTGGTCCGCGCGCTGCCGAACACGCAGGCGGCCTTGGGCAGCTCGGCGAGCAGCCCGAACCCCTCGACGAACTCGGCCTGGATGCGCAGGACCCGCCACGGGTCGGCGTGCACCCAGTCCGCGGGCCCGCGGCGGTCGAGCAGCCGCTGGTCGGTGGTCGTCGAGGGGATGGCCTTGCCGCGCAGGGTCGCCGGACCCTGCCTCCTGGTGCGGATCTCGCGCTTCATGGCCTCACCTTAGCCAGGCGAGCAGCCGTTCCTCGGCATCGGCGATGAGGGGCAGCTCGACGAACTCGTCCTTGGTGTGGGCGAGGGTCGGCTCGCCCGGGCCGTAGTTGACCGCCGGGACGCCGAGGGCGTCGAAGCGCGCGACGTCGGTCCAGCCGAGCTTCGCGCGCACCTGCGCGCCGGTCTCGGCGACGAACGCGCGGGCGGCCGGACGGTCCAGGCCCGGCCGGGCGCCCGGCGCCGAGTCGATCCGCTTCACCTCGAAGCCTTCGAAAAATGACCTGACGTACGCCTCGGCGTCGTCCTCGGACTTGTCGGGCGCGAAGCGGTAGTTCACCGTGACGACGCACTCGTCGGGGATGACGTTGCCCGCGACGCCGCCGCTGATGAACACGGCGTTCAGGCCCTCGTGGTACTCCAGGCCGTCCACGACGGGCTTGGCGGGCTCGTAGCCGCGCAGGCGGTCGAGGATCGCGCCCGCCGCGTGGATCGCGTTGGAGCCCATCCAGGCGCGCGCGCTGTGCGCCCGCTCGCCGCGCGCGGTGACCTCGACGCGCAGGGTCCCCTGGCAGCCGCCCTCGATGAGCCCGCCGGTCGGCTCCATCAGGACGGCGAAGTCGGCGGCGAGCAGCTCGGGGCGGGTCTCGGCGATGCGCTTGAGGCCGTTGCGGGCGGCCTCGATCTCCTCGCACTCGTAGAAGACGTACGTCACGTCGCGGGACGGCTCCGACAGCGCGGCGGCCAGCTTCAGCTGCACGGCCACGCCCGCCTTCATGTCCGTCGTGCCGCAGCCGTAGAGGCGGTCGCCCTCGCGGCGGGACGGCAGGTTCCCGTTCAGCGGGACGGTGTCGAGGTGCCCGGCGAGCAGGACGCGCTCGTCCCGGCCCAGGTCCGTCCGCGCGACGACCGAGTCCCCGTCCCGGACGACCTCCAGGTGCGGCAGCGCCCGCAGCGCCGCCTCGACGGCGTCGGCGAGCGCCTTCTCGTTCCCGCTCACCGACTCGACGTCGACGATCGCCGCCGTCAGATCCGACACGTCCATCTGGAGATCGAGAGAGGTCATGCCGGAAACCCTATGCAAAAGGGGCGGCCACGTGGGCCGCCCCTCACCTCTCCACGCTCAGGTGTTGATGCCGTGGTCGCGCAGGATGCCGTTCAGCTCGGCCTTGTTGTGCCGCTGCCCCGGCTCCAGCTTCTTCAGGACCAGGACGGCCGGCAGACCGAAGTTCCCGCCCGGGAACTCCTTGATCCGGGTGCCGCCGACGGCGACGCACCAGTCCGGGATGCGGCCGCGGCTGATCTCCTCGCCCGTCTCGACGTCGATGACCGGCATGGACGCCGACAGGTTCGTCCCGGAGCCGACGACCGCGCCGGTGCCGACCCGCGCGCCCTCGGTGATCATCGAGCGGGAGCCGATCATGGCCTCGTCCCCGATGACGACCGGCTTGGCGTTCGGCGGCTCCAGCACGCCGCCGATGCCGACGCCGCCGGACAGGTGGACGTTCTTGCCGATCTGCGCGCAGGACCCCACGGTCGCCCAGGTGTCGACCATCGTGCCGGAGTCGACGTAGGCGCCGATGTTGGTGAACGACGGCATCAGCACGACGCCGGGGGCCAGGTAGGAGCCCCAGCGGGCGATCGCGCCCGGCACCACGCGGACGCCGTCCAGCCGGCTCTTCAGCGGGATCCGGTCGTGGTACTGGAAGTCGCCGACCTGCGACCGCACCATCCCGAGCACCTTGAAGCTGAGCAGGATCGCGCGCTTGGCGCGCTCGTCGACGACGACCTCGTCGGTCGCCGGGTCGATGAGGGCGACCCGGGCCTCGCCCGCGTCGATCTGGTCCACGGCGGCGACGATCGCCGCGCGCGCCTCGGTGTCGTCCGGGCCGAGCTCGGCGCGCCGCTCCCAGAGCTCGTCGACGGCGGCGGAGATCGGGCTGGTGAACGTTTCGGTCATGGACATTGAGCTTACCGACGGCCGGAGCCCGGTACGGTCGTCGCGTGGCAGTCTGGGCGAAGCTGGGTTCCGGTCCCCGGGAGGGATCCGGCGGCGAGCGGAGGGGACGGCGGCGGCGCTGGTGGATCGCGGCGCTCGCCGCCGCGGTCGCGCTGGCCGCCGGCGGCTGGGTGCTGTACACGCGCGCCCGCCCCTACCTGCACGGATCCGGGTGCGAGGTGCGCACCGCGCAGGGCAAGATGCCGCTGGACCTGGAACAGGCCGCCAACGGCTCCACCATCGCCGCCGTCGCCGCCCGCAAGGCGCTGCCCGAGCGGGCCATGGTGATCGCCTACGCGACCGCCATCCAGGAGTCGCACATGCGCAACCTGGCGGGCGGCGACCGCGACTCGGTCGGCATGTTCCAGCAGCGTCCCTCGCAGGGCTGGGGCTCACCGGACAAGCTCCGCGACCCCGTCCAGTCCACCAGCAAGTTCCTGGACGCGCTGGTCAAGGTCAAGGACTACCTCGACCTCGACCTGCACGACGCCGCGCAGCGCGTCCAGCGCAGCGCCGACGGCAACGCCTACGCGCAGCACGAGGGCGACGCGAAGGTGCTCGCGCAGGCGTTCGGCGGACGGTCCCCCGCGGCCGTCCGCTGCTGGTACCCGCCGAACAAGCGCACCGCGCCCCGCCGGGCGGACGCCGTCCGCGAGATGCGCCGCGCCTTCGGCAGCCGCCTCCAGGTCGTCGCCCCCGCCTCCCCCGACTACGACGCGGTGAAGTCCCCCAACGACCGGACGGGCTGGGCCGTCGCCTCCTGGGCCGTCGCCCACGCCCAGTCCTACGGCCTGACCGAGGTCCGCTTCGCCGGCCGCCACTGGCGCGCCGGCGAGGGCCACGACGGCTGGACCCACGACCCCAAGGCCCCCGCCACCACCGTCATCATCCGCTGACCGCCCGGCGGACGCCCCTCCCCGGACGGCGCCCCGGCCGGCGGACGACGCGATCCGCTCGGCGGACGACGCGATCCGGCCGGCGGGCGGGGCTTACAGGGCGACGAACTGGAGGCCGCGTTGCTTGAGCTGCGGCAGGACGGTCTTGAGGGCGTCGATCGTCTGGATGCGGTCGCCGCCGCCGTCGTGGCAGAGCAGGATGTCGCCGGGCTGGGCCTGGAGCATGGTCCGGGTGATGTGGGAGATGCCCGGACGGGCCCAGTCGCGCGGGTCGATCTTCCAGTCCACGCAGATCAGCTTGTGCTGAGCGGCGATGTCGAACACGGCCTGGGACCAGTTGCCGCCGGGCGAGCGGAAGAACTTCGGGGCGACGCCGGTGGTCTGGGCGATCTGGTCGTGCGCCTGGCCGATCTCCCTGGTGATCCGCGCGGTGTCGAGGCGCGGCAGGTTGATCGGGTGGGTGACGGTGTGGTCGGCGATCTGGTGGCCGTCCGCGACGATCCGCTGGACGATCTTCGGCTGCTCCACCACCTGCTCGCCGATCATGTTGAAGGTGGCCTTGACGCCGTGCGCGGCGAGCAGGTCCAGCATCATCGGCGTGTACTTCGGGTGCGGGCCGTCGTCGATGGTCAGCGCGATGGCGTTCGCGGGGGCGGTGGGCGAGAGGTCCTGCAGGCTGCGGACGGGCAGGTGCAGCGCCTGCATGGGCTGCCCGTGCGCGTAGCCCGGGTCCGGCGGCTGGGCGGGCCCCTTCCCGTGGTGCCCGCCCTTGTGGCCGCCGGACGCGCTGGCCGACCGCGACGGGCCCGCGTGCCACAGGTCCGGGGCCGCCGCGGCGGCGATGCCCGCCGCCCCGGCGGTCAGGAGCCCGAGGGCACGGCGGCGGTCCACGTTCGGCATGAGTACTCCGTAGGTCGGTCCGGGTGTCGGGGGTGATCACAGGGTTGGACGCCGTCCGCGCCGCATGTGTTCGATCGCCCGACATCGTGGCAGATGTCACCCGGTCCGGGCCCGCCGGGGTTCAGCGCGCGTCCGCCGCGCTTTCGGCCGTCGTCTCCGCACGGATGGGCGCGTCCGGAAATGCCTCCGACGCCTCGTCCGGCCGCCCGTCACTCCGCGCACCGCGCCGCACGTCGGGGTGCGCTTCGCGCTGCGCGTCGGAGTGCGCGGCGGCCTGCGCGTCGGGCTGCGCTTCGGGCTGCGCGTCGGGCTGCGCGGTCAGCGGGGCGGCCGCTTGGGCGGGGTCGGGGGCGCCTCGGCTGTTGCGGACGCCCAGGCCGACGATCGCCGCCGCGAAGGTGAACACGGCGCCCGCGAACAGGGCGCGCTGGAAGCCCTCGGTCGTCGCGTGCGGGACGTCCGTGCCGAGCTTCACGAGGTGGCCGGTGCGGTCGGCGGCGAGGACGGCCATGATGGCGAGGCCGAGCGCGGTGCCGAGCTGCTGGGACGAGTTGAGCAGCGCCGCCGCGATCCCCGCGCGGTTCGCCGGGACGCCCGCGTTCGCGGCGGCGGTGACCGACACGAACACGACGCCGAGGCCGAGCGCGAACACGAGCAGGCCGGGCAGCAGGTCGGAGACGTACGAGCCGCCGACCGGGACGCGCGACAGCAGGTACAGCCCGCCCGTCCCGACCAGCGACCCGACGACGATCAGCGGACGCGTCCCGAACTTCGGCAGCAGCTTGGACGCGATGCCCGCCGCGACGCCGACGCACGCGCACAGTGGCAGGTAGGCCGAGCCGGTCTGGAGCGGCGAGTATCCGAGGATCGTCTCCATGTAGAGGCTGAGGAAGAAGAACATGGCCGCGCCGCCCGCCAGGACGAGCAGCTGGGTGACGTTCGCCGCCGCGAGGCCCCGGATGCGGAGCGTGTCGAGCGGCAGCAGCGGATGCGCCGCGCGCGTCTCGTTGAGGACGAACAGCGCCAGCAGGACGGCCGCGCCGGCGAGCCCGCCGATCGTCCGGGCCGCGCCCCACCCGGCGTCCGGGGCCTTGACCAGCGTGTACACGAGCAGCAGCATCGCGCCGGTGACGAGGAACGCGCCGGGGATGTCGAAGTCGCGGACGCGGGCCGTCCGGCGGTCGTCCGGGAGGAGCATCGGGACGGCGGCGAGCACCGTGACGACGACCGGCAGGTTCACCAGCATCACCCAGCGCCAGCCGAGGCCGTCGGTGAGCACGCCGCCGAGCAGGACGCCCGCGCCGGACGCCCCCGCGGCCACGCCGCCCCACACCGCGAGCGCGCGGTTGCGGTCCGGGCCCTCCTTGAAGGACGTGGTGAGCAGCGACAGCGCGGACGGGAGCATCGTCGCCGCGCCGAGGCCCTGCACCATCCGCGCGCCGACCATGACCGACGCCGTCTGCGCGAGGCCGCCCGCCGCGGACGCCGCGCCGAACAGGACCGTCCCGGCGACGAGCACGCGGCGGCGGCCGAGCAGGTCGGCGACGCGCCCGCCGAGCAGCATGAAGCCGCCGTAGGTGAGCAGGTACCCGCTCGGGACCCACTGGAGCCCCTCGACCGAGAAGCCGAGGGCGCGCTGCATCCCGGGCAGCGCGATGTTGACGATGGACGCGTCGATGAAGTCGAGGAACGCGACGCCGCACAGCAGCGCCAGCGTGAGCCTGCCCCGGCGGGTCGCCAGGAACGAGCTTTCGGACATTGGGGTTTCGCCTCCGGCTTCGGATGTGTGTCGCGAACCATGAGGCGCGGGCGTCCGGCCGATGTGACGCGGTGAGAGACGAATCCCATTTCTCCGAGGGATGTCACACTTCGGGGGTCGCCGTCCCTCAGGGGTGGCGAACAGGAGGGACCATGCCCCACGACATCTCGACGGCCCCCGCCCCCGACGAGCCCACCCCCCACGTCGAGGCCCCACGCACGCCCGACAAGCCCCACCCCGCCCCCGACGAGGCCACGCACGCGCCGGACGAGCCCCTACGCGCGACCGGCGAGGCGCTGCGGGCATCCGACGAGGCCGTGCGGGTGTCCGATGAGGCCGGGGGCGGTTCTGATGCGGCGCTGCGGGCGTCGGACGAGGCCACGCGGGTTTATGCGGAGCATCGGGAGTTGCTGTTCTCGATCGTGTACAACCTGCTGGGCAGCGTCGCCGACACCGAGGACGTTCTTCAGGACACGTGGCTCGCTTGGGCCGCGCGGGGGACGGACGGCGTGGAGAAGCCGCGCGCGTACCTGGTGCGGATCGCGGTCAACACCGCGCTGGCGCGGCAGGCGGCGGTCGCGCGGCGGCGCGAGTCGTATCCGGGGCCGTGGCTGCCGGAGCCGCTCGTCGCGGACGCCGGCGCCGGGGAGGACGCGGCGGACGACGCGGCGCGCGGCGAGGCGGTGTCGCTCGCGATGCTCGTCGTGCTGGAGACGCTGACGCCGCTGAGCCGCGCGGTGTTCATCCTGCACGAGGTGTTCGGGTACCCGCACACGGAGATCGCCGAGATCCTGGACCGCTCCCCCGCGTCCGTCCGGCAGGTGGCGCATCGCGCGAAGCTGCACGTCCGGTCGAGGCGGACGCGCCGGACGGTCGACCGCCGCACCCAGCGCGAGGCGACCCGGCGGTTCCTGGCCGCCGCGCTCGGCGGCGACCTGGCGGCGCTGATGGAGATCCTCGCGCCCGACGTGACGATGTGGACGGACGGCGGTGGCCGCGCCCGCGCCGCGCTGCGTCCGGTGCGGGGCCGCGACAAGGTGGTCCGGCTCATCGCGGGCGGCACCTTCCGCCGTCCGGACAACCTGGACGTCCGGTACCGGACGGTCAACGGGGACCCGTCCGCCGTCCTGTTCGACGAGGACGCGCCGTTCGCGGTGATGGTCCTCGACCTGTCCCCGGACGGCGAGCGCGTCGAGGGCATCTACGCCGTCACGAACCCGGAGAAGCTCACCCACGTCACCGACGACGAGTAGGCAGCGCCGAGAATCATTCGGCCGGGTCGGTGCGGATGCCGTTCAGGAGGCTGGCGAGCACCTCGGCGTACTCGGCGCGGAGGCGGCGCTTGTCCTGCTCGGGGGCCTCGGCGATGGCGGTGCCCGCCGCGCCGAGGACGTGGAAGGCGACGCGGGCGAGCGGCACCCGCGGCAGCGGCGGCAGCAGGCCCGCCTCCTGGAGTGACCGGACGAGCTGCTCGACCAGCCCGTAGCCGTACTTCTCCTCGCACTCGCGCCAGCGCTGCCAGCCGAGCGCGATCGGCCCCTCCTGCCAGATGATCCGGCCGTACACCGGGTCGCAGCAGTGGTCGAGGAAGGTGTTCTGCGCGAGCGTCGCGGCCGTCCAGGCGTCGGGCGCGTCCGCGGCGGCGCGCAGGATGCCCTCGGTCGAGCGCTGCTCCAGCCGCTCGAACACCGCCTGGAACAGCGCGGTCTTGCTCGCGAAGTGGTGGTAGACCGCGCCGCGGGTGGCCTGGATGTCGGCCGCGACGTCCTCCAGCGACGTGCCCGCGAAGCCGTGCTCGGCGAACCGCCGGGTCGCCGCGTCCAGCAGCGCGTTGCGCGTCTCCTCGGAGTACTTCGCCCGGCGGCTCTTGACGTCTGGCATGCGCGGAGCATACTACATACACGGCGTATGTAACCGACACAGCGTACGTACGAGCCCTCCCGGGAGGCCCCCGATGTCCGAACCGGAACTGCTGTTCAACCCGTTCGAGCCCGGCTTCACCGACGACCCGTTCCCCGCCTACCGGCGGCTGCGCGAGGCCGAGCCGGTGCACGAGAGCCCGATCGGCATCTGGATCCTGACGGCCCACCGGGACGTCGTGGACCTGCTCCGCTCCGACCACTCGGTGGACGAGCGGCAGGTCACCGAGGGCGCGTTCGTCGCGCAGATGCGCGAGTTCGAGAGCGCGCTCGACGGGCGCGGACGGTCCATGCTCGACCTCGACCCGCCCGACCACACCCGGCTGCGCGGCCTGGTCTCCAAGGTGTTCACCCCGCGCCGCGTCGCCGCGCTCGAACCCGAGATCACCGCCCTGGTGGACGAGGCGCTCGACCGGATCGAGGACGCCGGGAGCGCCGACCTCGTCGAGGCGCTGGCCTTCCCGCTGCCGTTCACGGTGATCTCCACGATGCTCGGGATGCCGCCGACCGACCACGCGCGCGTCCGGGAGCTGAGCGGCTGGGTCGTCCGGTCGCTGGAGCCGCTGCCGGACGAGGAGACCGTCCGGCGCGTCGGCGCGGCCGGCGTCGAGCTGTACGAGCTGGTCGGCGGCCTGATCGCGGACAAGCGGGCGCGTCCGGGCGACGACCTGCTGAGCGCGCTGATCGCGGCCGAGGCGGAGGGCGACCGGCTCACCGACGCCGAACTGGTCGACCAGGTCGTCCTGCTGTACGTGGCGGGACACGAGACCACCGTCAACCTGATCGGCGGCGGGGCGGTCGCGCTGCTGGAGAACCCCGACCAGCTCGCGCTCCTCCGCGCGAACCCGGACCTCGCGGGAAACGCGGTCGAGGAGCTGCTGCGGTTCGTCAG
The DNA here is from genome assembly GCF_042652125.1 of Actinomadura gamaensis. Taxonomy (NCBI): domain Bacteria; kingdom Bacillati; phylum Actinomycetota; class Actinomycetes; order Streptosporangiales; family Thermomonosporaceae; genus Actinomadura; species Actinomadura gamaensis. The sequence continues at coordinate 43,854 of NZ_JBHSIT010000001.1, read as the reverse complement.
CCCCGTCCAGCAGAGCCGCCGCGTGACCGTAGCGCCGTACAAGGTGGGCGACCGGGAGATCCCGGCGAACCGGTTCGTCGTGGCGGGGCTCGCCGCCGCCAACCGCGACCCGGAGTTCTTCGGCCCGGACGCCGAGGAGCTGCGTCTCGACCGTCCGAACGCCCGCCGGCACGTCGCGTTCGGTGGCGGCCCGCACCACTGCCTGGGCGCGGCCCTGGCCCGGTTGGAGGGACGCGTCGCGCTCGAGCGCCTGGTGTCCCGCTTCCCGGACCTCGCGCTCGACGGCGAGGTGAAATGGAACGGCCGCATCAACCTGCGCGGCCCGGCCACCGTCCCGATACACGTCTGAGAAACCGGCCCCGGTCTCACGTCCCGGATGCCCGGCAGGCGCGGCGAGGCGGGAGCGGGGCCGGGTCAGCGGTGCCTTATCGTGGGCAGATGCCCCAGTCAGCGGAGGAACGGACGGACGCTCCGGCGCCGCGTCGGCTGCCCCGGGGACGGCACGCCCTCGCGCCCGAGGTGGTCGAGCGCATCCACCGGGACCGGTTGTACGCGGCGATGGCCGAAGCGATGGCCGAGCGCGGCTACGTCCGGACGTCCGTGGAGGACGTCCTGAAGCGCGCGGTCGTGTCCCGGCAGAGCTTCTACCGCCTGTTCGAGTCCAAGCTCGACTGCTTCATGGGCGCGTTCGAGCGCGCGGGCGAGATCCTGGTCGCGCACGTCCTCCAGGCGCTCGGCGAGTTCGAGGAGGCGTCCGCCAAGGCGGACCCGGGCGACGGGCAGGACCCGTCCGCCTCGGCGAAGACAAGCACCACGCGGAAGCCGGGCGGCACGGGGAACCCGAGCGACACGGGGAAGCCGGGCGACACCGGGAAGCCGGGCGGCACGGGGAAGCCGAGCGACAGCGGAAAGCCAGGCGGCATGGGGAAGCCGGGCGGCACGGGTAAGCCGGGCGGACGGCGGGATCCGCTGCCCGCGGTGGAGCAGGCGGTCACGGCGTACCTGGACGTCCTGGCGCGGGAGATGCCGTACGCGCGGCTGTTCCTGGTGGAGGTGTACGCGGCCGGGCCCGAGGCGGTCCAGCGGCGGACGGCCCTCCAGGGCAGCCTCGCCGGGGTGTTCGCCGAGCTGATCGGCGCGACGGACGAGGCGGGCCTCTACACCTGCCACGTGATCGTCGCCGCGACCAGCGCGATGGTCACCCCGGCCGTCGCGGCGGGCGACGCCGAGGCGCTGCGCGCGCTCGGCCCGCCGCTCGTCGAGCACATCCGCCGCCTCTGGGAGGCGGGGATGTTCGGCGGCGGGCGGCCCGCGTGACGGCGCGGGTCAGTCGGTCAGCCAACCGGGGCTGACCAGGCCCGACTCGTAGGCGAGGACGACGAGCTGCGCCCGGTCCCGGGCGCCGAGCTTGGTCATGATGCGGCTGATGTGCGTCTTGGCCGTGGTCGGGCTCAGCACGAGGTGCGCGGCGATCTCGTCGTTGCTGAGCCCGGCGGCGGCGAGCCGCAGCACCTCGCGCTCGCGGTCGGTGAGGGCCGCGAGGCGCGGTCCGGGGTCGGGGGCGCGGACGCGTCCGGCGAACTCGCCGATCAGCCGCCGGGTGATGCGCGGCGTGATCAGCGCGTCCCCCCGGTGGACGACCCGGACGGCCTGGATCAGCTCCTCCGGCTCGGTGTCCTTCAGCAGGAAGCCGCTCGCGCCCGCGCGCAGCGCCCCGTAGACGTACTCGTCCAGGTCGAAGGTCGTCAGGATGACCACGCGGACGCCGGCCAGCCGCGCGTCGGCGGAGATCGTCCGGGCCGCCTCCAGGCCGTCGGTGCCGGGCATCCGGATGTCCATGAGGACGACGTCAGGGCGCAGCTCGCGCACCCGCTCGATCGCCTGCGCGCCGTCGCCCGCCTCGCCCACGACCTCGATGTCGTCCTCGTCGGAGAGGATCGAGCGGAAGCCCGCGCGCACCAGCCGCTGGTCGTCGGCCAGCAGAACCTTGATCATGCCGTCCTCTTCTCGTGGGGCAGGCGGGCGCGCACGCGGAACCCGCCGCCGGTGCCGGGGCCGGCGGACAGCTCGCCGCCGAGCGCCCGAGCCCGCTCCCGCATCCCGCCGATCCCGCTCCCCGACGCCACGGAACCCGCCGCACCCGCCGCACCCGAGGCGGCCGAGCCGGACGCGGCCGAACCGGACGCGGCCGAACCCGAGGCGGACGAGCCGGACGCGGCCGAACCGGACGCGGACGAGCCGGAGGTGGGGCGTGCGGCGGCGGGACCCCGGCCGTCGTCGGTGACCTCGATCAGGACCGCGTCCGGCGCGCGCTCGACGCGGACCGCGACCGAGGTCGCGCGGGCGTGCTTGACCACGTTGGTCAGCGCCTCCTGGACGATCCGGTACGCGGCGAGATCGACCTCGGCCGGCGGACGGCCGTCGCCCGAGACGTCCGGCCGGACGTCGAGCCCCGCCGAGCGGGCCCGCTCGACCAGCTCGCCGAGGCGGTCGAGGCCCTGCGCGGGGGCGGTCGGCGGGTCCTCGCCGTCCTGCCGCAGGACGGCGAGCATCGCGCGCAGCTCGCGCAGCGCCTCCCTGCTCGTCTCGCGGACGGCGGCCAGCGCCTCCTCGGCGTGCTGCTCGCCGCGCCGCCGGTCCTTGGCGAACCGGCGCAGCGCCGCCGCCGACTGGACGCTGATCAGCGACAGGTGGTGCCCGACGACGTCGTGGAGCTCGCGCGCGATGCGCAGCCGCTCCTCGGTCGCGGCGCGCTGCTCGACCTCGCGCGCGTGCGCGAGGCTCGTGTGCCGCAGCCATCCGATGAGGACGACCGCGACCACCCAGCCCGCGAGCATGAACAGCGCGACGCCGTTGACGTCGCCGTTGCCCGCCAGCGTGCCGAGGCTCGTGAGGCCGAGCGCGGCGGCGCCGAGCGCGATCGCCGCGCGCGGGCGGCCCGCCTCCGCGACCGTGTACAGCGCGACCATGAACGCCGCCAGCAGCGGCCCGTCGTACGTGCTGGTCAGGTAGTACGCCACCGTCGCGGCCAGCATGAACACGGCGACCGTGACCGGGTACCGGCGCCGGGCCGCGAGCGCGCCGCACACCGCGACGATCAGGACCCAGGTGAGTGCGGTGACCGACCAGGGCTCCTCGCGCGGCCCGAACAGCGACTCCGCGCTGCCCGCCCCGACGAGGATCAGGACGCCGAAGGCGATCGCGACGTCCGCCGCCCGCCCGCGAGGCCACCCGATCACCATGGCCCCAGCCTAGAGTCCCGCGAACGCCCCCACTTCGGACCTGCAAGGCCGCCTCCCCCTGGAAATCCTGGAGATCCGCGCCGAAGAGGCCCCGTCCAGCGCCCCGCGAAGTTTCCACTTCAGGTTCGTCCGGCCGCCTCGGCGCGGAAGGCTCCGGGTGTCGTGCCGGCGTGGCGTTCGAAGAACTTGGCGAAGTTGGCGGCGTCGTCGAAGCCCAGGCGGGCGGCGGCGCGCGCGGCGGACAGGTCGCCGTCGGCGAGCAGGCGCCGCGCTTCCAGGGCCACGCGCTGGTCGAGGAAGCGCTTGGCGGTCAGTCCGGTGGCGGCGAGGGTCGCGCGGGTGAGCGTGCGGGGCGCGTAGCCGAGCCGCGCCGCGTAGTCCGCGACCTGGCGCGAGTGCCGGAAGTCGCGTTCGACGGCCGCGCGGAAGGCGGCGAACACCTCGTTCGCCGCCGGGGACGCGCCTCCCGCCCGCACCGACGCCTCCGGCAGCAGCCGCAGCACCAGCACGGCGAGCAGGTGCCGCAGCGCCTCCGCGCGTCCGGCCGGGCCGGGGTGGGCGTACTCGGCGCGCAGGTGTTCCAGGGCCAGCCGGACGGTCCGGGCCGGCTCGACCGTCCAGCAGGCGGGGCCGAAGGGGTCGTCGGCGGCGGTCCGGGCGACGCCCGGCGGCGGGAAGTCGGGACGGAACAGGACGAGCGTGCCCTGGACGTCCTCCACGCCGTCGAGCCGGTGGACGACACCCGGCCTGATCCACAGGACGGAGCCGGGCCCGAGCGGGTGGCGGACGAAGTCGACGGTGTGGTGGCCCGTCCCGCTCTCGACGACGCCGAGCACGTGGAACTCGGGGCGCTGCGGAGCGGCGCGGCGTTCGCGCGGCCCCAGCTCGCGGAGCCGAGCGAACGACATGACCTCGATGCCGTACGGCGCGTCCTCAGGGCCGAGGTAGGGCACCCTCCGGATGGGCTCGTGTCCGTTATTCACCATGACCAGCTCGGATCCTACCTCGCCGGCGCTCCGATCCGCGCGGCAGGCTGTCGTTATCCACCACGAAGGAGAACGGGCCATGCCTTTCGCGGCCATCGACGGTCAGAAGATCTACTACCTGGACACCGGCGGGGACGGCCCCGCCGTGGTGTTCAGCCACGGCAACCTCATGGACGCCGACATGTGGGAGCGGCAGATCGACGCCCTCCCGAAGAGCGTCCGCCGCATCGCGTGGGACGCCCGCCTCCACGGCCGCACCTCCGACGACAGCCGCACTTCCGACGACAGCCGCACCTCCGGCGACAGCGACGCCCCTGACCAGGACCGCGCCTCGGACGACAGTCGTGTCCCCACCTACTGGCGTTCTGCCGAGGACCTGCTCGCGCTGCTCGACCTACTGGACGTCCCGAGGGCCGTGCTGGTCGGGCATTCGCAGGGCGGTTTCGTCTCGCTGCGGGCCGCGCTACTCGCGCCGGAGCGCGTCGCCGGGCTCGTCCTCGTCGACACGGCGGCCGATCCGTGGCCGCCCGAGGCGCTGGAGCAGATGGGCGGGATCCGGGACGGGATGCGCGATGCCGGGCCGGAGGCCGTCGCGCCGGAGCTGCTGCCGTTCCTGCTCGGGGACGCGCCGGCGCTGCACGAGGAGTGGTCGAACCGGTGGCGGGCGCAGCCGCGCGAGCGGCTCGCGGACGCGGTCGCGATGCTGATGGCCGTGGACGGCGTCCGCGACCGGCTGGCGGAGATCACCGCGCCGGCGCTGGTCGTGCACGGGACGGCGGACGGTCCGGTCCCGGTCGCCGCCGGGCTCGCGCTGCACGCGGCCCTGCCGAACACGATCGCCGAGCCGGTGCTGATCCCCGGGGCCGCGCACACCCCGCCGCTCACCCATCCGGACGCGGTGACGGCCGCCGTTGACCGCGTAGTGGAACACGTTCTAGTCTCGGCGGCAGAACCAAGCTAACGCTTGACCGAGACATCGGGAGGCCTGGTGGCCACGGAGTCGTTCGCGCGGGCGGTCGCGGAGGCGGAGGCGATCATCCGGGCCGCGCCGCACGCGCGGTCGGAGCTCGACCTCGCCGAAGGTCTGCAATACCTCGCCGGAAGCGTCCGGGCGTCGCTCCACATGGCCTGGGCGTACGAGCGGGACTTCCCGTTCTTCGCCCGCTCCACCGGGCCGCACTCCAAGCTCGGCCTGGACAATCCCGACACGCTCTACTTCAACGCCTACCTGCGCGACGACGCCGAGTACGTGGTGACCGGACGGCGCGGAACCACCGCCGACCTCAGCTTCCAGGTGCTGAACGGCGACTACACGCCGTCCGCGTCCCCCGACAGCCTCAGCGCGTTCGACGACCGTGCGTTCGAGATCGCGCCGGGCGGCTCCTACGAGCTGCGTTTCGGCCCGGAGAACCCGGCGCGCAAGGACGACCCGAACTACTTCGTCCTCGGTCGCGGCGCGGCGATGCTGCTCGTCCGCGAGGTGTTCAGCGACTGGACGGACGAGCGGCCCGGCGAGATCCGCATCCATCGCGCCGACCGGCTCGGCTCCGCTCCGGACCGTCCGACACCCGAACGCGAGGCCAAACGCTTCGACGTCGCCGGGAAGATGCTCGTCTCACGCATCAAGACGTTCCTAGCGTTTCCCGAGTGGCACTACCTGAAGCTGCCGGTCAACACGATGACCGAGCCGCGCCCGACGCCCGGCGGGCTGCCCACGCAGTACTCGTCCGTCGGGCACTACGACCTCGGCCCGGACGACGCGATGGTCATCACCGTCCCGCGCTCGGACGCGCCCTACCAGGGCTTCCAGCTCGGCAGCATGTGGTACGTGTCGCTCGACTACGTCAACCACCAGACGAGCCTCACCGCCGACCAGGCCGTCCCCGACCCGGACGGCATGATCCGCATGGTCGTCGCCGAGCGCGACCCCGGCCTCGCGAACTGGGTCGAGTGCACCGGCCACGACCGGGGCTTCCTCCAGATCCGCTGGCAGCGGCTGTCGCGCGAGCTCACCCCGGAGGACGGCCCGCGCGTCGAGGTCGTCCCGTTCAAGGACCTCCCGGACCGCCTGCCGTTCCACGAGCGGCAGCGCGTCACCGCACGTCAGTGGGCGGACCGGATCGCCGCCCGCCAGGTCTCGACCGCGCGAAGGATGCTGGGCTGATGCTGGACGGACGTGTCGTCGTCATCTCCGGGGTCGGCCCCGGCCTCGGGCGCGGGCTGGCGCTCCGGTGCGCGAAGGCGGGCGCGGACGTCGTCCTCGCCGCCCGCACCGAGGAACGCCTGGAGGAGGTCGCCAAGGAGGTCCGCGCGCTCGGCCGCCGCGCGACCGCCGTCCCGACCGACATCCGCGACCGGGCGTCCTGCGAGCGGCTCGTCCGCGCGGCGCTCGACGCGCACGGACGCGTGGACGGCCTGGTCAACAACGCCTTCGCGATCCCGCCGCTCCAGGACCTCCTCGACGTGGACCTCGCCGCCGTCCGCAAGGGCTTCGAGACGAACGTGCTCGCCGCGCTCGACCTGACCCGGCTGTTCGTCCCGGCGCTGGTCGAGGCGAGGGGGTCGGTCGTGATGGTCAACTCGGCCGTCCTGCGGCACTCCAGGCCGACGTTCGGCGCCTACAAGATGGCGAAGGCGGCGCTGCTCGCGCTCGCCCGGGGCCTGTCCACCGAGCTGGGGCCGCGCGGCGTCCGGGTGAACACGATCGCGCCGGGCTGGATCTGGGCCGACAACCTCAAGTGGTACTTCGACCATCTCGCGAAGGAGCGCGGCGTCCCGTCCCGGCAGATCTACGAGGAGACGGCCGCGACCATCGACCTGCGGAAACTCCCCGAACCCGACGAGATCGCCGACGCGGCGGTGTTCCTGCTGTCCTCGTACGCGCGCGCGATCACCGGCCAGTGCCTCGACGTCAACGGCGGCGAGTTCCACCACTGAGAGGCGAGTTCCAGCACTGAGGAGTGAGTTCCAGCACTGAGGGGCGAGTTCCACCACTGAGGAGTGAGCGAGATGGACGGCGCCACCACGGTCGGCACGGTCGAGGACCTGCACGCCTCGGCCACCCGCCTCACCGGCCTGACCGACTTCGGCGAGGACGACTACATCGACGGCCTCGAGGTCCTCCTCGCGTCCTACCGGAAGGACGCGGACCTGACGCCGCTCGGCAGCAAGATCCAGCGGGCGTTCCTGCGCGGCGCGCTCGCCGCGCGGCTGTTCGCCGAGGACGCCTGGAAGCGGAACCCGTCCCACGCCGATGTCGCGATCGAACGCCCGATCTTCGTCACGGGCCTGCCCCGCACCGGCACGACCGCCCTGCACCGGCTGCTCACCGCCGACCCGGCGCACCAGGGCCTCGAACTGTGGCTCACCGAGGTCCCGCAGCCGCGCCCGCCGCGCGACTCGTGGGCGGACGACCCGGTCTTCCAGGCCGTCCAGGCGAGCTACGAGCGGCACCACGTCGAGCACCCGGAGTTCATGGGCGTCCACTACATGTCGGCGGACATGGTCGAGGAGTGCTGGCAGCTCCTGCGCCAGTCGATGCGGTCGATCTCGTTCGAGTGCCTCGCGCACCTGCCGTCCTACTCCGCGTGGCTCGCCGAGCAGGACTGGACGCCCGCCTACCGCCGCCACCGCCGCCTGCTCCAGCTCATCGGGCTGAACGACCCGGGACGGCGCTGGGTGCTGAAGAACCCGAGCCACCTGTTCGCGCTGGACGCCCTGTTCGCCGTCTACCCGGACGCCCTGGTCGTCCAGACCCACCGCGACCCGGGCACCGCCATGGCGTCCATGTGCAGCCTCGCCGCGCACGCGACCGACGGCTGGTCCGAGCTGTTCCGCGGCGAGGTGATCGGCCGCGACCAGCTCGACCTGTGGGCGCGCGGCCTGCGCGCCTTCCGCGCCGAGCGCGCCCGCCACGACCCGTCCCGCTTCTTCGACGTCCGCTACGAGGACTTCGTCCGCGACCCCCTCGGCACGGTCGAAGCGATCTACGCGCGCTTCGGCCTGCCCCTCACCGGCGAGGCCCGCGAGGCGATGAAGCACCTCCACACCGAGTCGAGCGAGGGCCGCGCCCGCCCGTCCCACCGCTACACCCTCACCGACTTCGGCCTCACCCCCGAACAGGTGGAGGCCCGGTTCGCCTGAATCCTTCTGGAGGATGAAAGCCGGTCGTGCGACTGGCCGGGGGGACGGTCCGGACGCGGGAGGCGCGGTCGTCCCGTGCGCCCGAAGCTGGACGCATGACGACGACGAACCTGCCGCGTCCGCGCGGCACGCGGGCCTGCGCGCCCGAGCGGCTGCTCGCCGGGGCGCTCGCGATCGGCGCCGCCGTCCTGCTGGTGTGGACGGTCGGCATGGCGTTCTCCATCCCGCCGTCCGAGCCGCGCCCGGTGAACTGGGCGCTGCTGTGGTGCGGGTTCGACGCGATCGAGGTGGTCGCGATGGGGACGGCCGCGGTGCTGGTGCGGCGGCGGGACGCGCTGGCGCCGATCGCGCTGTCCGCGCTGGCGACGCTGATGGTCGCCGACGCCTGGTTCGACGTGATGACGGCCCGGTCCGGGTACCTTCCGGCGGCGCTGTCGATGGCGGCGTTCCTGGAGCTGCCGCTCGCCGCCGCGCTGGTCGCCTTCGCCGTCCGGATCACCCGGCGGGACGGGGCCCGCTCTTCGTGAAGAAAGATCGCGAAAGCCCCGCGGGTGTGGTTGTCTGAGCACATGAACGAGATTCGGCCGGTGCCGCCCGGCATCGACCCCTCGGTGCCCAGCGTGGCCCGGATGTACGACTACTACCTCGGCGGCAAGGACAACTACGCGTCCGACCGCGAGGCCGCCGCCAAGGTGATCGAGGTCAGCGTGGCGTCGGGCTCGGACATCAGGGTGGCGGTGCAGCAGAACCGCGCTTTCCTCGGCCGCACGGTCCGGGCGCTCGCCGAGGCGGGCGTGCGGCAGTTCGTCGACATCGGCGCCGGCCTCCCGACGCAGGAGAACGTGCACCAGGTCGCGCTGCGCACCGCGCCGGACTCCCGCGTCGTCTACGTGGACAACGACCCGATAGTGCTCGCGCACGCGCGCGCGTTGCTCGCCGACAACCCGCGCACGCGCGTCGTCGAGGGCGACCTGCGCGACCCGCTCGCCATCCTGGACAGTCCCGAGGTCACCCGGCACATCGACTTCGAGCAGCCGGTCGCCGTCGTGTTCTGCGCGATCCTCCAGTTCATCCCGGACGACGCGGAGATCGCGTCCATCCTCGCCACCGTGCGCGGACGGCTGGTGCCCGGCAGCCACCTGGTGATCTCGCACCCGTTCCCCGGCGAGCAGCCGGACGAGGCGTTCGACACTGTCAGCGACGTCTACACGCGGACGCGGTCGGGCTCGTTCACGATCCGCAGCAGCAAGGCCATCACCGGGTTCTTCGCCGGTACCGAGCTGCTCGAACCCGGCATCGTACCCGTGCAGAGCTGGCGGCACGGGGACGGCGAGCCGGACTTCACCGTCCCGTCCTACCTCGGCGGAGTCGGCCGCCTTCCCTAGCCGCGTCGGCCGTCCGCCCTGAACCCCCGCAGGAGCCCGCCATGCCCGACAGCACCCTGTACATCGACGGCGAGTGGACGGCCGCGCACGCGTCCGCGACGATCCCGGTGATCGAGGCGGCGACCGGGGATCCACTCGGCGCGGTGACCGAGGCCGGCGCCGAGGACGTGGACCGGGCCGTCGCCGCCGCGGTCCGCGCGCGGCGCGGCTGGGCCGCGACCGATCCCGCCGAGCGCGCCGCCGTCCTGGAGCGGTTCGCGGACGGGATCGAGAAGCGCGGCGAGCGCCTCGCCGAGCTGGTGTCCCGGCAGAACGGGACGCCGCTGGTCGTGTCCGTGCAAGGCAGCGTGCAGGCCCCGGCGGGCCTCCTGCGCTACTACGCGGCGCTCGCCCGCGCCGGCTTCGCCGACGAGCGGCGCGCGGGCCTGGCGTTCGAGGGGACGGTCCGGCTCCAGCGCGAGCCGGTCGGCGTCGTCGGCGCGATCGTCCCGTGGAACTTCCCGGTCACGCTCGCGGTCCACAAGCTCGCCCCGGCGCTCGCGGCGGGCTGCGCGGTCGTGCTGAAGCCCGCGCCGGAGACCTCGCTCGACACGTCCCTGCTGGTGGAGGCCGCCGCCGAGGCCGGGCTTCCCGCCGGGGTCCTCAACGTCGTGACGGGCGGCAGCGCGACGGGCCGGGCGCTGGTCGCGCACCCGGACGTCGCGAAGATCGCGTTCACCGGCTCCACGGCCGTCGGGCGCGAGATCGGCGCGGAGTGCGGGCGCGCGCTCAAGCCGGTCACGCTGGAGCTGGGCGGCAAGTCCGCCGCGATCGTCCTGCCGGACGCCGACCTCGCCGCCGTCCTGCCCGGCCTCGCGTTCCTGTCGTTCGTGAACAGCGGCCAGTCCTGCTTCCTGAACTCGCGGGTGCTCGCCCCGCGCGCCCGCTACGACGAGATCGTGGAGGGCCTCGCCGGGGTCGCGCGCTCGTTCGCGATCGGCGACCCGCTCGACCCGTCCACGACGATGGGACCGCTGGTCTCCGAGCGGCAGCGGGCGCGCGTCGAGGAGTACGTCGCCGCCGGACGCGCCGAGGGCGCGCGCGTCGTCACCGGCGGCGGACGGCCCGACGGCTTCGACCGGGGCTGGTACGTCGAGCCGACCGTCTTCGCGGACGCGTCGAACTCGATGCGCGTCGCGCGCGAGGAGATCTTCGGGCCGGTCGTCTGCGTCCTGCCGTACGACACCGAGGACGAGGCCGTCGCGATCGCCAACGACTCCGACTACGGCCTCGCGGGCAGCGTCTGGAGCGCCGACCCCGAGCACGCGCTCGCCGTCGCGAGCCGCGTCGAGACCGGGACGATCGGCGTGAACATGTGGACGCCCGACCCCGGCTCGCCGTTCGGCGGCTGGAAGTCCAGCGGCCTCGGCAGCGAGCTCGGCCCCGAAGGCCTGGCGTCCTACCAGCGCATCCGCTCCGTCTATGTCCCGTCCTGACCCGCACCGCCCCGCCCCGCACCGCCCCGCCCCGCCCCGCGCCGCCCTGCCCCGCCCCGCGCGAAGCTCCGCGCCGTCCTGACGCGCGGTGTTCACCTGGGCGGACGTTCGCCGACACGTGACGATCACGCCGGCGGTCGATCGTTCGTCGGCGGAACGCGACGAGGAGGCGGGATGACCGACCAGGTGGGCAGGCGGCAGGTGCTGCGCGGTATCGGCGGTATCGGCGGGCTGGCCGTCGCCGCGCCGGTGCTGGCGCAGACGGGACAGGCGGCGGCCCTCGTGCGGACGCCGGACGCGGCGGGCGCGCCGGCGCCCGAGCAGGTGCACCTCCAGTTCGGCGCGGACGCGGCCCGCGAGATGACCGTCTCGTGGGCGACGCCGCAGCGGGTCGCGCACCCGGCCGTCCGGCTGGGCGCGCCGGGGCACGGGCACGGCACCGTCGTCCGCGCCGAGGAGCGCGTGTACACCGAGGCCCTCACGGGCGAGCGCGTGTTCACCTACCACGCCGAGCTGCCGCGCCTGCGCCCCGACAGCCGCTACATCTACGAGGTGACGCATCGCGGCGCGGCGTCCGCGGTGGCGGGTTCCTTCCGGACGGCCCCGCATGGCCGTTCCAAGGGGTTCCGGTTCACCAGCTTCGGCGACCAGGCGATTCCGGCGAAGGTCGGCAAGGGCCTCGGCCCGGCGACGCCGAACGCGGGCTACATCGTGGACGCCGTCGAGAAGCAGGACCCGCTGTTCCACCTCCTGAACGGCGACCTCTGCTACGCGAACGTCAGCGACGCCCCGGTGGAGACCTGGCGGTCGTTCTTCAACAACAACCAGCGGTCGGCGAGCCGCCGTCCGTGGATGCCGTGCGCGGGCAACCACGAGAACGAGGTCGGGAACGGTCCCGAGGGCTACCTGTCCTACCAGACCCGCTTCTCCCTCCCGGAGAACGGTTCCCGCCGGTTCCGGAACAACTGGTACGCGTTCACCGTGGGCCCGATCCGCGTCATCTCGCTGAACAACGACGACGTCTGCCTCCAGGACGGCGCGTTCAGCGCGTACCGGCGCGACAACGTCCCCGGCTACAAGGCGAAGGGCTACGACCCCTACATCCGCGGCTACAGCCACGGCGCGCAGAAGCGCTGGCTGGAGCGCGAGCTGCGCGCCGCCGCGCACGACCCGCGGATCGACTGGATCATCGTCTGCATGCACCAGGTCGCGATGTCGTCGGCGCACTTCAACGGCGCGGACCTCGGCATCCGGCGGGAGTGGCTGCCGCTGTTCGACCGCTACGGCGTGGACCTGGTCCTCGCCGGCCACGAGCACCACTTCGAGCGGACGTTCCCGGTGAAGGGCGTCCTGCCGGGCAGCGACCTGCTCACCCCGGCCCCGCGCGAGACGGACCCGGCCGTCATCGACGCCACGAAGGGCGCCGTCCACATGATCATCGGTGGCGGCGGCCACTCCGCCGCCACCCCGTGGTCCGCCTTCGACGCCCCGAACGACGGCGTCCTGATCCACGACGTCGGCCCCGGCGACCCCACCACGCCCCGCGTCTCGAAGACCACCACCGAGCCCGCGCCCTGGTCCGCCTACCGCGACCTGAAGCGTCCCTACGGCTTCGCCGCCTTCGACTACGAGCCCCACGCCCCGAACGGCCACACCGAGATCACCGTCACCCACTACGGCGCCGACCTCGGCTCCCCCAACTACGACGAACTCGACAAGTTCGTCCTTCGCAAGCCCCGTTAAGAGGTCCCCTGACGATCGGGCTGGAGGAGGAGCGTCATCGCTTCGGTGACGCTCCTCAGCTCCCCCAGCCGCAGGCCGAGCCCCCAGCGGTTGCACTGGAAGGTGGCGTTCGCCGTCAGCCACGACCGCTTCCCGACCGCCAGCCCGCCGTGGAAGTCCAGCGCGCCGATCTCCTTCGCGGTCCTCTGGTTGCCGATCGCTGCTTGGAGCAGGATGCGCACCTCGGCCGGGACGAGCCGTTTGAGCAGTTCCGGGGAGAGCTGGTAGAGGCCCCGCGCCAGCGCGGGATCGATGCCTTGCGGGCGGCTGTGCTCCGTTTCGCCGGACGCGGACGCCGAGGCGATCAGCGTGTCGAGGCGCTTCCAGACGTCCCAGACCTCCGCCGCGTCCTCCAGGCAGAGCCGCAGCAGGTGGTTGACCATCGCCGCCCACAGCCGGGACGCGCCGACCGTCACCGGGGACGCCGTCACCGGCATCGCCGAGCACATCGCCTCGTAGCCGAGGACGAGCCGGGTGTCCTGGTCCCAGTGCCGGTGCGCGGCGTCCATCCCGGCGGGACCGCCGAAACGACGCAGCTCGGGTTCGTACACCGCGAACCGGTGCCCGGCGAGCTCGCCGCGACCGGTCTCGTCCTCGACCCACGCGGCGAGGTCCGGCGTCAGCCGTTCCGCCAGGCCCGGACCGCTGAAGCGCAGCCGCAGGCCCGGGTACTTGCGGACGAAGAAGCACTGCTCGAAACGCTGCTCGCTCCGCCACCGGGCGACGGCCGCGTCGAGTCGCGCCCAGGGGATTCGCGGCCCCCGGGTGAGGGGATCGGTTCCCACGAGCAGCCGGACCTCCAGCCACCGGCGGCCTTCGTCCGCCTGCTCGTCGAGGTGGTCGAGCACCTCCGTGAGGACCTTCATGGCTTGCGCACCTTCTCCCAGTAGCCGCTGTCATGCCAGGTCACGGCGAGTTCGCAGGAGTACCGCCGGCCGGTGTCGCCGCACTCGGCCCAGCTCCGCTCCGTCCCGTGGACCTCGAAGAGCTCGACGGGACGCGGCCGTTCCTCCAGCCGGTGCAGCAGCGCCGCCACCGCGAGCGGGCTCGTCGTGATCAGGTACAGCGGCGGCGCTTCGGGGTCGTCCTCGACGGACGCCCACACCGTTTCGGGCAGGCCGAGGCCGTCCGCGAGCGCGCGCCACGCGAGGTAGCGGCTCGGTTCGGCCGGCGCGAGCATCTCCGCGACGGCCTGCTCGCCGAGGCACCAGCGGGCGGGCGACAGCACGGCGGACGAGGGCAGCTCGACGCGCGGCACCCGACCGCCCGGTGCCGGGCGGGGCAGCAGGCGTCGGCAGAGGAACTCCCAGCCGTGCCCGAGCGCGAGGCGGTGCAGGACGAAGCCGCGCGGGTCCCGTCCGCCGATCGCCGCGGACGAGTTGTAGACCGGCACGAGCGCGTCGCCCCACGCCGGATCCGCGAGCCAGGGCAGCAGGCGTTCCCGGTCCACGCGAACCACCGTCCGGTCGGCGCCTGCGGAGTCGAGTCGTCGTGGGGTGACGGGCGGGCGGGACGCCACGTTGAGGCCGGGCGCGTCCGCTCCCGTGATCTCCATGGCCCGGGCCGTTCGCGACGGCCAGGACGCGTACCAGTCCCGCACCGCAGCGGCCAGCGGCGACGCGGCCCCCGGCTCGCCGAGCAGGGGCTCGAACCGCGCGGCCAGCGCGAGGGGTTGCGGCCTCCCCCACTCGACGCGGAGCCCGCCTCGCCCGCACACCGCCACGACGACCGCGCCGCCCGGTCCTGCCGTCGGCTCGGAGCGGAGGTCCGCCTCGGGTATCCGGTAAGGCGAGGCCGAGTGCAGCCGTTCGCACCAGCGGAGCGCCGTCTCGTCCCGGTGCGAGCGCAACTCCTCCACGGCGCGCGCCGCGTCCGGACGCCCCACCGGGCCCATGCCGTTCATCAGGCGATACGGGGTTCCGGCGTGACGGACGAGATGGTCGACCGGGACGGCGGAGGAGGTCTCCGCCTCCCCCAGCAGGAGCCGCATGCTCGACCGGCGCAGCAGTTCCGGCCCCTTGTCGGCCTCGTAGTAGGCCAGCGTTTCGGCGACGGCACGGCGAACCGCTTCGCGGAATTCAGCCGTCCAGGACGCCGCGAGGCCCGGACGGTAGTCGACGCGTACCGGCCATCGCGGCAGGCCGACCTTCACCCCGGCGCGTCCGGCGAACGCGCGGACCTCGGCGGC
Source organism: Actinomadura gamaensis (assembly GCF_042652125.1). NCBI lineage: Bacteria > Bacillati > Actinomycetota > Actinomycetes > Streptosporangiales > Thermomonosporaceae > Actinomadura > Actinomadura gamaensis. The sequence goes on along the minus strand of NZ_JBHSIT010000001.1, from coordinate 28,653 downwards.
GATCGCCGTCAGACGCTTCCGGAGCTCGTCCACGCCCATGACCTCAAGGCGCTCGGACAGATCGGAACAGGCCGCGCGCAGCCCTTCGACGGCGTCGTTCCAGAGTTTCCGATCAGGGTCGAGAAGCCTGTCACCGGCCTCTGCGAGCGCCGCCCACGGATCGGCATCCGACGGGGAAATCCGCAGGTCAGAGCGCAGGACGTTCTGGAGCAGCAGGCGGTGCGCGGCCTCGTACCCGGCCGGCTCGGAGATCACGGATCGCAGGGGCCTCGCCCTCCGGTCGCCGTACGCCTTGAGCAGCCGCTCGGCGGCCTGGTCCGTGCGGAGCGGCACCCAGCCCTCGTCGGAGACGGCCGGACGCCACACGCGCCAGCCGTCCGGAAACGCGCGGACGGTCGGGGCCAGCCGGACGGGCGTCTCCCACCGGTATTTCGGATCCCGCACGATCGCGTCCAGGATCGCCCGGAAGACCGTCAGGTCAGGGCTGACCGCATGGCGCGGTTCAGCGGCCCGAAGCGTTATCCCCCCAGGTCGAGCGCTCGCGGACGCCGTCTCGTCCATGCCGACCGGGACGACGCCCGCCCACAAGCCGTGAGGCGTCGGACGCGTCGCCGCGCGGACGAGATACGCGAACACGCCGCGCTCCATACGCTCGGTCCGCGCCGCCGATCGCTTCTTCTGAGCGGTGCCCGGCGTCCCGTCGCCTTCTGTGGCGAACCTCCGCAACTCCGCCTCCCAGCTCGCCGAGAGACCGGGGCTGGCCAGCAGCAGCGCCTTGCGGAAGTGTTCGCACGACCCGGCCTGGCGCAGCGCGACGCGTTCCCGCCGCATCACCGCCGCGTGCTCGGCTTCGAACGAGGCGACCAGCCCTTCGAGCCGCAACCGGGACCGCTGCTCGCCCGCGAGCGCCTCCGCCAGCTCGGGACGGACGCCCGCCGGATACCCGAGCAGTTCGTCGAGCCTGTCGAGCCGCCGCGTGTGCCGGTGGATCTGGCGCCTGACGTCGAGCAGCAGCCGCCGGACGCGCCGGTCCGCGACCTCCGGAACCGCCGCGTACAGGAGGTCGCCGAGCCGCTCCCGGCGCGCGACGATCTCGTTCCGCGCCGCCGTGACCAGGCGCGCGGCGGCGGCCGGCGCAGGGGCGTGGAAGGGCGCGAGCGCCTGCGCGGGCAGCGCCGCGCAGCGCAGCACCGCGTCCGGGAAGACCTCGATCGTCGCAGCGACGGGACGATGCCCGCCGTCCGGCGCGGGACTCATGGCTCCTCCTCGCGTCCGTTCAGCCGAAAGGCCACGCGTGGCCCGGCGCGCGGACCACCTCGAACGACTCCGGAAACCCGGTCAGCGCGTCGCCCGGACGCAGCACGACGACCTCGACCGGCGAGCGGCCGCCGAGCCCGCCCGGCAGCCGGATCCGGCGTCCGGCCGCGTCGGCGACGCGTTCGGGGAACGGGTCGAAGTCGGCGTCCTCGGTCCCCGTCCCGTCGAGGCGCGGGCCGAGCCCGGCGGACCAGTACCAGGGCGCGCCGCCGTCCCCGTAGGGGAACAGGTACTTCGCGCCCCAGCGCTCGGCCAGGTCGATCGCCTCGTCCGGGCCGTTCATGAGGCGGCTGCGCGCGCCCCACAGGTCGGGCGGCACGAACGGCAGGTAGCTGCCCACCGAGGAGAACAGGAGCTGGACGGGATAGGTGATCCAGCCGCGGTACCCGCTGAACACCAGGTCGACCGGGCCATGCTCGGCGTGCCAGCGCGACGCGACGGACCGGACGTCCCCCGCGGCGTCCCGTCCGCTGTCGGAGACGAACGCGGCGCTGAAGTCCGCCGCCTCGACGACGTAGGTGTTGCCGCCGTTGCGGACGTCCGGGTGCAGCGTCGTCTCGTCGGTCGGCTGCTCCCCGTAGAACGGCAGCGCGTGCACCCGCGCGTCGCCGATCCGGACCGAGGACCCCCAGCCCAGCGCCGTCACGTCGGTGAAGCCCAGCTCGCGCAGCCGCGCGGCCATGTCGGCGCAGAGCAGCGTCTCCGGCCCCGCGTCGGGGACGATCATCCTGGTGCCGGGCGGCAGCCGCAGCAGGGACGCCGCGTCGAAGTGGTCCGGATGCGAGTGGGTGATCAGGACGGCGTCGACGCGTCCGTGCTCCGCCAGCCCGAGCGGCTGGTAGGCCGCCGGGTAGCGCGGGCTGCGGGAGAACTGGAACGGGTCGATGGCCAGCCGGGTCGCGCCCGACCGGACGACGACCGTGTTGTGCCCCACGAAGCTCACCTGCGACCGTCCCAGGACGCCGGCGCTCTCGGAAGGTACGCCGTCGCCGCCGACCATCCCCGTCTTCACCAGGACGTCGAGCAGCGCACGGCTGCGCGCGCTGCCCGCCACGGAGCCGGACGGTCCGCCGCCAGGAGTCGCCAGCGACGCGATCAGCGCGTGGACCTCCGGCCAGGCGTCCGCGTCCACGGACGCCTGGAACCGCCGTCCGTCCTTGCGGTGCTCGAACGACAGCAGGCGCGGACGCGCCAGTTGCGGGTCGGGATACAGCACCTCTTCCCGGAGTCGCCATTCCCGCCCGGCGCGCCGCGCGATGCCCGCGAAGGCCCGGCTCCCGACGACCTCCCGCAGCAGTTCCGGCCCCGCCGCGACCACCGCGTCGAGACCGTGCCGGCGCGCGTGCTCGATCACCGGCCGGTACACCTCGCGGACCGAACCGCTCGGACGCGTCGTCACCGGGCTGCCGAACGGCGTCCTGTCGTCGTAGCCGACGGCGAGCGCGACATGAGGGTCAAGGCTTCGCATGAGCTCTTCCGCCCCTCCACGCGCGCGCGGTCGAGATCCGCACCTGCGCGGTGGTCTCCCCGCCGAGCCGGTCCGCGTTCATCTCGGCGAGCCTGCCGACCAGGCGGGCGTCCTCCAGGAACCGCCGGAACACCTCGTCGGCGACCCGCTCGTGCCGCATCCACGACAGCGCCTCCTCCAGCGAGCCGAGCCCCGTCTGCCGCAGGAACCCGTGCAGTTCCTCGTTGATCTCGTCCTGGCCGACGCGGATCCCGGCGCGCTCGGCGACGTCCCGGGCGAGCAGGCGGAACAGCGCCTTCTTCCGGAGGACGTCCATCGTCTCGCCCGTCCGCAGGACCGCCGTGCCGGCGGCGGGCGACGGCTCGGGCGCATGTCCCATCAGGACCTCGAAGTTGCCCCGGTAGAAGCGGTCGCGCTCGTCCGCGCTCCGGGACGCCACGGACGCCTCGACCCGCCCCAGCGGGTCCTCGCCGCCCTCGTCGTGCGGGTAGTCGCTGCCGAACATCAGCGCGTCCGGCCCCAGCTCCCCGATCAGGCGGCCGACGTCCTCGAACGGGAACGGTGTCAGCTTCACCTGCCGCCGGAAGTACTCGCTCGGCGCCATCGACAGGCGCTCGCCGTGGCTGCGCGGGGCGAACGACGGCGCGAGGTCGAGCCACCGCTGGAAGCCCGGCGCCCAGGTCGCGCCCTGCTCGATCACGCCGCAGCGCAGGCCGGGGAACCGCTCGAAGACCCCGTCGAAGATCAGCGCCGCGATCGCCATCTGCACCGGCGCGGGCATGCCGACGAGCGTCAGCTCCGCGAGCGTCGTGTCGTGGCCGACCGCCCCGTCCCGGTCGGCGAGCCCGTTGTTCGCGTAGACGCGGTGGACGAGCGGGCCGCCGCCCCCGACATGGAACACCAGCGGACGGCCCGCCTCCTCCAGCATCCGGTACAGCGGATGCAGGGCCGGGTGCGTGAGGCTGCGCGGACCCACCGGATAGGTGGGGACCTCGATCGCGGCGCAGCCCATCGCCAGCGCCTCCGCGCACGCCTCGACGGCGCGCTCCGGATCGTCGAGCGCGACCCAGCCGACCGGAAGCAGGCGCGGATCGCGGCAGAAGTCCACCATGCCCCGGTTGTGCGCCCGGACCGCGCCGTACAGCACGTCCGGTGCGAAGTCGACGCCGCCCGGGCCGCCCGGGCAGTCGATCAGCGCGACATGGCTGTAGGTGGAGAACACGAGCTGCGAGCGGAAACCCAGCGCGTCCAAAGCCCGGCTCCGCTCCTCGGGCCGGAAGGCGCCCTGCGCGCGCCAGTTCTTCTCCGCCATCACCGCCCTGCCGGGCGCGTCCTGCACGTGGCCGGACGGCGCGTCCGCGCTGACGGCCTGCTCGGCCAGCGGCTCCAGGCCGTGGAGGTCGAGCGGCCGCAGCCGGTCGCGGACCTCCGCGTCCGCGTACCGGACCAGCCAGTCCGGCGTCTCCATGAGATGGCTGTCGGCGTCGTGCACGATCCGGTCGCCGGTGTACGTCCCGGTGGTCACCTGCGTCCCCTTCCTCGCTCGGACATCGGTGGGGGTCGGTGGGGAGCGGAGCCGCCCGGGCGGTCTCCCGGAGCACCCGGCCGGCTCCGCTCCCCGGCTCCCGGTCAGATCAGCAGAACCAGGGGCACATGACGGTCACCGGAGGGAGCACGACGGCCTGGAGCTCGCCCATCTCCTCCGGGTCCTGCGGCGCGATGACCTCGATCTCGTCCCGCTGGACGCGGTCCACGATCTGGAAGCCGCGGACGCTCGCGCCCGCCGCGACGCCCTTGCCGCGCAGGAGCGTGCCCAGCCGCTCCAGGCCCTCGCCCTTCACGCGGAGCGCGTCGAGGAAGCTCTCGCGGATGAAGTACAGGGCGCCGTTCTCGTCCCGCAGGACCAGGCCGCCCTCGGCGCCGGCCTCCGCCGTCGTGGACGCCGTCTGCGCTGTCTGGGTCAACACCACTTACCTCCCGTAGCTCGGATGGAGCCTTGCTGGAACCGCGTCCCCGGGGACGCGGAGCCGGTCGAGCGGCCACCGGCCGGAGCCGGTGTGCGACGTCGCCGCCACCGCGGATCGGCTGTGATTCCAGAGTGGGAAGCCGATGTACAGGGACCGCACAGGGAGCGCATATTTGCGGAAGGCGGCCTGTTCACCGGCGCGGTGCTCCGGGCCCGGACCGCTGGACGGCCGGGTGCGGACAGCCTCGCCGCCCGGTCGAACGCGAAGCCGAAACGATCCGTGCTCACCTGGGAGGTGGCCATGGAGTTCCGGGTGCTCGGTCCCCTGGAGATCTGTTCGGACGGCAGGACCGTGCCGGTGCGGTCGGGCTCGCAGCGCGCCCTGCTGGCGGCGCTGCTGCTGTCGGCGAACCAGGTGGTCGCCGCGGACCGACTGATCGAAATCATCTGGGGCTCCGCGCCGCCGAACTCGGCCGAGGCGAACCTGCGGACGCACGTGTCCGCGCTGCGCCGCCTGCTCCAGGCTTCCGGCGGCGGCCCGTCCCCGCTGCTGACCAGGCCGGGCGGCTACCTCGTCCAGGTCGAACCGGACGACCTGGACCTGCTCGCCTTCGACGCGCTCGTCCGCGAGGGACGGCGCGCCCTGCGCGAGGACCAGCCCGCCACCGCCGTCCGGCGGCTGTCCCGGGCCCTCGCCCTGTGGCGCGGGCGTCCGCTGGAGGACGTCGTCCTGCACGGCGACGGCGACGCCGAGGCGGCCCGCCTCGCCGAGGTCCGGCTGGGCGTGGTCGAGGACCGCCTCCGGGCGAAGCTGCTCAGCGGCGACCTCGCCGACGTCGTGGGCGAGCTGAGCGGCCTCGTCGTCGAGCATCCGCTGCGCGAGCCGCTGTGGGCGCTGCTCATGCTCGCGCTCCAGCGTTCCGGACGGCAGGCGGACGCGCTCGCCGCCTACGACCAGGTCCGGCGCGTCCTGGCGGACGAACTGGGCGCCGATCCGGGACCCGAACTGCGGCGGCTCCACCAGCAGATCCTGACCGGCGACCCGGCCCTCACCGCCGCGCCCGAGCCGCCGCCGTCGCCCGCGGCGCGCTGCGACCTGCCCGGCGACCTGTCCGACTTCACCGGCCGGCGGCGCGAGGTGGGCCGCGTCCTCGCCGACCTCGCCCCCGCCCGCGGGGACGCGCCGTCCGCGATGCTGATCTCCGCGATCGACGGCATGGGCGGCGTCGGCAAGACCGCGCTGGCCGTCCACCTGGCGCACCGCCTCGCCGACCGGTACCCGGACGGCCGGCTGCTGATCGACCTCCAGGCCCACCACCCGGTGAAGGCGCCGCTCAGCCCGTCCGACGCGCTGGAGAAGCTGCTGCGGGCGGCAGGCGTGCGCGGCGAGCAGATCCCGCCGTCCGAGGAGGACCGGGCGGCCCTGTGGCGCGCGACGCTCACCACCACCCGCACCCTCGTCGTCCTGGACAACGCCACCGACAGCGCCCAGATCCGTCCGCTCCTCCCGGGCGCCCCCGGTTGCCTGGCCCTGGTCACCAGTCGCCGACGGCTCGGCGGCGTGGACGGCGCCCAGCACCTGTCCCTGGACGTCCTGCCCCGGGCCGAAGCGGCGGCCCTCCTGGAACAGATCGTCGATGACGCCCGTCCCTCCCGGGAACCGGACGCCGTGACCGAACTCCTCGCCCTCTGCGGCCACCTGCCCCTGGCGATCCGCATCGCGGGCTCCCGCCTCCGCAACCGCACCACCTGGACCGTCGCCCACCTGACCGACCGCCTCCGCGACACGCGCCGCCGCCTCACCGAGCTGCGCGCCGAAGACCGCGAGATAACGGCCGTCTTCTCCCTCTCCTACCAGTGCCTCACCGCCCCCCAGCAACGCCTGTTCCGCCTGCTGGGCCTGCACCCCGGCCCGGACATCGACGCCGAAGCGGCCGCCGCCCTCACCGGTTGGCCGCGATCCACCACCGAGGACCTCCTGGAAGACCTCCTGGACGTCAACCTGCTCCAGCAGCCGCAGCAGGGCCGCTACAGGTTCCACGACCTCGTCCGCGCCTACGCCGCCGACCTGGTCGCCGAGGACCCCGACACCACCGCCGCCCTGACCCGGCTCTTCGACCACTACCGCGACACCACGGCGACCGCGGCGGCCCTGCTCGCCCCCGCCGAACGCGAGCAGCGCTCATCCGAGCCCGGCGCGTCCTTCACCGGCCCGGACCACGCCCTCGCCTGGCTGGACACCGAAAGGGCCAACCTCCTCGCCGCCGCCGCGCACGCCGCCGACCACGGCTGGCCGGGCCACGTCCGCGACCTGTCCGGCGCCCTGGCCCGCTACCTCAACGCCCGCGCCCGCCACACCGAGGCCCTGGCCCTCCACACGGCCGCCTGGTCCGCCGCCCGCCGCCACGACGACCCGGTCGGCGCGGGCCACGCCCTGCACGACCTCGGCCGCGTCTACTTCTTCCTGGCCCGCTACGACGAAGCGGTGCAACACCTGGAACTCGCCCTGCACATAGCCCGCCGCGTGGCCGACCGCACCGGCGAGAGCCACGCCCTCAACGGCCTCGGCTACGCCCTCTGGCGCCTAGGACGGCACGACGAAGCCCTCACCCACCTCGCCCGGGCCTGCGACATCGCCGAAGCCCTGGACGACCAGATCGGCCTCGGCTACATGACCTGCGCCCTGGGCGGCGTCCACAACGACGCGGGCCGCCCGGCCGACGCCCTCGTCCACCTGGAACGCTGCGTGGCCCTCACCGACAAAACCGGCGACCAGTTCACCCGCGGCAACGCCCTCGGCCTCCTCGCCCAGGCCCACGACCACCTGGGCCACCACACCACGGCCCGCAACCACTACCGCGAAGCCCTGGCGACGTCCCGGGCCATAGGCGAACGCGCCGCCCAGGCCTTCGCCCTCAACGGCCTGGGCGAAACCGCGACCGCCACCGACTCCCCCACCGCCGCCCTGACCCACCACCAGGCCGCCCTCTCCCTGGCCACCGAGATCAACGACCGCCACGAGCAAGCGCGAGCCCACCACGGCCTGGGCAACGCCTACCAAGCCCTGGGCCGCCGCCAGGAAGCCCGCCCGCACTGGTACGAGGCCCTGACCCTCTACACCGACCGAGGCGCCGCCGAAGCCGCCCGGATAGCCCACATCCTCGCGACCTGACCCCTCACGAAGCGGGAAAGAAGGCGATGACCGTGCGGGACGCCTCCGTCCCCGACCAGGAACAGCGGACGGCGAGAGCGGCGACGAGAGCGAGCCCGCGACCGGACTCGTCCAGCTCATCGGACACCGCACCCGCCGGGACCCCGGACCCGCCCTGGTCGACCACGGAGACCGCGACGTGCTCCCCGTCCAGCAGGACGCCGACCTCGAACACGCCGCCGGGCTCACCGGAACGAGTGTGCTGAACGGCATTGGCCGCGAGCTCGTCGACGACCAGCAGCATGTCGTCCAGCCCGGGATGCCCGGGCAGCAGCGTCCGCAGGAAGAACCGGGCTTCCCTGACCTGTTCGGGACGACCGGGAAAGGAACGCTGCCAGTACATCTCCCGGACGGACGGGGCGGGCTGGGGCATCGCGAGCAGCATCGGCGCACTCCCTGAACACGAACGAGCTTGGACCGGTAACCCGGCGTGGTCGCCCACAGTCCATCCCCACGGACGGCCCGAGTCCCGGTTTCGGCCTCCCCGCCCACCCCTCCAGCCGATTCCTACGACGCGCGGCACGACCGGGCCCGTGCCCGACGTCCCGCAGCCGTACGTTCCGCTCGCGAACGTTCCCGAGCCGACCGGCACCTTTCACGAAAAGCCCGCGCAACCCCGAGAACAACCACCCACCGTCACCATCCGTTGCCTATCGTGGCGATCAGGTCTGACAGATCACGCGGCCGAGGTTGACCCCCGGGCCGGTCCGTTCAAGGGAGAACGCGTGTGAGCAGCCCCTATGTACGTCGCCGTCGACTCGCCATCGAACTCCGCGCGCTCCGCGAGTCCCGCGACCTGACCGCCGACGACCTCGCCGCCCGCATCCACCAGTCCCGCGTCAAGATCTCCAAACTGGAGAACGCCCACGGCCGCCCCGACCTGGCCGACGTCATGAACATCCTCCGCGCCCTCGAAATCCCCGACACCGACTGGCGCCGCTACATGGAACTCGCCACCGACGCCGCCCGAAAGGGCTGGTGGGACAAGTACGGCGACACGATGGGCGACCGCCAGCGCATCTACGCCGACCTGGAATCCAACGCCGAAACCATCCGCGAATACCAGCCCGGCGTCCTTCCCGGCATCCTCCAGTCCCCCGACTACACCTGGACGCTCATCAGGAGGGAACAGGCACAGGGGCCGACCACGTACTCAGCTGATCGCCTTGCCCAGGCAAGGCTCCAGCGACAGCGCACAGTCCTCCGCGCGGACGGCCCGCGCTGCGAGTTCATCCTCGACGAGGTGGGGCTACGTCGCTACAGCTGCCCGCCCGACGTGTACGTCTCGCAATTGCGCCACATCATCGCGCTGGCGGAGTCCGAGCCCCGGGTTTCCGTACGGGTGCTTCCCCTCCGAACTGAGATGATCGCGAGCCCTATGCCACGCTCGCCGCTCCTGATCTTCTCGTTCCCGGACCCGGACGACCCGACTGTGGTCGTTGAGGCGACCGTCACCGCCGACATCATCCTCACCCGGCCGGAGGAGGTCTCTCGCAGCCTGGCCCGGTACGAGAACGTGCGGGATGCGGCACTATCGGAGGTGAGCAGCCTCAGCTTCCTCAGTTCGCTCGCCGACGAAATCACTCATGCGGCAGGATCGACGCCATGACCACCACGTACTACGGCTGGCGCAAGGCGAAGCGCAGCGAGCCCAACGACTCCTGCGTCGAAGTAGCCCGTTCGTCAGCCAACACAATCGGAGTCCGCGACACCAAGGCCAACGGCCAAGGACCCATCCTGGACGTCACCCGCGCCGACTGGCGCGCATTCCTCACGGAGCTGCGCTGGTAATCCGCCAGCAATACGGCAGGAACGAAGACATGACCACCAGGTACTCCGACTGGCGCAAAGCCAGCCACAGCGAGCCGGGCGAGAGCTGCGTCGAGGTGGCTCGCTCCACGAGCAGCACGGTCGGCGTCCGCGACACCAAGGCCAACGGCCAAGGCCCCATCCTGGCCGTCACCCGCGCCGACTGGGCCGCCCTCCTCACCGAACTCCGCCGGTAGCCCGCCACCAATACGGCAGGAACGAAGACATGACCACCAGGTACTCCGACTGGCGCAAAGCCAGCCACAGCGAGCCGGGCGAGAACTGCGTCGAGGTCGGGCGCTCCAGCGCCGACACCGTGGGCGTCCGCGACACCAAGGCCAATGGCCAAGGCCCCGTGCTCGACTTCACCCGCGCCGACTGGGCCGCCTTCCTCACCGTCCTTCGCAACTAGGCGCGGAAGAACTCCCTACCGGGTGGGTCAGCTGCCGAGGCCAGGGCCGATGGTTTCTCTCATGGTCCGATGGTGCCGCCTAAGATCCTCGGTTTTTTGCCCAGGGCCACCCACCTCGATCACCGGACACGATTGTCTCAACTGTGAGACAATCGTGCCATGAGTCTAGCCGCCTCCCTGGCCGCGGCTTCAACGATCGCCGAGGCGCAATGGGGGCTGTTCACTACCCGCCAAGCCCAGGCGGCAGGTGCCGCCCGTCGTGATCTCGTGCGGCTCGAACAGGCCGGTGTGCTCGAAAGAGTCGCCCATGGCGTCTACTTCGTCGCCGGCGCACCGCGCCCAGAGCTGCTGGAACTCAGGGCGGCCTGGCTACAGCTCTCCCCCGGAACTCCGGTCGGCACCCGAACCCCGGGCGAGGGCGTCATCTCGCACATGAGCGCTGCCCTCGTCCACGACCTGGGCACCCCGGACCCGCTCGGGCACGAGTTCACCTTCCCCGCGACGCGCAGAGTCCGCACCCGACGCTCGGACGTCGGGATTCACCATGGCGCACTGGGCCCGGACGATATCGCGTGGGTGGACCAGATGCTGGTGACCTCAGTGCCACGCACGCTTTCGGACCTGGCCGCGGTCAACACCGATGGCGGCCATCTCGGCGAGATGCTTTCCGACGCACTCGATCGCGGACTGCTGACTCCGACAATCGCCGCCTCCGCGCTCACCTCCCACTCGCAGTCCTACGGCCTCCCTCCCAGAGACGGTCCAGGGCTGCTCCGCCTTCTCCTCTCTGAGATCGGACGATGACCGACGTGCGCTCGTACAGAGGCGCCGGCGAGGGTGTCCCCTACCCGACGCCCGCTGCCTTCAATGCCGCGATCACCGCGCGGCTCAAGGTCGCTTCCGAAGAATCCCCCTACACCGTCTCGCAACTGCGCCGACAGTTCGCCTACGACAGGATCCTCGCCAGAGTGTTCACCGTCGGCGACGGATCCTGGATCCTCAAAGGCGGCGTGGCGATGCTTGCCCGCCTGGACTCCGCCCGCCATTCCACCGATATCGATCTGGCCGCCTCCGCGGCTAGCCCGGAGAACGCGCTCAAGCTACTGCGGAACATCGCCGAGCACGATCTCGGAGATCACTTCACCTTCGTCCTTGATCAGCCGCGGTCACTCGTCCAAGGCGTCGCAGGTCTGCGGATCCCAGTGGCGGCGACGCTCGGTCCCCGCCCGTTCGAGCGCTTCAGCATCGACCTCGTCACCGGCGTACAGATCACAGCACCGCCCGAAACCAGCGGGCCGCTGAACCTCCTCGCCGACGTCCCAGGGCTGGTCAAGCCCCGGTATCGGCTCTATCCGCTGGTCGACACACTGGCGGACAAGGTCCTGGCCATCGTCGAACGGCACGGTGACCGACCGTCCACCCGGTTCCGCGATCTGGTCGACATCGTCCTGATCGCCCACACGGCGACGATCGAAGCCGCCGCACTGCGCCGGGCACTTCACTCAGAGCACCACCGTCGAAACCAGCTGCTCAGCGATCACTTCGACATCCCCGACGCATCCGTCTGGAAGAAAGGCTATGAACGTGTGGCTGCCGATGTGCCAGATCTCAACGAACGCACACTCGCGCCCGCCCTCCTTCTCGCGAGGGCATTCCTCGACCCGGTGCTGAATGGCGAGCGCCAGTCTGGCCGGTGGGACCCTGCCGGCCGGCGATGGCTACCTACGGCTGGAGCCGCCCCGGGGAATCGCCCGGATTAGGTCGCGGGGCGGTCAGATGCCGAGGCTGCGGCCGATGATTTCTTTCATGATTTCGGTGGTGCCGCCGAAGATGGTCTGGATGCGGACGTCCTGGTAGGCCTTGGCGATGGGGTACTCGTTCATGTAGCCGTAGCCGCCGTGGAGTTGGAGGCAGCGGTCTACGACGGTCTTCAGCATTTCGGTGGTCCAGTACTTGGCCATTGAGGCTTCTTCGGCGTCGAGTTCGCCCTTGGCCTCCTTGGCGAGGCACTGGTCGAGGAAGGCGCGGGCGACGGTGATCTCGGTCTTCATCTCGGCGAGGGTGAAGCGGATGTGCTGGAACTTGCCGATGGGACGGCCGAACGCCTCGCGGTTCTTGCAGTAGTCCAGGGTCATGTCGAAGGCGGACTGGGCGCCCGCGACGGCGGAGACGGCGATGCAGAGGCGCTCGCGGGCGAGGTTCTGCATGAGGTAGATGAAGCCCATGCCTTCCTCGCCCAGGAGGTTCGACGCGGGGACGCGGACGTTGTCGAAGAAGAGTTCGGCGGTGTCCTGGGCGTGCATGCCGATCTTGTCGAGGTTGCGGCCGCGCTCGAAGCCGGGCATGCCGCGCTCGACCATGAGCAGGGAGACGCCGTGCGCGCCGGCGGACGGGTCGGTCTTCGCCGCGACGATCACCAGGTCGGACAGGATGCCGTTGGTGATGAAGGTCTTCTGGCCGTTCAGGATGTAGTCGTCGCCGTCCTTGACGGCGGTGGTCTTCATGCCCTGGAGGTCGGAGCCGGCGGCGGGCTCGGTCATGGCGATCGCGGTGATCAGCTCGCCGCGGCAGTAGCCGGGCAGCCAGCGGCGCTTCTGCTCGTCGTTCAGGAGCTGCACGAGGTAGCCGCCGACGACGTCGTTGTGCACCGAGAAGCCCGGCCCGGACGCGCCCGCCTTCGCCAGCTCCTCGTTCAGGACGGCGTAGTAGCGGTAGTCGGTCTCGCCGCCGCCGCCGTACTCCTCGGGCATCTCGATGCCGAGCAGGCCCTGCCGTCCGGCGGCGAGCCACACGTCCCGGGAGACGATCTCGTCCTTCTCCCACTGGGCGTGGTACGGCTCGATCTCCTTCGCGATGAAGGAGCGCACCATGTCCCGGAAGGCCTCGTGCTCCTCGGTGAAGATGTCGCGTGCCATGCGCCGGAGCTCCTCGACTGTAAGTGCGTACTGACTCGCCCACAATGTAGCGCAGCGGCGTCCGTCGTCCCAGGCAGAAGGGTGTGACGTACGCCAAAGGCCCGCCACCCGGCGATGGGTGGCGGGCCTCCGCGGAAGGGTCAGAGGCGCGCGGCGCCGGACTCCACGCGCTCGTCGGTCGCGGTGAACGCGATGCGGACGTGGCTCGCGCCCGCCGGGCCGTAGAAGTCGCCCGGGCCGACGAGGATGCCGAGGTCGGCGAGGTGCGCGACGGTGTCCCAGCACGACTCGTCCCGCGTCGCCCACAGGTACAGGGACGCCTCGGAGTGGTCGATGCGGAAGCCGTGCCGCTCGAACGCCTCGCGCAGCGCGGCGCGGCGCCGCGCGTACCGCTCGTACTGCTCGCGGACGTGCTCGTCGTCGTCGAACGCGGCCCGCATCGCGGCCTGCACCGGCGCCGGGACGATCATCCCCGCGTGCTTGCGCACCTCCAGCAGGCGCTTGACCAGCGACAGGTCGCCGGATACGAATCCCGCGCGGTACCCGGCCATGTTGGAGCGCTTGGACAGCGAGTTCAGCACGAGCAGGCCCTCGTGGGAGCCCTCGCAGACGTCCGGGTGCAGGAGCGAGACGGGCGGGTTCGACTCGTCCCAGCCGAACTCGACGTAGCACTCGTCGCTCACGACGATCGCGCCGCGCGAGCGCGCCCACGCGACCACCTTGCGCAGGTGCTCCACCGGCAGCACCTTGCCGGTCGGGTTGGACGGCGAGTTCACCCAGACCAGCTTCGGCGTCTCCGGGCCGAGCGACAGCAGCGAGTCGGTCGCGACCGAAGCGGCCCCGGCCAGCCGCGCGCCGACGTCGTAGGTCGGGTACGCGAGCGCCGGGAAGGCGACCTTGTCGCCCGCGCCGAGGCCGAGCAGCGTCGGCAGCCAGGCGACCAGCTCCTTGGTGCCGACGACGGGGAGGACGGCATCAGGGTTCGCGTCCGCGACGCCGAGGCGGCGGCGCATCCAGCCCGCGACGGACTCGCGCAGCGCGGGCGTCCCGTACGTCTGCGGGTAGCCCGGCGCGTCGGCGGCGGCGCGCAGCGCCTCACGGATCGGCTCCGGGGTGGGATCCACCGGCGTGCCGACCGAGAGGTCCACGATCCCGTCCGGGTGCGCGGCGGCGCGCTCCTTGTAGGGCGCGAGCCGGTCCCACGGGAAATCCGGTAGCGAGAGCAAATCCCACCCCTCCTGTCTCATCGAGAAACGGCGAGGGCCGCGACCTCCGCACAGGAGGGCGCGGCCCGACGACCTGAACCGGACCGGGGAGTCCCGGCCGCCGCTAGTCCTCCTGCGTCTGCGGGGGCAGCGCGGCGACGATCGGGTGGTCCTTGTCGATCTTCCCGACCTTCGAGGCCCCGCCCGGGGAGCCGAGGTCGTCGAAGAACTCCACGTTCACCTTGTAGAAGTCCTTCCACTGCTCGGGGACGTCGTCCTCGTAGTAGATGGCCTCCACCGGGCAAACCGGCTCACACGCACCGCAGTCGACGCACTCGTCGGGGTGGATGTAGAGCTGGCGCTTCCCCTCGTAGATGCAGTCGACCGGGCACTCCTCGATGCATGCCTTGTCGAGCAGGTCCACGCAGGGCTGCGCAATGACGTAGGTCACGTCAGTGACTCCTCTCGGGTTACCGGCCCCGCCGCACGTCACGGCTCACCGCAAGCTCGCTGTGAATAGTATGGCCATCACCGCACGGTCGATTCGACATGGGGGTCGCACATGCCAGGGCGTATCGGCGCGCGGCTGGTGGTCTCCGTCACACCGGCCGACGTCGGCGCGCGGGTCTCGCTCCGCCGCCGTCTGCCAACGGGAGAGTACAGCGACGTGGTCGGCGTGCTCGAATCCTGGTCCGGCGGAGTGCTGCTGGTCCGCCGCAGGACCGGCGAGCTGGTGGACGTCCCCGAGGGGATCGTCGTCGCGGGCAAGGTCGTCCCGCCCACCCCGCCGCCCCGCCGCCGCCCCCGCGCGGAGTGATCCCCGCCGGCCCCGCGGCTCGGGGGTCACGCACGGTGGCGGCAAAGGTTCGGTGAAGATCCAGGCCGTCCCGCCGGTTCGGGGAACCGGGCACGGCACGCCCTCCGGAAGGTGTTGGCCGGGGGGTCGATATGGAAGCTGTGCTCGCGGCCGAGGGGCTCGGCGCGCGGACGCGCCGGGGCCCGATCTTCACCGGGGTGACGGTGAAGGCGGGGCCGGGCGAGGTCGTCGCGGTGTCGGGGCCGGGCGGCAGCGGACGGACGAGTCTGCTGCTCACGCTGGCCGGACGGATGCGTCCGGCGGAGGGCGCGCTCGCCGTCGCCGGCACCTCGGACCTCGCGCGCATCCGCACGCGCGTCGCGGTCGCGCGGCTGACCGGCGCGGCCGAGCCGGAGCCGGAGCTGAGCGTCGCCCGGCACGTCCGGGAGCGGTGCCTCACCCTGCGTGACCCGGGCGCCGCTCGCGACTTCGACGACGTGCGCGAGATCGTCGGGCTGACGGCCGCCGACGGCGAGGTCGTCCGCGATCTGCCGGACGCCGAGAGCACGCGCCTCGCGCTCGCCCTCGCGCTGCTGGAGGAGCCCGCCGTGATCGTCCTGGACGATCTGGACCTGGGCGCGGACGCCGAGGAGCAGGTCACGCTGTGGTCGGCGGCACGCCGCGCGGCCGGCGCCGGCCCGGCGGTGGTCGCGACGGTCACCGAGCCGTCGCCCGCGCACGGCCTCGCCGACGCGTTCGTCCGGCTCGAACCCCGCGACTTCGCGCGCCACGAACCCGCCGGCTCCGCCGGACCCACCCCGGCCGACTCCGCCCCGAACGAGGGCGGGGCCGAGTGATGCGCCGATTCCGTCTCCCTCCAGCCTTCCGTCTCCCTCCAGCGTTCCGTCTCCCCCCGGCGTTCCGTCTCCCCTCGGCGTTCCGTTTCCCTCCGGTGTTCCGACTTGCTCCGTATGAGCTGCTGCGCTTCCGCACGCTGTTGCAGCGGCTCGGGCTGGTGTTCGCGATCCTCGTCCCGACGATCTACGGCGGGATCTACCTGTGGTCGAACTGGGACCCCTACAAGCGGCTCGACCGGGTGCCGGTCGCGGTCGTGAACGAGGACCGGCCCGTCCAGGTGCAGGGCCGGACGGTGAACGCGGGCGCGGACTTCGTCTCCGAGCTGCGCAAGGACAGGCTGCTCGACTGGCACTTCACCGACTCGGGGACCGCCTCGCACGGCCTCGGCCACGGCCGCTACTACGCGGTGATCACCGTCCCGCCGGACTTCAGCTCGCGGCTGACCAGCGGCGCGACCGGCATGCCGGAGAAGGCCGCGATGTCGATCCGGCTGGACGACTCGAACAACTACCTCGTCGGCGTGATGGCCAAGACGATCCAGTCGGAGCTGGAGCGCAAGATCTCGGCGGCGGCCGTCAGCGCCTACTTCGAGGCGGCGTTCGGGAAGCTCACCGAGCTGCACAGCGGCCTGTCGGACGCGGCGAACGGCGCGAGCGAGCTCAACACGGGACTCGGCAAGGCGAAGGACGGATCGGCCCAGCTCGTCAACGGTCTCGTCGCCGCGAAACAGGGCAGCGCGCAGCTCGTCACCGGCCTCGCCCAGGCCGACTCGGGAACGGAACAGCTCGCGGACGGCCTGACCCAGCTCAAGGCCGGGACGGCGAGGCTCGCGCCGGGCGCGGCGCAGGTGGCCGGGGGCGTGCACGAGCTGGCGTCCACGGCCGTCCCGCTGGCCGAGCTCGCCGCCGGGAGCCTGCCGAAGCTGGCGAACGAGGCGTCCTCGGTCACCTCCGACGCGGCCCGGCTCACGTCGGCCGCGACCGTCCTCACGCAGCGGCTGGCCAAGGACACCGGGGCGGTGGACGGCTGGCTGCGCGACGTCGCCGCCCGGCATCCCGACGTCGCGAAGAGCCCGCACTACCGCGCGCTCCTCGGGTCACTGCGGTCCGTGGACGGCACGGCCGAGCCGCGGCTGCGCGACCTGGCCGCCCGCTTTCCCGCCGTCACCGACACCTACGGCTAC
The DNA here is from genome assembly GCF_042652125.1 of Actinomadura gamaensis. Classification (NCBI taxonomy): domain Bacteria; kingdom Bacillati; phylum Actinomycetota; class Actinomycetes; order Streptosporangiales; family Thermomonosporaceae; genus Actinomadura; species Actinomadura gamaensis. The sequence continues at coordinate 11,513 of NZ_JBHSIT010000001.1, read as the reverse complement.
TGGACGGCCCTCGACGTCGCGCGCAAGCTCGACGCGACCCTGCCCGGCCTGCTGCACCGCCTCGCCGTCCGCTACCACATCGCGCCGGACGACCCGGTCTACGGTCCGCTGCTGGAGCTGGCCGACACGATCGCCGAGCGCACCGCCGACCTCGCCCGGACGACCGCGCACGTCAACACCGTCGCGATGGGACTCGCCGCCGACGCGAACTGCTTCGAGCAGGTCGTCCCGGCGTTGCGGAAGAAGCTGCTGGAGGGCGCGTCCGGGCTTCGCACGCTCGACAAGGGCGCGGCGGCCGTCGCGACCGGCGCCCGGCAGCTCGACGACGGCGCGACGCCCCTGCTCGCGGGCGCGCAGAAGCTCCATACGGGCGCCGGGCAGTTGCTCGCGGGCGGACGCCAGCTCGACAGCGGGAACGCGCAGCTGCTCTCCGGCGCGATCCAGCTCGACGACGGGAACGCGCAGCTCAAGGCGGGTGCCGGGAAGCTCGCGTCGGGGCTGGCGTCGGCCCGCGACCAAATCCCGCTGGTCGGCAACGGCGACCAGCACCGCGCGGCCGAGAACTTCGCGAACCCGGTGAACGTCCGGACGTCCAACGCGCATCCGGCCAAGGTCTACGGGCGCGGCCTCGCGCCGTTCTTCATCGCGATCGGCCTGTGGGTGTTCGGGATCGTCGCGTTCCTGATGATGCGTCCGGTCTCGGGGAGGCTGCTCGCCGGCCGCCTCGGCGCGGGGACGGTCGCGTTCGCGGCCTACCTGCCCGTCCTCGCGGTGGGGCTGGTCGCGGCGCTGGTCCTGTTCCTCGTCCTGGACGTCGGGCTCGGCCTCGACCCGGTCTCCACCGCCGGGACGCTCGGCCTGATGGCGCTCGGTATCGCCGCGTTCGCCGCGATCGTGCAGTTCCTGCGGGTCGCGGTCGGCGCGGTCGGGGACGCGCTGGCGCTCGTCCTGCTGATCACGCAACTGGTGTCGTGCGGGGGCCTGTACCCGGTGCAGACGCTCCCGCAGCCGTTCCGCGTGATCCACCGAGTGATCCCGATGACGTACCTGGTGGAGCCGCTGCGGACGACGATCTCCGGGGGCCTGGCGAGCCGCGCGCTCCGCGACGCCGGGATCCTCGGGCTCTACCTGCTCGCGGCGCTGGCCCTGCTCGTGCTGACCGTCCGGCTGCAACGCCGCTGGACGATGTCCCGGCTGAAACCGGACCTCGAACTGTGAAGGGCGTCAGGACCAGGCGGGGAAGGTGTGGCCGGGGATGAGCCGCTTGCCCTCCGTCAGCTCGCCGATCGTGACGAAGGTGAACCCGCGCTTCTTCAGCCCCGCGAGGACGCGCGGGATCGCCTGCACGGTCGTCTTGTGGATGTCGTGGAACAGCACGACGTTGCCCTTCTTCGGGTCCCGCGTCCCGACCCGGACGTTCCGGGCGACGTCGCGGTACCGCCAGTCGAGGCTGTCCACGTCCCAGACGATCTCCGGCATCCCGACGGCCTTGCCGACGCGCGCGTTCGTCGCGCCGTACGGCGGCCGGAACACCTCCGGCGCCACCCCGCCGGACGCCTGGGTGATCACCTTCTGCGTCCGCCGCACCTGCGACCGGACGGCCGCGGTGGACAGCGTCGTCAGCTGGGGATGCGACCAGCTGTGGTTGCCGAGCTGGTGCCCCTCCAGGACCATCCGCCGGACGTCCGCCTTGTACCCGCCGACGTTCTCCCCGAGCATGAAGAACGTCGCGCGCGCGCCCGCCGCCTTCAGCACGTCCAGCAGGTGCGCCGTGTAGGGGCCGGGGCCGTCGTCGAAGGTCAGCGCGACGCATTTCAGGCGCGCGCAGTCCATCGTCCGCGCCGGGGGCGCCGTCGGGGTCGGCGGCGGGGCGAGCGCCGCGGCCCGCTTCTTCGCGGCTGCCGCCTGCTGCCGGAGGTCACCCGCGTGGACGGACCCGCAGGCCGCGACCACCGCCGCCGCCAGCCCCACCGCCGCGCCCTTCGCCACCGTGCTGCCCCGCATGTCCACGCACCTCCGCTCCGTCGCCTGAGCCCCTCGTCGCCTCAGGCGTGCCCCGGAACAGATCACGTGTCCTTGAGGATCCCGTCCAGAAACGGCAAAACCCCCAGACAAATCCGGAGGTTGCCAGACAAACCGGTCGGTGCGGTCGAGCCATAAGGAACATCAGCGAACCGGCCAGCCGGTCACCTGAAACTTCTGATCACCGGACGGGCCAGTCGGGCACCTCGCCGGGCAGGTCCTTGCTGACCCGCATCGGGAACTCGGCCGGACGCTTCTCCAGGAAGGACGTGACGCCCTCGGCCGCGTCCGGGGCGCCGCCGAGCGCCGCCATCAGCCGCGAGTCGTTGACGTGCGCGTCCCACGGGGACGGCGCCGACAGGCCCGACCACATCAGCCGCCGGATCGCCGCGACCGACACGGCCGAGGTGTTGTCGGCGATCTCGCGGGCGAGCGCGTACGCGGCGGGGAGCAGTTCGTCCGGCGGGTAGACGCGGGACACGAGCCCGCCGTCGAGCGCCTCGCGGGCGTCGAAGACCCGTCCGGTCGCGGCCCATTCCATGGCCTGCGCGATCCCGACGAGCCGCGGCAGGAACCAGGACGAGGCGGCCTCGGTGACGATCCCGCGCCGCGCGAACACGAACCCGAACTTGGCCTTCTCGCTGGCCAGCCGGACGTCCATGGGCAGCGTCATGGTCACCCCGACGCCCACGGCCGCGCCGTTGAACGCGCCGATGACGGGCTTCAGGCAGCGCGCGATGCGCAGCGCGACCGTGCCGCCGCCGTCGCGCGGGGTGCCGTCCTCCAGGACGTCGTCCTCCCCGGCGAACATGTCGTGGGACTTGTCCTTGTTGAAGGTGTCGCCACCGCCGCCGAGGTCCGCGCCCGCGCAGAACGCCTTGCCGGCGCCCGTCACGACGACCACGCGCACGTCGTCGTCGGCGTCGATCCGGTCGAACGCGTCGAGCATCTCGGCGCGCATCGTGTACGTGTAGGCGTTCATCCGGTGCGGACGGTTCAGGGTGATCGTCGCGATCCCGTCCCGCACCTCGTACTCGATCTCGGTGTACGTCACCCGGCCGTCCCTTCCCGCGTTTTGGAAGCCGATTCTAGAATGCGTCCCCCGAAGCTCCCGGCGCCCGCCCCCGCCCCACAGGTGAGGGAGGGGTCAGGACGACGCGGACGGGAAGAGGCTCTCGACGATCTCGCGACGCCAGTCGGCGACGCCCGCGGTCACGCCGGGCGGCGGGTGCGGGGCGAGGAAGTCGCCGTCCGGGACGAGGTTGACCGTCACGCCGTCGCCGAGCTCGAAGGTCGCCGGGTGCGCCGGTCCGGCGGCGGCGATCCGCCGCGCCAGCTCGCCGAGCACCCGCGACCAGCCCGACCCGAGGTACCAGGCGAGCCCGGTCACCCGCAGCTCCGGCAGGCCGCGCGCCGCCAGGCCCGCCGTCCGCAGTTCCAGCCCGCCGGGACGCTCGGCCCCGACGATCCGGACCTCGCCCCGTGTCCGCTGCCGATCCACGCGTTCCTCCTCGCCCGTTCCGCTGACGCTCGCCCGTTCCGCCGGCGCTCGCCCGTTCCCCTGACGCTCGCCCGTTCCGCCGGCGCTCGCCCGTTCCGCTCACGTCACGATATGGCGGCGCGGGCGGGGTCGAGCGCCCGGCGGAAGTGACATGTCCGATAAATTGCGCGATGTGAACTGGTCCGTGTCGACGTACGACTCAGCCTTCGGGTACGTCTCCGCACACGGCGCCCCGCTGGTCGACCTGCTCGACCCGCAACCCGGCGAGAAGATCATCGACCTGGGCTGCGGGACGGGCTCGTTCACCGCGGAGATCGCCGAGCGCGGGGCCGAGGTGCTGGGCATCGACGGCGCGCCCGAGATGGTCGCCCAGGCGTCCGCGCTGTACCCCGGCCTGTCGTTCACGATCGGCGACGCGCACGACTTCACCACCAGCGAGCCGTTCGACGCGGTCGCCTCCAACGCGGCCCTGCACTGGATGACCCGCGACCCGGACGCCGTGATCGCCCGCGTGCACGCCGCGCTCCGTCCCGGCGGACGGTTCGTCGGCGAGCTCGGCGGCGCCGGGAACTGCGCCGAGCTGATCGCCGCGATGCAGACCGCGTGGCGCGTGTTCGGCCTCGGCGAGCCCGAACTCCCCTGGTACTTCCCGACGCCCGCCGAGTACGCGGCGCGGCTGGAGGACGGCGGCTTCACCATCCGCCTCATGGAGCACGCCGACCGGCCGTCCCGGATGACCGAATGCCCGGACGGCGCGGCCGACTGGATCCGCATCTACGCGCCGAGCACCCTCGCCGACGTCCCGCCCGAGATGGTCGAGCCGCTGCTCGCCCGCGTCAACGAGCTGGCCGCCCCCGCCCTGCGCCGCGAGTCCGGCTGGGTCGCGGACTACGTCCGGCTGCGCTTCGCCGCCGTCCGCAAGCCGGACGGCTCCACCACCCTCCCCTGACCGCCACTCCCGCGGGTCCTCCGGGGCATCGCTTAGGCTCCGAGGCATGCTGCGCCTGCACGACCCTCGGTCCGGACGGCTCGAAGGCCTGCCACGCACGGAGGTGCTGTCGGTCCACATCGCGGACGACGCCGACCTCCGCGGCCTGGTCGTCGCGGACCTGTTCCGCCGCGTCGCCGAACGCGCCGGACGACGCGTCCAGGTCGCGGGCACGCACGAGGACGCGTCCGACTACGGCGTCCCTCCGCTGCTGCCCCCGCCGTCCCGCCCGGATATCCACATCGTCCCGGAGGCGCGGGAGGCTGAATCCCTGACGCTCGTGGTTCCGCCAGCAGCGTCCGGTTCGGTGCCCGAGGACGATCCGCTGGCCGTGCGGCTGGCCTTCCTGTCGGCGCACTACCGCGAGCCGCTCGTCCCGGACGCCGAAGCCGCCTCAGCACGCCTCCACGCTTGGCGGACGGACGTCGCGACCTGGGCGAACGCTCCGGGCCGTCCGCTGCACCGCCCGTCGGTCACCGAGGCCGAGAAGGCGCTCGCGGACGACCTGAACACCCCGGTCGCGCTGGCCGTCCTGGACCGGGTCGCGTCCGACGCGTCGCTCGCCCCCGGCGCGAAGCTGGAGACGTTCATCCACCTCGACCTGCTCCTCGGCCTGAACGTCGTGGCCGACATCGGCCGGACCACCTGATTCACGGCGAGGCGGGCCCATCGGGACGTTCCCCAGAGCCCCGGCGGGTCCCGCCGCGACGCCGTTAGCCTGCGAGCCCCCGCGCATGAAGGAGGGCTCGATGAGGGGCATGGTGTACGCCGCGCTCGCGCTGTGCCTTGCCGCGTCGGCCTGCACCGACCGGACGGCGGCACGCGGCGGGGTCCTGAACCCCGTGGGAACCGTCCCGTCCAGGTTCGCCGCGGCCCCGCCGACCGCTCCCGAGGACGTCCTGACCCGGTACCGCCGCTTCCACGAGGTCGCCGAGAAGGCGCTGGCGACGGGCGACGCGTCGCAGATCCCGACCGTCGCGACCGGCGCGGTGGCCGCCCACCTCCAGAAGGAGATCGCCCGCGACCGGCGCAAGGGCGTCGTCCTGCGAGGACACGCGGTCCCCCACCCGCACCTGGCGGCCGTCCGCGCGGGATCGGCGCAGCTCGTCGACTGCCTGGCCGCCGCGGGCCCGTACACCTTCCGGCGCGGGACCGGGAAGCGCGTGGGCGGCGCGCCGAGACCGCACCGCTCCCTGGTCTATGCCACGATGTCGCACGCCGACGGCACGTGGAAGGTCGCCGAACTGGCCACGCCCAAGGACTCCCGATGCTGACCGCGTGGGAGGAATTCCGATGCTGACCGCACTCAAGGACTCCCGTTGCTGACCTCGTCCCTGCTCGCCTGGACGGTCCTGACCGGCGGCTGCACCCGATCGGGCGGCTGGGTCTGCACGATCGGCGCGTCGTCGGCCTCACCGGGCGGCCACGGAAGGTCGTCCGCCGCGGACGCCGCACCCCCCGAGGGCATCGACGTCGAGCCGATGTGCCGGGCGACCGGCGGCGCAGACCATTGCATGACGCTCCCCGAGAAGCCCGCGAAAGTCCCGACGGCCGACGTCGCGGCGATGGCCTGGGACTCCTTCGAGCTCCCGCCGCCGCGTCCGCACACCAGCCCGTCCGGCCGCTCGTGGGTCTCGCTGCCGACGTACTTGTGGATCGACGCGTCCGCCTGGAAACCGCGCCTCGCCCGCGCCTCCGTGGACGGCCAGACCGTCACCATGACCGGCACGCCGCTCCGCGTGGACTGGTCCACGGGCGAGGCCGCGACCACCTGCGACGGCCCGGGCACTCCCTACCACCGAGGCGGCCCACCGAGCACCTGCGCCTACACCTACCGCCGCGCCACGTCCGCCACGGTCACCGCGACGGTCTACTACACGGTGAACTGGACCTGCTCCGGCGCATGCGACGCCCTGAGCGGCTCCTACGGCACCTTCCCGGCCTCCGCCTCGACCCACCTGACCGTCCAGGAGATCCAGACCCGCACGGACACCCCCTCCTGATCCACCCAGGCGACGACGCCTTAAGGACGTCCCCCGCCACCGTCCTCGCCTCCCTGCTCGGCGACCTGACCGCCGCCGACCGCGCGTCCTTCGCCCTCGCCTGACCTTCGAGTTCGCCTCTGGACTTACGAGTTGGCCGGATCCGGCAGCCGAACCCCGCATCCCGAGATCGAACGCTACTGTCGAGCGTCATTTGATCTTGAGGAGTCCCGTTCCCCATGCCCGCGAAAGCCCTCGCGCTGGCCGTCGTCGCCGTCCTGGCGGCGGCCTCGTGCGGCACCGCCTCCCCCGGCGGCGTCGAGATCCCCAAGGCCGCCGGCGAGGTGTCGAGCACGCCGGCGCAGGCCCCGTCCGCGCCGCCCATGGCCTTGAAGGACGTGCCCACCGGGTACGGCACGTCCCGGAGCGCCCCGGCCGACATCTCGGCCGCGCTCGCCAAGGCCCGCGCCGACCACCGGCCCGTCCTGCTCGACTTCGGCGCGAACTGGTGCCCGTCGTGCAAGACCATGCTGCGCGTCTACCGGGACAGTTCCGTCCTGGCCCTGCTCGGCCAGTACCACCTGGTCATGGTCGACGTCGGACGGTTCGACCGGAACCTCGCCACGGCGCACCGCTACGGGCTGAACCTGGAGCGGACCGGCATCCCGGCGTTCGTCGTCCTCGCGCCGTCCGGGGAGGTCAAGGTCGTGACGGGCAATGACGCCGTCGGGGGCAAGGACGCCGCGACGCCCCGGCGGGTGACGACCTTCCTGGGCCACTGGTGGCGGTGAGACCGCTTCCGGCCATCGTCCTGGCGGCCTCACTCGGTGTGGCGTTCGCGCTCGGTGGGTGCGCGGCGACGCACGGGCGGACATCCGACCGCTTCACCGAGGGTGGCGTGGAAGTGACGATCAGGGTGACGGCGTCCACCGCGACCGCGGTCTTCCGGCCCGTCCGCCCCGGTTTCCACCTCTACAGCCGCGACCTGCCGCCGGGCGGTGTCGAGGGCCTGGGCGTCGCCACGAACCTGACCGTCCGGGACGGCCTCACCGCCACGGCCCGTCCCACGGCGGACCAGCCCGTTCGCGCTCTTCACCTGCCGTCCGTGAACGCCACCCTGCCCGTCTACCCCGACGGCCCGGTGACGCTCACGCTCCCCCTGCGCCGGTCCGGCCACGCGGGTGACGCCGTCGTCTCCTACGCGGCGTGCAGCCCTACCACGTGCCTTCCTCCCGTCAAGGACCACGCCACTCACGTCACCTACTGAGCACGGGGACGGAAGGTGAACATCGGCATCCACTTTGGCGGTATTTCTTCGCGTGTGGCGCGGTTGGCGTAGGTTGACGCACGCGCCCCAAGTCGGTTGTCTTGGGGCTTTCATCACGGCTGTTACCGATCCCTCTACGGAAAGGCCAGTTGGGTGCGTCCTTCCAAGACCCGACTTCTCATCGCGGGCGGCGCCGCCGGTGCGCTCGCCATCGGCGGCGGGGTGGCGTACGCCGCCACCGGCACGTCCACCACGCACGACGCCGGGAAGGTGTCGGCGCAGAGCCCGGCCGGGCCGGGCATCATCGCCAAGGACTTCGGCTCCGGCATGTCCGCACAGGCCAACCTCGACTTGTCGAAGGCCAAGGTCGTGCCGATGCCCGAGCCGGCATCGACTGCGCAGTCGTCCGGGATCCAGGCGGAGGCGGCTGACACCCAATCGCTCAACCTCGATGGTGCGCTACCGGAGAACACTCCGGACTCGCTCAGCGCCAAAGGAACGGTGACCGCCGCCAGCTCCAGCGCCAGGCTCTGGACGCGGCACGGCAAGGCCCCCGCGCGCACGATCGGACGCCTGCTCGCCACCGACGACCGCGAGACCTTCTACTCCTGCACGGCGACCGTCATCACTTCGCACAACAAGTCCACGGTGTGGACGGCGGGGCACTGCGTCCACAAGGGCCGGGGCGGCAAGAACGGGTTTTACAGGTACTACGCGTTCCAGCCGGACTTCGACAGGGGCAAGGGCCTCGGGGTCTGGTACCTGTCCGGCATCCGCGTCATGGCGCCTTGGGCCAACAGCAGTGACCTCCGCTACGACTTCGCTGCCTTCACCGTGACGAAGCACGGCAAGACGCCGATTCAGTCGGTGACCGGCGCGCAGGGCCTGAGCTTTGGGTACAAGCACCGCAAGTACCCCTTCTACACGTTCGGCTACCCTGCCGAGCTCCTGCCCTCCGGCAAGAGGCTGCACAACCCGCCGGACCAGCTCTACTACTGCTCGGGCACGAGCTTCGCCTCCAAGTACCCCGCCGGGGGACTCGGCATCATGTGCAGCATGGGGCCGGGCGCGAGCGGCGGGCCGTGGCTCTACGGGATGAAGAGCAACGGCATCGGACGCGTCGCGGGCATCAACAGCACGCACATGACCAAGACGCTGCAGATGAACTCGCCGTACCTCGGGTCGGCGGCGATCAAGCTGTACAAGGCGATCCAGGGCTGACGTCCCGGAGCCGTCCAGGGCTGACGTCCTGAGGCGGTTCGGGGCTGAGGCTCCGAGGCGCGGGGCCCCGCCGTCCGGTCGGACGGCGGGGCTCATTGTTTTCCGTAATCGGCGTTCGGAGATGACCCAATCGTGATCTGACGCCGAGATCATCTCCCTGTCCCCGCAGGCCCCATCCCACAGGGAGTCCTTTTCCGTGACCCGAATGGGCCGCACGGCGGGATACGCCGCGGCAGCCGCCCTGGTGGCGGCGGTGCCGCTGGCTTCCGCGCCGGCGCAGGCCGCGTCCCCCGCCGAGATCACCTGGAAGCGCTGCGCGGACGACCACTCCGCGCAGTGCGGCACGCTCACCGTCCCCATCGACCGGGCCCGCCCGAAACTCGGCACGATCAAGCTCGCCGTCGCCCGGGCCAGGGCCACCGATCCGAAGCACCGCCTCGGGACCGTCTTCGTGAACCCCGGCGGGCCGGGCGGGTCGGGCATCGACTTCGTGCTCGACCGGGCCGGGCTGTCCCGCGAGGTGCGCAAGCGCTATGACATCGTCGGGTTCGACCCGCGCGGCGTCGGCGGGAGCCATCCCGTCAAGTGCGGAAAACTCGGCAAGGCGCCGGCGCTCTACCCGCGGAACGAGGCCGAGTTCCGCAAGCTGAAGGCGTACCAGGGCGCGCTGTACAAGGCGTGCCGCAAGAACACCGGCCCCATGTACGACCACATGGGCGCCACCGACTTCGCGCGTGACATGGACGCCGTCCGCGCGGCGCTGGGCGAGCAGCGCATCAGCTACTACGGCGTCTCCTACGGGACGTGGCTCGGGCAGCGTTACGCCGAGCTCTTCCCGGGCCGTCTGAAGGCGATGGTCGTGGACGGCACGATGGACCACACCGTCGCGGGCGCGTCCCGTTTCACCTCGGACGAGTCGCGCGGGCTGGAGGCGGCCTACGCGCAGTTCGCGCGCTGGTGCCCGACGTCCAAGTACTGCGCGATCCGCGGCAAGAACCCGTGGAAGGTGCTGGACTCGCTGATGAAGCGGGCCTCCGCCGGGACGCTGCACGACATCGACTCGCCGAAGATCCGGCTCACCCCGGCCGGGATCGCCCAGACCGTCCGGTCGACCATGTACGACCCGATCGCCTGGAACGAGCTGAGCGAGGAGCTGGGCGAGCTGTCCCGGCAGAAGGCCCGCAAGGTCAAGGGCGCGCGCACGCCCGTGTCGCCGGACGGCCGGTTCGCCGGGATCATGTGCTCGGACTGGTCGTTCCCGGTGCGGAACTACAAGGACCTGGCCGCGATGTGGGCCGCGAACCGGAAGGCCGCCCCGCACCTGGGGACGAGCCCGCTCGGCTACGAGGCGGTCGTCGCGTGCCTGGGCCGTCCGGGCGGGGCCGACCGGCAGCGGCCGTCCCGCATCCCGGCGTCGGCGCCCGTCGTGGTGATCGGCGGGGTCGGCGACCCGGCGACGGTCTACCCGTGGGCGGAGAACGTGAACCGGCAGGTCAGGGGTTCGTCCCTGGTGACCTACCAGGGCGCGGGGCACGGCGCGTACGGGCTGAGCCCCTGCGTCCGCAAGTCCGTGGACGCCTACCTGCTGGCGGGGACGCGTCCGGCGGCGGGCGCGCGCTGCCCGGCCGTCCTGCCGGACTACAGCTCGCAGAACGAGCGCCGGATCCCGCGCTCCCCGTCGCAGCCGACGCGCTTCTGAGCACCGCGCTTCGAGCGCTGTGATTTTTCCGGGCCCCCGGTCGGATTTTCCGGCCGGGGGTTCGTTTATCCGATTGCGCCGGTCGCGGGACGTCCGCCACGCTCGGAGAATGACCATGGAAGAGCTTCTCGAACTGGAAAAACGCGGTGAGCTTCCCAAGTTCGTCCTGTTCTGGGGAGGGACGCAGGCGAAGGGCTGCCTGAGCCAGTGGTACCCGTCGCCGTTCACCGTGGACGGCGTCGAGTACCCGACCGCCGAGCACTACATGATGTGCGAGAAGGCGCGGCTGTTCGGGGACGAGGCGTCCGTCGCGAAGATCCTGGAGTCGCCGGATCCGGGGCGCGCGAAGGCCATGGGCCGGAACGTGCGCGGGTTCGACGAGGACGCGTGGGTCGAGCACCGGTACGACATCGTCCGGCGCGGCAGCGTCGCCAAGTTCTCGTCCGACCCGGACCTGCGCGGCTTCCTGCTCTCGACGGTCGGGAAGGTCCTCGTCGAGGCCAGCCCGCTGGACCGCATCTGGGGTATCGGCTACGACGAGCACGCCCCCGAGGCGCGCCGCCCGTCGCAGTGGCGCGGCCTGAACCTGCTGGGCTTCGCCCTGATGGACGCGCGCGACGAGCTGCGCGAAGAGATGATCGAAAGCTACCGCAGCCGCCACGACGCCTGACCCCGCCGCCCCCAGCACGCGCGGTCACGCAGCACGCGGCCCCACGGCACGCGGCCCCGCGGCACGCGGCCCCGCGGCACGCGGCAGCGCGGCAGCGCGGGACGCGGCAGCGCGGGACGCGGCAGCGCGGGGCGCGGCAGCGCGGGACGCGGCAGCGCGGGAC